>NC_016599.1:1333352-2666704 GCF_000236705.1 Owenweeksia hongkongensis DSM 17368 | reverse complement strand
ATTCATCTGCTTGGGGCGGTTGATTGTAATAATGGAGTACTGCTCCTCGTGATTAACTACTACGTTTTCGTAAGCCATGGTTTACTTTTACTTTAGTTCAAATTGTATCTGTACGGTTTTGGTGATTTTCAAGGTTCCCGGAGATACCGATGGACCTCCCCCTCCTGCGGATGAATCAGAAGAAAAAGCCATTTTATACTCCGCCATTGGATACGGCCCTGCATTTCCCTGCTCATCAATCACCTTGGCTGCGCCAACTTCCTGACCCAACTCTGAGGCCAAAATAACGGCTTTTTTGCGAGCATCCTGCACTGCTTTGCGCATCAATACTTCTTCGTAGTTTTCCTCCTCTGTACTTTTAAACTGCACATTGCCCACTCCATTTATGCCCATATCTATAAGGCTCAGCATTACCTCGTCATAGTTCTCCAGTTTCTTCAACTCAAAATTTAATGTTTGACGCGCATTGTATTCTTTAGCTCCACTCTTATAATCTCGAATACGAGGGTAGAGCATTACTTGTGTGGTTTTAATATTTTCAATGTCATCTCGTTTTTTCAAATAAGCAATCGCCTTGCTCATTTCTTCGGTCGTCATTTTGTAAGCTTCACGGGCATTTGCATCTGTGTGGTCAGCCACAATTTGTATAGCTACATGATCCGCCACAATATTCATGTCCGCACTTCCGCTTACCGCAATTGTTCCACTTGTTTTTTTGGAGGTGGGCTCATCTTGGGCCATCAAATTAGCAGCCGGCATTAGCAGTGAAGCGCCCATTATACATTGAAAAACTATTCTTCCAAGCATGTTTCGTTTCATATTATTTGGTTTTAAATTAATGTTCAGAAAGAGGTAATGTGAAGTAGAACGTACTTCCAACACCTAGGTTCGAATTGTACCACACCCTGCCTCCAAAACCTTCGATAATGTTTTTTACCATGGCCAAGCCAAGGCCCATTCCATTTGTTTTGGTGGTAAATCGAGGCTCAAAAATTCGTTCTCCTTGCTCTTCAGCAATGCCACAACCATTATCGCTTATGCTGATCAGCACCTCTTTTTCCTTTTGCTCCATGCGCACATGTAGTTCTGGCTCCAGTCCTTCGGGTATTGCCTGGATGGCGTTATTGATAAGATTATTCATCACGCGCACTAGTTGATCCTGATCTCCATAAATCTCCACCTCCTGATCTTCGCAAATAAATTCTATCTGATAGCCTGGATAAAGGGCTGTAGTTCTTTGTATGATTTCCTTAGCGGGGAATTTCTCAAAGTTCAACTTAGGCATACTGGCAAACCTAGAAAATGCTTCAGCAATACTGCTCAAGGTATCAATTTGACTAATCATACTTTCAGTAAACTCATGCAGCTTTTCAGGGTTTTCACACTTTAGGGTCTTCTCCAAATACTGTACATTAAGGCGCATTGGTGTCAGCGGGTTCTTTATCTCATGCGCCACCTGCTTGGCCATTTCCTGCCATGCACTTTCCCGTTCTTGTTTGGCTAATTTTATGGCACTCTTTTCCAGCGCAGCCAGCATCCGGTTATATTCGTCTACCAAGGTTCCAATCTCATCATCAAATTTCCACTTAAGCGGAGGGTTGGGTTCATTGATTTTAATGTTTTTCAGCTTTTGCCCTACAGCATTCAAAGACCCAGTGATATAATTGGAAAGCAAATAAGCAATGAAGGTAGAAACGATTCCCAGTAAAAGATAAATTTGACTAAGGCGTATCAGGAAGTTCTCAGTGTCCTGACGATGCACATCCTCGGTTTCAAAATAGGGAAGGTTGATTATTGCAATCGCTTTTCCTTCATTATTCCGAATGTAGTCGTAGGTAGAAAGATATTTGGTACCATAATTATCCGACTTTACCAAAAGTGGCTCATGCGCACTCTGAATAGAACTTAATATAGATTTGTGAAGCGTATCATTGAGTACATTTTTATCAAACAGTTCAGGATTGCTGCTAATAAGCAAACCTCCGTTCATACTAAAGATGTTTATATCCATAGTGTTGATTTTAGAAAGCTTGCAAATCTCTGTGTCAAACATACCTACCAGCGAGTCGGCATGCACGCTGGAAGTTTCTTCGCGAAGTAAGAAGTTGATAGACTCCAGTACAGCAAATTCCTTTCTGCGCAAGCGCTCATGGTGGTAGCGCTCATTTTCCATTTTAAAGTGGTAGAAGTAAATCATACCCGTAAGAAAAAAGGAAATGAGGATGATAAGAATCATCGACATAAAGATGCGGGCACGCAATGTAAGCTTGAAACGTTTCAATGAAAATTGTTTTGTCGGGCTAAACTTATCAAAACTAAAGCCAAAGTCGGTGGCTAAGTTAATCGGTTGATTTGTTAAATGGTAGAATGGGTTCGTTGGGACTCACCATTCCCGAATCCTTACTCCCGACTACCAACTCTAACTACCAACTCTAAGAACCATTTCATAATCATCCATCACATAGCCTTCCCCAATATCCATCACCAGCTCGCGAGTTTTGGCAAAACCCATTTTGAGATAAGCCGCAATACTGTTGTGATTGTATTTGTTTACGGTTAGCCTAATTTGTGAAAGCCCACGTTTTTGAACCTCTGTTTTCACAAACTCGATAGCGGCTTTTCCAAGCCCTTTTCCACGTGCCTTAGAGTGAACGTACACTTTGCTAAGAAAAAGCCCGTGCTGCTCTTCTTTAAAAGCCAAATAGCCTACAAGCTGCCCCTCTTCCTGTATCCTAAAATATTCATAGCCCTCCGAAACCTGCTTTTGCATGGCCTCCACACTTTGAAACTTATCCAGCATATAGGCCACCTGAGCGGCACCGATAATGGGTGTATAATGCTCTTCCCAGATTTCACGGGCAAGGGTTTCGATTTGAAGGAAGTTTTGTTTCGATTGGCTTTTAATAATTAGTGTTTTAGGCATAATTTTCAAAAAGTAATATCTAAAAATTCGATTATGAAACCTACAGCCCAAAAAAGTGCAAACGCCAGAAAGCCAATTTTTATCCTCATCTTTTTAGTAAAAACCAAAATACCTAAAACGACTCCTATCACATCAACTAAGCATTCCATAACAAGGACCCAATGTGAAATCATGAGAGCATATAATATACCTTCAATCTGATAGTCTTGCATGATTCTCCAGTTTCGGTAAAACCACAAAAGAGAGATAGCAACTTCCGCAATTCCGGCTATTCTTTCGCGCATAATAACCGCAAACTAAACAAAAAACCCTGACCAGCTTACGCCAATCAGGGTCAGAGTAGAGACTCCCTCCATGTTATCTCTTCAGTATCTTACCTGTCCACTCACCTTTGGCGGTGGTGTATTTTACAATGTAAACTCCTGTAGGCAGGTTTTTAATTCGTATTTCTTTTGAGCCCAGCGCTGAAACTTCCTGATTCATCCGCTCTACACCGTCCAAAGACTGAACGGAAAACACACCCTCAGAACCCATTTCTTCCGTCACCCAAAAGTTCAGTTTTTCAATAGCGGGATTGGGGTAAACCTCCAATGTATTGAGATTTGAGTCTGCCACAAATACACTTGTCTTTTTTGAGAATCGAGCATTCTTCAAGCCGGCTTCAACAGCTCCGTCATCGTTAGGCGAAAAGGCAAAAATGAGTCCTGTGACCTTGGTGAAATCAACATCTCCAAATTGTTCAAGCGATACAGAAACCTCACCCTGTAGCACTTTTACTGAAGGGTAATCCTGCCAATTGGTGTTTTCCAACATCAGGAAAATTTCCATCGACTCATGGCCTGCAAAGTCAAGCTTCAAACTTTTATACTCCTCCAAGTTGACGGGCATAGCACCAGCCTTCAGAAAACGGTATACCGAAACATAATCATTTGTAGCCGCAGCAATTCTAACCGAACGCTCCACTAAATATTCGTCTTCCAACACCTCATCGGTAGAAGATTCGTCAATTTCAAAACTTTGTATCTGAGTGTATGCTTGCTGGTAATCCAGACCCCAACTACCATCCGCCTGATATACATAGTCCACCATTTTACCATTGCTGTAAAAGGCCAGCCCAGCATCAAACAAATGACCTGTTACAATACTTACCTCTTGCGTTTTTTCTCCGCTCAAGCTTACACTTTCTTTATATCCAAAAGCGCTTTCCACCTCAGTGGCACGCAGAACACCGCTTACTTCCAGCCCGGTGGCCCCACCTCTATTTTTGAACACAGCCTGGATGTTTCCATCCTTGTAAAAAGCTTTGCTCACATACACCTCCGGCACTTCTGGCAACTGCTGCTGAGTAGTTTGGTCAGGTAGATTAGAAACTACCTTCATCACCAGCTCTTTGGTGTATGCTGGCGCAGAAGCCCATACCTGCACGTTGATCACCTCATCCCCTTTGCGGTAATTGGCAAGGTTCCAAAGGCTTTGCAAATCATACACACCATCTTCTTCAAAAACTGAAAAAGTAGTAGCATACTCTACTTCTCCGTTTGTTCTTTTGATAGTGCTTTGCAAAAACTCAAACCCGTTGATCTCAACAACCTCCACATTTAGCAACTCTGCACCAGTAAGGCGATCACAAATAGTCTTGGTATGATCATACACATCACCCTGTGTACGGGTGGCCAAAAAAGATGCTTTCCGCTGTTCCCCGTCCATATAATCCACAGCTAATACTTCCTGTGCATTGGTGATGGTCAACAAATCATAAGGTGTAGTGGTAAATGCATCTTTTGCACAAAGCAATTCTGCAGGTGGTAATTGCTCTAGGCTCATCGCTCCGCTTGACTTCTTGGCTGCAGCAGGAAGCTCTACATAGCGATATTGCTCATTGATAAACTGCGCAGGTTTTGCACCTTTTTGCATCCTATTCAGATTGCGCTTTCCTATTAGTTGCGACAGTCCACCACGGCTTTCCAGTCCGCCATTGAAACCACTGGAAACACCCTGCCCGGTAGGCGTGATGGCTTCCATGCCAGTGGTAGAAATGGCCTCGATAGGGTTTGACTTCACATAAAACAGCGCGTCATTAAAATCCTGGTCACAACTGCTGTAATCTCTACGGATGTCCTCAAAACCCAACACCACCAAACCATTTGCTGAATCATTCAGTAGTACATTATGATTTCTCAAAGTCACATCACTTTCGGGATTAAAACGTGGGTCAGAGTAAAGCGTCCAGTTCCCTGAAGTTACGGTAGAGTTTTGAAATCCGTTGGCCAAAAGCACCCAGCCAATTCCCGTATTTGCAGGGAATGTTCCGATTTTCACTCGATCCCCCACTAGGAGTTCTCCACCAGAGTAAAGTGCCGATACATTTGGGAAAACTATTTTGATATCTGCCGGAGTGGGCGCGGTAATTAAAGGATTCGTGATATCATAAGTGTAGTAGCCCAATACATTTCTGTAGCCCGCTCCCTCTCCTACAAAGGTCACCCACACATCTGCTGAATCGGTAAGAATAATATCCGTAGGAACGCCATTGGCAATGTACTGAGGGTTGAAAGTAGGCACCGGATACCCTTCCGGAAGACTTGCGTCAATATCGCTTAGCAAACTTGGAGAAACTGTGTCGCGAGTATCTAAATAGTTTGGGCGGCCATTTGAATTAAAACTCCCAAGGTATTGATAGCTCTGTGCTTTTAGGCAAGCATTTACCGTAAGGAATAGAGCAAGTGCGTATAACTTTTTCATGATTCGTAATTTTTAAGGTTTATGGATTAATTATTCTACAGTTACTGATTTGGCTAAATTGCGTGGCTGATCCACATCACAACCCTTCAGTACAGAAATGTGGTAAGCCAAAAGCTGAAGAATGGTGTTGGCCACAATAGTGCTCAGCATTTCATTTGTTTTTGGGATATACAGCACATGTGAAGCGCTTTCAGCAATTTCTGTATCACCTTCAAAGGCAATGGCAATCACCTCACCCTTTCTGGCGCGGATTTCCTGCATATTGCTGATGATCTTATCACGACCAGCCCCGCAGTTTGCCAATACCATACATGGCATATTCTCGTCAATCAAAGCGATAGGGCCATGCTTCATTTCTGCAGCAGGATAGCCTTCGGCATGTATGTAACTGATTTCTTTTAGCTTCAAGGCTCCCTCCAGGGCAATTGGGAAATTGTAACCACGACCGAGATACATAAAGTTGGTACTCTCCGTATAATCGCGAGCCAATTCCTTCACCTCATCATTAAGGCTAAGCACCTGCTCGATGGCTTTATCAAGCACCGCCAACTCACTAAGGTTATTCCAATAGGTAAAGTCTTCCATTTCATTATTGGCACGAGCCAACTCCAGCGAAAGCATGTACAGACAAATAAGCTGCGTGGTGAAAGCTTTGGTAGAAGCCACGCCAATTTCCGGGCCGGCATGAGTGTACATTCCGGCATGCGCTTCACGCGAAATTGATGATCCTACTACATTACAAATGCTGAAGATAAATGCGCCTTTGCTCTTTGCTAGTTCCATCGCAGCCAGGGTATCGGCAGTTTCACCCGATTGTGAAATGGCAATTACTACATCCGTAGGTTTTATTACCGGCTGACGGTAGCGAAACTCAGAAGCGTATTCCACTTCCACAGGAATGCCAGCCATTGCTTCAATCCAATACTCGGCTACCAATCCGGCATGCCATGATGTTCCGCAGCTTACTATGATAATACGGCTTGCGTTTTTAAAAGTGTCCAGGTTTTCGCGAACCGCTCTCAGATCCAGATTTAAATCCTCCACATTCAATCTCCCGCGAAGACAATTTTGTATGGCTGCTGGTTGCTCATAAATTTCCTTTAGCATGAAGTGGTCAAAATCTCCCTTTTCTAGATTTTCAAGGTTGATATCCAGCTCCTGAATAAATGGATCAACTACCTCATCCTCTACTGTTTTTATAGTCAAGCTCCCATTCACTCTTATTGTAGCGATTTCAAAATCGTTTAAATAGATAACTCTTTGAGTATGCTCGGCAAAGGGAGAAACATCACTTCCTATAAAAAAACTATCATCTGCCACTCCAATAGCTAAAGGGCTACTTTTCCTTGCAGCTACCAGCTTTTCTGGATCATTCACCGCCATTACCACGATGGCATACGCGCCTACTACCTTTTTCAAAGCCAAGCGCACTGCATCCTCCAACTGATACTCACCTGCCAACTGAATTTCTTCAATAAGGTGAAGCAATACTTCGCTATCGGTTTCACTTTTAAAACTGTGACCACGAGCGATCAACTCGGCTTTTAAGGTTGCATAATTTTCAATGATTCCATTGTGCACCATGGCAAGGTTTCCATGGCTTGTAGTATGAGGGTGAGCATTTATTTGATTTGGCTCTCCGTGGGTTGCCCAGCGGGTATGACCAATTCCAATAGCTCCATTTTTATCTTTTTCTTCGCAAACGGCTTCAAGGTCACTCACCTTGCCTTTTGCTTTATAGATGTTCATTTCATCACCGCTAAGCAGTGCGATTCCGGCACTGTCATATCCACGGTATTCCAATCTTTTAAGTCCGTTTACCAAAATTGGGTAAGCAGCTTTAGGTCCTAAGTATCCAACTATTCCACACATAACTTTTCGTTTTTGATGATTAATTATGGTACAAATGAACTTCAGCTGGAAGGCTTATGAGGGAGGTTTTCGGAGTTTGGAAGCGAGGCTTCGGAGTTTGGTTAGGCGTCCGGTTTTTTGGCAAAACCTGCACGGGTCATTTCGCCCCAGCCTTTGTTGCTACCAGTGGCAAAATCACGGTTTCCTCTAAGGGACCAAAGCACGGTGCGTGGGTGATACACCACTGCCTCTATCATAGCGGTATAGAAAATCATCATAAGGTCGCCAATACGCTTGTAACTGCTGTAAGTACGCTCTTGTGTAAAAATGGCAAAGGCACTAATCGAAATGGCCATAGAATACACCAGTAAAACCATGTAGAAAAAAAATTCCCAGTTGGCTAAACCGAATAGCGCCATGATAAAAAAGAATATTAAACCCAAAAACTCAACAAAGGGAGCCAGCCACTCAGCCAACAACCAATACGGGTAGCTTAGCAAACCAAGCACTCCATATTTTCTGTTGAGGAACATTTTTTTGTGAAATAGCAAGCACTCAATGGTTCCACGGGTCCAGCGGTTTCTTTGCCTTCCGAGTATCTTGTAATCAGCAGGAGCTTCTGTCCAGCACAAAGGCTCAGGAATATAGCTCACCCGATATGGGCGTTTCTTTTCGCGCATCAAAGCGTGCATACGCATCACTAGCTCCATATCCTCGCCCACCGTTTTGTGATCATACCCACCGGCTTCGAGCACTATTTCTCTATCAAAAATCCCGAAAGCACCCGAGATAAGCAGTAAGCCGTTGAACTTACTCCAGGCGGTACGTCCCAATAAAAATGCCCTGAAATATTCTAACACCTGCATACGGGGAACAAACTTTTTCGGCATTTTCAGGTCGATCAATTTTCCCTGCTTTACAATAGAATCATTGGTAAGCCATACAATACCGCCTACGGCTACAATGCGCTCTTTAGTGTTTCGCATTATCGGCCGTACCATTTTTAAGAATGCATCCTGCTCAATTATGCAGTCCACATCAATACAAGCAAAATAGGTAGAGCTACTTACATTTATTCCCACATTTATGGCATCTGCTTTTCCACCATTTTCCTTGTCTACTACTATCAGTTTAGAGAATGAAGGATTTTTGGATTTATAAACACCACGAACATTTTTGGTATCTACCTGCATGTCATAAAACCAATCCACTTTTTCTAAATCATAGGCATCAATGGCCCTCTGAAGGGTATCGTCTTTAGACCCATCGTTTACCACAATTACCTCAAGCTTGCCGTAGTGCAGAGACAAAAGACTACGGATATTATCCACTATAGTTACCGATTCATTATACGCAGGAGCAATGATGGAAATGGAAGGCAAAAATGGTGACCCCATAAGCTCATCAAATCGCTCCTTCTCCGTTTCCTTAATATAAGCTCTTACCACGTGGTACGATACAACTGAAATAACCCAGTAAGAAACCAAAATGCCTGTGCAATAAAAGAAAACACCAAACTCAAAAAAGTCAACCAGAAAATCTACTATATCCCAAATCATAGCTTAGCAGTTTTAAGGTTAATTGCGTGCTGTATCCATTGCTTTCTGTTTTCATCCGCCACTGGAATGGCTCGTACATCCACAGATTGCTGAAGCATGTGTGCCACCAACATTGTCACGCGCTTTTCTGCCGTTTGCATCAGGTCTATCAGCCAGTTTTGATCTTCGCTGGTAAGCATGGCGCTCAATGCCTTTAGCACTATCATGATGTTTTCTTCGCCCTCTGTTTTGTCAAGAGCATCCAGCAAACAATCCTTTACGCGCTGCGAAGGAAATGCCCCAAGCACTTCAATTACCTTCATGCGCAGACTCTGCTTCCCGCTTTGTAAGTATTGTAAAAGCTCAGGAATAGAATCATCCCAATGAAAGTGTGAAATCAACTTTAGCAAAAAGCTGGAAATATCTTCTCGTTCGGTAGAAAGCCAGTATTGAAGACTGTCATGCGAAATTTGAGAGTGAACGGTAACTTGCTTAAAAACTTTGCTTTGTTGCCACGGTGAAAATGAAAACTCTAATTCCTTGAGCATTGTAAGCGGGTTGGCATCCAACTCTGCACGAGCCTGAATTGCCGCATCTCGCACGATCTCTGATTTGTCATTTATCAATTCAAAAATAGAGTCATACGCATCGCGAATGTCCATCTGAGCAAGCTCGTCAACGGCATCTCTTTTTTTGAAAGGGTTTTTGCTTCCGAGTTGTTTCAGGGCGCTTACCGCAAAACCCAGCATTAAGTACACTTCTCTGAGTTTACCTTTTTCAGGCCCGGCCAGCAGGCGATGTAAATCCATCAGGTTGGTTTTGAGCACCGCCCTATTAAACTCATTTTTTATGTCCGCTTCAGAAAGTGTGAGGGTAGTTTCACCATCTCCTGAAAGCATGCTGAGCATTCCACCGCTGCTTTCGCCACTCACCAATTCTGATAAAAAATTGTAGTATTTCTTTTGAAGCTCTTCAGCGCGAGCCTCCCTTTTGTTTTTACGGTTTCGGCTATAAATGGTGAAGAAAAAGAAAAGAAACGCCAGCGTGAAAAGTAAGGTTACGATGCCGGTAATCCACATTACCAGCGTTTCTTCTTGCACAAGATTTGTAATATTTTCATCGCGCATATCGCCCATCCTGTGGGCGGTACGCTCCAGGCCACTTACCTGCAGCAAAGGACTATATGTGATCCCAGCGCTCATTTCTACTTTGCAAAATGATAATTTAAACTCAAATTCAGAGTAGTTAAATTTCTTGAAAGATTCTCACTTATGGCTTGCTGCTCGGCAGAAAGTGTAAGCTCAGCACTCCACCTTGGTGAAAGTCTATAATTTATCCCTGCGCCTATGCTGTTTGAGGTAAGCGCTCCTGCTGCATTAGCTAATCTGTCTACTTCAGTGCCTGCTGCCACGCGCAGCAAAAGGTAACCAAAACCATTGTGCAAATAACTTCTGGCTTCGCCCATCACAGCGTGACTTATGCCATTTCCGGATTTTACATTAAAGTACTTTACGTTGATGTACATCCCTTTAGGATAATAGGTAAGCGATGCAATACGCATTTGTACCGCGGTGTTTGAAAACTTTGAATAACGATAACCAAGGCCAAGTTCCGTCTTCTTTATACCTGTAAAATATATGCCTGCTCCGGCTCCCCATACAGGGAAAAGGTTGTTGCTACCAAGATTGAAATTGCCATTAAAGTAAAAGCTGTTACTGGCTTCCCAATAGTGATCCAAGTCCAATTGATTTCCGGACTGCTGAAAGCGCTGCGCCTGAGCTACACTAACCACACTGGTGTGGTCTCCATTTTTCAGCTTTACGCCAAGGCGAGTTTCTGTCCAGGGTGCGCTATTATCTACAAGGGAATGGGTGTGCTTAAACATCACTTCATTTTGCAGGTTTTCTACGGCCCATAGTTTCAGTTGCTTTTTGCTTATAGCTTTCAGGCTGTCATCTTCGAGCTGAGAAATAGCAAGCTTGGCCTGATGCAAAGAATGACTTTCCATAAAACGGAAAGCCTCAAAATTACTTTGTGCCTGAAGTGCCAATGAAGCAAGCACCAAAATCGATATGTTCAATAGGTACTTCATACCGCCAGCCTCATTCTTTTGAACCTGTTAAGACGCGCTATAAGCTCTCCCGGCAAAAAAGGTTTTGTCAGGTAATCGTCTGCTCCAAGATCAAAACAACGAACCTTCTCCTCTTCAAGCCCCATTTGCGAAAGCACCATAATAGGCACATTACTATTTTGCTCATGGCGAATAAAGTGAATGAATTCCGGTCCGGTAACAAACGGCATCATAAAATCCGTTATTACTATATCGGGCTGGTAAGAAATAAAGAAATCTTTGGCTTGCTGACCATCAACCACACCTTGCACTTCAAAGCCTTCCTTCTGTACTTTCCAGCACACACTTTGTAGCAATAATGGGTGATCTTCTGCGATTAATACTTTCATGGCATCGTAATTTGATACCAAAAATCACTTTTGCCGATGGTGTAAATGGGGAGTTTTCGGAGTTTGGAAGCTATTCTTCGGAGTTTGGCTTAGCCACCCAGATTTAGGCGTTCTTTGAGCACTGGCCGGAAAGCCCTACTCACAGGAATAACGGACTGCCCCACAACAATTGTTGTTTCTTCTATATCCACAATTTTGCTCAGGTTTACGATGTATGAACGGTGTACTTTTTGAAACTGAGCAGCAGGTAGCTTTTCTTCCATTTTGGTAAGCGTACTATGTACAATACACTTGCTTTTATCCTCCAGATGGAGCTTTAGATAGTCGTCCATCGTCTCTACATACATAAGGCTTTCAAATGGCACACGAACATATCGGCCTTCTGATCGGACAAAGAAGTCATCACGTTTTTCCACTGTGTTATCCAGTCGTTCTACTGCTTTTGCTAAACGACCGTAGCTTACTGGCTTTGGAATAAAATCGAGCACTTCGTACTCAAAAGCCTGTACGGCATAGTCTGGGTTGTTGGTGGTCAAAATTATATTAGGCAGAGTATCCATAGAAGCTAAAAACTCCATTCCACTGAAGTCGGGCATTTCTACATCCAAAAAGATGACATCTACCTGGTTTTTCTCTAAATACTTTTTAGCATCAATGGCCGATTCAAAAGATTCAACCACTTCAATATTATCCACTTTTTCAATGAGATAACTCAGCGATTCGCGCGCCATTTCTTCGTCATCTACAATAAGTGCTTTAATCATTCTCAGTATAGTTTAAGAGTATTTGTTTCAGTTGTTTTAGCTTCTCCTCTTGCTGTGCAAATTCGTGCACCAATTTCGGTATTTCTTTTTGTTCCTCTTTAGTAATACTTCCTGCTTTAATTTTTAGCTCTATCTGGCTATACTTATTAGAAAGGTCCACTATTCCAAGCATTTTTAAACCAGGCGATTGTTTGTGAAACCAGCTTTTCAGGCCATGAAGGTCATTTTCTTTTAATAATTCCACAGCTACTTTGTACTGCTTATCCAGCAACCTTAAAAAGATCCCAATCATGTTTAGCGCATACTCTATATCCTTTCCATAGAAGTCACTCAGAGCATTGGCGTCAATTCCATCCGGTAATGATAAAGTGGAAAAAATAACCTCTTGGGCTTCCATAGAAAGGCCACGTTTCGATTTACCTAAGTGTAAGATCAAATAATTTAATAATTGATCAGGTGTAAATGGTTTAGTTAAATGACCATCCATCCCTACCCCCAGAGCTTTCTCTTTTTCGTCCAATAAGGCTGAGGCTGTGAGCGCTAAAATTGGAGTCCTGCAATTGGGGTTTTTCTGATTATTTCTAATCTCTTGGGTTGCTTCATATCCATTTATTAAAGGCATTTGCATATCCATTAAGATGATATCGTATTTTGTTTTTTTAGCTTCTGCTATGGCTTGCTGCCCGTCAGACGCAAACTGACACTCTACTCCCCATTGCTTTAACAAGCCCTTAATATACTTTTGATTCAAATAGCTATCCTCTGCTACCAATATTTGTTTGCCCTCTAATTCGGCATAGTTTTCTTCACTTTTCTCCTGATCGTTCCAATCTCGAAATTCACCTTTGGCCATCCCTATGCTAAGACTAAAAGTAAAACTTGATCCTTTACCTTTTTTGCTAAATACATCAATGCTTCCGCCATGAATCTTTACTAATTGCTTTACAATACTTAAACCAAGGCCCGTACCGCCATGTTTGGATTGAGTAAAGTTGTCTTTCTCTTGTTTATAGGGCTCAAAAATCTTCTGAAGTTTAGCCTGTTCGATACCTATCCCCGTATCTGCTACACTTACTATTAAGCTTCCCTTGTCTTCTTTATTTGGCCTATAGCTTACATCTACGTTTATTGAGCCATTCTCAGTAAACTTAACGGCATTACCAATCAGATTCAGCAAAATCTGATTGACAAAATTTCGATCTGCCAAAATATTTACAGGCACACTTTTATCTACCTTATAATTGATAGTATTAAACCTCTCTTTGGCCCTGTGTTCCATCGTTTTACAGACCATAGATAATACGTCATTTACATTGAGTTCACTGGGCACCATTTCCACTTCACCAGATTCGATTTTAGAAATATCTAGCACCTCACTAATCAATCCATGCAGAATATCACCGGCATACTGAATATCGTTTACATACTCCCTTTGGTCGGCATTAAGCTGAGTTGTACCTAAAAGATTAGCCATACCCACCACCGCATTGAGCGGTGTGCGTATTTCATGGCTCATATGCGCTAAAAACTCTTTCTCGGCTTGCCTTGCTTTCTCGGCCACCTCTTTTGCTCTTAGAAGGTCATTCTGAAGCTTTTTTTGATTTGTTATATCAAGATGTATCCCAACTGATCCGATCATTTTTCCCGATGGGTTATAAAATGGTGCTCCGCTAATGGTTACCCATATTAGTCTTTCGTCCTTTCGCCTTAGTTGTATTTCATACACTTCGGCTTCACCATCTTTACGCTTTTCATTTCTATTTCGCATCTTTTCCACACCTTCCGCTGTGAGCAAAAGTTTTTCAAGGTCGGACTGTTTTAGTTCTTCTACGGAGTAACCCGTCATTTCGCAAAACCAGCTATTAGCAAATATGACTTTGCCTTGCTGATCTACCTCTACCAATCCCAGCTCCATGTTTTGAATGATCCCCCGGTATTTGTTCTCACTTGCTTCCAAAGCTTCTTGCACTTGTTTTAAGGCGCTTATATCCCGGGCTACAGCCGTAATCATAACCGGGTCTTTACCTTTAAAGTCAATTTGGGCAGTCTGGCCAAGCCAGCGTACCTCACCATCCTTGGTTACTACCGGAAACTCATAATATGTGGCCTTTCGCATGCTCTTTACAGCTTCTCCATAATAGCGCTGCACTTCCTCTCGCATGTCTTCCCGAACAAGATCCAAATAATGCATTTGTAAAATTTCATCGGTGGTGTAGCCAAGCAAGCGTTCGGTAACCGGGTTGGCATAGGTAAACTTACCTGAGGGCGAAGCATTGTAAATAATATCACCTGCAGACTCTACCAGTGTTTTAAAACGAGCTTCACTTTCCTGTAATTCTTTAGTGCGCTCAGCAACGGTAGCCTCCAAATGTTCATTAAGCTTTTGCAACTTAAGATTGCTCTGGTAAAGCTCAAGAGCTTTTTGCTCCAAAATTGTCTCAGCCTGTTTTCTAGCTTTTATCTCTCGCTGTAGCCGCCTTTCAAGTAGATCAGACATAGGTGATTATTGTGCAGTGATTGTAAATCTCACTAAGCTACCGTCTTCATTCAAAAAATCGCGTTGGATATTAGCATCCTCTTTATAATGCTCGAGGGTTTTTTCAATAAGTCCCAATGCTAAATCCGACATTTTTCTTTCAGAAGTATACGTCATCACCATTTCTCCAGAAGTCTTTTTATTGATTTCAAACCTAGGCAACTCCGCATCAGGGTAAAGCTTAGCAACCTCAATATGGATATAATTATCTATTGAGCTAAAGAGATCGAAAGCCGTTGGGTTGGGTTCAAAAAATTCTGGATAGGACTTGTGAAAAACCATAAGAAGATGATGCCCAAACTTTCTAAGTACTTCACCAACCTCTTGCTCAGATCGCTGAGCATAAGCCACTACTAACGCGACTATCTCAGTATGGCTATAGGTACCCACCGCGGTATACACACCCTCTGATTCCGGGTCCACATCGTTTATGATTTGATCCACCAACTCATAGTCGTGAGCGTCCTCAACCATTTGCAGAAACTCAGTAAATACAATGCCTTTCATTTGTTTTCATGATTTTTGTAAAGATGATTTAAAATTGAGATTCTTCCAAACAAAAAACCCTGACCAGCTTTCACCAATCAGGGTTTCTTAATTCTTAATACCAGATACCAATTACCCAGTACCCACTACTATATTCTATCCGTTCAATGCCTCAGCACCACCCACAATCTCTAGGATTTCGTTGGTAATAGCTGCCTGACGCGCTTGGTTGTACGACAGTTTCAATTGCTTTCTAAGGTCAGAAGCGTTGTCGGTTGCTTTGTGCATAGCCGTCATACGTGCCCCGTGCTCAGAAGCATTGCTATCAAGCAAAGCTTTGAAAAGTTGTGTCTTTAATGACTTAGGAATAAGGTCTTCAAGAATTTCTTCTTTTGAAGGCTCATAGATGTAATCCGTTTGTGAAGTACTGTTGCCACCTTCTACTTCGCGTACCGGCAAAAACTGCTCTACTTGTACGCGCTGTACAGCTGCATTCTTAAACTGGTTATACACCAATTCAATTCTATCGTACTCTCCTTTGCGGAATTTCTCCATTAGCATTTCAGCAATCTCACTTACATTTTCAAAAGTAAGATCATCATAAATGCTATTGCGCTCTCCAATCTGGTTAAGCCCTCTTCTACCTGCAGCTTCAAACACTTTTTTACCAATGGAAAAAACAGTGTATTCTACATTAGAGTTTGCGCTCACCTCGTTAGACACAGCCTTCATGATGTTGGCATTAAATGCTCCGGCCAATCCACGGTTAGAAGATATAGCTACCAAAAGCACTTTTTGCACATTATCAGCCTTGCGAGCATACTCCCCTTCGCTAGCGTCAAGAGTGGCACTTACGTTTACCAATATCTCTTCAAGCTTTTGGGCATAAGGACGCATCTCGGTAATAGCATCCTGCGCGCGCTTTAGCTTTGCAGCAGATACCATCTTCATAGCAGAGGTAATCTGCATGGTAGATGATACCGAGGTAATTCTATTTCTTAATTCCTTTAAGTTCGCCATCTTTCAGATTGCAATTTTTCAGTTTGCAGTTTGCAAATTGCCCACTGCTTTTATGCTAATTGAAAACTAGTAATTCGCTGATAATTCCTTAGCTACTTTCGTCAATACATCAGTAACTTCATCGGTAAGTTTTCCAGCTCTCAAAGTATCCAAAATGTCTTGGTGCTTGTTTTCCAAAAAGCTGATATACTCAGTTTCAAAAGCTTTCACTTTTTCTACAGGAACATTGTTAAGCAATCCCTTGGTACCTGCATAAATGATAGCAATTTGCTTTTCTACAGACACAGGGCTGTTTACACCTTGCTTAAGGATTTCCACGTTACGCTTTCCTTTGTTGATTACTCCCATAGTGGCAGCATCAAGGTCAGAACCAAACTTAGCAAATGCTTCTAGTTCGCGGTACTGAGCTTGGTCAAGCTTAAGGGTACCCGATACTTTCTTCATCGACTTAATCTGAGCGTTACCTCCTACACGTGATACAGAAATACCTACGTTAATTGCAGGACGCACACCTGATAGGAACAAGTCAGATTCCAAGAAGATCTGTCCGTCAGTAATCGAAATTACGTTGGTAGGAATATATGCTGATACATCACCCGCCTGAGTTTCGATAATTGGAAGAGCGGTAAGTGAACCACCACCTTTTACTTTACCCTTCAATGACTCTGGAAGATCGTTCATCTGAGATGCGATTTCATCATCATTGATCACCTTAGCGGCACGCTCCAATAAGCGGCTGTGTAGGTAAAATACATCACCAGGGTAAGCCTCACGACCTGGAGGACGTCTCAATAGTAGAGATACCTCACGGTATGCAACAGCTTGCTTAGACAAGTCATCAAATACGATCAAAGCAGGACGACCTGTATCACGGAAATACTCACCGATAGCAGCTCCGGCAAATGGTGCGTAAAACTGCATTGGTGCAGGATCAGCAGCATTTGAAGCTACAATTACAGTGTAAGCCATTGCTCCTTTATCTTCAAGGGTTTTAGCAATACCTGCCACTGTAGATCCTTTTTGGCCAATAGCCACATAGATACAGAATACAGGCTCTCCCTTATCGTAAAATTCTTTTTGGTTGATGATGGTATCAATCGCCACGGTAGACTTACCAGTCTGACGGTCACCAATAATCAACTCACGCTGACCTCTTCCTACAGGAATCATAGAGTCAATCGCTTTGATACCCGTTTGAAGTGGCTCAGTTACCGGCTGACGATAGATAACACCAGGAGCTTTACGCTCAAGTGGCATTTCAAAAGTTTCGCCTTGGATTGGTCCTTTACCATCAATAGGGTTACCAAGAGTGTCTACCACACGACCTAGCATACCTTCACCTACTTTTAGTGATGCGATACGGTTGGTGCGTTTTACAGTGCTACCCTCTTTGATATTATCTGCTGGGCCTAATAGTACGATACCTACGTTATCTTCTTCAAGGTTAAGTACGATTCCTCTTAGTCCACTTTCAAATTCAACCAATTCACCGGCTTGAGCTTTGCCCAAACCATAGGCGCGGGCAATACCGTCACCTACTTGCAATACAGTTCCTACTTCTTCTAGCTCAGATTCAGATTTGAATCCTGCAAGTTGTTGTCTTAAAATTGCTGATACTTCAGCTGGGTTTACATCTGCCATCTCGATTAACCTTTATGAATGGTTATTTAAAAATCTGCTATATACTGGTTAGACTCAAATTGTCTCTTAAGCTGGTCAAGCTGGTACGCGATGCTACCGTTATATTGCTTGTCTCCAACTCTGATTTTAACACCACCAATAATTGATGGATCTATCATCTCTGTAATTTCTATAGAGTTTCCGGTTATGCCTTTCAGCTTTTCGCGGATATCATTTCGTTGAGCTTCGCTCAATTCTACTGCACTTGTTACTACAGCCTCTTCTATACCTTTATTTTTGCGGTAAAGGTTCAAAAAGCCGTGTGCAATACCTTCAAGCTGAGACTCACGCCCTTTGCTCAAAATGATGTTGATAAACTTGAAGGTAAGGTCGCTTATCTGTCCTTGAAACAAGTTGACAAGAATCGCTTCCTTTTTATCAGCATTTACAATTGGGCTCTTCAACAATACACGCAAATCTCTTGAAGAAGCAATAACCTTCATTACATAGTCCATATCCTTCATGCTTTCCTCAAGCTTATTTTGCTCGATAGAAAGATCAAGAAGAGACTTTGCGTATCTGCGATTTAATGCGGTTACTATCATCAGGTGCGCCTTAGTTTAATTTGAAATCTTGCAATTGCTCCCCAACAAGAGCTTCCTGGTTTGCTTTATCAGAAAGTTCCTTGCGGATAATTTTTTCAGCAATGTCGATTGACATTTTAGCTACCTGATTCTTCAAATCAACAATAGCCGCCATTTTTTGGTTTTCGATTTGCTCGCGAGCTTGCTCGATAACTTTATTTCCTTCTGCAGTAGCTTTTGCCTTTGCGTCAGCTACCATCTTTTCGCTAATCTCACGGGCGTCTTTTAGAATACCGTCTCTTTCAGCTCTTGCTTCACGGAGAATCTGCTCATTGTCAGACTTCAATTTCTCCATTTCTTCGCGAGCCTTGTCCGCAGATTTTAATGCATCTGAAATAGATGTTTCACGGTCTTTTACCGCTTTCAAGATCGGTTTCCAAGCAAATTTCCCTAAAAGGAAAAGTAGGATAAGGAAAGTAAGAGTGGTCCAAACGATCAGTCCAATTGCGGGCGTTACTAATTCCATATTAATAAACTGGTTTATTCTTTTATGTAAGTACTTGTTTTCTTTGTTTAATTAAACCGAAGCTAGCAGCCAACCGCTACTGAGCTTCGGTTTGGTCTTCTTCAATTACTTCAAGAAGGCTACTACTACACCAAAAAGGGCAACACCCTCAACAAGTGCAGCAGCGATAATCATAGCAGTTTGGATTTTACCAGCAGCTTCAGGCTGACGGGCAATAGCATCCATAGCACTCCCACCGATTTTACCAATACCGAATCCGGCACCGATTACAGCAAGACCTGCTCCAATTGCAGCATAACTCATGTTACTTAGATTTGAAATTAAACATTAAAAAAAATCTTAATGACCTTCCTCTACTGCTTGGCCAATAAATAGGGCTGCAAGCATGGTGAAGATAAAGGCCTGTAATGCTGCTACCAACAGCTCTAATACTGATATAAATAGTGCAAATGGCACTGAGATTCCTGCTACTCCCACATTTTTGAAAACAAAAATCAAGGACATCAAACTCAAAATAATAATGTGACCTGCAGAGATGTTTGCAAACAAACGAATCATCAATGCGAAAGGCTTGGTAAGTATTCCAATAACTTCAATAGGAATCATAATTGGCCACAAAGCCCAGTGGGTGGGTGGTGCAAAGATATGGCTCCAGTAATGCTTACTACCATTAATATTTACTACAATAAGTGTAAATGCGGCCAAAGTCATAGTAAAAGCAATGTTACCAGAAAGGTTGGCACTAAAAGGGAAGAAAGGAATAAGCCCGATAAGGTTGTTTATCCAAATAAGGAAGAAAATAGTAAGTAGGAAACCCATATACTTCTCGTATTTCTTACCAATATTAGGTCTTGCGATTTCATCACGTACAAATACTACAAGAGGCTCCATAAAGGAAGCAAGTCCACTTGGCACCGCATGTCCTTTCTTATATTTTCCTCCTACAGGTATAAATATCAAGCAAAGAAAAACAGCTGACATTAAAAGTGTGAATACATTTTTGGTAATAGAAAGGTCAACTGGCGCGCTAGCGTTTACCGGATGGTGCTCATCATCTAACTCTAGAGTAGTAGCTCCTTCTTCAAGCATAAAGATGTGTTCATGAAGATTCACGAAACGCATTCCATTGCGCTCTACCACTTCTCTACCTTCTATATCATGATGAAAAGCTGAAGACATGAAAGTAACCAAGCCGTTATCTGTCCACAAGATAACTGGCAACGCAACAGAAACAGCATCATGGCCCTCACCATATACATGAAAACCGTGAGTGTCACCAATATGATGCAAAATCATTTCAGCAGGATCAAACTCACCCTCCTCATCACCGTGCGCAGCTTCTTCATGATGCTCATCCAGCTGTGAGTGGTCTAAATCCACTTTTTCAGCGGCACGATCCTCTAGATTGTGCTCATTTTTATCTTGCGCTTGCAAGTTACTGGAGAACCCTAACAACAGCATAAAAACTGCTAAAGAACTGAGTTTTAAATATTTACTCATTGTATAAAGTGTCAACTTAGCCTTTTTAAAAATCGGGGCAAATGTAGAGATAAATATTTGAACGAATAGTGGAAAAAAAAGGAAAACTTTTGCCTTTTACTACTCAGCTGCGAAGGGGCTCTTTTGGATAAGAATATAGGCCTCGCGTACTTCGAAAAACAAAAATGCAAGGTAAATAGCAAAAAAATTGAAAACAACTTCCTTTACATCATACACTGGTGGCTCCAGTAGTGGATACAGATAAGCAAAGCTTACGATCATTTTTATAATTACCAATCCGGCAAAGGTGAACCCCACCTTGGTGTCATCCAACCTTGCCACCACCAAGAGCATTGCGTAAGCAAGCATGGTAAGCGCCACCACAAATACATGCATTTTGTAAACCTCCTTTATAGGAAAAGTCATGGAAATATTAGTAGCGACCAAATAATGTAATGCCGCAACCACCAGCGAAAAAACCAGCAACTTTAAGAGAAACTGTAAAAAGGCTTTAAGTACCGTCATTTACTTTTTTAGAAAATCGCGAAGGGTGAGATAGAGTGCTGCAAAGATTGAAAACAATCCAATGCCTATGGTAAACCATGGTGTTTCATTAGCGTTGCGCTTGTCTAGCCAAGAGCCCAACAATACTCCAGCCACAATTATACCCCCCATCTGGAATGCCAAAGTGGAGTATTTTATATAAGAATTAAGCTGAGGCTTCTTCTTTTGATTTTTCTGATCGGTTTCCTGCTGATTCATCATTCTTCATCTTTCTTACTACCGATCCCATATTACATGATCCGCTGAACTCAGCACCAGGCTCTACAGATAGTTTATTGGTTTGCACCTCTCCATTTACTATAGCCGTGGCTTGTAGTGATAGCAATTCACTTACCTCAACCTTGCCCTTCAGCTTACCAGAAACGGTGGCGTAAGCACACTTAATGTCACCTTCTACAGATCCGTTTTCGCCAATCACCAATTTTCCGCTAATGCTAATGGTTCCTTTTAGTGATCCATCTACTCTAATATCTCCGTTTGAATGCACCTCGCCTTCAATATTGGTTCCGGCCAATATCCGATTGCTTGCTTGGTTTGCATCTGTTACGTCCCTATTTTTCTTAATCATCTGTGATTTACTTTATGTAATTCTCCTTATAATATGACTCGTACCCTTCAAAATCTTTTGTGCTGTAGAAGGTTTGAAAATTAGTGTTCGAAATTACAAAATGTTTTACGGCTGCCCCTCCCAAACCTTTGCTAGCCACTTTTTGCTGCGTTATATTCTCCACATAACTAAGCGCTTCCTTCTTATCTGCCAGACCACTCACTAATATCATTTGCTCTGAAGGATTTAAATACACCGCCTTTGTTTTCAGGCCAGAGTTTTTAAAATACTTCTTATTAAAATCTGCTATAGCTATGGTCATATTACTCACTAAACCTTTGGTATTGGGCACTACCAAAATATACTTGTGTTGCTCATTATCGGTTACCTTATAAGGTGACTCTTCTTCCTTTTCTTCAGGTTGTTCTGTAGCCACGGATCCCGGCTTTTCGTTGACCTTAGCCTCTTCTTCCTTACCACTTCCTATTTGTGCTAAGATTCGCGCAGCTTCTTTTCCTTGCTCGGTACTTGCATACTGATTGCTCACCACAGTAAGTGTAGCTATCATACTTTCCGTTTTTCCTACCTTTCCCTGGCTCAATGCTTTTACCATCAAAAACTGTGGGCCTTGCTCTGTATTACCAAAAGCCACCGCTCCTGAATCAGACATCTTTAACGCCTTTTTGTATTCGCTTTCTTTAAAAGACTTGTAGGTTTTTATGTAATACAACTTGGCTTTAGAAGCATCTTGCTCACCTCCAGCTACCAAGCCATCCACTAGGCGAGCATATTCAGAATCGGGAAACTCCTGTTTAATTAAGTTCTTATAATACTGAGCATCCGTTTCATCTTCGGCCAGCACATTTATGCGATACAGCATATACCACACACGGCTTTTTAGTTCCAAGTCCGGGTATCGTTTTAGGAGTTCTTTGAGCTCCACTTCAGCTTGGTGATAATCCTGAAAGTTATCCTTATAAATAGCTCCCACATTTATGAATGCATCTATTATCATCACATGGCTTTTGGCCATTGCCTCTTCAGTAAGTGGAACATTTGCCAAATACTGCTGCACTTTACTGTTCGCTTCCTCTTCAGCAGAGGCCGTCACATCGCCTCCTTCTTCAAGATCGTCATCGCTACTTTTGCCTCCGTCAAAGTCACTTATCGTTTCCTTATCTCTTCTTCGCCAGTTATCTTCCAGCTTTCGGTTTCCAAACTGGTTTGTAAAATCACGCACGCCCACCGATCGCAAGCTTTGATTGTAAAAATACCATTGACCACCCTTTACTGCACCTTGGTTATTTGCTGTAATAGAGCCTTCCTGTGCAAAAGGATTCGAGTTTCGCATTTCGTCCTCCCTTCTTTTTTCTTCAGCAGCTTCTTGTTCCTTTTCTACTATCTCTTCTATTTTGCGCAAGCGTTGCTTTTCGCCCATATTGGCTAGCATCTGTAGGCTGTCTTGGGTAATAATAATGTTCAGGTTTTTCACCAACTCACCCAAGCTTTCCTTTTTCCTTTTTACCTCATCAAAGCGTGGGTTTTCTTTATCAATGTTGGTAAAGGAGCTATCGTAATAGGCAGAAGCCACTGTGTACATTTTATCATCAAAATTGTTTTCGGCCAACTTCAAATAGCTCATCCCTTTTTGATTATTATTGATGGTGCTATTGCGAACTGATTCTTTTAAATAGTCTTCTTCCAAGCCGTCTTCATCAAGCTTGGCTTGCACCTCAGCCATCACATAATAAATCTGATCACGATTATCATAATTTTTATCATCCTTCAGCATAGCTCGCAAGTCGTCCATCACAACTTCCGGATCCTGTAGATCTACGTCATAATTACGTGCGCGATTTAGCTGTGCTTGAAAAAGCAGTTCGTAAGGAGGGCCTTTTTTGATCACCTTCTTAAACATTTCACTCGCCTCAAAATCATTGCCCAGTGCAGAATGCAGCTGACCGATAATAAACATCCATCGAATTTCACTATCCCGGTCCTTTGTTTTATCCACCGCCTGGGTAAGCAGCTGTATAGCCACAGAGTAATGTTTTTGATCAATCTCCAATTGGCCAAAAGCCGCAAAAACATCTCCCTTCAATTTTTTTGGAAGTCGCTCACTTCGATACATTTTTTCAAACTTATCCTTAGCACTGATAAAGTTCCCCAAACGTGTTTCGGTGCGTGCCGCCCAATAGCGTGCTTCTTCATAATCTTTTGAATCTGGGTATTGCTGCACACAATAATTAAATGTTTCAAGTGCCTCCAAATACTCACGTTTGTAGTATCTGGCTTTTCCCAAAAGCAGATAACTATCATCCACATAAGTGTTCTTTTGGTCATTGCGAATCATCATAGAGTGCTCCTGAATGACCTTGGCCGCTTTTTCAATGGCCTTATCCATTGTAGGCTTTACATTAGAAGCCGCAGCTTTATCACCCTCCTGAAATACCGAAAGTATAGTGTTGAAATCATCGCGATGCGCCTGCTTTAGTGCGGCCTCGCCCTGTACCATAGCCTGCTGACCATTATACAATGGATTAAACTTGGATACCATACGGTGAAAAGTACGGCTCGTAAAAGTGTCTTTCGTTTTTTTACAGCCGGCCAATACAAGAGCCAGTCCAAAGAATAGGACTATTAGTAATTTATATGGTTTCAGAGCGATCGCCTTTTAAGGATTCAATTTGTGTAACTGCAAAAGAGCAAAATTATTTTAATTTTTTGCTAATTGATGCAAAGGTGTATTAATATCCTGCTCAGCAATTAGGCAATCTCTTTTTTTAAGAATAAAAAAAGTACACCACCAATCCTCCTGCCAGCCACAAATAACAAAGTAAGGCCAGATACTTTAAAACTTGCTCCAGCAGTTTACTTTTTGGTGCCATTTCCTTCATGTAGTGCATCCCCTTAAACTTTGAAAAACCTAACCACATCAGGAATCCAGAAAGAGCGAGAAAGGCAAGGTTCAGGTAAAATGTATAGTTCAGTTCAAAATATTTGGAATCGGAGATGGTAACCTGAGAGGGATCTGGTAATATTCCCGCTAAGGAAAAACCATAATGCAACATTAGCGAAGTCCCGATAAGTGATGTAAAAAGTAAAAACAGAATAAACAATGACATTTTCCAACCATAGTATTTCGCATTTATTCTCAATACCGGAAACACCACCAGGTCGCTAAAAATAAATGCCATTACTCCTGCAAAGCTCACCCCTTTGCCAAACAAAAGTGCCGCCAAAGGAATATTTCCCATAGATCCGATAAAAGTTAAAAAGGCCGCAACCGGCCCAACAATAACATGCTCCAGAATCTCAAAAAATGAAAAGTCGGTGTTGCCATTTCCTGAGTTTATAAATAATGTCTGAAAAAATGAGTCAGGAACAAAAGCCGCAACTATTCCAGCAATGGTAAAGCCCACCGTAACATCCTTCCATACCATTTTCCACTCCATGGCGTATTGGCGAGAAACTTTTGCCCAGTTTTTTTCTCTCTTTATGCTCTCCTTCCAATCAGACTTTTCAGCCTCTTCATCTTCTTCGGCAGACTTCAAATTTTCTCTGGCCCGTTTTATCAATTTAGTTGGGTTAATAATTCTAATTAAGAGCCAACTGATTAATATTAGCAGGACGCCTCCCACATATTCACCCACTACAAATTGCCACCCTAAAAAAATGGATATGATGATTCCCAACTCCACCACCAGATTGGTAGAGGCTAACAGAAATGAAATAGAAGAAACAAAACTTGCCCCTTTTTGAAAAAGTGATTTGGCAGAAGCCAAGGCCGAAAAACTACATGAACTACTGATAAACCCAAAAAAAGCACCTAGTAGGACACCCTTTCCTTCTTTCTGGCCCATGGTTTTTTGCATGCGCTCTTCTGTAACAAAAACTTGAATCATACTACTAATGAGGTAGCCTAAAGCAAATGCCCATAGTGCCATCCAAAAAAAGCCAGCACTTGTATAGGCGGCTTCTCCCCATTTTTGTAAAAATTGCTGCATATCGGTTTTTTAAACCGGTAGCTTTCTTTAATGTTTGAAAAAAACTCACAAAGCCTTTAGCCCTTAATCGGTTCCCTCAAGTATCATTTCGATGCCCACTTGTACTGCCCTCGTTTGTGTAAGCATCATCATATGCGAGCCATTTTTAATCACCACATCACAATTCACATTATTTATAGGAATGGTGTGGTCATTATCTCCATGAATGTGAAAAACATTGTCGGGAAGACAATCTGGCTGACTCCAATTTGTAATCATGTTGATCGTTCGCTTCAAAAACACTGGAGATTTAGAATCCAGCATGGCATTGCAGGTTTCTTTTTCTAACCTTCTATCTGGCTCAAAAATAGGTTGTGCTACAAATGATAATTGCTTAACCCAAGCCGAAGGAACCGCCTTATAAACAGGAATCGATTTTTGAAAGCGATATTGAAGGGGTAACTCATCTCTGCATTTTGCACTCGACACAAGAATTACTTTTTCTGGATTTAAAAACTTACTCATCTCCACAGCTATCATCCCTCCAAGGGAAACACCAACTAGGTAAAATGATTTTGATGTATCAATTTGGGCGGCCAGTTGACGTGCAAACCCACTCATAGTTTCACCCTCTTCAGGAATTTCCCAGTTTACATAGCACATTTCATATTTTATAGAGTCTAGTTTTAGATTCTTAAAAATTCGATAATCAGAACCTTGACCGGGAATAAGATAAACACGCTTTCTGTGACCCACACCCTGAGCTACTCCAAGTAATGGCAAGAAGGAAATAACAAACAGAAAAATGCGGAAAATCATGGAGATTAATCTTTGCTGAATAGCCTAAGTAACAAAGATCAGCTGAAAATGATTGCTTCGTTAGAACAAAGCCGAAATACTAAACTCGAAACAAAATATAAAATGGCTGAACAGTTCCAGTACTAAACCGTGCCTTCAAGCATTTGTCAATCGTAAAGCAAAAATCGTGAACCACAATCCTAAATCACTGCTTCACAAACCTCAGCACTCTATCCTCAATTTTCAAAAAGTAAATGCCTTTAGAAAAGTGCTTCACATCAAGCGTTATTTCCCTATCCCGTGAGGTGTCCAACTGCTTTTGCAAAATGATTTTGCCATTTACATCAAGCACGTTTAGCCCTGTGTTTTTGCTCACCATTTTTTTGGGAAGAACTACATGAAGCACATCTTTACTAGGATTCGGATAAATCGATATTTCTTTATCAAGGGCATTTTCAGGCAAGCTAATATTACTCACCTGAAAGCAAGCCGAGGTATCCACACATCCGTTGGGAGTAATGATAATCACCGCGTAGCTTCCAGGTTGTGATGGGTAGAATATTTTATCAGTAACCCCAAAGTTTATTGTGGAATCATTGCAATCTACCCACCGATATGAAACGGAATCCGCCTTAGCCTCCAATATTCCGCCAAACCAAGCTTGAACATCAGTATTTGGTGTGTCAATGCTTAAAGAAAAATATTTGGCCGAATCCGGAGCATAGCTTTGTTTGTAAACTCCACCCTCAGCATAATAGCTGCTGTCAAAAATTATAGAGTCTCCATTACAGATTGTTTGAAAGGTAGTGTCCGCCCAGGCAGGAATGTATTCGTAAGCGCCCAAATCTACTTGACCATCTGCTATGCGCATTGTGCCGTTCACATCCAATGGCAATAACTCATTGGTTATACCGTCATCATCCAAATCATGAATATCCATGGGAATGGAATCATTGAGACCTGCATTGATAGCTGGTGAAATGGATTGTACAGCAAAACTCCCTGCCCCAACGAAATAGGCGTTGGTGTCAATATTTCCACCTAAATCGGTGGCGTCATGTGCCCAATTAGAACTTCCTCCTGAATAACGTACTAACGAGTTTGAAACATACACGCTAGAAATATTTGATGGAAAAGCTTCCTCCCTAATCAATATAGAATCTGAAATAATTGAATTAACAAGAAAAACGACTGCCTTGTTTGCACTCGCAATCGCACGGTTGCTAGAGCAATTGGCAAAAGTGCACCCTATAAATCGAACAGTTCCATAATTGACTAAAACGTCTGCTAAATCAGCTCCGGTAACAGGACTATTTGAATTCACAGTATTAGACCCAATTACACAGTTAATAAACGTATCATCACCAACGCACACAATTCCAGCACCGCCTACAAACGCGCCATAATTATTAATGATTTGGCAATTATAAAATGTGCTTCTATTATCCTCCACAGTAAATATTGCTCCACCTCCATTATATGCAGAGCATCTGGTAATTTTAAGGTTTCTAAAAATGGCACTTATACTATAATCTGTATTCAAAATACCACCTCCTAGCCTATCATCTGTGCTGACTACTACCGTCATCGCATACCCATCCCTAATTGTAAAGCCGTCTAAAACAGATTGATTACTCAACGCCCAATCGTTATAAATTACATGTCGGCTATTATCCGTTTTATCACCTATCACCCCTAGGTCACCCGAAAGTTTGGTGAGGTTTAATCGCCAATCTCTTTGTTGCCTAATAGTTTCGGTGCCCGCAAAGCCACCATAAATACCCACGCTATCTATCATAGCAAAACTCATTTGTTTGGTATCTACATTGGCATCATAGTTTATATCCTTAGAAGGGTAATAGGTACCCTGAGCCACCCAAATATCGTCTCCGGCCTGAGCAGCCTCCAAGGCATCTTGCAGGTCAGCATAAGCGTTGGCCCATGAGCTACCATCATTAGCACCAGTGGCGGCATGGTTTACATAAATAATATTTTGAGCAAATAATAACTGGCATGAGATAGCCAGTGTGAGGAGGAGAAATTTTTTCATTGTTAGTTTTTAAGCTGTTAGCGTGGGTTAAAATAAGTAGAAATAATAAACCCGAAAATCTAAACCCTAAACAAAGCTCAAAACGTTTAAACTCTTAGCCCAAAATCAAAAATCTCTTTTCTAATCAATCGTAAATCCGAAATCAAAAATCGCAAATAGTCCTTTTAACGTTTAACTTTTCACCCCCTGCTTCCCCTTTTTCGCAAGGTTTGCGATATTTGCGCTTTATGGCAAAAGAGAAAAACCAAAGAAAGATTAGCAAGAAGCTTCGCAATAAGTACCGCTTGGTAATTCTTAATGACGATACTTTTGAAGAGAAGCTTTCGCTAAAGCTAAGCCGCCTCAATGTGTTTGTGCTCGCAGGTTTTCTATTTATCTTTTTGATTACGGCCACCACATTGCTTATTTCTTTTACCCCTTTGCGGGAATACATTCCAGGGTATTCAAGCACTGCTTTGCGCAGAAAGGCTTTTGAGCTTTCGCTAACCACGGATTCATTGGAGCGACAGCTTACCTATAATCAGCGCTACCTATTGAACATTAAAAACATTGTAGAAGGAAAACCCACCATCAACTTTGCAGACACAGCTATGAGCGACAGCATAGTACAGGCTGAAATAAATAAGTCTATAAGCAAAGAAGATAGCTTGCTTAGACTCATGGTAGAGGAAGAAGAGCAGTTTAACATCAACTCTGGAAACAGAGGAGAAGTGGCACTAAAGAATATTTCTTTTTTCACCCCGGTAAAAGGGCTTGTTACCAATGATTTTAATCCAAAGGAAAATCACTTGGGGGTGGACATTGTGGCTAAAAAGAATGAGGTAGTAAAAGCCTGCCAAGAGGGTATTGTTATTTTCTCAGAGTGGACTTCCGAAACGGGTTACACCCTAATAATTCAGCATCGGGGTAATTTTATATCGGCTTATAAGCACAACTCATCCTTGCTAAAGCAACAGGGCGAAAATGTAAATGCTGGCGAACCTATTGCCATTATTGGTAATTCAGGTGAACTAACTACCGGTCCACACTTACATTTTGAGCTTTGGTATGATGGTCACCCAGTAAATCCGGAAGATTATATTTCTTTTTAGACCGAAGTCCGTAGTCAGAAGACATCTTTGGACTGTGGACTAAAAGCTACAAACTATTCTCAAACCCTTCATCCACCTGCAGCACGCCTTCTTTGTAGGCATTTACAGCCAAAAAATCACAGCGCTCATTTTGCGGATGATTATTATGTCCCTTTATCCAATGGAGGGTAGGTTTAAATTTTCGGTATTGCACCAAAAACTTTTGCCATAAATCAGGGTTCTTCTTGTCTTTAAAACCCTTCTTTTCCCAATTAAAAAGCCAACCTTTGTTTACAGCATCCACTACATATTTACTATCTGAGTAAATATGCACTTCAATATCAGCACGCTTTAGAGCCTGCATAGCCACAATTGTGGCCAGCAGCTCCATTCTATTATTTGTTGTATTTCTGAAGCCTTCGGAGATTTCTTTACGCTTTTTAGCGGTTTCCATTACCACCCCAAAACCACCCGGCCCTGGGTTTCCGCTAGCACCTCCATCAGTATAGATGTTTACTCTCAATCCAAATCCTTTATCACATATTCTATTACCTCAGGGTAATGCTTATGCTCTAGCTGTTGTACTTTATATTGAACGTCTTCTGGAGTGTCCTCATAGTCTACCTCCACAGTTTCCTGAAAAATGATTTCTCCTTCATCATAATCATCATTTACATAATGAATGGTGATTCCGGTTTCTTCTTCTTCATTTTCTACCACCGCTTCGTGCACATGCATCCCGTACATTCCGTCACCACCATAGTCAGGCAGCAGTGCTGGGTGTAGGTTTATTATCCTATCAGGAAATTGTTGGATGATGTCAGAAGGAACTTTGAGAAGGAAACCTGCCAAAACAATCATGTCGATTTTGTATTCCTTGAGTTTTGCCAAAACTTCGCCATTTTGAAGTCCTTCTTTGCTAAAAACAATGCAACGAACACCCAATAATCGAGCACGATCTACTACACCTGCATTCTTGCGATTGCAAAAAACAACGAATACTCGAGCCAAGTCGCTGTCTTCAAAATAATTTACAATACCCTCAGTATTAGTGCCGTTGCCCGAGGCAAACACTGCAATTCTCTTCATTTTAACAAAAGTTCAATTCTGGTTTTTTATTAATCCTTGTAATGTCAGACGGCTAAAGTAAGTTATTGTTTCATTTTTGATAAATTTACTTTCTTTGCAGCCTAATAATTACAAAACAAAATCGACCATGTCAGAAATCGCTTCAAAAGTAAAAGCAATAATCGTTGATAAACTGGGTGTAGACGAAAATGAAGTAACCACCGAAGCAAGTTTCACTAACGATCTAGGTGCGGACTCATTGGATACAGTTGAGCTTATCATGGAATTCGAAAAAGAATTCGACATTCAAATTCCAGACGATCAGGCTGAAAACATCGCTACTGTAGGACAAGCAGTATCGTACATCGAAGAAGCCAAAAAATAAAATTCTAATTCAATTAGATGGAATTGAAAAGGGTTGTAGTAACGGGTGTAGGAGCCATTTCGCCAATTGGCAACACTGCTGAGGAAACTTGGCAGAATATGCTAAATGGTAAAAGCGGGGCGGCTCCTATTACCCTTTTCGATGCTTCCAAATTCAAAACCCAATTTGCCTGCGAGGTAAAAAACTTTGACGCTGCTGAGTATTTTGATAGAAAAGAAGCCCGTAAAATGGATCGTTTCTCTCACTTTGCAATTGCAGTGGCTGATGAGGCGCTAAAAAATAGTGGCCTTATTGAGCATCCAAGTTTTGATCCTGATCGTGTAGGTGTGATCTGGGGTTCTGGAATTGGAGGGTTAGATACATTTCAGCAAGAAAGTATCGCCTTCGGAAAGGGTGACGGCACTCCTCGATTTAATCCTTTCTTTATCCCTAAGATGATTGCGGATATCGCTGGTGGTCATATTTCTATAAAATATGGTTTGCGCGGACCAAACTTTACTACAGTTTCGGCCTGTGCATCATCTACCAATGCTATGATTGACGCTTTCAACTACATTCGTTTAGGGATGATGGATGCTTGCGTAACCGGAGGTAGCGAGGCTGCGATTACAGAGGCAGGGATGGGTGGCTTTAATGCCATGCATGCCTTGAGTACACGCAACGATAGCCCCGAAACGGCCAGCCGTCCTTTTGATAAGGATAGAGATGGCTTTGTACTGGGCGAGGGCGGTGCATGTATAATTTTAGAAGAATACGAAAGCGCTAAGAAAAGAGGTGCAAACATTTTGGCTGAAGTAATTGGCGCAGGCCTTTCTGCTGATGCTCACCATATCACCGCTCCTCACCCCGAAGGGTTGGGCGCTAAAGCGGTAATGGAGAATGCACTAAAAGATGCCGGTATCAAAGCTCAGGAAATTGGGTACATTAACGTACACGGCACTTCTACCCCTCTTGGTGATGTTGCAGAACTAAAAGCCATTAAAGCCATTTTTGGTGATGATGCCTATGATCTCAATATAAGTTCTACAAAATCTATGACTGGTCATTTACTTGGTGCAGCAGGTGCTCTAGAGGCAATTGCTTGTATAATGGCTGTCAAAGAAAATATTGTTCCTCCTACTATCAATCACGTTACTGACGATCCTAACATTGATTCGAAACTCAATTTGACTTTCGGAAAAGCACAGGAACGTGAGGTAAATGTTGCTCTAAGCAACACCTTTGGTTTTGGTGGACACAACGCATCAGTTATCGTAAAGAAGCACATCTAGTACTTCATGATCAACTGGTTAAAAAGATTAAGTTCCCGTTTCCGAAAGGATACCGGGAACTTTTTTTTTGAAATTAAAAATATCACGGGCTTTGACCCCGTTACTGAGGAGCATTATAAATTAGCCTTTAGGCATAGTTCCGCTTCACGCGAAAACCAGGGTGCACGTCTTAATAATCAAAGGCTGGAATATTTAGGGGATGCTATTCTTGGAGCTATTGTAGCCGATTTTCTGTACGATAGATACCCCGAAAGTGGCGAAGGATACCTTACCAGTATGCGCAGCAAAATTGTTAGCCGCAGGCACCTCAACCAGCTGGGTATGAAAATGGGGCTCAACAAACTGGTAGTAAAGAAAACCTCGCGCACGGTAAACGCAAAGTCTATTTATGGTGATGCCCTTGAAGCTTTGATTGGCGCTGTATATCTCGATCGTGGTTTTGAAGACACAAAAGCTTTTGTGCTCGACCGAATCATCAACGTACATGTGGATGTAAGCACTCTAGAGAACAGAATTGCCAGCCACAAAGGAGCAATACTTGAATGGGGACAAAAACACAAAAAAGAAATCGCCTTTGAGATTACCGGCTGTTACGGTGAAAGCCATAACCGCAAGTATGAAATCTCCATGAAAATTGACGGTGATCTAATAAGCACCGGCAGTGGAAGCAGTAAAAAGAAAGCTGAAGAAGAAGCCTCGAGACTGGCCTACAAAAAAATTCTTGTACACGATAATGGCTAAAAAGATTGAGCTTGACGAAGACTTTTACTTTAGAGAAGCTACCATCTTTGGAATCGTAAGCGAGCTTCCCGATTACCGCCTCTGCTACATGCTTAATGAAGCTTTAAGCTTAAAGCTAAAACGCGCTCCGGCTGACCGTGAGTTTAGCTCCAAAAAAGGAACTTTTCTTTATAGCGAGTTTGAATTTGACGACCCTGAAAAACAAGTAACCTGGCTACTTACCACAAATAGAAAGGCAAGAATCAAACAATCAGAGCATTCTGCAACTCTGCAATTGGATTCTCTCAGTTCCGAAACCAGTGCCGTACCTTTGGTATCTGATTTAAAAATGATTGATTTCTTTTTATGGTATGATGGCGAGTCATCTTCGAGTCTTGATGCTTTTATTAATAAAAACTTAAAGAAGCTCAGCTATGTTCGTACCTTTCAAAAAGTTAACATTGAAAGCTCAAAACACATTAAAAACCTACTATTAGAGTATTAAAATATGTCTTTTAACAAAACAAAAATTATAGCCACCCTTGGCCCAGCTACCGAAAGCAAAGAGACCATGTATAAAATGATACAGGCCGGGGTAAACGTTTTTCGCATCAACTTTTCGCACAGCTCACACAAGGATGCGGTGCAAATGATAAAGCAAATTCGTGAGCTAAATGCTGAACACGACTATAACGTAGCTATTCTTGCCGACCTTCAAGGTCCTAAGTTGCGAATCGGAAACGTAGAAGAGGGAGCTGTAATAAAGCAGGGCGACATTCTTACCTTTTCTAATGTAGACGAGATGGGTACTGCCAAAAAGGTGTTTATGACCTACTCGCAGTTTCCTCGCGATGTAAAAGTTGGTGAGCGCATACTCGTTGATGATGGTAAGATTCTTTTAAAAATCATCCGCACTAACGGCATTGATGAAGTACAAGCCGAAGTAATTCATGGCGGCCCACTTAAGTCCAAAAAAGGTGTAAACCTTCCTAACACTAAAATCTCTCTTCCTTGCCTTACGGATAAGGATTTGGCGGACCTTAAAGTTGCCATGGAACATGAAGTAGAGTGGATTGGTCTTTCTTTTGTTCGTTCAGCAGATGATGTGATAGAACTGAAAAAAATTATTGCCGAAAATAACGCCCCGTGTCGCGTTATCTCTAAAATAGAAAAGCCTGAGGCCGTAGTTGAGATTGATCGCATTATAGAGGAAACTGGAGCTATTATGGTAGCTCGTGGTGACCTTGGTGTAGAAGTTCCGATGCAAAGTGTTCCGCTTATCCAAAAGATGATTGTGAACAAGTGCCACAAAATGTCTCGTCCTGTAGTGATCGCTACACAAATGATGGAGAGCATGATAGAAAATGCCAGCCCCACAAGAGCTGAGGTGAATGATGTAGCCAACAGTGTATTGGATGGCGCTGATGCTGTAATGCTAAGTGGAGAAACCTCTGTGGGAAAACATCCTATTAAGGTAATTGAGGCCATGACAAAGATTATAGAGCACGTAGAGGAAAGTGGGCAGGTAGCTACCAAAACTGAAAACCCACCAACCTATCGCAACGAACGTTTTATCACAGATTCAATTTGTTATAACGCCAGTAAAATTGCGGATCAGATTGGAGCCTCCTCTATTCTCACCATGTCATTTAGTGGTTATACCGGCTATAAAATTTCTTCTCACAGGCCAAAAAGTAACATCATTGTATTTACAGCCAACCGCTCTATTTTGAACATGCTAAGCTTAGTTTGGGGAGTGCGAGGGTATTTTTATGATAACATGGAAAGTACCGACAATACCTTTAAGGAGATTAAACAAATTGCCAAAAACAATGGTTTGGTAGATGAGGGTGACCTTGTGGTAAAAATTGCAAGTATGCCAATTGAAGAAAGCGGTACCACCAATATGTTAAAAATTAGTCAAATAGATTAAGAGATGAACTGGGAAGAGAAGGACAATAAGCTAGTAAAAGATTTTAAGTTCAAAGACTTTAGCGAGGCTTTTGCATTTCTCACCCGTGTGGCCATTTTAGCTGAAAAGCACAATCACCATCCCGAAATCTATAATGTTTACAATAAAATATCCTTATCTCTCACTACCCATGATTCGGGTTCTAAAGTGACAGATAAGGATATTAATTTGGCAAAAGCCATTGACGGGCTTTCTTAAAGAGCAGATTTGAATTGCTCTAAAAAGCGCTGATCATTTTCAAATAAAAGTCGGATATCACTGATTTGGAATCGTTGCATCGCAATTCGTTCTACGCCCATTCCAAAAGCATAACCGCTATATTCTTTAGAGTCTATTCCACAGTTTTCCAGCACATTTGGGTCCACCATTCCGCAACCCATTACTTCCAACCAACCAGTTCCTTTGGTCATTCTGTAGTCCACTTCATTTTCCAAACCCCAGTACACATCCATCTCGGCACTCGGCTCGGTAAAAGGAAAGTATGATGGACGAAGTCGGATCTTTGTATCCTTACCAAAGAATTCCTGAGCAAAGTAAAGTAGTGTTTGCTTCAGGTCTGCAAAACTCACATTCTTGTCAATATAAAGTCCTTCTACTTGATGAAAGATACAGTGCGAGCGCGAAGAAATTGCCTCATTTCTAAATACTCTTCCTGGCGAAATAGTACGAATTGGTGGTTTTTGATTTTCCATAGTGCGAACCTGAACACTACTTGTATGAGTGCGAAGAGCCCAGTCTGGATTCCTTGCTACAAAGAATGTATCCTGCATGTCTCGAGCTGGATGCTCCTCCGGAAAATTTAATGCTGTGAAATTATGCCAGTCGTCCTCTACTTCCGGTCCTTCACTTACGTTAAACCCTATCCTTTCAAAAATTTGAATAATTTCATTCTTCACCAAGTTTACTGGATGGCGGCTTCCTAAGCCAATTTCTCCTCCTGGACGGCTGAGATCATAGTGCATTTTCACACTTTCTCCAGCGCCTGAGTTCGCTTTTAGCTCCTCAACTTTAGCCGAAGTAGCTTGCTTTAACTCATTTAGAGGTTTCCCCACATTCCGTTTTTGATCACCGGGTAAAGCCTTGAACTCGTCAAACAGCGCAGGTATCAGCCCTTTTCGACCCAAAAATTTTATCCTAAATTCCTCTATCTTAGCTCCATCAGACTCATTGAAGCTTTCTACTTCTTGAAGATATCCCTTAATTTTAGCTTCCATAAAAGGCGAAAAACCTATCGTATACGTTAATTACTATATTTGCTTTTGGCAAAGATGTGAATTATTATCTACACTCATGAAAAGACTTCTTCCGGTTATCGGTGCATTATTACTCCTTTTGGGAGTTGCCATTAGCACCACATCTTGTGAAAAAGATACACGAGACTATGAACTTACAGTGGTCATTACAACGTACGACTCTGTAAGAGTACAAAACGCTAACGTTCATTTATTTGCACCTGTTTCTAATTCAATAATAGACTACTGGTATACTACTGATGATAAAGGCGAGGCTAAGTTTAGCTTTGAAAATAAGGTGATTGTGGAGATTGAAGTAGCAAAAGGATCTTTTCAGGCTTGCGGCTTTGCAGAAGTAAATAGAGGTGAAAACACTATTTATATTGACCTAAAACCATTTGTGGATCGAGCACATAACGGCTGCTAGAATAGTATGAAAAAGGTTTTAATAGCATTTCTTTCTATTATTTCTTTGTCTTTTTTATCATGTAAAAAAGAGGCCGATTTGTACCAGCTTACTGTTTTGGTTTCAACCGAGTCTTCTGTAGTTAATGATGCATCCGTACATCTATATGAGGCTACTACAGGAGGCACAAGTATATTTCGTAGAACTGACGAAAACGGAGAAGTTCGTTTTATTTTTGAACAAGCTACGCATGCCGAAATAGAAATAACAAAAGGGAGTGCCCGTTCATGTACTTCGGAGATAATAAGCAAAGGCCACAAAACGATATATATTGAGCTAAAACCATTTAGCCAACAAGCTACCAACGGATGTTAAGTTAATTATGAAAAAGATATTTTTCCCCCTTATTATTCTTTCCCTTGCCTTGATATTCTCATGCAAGAAAGAAGATTTAGACCCTGAATACCCCTTTACTATAGTGGTAAAAACTTATGACGACAGTATTTCTGTGGCAAACGTAAACGTGGAGGTATTTACTCCTGTACAGGGAAATACGGTTGATATGTTAGGTATAACTGACCAAAATGGAAAAGTAAGCTTTACATACGATCAGAACGCAGTTTTATTGATCCGCGCCACAAGAGGAGCTAATCCTTTTGCCTATATGGGCTGCGCTGATATTAGACTTGAGCCAAATGAAAGGGTAACCAAAACTGTGTATTTGGAAGTATATGACCCTAATGTTCCTGGCTGCGTTTATTCGCCTTAATTTTCAAAATACCTTACTAAAGCCTCTTTCATAAGTAGGCTCTGCTCCCCGGGCTTCAGAGATGGCAGCTGTTCTATCACCTTATAATGTGGCCATCCGTCAGGATCACGTCCTTCATATTCGTAATATCCGTAAGGTTCTAGTACACGGCAAATGGCGATATGCATAAGGTTCAGCTTTTCATCCTTCTTGAATTTTCCGAAGCCCATTCCTAGCTCTTGCACACCTACCAAAAATATAATAGCATCAAGATCTAGTTCCTCACCATCTCCAAAACGAGCAGAAACGTCTTTTACGAGCTTTTCCCACTTTACTTTAAGTTCTTCCCTATTCATTTATTTAAAATACTTTTGAAGCCCTCTAAAAGGACTATATCTTGAATTTTGTTGACATTCTTCTCTTACTACCTTTAGTCTATGGCCTTGTCCGCGGGCTATTAAAAGGTTTGGTACACGAGTTAGCTTCGGTGCTGTCTATTATACTCGGAATCTATTTTGCTTACACCTATTCCGCAGAAATGTCCAAGTGGCTTGCTAAGCATTTTGAGGCCTCAGAAACCACATTAGAAATTGCTGGCTACATTTCTGTATTCCTAGTTATTTCATTGGGTCTTTATGCTCTCGCATTTATCCTTACCAAAATGCTAAAGTTTATGATGCTCGGTATGGTAAACCGCGTTCTTGGCGGAATTTTTGGTTTCCTCAAAAGCCTACTCCTCCTCTGTCTGTTTATATTCTTTGCTCAGCCGTGGTTCAATCAATGGAAAAAAAATTCCCCACAACTTAAGAAGAGCATCGTATATGAATACCTTTTGGACGCAAGTCTTTATATAGGAGGACTCTCCACTGATTTTGACCAGAAAGAATCCCCCTTTGATTTTATTCCGCCATCAATTAAGGATAGCCTTGATGCCAGGGAGCTCCTTCCCCTCTAGGTACTCAAGCATTGCTCCGCCCCCCGTAGAAACGTAACTTACCTGATCAGCCATTCCGAACTGCTTTACAGCTGCCACAGAGTCTCCACCGCCAACAATACTAAAAGCACCGGCTTCAGTAGCCTTCACAATACTTTTAGCAACTTCCCTTGTTCCAAATTCAAAGTTTGAAAACTCGAAAACACCCATCGGGCCGTTCCATAGAATCACTTTGGAATTAACCAAAACTTCATCAAGCATGGTAACGGTTTCCGGTCCCACATCAAGGCCCATCCAGCCATCTTTCACTTCATCAGCTGGGGTAGTTTCTTTAGCAGCATTATTGTCAAACTTATCAGCATTCACCGAGTCAACAGGAAGGTAAACCTTAACTCCTTTGGCTTCCGCTGTTTTTAGAATTTCTCTTGCGGTTTCTAAAAAGTCATCTTCCACCAAGCTTGATCCAACTTTTCCGCCCTGAGCTTTAAGGAAAGTATAGGCCATTCCTCCACCGATAATTAGGTTATCCAATTTTGAAACCAAGTTCTCAAGAATAGCAATCTTAGAAGAAACTTTTGCTCCTCCAACGATTGCTGTTACCGGCTTTTCGGTACTATTTAACACCTTTGTTACGTTTTCTATTTCTGCTGCCATCACCAATCCAAAGGCTTTCTTTCCCTTGAAAAACTCTGCTATTACAGCAGTGCTGGCGTGGGCTCTATGTGCTGTACCAAAAGCATCATTCACATAATAATCGCCATTTTTTGCAAGCTCTTGGGCAAATCCTTTATCTCCAGAGGTTTCACCTTCATGAAATCTTAAATTTTCCAGTAACAACACTTCGCCTGACTTAAGATTGTTGCTGGCTTCTACAGCTTCATCGCCTACGCAATCCAAAGCGAAGTTCACTTTTGCACCAAGCAGCTCTTCAAGCTTGTAAACTATGTTACTTAGGCTAAACTTGTCGTCATATGCACCTTTAGGCCTACCTAAATGAGACATTAATATCGGACGACCTCCGTTTTTTAGCACCGCTTTTATTGTTGGTATGGTAGCTCTGATTCTGTTGTCATCAGTTACTTTCAGGTCATCATTCAGTGGCACATTAAAGTCCACTCGAATAAGCACCCTACCATTGTTGTATTGAATATCTTCTACTGTTGTCATGTTTAGCTAATTTTGGGCGTCAAAAATACACTCTTAATATTAAGCTCCAGCATATGAAGTTTGAAGAAATTGTAGGGCACCAAGCTTTAAAGCAACAATTGATTGATACTATTCGTCACAATAGGGTTAGTCATAGTCAGCTTTTTTATGGCCCTGAAGGCAACGGAGCATTAGCTTTAGCCATAGCTTATGCGCAATATCTTCTTTGCGAAAACCCTTCGGAGCGAGATAGTTGTGGAACATGCAGCTCTTGTAAGCAAATGGCTTCCTTCAATTACCCGGATTTACATTTCGTCTACCCTATAGCAAAGCAAGGGAAAAGCACCTCAAAAGTTTTCAGTACTGATTTCTTAAGTGACTGGAAACAAATGGTTCAAAAAGACTTGTATTTCAGCATATACGGATGGCTTGAGGCACTTGGTGTGCAAAATAAGCAGGCCCAAATTGGCGTGGATGAAAGCGCTCAAATGCTCAGGAAACTCCAATTAAAATCTTACTCTGGTAAACATAAAGTGATGATTCTATGGATGCCAGAACGAATGAATGCCAGTGCCTCAAATAAGCTCCTTAAACTGCTGGAGGAGCCTCCTCAAAAAACCCTTTTCATCTTTGTTTCTGAGGATCCCGACTCTCTTCTGAAAACAATTACTAGTCGCTGTCAAAAGGTATTTATTCCAAAATTCACCTTTAATGAAACTCATGCTTTTCTTCAAAGAGAAGAAAACCTTGAAAGTGGACCTGCACAGGTAATCGCTAGAATGGCTGATGGAAACTTGGCTCAAGCAAAAAGACTAGCAGAAAAAGCGGAAACCTATAGTGATTACGCAAAACTTTTTAGCCACTGGGTTCGAAGTTGTTTCACTGCAGATTTAAAACAGATTATCGGATGGGCTGAAGAATGTGGAAAGTTTGATAGAGAAAAAATTAAACACTTCCTCTCTTTTTGCAGCCAGACTTTTCGCGACTCCTTAAATATTCACTACAAAACCCTTGAAGACTTTAACCAGATATTTCAAGAGGTGAATTTTGAGTTGTCAAAATTTGCACCATTCGTACATGTTGGAAACACCCCACGAATTTTGCAGGATTTAGATGTCGCAGCTTACGATATTGGAAGAAATGCTAACCCAAAAATAGTTTTGACTGATTTAAGCCTAAATATGGCCCGCCACCTTCGTATAAAACCCTAATACACAATCACCTACAAACAGGCTTTAAAAAATAGCTTTTCTGCGCATTTCTCAATCTTTTAGACACACAACCCCCCAGACGCATAAAATCAAAGCTAAGCGCCTTATTTATGGTCTTTCCAGAATATAAATAAGGCTACTCATATTTTTGTCAGATTTTCCCTTCAAATTGCTCTTTAAACCCGTAGTTAGCGCCTTCAGAGAGCTCCCTTTAGCAGATCCAATCTTTTCACTCAGCAACGAAACATAAAAACTATCAAAAGGCATATTTAACGCCTCTTTAAAAACAAAGCCATGCTTTTTAGCAAGAGCCTGAATACTTGATTTCTTAAAATGCCATAAATGAAGTGGGACATCAAGTGCCGCCCAATTTTCACCGTAATGTTTGCTATCGCTTGATTCGTGATTAGGAACGGCTATCACCAATTTTCCTCCAGACTGAAGTCCATTGTAAAACGACTGAAGGTGTTCATTCAAATTTGGTAGATGCTCCAACACGTGCCAAAGCGTAATTACGGAATACTTACCGCCTTCTACCTCGAATTGCTCAGGATCATGAAGCTCAAGCGCATTGTCCTTTTTAGCAACCTCTCTAGCGTCTCCTGAAATTTCAACACCTTCTATGTTCCAACCGGACTTCTTAGCTTCAAGTAAAAAGTGTCCTGTCCCAGCTCCATAATCTAACAAGCTCTTTGAGCCATTATCTATTCTGGAAATCAACTGAACCTTCTTTTTCAATGAATAATTACGAACTACCTGATACGCTTTATCCATTAAACTTTTGCTACTATTGTTATGACTAATGTAATTAGCGGAGTCATAATACTTACCCAAATCAGCATCTTCCGGCCGAGGACTAGTTACCCAGAACTTACATTCATTACATTCTTGAATTGCAAACAACTCATTGTCACCTCTAAAATAAGGCGCTTTAAACACCTCTTTAAAAGAAGACGCCCCGCAAACGGGGCAACTTTTTACTTCAATCATAACTTTAGTTTCACGTGGAACGTGTCATTTATCTTCCCATGTAAACCAGCAATACGCTAATATCGCTTGGCGTTACACCACTTATTTTCTTCGCTTGTTCAATGGTTTGAGGCTGAACTCTGCTCAACTTCTCACAACCCTCATAACTCAGACTCTTTAACCTCTTGTAATCAAACCCCTCAGGAATGCGTATATCCGACAATCTAGAAAGCTTTTCGGCATTCTCCTTTTCCTTGTTAATATAGCCCTGGTACTTAATTTTAATCTCTGCCTGCTCCCACTCTTCACGGGTTATTCCATTGTCTAAAACAAAATTGGACAACTCACCATACTCCATCAAATCTGTAAACTCAATTTGAGGACGAGATAATATACCATCCAAGCGAAGCTTTTGCTTTATAGAACTAGAACCCTTACTCTCAAGAATAGGATTAACATCCATAGGTTCAACACCATGTTTCTCCAAAAAGCGATTCAATTCCTCAACCTTTGATTGCTTCCCTTCCAACTCCGCCAATCTTGACACCTCTGCCAAACCAATATCAAAACCCTTCCGCGTAAGACGTTCGTCTGCATTATCCTGCCTCAAAAGGATTCTATACTCCGCTCTGGATGTAAACATCCTATACGGCTCCTCAGTACCCTTTGTAATCAAATCATCTATAAGAACGCCTATATACGCCTCATCACGACCGAGAACAAACTCACCTCCTTCCTGCACTTTTCTGTGCGCATTAATACCGGCCATTAATCCCTGACAAGCTGCCTCTTCATAACCAGTAGTACCGTTAATCTGACCAGCGAAATAAAGGCCATCAATTAACTTTGTCTCTAAAGTGTATTTCAACTGCGTTGGAGGAAAATAATCGTATTCAATAGCATATCCAGGCCTAAAGAAGCGAACGTTTTCAAACCCCGCAACACTTTTTAGCGCCTTAAACTGAATATCCTCAGGTAAGCTAGTACTAAAACCATTAACATAAACCTCACAAGTCTTCCAACCCTCAGGCTCTACGAAAATCTGGTGTCTATCCTTACCCGCAAACTTATTGATCTTATCCTCAATACTTGGACAATATCTAGGACCTGTGCTTTCTATCTGCCCATTAAACATTGGACTCCTATCAAATCCTTCTTTCAAAATTTCATGAACCTCATTACTTGTATAAGTAATATGACAACTTCTCTGAGTCTCTAAAGGCTTAGTCTGGCTACTAAAACTGAACTTCTCCGGCCTTTCATCGCCAGCCTGCTCTTCCATTTTGGAGTAATCCAAAGAACGGCCATCCACACGAGGAGGCGTCCCTGTCTTCATTCTTCCATATTCAAAGCCCAAAGCAGCTAGCTCAGGTGTAAGACCAGTAGAAGCCCTTTCTCCAGCACGACCTCCACCAAATTGCTTTTCTCCCAAATGGATCAAACCATTAAGGAATGTGCCATTAGTTAGAATAACAGACTTCGCTTTTATCTCAACTCCTATACCCGTCTTAACACCGGCAACCCTGCCTCCTTCAACAATAAGGCCTGTAACCATATCCTGAAAAAAGTCAAGATTAGGCAAGGACTCCAAAGCCCATCTCCATTCTTCCGCAAAACGCATTCTATCACTTTGTGCTCTAGGAGACCACATTGCAGGTCCTTTGCTCCTGTTAAGCATACGAAACTGTATCATGGTTTTATCCGTGATAATACCACTCATTCCACCCAGTGCATCAACCTCCCTCAGAATCTGACCTTTCGCAACACCTCCCATAGCAGGGTTGCACGACATCTGCGCAATTGTTTGCAAATTCATAGTAACAAGCAATGTCTTACTGCCCATTTTAGCCGCAGCCGCAGCTGCTTCACAACCAGCATGACCACCGCCTACTACAATTACATCATATTCTCCTCTCGTCATAAACTAAATTCGTTTCACGTGAAACAACTATAACTAGTTGCTTCTCAAAATTTTGGGGCGCAAAATTAGGCAATTTTCTTCTTCACTCCTCATTTCAGCCTTTTCCTCTTCACTACGATCGTCAAAACCTATTAAATGCAGTAGACCATGAGCAATCACTCTGCACAACTCATCCTCTTTTGGAATACTACGGTCATCTGCATTTTCAAACACCGTTTCATATCCTATAAACACCTCTCCACTAACCCTTCTCCCTTCGGAATAACCGAAGGTGATTATATCAGTGGCATAGTTATGCTCCAAATGCCTAACATTTCTAGCCGTGATCTCCTCGTTATCTATAAAGTGATACACTAGATTCTTAATCCTGCTTTCATGACTCTTGGCACAATCCTTAAGCCAATTTTTAAGATCTTCTTCCCTACCCAATAATACATTCGGCAAATCTAAAAACTGAATCATTCTACACTAAGATATTTAGACGTTTGTCCCTTGTAATAATTCCTAAACTCAACAGGCAGCTTATCCAAAGTTTCCTCTTCAATCCCCTTCTCCTCCAGATATTTTTCGAGTTCTTCAGTATACAACTGCTTTAATTTATCCGCTGTGGTAGACTCCCTCTTTTCGTCCTGTTTTTGTTTTAGCTCCGCCTTCTCTGACTCCAACAATCTTGTTTCAATGTCTTTCAAACGCTCCTTATAATTGTCCGCAATCTTACCATCCATAAGGTCGTCTTGCATCTTTTTAAGCTCCTCAATAGCCTTCTGCCTGTTTCCTTTACTTCCGCTGCTTCCTTCCTTGTCCTGCATCTCTTCCAAAGCCTCACGCAGCTGCTCCTGCTTGCTAATGGTTTCCACCATTTCCCTACTCATCTTTCTTCCCTCGCCCTTCTTTTGACCTTCCTTAAGGCGATCCATCATCTTTCCAATTTGACCCTGCATTTCCTTCAAGGTTTGTCCATCCGGTTTGCTACCCGGTTTCTGGCATTGCTGTTGACCTTGAGTCATTTGTGCCTGCATTTGCTGCATCTGCTGCAGGCTTTGCTCAAGCATAAGTGCCAAGTTATTTGCGGCCGTCATCACATACTGTTGATGCGAAGCTGCTCTTGCCGATTCCACCTCTTGCAAATACTTAATTCCGGCATCCATATTCTCCTTCATCGCATCCAATTCGTCAAAAACCAATTGCTGAATTTGAGGGGCTCTAGAGGCCAAAGCCAGTAAGCTATCTTCAATCAATTTTGCACCATCCATCAATCGCTTTTGTTCAGTAAGAATGTCCTTAATGCCCGGATCATCTCTACCAATTGATCGGCTCTGGCTAGCTAGTTCTTCTATTCCAAATGACACCGTTTCTAGGTTCTCTAAAATTTGACGAAGGGTTTCAATATTCTCCTTATTACTTTGAGACTGCATATTCATCATAGAGCTTTGTAAACTTTCGCTCATTTCCTGCATTTTTTCACCAGACTTCTTTTGATTCTCATTGGCTCCTTCCGAATCCTGATTTTGCATCTTATCAGACGATTTCCGCATTTCTTCGGAGGCCTCTTTTTTGCTTTCGTCTAAGCCTTGTTCTTCGCTTTCTTTTTTAAAGTCTTCATTCTCCTCCTTCATTTCCTCCAACTTTTCGGCTACCTTCTCAAATTCCTCTTTGACCTCATCCTGTTTAGCAGACTCCTCTTTCTCATCCCCTGTTTTCTCAGAGAGCTCCTTCATTTCCTCAGACAGATTCTTAAGCTTTTCGGCACTCTCCAACATGTCTTTCTTAAACTTCAAGTCCTTAAGTAACTCATCCTTTCTTTCCTGAGTTCGCTCATTGCTTTTGTTCATTTTCTGGAGTTCATCAAGCTTCTCCTTAAGCTTATCAGTATCCAGTTTTTCCATCAGGTCCTCAATCTCCTTCATCAAGTCTTCGATCTCCTTATCCTTTTCACTTAGCTCGTCAATCTTCTTTTCCTCTTCCTTAAGCTCTTCCTTTTTGAGATCAAGCTTCTCTTCTTCTCTTTTAAGTTTTTCAAGTAACTCTTCGTTCTGCTCTTGCTTTTTCAGCAATTCCTGTTGCTTCTCCAGCAAATCCTTAAGCTTAGATTTTTCCTTAAATGAAAGGGATTTCTTTTCCATCAAAGCTCTCCTCATCTCCTCCAAAGATTTTTTCAACTCCTCACGCTCCTGCTGCTCTTGTTTACCTGATTGGAAATACTGCTTATACCCCTTCTCTATATCTTCTTCCCGTTCTTTTTTTCCTTTAAGGTCCAAAACAAAAGGTTGTGAGCTTGTAGTTTTTGCCCCATTCACCCCGTCATTATCTGAAACTTTAAAATATACCTTTACTGTTTTTCCATCATCTCCAGCCAAGCTGTCCAGGTCCAATACATTTCCAAATCTTTGGTTTAACCCAGATTTCAAATTCACCTTTTGAACCTCAGCCTTTCCTTCCTCCTCAATTACCAAGCTTAAACCCGAGAAACCATAATCATCAGAAATCGCCACCGAATAGTACAAGACATTTGCCTCCAAGCTATCCTGGTCAAAATCTGCTTTCACATCAGGAAATGCATCTTTTACAACATGTATCTTGTTTCCACTTAAACCTCTCTTTTTAAGCGCATTATTCTCTACATCAATTGCATATTCCAAATCTGCAGTAGTTCGCTTTTCATACTTAAAATTATCAGTGTTTAGTTTCTCGAACGGCTGGCTTGATGTATCACCCACAAACCAAGCTTTCTCAGCTTGCCTTGAACCCAGCACCCAGATCACCTGACTTCCCTCGGGAACATCGTGAACCATGCGTAACTCTTCTTCTGATGGTGCCAAACCCGTATATGAAGGTGGGATGATTTTTATGCGGACATTCTGCAGTTGAGGCACCGGCAATACTTCAAAATGATAAGTTTTGCTGAGAAAACCTGCGGCTTTAAAACGCAGATCAAAGTTTGCCCTGGCCTCTGGAATCGTAAGTGAAAACTCAGAACCTTCACCTCTATTCATCCGAATTTCTTCATCGCCCAATATCAAACTAGCTTCGGCAGGTATCTTGTCTCCTTCAAGCTGTAGCTTAATAGTTACACTCTGTCCCTCTTCTAAGGTATTTTCATCATTCAGAAGCACAAACTGGAAAGGAGCTGCTGGAACAAATTCACGATTAAACTCAGCTATCCTTCTTCCACTTTCGGTAAGATTAGTCCATTCACCGCTAAGGAAAACACCAATAAAAATAAGAGCAGGAATAACAAGAATCGGCCAGTACTTTTTGTTTTCACTAAAATCTACTGCCCGAGTAAACGGAACAGGCGACAAGTTTTCGATCTTTTGATCAATACTGGCTTGAATCAAATCACTTTGCGCACCCGAAACCGTTTCTAACTGAATAGCGTTCAGTAGTTTATCGTCAACTTCAGGAAAATGCTTACCAATAATTTGAGCCGCTTTTTGGTAACTAATCCTTTTTCCAACTTTGAGTAATTTACTCAGCGGATACAAAATGTAATAGCCAAGGATTGCAAGAAGACCAGCGATAAGACCAATAAGAAGTGTGAGTCGAGTTCCGCTGCCAAAGCGACCAAAATATTCCGCTACAGCGAGAAAGAAAAAATACATAGCGCTCAGACTGACGCCATAGATAGCACCCTTTATCAGCTGATTTTTGTAATACTTGCTGATAAAAACTTCCAGTCTTTTCCGTAAAATTTCACTTTTTGCCATAGTCTCGTAATGACGCTTTACAAATCAACGTCAATTTATACAGTCAATTGCTGTTGTTCAAAGGTACAAACCCTGTTAAGATAATTATCTTTGCCGCCTCAAAGTAAAAGATCAAATGAGCGAAAGAAAAGTACGAGTACGTTTTGCCCCCAGTCCCACTGGCCCTTTGCACATGGGTGGTGTGCGCACAGCCCTTTATAACTACCTGTTTGCCAAGAAACACGGTGGCGATTTTATTCTTCGAATTGAGGATACGGATCAAACCCGATACGTTCCTGGTGCCGAAGATTACATTATCCAGGCTTTGACTTGGTCAAAAATCATACCTGATGAAGGACAAAGCGTAGGCGGAAATTATGGACCGTATCGTCAGTCAGAACGCAAACACTTATATCGTGCGTATGCAGATCAGCTAATTGAAAGCGGACACGCATACTATGCTTTTGATACTTCAGAAGATCTGGACAAAATGCGTGAACTGGCAAAACAAGCCGGAACTGCAAACTGGCAGTACAATCACGTAACCCGCAGCCACATGAAAAACTCCATCACACTTTCTGCACAGGAAGTTCAGGAGCGATTGGATGCTGGCGAGCCTTATGTAATTCGTATTAAGCTTCCGCGAAATGAGGAAGTGAAATTTGAAGATATCATCCGTGGTTGGGTTTCTGTAAACACCAACAACATGGACGATAAAGTGCTTTTTAAATCTGACGGAATGCCTACTTATCACTTGGCAAACATTGTGGATGACCATTTGATGGAAATCACTCACGTAATTCGTGGTGAAGAGTGGTTGCCTTCTGCCCCGTTGCACATTTTACTTTACAGATATTTAGGTTGGGAAGAAACCCGCCCACAATTTGCTCACCTACCGCTATTGCTTAAGCCTGATGGAAATGGTAAACTCAGCAAGCGTGATGGCGATCGACTTGGCTTCCCGGTTTTCCCACTACAGTGGAAAGACCCTGAAACAGATAATATTTCTTCGGGTTACCGCGAGCAAGGGTATTTCTCTGAAGCCTTTATAAATATGCTGGCCTTTTTGGGATGGAACCCAGGTACTGAGCAGGAATTATTTACCATGCAAGAGCTAATTGACGCCTTTACTTTAGAGCGTGTAAATAAGGCTGGAGCTAAATTTGACCACGAAAAAACTAAGTGGTTCAACCAACAATATTTGCGCAAGCACAGTGACAAAGAATTAGGAGAACTGCTTCTTCCTTACCTTGATGCAAAAGGTATTCACACCGATGCTGAATATGCAGGAAAAGTAGCTTCTATAATGAAAGAACGCGCTTACTTTGTTACCGATATTCTTGATGAAGGCATGTACTTTTTTGAGCCTCCTATCAATTACGATGAAAAGACTTTGGCCAAAAAATGGAACGCAGAATCTCGTATGCACGTAGAAAATCTGCTTCACCGTTTTGAAGCTTTAGAGTACTTTGATTCAGAAACTTTGGAGAAAAACTTCAAAGATTACCTTACTGAAAAAGAAACAGGATTTGGTAAAGTAGGTCCAGGGTTTAGACTTGCCGTTACGGGTCAAGGAATGGGTGCTTCTATGTTTGACATTTGCGCCATTCTTGGCAAGCAAGAAACCGTGGCACGCATGCGCACCGCTTTGGAAAAACTACCTGCCTAATGGACAGAATTGAAGTAGAAGGAATAAAACTTTTTGGCTACCATGGCTGCCTTGACGAAGAAGGCAAGATTGGCACCGATTATAGAGTTAATGTAACTGTGTGGGGCGATTTACATCGCCCTGCACAAACTGACGAACTGAAAGATACGCTTGATTATGTTATCATCAATCGCGTAGTAAAGCAGGAAATGGCCGTTCGCTCCAAACTTATTGAGCACGTGGCGCAGCGCATTTTGGATGGCCTTATGGCCGAAATGCCTTTGGTGCAAAAAGCAGAGATTAAACTAAGCAAACTACAGCCGCCCATAAATGGTGATGTAGAAAGTGTAAGTGTGGTGATGGCTACAAGCCGCTAAGTGCATTGTAAGTTACTTCATCATAAATGCCGACTACGCAAGTATTGTAATTCCACATTACATAGTAGTTGGCTCCTTGTTGTATAAAAACCTCTCCCGTTCCTGTTGCCTGGCAGCGTTCAGTTCCACAGCCAATTAATCCGTTTATAGAATAGGTTTGATTCCCTGTTCGCAAATTCTGCATCAACAACCGGTTTCCTGTGGGTTGAATGGTCTGACCGGCAATGTTTACAGTAATGTCCAAAATACAATTGTACATATCTCCCATGTAAATGAGATTAGCACTCACCAGGTTGTTTGAAACTGGCTTGCTATAATCTTTGTCGTATCCCGGGTCATTACTTTTACCCTGGTGGTAATCATTATCGTCAACCACATCCTCCCTTACTGGATCCGGTGGATATGCCGTTTCCATCACAATCTGGTCTATTAAAATATCGTCACCTTCTTCATCAAAATTCACTTTTACCTTTTGGCGAATGAGCTTATAGTTTTTGTGCTTTAGCACCACATCCAGGTATTTACTTCCTTTTCCATTTAGTCTCACGGCAAATTTTCCTGAGCCATCGGTTCGATCAAAAGCTTCAGGGTATTGAGCTACTTCTACCTCGGCACTCACCACAGGTTTTCCCTCTGCATCTTTTACATGTCCAGTAATATATTTTGAAACCAAAATAGCCTCCTTGTCTCTCTGATTCTTCTGGACATCAACATAAATCCAGGCAGCAATTCCTACCAAGGCCAGCACACACGCCCCGATTATCATCATCCGAATAACCGTGTAGCCCTGCTCTTTGGTAAGGCCCGGGAAGATATTTTTGCGGATAACGCTACCGAAAATAAGAACCAGTGCACCGATGGAAATCCCCGCTATTCCAGCAATTTTCCCAAGGTTTTCTAAAGCTTCGATATTCATGATACTGAAAAGGTTAAGGTTGGTATTAATCTATTGAATTTACATATTTCAAATTATCTCTTTCAATCCTGTATATTTTTCTATTTTTGCACCCTGCATATGGTTCCGTGGCCGAGTGGCTAGGCAGTGGTCTGCAAAACCATCTACAGCGGTTCGAATCCGCTCGGAACCTCAACAAGGGTTTGGCTTTCGCCAGACCCTTTTTTGTTTCCAGCCTATCTAAAATACTTCTTATCCAGTCTAGCTGCTACTCCCTTCTATCATTTATCACAAATGCCTAGGGTTTCTGCTTTTCTCAATGAGCATATTCTCTTTGCCAGTTTCCTCAAATTTATGTGGCAAACATTTTCCTTACCCCAATCCTTTATGTAATATTGATATATAATTCTTAGACCCTAGAAGCCATGGAGTATATAAAGCGAGAAGGAGAGTGGATTCCCAAATTAGGCTTCGGTACTTTTAACCTTACCGGAAGACAAGCCCTTGGTATTCTTGAGTTCGCTCTAGACGTAGGATATCGTCATTTTGATACTGCACAGATGTATGAAAATGAGGATCAAATTGGAAAGGTAATTGGCAATACTTCCATACCAAGAGAAAGGCTGTTTGTCACCACCAAGGTCTGGCATACTAACATGTCCAAGGATAAATTTCTGCCTTCTGTAGAAAACAGCTTAAAAAGCTTAAAACAAGATTACATCGATCTGCTCCTAATCCATTGGCCTAACAAGGAAATTGATTTACAGGAATCACTTGAGCAATTAGCAGAAGCCCGCGAAAAAGGCTACTGCAAACTTATTGGTGTGAGTAATTTCAATATTGAATTACTTGAGGAAGTTGAGAGGTCCGGTATTAAAATTCACTGCAACCAGTTTGAGAATCACGTTTTTCTAGATCAGAGAGCTTTGCTGAATAAGACACGAGAAATGGGCTGTTTCGCTACTGCTTATGCTCCTATTGCGAAAGGTCAGGTTGCTGATGAACCGATTCTCCAAAAAATTGCCAGAAGACATAACGTAACCGCAACCCAAGTGGCTCTGAGGTATCTTGTAGAACAGGAAGATGTGGTTGCCATTCCAAAGTCCAGCCAGCTTATTCGCATTAAGCAAAACTTTGATGTGTTCAATTTTCATCTTGAGCCAGAAGAAATTACGGAAATTGAAAAGCTACGAAGCAGAAATATGCGGTTGATAGACCCTAATTTTGCTCCTGTGTGGGATAAGTAGCCGTGCAGCCTCTTCCCCTTTCATACTATCAAAATGATGATGTGGTTTTTTTGGCCAAAGACCTTTTAGGCAAAAAGCTTTGCACCAACATAAATGGGCAATTTACCTCTGGTATAATTACCGAAACGGAAGCTTACTGTGGGCGAAATGATAAAGCCTGCCATGCTAATAATGGAAAACGGACCAAGCGCACTGAGATCATGTTTCAGGAGGGGGGCAAAGCTTACGTCTACCTGTGCTATGGCATTCACAATCTCTTTAACGTTACGAGCAATGTAAACGGCTTGGCAGACGCTATTTTGGTACGAGCTATACAACCGGTAGACGGAATAGAAATAATGCTTGAGAGACGAAATAAAAGCAAGCTGGACAAAACCCTGTCGTCCGGACCAGGAACCCTAAGTCAAGCTCTTGGAATTGACCGTAACTTTTATGGGCTAGATTTAACAGGCCACGATATTTGGATTGAAAATTCTACAACTAAAATTGCACACTCAGAAATTGTTGAATCTACACGCATTGGAGTAGATTATGCCGGTGAGGATGCCTTACGCCCGTGGCGATTTTATATTAAGAATTCTATTTGGGTGAGTAAGCTTTAGGAGAACCCTTCTCTTCATACTTTGCCAAATTCCTTATCATACCATTGAATACAAAATAGTGAAAAGGTAAAACTGCATACCAATACAATCGTCCAAAAAGCCCATGGGGTCTGAATGTAGCTGTTTGATATAACACAGGTGGTGACTGTTCTTTATCAATTTTGAACTCCAACCAAGCTTCACCAGGAAGTTTCATTTCTGCGTAAAGCAATAATCTTGACTCTTTAGTATCTGCAACTATCACTCGCCAAAAATCAAGGGCATCGCCTACATATACTCTATCAGAATTTGTCCTGCCGCGCCTTAAACCAACACCTCCTACAAACTTATCCATGATGCCCCTTATTTTCCACAGAAAGCTCCCGTAATACCAGCCACGGCTACCACCTATTGCAAAAATATTCTTTGCCACATCCTCTACTGGCCTTTCTATTTTCAAGGATTTACAGTCTTGAAAAACACCATTTTTGGGCACCTCTACAAACTCGCTCCTATTGATAAAGCCACGGCCAGCCACCATGGCATCCTTCCAACTGCTTACCACCATGTGCTGCTCTATTTTGGTAAAAGCCAGCTCTACAGCTTCCTTATAGCTCAGTAGCTCCATTGGGATAATCTCCTTTATACCCTCCCGTTTCACCACCACATCTACCTTCATACTGTCTACCAGATTTGTTGCCAAACTATAACTTGTAGCGGTTACAAAGTAGAGCCAGTAACTGCTGAGCCTCGGTGTCATTACGGGCACACTAATTATGCTTCGTTTCAAACCCCGTACTTTGGCAAAATCCATTAGCATTTCTCTATACGTAAGTACATCTGGCCCGCCAATATCAAATACCTTGTCGTAACATTCTTCTTTTAAAAGAACACCGTTCAAGTAACCCACCACGTTACGAATAGCAATAGGCTGACATTTGGTGTTTATCCATTTAGGAGCCACCATTACGGGTAATTTCTCCACCAAATCTCGAATGATTTCAAAGGATGCTGAGCCAGACCCAACGATAATTCCAGCTCTTAAAACTGTGGTGGATAATTGAGATTCTTTCAATACCTCTTCCACTTTTAACCTTGAGCTAAGATGTGCAGAGAGCTCTTCATTATTTACAATTCCACTTAGATAAATTACTTGCTTGCACTTTGATTTCTCTAAATGTTTCAGGAAATTCTTTGCACTTCGCTCCTCCTTTTCAGCAAAATCTCCAGCCTTGCTCATTGAGTGAATTAAGTAGTAAGCCGCATCAATGTCGGTTGGAAGAGTTTCTTTTTCAGGCTCTTCCAAAAAGTCAATTTCTACAACTTCAACCTTCTCTCTAATTGACTTTTTTATTTCAAAGCGACTACTATCACGAACCGTACATATCACATGATGACCAGCCTCCACAAGTACCGGAAGCAGGCGCATTCCGATATATCCATTGGCTCCTGTAAGAAGTATTTTCATGCAGGTATAACCCACATATTGCCAAATAGTTGGCACGCGGTCAAATTTCTACACAAAAGCCTTCTCCAATACATCTCCTACAAAATACGCCAGCGTGGCTGCAGCTCCACCAAGAAATAAGGTTTCGAGAATACTTCGCAAAATTTTGGTCTGAGTAACTATGGCTTTGAGCCCTCCAATTAGCGCAAAAGTCAGAGCGGTAAGGGTTGAAGAAATTACGAATAAATCTGAGTCTACATCTCCGAAATAATCTACAACGTAAGCCAGCAAAGGAATAAGCCCAAAAAGCTGAAAACTTAAAAAGGTAACCCCGCCCATTGCCAGAGGAGATTTACTTTCTTCCATCATTTCCAGCTCCTCCTTCATCATTACATCTACCCAGCGGTGGCGGTCTTCAGTAATTACATCTACAACTTGCTCCAGCAATTCGCCTTCAAAGCCTTTGGCCTCGTATATCTCACGTACCTCAGCTCTTTCCTTGTCGGGAAGGTTATCTACTTCCCAATATTCCACAGCCTTGTGTTTATTGTAATTCTCCTTTTCACTTTTGGTAGATAAATAGCTACCTACAGACATCGCAAAACCATCAGCAATAAGATTGGCAAACCCTAAAATGATAACCACCTTGCTATCCAATTGAGCACCAGCGGCACCCGCCACCACCGCAAAAGTGGTTACACTTCCATCTATTCCGCCATACACAAACTCCCCCAGGTAATCCTGGAAACGGTTTATGAGTGAATGTTTGCTTCCGTGAATTTTATCTTCCTGATGATGAGGCATTGTAGGCATAGAGTGCGCTTTTTATAAAATTAAAGGTAAAGGCTTATTCCAAAAAATGGTATCCATCACCTTTATTGTTTCATTATCATCTAAGCCAAATAGAAAGTTTCTCTAACTTCAAAGTATCTTGCCCTACATTAAAAAGGTATGCTTTGATACTGGCATCTTTAGGATAATCTTTTGGTAACAAGAAGGTATAATTTGCCTCATTTCCACCATCTCTCTCCATTTCCTTCGCTACATTAAAGCTGGCAAATGCAAGAACACTATCCTTATAAACTTCAAATGCAAGTTCCGTTTTGGGGCCATACCCCTCCACTTTTAAGCAAACATCGGCTGCATGATAATTACTAATAGTAAAAAAGCGGTGGGCATCACTATTAACACCCAAAAACATTTGATTAGGTAAAACCTCCTTATTGGAAATGCTTTGATAATGCACGCCTCTCGTTGCCATACCTACAAATTCCTTCCAGTTCCAAACCCCAAAAGTGTAGCAACCTCCAAAACTATGGGCCAGACTAAGAGTAAACATCATTGAAGTAATTAGTAAACCTCTCATAAGCTTTACCCTTTTTAATTCATTTAGCCACAGCGCCAGAGGTATAAAAAACAATACACTAAACTCTACAAGGTTTCTGCTCCCAAATGAGCAACCAAAAAAGTAAACATGCCAGGAGGCCATTAGGTAGCAAAAACCTAAGAATCCTATTATTAATACTTGGTTTTCCCTTTGTTTTATCTTTCTAAAAATTGCTACAATAGCAAGCAAATAAGCTGGTGAATACAAAAACAAACCCGCCAATGGCGCAAACCAAAACTCGATGAGCATTGGACTCTTCCAATTGCTAAAACCTTCATTGCCGTAAGAGTAATGAATGGCGCTACCAGAAGTATATTTCCAATACAAAAACTGTGGTGCTAGCATTAATACGGCCATGGTAATTCCCACCATTACTTTGGATATACTTAGTTGCCTCTTTGCCCAATGCCAATCTCTTTTATAAAGGAAAAGAAGGTAAAACACGGCCATCGGAATGAAGAGTAAGTTAATTGGTCTTACTGCAACTATAAGCCCACAAATTGCCCCAACAGCAACGAGGTTTATCCAATTTAGTCCATTTCTACATACTCTATTAAAAACATAAATAAACGCACTAAAAAGGAAAAACGAGTAGATGTGGCTCATTCCCGTATTATCCACTCCGTAATAATAGGTACTTGTTCCGAAGAAAATAACACTGATAATGACCCAGGCTATTTTGCGCTGTACCCGCTCTATTAGAAATAAATAAAATAGCCACAGCCCTATGCTCGCATAAAACCAAGCCGCGCAGTTGGGAACATTGTGATAATTACCTGAAAAGCCATCTATGCGTCCTCCGGTAATTTTGGTGTGAAGATGGACCAAGCCGAAAAAAGGAGCTTGTAACATGGCTACTCCCACCGCATATTTAGTAATCATTTTTCCGCTGGTGGTGTCTACATGAAAGCCATGCCCAATACTTTTTAGTAACGTATCAGGCATTTCACTCCCGTCAAAATCATAAATAAATGCACCCGGCAAATACATATAATAGCCTGCCTGGTCAGCCCAAAGCTCTCCCTTAAAATGGAAATATTCCCTAGGCTTGCGCTTGCTATAAATAAGCAATCCAATTACCACCATGATAATGGCTAATGCACCTAGTTTATTCTTTTTCAAATACTTAATTGTTTGCATTATACTTTATACGGGCTTTCATAAAAAAGCCCCGACATAATGCCGAGGCTCCTAAAGTCTCTATTTAATTTATATCCTACAAATCAAACTTGATACCTTGTGCTAGTGGCACTTCCGTAGAATAGTTGATTGTATTTGTCTGACGCCTCATGTAGGCTTTCCAGGCATCAGAGCCAGATTCGCGTCCACCGCCAGTTTCTTTTTCGCCACCAAAAGCACCGCCAATTTCAGCACCGCTAGTACCAATGTTTACGTTTGCAATTCCGCAATCGCTACCTTCTGCCGAAAGGAATCTTTCTGACTCACGCATATTGGTAGTCATTATTGCAGATGATAATCCTTGCGGTACATTGTTTTGAATGGCAATTGCTTCATCCAAATCTTTGTATTTCATGATGTACAAAATTGGAGCAAAAGTCTCAGTACAAACAATTTTGTAATGGCTTTCCACTTCAATGATGCAAGGCTTCACATAGCAGCCACTTTCGTATCCTGCACCTTCTAATCGACCACCTTCTACAAGCACGGTTCCACCTTCTTCCTTTGCTTTCTTGATTGCATCTTCATACATATCAGCCGCCATGGTGTCAATAAGTGGACCTACGTGATTATTCATATCCAGAGGATCACCAATGCGCAATTGGCTATAAGCTTTCTTCAGTTTTGTCTTTACTTCATCGTACATGCTTTCATGGATGATTAATCTACGTGTAGAAGTACAACGCTGACCAGCTGTACCTACAGCCCCAAATACGGCTCCTACCAAAGTTGCATCTAAATCAGCATTTTCGGTAATGATGATGGCATTGTTTCCACCTAATTCCAACAGAGATTTTCCTAGTCTTTTAGCTACAGCTGTACCTACTTCGCGCCCCATACGGGTGCTACCGGTGGCTGATACCAAAGGAATCCTTCCATCATTACTCATGTACTCTCCAATCTCGCGACCACCATTTATAAGACAGGAAATTCCTTCCGGAAGATTGTTTTCTTTAAGTACCTCGGCCATTATATTTTGGCAGGCAACACCTGTAATTGGAGTTTTCTCGGATGGTTTCCAAACGCAAACATCGCCACAGGCCCAAGCTAGTGCCGTGTTCCAGCTCCAAACAGCCACAGGGAAGTTAAATGCAGAAATAATTCCTACTGTTCCCATTGGGTGCCATTGCTCGTACATTCTGTGCTTAGGACGCTCCGAGTGCATGGTAAGCCCATAAAGTTGGCGGCTAAGCCCTACTGCAAAGTCACAGATATCGATCATCTCCTGAACTTCTCCCCAGCCTTCTTGCAGGGATTTTCCCATTTCATAGGAAACAAGTTTTCCAAGGGCATCTTTTTTCTCACGTAGCTTATCTCCAAACTGACGAACTATTTCGCCACGTTGAGGAGCTGGCATCATTCTCCAAGTTTTAAAAGCCTCTTGTGAAGTTTTGATTACCTCATCATATTCTTCCTTTGTAGTGGTAGTAACCTTAGCTATCAGCTTGCCATCTACTGGTGATTTTGATTCGATAACTTCACCACTTCCAAAATTCTTCTGACCGGTTGATGTTCCTGAATTCTCGGCTTTTACACCAAGTTCATTTAATATATCTTCTATCTTAAAATCGCTCATGCTCAATAATTTTAAGGCGAAGTTAAAAGAAAGTGCGAGGGGATAAAATGATGAAGCATTTATCTTAAAATATGCCTCTAGAAATCAAACCAGGTGCGAAAAAAAACCACAATAAGAAATAGAGCGGCAATCGTTAATACCATTGACAAAAGCATTCTTAACACTTTTTGACGATCCTCTTCCTTCGCTTTTTCCCTTACTTCTCTTCGAAATTTTTTCCATTCGGCTGCGGTAAACTTCCTATCAGCAGTAGATAAAATACTAGTCGTGTTCAAGTGTTTTTCTAACTGTTCACCATATAGCTGCTTTAGATAAGCATAGGGTTTTTTGGGCTTACGCGAAGACACTGTCCTGTTATTTCCAAAGCTCATATGCTGATGTTAGTTTCGTTTCTACTTATTAATACGACATGAATTTGGATAATAGGACAATCCTCCCACGTCCTGCGGCCACCCCCTCCAGATGGGCTATCCACTCTGATCGTATTTCAGAATTGTTGTTACTACCTAATATTAACGGTTCTCCCTTTCGGGTAACGCACATTATACTTCAGGTCTAGCTTCTTTTCTTCTTTTGGTTCCAGCTTAAATTTCCAAACAATCTTGCCTGACTTATCATCCACAACTCCTTCACTACTTTCTACACGTTCCACAGTAATTTCATCATTACCCGAAATTGGGAATTGATCCATGATTTCTAAGTTGAGCGATGCAGTTTTGTTGTTGCGCACTTTTATTTCATAGTGGAATTTCTCTTCTTTCCTGTTGCTCCAAACTCGGCTTCCTTCTTTTGAAACCACCGCCTCTCGCTGTACAATTATGTTTTCATCTTTACCCAAAGAAATGCTCAGAGTATCCCCAGCCTCTTTTGGATTAAGAGCGGTTTCGCCCAAATAGGTTCCTTCAAAATAAATACATGCACTACCATTCATCAGGTTAAGCTCTTCCCAATCTGTAATACTTGCCGTAAGAAATGCATGCTCATTTAGTTTTGGAACAGCCTTGTACAAATAATCCGCTTCTTTCTCGTATTCCGTAATGGCCACTTTGTATGGCTCACCATCCGATGGAATGTCATAAGGTGTTTTTACATCAAACTTCAGGTTAACAGGGTTTTGAGAGATCTGAAACTTAGCAGTACTTGGAATATCCGCACTGCCTCTCACCTTTACTCCATCAATAAAATGTACCTCCCCCCTAGCTCCACGAATATTTGTTCCACCGTTTGCATTCACACTATTTGGAGCCATTGAAATCTCTCGTCTTTCCATTATTGTCTCCTCGCTTGTGTACTCTCTATCCATAAGCGGTGCCTCATAGGTTATCACCACTTCTTCCAGCTGGCTGGCGCTTTCGCTTAATCGGATAGTCTGAAAACGGTTGCGGTCATTTAGCCCCGTTGTGTATTTGTTATACCCCACATAGCTCACCTCCATCAGGCTCACAGCTGAGTTGGCGCTTACCTTAAACTTCCCATCAATATCAGTAGTTGCTCCACTTATCACCCTCCTGTAATTGTCCAGCAATACCACATTGGCAAAAGGAATAGACTCCGCGGTTTTTGCATCCAGCACCACACCATTAAACTCTCCGGTTACGCCTCCTTTTTGGGGTGTGGTAGGTCTTGTTTGTTGCTGATAATATCCTGGGTTTACAAAGTTCAAATACCAAGGATCCAATTCCGGTAAACGTCCACTTTCATAAGGGTTTCCTGTGCTTAATGTGATTTTCACATCGCCCCAGTCCTCACCCGTTTTTTGGTACACTTTGGCTTTGTACTCTATTTTCAATGGCTTACTAATATCTTCTACACGTAAATCATAATAGGGCTCCCAGCCTGCATCGGCCACCACATAACTAATGTTTCCTTTTGAATTTCCCGCTGCTGCGGCATCCACTTTTACCACCAAAACACCATTTGGAGTAGCGTCTTCAATTCGCATTTCCGAAAGGCTATTTAGTGTTTTTTGGCGCTCAATATTCAGTGCATCTATTTGCTCTTTTGCTTTACGCTGACGCTGTTTTATATCCGTCAACCGGGTTCTTACCAAATCCAGTCCTTGCTTCAGCTCTACTGTGTTTATTCCTTCCCATACATCAAAATCGGTGTTGGAAAGAAGTACCTCCTCTTCCCTTTTAGAAATTACCAAAACATCATTTTGAGTTCTAATATCTTCCTGCAACGACTTCAGTTTGGAACTCAAAGTTTGAGCCTCAAGCTTGCGTGCCTGGGTACCTTCATCGTAGCGTATTTCATAATTTAAAGACAAAATACTGATATCTCCTTCGGCAAAAAACTGGATTGATTTTTCATCTAACCCAGGCGAAAGTCCTTCAAAAGCCAAAGTGTTTTCGCCTTTTACCAAAGTCATTTTTACATCACGGCTCACCTGGGCCCCAATGGTAAAAATGGTAACCTCATTGATTTTTGATTTGATCAACTTTTCATCATTACCAAAAGAAAACAGAGGTATTAATGCCGCAAGAAAAATGGTGATAGCTTTCATGATAAACGTCTTTAGAATATTAGAGTAGGCTTTTGTGATTAGTTGCCTAAAACAAAAAATTCGCATCCTTGGTGTATTACCAAAGATGCGAATCTTTATCATTTCGTTGCTTGTAACTTATACCTTTTCAGCTTCCAAGCTTTTCTTTTTAACGTCAATTTTTTCCTTCTCGGTTTCACAAATTGGCTTTTTCATCACCTTGTTTCCGAGGTTCCAAAGGAAAATAATCAAGCCCACAATAAACACCTGGCTAAGGAATGTTTCCCAAGTAGGATACAATCCGATTAAGCTCCAGCGAAGGTCTATTGGCATTAAGCTTATACTTATTATTCCAGCTTCCTGAATAGAGTGCACACCTTTCCCGATAAGGACTACAGCCAAGAAAGAAATAATCATAGCCGAATATTTGAACAGTTGCGTGATCGGAATCTTTTTAGAATAACGCAATAGAAGAACTGAGATAACCAACAGAATGGCAAAGGCTACTACAATCCCCATTACAAATGAAAACTGATGATCTTCTCCTACTTCCATGTTTAAAGCTGAAAGGAAAAGTACCGATTCAAAAGCTTCTCTAAACACCACCATGAAGGATAAAAAAGCAAGGCCAAGCATGTTTTCCTTACGGGCCAAAACCTGAATTTTGCTCTTTACATAAGCCTGCCATTTTCCAGCTTCTGATTTGCTGTGCATCCAAAACCCTACATAGAGCAGCACTCCCACCGCAAAGATGGCGATGGCGCCTTCCATTACCTCTCGCTGCGCACCTGAAAAAGTGAAAAGTCTATCGGCTGCCAGCCAAAGTAAAAAGCCAACAACAATGGCAGCAACCCAACCTGAATGTACCCATACGGCCGCATTAGGCAGCTTTAGCGAGCGAATAATCCCAAGGATGGTAACGATTACCAGAAAGGCCTCAAGACCTTCTCTAAGGATGATGGAGAAAGACATTAAAAACGCCAACCATGCCGAAAACTCCTTTTCCGAAAGCATTACCTGCGCATCGTTTATCATGTCTACGCTTGCCACACCTATGGCTTCCACCTCGCTAGCATCGGCATCTTTTTCAATTGCACTTCTAAACTTTGCCAGTTGATTTTCTATCCCCACTGAAAAACTCGCGTCATTAGCTCTTAGTTGAGCTTCCACAGGTTCTACACCTTCCAAATAGGCTGTAAGCGCCAAGTTGCGAGCTTCATCTCTTCTGCCCTCTTTATAAGCTTCAACAGATAGGTTCAATAGTCTTTTGGCCTTTTGTAAATAATCACCCTGACTCTTTTCGGCTACCTCTTTTGGGTACAGTCTCAAAGCAGCAATTACTTCTTCATGATGCTCCGGAGCTATGGCCAAATCTAGTTTTAACTCTTCATTGCTCGAAGAAGCCAATCTCTCTAAATCAATTTCAGCATCTACTTTTTGTGCAGCATCTACACTAGTTTCTTTTCCTATTTGCGATAAGCTCAAAGCATAAAATGCCAGATCCCAAACCTCATCATCATTCAATTCATTGAAACCACGCATTCCTGTTCCTTCCACACCCAAACGAATAGTGTTATACGCTTGGAATGGTGACAAACCATTGGCTTTATCCGGACTATGAAAATTAGTAGGGGCTGGCTCTAAACCTGCAGATAAAGGGCCGTCTCCTCGGCCATCTTCTCCGTGACAACTTTGGCAATGCACTGCAAATAATGCTTTTCCACTTTTAAGCTCTGGCCAACGTTTTGGAGCAATTTCCAGATTGTAAAGACTGATAACTTCTTGCTTCAAGTTAGAAGCAACACTGTTTATTTTTTCCTGACTGGCCTTTTCATCCACCAACCTTTTGATCAGCATAATGTCAGATTGCAACTCGGCTGGAGCTTTTTTTCCAAGGTCATTTACCGTGGCGGCAAACTCTTGCATTTCGGTATACTCCGCCTGGCTGATTACTTTACCATTTTGCACGGCCATACCGTAGTCCACAGCTATGTAATCCAGCAAGTGAACCATCATACGAGCGTCTTCTCCCTGTGCCGATGCTTTTCCAAACCCTGCCATCATTACGATAGCTGCCAAATACAAGCGCCAAATACTTAAATACTTCAAGGTGATTTATTTAGACCAGTTAAAAATAAAACGCAAATATAATATACCCACTCCAACTGGGCATATCTATCCATAAATATTAGCTATCGGGACCATCAAATACTAAAAAAACCCATTGCACTACACAATGGGTTTTCATTAAATCTATATTAATAAACCGTTATGGTAAGGCATTCTGAAACGCCACATACCCACTATCCATTGATAAGCTAGTATCGCAACCTAGTTCATCTGCCTTTTCTTCAATGTTCTCTATCCTATTAACCGGGTTTGGATGCGTGCTCAAAAACTCAGGTGTAGTTCCTCCCTGCCCACTATTTTCCAATTCCTGAAAGAAAATCTTAGCTCCATCACATGCGTACTCGGTTTGTGCCAAATATTCAACAGAACGCTCATCCGACTCGGTTTCATACGCACGGCTAAACTGAAGTCCTGCCAAATTACCTGCTAGTTGTCCGGCAATTTGCTCTAGCTGACTGCTATTTTCTCCCAACAATATGCTCAACAATACAGATACTCCGTATTGCTTTTGAAGGTTTCTACTGGTGTGTCTCAAATCTGAATGAGCTACCTCATGACCTAAAACTCCGGCCAAGGCATCAGCCTCTTGAAGATACTTTATCAATCCGGTATACACATAAATGTAACCCCCTGGCGTTGCAAAAGCATTAAGCACCGCATCATCTTCAACAATAGTTACATCCCACTCAAACTCATCGCGATATGCCACCTCACCACTATTCAAAATTTCATTTACCATGGCATCCAAATAACTGTAAGCTGCCTCGTTTCCGGTCCTTGGCAACAATTTATAAGTTGGGTCACTCGCAATTTCATCTCTCACCTGCTTACCCAAGGCTATGTCATCGTTTACACTAAATAATAAAACCGTGTTGTCATTTTTATCACAACCAGCAATGCCTATGCTCATTGCAATGGCCATAAAACCTAATTTTAAACTTTTCATCATAATTCTGTAATTGTCTTTGTAGCAACGCATTTTGCTTATGCAAAGTTCGTAATATCTGCTTTGTGTGTACCTTGAGCTTACAAATTATCCCCTTTATCAATGGAACACTTGCTAAAATTACTGGAATATAACTTTTGGGCAAATGACCTTTTCATCACTAGATTAACATTAAATGAATCTATTCCCACCGAAGTCCAAAAGCAGCTTTCGCACCTACTCTCTGCTCACCAAATATGGTTGGGAAGAATAAACGGTCGCGGTAGTTTACCCTCTGTTTGGGAATCTATAGACCCTGAGACATGGGAAGGTGTAAATATTGAACTGTATAATGAAACCACGGATTTGGTGAAATCTATTTCACTAGGAACAACCTTCACTTATAAAAATACGCGAGGTATCCCTTTCCAAAATTCCCTCGAAGATCTGATCACGCATATTCTCCATCACAGTACCCACCACCGAGCTCAAGTTGCTCTACTTATGCGCCAGCATAGTATTTTACCTCCACAAAGTGATTATATTTTCTATCTACGCAAGTGAACAATCCGAACTCACCTGCTGTAATTGTTCTTTTAAAAACCTTATTTTCACCGTCTTAATTCAATATCACCCTTTAAAAATTTCTTTATTATGAAACTAAAACTTTTGGCACTTAGCATTTTAGCCGCATTTACTTTTAACAGCAATGCACAACATGGCGACAAACAAAAAAGACAAAGCCCACCTGCAACAATGGAGCATAAAATTGGCGATGCGTCAATTACAATTAACTACAGCCAGCCTTCCGTAAAGGGACGTGAAATATTTGGAGAATTAGTTCCTTACGGTAAAGTATGGCGTACGGGAGCAAATGAAGCAACTACCTTCACCACAGACAAGGATATAACCATTGGGGGGCAAAAATTGGCAGCTGGCACTTATGCCCTACTTACAATCCCAGGTAAAGATGAATGGACTGTAATTTTAAACACGGAAGCCAAGCAATGGGGCGCTTATAAATATGATGAGGAGAAAGACGCTGTGCGTTTTACTGTAAAACCTGTATCGCATGACATGACGGAAGCCATGACTTTCAGTGCAAAGAAAAACACTATCTATCTAGACTGGGCAGAAACCCGTGTTCCAATGGCAGTCAAATAATTTTTCTCGCAATAATATTTAAAGCCCGAACATTTCTGTTCGGGCTTTTTTTGTCAGAGCTATTTTTTAAAAGCTCCAATGTTTACTATTTGTATCCTTTTCAAAAGTTTACTTCATTATAACACAAAGCCCTTATAAGCACTAAAAATCAACACTTTACCTTCTTAACAGTTCCTTAACCTACAGTTTCTTATTAGTAAACTTTGTTGACTCATTTTTGCACTGTTCACAAATAACAACAATCAGGAATGAGGGGTAATACGTTAATTAACTTGATTTTAATCTGCTTTCTTTCTAGCAGTATTATGGCTCAAGTAGAGGTAAAAGGTAGAGCAGTTGGGAATGATGGACCATTGCCAGGAGCTGCTGTTCTACTTGTTGGTTCTAACCTTGGAGTTGCCACAGATTTCAATGGCGCATTTAAACTTACCAACATCCCTGCAGGTGAGCAAAGTATTGAAATCTCTTTCATTGGATTTGAAAATAAGGTAGTATCATTTAATGGTACAAATGGTCAGAAAATAAACTTAGGTGATTTAAAACTTACGGAAGGAGCAACTCTTGAGGAAGTAGAGATAACAGGGGCCTTGGATGAAGGTGAGCGAAAGGCACTACAAATGGTGAAACTTTCACCCCGCATTCTTAGTGTTGTTTCTAAAGAAGGGATAGAAAAGTTACCAGACCGTAATGCGGCAGAAGCGCTGCAGCGCATGCCTGGGGTGGTTATGGAAAGCGATCAGGGAGAAGGAAAATATATTTCCTTTAGAGGAACACCTACTGATTGGAGCTCCGCTCTAGTAAATGGAGATCGATTGCCTGTAGCTTCCGAAGAAATGGAGGGTAGAACCATGAATTTTGATATTCTACCCACTAGTTTGATCGAATATATCGAATACAATCAAAACCTTACTCCAAATATTGAAGGCGATGCCATTGGTGGTAGCGCCAACTTTATTACAAAATATATACCTGAAGAAAAGTCAATGGATTTTCAGGTGGGTTACGGTCACAACTTTAAAGCGGACAAACCTCTTTGGAATGCTTCCTTAAATTTTAGCGACAGAACAGAAAATAAAAAATGGGGCTATCAGGTAGGAGGATCTGTGTATAACAGAAACTGGGCTACCGACAATTATGAATTGTTTTATGGTAATAACGAAGATCAATCCATTGAACGACTAGAACTCCGAGATTATAATGGCACCCGCACCTCTTATGGCGCCAACGTACGGTTCGACTATAGACCCAATGCTAAAAATGAATTTTATGTATTAGGTTTTGGTGGCTTGCTTAAGGATGATGAGTATAACCTGAAAACCATGTACAACTGGGTGGCAGGAGTTGGTCAGTCTATTCGTGTTCAAAATATCCATAACATTATGCAAAACCGCGTTATGGGTGGTGAAGTAGGAGGTAATCACCATTTAAACGATCGCTTTAGTGTAAACTGGAAAGCAGCCCAATATGATGCCCATTTTGGATTTGGAAATGTTCCTTTTGAAGATGGAGATAATAGAAATGGCTATTATGTAGTAGAGTTCGAAAAACAAGTATACTTCACTGACTACCTATACCTTGACGCTGATGGAAATAGGACTGATGAAAGAAATTCTACCTCCCGTATGCGCCTGTTGGATATTGATAGTCCATTTGATGATTACGGTGATTCATATGACAATATTCAGCCAGAGTATGTGAACCTGGTTGCCAATAAGCCCACAGATACTATGTTTCAGTTTACCAGAGCCTATACTGAAACCATGGAGCACACGGAGCGAGACCCTTTGGTACTTTCCCTTAATGGAACTTATGATTTAAGCAAGAAACTAAAACTCCACGCTGGCTTTAAGTTTAGAAACAAAGTAGGAAGCAGAAGTATAGGTTTTGAAAAATGGGTAAGAAACCCCGAATACCGCGACCCAATAGTTTTAGGTGAGTTTGAAACCAGAGAAATACCAAGGAAAGACCAGTACCTGAGTGAATTAGATGGCAATTATGTAGATGATGTGTATCCTTTTCTCGCAGAAAATGAACTGAATAATTTTCTGGAGAACAACGAAGATCGTTTGCTCTATTTACCATTTGGTCCTGATATAGAGTACTATCGAGAGTTTGTTGGTTCTTCATTTACCTATACCGAAAATGTAACGAGTGGATACGTCATGGCTGACTTTAAACCTACCCCACGATTCTCCATGAATGTTGGCGTAAGATTAGAGCAAACGGATGTAGAAATTATTGCGGACGCAGTAGAAGAAGACACCATCAACTTTACGCGTAATCTTTCGCAAAAGGAACTGCAAAAGAACTATCTGTCCGTACTTCCAATGATGAGCCTGAAATTTTCTTTAAACGAAAAACAAAACATCCGAGCTTCCATTACACGTTCTTTCAGAAGGCCAAATTTTAATGAAATGAAGCCTGGTGAACCTGAAATTCACTATACACATTTTCATGTAATTTATGGTAACCCCGATTTGAAGCCCACTTACGCCTGGAATACAGACTTGTCTTACCAATACTTCTTTGGGCTGGATGGGATGATTACAGTAACTGCTTTTTACAAGTATGTTACCGACCATATTTATACGGCTTATCAGGCTACTGAACTGGAAAATGAAGGTTCGGCAAACACAGTAAACCTTAATGTAAATGCCAAACGTTTTGAAAACGCGCCTTATGCTCATGTAGGAGGTTTGGAGTTTGTGATAAATAAAAAGTTCTCATTCCTCCCCGGAATATGGAAAAACCTGGGTGCTCAATTGAATTACTCCTTCACATCTTCTAGCATGAAAATGGAAGCACGTCCAACCTTACAGGATTTACCAAGACAGGCAAGGGATGTATTTAATTCGAGACTGTTTTACGAAGGCAAAAAGTTTAGTGCAAATCTGGCGCTCAACTATCGCTCACCATATTTAATGGAGTTTAGTTTTTATGCTGCTCCTGATCCCGAAACCGGTGAAATGGTAAACCTTAGAACCAACAATGACTACGATACCTACATGGGCAAAAGTCTTACGCTAGATGCTTCTATTCATTATAATTTAACTAAAAAACTAAGTGTGTATGCGGAGGCAAATAACCTCCTTAACACACCCTATGTAATATACCGAGGGCAGCGCGAACGCCCAGTTAAGACTGAGTATTATTCAATTAGAGCTTTAGTAGGAATGAAATATCAAATCTTTTAACAATTATCACAATGAAAAAAAGAGTACAATTTTTTGCAGCACTCACTTTAGGAGTGTTAATGGGAACTGCAGGTTATGCACAAAAGACCTTTAAGGAAAGAAAAGTTCTTTTCATTGGTATTGATGGCGTGCGCAGTGATGCACTTAATGCGGCCAACACCCCAAACATGGACTCACTTATGAATGCCGGTATCAGCACTTTTGATAGCTGGCATTTGGGGATTACATCATCAGGACCAAGCTGGAGCTCTATGCTTACCGGTGTATGGGAACCAAAACACGGTGTTACAAACAATAGCTATGGTGGCGCAGATTATGGCAATTACCCATATTTCCCTACGCGTGCTAAAGAAGTTGACCCTAACCTTAAAGCGGTACAAATCATTACTTGGAATCCCATGGATGACGCCAGCAATGGTACAGGGGGTTACGTTTTTAATTCCAGCTGGGATCAAGCGATTGATGCAGGTACATATGGCCAAGGATTGGTTACATCTGCGGCTAAAATTCAACTCCAAGATCCAGATTTGGATATCTTATTTATACACTACGATGAATGCGATGCTGCAGGTCATGGAACCGGTTTTGATTTAAATAGCCCTACTTACATGAATGCTATTCAAACAGTAGATACCGAAATAGGTGAAGTAATGAAAGCTTTGATGAAGCGACCAACCTTTGCTGATGAAGATTGGCTGGTATTGTGCACTACAGATCATGGTGGTAATGGCTATGGACATGGTGGAAACTCAAACACTGAACGCCATATCTGGTGGTTTGCTGCTGCTGAAAGTTTACCAAAAATGACTGTTACAGGCGCTGACCCTGGCTCTTATCAAATGCCCACCAATCCAGTTAATCCTACCTTGCTTGAAACCACTCCTGTTTTAACCGACATCGCAGTTACAGCAATAGATTGGATTCTACCTTTTGATGCTCCTAAAAACCACACTAACTGGGGATTGGACGGGAAATCATGGATTCCCGATTCATTGAGCATCATTGATACAAACACCGTTGGATTTGATGAAAGAATCTTGGCAACTAATGTGAAGTTTTATCCAAACCCTGCCCAAAATGAACTTACTATAGAATCTACAAGTACAGAACAAGTGCAGCTTTTGATGCTATCACTTACCGGAGCTGCTGCAGTAGAGATGAACATAAATGAGGGTAAAACCACAATCGATGTGAGCAATTTTGCTAAAGGAATTTACATCATCAGGCTTTCTTCAACGGAAGCGGTAATAACTCAAAAAGTAATAATTGAATAAACTAAAAAGGCCCGTTGCAGCGGGCCTTTATTAATTATCTAATAATCGTAAACAAACAATTTAGACATGTCAAAAGTAAGGACTTTCCTATTATCATGTTTTGCGCTGCTTGCACTAGGTGCTTGGGCACAACAAGGCGGTGCAGGTTCTGCCTTGTATTTTCCTGCCACATCTGCTTCTGAGCACCTTCGCTTGGATACAGCAATAAATGATGTAATTGATACCACCGACTTTACCATAGAATGGTGGATGCGTGGTGAGGCCATGAGTGGTGATCCCGGTATAATTGCCAACAAAAATTGGAATAGTGGTAATAACCCTGGCTTTATTGTAGCGCGAACAGGTAGTTCTACAATAAAAGTTAATGGCCGCTTCAGTGGTGGTAGCCGTTTCGACTTAAACAATGTTAGCATTCCAGCTTTGGAAACAGACTGGGTACACATAGCAATAGTTTTTGACCGTAGAAGTAGCCATCCTGATTTAAAAATTTACGCCAATGGATTGATAGTAGATTCATTAGTGCTTAGTGGAAGTGTACCCACCGGTGCTATGGCTCCAAATTATCCCATTGTAGTAGGGCAGGATGGTACCGGAAGCTATGGCCATAAATACAAAGGTACTCTGGATGAAGTACGCATTTGGAATGAAGCACGAACAGCAGACGATATTCGTACAACTATGTGTCATTCTCTAGTTGGAACAGAAACTGCGCTTGTAGCCGCTTATAGTTTTAATAATATATCAGGCTCAGTAGTGCCAGATGCTACTGGTATGCACGATGCTTTGTTGATCAATGCACCATCCGTAGTTAGCTCAGGAGCCGCAGTTGGAGATACTTCTGTATTTGTTTACCCAACTAGTTGGTCAGCACAAAGTCTAAACCTGAACTCGGCTGCAAACGGAAACATTACTCTTGACAGTATTCAAAACGGTGCTGCGGGGTTACACTTGTACAGAACTACCGCTGCGCCAAGCAGTGTTACCGGTATCAAAGCATTGGCCACCAATGATGTATTCTTTGGTGCATACGCAGTAGCCGATACTGGAATTGAATACAACATTACGTATGACTATTCAAGTTTTGCTCTTGCTGTAGCAAATGAAGATAGCTTGGAACTATTTGCTCGAGGTGGTGGAGATAGCCTTACCTGGAAAACGCTTCCAGCCGCCAGATACAAAACAAATGATGAGATAAAGACCAGAAGTTTATCAGGTAAATACAACGAGGTAATCCTTGCAAATTTTGCCGGTTATGTTTGTGCTGCACCTTCTTTGGGTACCTCTTCAAACATTACTTACAACAGCGCACAGCTTGCGTGGACTAGTGGTGGAGCACTAGTATGGGATATCGAATACGGTTCAGTAGGTTTTACCGCTGGTACAGGCACCTTGATTTCTGGTATTACCAGCAACCCGTATACTCTTAATGGTCTCATCCCGAGCACTAATTATGAGTTTTATGTAAGAGATAACTGCGGTAGCTTAGGTAGTTCTGTATGGGTAGGGCCATTCAGCTTTGCCACTACGGCAGCTCCAGCTTGTAATGCCCCTTCTTCTCTAAGTGTTTCCAGCCTTGGATTTAACAGTGCTAATCTAAACTGGGTAACGGGTGGTTCAAATCTTTGGAATGTAGAATATGGAACAACAGGATTTACTTTAGGCAGTGGAGCTAAGTTGGATTCTGTTTATACTAATTCTTACTTCCTAAACGGACTTTCTCCAAATACCACTTACGATTTTTATGTTCAGGATACTTGCAACTTTGCCAATGCTTCAGCATGGGTTGGCCCATTTACATTCACCACTCTAAATGATTATAGTAAAATGGGTAGTGGAACATCATTGAGTATTGATGGTAATGGATATGTCGATCTTTCTGGTGGAAAAGTTTCAGCTGAGTCAATCGGCTTGCCTGATTCTGCAATCACTTTGGAAGCCTGGGTAAAACCATCTTCATTTGGTCAGTGGAAATCTATAGTATCCTTTATTCAGGATAATGGAAACTTTGAGCGTGGATGGGACTTGGAAACTAGTAATAATAATAAACTTGCTTTTGCCCTTAAAAGTGATTCTGCTTCTAGCCTTACCTATTTGGAAACTACAAACAGCTTTAATACCGATGAATGGATGCATGTCGCTGGTGTGTATGATGGAGATACAATGAAAATTTATGTAAACGGAGTATTGGAAGCCAGTAGCACTTCTCAAACAGGAGCTATAGACTATGCTGATAGCTGGTTGGTAATCGGTAGTTATAAAGATGATAATGAGGATAACAGAGTGGATGCTGAAATTGATGAAGTGAGAATATGGAATTCTGCTCGTAGTGCTTCAGAAATTCGCCAGTACATGTGCCAAAAGCTAAATGGAAATGAAGCCGACCTAGTAAGTTACTATACGCTTAATGAAGGTTCAGGAACCAGCGTGATGGATCAAGCAGGGAATAATCACGGAACTTTTACAGCCCTAACCCCTGCAGCATGGCAAGTATCAGGAGCTCATATTGGTGATACTTCTGTATATGCTTATGCTACTGATTATTCTCAAGTTGCTCTTAGCCTTGCTTCTGCAGGTTTTGGAGATGTAGCTATTGATTCTATAATTAATAACCCTGAAGGTATTCATCTTTACAAAGTAGATACTCTACCAAATTTCACCTTGGGTATTAGTGATTTAGGAAATCAAGAAGTACACTTTGGAGTTTTCCTAGCTGAAGGTTCTACCAATGCTTCTTATAATTTCACTTATGATTATAGCGGTTTTGCAGATGCTGTAAGCAATGAAGCATTTCTAAACATTTACAACCGTAAAGATGCCTCTTATCACAACTGGGTAAATACTGGTGCTGCCAGACTTCTAAATAATGATGAGGTGAAACTTACCGCTACAGCAGCAAACAAGCAGTTGATCCTTGCAGATTTTACCGCTCCATCATGCGCGTCTTCTACTGGCCTTACCGCCACCAATGTTCAATTCTTTTATGCTGATATAGCTTGGACTGCTGGTGCTGCAGGAACCTGGAAAGTAGAATACGATAAATCAGGATTTGCTATTGGATCCGGAATGAAGCAAACTATATCAGGTACTCCGGCTACTACCTTATCAGGTTTACAACATAGCACTACTTATGATTATTATGTAAAAGATAGTTGCAGCACTACAGATCAAAGTAGCTGGGTAGGCCCATTCACTTTTACCACTATGAATGTTTGTCCAGAGGCCGATTCACTATCAGTAGTTTCTGTGACTGGAAACTCAGCCACCTTTAGTTTTTCATCTACAGGAACAAATGCTGATTGGGATATCCAGTGGGGGCCAACAGGATTTACACCTGGTGTGGGTATTATTACAAAAGTGTCGGGTAATCCTGCTGATCTTTTAAACCTCTCGAAGAGCACTACTTACGATGCTTATGTTCGTGCAAATTGCGATAGCATCAATAGCGGCTGGATTGGGCCTGTAACTTTTACAACAGATTCAATTGGTGGATTTAGCATTGGTGAAAATAATTTGGCTAATTCCTTGAATGTATTTCCCAACCCAAATCATGGTGAGTTTACAATTAGCGTTGAGTTGCTAGATCAATTTACAATCAGCATTCTAGATTTGAGTGGAAAAGTAATTTATTCTCATACACAACTCAATGGAGGAAAGTGGGAGGAAAAGATGACTTGGAAAGAACTACCTAAAGGTTTGTACATCATTAAATTGAATAATGATGAAGGACATTTCAGCAGGAAAATGATTATTGAATAGAAGAGGGTTAGTTTTTTATGTGTGATAACCGCTTCGGGAAACCGGGGCGGTTTTTTTATTTAGATATATTACCCTGATTGCATTTATCTTATAATTGACAGGGTAATCTCTACCACTACATTCTCAACATACTTATCCAGCTTCACCTTCTTCACTTTAAATAATGGAGCGCTGCATTGCTTAAACATGCAAATAGATGGGGAGTTGAACGAAAAATATATACTTCCGCAAACAGCTTTAAATGCTTTTAGATCGTGCATTTAAAACCTAAAGAGAGAAGTACACCAAGGAAAGTATATTCAATATGCTTACTTTAAAACAGTACTATCGCCAAACCATTGAGATAGCTGCTGTTCTCTTAACCGAATTACGACAGCACCATTTTACCTTGCAATTCTTCAACTTTTCTGCTGGTCTTTTTTTTAAAGTACAGAAGACAAAAACTAGCGGAAAGGATGGTAATAATACTAAAGGCATAACTCAAACCTACAGTAAAAGAAAGCCAATTGATAGAAGGCGCTCCAAAGTTTTTATAAAGCAATAACCCTACGCTACCCATATACCCGAAAGAATCTGCCAGATATATGAGAAAGCCTACGTTAGCACTTTCCTTAATTGTGGCAATCAATCTATCAAAGAGCATAGTATTGAACATAGTGTAGCCTAAATAAAGCCCAAAGCCTATACCGGTCATCCAAAGGATGGGAGATATTAATTGCAATTGAAGTAGCCAGGTAGAAACACCTGCAATCACGCCCCCAAATAATATTGCTATAAAATTTATTCTAAGTGCTTTAGTGTTATTTTTTACAACAACTAATGAGGCGGTAATTACTAAGGTGATAATAGCAATTGGAATTTCAGTGAGGCTCAATAGCTCCGGCTGAGATGCGTATCCCAAGCCTTGCCATATTTCTACAGCAAAGTTGTCTCTAAAGTCACGATAGGCCGTCATAGCCATGTAAATGAATATTAATACTGAAAGCCCCAGTGCATGCTTTTTGAAGAAGGCTAGTCTTTGCTTTCTATCCATAGGCTTTCTTGCACTTCTAAGCGCTACATCATCAGCCTTGGGCGCAGGAATTTTACTCAACATCCATGCACCTGCAAGAAGTAAAGGTAAGTATAAGAGCCCTGTATAAAATGGCATCCAAAAGTCTGAAACCCCAAAGTCCATAATAAGCCAACGTCCGGTATTTTTTACAACTCCCGATGAAACGATAAAACTAACGCTGAGGCCGGCTCCTAGAAGTTCAGTAAACTTTCTACCTTCTAAAAAGCTAAAGACAATTCCCCAAATCATACCCAATGGAAGACCATTAACAAAAAGCCAAATAAAACTGTATGGGAAGGGTGTGATTGCGAAAAGTAACAATGCCAGTTGGGCAATTCCTATAAGAATAAGCAAGAAACTAATTCGGTGCGATGGTTTCAGCTCAGAAACCAGCTTAATACCGCTAAACTTTGAAAGCATGTATCCTAAAACCTGCGCTATGATGAGAACTATCTTATAGTCCATTCCGTAAAACTCTAACCCATCAAAGGTGCCTGCACTAAACGGTTTACGAAAAGCATACATAGCAAAATAGGTGGAGAAGGCAGCTAGAGAGGCCCAGCTTGTAAATAAAATAGAGCTTCTGTTGAGATACTTTTGAATCATCCTGTTCTTCTAAAATTGGTTTACAAAACTAGGCTGAACAAGTGTGTAAAAGTTTACAAATGGTAAAACTTAACAGGAACTTAATGTCGAATTTTGACCAATACTACTACTTTTGTTTCTTAATTGTAAACAACAATAAATTCTGAAAGATGGATATTAAACTTGCAGTGCTTGACATGGCAGGAACGACCGTAAGAGATAACAAAGAAGTGGAAAATTGCTTTGCTGAATCTCTTGTGCAAGCTGGTTTGCAGATCAGTGAAGAACGTATACTGGCAGTTCAAGGGTGGAGTAAATATTTTGTGTTTGAAACCCTTTGGGCTGAGGTCATTGGAAAAGATCATCCTGACTACCGAAAAAGGGTAGATGAAAATTACGCACTATTTAAGCAAATACTTGAAAATCATTATAAAAAACATCCCGCCCAGCCGCAGCCTTTTGCTGAAGAAACATTTCAATGGCTTCGTGAGAAAGGAGTAAAAATAGCCCTCACCACTGGTTTTTACCGAGAAATTACAGATGTAATTCTTGCACAGCTTGGATGGAATAAAGGCTTAGATGACAATCATCTAGCCAACGGTCAAGGAATTATCAATTGTTCGCTTTGCAGTGATGATGTAGAAAATGGCCGACCAGCACCAGACATGATTTTTCTTGCCATGAAAAAATTAGGAATCAATGATGTAAAACAAGTTTTAAAAATAGGGGATACTCCTTCTGATTTAGAAGCTGGTAAAGCAGCAGGGGCAGGAGTAAACCTTGGTATTTTGAACGGGACTCATACTAAGGCTCAATTACAAGCAATAGAAAATACCGATTTGATAGAAGATTTACGCGGTATTAAAAATTATATAAACAACGAAGTGATTGTTTAATTTTGGATAGATGTGATGATCGAGAGCCCGCCATTTTGCGGGCTTTTTTCATTTATATCTCTGGAACCCTTGCTGTTTCCACAAGCTGTAAAAATGAAGTTAAATCCGGGTACTTGGATAAAGCCAAATAATCTTTTAGTAAAAGAGCTTTCTTCAAGTTTTTCTCAGGGTCTACACCAACAAAACGAAGGTTTAACTTTTTACAAGTAACCAAATCCCAGTAGCCATCCCCTACATATACTACATCAGTAAATTCCTTTTTGTAATGACGCTGTGATGCCACTATGGCCTGGGTTACAATTTCATCTCTGGTGAAATATTTATCTGATGTAGCCATTGGCACTTTTGGCAAAGGAAAGCCTGCTGCTCTTAATTTTATTTCTGCAGATTTACGCCAGCAGCCAGTTGCCAAAGCATAAGGTATTTCGTTTTTCTTTAATTCCTTCAAAAGTGATTGAGCACCCTCTGCGGCTTCAAACTTTGTGCTTTCAGCTTCCAATCTCAGGTTTATCAAAAACTGCCGTTTGAATTCTTGTTCTGAAAATGAATCATTGTTTTGTGCCATAGCCAGTTGAAAGGCTATGTATGAATCAGTAAAGTGCCACTTTTCATTAAACGAAAACTTAAACTTTCTTGTGGTGGCTAATTGTTTTACCGTGCGAGTGAAGCATTTTTCATCAATAGCATTGGTTTTGGTAAGGGTGCCATCAATGTCAAAAACAATTAAACGACTCATGATGGACTATGATCAAATAAATATACAATGAGCATTACAGTATCCTCAGTACCTCTATTCTCCGGTACATGTGGAATTCTTCCATTAAAATATAACGAGTCTCCCGCTTCAAGCTCATACTCATCTTCACCTATAAGATAAGTCACATTACCACTCAAAATGTATTTATACTCATAAGCATCGGTTACTACCTTTTCGCGCTTAGCACCAGGTTTTAAGGTTAGCATTACACATTCCAGCGTAAGCTTATCTATTTCTGTAGTAGTAATGTGATGATAGAAAAAACCTTCGGCTTCCTCTTTTTCAAAAGGATCATACTCTGACTTCTTTATAACCCTTACATCTTGATGTGGCTCCCCATTCCCAAATCCATGAAAAAAGTCCTCGGCATTAGTTTCGAGTCCTCCTATTATAGAAAGTAGTACGGGTAAACTAGGTATGGTTCTACCATTTTCGATTTTTGAGATAAGTCCTTTACTAACATCTGCCCGCTCAGCTACGGCTTGCACTGTAAGGCCATTTATTTTTCTTACCTCTTTTAACTTCCTAGCTATTTGTAGAAGTAGTTTTTCGTTCATCTAAATCTTATTGTGGGTTTAGAATAAAGTGCAACAAACTTACATCTAAATATTTCAATCTGCTTAATGCCAATGCCTAGTTTAGTTTATTAATAGTAAACAAATATTTCCAAAATAACTTAATTTTAACATTAAAGTGTAGTAATAGTAAACTTAGTACTTTTCTTTTGCTCAAAAGATTAGCTATGACAAGCAATTGGTTTATCCGTTTAAAATTATGTGCAATCGTACTGACTATTGCAACATGTATAGCATTAATAATATGGACATGAAAAGTGATGTTTTGGTAATAGGTGCGGGTATAGTTGGATTGGCCCATGCCCTAGCGTTTGCAAAGCGTGGAAAAAATGTAACTGTGGTTGATCGCGATTCAAGAGCGGTAGGTGCTTCGGTTAGAAATTTTGGTATGGTATGGCCCATCGGACAGCCAGCCGGTAAACTTTTAAATCGAGCGTTGATTTCCAGACAAATTTGGGCCGATATTGCCAATGAAACTCAAATTTTTAATGATTCTGTTGGCTCCATATGTCTTGCATATGAAGAGGATGAGCTAGCACTTCTTCAGGAGTTCTATGAATTACATCAAAACAGCGCATATAAGCTGGAATGGGTAAGTCCTGATAATCTTAAAGAATATAGCAAAGCAGCAAAGTCCGAAGGTTTCTTAGGAGGATTGTTTTCTGCTACAGAATTGATTGTAGACCCTAGGGAAGCTATTGCTAAAATTCCTCAATATCTCAACGACAAATATGGCGTAGAGTTTTTGTGGAATCGCCCCATACAAAAGGTAGAGTCAGGAAAGGCCTGGAGTGCTGATTTTTGTTTTGAAGCAGAACATATTCTAGTTTGCACTGGTGCCGATTTTGAAGTGCTGTACCCTGAAGTTTATAGTAAAACCTCCATAACCAAGTGTAAATTACAAATGATGCGCACTTTACCTCAACCCAATGATTGGAGATTGGGGCCAGCTATTAGTGGAGGTTTGACCTTATTACATTATCAGGCTTTTCAAGAGTGTAAATCCCTATTGCCTTTAAAAGAACGCGTGCAAAAGCAAATGCCTTATTATGTAAAATATGGAATCCATGTAATGGCATCCCAAAATGGTTTAGGAGAAATAATTATAGGAGATTCTCATGAATATGCGCAAACGCATGACCCCTTTAATCGCGAGCATATTAATGAAAAGATACTAAGCTATTTTCATAAAATGGTAGAACCCGTAGAGGCCAGGATAAGTGAACACTGGCAAGGAATTTATGCTAAAATGACAGACGGGGCAACTGAATTTGTATATCATCCTGAAGCGGGTGTAACTATAGTAAATGGCTTAGGAGGTGCTGGTATGACTTTAAGTTTTGGTTTGGCCGAAGAAACGGTTCCTGAAGTCTTAGAGCAAAAAGAGCCCATTATAATTTAATTAAAAAAACACTCTTCTAAAGCGAGTCCAAAAGTGGACTCGCTTCTTATTTCAGCTCATGTTGAAGGCCATAAAGCAAAGGGTTTCCTTCTCGTATTTTTAAGCAGGCATGGTTCATATATATCTTCCTCTTTCCCATGTTCCAAAGCATAATTTGCACTTTGCTTCCCTTAATTGGAACGTTTGTATCGCGCACCCTCACACTAAAGAAAGAAGTAGTTGTTTCATTCCTGTTTTTTGATAAATCTACTTTTTCTGCTCGCCAGTCTAAAACTTTTCCCTGTTCATCGGTAGCTTGCCATACCCAATGCAGTTCTCCAGTTCCTGCAGTGCTATCTATAATCACATTCCCGTCAATCACATTGTCTGTAGTTTCTATTAGTTCATCCAGATTTCCATTAAATATGGGTATCCACTCGTGCTCTATCCGTAATTGTTCTTTGTACCTACAACGTTCACTGCTGTATAGTTTTTCTTTTCCGCTTTTCGCTAAGGCGTAAAAACTACCATTGTCATAATTTACTTCTCGCTCCATGTAGGGAAAATAATTAGCCATTATATTCATCAGCACCGGGTCAGCACTTGATACATAACCATAGGTCAAATATTGATCCGTAGATTGATTTAGCTTCTCCTTCAAGCTCTCTCTATTATATCCATTTTCTATCCATTCATACTTTCCTTTTGCACCATATACCTTTTCATAATGAGCGTTTATTTCTGGATGCGAATTGATAAAATGAAGTGTTCCCGCATCATCCAAATCCATGGTTTCTTTTACAATTTGATCATAAGATGAATTATAAAAGAGCTGATAATACTGTCTTTGGTAAATCGTGGAATACACGCATACGCTCGCTAATACAACAAAAAGTACGAGCTCTTTTTTGTAGTCCATTTTGGCTAAACCACCAAATAATGCCAGCAACAAAAAAGGAAAAGCAAAGATTAGAACCGATACCTGAAGGATAGGATTTACTAAATGTGAGTAAGCAAAACCAATGGTAAATGGAATGGCAAACCAAAGAACCATAAGTCCGCGAGTTCCGAGTTTTCCTTTCTTCCCAAAAAAACTAGCAACAAAAAGTATGGCTACAGGAATATACACCCACCATGAAAAATTGAAGATATACTTGACATAATGAATAAAGAAATCTGACTCTGGAGCCCCTAACCAACCATCCGCTCCACCTACTCCGCCTTTTTGAATCTGTACCCAAAAGATGGGCAAGTTGGGTGCATATAAAATCAATGATGCTACTAAGGCTAAGAAGTATTTCTTCCTTTGATTAGCCTCCACCATAAATATTCCACTTACAGCAATTACCGCTGCCTGTACGGCACTAAAATGATGGTTATAAGCACAGAGTGCCAAGGCTACCGCTAAGCCTATGTAATCCCTTAATTTTTGGCTTTTTTCATAAACTATGTTTTGCCAAAACAGGAAAAGCAACAACACCAAAAACACTCCCGACACATACGGCCTTGCAATTTGCCCATAATACATACTGTAAGAAACCGTAGCTAAAAGGGTAGAAGACACTACGGCCGTGGATGTTCCAAATCTTTTTTTTGCTAAAACAAACAGCAGCCCCACCGCCAATATCCCCGAAAGGATGAAAGGAACCTTTACCCACACTTCTCCTTCACCACCAAGCATGGTCCAGTAGTATAAAAATACTTGCACACCTGCCGGGTGAAAATCTACTTCTACACCTTTTTCTATGAGGTCTGAAAAGTTGTCGAAATGTGTTCTGTTTACTGCGCTAAACTCATCATGCGTAAAGGGAATGTCTGAAACATGATAGAACCTAAGAGCTGCCGCAAGCGCTAATATTAAGAATAGCAGTATGTATGCGCCACGCTTCATTTTTACTTAATGGAAACTTTTTCTCCACCAAATTCTATCACATCTCCGCTGCGCAATTTCTTTCTTACTTGCGTTTCTGGTTCACCGTTTAGTAAGGCTTCTCCATCGCTAATTCTAATTTTAGCTTCCCCCCCTGTACCTACCATTCCCAGCGTCTTTAGCAAGCGGTTTAACTCTATAAATTCTTGGTCGTTCAGTTCGAATGTTTTCATATATGTGTAAATAAAAAAGCACCTCAAATGTAGGGTGCTTCCAAAGTATCAAAATAAATTATGTTGTTTTATTTGCTTTGATGCGCGGCATACATCCACACAAGCTTTTCTTGCTCGGTAATATAATCGCTCATAAGTGAGTTTGTACCTTCATCACCTATCTCTCCAGATAGATCTAAAAGAGCACGCTGCATGCTGATGATAATCTTAAAAGCTGCCAAAATTCCTTCAACACAAGCATTTCCGTCAGATACCTTTCCACTTTCCTTTACTTGCGACACTTTAACGTATTTGGTGTAATTATGCTCTGGGGTATGTCCCAATGTCAAAATACGCTCAGCTATTTCATCAATCTTTAGCTTTTGATCATTGTACAATTCCTCAAACTTTTCGTGAAGCACAAAAAACTGCTCACCTTTTACATTCCAGTGATAACCTCTAGTGTTTTGGTAAAACACAGAATAGTTTGCCAAAAGATCATTTAGTCCTTTTGCTAATTCTTCAGTTTTTGCTTTGTCTAATCCTATTGCATTGGTTCGATCCATGGTCATGTTCTTTTTTAAATTCTGAGATTAAAATTAAAGTTTGTTGATTTATTTTCTACTGATAAATATCAGTCGATTTACATTATATCTAAGGCCGTTCCATACTTTTTGTTCGTAGATAAAACCTATTTGCTCTTCATCAATTTCAATATCCTTTCAGAGTCTTCTCCTTTCACTTTTAGCAAATACATTCCTTCCTGCAGCTCAATCACATTTACTTTAGCCTCTCTAGAATTCGTGTAGTTTATATCCAGAGCCTTCTCCTTTCCGCTAAGGTCAAAAATGCTTACCTCCACTATTTCCTCAGTTCCTTTTATCTCCACTATTTCTTTAGCAGGATTTGGATAAACTTCCCAAACGCTTAACTCTTTCTCTTCTATATTTACACCTTGCATGCAAGATTTTGAGGCTAAGCGCTGACGAATTTCTGGTAACTTACTGTACAATGAATCCCCGGGACAAGTAGTTCCTTTTGGGCAACCGATTGGTGCTGTGGAGGAGTTTCCATCTCTATGTGAACTGATGTTAAAAAGATTGAGTTGAGAGGTAGAATGCACGCTCATTCCATCTGGGTCAATATTGAAATTGCTAGCTTCATAAGCCAATATATTTAGTAAGCTTCCAATTGATGTATCTGTAGGAGCCTGGCTTTCAAAATTTCCAATCATACAAATACCCAACGTGTAGCTGTTCATGCAGCTAAAATGAGAACCCTGAACTCCGCTTCCTCGTCCTTCATAAATCACCCCATTAGGGTCTACCAGCCAATTGTAACCAATATCATCCCAGCCATTGGTGTTTACATGAAAATCCCAATAGTATGAAACCACATCCTTATAATTTGTATTTGTATTAAATCCTGCCGAATGATGTACTATTAGATGCGTAGGGACAGTAGGGGTAGGGGTGCTATCCGCAGGACAATCATTTTCTCCCCAGCAATAGCGCGAGCAATAAATTGGTAGAGGGCATCCGGCAACAGCTGTCGACTTCTTCCCCGTATTTTCTATTTCAACCTCCCCATTTCCTTGCGGGAAATACAAACGAAACGTCCATGCATTGTCAGTTATGTGATTACTTCTAAACTGTATGCTATCAAAAGACACAGTAATAGGTGCAGCTTCAAATACGGTTCTATCTTCAAGCTCTACCTCATGATACAGTTCCATACTTTGCCAAGCTTCCCATCCATCAATTGCATAAATGCGAAAAGATAAATCACCCAGTAAGTGGGCTTCTTTATTAAAAGCTGTTAATCCTATAAAACTTTGATTGTTTGAAGCTTCTATGGCTTCTACTGTGCTGTAATGATACTCACCCTTACTAAAACCGTCTATACTAAAATCAACCTTTATTTCTCTGGTTTGGCTCAATGCCGTTCCAAACATTGCAAAGGCAAAAATCAGTATTGACGTTAACTTGTATATCACTTTGGTGGTTTACTTATTATCTCCTTTTTGAAAGGAATTCTATAGCTCAAGGTCCAATTGTAGGTAATGGTAATATTTTTTTCGCCTGACCCATATCCTGGTATCACGTAGGCATCCATGCGGGTATCTCTCTTACCCCATAAGTATATTCCACTTCGTATTGACCATCCTATAAAGACATTTTTCATGAAGAAAAGTTCGGCCTTCATTCCCAGCACCAACTCCACCCAATTGCCATTAAAGCTTTCCTCTCTTATCGACTCTTGGATAGGACCCCAGTAATTCTCAATGGTAATATCTGCCGCGCGATGTTTATATCTCGATACCCCATATCGAAGGCCCACTGTAACTATATCATCTGTAAATTCTGATTTTAATACATCATAATCAAAACCCAGTTTAAAATAACCTCCTTGAAGATCGTACTTAAAATTACTTCTATCTACATGTACTTGCTCAGCGCCAAACTCTGTTGCGGCAAACCAGTTTCTCTTCCATTGATAATCTCCCGTAACTTCCCAACCAGTACGTTCGGGCAATAATTGATGTACCAATAAATAACTAGCATCTACACCTATACGTAAGCCCTTTGTAGTAAGTGGCTCACGCTCGCTACCTTGAGACATTGTAGACAAGGTACACAGTATAAAAACACTACTTAATATATACCTTGATATTCTCTTTGTCATCAGTATTTACATCGTTATCCGTAATATTTACTGCCTCTATAAAATTGGTAGTGTTTTCCACCTTACTAAGCGTATAGTTTGGCACAAAGCCACATACCGTATTTATCAACTGTAATTTAGAAGTATAGGTAAAAGTGAGAGTATCAATAATGCTATCATTTATTAATATAAAACTCCGCTCACTAAAATCAGGGGAGAGAGGCATGGTAAATATATCCACCTGCGTGCTGCGATTATTGAGCTTCTCATCTTCCTTGTCCAACCCATAAAGCGTAAATACAGGTAGCTTGGTCACTATCTGCGTTCCTAAACTATCTCTTAGATAAAAGGTTCCCTGCACCTCTGATGAAAATGCTTGTGCGCACTGTTGTTCTTCACAGGACAATAACCCTAGAGTAATACTAAGTACCACTAACAACAAAGTGCTTTTTCCTAATTTCATTAATGCTCTCACTAAAAAAGGGATGTGCTTACACCCCTCTCTGTTTATTAATTTCGTCTTGTAATTCTCTTCGCAATTTTTGTTCCCTTTCCAGTGAACGCTTTTTGTATTCCGCAAATTCTTCCTCTACATCATTCAAATTACTCTTTGCCAAACTAGAAGCAGAATTACTGCTTTTAAAACGGAAAATGAACACTAATAGTAACAATACTAAAACACCAATCACAGACCACATCACGGTTCTGTATCCTGATTTTTCCATTGGCATACCCAATAGAGCTATGCTGTTCTTCTCTTCATTTACAGTATTCAAGCTATCCTTTGTATGCGCCAACTGCGCTTTCAGTTGGTTAATTTCCTGCACTTGAGACTTAGCTAAATCCTGCGCTTCTTTTTTGCTTTGCGCGAATGCCTCTAGGCTATCATTCAGGTTTTTTTCAAACTTTGCTACCCAAACTTTTTTGATAACCTTGTACTCCTGAAAATCATTTGATTCTTCTATCAGGTAATCATACTGACTTTTTAAAGTACCATTGTCCAAAGATGGTTTTTCTTCTTCCGTTTCTTGAGCTATTCCAGTGTTGATAAACAATACCGAAGCCATTAAGAGTAGTGTCGCTCTTATTTTCATCAATAAATTTCTATTTGCGTTGCCTTCGCAACTATTTGTACATGGTTAGTAATGCTAAATAAACCGTTTGCGAAAGCTTTTAACCGATGCTTAAATTATAAAAGTTGAGATTGTTTTTGTGCAAAACATAAATATTCCACACTGTATTTTAGATGTTAAACGCCAAAAATAAGTTTATCCCTTCAATTAGCGAAAAGCAAATTTTATATCTGACCAGCTTCTTTTAATATCTTATACTTTAACACTCCTGTAACACTCAAGGAATCAACTACCTCCCCAGAAAGAACCATGTTATAAAGCCCATCAAAAGAAACTTTTCTAATATCCAGCTTCTCCGTTTCGTCAGGGTTGGTTTCGTGCTGTGTAAGTCCCGTTGCCACGTAAATTTTTACACGCTCTGTTGTAGCAGAATTACTCAAATCCATCTCCTGAATCAACGTTAGTTTTTCTGCTTTCAATCCTGCTTCTTCCAGTAATTCTCGTCTTGCAGATTCTTCTGGATCATCCTCTAAAGGACCACCGCCTTCTATTATTTCCCAGGTATATTTTCCATCAAAAGGAAACCGCTCCTGACCCACAATCCAGGTATTTCCTTCTTCATCTATGGGAATTACACCAATTGCTAAATTTTTAAAATGAACCACACCATAAATTCCTTTACCACCATTGGGGTTCAGGATTTGGCTTTCGCTTACCTGTATCCATGGATTGTCATATTTTATCTCGGTGCTCAGCTCTGTCCAGCTGCCGCGTTTCTTTGGAAAATCACTCATAAAAAAACCCTTTGCGCAAAGAAACACAAAGGGTTTTAATTCCATTATAAACAAGGTTTAACTATTATCTCTTTCCTTCTCTCTTTCTTCACGCTCCTGTGTTTCTTGTTCCAAAGCTCTTTCCAAACGTTTACCGTATTTTATCTTATCTCCATTGTATTTTACTTCTTCTCCATTTTCATATTCAATGGTAATTGTTCGAGCTCCTGTTTCGCTAAAATACTCCCAAATGCCATCCTTTATTCCACCACTGTAATTTCCTCTGCGCTTTACTTTTCCATCAGGATAATAATAGATGTGCATCCCATTTTCCAGGCCGTTTTCATATTCCCCTTCAAAGGAAAGCTTGTCGGTTGCTAAGTAGTAAAACTTCCATTTTCCCTTTCTTTCTCCTTCAAAATAGCTACCCTCTTCCCGGTGGTCGTTTTGCTCAAATACCCATGGACCATCTTTAAATCCTTCAATATAATTTCCTTTCGCTATCACAGCACCTGTATCGTTATACTCTATAGAAGGACCGTCTTCCTCGCCCATCACATATTCTTCTTCACGCCAGGTTTGACCATTAGGATAAGTCCATGTCCAAATTCCATCAGGCAAGCCATTCATATAACTTCCAGTTTGTTCTACAGTTTCATCCCTGTAATAATATACCCATTTAGAAATTTTCAGATTGTCCTTATATCGCCCTTCGGATTTCAACTCTCCAGTTTCGTAGTATTCTTTCCAAGGGCCTTGTCTGCGGCCTTCTTCATCCACTATTCCTTCAAACAATACTTTTCCATTGTGGTATATTTTTGAAGAAATAACCTCGCCATTCTCATCATAATTTCGGTGTACACCCTCTGCTACACCATCACGATAAGAACCTTTAAACGACAGTTTTCCTGTTTGTGGGTTTATCTCCCTTCGTATTTCAATTTTTACCGTCTCCTGAGCATTCTCCTGAAGAACCCCCATCACCCACTTTTCAACACGCTTTAAGTTTCCGTTTGGCTGATAGTATTTCCAATAGCCATGTTTAAGATCATTCACATAAGGCCCTTCATTATCCACAGCTTTATTCTTGAAAAAAGTCATCCAAATTCCCTGCTTTTGCTCCTGCTGATCTTTTCTATTGATGCGTTGTTTTTTGGTAAGCACACCACCCTTATAGGTGAGCAGAGTTATTACCAAACCCTCCTTGTTGTACTCATAGCCAGCGCCTTTTGACTTTCCATCTTCAAAAGGGGTTTCCTGTTTTAGCTCACCTGTAGGAAAATAATATTCTCTTGTAAATCCTTGAAGCTGATCCTCCTCAAAGTTTTCTTCCTTAGTAACTTTGCCCTCGCGAAAAGTTTTTCGCAAGCCGTTCTTCTTATTTTCAGAATAGTTGATTTCAACTGTTTTGGCGCCATCTTCATTGTAAAAAATCCATGGGCCATCCAGCATATAATTCTTGCGGTTTCCTTCAGCTTTTATATTTCCATTGCGATAAAAGCTTTTCCAATAGCCATCTGGCTTGTCATCTCTCAGGTAGCCTTCTGAGCTTTTTCCTCCCGTCTCGTAGTAGTAAGTCGTAAACTGTAAGCTGTCATTTTTATCCGTTTGTGAGAACGAATGTAGACAACTCATCACAAGTGCCAGAGTGAGGGGAACTCTTAATAACATATATATTTTCTTCTTTTTAAATTTTATAAATCTATAGTAGTAATAATGGGCTGTTAATAAGGTTGACAAAATTTTGGACACTTACTTTGTAGAGTCATTTTTGAGGGGTTATTCACAGCTTATGAGCCATTATTATGCAAACAAGAGTTTCATTTTTAAGGACAAACGAATTTAATTAACAATTGTTAGGAAGCATTGTTAATAGCCAATTATTGAAAACAAATATCAGGCTCACGGTTAATATAACTCCTTAACAAGGTGAAAAAGTACAAAGCAATTAATGACAGCTTGTGAGGTATTATTCAGATACTTGAACATAAGAGAGTATATTTCGAAAATGCAAGAACTTATTTTGAAGAGTAATTAACACTGGCTTAATCTTGTGTTCATATTGGCTGTTAATTCTAAAAGATTGATTTCAAGTATTCAATGAAGGTTATTAACAGTTACTAACAGTGCCTTATCTTTGCCCCGTGCAAAGCACAATAAGTGTTTATAAAAGCAAAAAAACATACCATGAATATCTCTTTAGGATCAGATCACGCTGGTTATCAGCTAAAAGACAAAATCGTAAAGCACCTTGAAGACAAAGGAATAAAAACAAAGGATTTTGGAACACACGGAGATGCTAGTGTTGATTATCCGGATTTTGGACACCCAGTAGCAACTGACGTTACCACAGGCATGGCAGATTTAGGAATTGTAATATGCGGAAGTGGGAATGGTATTAATATGAGTGTGAATAAACACAAGGGTATTCGCTCGGCACTTTGCTGGAATGAAGAATTGGCTTCATTGGCCCGCCAGCATAACAATGCAAACGTATTAGCACTGCCAGCGCGTTTCATTTCAGAAGAAATGGGAATCAAAATTGTGGATGCCTTTTTGGATGCCGAATTTGAAGGCGGCCGTCACCAAAGAAGAGTAGATAAGATTAGCGTGGAAGGATAATAGTTTTCAACTTCTCAACAAGGAGCAACATTTGCTCTTCATTGTTGAGGTTACCACTCCCTTCTAACTCTATATAGTTAATGAGATAGTAAGAACTATAAAGCGCGGCCTCCTTGCGATGAGCCGCGCTTGTCATTGCATAGCCATCAAAGTTTATCCAATATATTGGTTTTGCTACAGCAAAAAGCTCTTGAATAAAAGGAGCTTGTGCATAACTCAGCCATTGATGATTGGTGTTTGGGGCCAGCTGTTCTGCACCAAATTCATTTGCCCAGGTATTAGAAATTCGTGTCTTTAACTCATCAAGGTCTACAATATTCTTAGCGTGGAGTATTTGCGTTTGGCGAGGTGTTAAACTATCCGCAATTACCCATTCGGAATAATCATGTAGTGGACTTTTAATTCCTATGTTAATAATAATAGAAGTATCACTTTGTAGAGGGTGGCTCAATTTAGGAACTAGATAAGCTCCTTCACCGATACCTATTAGTATAAAGTGGTCGTATTGGCCAGCAATTTCTTGTTGATAAACGGAAACAATATCAGCCAACCTTCCTTCACGAGAGTCTAAAGAGTGAACATCTTGTATTGTAGATCCCGGTTTATTGACCACCAAAATATCATATCCTTCTTTTTTTAGTAAAGAGGTGGCCTCTGTATTGGCAATATTCAAAGTATCCGGATTGTCGGGAAGTATAAGGGCAACTTTGGAACTGGATTTTTTTTGCTTAAAAATCTGATAGGGTACTTCGCGATAAGGTTGGTTAGTATCTATTTTTTCCTGATATACCACGGTGGTTTTGCAGCTTATCAGCAAAAGGAAGCAGCAAAGGATGAATATGTGCTTGGTGTGTTTCATTATTAAAATAGTAAGGCAATAATAATGAGAATTGTGGAAAAGGGGAGGAGAACGTTACGGCAAGAGCTATTGAGGCTTTCCGTAAATTCCTAAAGAATCGCGATCTACATCGTCCACCGCGTCTTTGTCTATCGGATATGAAATGTCGGTATTAGCTTTAGGGGTTGATGTAGGCAGTGATTTTTTTTATTTTTTCTTCGTCCATATTTCTCCACCTTTATTTCTATAAGCAACCAAACCATCTTGGTCAGTCCAATACACAACTTCAATTTCGGTGGAGTCTTTTATTCTTTCAGGATATCCATGTTGAACTTTGTAGTAATTCGTCAAAGTCAAATTATTAAGTTCTAAGGGTCCTGTATTGAACTGTCCAATTAGGCTGTCCGTTGTTGAGTGAAAGTCTTTAAAATCGATATTGTATTGAATGGTTTTTCCAATAGGATATTTGCTAATCCAAAGCAATCCTTGATAGTCAATTTCAATTTCGGCTTCTTTGGTCATGTCTTGTGAAGTTCCATGCCATTTGTCTTTTGGAAGGTGCTTTATTGTTACCCATCTTGTGTTTGAGGGTTGTCTTGATATTAATCCACCGCAGTTGTCAAATTTTTCATTTTCATAACCCATTATCTTGATGGTGTCAATGTTACCTGAGTTGCTTTCAAAAAATATGGTGTCGCCCGTTTCATAGTCAGCGAAATGCCTTAATTCTTGGTTATCAAATTCCAAGTCCTTTTTGTCAAATGAACAGCAACTATTCAAAATCAATGAGATTGTTAATATGATGAAGATTCGTATCATTTTTGGCTTGCTGCCAACTAGTGGCTAACGATGTCATCGTTATATATAATATATAAAACACCCTGAAACCTTTTCAGGGAGCGGATTGTGAAGCTAAAAGAAAAATAGCAGCCCTGGATTTTGATAATACACTGGCTATGAGTTAGTTTTCCCATCCATTATATTATTGCCACCTTTGTTAGCGTTTTGATTCATCCTATAGATCTCACCATATTTATTGCTTACCTGCTGGCCATGCTCGGTGTGGGTTTCTACTTTATGCGTAGAAACAAAAATGTGGATGACTACTATGTGGGTGGCCGTGGAATGAGCAGTGGACACATTGGCTTGAGTGTAGTAGCCACAGATGTTGGTGGCGGTTTTTCTATCGGTTTGGGAGGTTTAGGCTTTGCGATTGGCCTTGCGGGTAGCTGGATGCTTTTTACTGGTTTGGTTGGAGCCTGGCTTAGCGCGATAATCTTAATTCCTCGGGTGTTTAAGCTTATTTCAAAACACAAGCTTTTCACCTTTCCGGAAATATTTCTTCACCTTTTTAATAAACGAGTAGCGCTGATTGCCGGAATCATTTCAGCTATTGGTTATATCGGCTTTACAAGTGCACAAATTTTGGCTGGTGCCAAATTAGCTACAGCAACTTTTCCAAGTTTAGATTTACAGCAAGCGGTTTTAATAATGGGAATTACGGCTGTTGTCTACACAGTTTTTGGTGGACTAAAAGCCGTGATATATACAGACACCGTACAGTGGTTGCTGCTTATGGTGGGTTTAGTTTTTATAGGAATTCCTTTAGGTTATAAAGCCGTGGGCGGTTGGGAAGGAATTACTTCCACGCTCGATCCTAGCTTTCTTGACATTTGGAATGTAGAGTGGCAGCAACTTCTCAATTGGGCAATTACAATTATTCCCATCTGGTTTATCGGGATGACGCTGTACCAAAGAATTTACGCGAGTAAAGATGAGAAAACAGCCAAGCGAGCTTGGTTTATTGCCGGGCTGTTTGAGTGGCCTGTGATGGCTTTTATGGGTGTGCTTTTAGGCTTGTTCGCTAGAGTAGCCGTACAGCAGGGTCTTTTTGAAGGGCTTGGCTATGGATCTGTAGCTGATATGGATAGCGAAATGGGCTTGCCCGTAATGTTGCGAACTGTCCTTCCGGTAGGTTTGATGGGGCTGATGATGTCCGCTTATTTTTCAGCAATAATGAGTACAGCGGATAGCTGCTTGATGGCCGCCAGCGGAAATGTGGTAACCGATATTTTGTCGAATGTGCTTCCCGTAAAGGAGGAAAAGTTGTTGAAATATTCACAAGTGGCCACTTTTATAATTGGAGCCGTGGCGCTTTTGCTGGCTACCGTAATGACCAATGTGCTGGATTTGATGTTGCTGTCCTATTCCTTCATGGTTTCGGGATTATTTATTCCGCTGATAGCTGCACTTTTCTTTAAAAAGAAAGACTCAAAAGCCGCCATAGCCGCTATGATAAGCGGAGGAACAACCACGCTAGTTTTGGAGTTATTGAAAAAAGAAGAAATCATACAAATGCCCTGGAATATCGATCCCAACATTTTCGGGATTTTAATGTCTTTAATAGTGTACCTATTGGTATCCAACAGAAAAAATTAAGAAATGAATATTACAAGAATAGAATCGAAAGATGGAGAGCATAGTACTTTCACTAAGGATAAAGTAGCCGATTTTCTCTTTGAGCATTTAGAGCAATATGGTGACGAGAGAGTCGATATAATGAAGTGCTTGAATTATGTTTTCACCAAAGGAGGGTCGATAACGGTAGCGCATGAAGATGACACCATAAAAGGTGCCGTAGTGCTGAATGATACAGGAATGGAAGGCTATATCCCTGAAAATATTTTGGTGTACATAGCAGTACATAATAGCACACGTGGCCAAGGAGTAGGAGGAAAGCTGATTGAAGATGTGCAGAGTAAAACCAAGGGTGACATCGCGTTGCATGTGGAGCCGGACAATCCTGCCAAAAAGCTTTACGAAAAGTTGGGCTTTACCAATAAGTATCTGGAGATGCGGTATAAAGGGAAATAGAACATAGAAAATGGCACGCGGATAACACTGATGAGACTGATTTGAGCGGAAAGAGTGTAAAACTAATCGGTGATAATCCGCACAACCCGTGAAATCAGCGGTCTAATTTTGAGAAAATGACAGCAGAAGATTTAAAGCAAATACGTAGACATTTACATAAACACCCTGAAGTTTCTACCGAAGAGGTGGAGACACAGCGCTACGTGAAAAAGCATTTGGAAAAGCTGAATCACGATGGCTTGCAGGAAGTGGGGAAAACAGGATTGGTTCTGTTCTTTAAAGGAAAAGTTGTCGGAAAGAAAATTCTGCTTCGTGGTGATATGGACGCTTTACCCATTCAGGAGATAAATGACTTTGAGTACAAATCGGTAAATGAAGGTGTTTCTCACAAATGTGGTCATGATGGGCATACTACCATTTTGTTGGGGGTAGCAAATCACCTTTCGGAGAATAGACCAGAGAAAGGCGAGGTGTGTTTGGTATTTCAACCAGCTGAAGAAAATGGCAAGGGAGCGAAGGCGATTTTGGAAGACCCCAATTTTAGCTTTGATGCGGATAAAGCCTATGCGCTCCACAATTTGCCGGGCTATCCATTGCATAAAGTGGTTTGCAGAAAATCGAGTTTTACGGCTGCGGCCAAAAGTGTGATTTTTAAACTCAATGGAAAAACCTCTCACGCTGCGGAACCCGAAAAAGGCATCAATCCGGGACTGGCGATTTCTGAGATTTTACAGCTTAGCGAAAGCTTATCGGAAAAGGATATCAATAAGGATGATTTCCGATTGATTACCATGGTGCATGTGGAAATGGGTGAGAAAGCCTATGGCATTTCTGCGGGATATGGTGAAGTTCATTTTACCCTGCGCACGTGGCGAAATGACGTTATGCAAATGCTGGATAAAAATTTGGTTGAGGCCGTAGAACACATTTGCGCCAAGCAAAACCTAAGACTCGATAAAGAATACTTGGAGATATTTCATGCCAACGATAATGACGAGGGAGCCTATGAAATAATAAAACAGGCGGCCGCCAATAATAGCCTTAGCTTTGAAAATCGCGAAACGCCTTTCAAATGGGGCGAGGATTTTGGCTTATTTACTGAAAAGTATAAAGGCGCCATGTTTGGAATTGGCTCGGGCGAAAACTGTCCGGCACTACACAATCCCGATTATGACTATCCGGATGAAATTACGGAAACGGGAATCAAAATGTTTACTGAAATATTAGCTCTGTCGCAGCAAGAAGTATGATGGAAAACACCAGCTACATTGAGCTTAGCCGAAAGGCTGTGCAAAATAATTTTGACTACCTCCGAGAAATTATAGGAGATAGAGTCACCATTTCGCATGTGGTGAAAGGCAATGCCTATGGCCACGGAATAAACACTTATGTTCCCTTGGCGGTAGAGCTTGGCGCTAAGCATTTTTCCACCTTTGATGCACACGAGGCTCATCAGGTGTACAATGCTGTAAATGGCGATGCCACTTTGATGGTGATGGGCATGATTGATAATGAGGAGCTGGAGTGGGCGATTGAGCATCAAATTGAATTCTTCATTTTTGATATTGATCGGCTGAAAAAAGCGATTTCTGCCGCCAGAAAAATGAAGACTCAAGCCAGGGTTCACATAGAGTTGGAAACTGGGATGAACCGAACAGGCTTTGAAAAAGATCAAATGGCTGAGGTGATCAAAATCATTAAAGCCAATGCTGAGGTACTATTCATAAAAGGTATTTGTACACATTACGCAGGAGCGGAGAGCTATGCAAATTTCTTTAGAGTGAAAGATCAGTTTCAGCGTTTTAAGAAAGGTGTAAAACGTTTAGAAAAAAATGACATTCAGGCGGAAGCCTTACATGCAGCATGCAGTGCCGCTGCGGTGCGTTTTCCAAAATCGCGGTTGGATATGGTGCGTATTGGAATTATGCAGTACGGTTTTTGGCCTTCAACGGAAACGTATATTGAAAAAGTGAAGCCTACTCAAATACTAGGAGAAGATCCCCTGCAAAGGGTGATAAGCTGGAAGAGTAGAGTGATGAATATAAAACATGTGAAGCAGGGCGAATATGTGGGCTATGGAACCAGCTATTTGGCCACTTCAGATATAAAAGTTGCCACAGTGCCGGTTGGCTATGGTCACGGTTTTAGCCGTTCATTAAGTAATACAGGCCGTGCTTTGGTGCGCGAAGTGCGTGTGCCGGTAATTGGCACGGTAAATATGAATATGATGCTGCTGGACGTTTCGCAGGTGGATAATACTGAGAAAGGTGATGAAGTGGTGCTCATTGGTAATCAAGGAGAAATGAGCATTTCTGTATCTTCATTCAGTGATTATAGCGATCAATTGAACTACGAACTTTTGACAAGACTCCCTCATGATATACCGAGGTATATTGTGGAATAACAAAACATAAAATGGCCTATTTAACATTAGATAGAAAGAAACTCAAAACGAATTACGATTACCTGAATAAGCTTTTTAAAAGTAATGGCATAGAGTGGGCAATAGTTACCAAAATGCTGTGCGGATATGAGCCTTATATTAAGGAAGTGCTCAACCTTGGCATTAAGGAAGTTTGCGATGCCCGTATCAGTAATCTTAGAAAGATAAAGGAGATGGCTCCTGATGTAGAAACGGTGTATATAAAGCCGCCTGCTAAGCGGGCTATTGGTGATATTGTAAAATATGCGGATGCCAGTTTTAACACAGAATTTCATACCATAAAACTTCTTTCTGAAGAAGCTGGCCGACAAGGGAAGGTTCACAAAGTAATCATCATGATAGAGCTAGGCGACTTACGCGAAGGTGTGATGGGCGACCATTTGATGGATTTTTATGAAAGTGTGTTTGAGCTGCCAAACATTGAGGTTACCGGAATTGGTAGTAATCTAAATTGCCTGCATGGTGTGATGCCGAGCCATGATAAGTTTATTCAACTTTCGCTATACAAGCAATTGATAGAAGCCAAGTTTAACCGCAAAATTCCATGGGTTACGGGCGGCACTTCTGTAGTAATTCCGCTGATAGATTTACACCAACTGCCAGCGGGTGTAAATCACTTTAGGGTGGGGGAGACGCTTTACTTCGGAACCGACTTGGTACACCAAACTATTTTTGAGGGAATGGAGCATGATGTGCTTCGACTGTATGCTGAGATTATTGAAATTACCGAAAAGCCAGTGGTGCCCATCGGTACTATGGAAGCCAACCCTAGTGGAGAAACATACGAGATAAACGAAGAGGATTATGGTCGTACCACCCACCGCTGTATTTTGGACGTTGGGCTCCTCGACATCAATTCAGATTACTTGATTCCTGAAGACAAGACTTTTGAATTTGTAGGCGCTAGCAGCGATATGCTGGTATTGGACATTGATGATAATGACCAAGGCTACAAAGTGGGAGACCTCATTCCTTTTGACCTAAAATATATGGGCGCGCTTACGCTGCTTAACTCGAGTTATATTGGGAAGAGGGTGATATAGCAACGGCACCATCCTCAATAAGTTTTTATTGACCTAGAATTTCGGCATCTACAAAGAAGACTGAATGAACATCAATTGTGTGATCAGAACTCATAGCCTCGTCAGTAATTGTATTTAGTCTTAGTTTGAATTCATCTTTTTTAATGAATTCCTGTAAATCCGCATCAGTAGTTTCTAGCTGGATGCTGCTTTTGTTTTCAGGAATATTATCTCCCCAGGCAATTCTTCTCTCAGACAAACCCTCAGCAGATATGTAAACATCAATAGATTTTAAAAAGCTGAAATCTGAATTAGAGGGTGAACTAACAGTCAGTTCCAATTCAATTAACTGTATTTCTTCGATAAGATCCTTTCGCGTATCATTTACAGCAAACGCAGACTCTGAGTTGGATTCAACCTCAGGGGTAAACAAATTGAAAGGAAGGTTCAGGCCGCTGGAAGAAGGAATAACAACGCTTTCATTGTATTCCATTTCAAACTGTGTCAACTCGTCTATCTTTTTGCAAGCAACTGTAGATATAAAAACAATAGCGGTAAGTAAGAGTAATTTTTTCATGGTAAAAATGTATTTGACTTTAAAGGGCTAAGGTAACACAAGTGAAAATGTTAACTAATCTACTTTCTCTTAACAACCCCTTGCAGCAGCCTCTCTTCAAAATGATCATCATTAGAAGAAGCGCGGTGCAAAACGGAAATATCACCAGTTGATTCCAAAACTACAGCTACAATCTGATCATAGTTGAGAACATTAGCTTCACGCAGTTTGGCAACCACTTGGCCTTCCTGAACCTTAGCAGATTTTAAATTATCATACAACATTTTGGAACCATCCATTAATAGAACAGGATCGTTGGAAATAAGATTGTCAAAGGGTTTATACTTTTTCTGAAGTGCCGAGAAAACATAAGTTAAACCTAGAAGCGCGCCTATAGCAATGAAACCTTGGACTACAGAAGTGGAGGATGTTAAAACCGAAGAAATAATGCTACCTACGGCTATGGTTACAGCGAAATCGTACACAGTAAATTTTGCGAAAGACCTTAAGCCAATTATTCGAGTTAACAAGATTATCAATACAAAAGCGATAATAGATCCAGCGATGGTTTCTAGCAAGGGGTCAGTGGGCGAGTATATCCAATCCATAATTCTTATTTTTTGTTAGAAACTGTAAGTGTTTCATATTATCTAATAGATAAAGCCCTTAGCTGATTACATTGTTCTATGAGCTTAGATTTAATCTTACCACACTGCGTACTTTTGCGCCTTCATGAAAAAAGAGAAAGACCTAACTACAGGCAGTATTTTCAAATCACTGGTTTTTTTGGCTTGGCCCATTATTATGGCCAATGTGCTGCAAACCATGTATCAGCTTATAGATACATTTTGGCTTGGCCGCTTAGGTGCAAATGCGGTGGCCAGTGTGAGTTTGAGCTTTCCCATTTTGTTTTTGGTACTTTCCTTAGGTGGTGGTCTTACCTTGGCGGGGACCGTGATTGTGGCGCAGCACAAAGGGGCTAATAATCAGAAAAAGGTAAACTACAGCTCATCGCAAACGGTGATGGTCATTTTTCTTATTTCCATCTTGCTGGCTTTTGTAGGTTACTTTTCAGCCAGCCCACTTATGAAGTTTGTGGGTGCTGGGCCAGAGGTGTTTCAAGATTCCGTGGACTATTTTCAGGTCTCATCCTGGGGGTTCATCTTCTTGTTTATGTTTTTCGTTTTTCAGTCGCTTATGCGCGGGATTGGCGAAGTATTTATGCCCATGTACATTGTACTGGCCACAGTACTTCTCAATTTGGTTTTAGACCCACTTTTCATTTTTGGCTATGGCCCAATAGAAGGACAAGGTGTTGCGGGAGCTGCTGTGGCAAGCATCATTACGCAAGGGCTTTCGGCAGTTGCGGGGCTATGGATTTTATTTAGAGGCTCGTATGGCATTCGCATTAAGTTCAGTCAAATGAAGCCCGATTTTAAATGGATAAAAAAACTGTTTCAGCTTGGTATTCCTTCCAGTTTGGATCAATCGAGCCGAGCTGCGGGTATGACGGTGATGGTAATGCTGGTAACGGGCTATGGTAGCGAAATAGTGGCGGCCTATGGTGTGGGCGCTCGCATATTGAGTTTGGTAATTGTGCCAGCTCTGGGCTTTGCCATGGCTACCACTAGTTTGGTTGGCCAAAATTTCGGTGCCGGAAAAATTGTGCGAACAGAAAAAGTAGCGAACCTTAGTGCTATGATTGCCTTAGTCGGTCTTACTAGCGTAGGGCTTATTTTCTTCTTTTTTGCTGAAGCTATTATTGCCTTTTTCGTGCCGGGAGATGAGCAAGTGATACGTGATGGAGCATTATTTATAAAAATAATGGCGCCAAGCTTTGGCCTTTTAGGAGTTCAGCAAGTTCTCAATGGTGCTTTTAACGGTGTGGGCATGACCACGGTTTCTATGCTGATTTCCATATTCAGTTTGTGGATAGTTCGCTTCCCGTTGGCATGGATGCTTTCCGAAAAAACAACTTTGAGCTATGAAGGTATTTGGTGGGCATTTCCCGCCTCTAACTTACTGGCGGCTATTGTGGCTTTCGCTTATTTCAAATCTGGAACCTGGAAGAAGAGAAAACCAGTAAGGCATTAAAATACTCAGATGCCTTACATCAACCGCAGTTTAAAATATTTATACCCGCCCTCTACACCGGTGGTGGTACGAGAGCCTTCATACACCTTAAGGGCAACAGTGTTTTCGTTAATCCAAAAAAGATCCTCAATTGACCAATTGTACAAGTGGTGAGCAAGTTCATCATGGATAGCTTTAAGACCTGTATCATTACTTAGGTTATAGCTAACAATTTCCGCTCTATGAAAATAATAACTGGTGTAATCGGGGCCGTCATAAGAGGAGTATATAACGAAGCGCTCATTGGATGGTGAAAATACAATTCCCATTACGCCTTGGTCAAACCCTGAAGGAAGCTGCATTTTGTGTTTGCTTTTCTTTTCTACCAAGTAGGTCTCGCATATTTCATCACATTCACTATCCATAGTTAGCCCAAGCTCTTCAAGTTTGTCAAGCGGCTCCTTGGTATCTCTTTGAGTAAACTTGAGCATGGCATTCATGTAGGCATTGGAAGAAATTTTTACCAAATGGCGATCTACCGCCAAGGAGTCATCATACATCTGGGCATATGCCTGACTAAAATAACAAGAAGCTAAAAGGAAGATGAGTTGAGGTAAGGAGTATTTTTTTAGCATAAAATTCTGAAGGCAAGGTTTGTCTCCTTAAATCTACAAGAAAATTTGCGTGTAGAAAAAAGCGACTTAGAATAATACTAAGCCGTTAACTAAATGGATGTTATAGCTAGCTAGCCAGCCTCCACATACTTTTTAAAATTATTGAGAATTGCCTGCCAGCCATCTTTTTGCATTTCAATTGGGTTCTCGGTTTCCGCATCAAAAACGATGATTATTTGAGTACCGCTTTCAGTTTCCTTAAAAGTAATATCCACTTTGCGACCATCCGTAAGCGAGTATACCATTTTGTGAGGAGATTCTAGCTCATCATACAGAGCTTCAAAATCAAAACCGAAACTGCCATCTTTGGCTTCCATACGAGCGGAGTATTTTCCACCTACACGAAGGTCATTTTCAGCACTTGGGCAACACCATGATGGGTCGGCAAAGTTCCACTGTGTAATGTGCTTGGGCTGGGTGTAATAATCCCAAACCTTTTGAGGGCTGGCGTTTACTGCCGCTTCAATGGTGATTTTTTCGAAATTCATAGCTATGCTTTTAAAAGTGTTTCAATATCAAATTTCTGCATTTTCAAAAATGCCTGAGTAACTCTTGGAGCTCTGTCAGGGTCGGACATTAGCTCACCCAAAATAGAGGGAACCACTTGCCATGAAACTCCGTATTTGTCGGCAAGCCAGCCGCATTTATCGTAGCGCCCAGCTTGCCCAAGGGTTTCCCAATAATGGTCTATTTCATCCTGGTTTTCACATTCTATCACATAAGAACTGGCCGGAGTGTGTTTGTATTTTGGGCCGCCATTTAAGGCCATAAATTTCGTCCCGTTCAGTTCAAAGTTTACAACAACAGGGTTAGCACTCAGAATTTTTGATTCCTTAAAAATGGAACAGTAAAAGTCTGCTGCTTCCTGTGCATTATTGTCAAACCAAAGGCAGGGATATATTTTCTTGGTCATGTTGCAGGTTTTTAGATTGAAACGAATTTTACTTGCTGTTTGCCAGCACCTCATCAAGGTTACCAAGAGCCATGGTAAACCCTTCTTTAAAGCCCATTTCGATTACTTTTTCAAGATCTGCGAGGCTATCATATTTTGCTACAATCGAAACAAGGGTTTTATCAGCAGTTTGCTCTGTGAATGTATTTGTCCAAAGCGTTCTTGGCATTGCTGTATTCGTAGTGCCGTTTTCATCACAAAAAGCATCCAAAGCTGAATAATTTTGCTTGGTGTGAATGGTTTGATAATCGTTTTTGCACCAGTGTTTATCACCTTCAGGGCTTATCATATAATACAGCCACATCCCGCCTTCTCTAAAGTCCATCGACTTAGTTACCGTCTTGTATGGTTTTGGCGCCCACCATTGATCCAGAATTTCGGGTTTAGTCCAGGCGTCCCAGGTTAGATCCAGGTCAGCAGCAAATTCACGCTGTACTTTTACTGTGTTGGTTTCCTTGTCTACTTGGAAATCAAATTGAAGATTACTTTTCATTTTGGTCTTTTTTAAGGGTTACTAATATATCGTCTAGTTGATTAAAGCGGCTTTCCCAAATCTTTCTGAATTGCTCTAGCCAAACGTCTATCTGTTGCATTTTTTCTACCTCTAGCTGGTAGTATATTTCGCGCCCTTGTTGTTCTTGCTTTAGTAATTGGCATTCGCTAAGAATGCGGAGGTGCTTAGAAACGGCCTGCCTTGTCACTTCAAAGTGCTCGGCTATTGCATTTGGCGTCATGGCCTGTGTTGCTATCAGCACTATTATGGCTCTTCTTGTTGGGTCGGCTATAGCCTGAAATATATCCCTCCTCATAAATCAACATTTTAAGAAACTATTCGGTTGCAAATATATGCGCAACTAATTGGTTTCTCAAAATAATTATTGTGTTTTTTTAAAAATTCATTTTACCCTTACTCCAATCCAAGAAGTAAAAAAGGCCGTAACTCTTTATGTAAACCCTTAAAAATCAAATAGGATTATGAAAAAGATATACACTTTGATGCTGGCTTGTCTGGCATTTACATTTACGGCCACCGCTGCCCACCTTAGCGGAAATCTTTTGCTTACAGCAAAAATGACGGGGTCTCAAGAGGTTCCTGCGGTTACTACCAATGCTGTTGGCTTGGGAAGTTTTTTCCTTAATGAAGATATGGACACACTTTGTGTAAACATTACTGCTATCAACCTTTCGGGACCAATTACTGGTATTCACGTACACCAAGGTGCTGCGGGAACCAATGGTAGCGTAGTTACCAACCTTACACCATTTATAAATGGAAACAAGATTACCGCTACCCTTACCGGAAGCGACCTTACACCAGCCATGCTTAAGGCTTACCTGAAAGGAAACATGTATTTGAATGTACACACTGCCGCTAATCCAAATGGGGAAATCCGTGGACAGATTACTGTAGAAAGCGACTTTTCATACCATGCGGCTTTGGATGGAGCGCAGGAAGTACCTGCCGTAACGACCAACGCTATAGGTTTGGGGACTTTTGCTTTGTCCAAAACTTCAGAAGAAATGTTAGTTGAAGTAGTAGTTGATGGACTATCAGGTCCAATTACCGGAGCGCATTTACACAGAGCCCCAGCGGGAATGAACGGTGGTGTTTTGATAAACCTTACCCCTGGAATTACCGACAATAGAATTAGCATGAGCGTAGATCCAACAACTATTTTGGGAGCTTTAGATTCTGGTAATATTTACATCAATATTCATACAGCTGCTAATCCAAACGGAGAAATCAGAGGTCAACTGAAACTTGCGAAAAGTGTGCTGTACTTTGATGCTGTGCTAGACACCATGCAAGAAAACACGCCAGTAACCGCAGCTGGAAACCCAACGGGAGTGGCTTGGTTTAACCTAAGTGCAGGACTTGATACTTTAGATTATGATGTGTTAGTAGAAGATGTAACCGGGACACCCACTGGTGTACACCTTCACATGGGAACTGTGGGTAATGATGGCCCTGTGGTGCTAAATCTTACTCCAGGTATTAATGGAAACCATATTAAAGGGCAAATTACCGGAGCGGCTATTACTTCTCAAGTAGTGCATGATATGCTATCGGGTGCATTTTATGTAAATGTTCACACTGCTGCAAATGCCAATGGAGAGCTTAGAGGTCAAGTATATAGATTGGCTCGTGAAGGATACACGGCAAATTTAGAAGGCGCGCAAGAAGTACCGGCAGTAACAACTACTGCAACAGGTAACGGAATTGTGACTATTGATAGAAACCAAAGCAATGCCCACTATATGGTAGTTGCTGATGGCCTTAGCGGGAATGTTACTGGTGCTCACCTTCATGTAGCTGAAGCTGGAGCTAATGGTCCAGTAATCTTTAACCTTACCCCAGACTTTGCAGGTACGGGTACATCTGATGGTGCATTCGGATATTGGACGGATAATGATATGACAGCTTTTGTTACTCAAAATTCAGTACAGTTTAGAGGCGACAGCGTGTATTTTAATATTCATACCGCAGCCAACCCTGGTGGTGAAATAAGAGGACAAGCGATAAGAGGTTCTTTTTGCTTCCCGGAAAGCACCATTGGTATCAATGAAACAGAGTCTGTGATTGAAGGACTGAGCGTTTATCCAAACCCATCAATGAGTAATGAAATCAATATTGATTTTGTACCAAGCAGCGATGAGGTTTCAATAAACATAAATGATATCTCTGGCAAAAGCTTGATGAGCTACACTAGTTCTGCGGCCTCAGGAAACTTGGTAATAAACCCGGACCTGACAGGTGGAATTTACCTTATCACCATAAAAATGGGTAATAGCACCGAAACGGTGAAGTATATAAAACGATAGGTTGACTTGTGTTAAGCAACAACAGAGGGGAGGCAGAAGTGTCTCTCCTTTTTTTGTTTAATGGAGCCGTAGCCGTGAGTGATATTTTAATTCCAGAAATTGAATAAACCCCAATAGGCAAAGGCAATAATAGAAAGTAAGTAGATAAGATTATTGGCAACCAGCAGGCTCTTAATCCCAGCTTTTGCGCCCGCATTTCTAACAAAACGTATGGTATAAGTGAAAATGGGGACAGTTATGATTAAAAGAAGAAAGGGCATATATGAGGACATACTGATAAGGCTGGAACTGTAATGCTTGAAGGGAGCATCAAAGTAATAGATCCCAATATTTGTGGCTAATACGAAAAAATAGAAAGTTAGCGCCACGTTCAATCCTGAAATGAAAATCAGGTTTTTATAAGCTGAATCTGTTTTTCGGTTTCTTAAAGAAAAAACTATAAAACTAAAGGCGAGTAGTGTAAGAATGCCTGCCAGGATCACGAGTGAAACTCTAAGCGAGGCGGTATTAAAAGGTGTTTTGAAGCTTGCTAACCTTTCAAACTCAGGATTTGTGGGAAATAAACTGGCCACATTTATAATATGATCTCCTTGAGCTAGTTCGTCAGCAATATCAAACTGTACAGTAGAATCATAAGAATGGTAGAAGTACAGGTTTACAAGACCCTCCTTGGTGTCCCAAATGGAGGTGAGCAATGTGCCATCACCATTTCTACTTCTGCACACATGCATGGTGTCCGAAACAGCAGTGCAGAAATCCAGGGAAGCATTGGGTGTATGATTAGTTAATAAGTCTTCACCATTTCTGTAGCGTTCCAATTTTCGTGCTTTGTCATTGGTGGTTATGGATGGGCAAAAATTGGATAACACATAATACTGGTCACTCCCTTCAATTAAGTCATAAGGCTCCACCACCAAATAGTTGCCAGAACTATCAATATAAATGAACACATCACCTATAAATATGCTGTGATCATACTGCTCAATAAAGCGCTTCACATCTGCTACTGTAGCACAGGTGTGTAATATTTCAGTTAAATAGCTTACTTCATTCGTAATATTCTTTTTGTCACTTTTTTGATCGCTTTTAGGAAAATAAGAGACTAACCGAGAAAACGTGAGGCCAACGGTATTCATTCCTGATTGTGGTGCAAATTGGTTTGGCCCAACTTTTCGAGAACCCGTGAATGCTGCTCCGTATTCACTTTCGTTTTTAGCGGTTTCAAACCAAATTCTTGAAGTTGTTCTCCAGGCATCTTCATTGCAGCCCACCATTGTTTTTCCGTCAGCAGTTAATTTGTACATGCTGCATGCCTGGCTTTCATTTTGAAAAAAGAGCAGGAGAAATACGAGAATGAAAAATATAGGTGACGGGCTGATTTTCATAAGAATTAAACGAAGCTACTTAGATTTTAATTGTGATTAGAGCTTTGGCAAATCGAACCGGCATTGCTCAGCTATACAAGCGACTGGAATCCGCCATAAACCATGCGGGACGCATCAAAAATCAACTTTGACTTATCGGTCAATGGACCCACCAATTTTCCCATTCGTGGATCCTTAGGAACCTGTTTGTTGGCTTGGTCGCGAACTTCTTTTGAAGAAAATAAAGCCCAGCCAAATACCACCACTTCATCTTCCTGCAAATCCACAACTTCTGCGAAAGAACGTGTGCCTTCCAATTTTAAATCTTCTCCTACATATTCAAAGTAGGCAAGAGCGCCATATTCTTTCCAAATCTCAGCTACTTGTTCAGCTACAGCTTTGTATTCGTGTAGGTGCTTTCGTGGAATTGGAAGCATAAATCCGTCTATGTAATTGCTCATGTTGTTGTAATTTTAGAATTAGTCGAGGTTTTTGAGTGCACGCTCGTTTAGTTGCTGAGGCAAATGCTTTTCTAGCTCTTCAAAACTCACTTCTTGTACCGAAGATAAAGTGATATTGCCATTTGGGTGGCGATCCGAATAGGGAAGGTAAATTCCAAAGTTTTGATTGTTTCTAAAGGTGCCTAAAAGATATTCTTGATCCGATTGAGAATCTACTTTTACGATATAGTCTTTTGACGAATCTACTTTATTGATCCAATAGCCGTAAGATTCATCCGAAGCGATAGCGCTAAGAAAATCAATGGCTTGGTGAAAATCATGAAAGTTGGAACCCTGAATCTTAACCACCTCCCATTTTGAAGGCGTTTCTATTTTCTCCGATTGCAATCCCATAGAGTCTTGCAGCAATTTTCCTAGCTCTTCTGTCTTTTCAACTAGGTTCCGTTCACCCACAATCAGGTATTTCGTGTAGTTAGTAAAGTCAATTGGGTGCCAATGTGGATCGCTGGTAGGAACAGGAGGAACAATATGATGATGCGACTTCTTTTTTAATAGCCGGCTGCCAGGGCCAAATCTGAAATAGAAAAAAGCGATGCCCGCAATAATTCCTAGTATGCTTTTCGGGTCCATTTAGTTTTGTTTGAGTCAAATATATTGGAAAGAGTCAATGATTTGTGTTGGTTAGATAGAGCTTTCACCTAATGTATAATAGTAGTAGCAATCCAATAATTTCTGCAAAGAACTCAAAAGGGGACATTCTAATTCGTAAAATTTAAACTTGAGACTCATGATTATCATGATAAAAAAGTGAGGACACCAGCGAGACGCTATCCCCATCTGCGACTAGATTCTATCTACTCTATATATTTAAAAAAACATGTTGCAACTATTTAAGGTAAGACTATGTTAAGCAAGCACATGTGTCATTTAACACATACTTGATTAAACCTAAAATCACATCCCTGCATTGAAAAAAATAGCTCTAATAGGTGGTGGCCCTGCTGCACTATTTATGTTTAAACGCTTGGTGCAATCACCGTTGAAAAACATCGAAGTTTCCATTTTTGAGCAACATGAAAAATTAGGAGCAGGAATGCCTTACAGTAGATATGGTTCTTCAAAAGAGCATATTACCAACGTTTCTGATAATGAAATTCCCGAGCTGAAAGCGCCTATAAAAGATTGGCTGAGTCATGCGCCAACCGAAATGCGGATCGATTATTCAATATCTGAGAAAGAATTTAATGAGGACAAGGTTTTGCCTCGACTTTTATTTGGAGAGTACCTTTCGTCTCAGTTCGATTTGTTTTTGGCTGAAGCCAGGAAAAACAAGCTTCCAACTAATGTTTTTTACAATACTCGGGTAACGGATGTAGAAGATGTCCAAACCAAAAAGCAGGTTAAGGTAAGTGTTGAGAGCGGGGAGACTTTCATTTTTGATGAAGTAATAATTTGTACGGGCCACAGCTGGCCGTGTAAGGCGGAAGGGAGTATTACAAATTGGTTTGATTCTCCATATCCCCCTCAAAAGCTTTTCAAAAAAGCAAACTTTCCAATTGCCATAAAAGGGGCTTCGCTTACCGCCATAGATGCGGTACGAACACTTTCTCGTGCTAACGGCTGTTTTACTAAAAATTCAGATGATACCTATAGCTTTAAGCTGAACCCTGAAAGCGCAGGTTTTCATATCACCCTGCATGCTATTGACGGCCTGTTGCCTGCTATGCGATTTCATTTGGAAGACAATCATTTGGAGCCCGCCCATGTTTTGTCTCACGAAGAAATTTATGAGATCAAGCAAAAAAATAATGGGTTTGTTCCACTGGATTTGATTTACGAACTCAATTTCAAGCAGGTTATCCAAAGGAAAAACCCTGAACTGTTTGAAGAAATCAAAGAGATGAGCATTGAGGATTTTATTTCTTTTATGATGGAAAAGAGAAAAAAAATAGATGCATTTGCCCTCTTAAAAGCTGAGTATAAAGAAGCCGAGAAATCCATTAAAAGGCATGAGTCTGTAATTTGGAAGGAGGCACTAAGCACTTTGAGCTATGCGATAAATTATCCCGCTAAGCACTTTTCTGCCGAAGATATGATTCGGCTAAAAGAAAAGGTAATGCCTCTCATTTCTATAATTATTGCTTACATGCCTCAAAGTTCGGCTAGAGAACTAATGGCGCTTCATGAAGCTGGTCTTATTGAAGTTAAGGATGTAGATTCTTCCAGCAGTGTAGTGCCCGGCAAATCGGAAGGTGCCATTTATAAATATAGCCAGGGAGAGGAAAAATATTTTTCAATGTTTATAGATGCGGTAGGGCAGAGGCCCTTTTTCTATAATCAAATTCCGTTTGAAGGACTCAAAAAGAAAGAAACCATCAGTGCAGCTTATTTAAGGTTTGCTTCTAATTTACGTGGTGAAAAGGAAATGGAATCTGATACTAATGTCGTGCTGAAAGAAGAGTCGGGTGGATATTTACTACAGCTGCCGGGTATAAATATAAGCGACTTTTTCCAGCCTCTGGACGTTTATGGCGTTGCAAACCCTCGTTTATTTATAATGGCGGTTCCTTTTATTGCCGGTGTTAATCCTGACTATTCCGGTTTGGATTTTTGTGAGGCGGCATCTGAAAAAATAATTCAGAGAATGATGGAAAAGTAATGGGGAAAATGCTTTAGCCTAGAAGACTTGAGGTTTCTCAATGTAGTTCCGCTAGGGCAAATTGCTATAAAGCGGACACCCAACTTTTCGGGAAATTTATTCTTGAAGCTAATTATTGTGAATAGATAAAGATGGAGGGCACGAGCTAGACACTCGCGGTAGCGGAGGACATTGGAAAAATTCTCACTTGTTTCGATTCAAAATACTTACAATAAGGTTTTTCACAACATCCATCTCGTCTGGTTTGCTGGCGGCTGCGAAGAGAGTGATGCTTGCCAATGCTTCATTGCTAATTATCAGCGTGCCGTCATTATTTGAAAGTGCATTGTTGGTTTCAAGGAATAATAGAAAACATGCGGCTGCTATTCTCTTGTTCCCATCAGCAAATGCATGGTTTTTAATTATCAGATATAGAAGAGTTGCTGCTTTTTCTTCAATACTTGGGTAAAAATCTCGTTCTCCAAATCCTTTTGAAATCTGACCGATTGCACTTTCAAAGCTCTTATCCTTTTCAATCCCAAATACATCTGATTCGAATTCTAGTTTCATTTGATTTATTAAAGACTGATACTCGTTTCTTGTAGGGTAATGTGCGGTTTCTAGAGAAAGTCCTTTGCTATCGAGTCTCTCATGGTCATAATCGTCCAAAAGTGTCAGTCCCTTTGTAAACTGGGCGAGCCATTGAAACCCCTCTTCCTGCGCTGTTTCTTCTAAAGCTCTGCTGAGTATTTGTAACCCAGATTTCAAAACTTTTATTTCTTGATTCTTTTGCTCTAGTCGTTTTTCATTGATTGAATACCCCAGAATCAAATAATCTTTGAGCCGACTACTAGCCCACTGACGAAATTGTGTTCCTCGTATGGATTTGACTCTGTAGCCAACTGAAATAATAACATCAAGATTATAGTATTTGGTCGCTTTTGTCTGAGTTTTCCCTTCAATAGCGCCATGTTGAGTGGTGTGTGCAAAATCTGCACATACCATATTTTCATCTAATTCCCCTTCATTGAAAATATTCTTTATATGCCGTCCGATAACCGTTCTGTCTCGGTCAAACAATTTACCAAGTTGATCCTGATTTAGCCAAACTGTATCATTATCAAAAGTTACTTGAACCTCAGTTTGTCCGTCAGAACTTTGATAGATTTCTATTTCGCTATTCATTTTTAAATTGAAGCCAACGGTTTGTCCAAAATAATGGCGCGTTTAAAAGTACGTTTTTGTCGGCCGTAACCAAAGCTGGCCAATTGGCCTAAACCTTTCGTTTAGCTGTCAACCCGCGCTATTTTTTGCACTTTGTTGGCGATAGTATTTTTTTAATCTTCTGGATATATAATATTGGTAAACATAAAAGTCTCTTGTCCAATAATGGCTGTTATACTTAAAGGGTCTGTGCAAAAATTCATATCTACCAGTTTCTTTTTCAAAGTCAAGATAAGGTCAGGGTTAATTGATTCACTTATCTTGTCTTCACTTGTGTCCGCTTTTTTTGTGTTTTTGAAAATGCTTGTAATAGACTTCTTTTTATTGTAGACAATATTATCTCTCAATTGTAGCTTAAGTCTCCAGGTCGCTCCAATATATTCATCAGCTTGTTCACGAAACCCGAATAGAAATCCAACGGGTGTGCTAAGACTACCTCCACTTGAATTAACCACAATGTGCATTAATTCACCGATAAATCCATTTTCGTCTTTTGATTTCCAATGAATAATGTAGTCAAGAATTCGTGTTGATTTTTCCATTTTTATATTATCGCCAACTAGTGGCTAAACAATATGTTGTTTATATCTCATTATATACTAACACCCCTGAAACCCTTTCAGGGATTGGACTTGTGTTAAAATCGATACTCTTGCTTCACCATTCCCTTTATTTGCAAATAAGGAAACTCCAGCGTAATGCTGCCTTCAGAGTAGGGGGCAATTTCGTACTGATTGTACATAATGGTAAGTCCGGAGGCATCATACTTAAAGTTGTTATTCAGAGCAAAAGCATCATTTTCAAACCAATATCCGGCTTCTTCAAAAGTTTGCCCTTCTTCTATTTCGCGGGTTTCTCTAAACTGCTTTTCGGCCAAGGCTTTAAACTCCGCAAACTTATTGGGGAGAATCAAATCGGTAAGCTTTATGGGAGTGCCTTTATCAGCGGCAAAGGTGTAGTAAAACTTAAATCCATTAGGGTGCGCACCACCCGTAAAAGTGTAGTTGTAAATAGAGCAGCCAAACAGGTTATTGTCGTTTAGGTACACTTCCATATTGTGAATGTACTCCCACGAAAGGTCATAGTTTTTCATGTCCTTGCTAATCTGCGTGTACTCTTTTTCCAGGTTGGCAATTATGTCTTGCGGCTTTCTGGGCGCTCCTTCGCTATTGTCGGTTTCGCTGAGTGCTTTACGCAAAGTGGCTTCTATTTTTGAGGCCGAGGCCTTGTTAGTTCCACCGTTTATGTAAAGTTCATCAATCTTTACTTCCACACAGTTTTTGGCAGAATCCTTAGCGCAAGGCAAATTGCTGGCTACGGTTTTTATTTCGTACTGAAGGGTGTCGGCCGCAGGCGCGGCTTCTTCTTTCACCACCTCTGGGGTAGCGGGGTCGTTTTGGCAGGCAAAGCTTGTCGCAAAAATAATAGCGGCAGCAGAATAGTTTTTGAGCGTCATAAATTCCAAATTTTTAAGCTCTTCAAATTACGTTAATTTTGAGCGTAAATACTGAGAATCCACATTATGAAAATACACCCCCTACATACCGGAAATTTTAAACTTGACGGAGGAGCCATGTTTGGCGTAGTACCAAAATCCCTTTGGCAGCGCACCAACCCGGCAGATGAAAACAATCTTTGCACCTGGGCCATGCGCTCTATGCTTATTGAAGATAACAACAAGTTGATTCTTATAGATACGGGCATTGGCAACAAGCAGAGTGAGAAGTTTTTTAGCCACTACCATTTACATGGAAATGATTCACTGGATGGAAACCTCAAGAAATTAGGCTGCAGCCGCGATGATATTACGGACGTGTTTTTGACACATCTGCATTTTGACCACGTGGGTGGAGCAATTGAGTTTGATTCATCTAAAGATGCTTTTCGCCCGGCTTTTAAAAACGCACATTTTTGGAGTAATGAGCGCCACTGGAAATGGGCCACTGAGCCAAATGCCCGCGAAAAAGCTTCGTTTCTAAAAGAAAATATCATCCCCATACAGGAAAGTGGGCAGCTAAAATTTGTGCCGGTAAATGATGATAAAGACGGGGTTTACAATACTGAATTAGGTTTTGACGTACTTACCGTAAGCGGCCACACCGATGCACAAATGTGCCCGATTTTAAAGTATAAAGACAAGACCATCGTTTTTATGGCCGACCTTCTTCCGTCTACCGGCCACATTCCATTGCCTTATGTGATGGGATATGATACGCGCCCACTTATTACTTTGGATGAAAAAGGACGTTTTCTAAAGGAGGCTGCCGACAAAGGTTACTATCTGTTTTTGGAGCATGATGCCGCCAATGAATTGTGCACAGTAGAAAACACGGAGAAGGGCGTAAGGCTGAAGGATAGCCACAGTTTTGCTGATATTTTTGGCAAATAATATTGATGGCCGCCACCTTTCAAAAAATACATTATAACCTACTAAAGCAATGGGGAGCATTGCGGCCTGCACAAGAGGTGAAGGCCGATGCCCCCCTGTTTGTGGCCTGTGTTTTCAAAAATGAGGCGCCATTTCTTAAGGAGTGGATTGATTTTCATTTGAAGCGAGGCGTGCAAAAGTTTTACCTCTCGGATAATGGCAGCACCGACAATTTTGAGGAAGTATTGGCACCTTATGTGAAACAAGGTTTGGTGAGTATTTCTAAAACGCCATTTACCCAATGGAGCATAAGGCGGCAGGCACAGGAGTTTAATCGTCTGGTTCAAAAAATCAAAAGTGAGCAGGGTTCTGATTGTTGGGTGGCTTTTATTGATATTGATGAATATTTGTTTTCGGTGGAGCCCCGAGGGGTGAGGGATGTGTTGAATTCTTTTGAAGGAAAAGAAGTGGCCGCTGTGCAGGTAAACTGGCTGATGTTTGGAACATCAGGTTTGAAGAAGCTGGATAAATCTAAACCAATGATAGAGCAGCTTACCAAGCGGGCGCCAATGGAGCATGATGAAAACACCAACTTTAAGCCCATTGTATATTTGGCAAATACATTTCAGTTTTTTGAAGGGCCACATTTACCTATTCAAAAAGGGAGTGCGCAGTTTTACTTTAGTGACGGAAGCAATTTTGCGCCAAGCAGAAAAGAGGGAAAACATAGCCCATTACGGCTAAACCACTATTGGTACCGAGCGGAGGAAGATTACTATCAGGAAAAAGTAGCCAAGCGCGAAGCTTATGGCGACTATCGTAAAAGGGAATTGGAAGAGTGGCACATGAACCGCTGCAATGAGGTGGAAGATTTGGAGATTTTGAAAGATGAAGTTTAAGATACAGCCAGATGTTATTGCCATTCATGTCCCTAAAACTGCGGGAAGTACGTTTCATGCGGTTTTAAAGGAAGCTTATGGCTTTCGCCTAAAGCACATTCAGGCTTTTGAAGATATGCACACTTGGAATAACGGGCTGCCTTATAAGTGTAATAAGCCGCTAGTGCAGGCTGTTTATGGACACATCACAGTACACCCCAATTGGTTGGAATATTATCCACAGGCAAAACTGATTACTTGGGTAAGAGAGCCGGTGGAACGCGTTATTTCGGCTTATTATCACTGGCAAAAAGCAGGTGAAAATCAGAGTGAAAGACAAAAGGCTTTTTTGAGCAAACAACCAAGCCTATTGGAGTTTGTGGAAAACAAGGAATATCAAGCCACGGTAAATGCCTATGAAACCTACCTCGGTAGAATTGAAATCAACAATTATGGTTTTGTTGGTCGCACAGAGTATTTTGAAGAAGATTTGAAAAAACTGGAAAGCTATTTAGGTAAGCGTTTTTCGCCAAAAACTGGAAACAAAAATGTGAATTCTAAAAAGCCGGAAATTCCTTTTGCCGAAAAGGAAGAAATCAAATTACTGCTGAAAAGCGAGTACGATTTATATCATGAGCTTTTGAAAGCAGGCAGGCACAAATAAGCCAATTATCTCAACACAATAAATTTTCAGAACTTTCGCGGCTCTTAAGGATTTACCTGCGGAATGAAAATTGAATAGAAAGCGAAAAATACATTCATGAAGAAATTTCTTTTAGCACTTCTTTTACCATCAGCTTTGCTTGCACAGCCGGGACCAGGTTACTGGCAGCAAGAAGTGAAATACACGATGGACATTGATTTTGATGTGGCGAAGCATCAGTTTAGCGGAAAACAAGAGTTGCTATATACCAACAATTCCCCTGATACTTTAAACGAGGTTTTTTACCACTTGTATTTTAATGCTTTTCAGCCGGGGAGTATGATGGATGTTCGTTCGCGAAACATTGTAGATCCTGACAAAAGAGTAGGAGACCGCATAAGCAAGCTCAGCAAAGAAGAAATAGGATATCATAAAATAAACATGCTGAAGCAAAACGGTCAGCAGGTAAACTTTCAGGTAACTGAAACTGTGATGAAAGTGGAGTTGGCCGAACCAATCTTGCCAGGAAGCACGGCAACTTTCAGTATTGATTTTGAAAGTCAGGTACCTGTGCAAATTCGCAGAAGCGGTAGAAATAACAAGGAGGGAATTGATTATACCATGACCCAATGGTACCCAAAAATGGCCATGTATGATGAAGATGGCTGGCATCCTGATCCGTATGTAGGACGCGAGTTTTACGCTGACTTTGGAACCTTTGACGTAAATATTTCTATCCAGGATAATTTTGTGCTTGGCGGTACAGGAACCCTTACCAACAGTGAAGGAATTTGGGAAGCGAAAAAGGAAAAGAGAGGAATTACCACCCATGAAATGGTGCGGTCAAAAACTGAAAAACGCCTTTGGAAGTTTCATGCTGAAAATGTGCACGACTTCGCTTGGGCTGCTGACCCGGACTATATTTATAAAAGCACCGTTGGTCCTGACGGACTTCAATTAAATTTTTACTACTTAAAAGACTACAAGGAAACCTGGGAGCAACTTCCGGAGCATACAGTGGAGCTTTTCACTTTAATGAACAAGAGCTTTGGGAAGTATGCTTATCCACAATTTTCAGTGATACAAGGTGGAGATGGCGGTATGGAATACCCAATGTGTACGATGCTAAAAGGTACAGGAAAGCTTGAAGGATTGGTAGGGGTAACGGTACATGAAGCGGTACACAACTGGTACTATGGAATGCTTGCCAGCAACGAAAACCAGTACCCATGGATGGATGAAGGTTTTACATCCTTTGCGGAAGCTGAGGTATTGCACACAATGGGTTTTGAAGAAGCTGAAAACCCTCATGGTGGTGCTTATCGTGGAAATGCCTACATGTTTGCCAAAGGAATTGAGGAGCCCCTGAGCACGCCTGCTGATTATTTTGCTGTAAACAAAGCGTACAGTATTTCGGCCTATTCGCGTGGTGAAATGTTTGTGAGCCAAATGCGCTTCATAGTGGGAGAGGAAGCCTTTAGCAGAGGCATGCACAGGTACTTTAATGCATGGAAATTTAAGCATCCAGACCCAAAAGACTTTATAAGAATAATGGAAAAGGAAAGCGGAATGCAACTGGACTGGTATCTCAACTTTTGGATGAATACCAACAAAACTCAGGACTATGCGATAAAGGAGGTGAAATCCGTAGATAGGGGTGTAGTGCAAGTAGAGCTAGAGCGAATTGGAGAAATGCCCATGCCGGTGGACATCACGTTTATTTTGAACGATGGAACTGAAATGGTGTATACAATTCCTTTGGTCTCTATGTTTGGAAGCAAAGAAGGAATGAATGCCTTGAAGCCTTGGCCGTGGACATCCCCAACCTACACTTTACATACCGACATTGTGGCTAGCAGCGTGAAAGAAGTGATTATTGATAGAAAGCAAGAAACAGCTGATTTGAACCGTAAGAATGATAATTATGAAACGGCTAGCGCAGAATAACGTAAACCTGTAAAACTAAAAAGCCGCCCTGGTTTTTAAATCAGGGCGGCTTTTTAGTATGAAGTGGGCATTACAAAAATGCGCGAATAACAATATACACACCGAATAGCAACAAAATAAGTCCGATTATCTTTTCTACCATTTGTAGATTTCGGCCTTTAAAACGCTCTTTAAACTTATTGGCAAAGTAGATTTTGAACATATCAACCGTAAGGTAAGTAAGCATTATCAAGGCATACACCATGATCATTTTGCTGCGCTCATGATGCACCAACGAACCAATTGCCACGGTGGTTGCAATCCAATAAAAGAGTACCCCAACATTTAAAAAGTTCAGTAAAAAACCTTTGAAGAAAAAGAGACGTTTACGCTTTACCGCTACACGGTTTTTAAACTGACCCGGGGTTTTAGATTTTAGGATATAATAGCCACCAAACACAATAACGGCAAGCCCTCCAATCAGGCTTACCCAAATATTATCTTCGAGGCTAGAAATTAGCGATTGACTGCCATAAAATGCAATAAGAATAAAGATTACATCTGCTAGAGCGGCACCCAGGTCAAGCATCAGTGCCTTGGTTTTGCCTTGCGAAATACTAGTCTCTATTATCACAAAAAAAACAGGACCGGCAGCAAAGCTCAAAGTGATGCCCAGTGTTACGGCATACAGTATTACTTCGAGCATAGAGGAGTTTTAGATATCTGAATCAGCACCTGACGACTCTAGGTCAGAAAGCCTTTTTTCCAGCATGTTTACTTTTTCCGTTTGCAAATTTAGGGCTTCATCCTTTTTTACCAAGTCTTGTTGTAAGTTTTGAATTTCAGCATCCTTATCGGCTATCTGTTTTTTGTATTTGGCAATTTCGTGTTTCAATCCATCCAAATGTTTATTCAGTCCTCGTATTTCTTTATTAAGGCTATTAGCCGACATAATGGAGTATACGATGTACACCAGGAAGCCAAAAGAGAAAATAAGGTTGGTAATGAAGATTGATTTGGAAGGATCTTCATTATCACTGAACATAAAAAACAAGGCGATTCCGATAATGGCAACACCTACCACAAGAACGATGGTTTCAATACTGCTTCTTTTCATAGTATGGCTTTAGCGCGGGTTTTCGTTAAGTTAATGGTTTTTAGATGCAGGAACAAAATCTAATTGCTTTTTGTCCAAATCAGCATTTTTTACAGTCACCATTATTTGATCACCAAGTTGGAAAATTTTTCCATTACGCTCCCCCTCTATGGCAAAGTTTTTTTCGTCAAATACATAATAGTCATCCTTAAAGTCGCGGATTCGGATCATACCCTCGCACTTACTTTCGATAAGTTCTACAAAAACACCCCATTCGGTAACACCCGAAATTACGCCCATAAAATCTTCACCTACATGCTTCTCCATAAACTTCACTTGCATGTACTTAATGGAATCACGCTCAGCTTCGGTAGCTAGTTTTTCACGGTCAGATGAATGCTCGCAAAGTTCTTCGTAGGTGTTTTTGTTTACAGGATTTCCACCATCCAAATAATGCTGGAGCAGGCGATGCACCATCATATCCGGATATCTCCTAATTGGCGAGGTAAAGTGTGTATAATAGTCAAAGGCCAATCCATAGTGACCAATATTCTGTGTGCTGTACACGGCTTTGGCCATACTTCTTATGGTCAAAGTTTCAATCATATTCGCTTCACCTTTTCCCTTCACATCGCTAAGCATTTTATTTAAGCTTCGCGAAATACCGTTTCGATTTTTGGTGTCTACCTGATAGCCAAATTGTTTCACAAAATTGCTAAGGTCCATTAGCCTGTCAGGCTTGGGTTCATCATGAATTCTGTACACAAAAGTCTTGTCGCTAGGCTTGCCGTTTTTACCTTTTCCTATAAAGCGGGCTACACTTTTGTTTGCCAAAAGCATAAACTCCTCGATGAGGTGGTTCGCATCTTTACTTTCTTTAAAGTAAACACCCGTTGGGTTATTTTCTTCGTCAAGCTCAAATTTCACTTCTACTTTATCAAAAGCTAAAGCACCACTTTTCATGCGCTGCTGGCGCAGAATTTTAGCCAGTCCATTCATGATAAGAATTTCTTCGGCAAGTGTTCCTTTTCCGGTTTCAATCACTTCCTGAGCATCAGCGTAAGCAAAGCGATGATCAGAGTAAATAACTGTTCTACCAAACCACTCATTGAGCACATTGGCATTTTCGTCCATTTCAAACACTGCGGAAAAGGTTAGCTTTTCTTCATGAGGGCGAAGTGAGCATACCTTGTTGGAAAGCTTTTCAGGAAGCATAGGAACCACGCGATCTACTAAATAAACAGAGGTGGCACGTTTTACGGCTTCTTCCTCGAGCTCGCTGCCGGGCGTAACGTAATGCGTTACATCAGCAATGTGAACACCAATTTCCCAGTTGCCATTTTCAAGCTTACGCAGAGAAAGGGCATCATCAAAATCCTTGGCGTCATGCGGATCGATGGTAAAAGTTAATACATCACGGAAGTCACGCCTTTTAGCAATCTCTTCTTTTGAGATTTCTTCAGCGACTTTCGCGGCTTCGTTTTCTACAAGTTTTGGAAACTCGCGTGGCAAGCCGTATTCCGCAAGTATAGAATGTATTTCTACATTGTGATCTCCGGGTCGGCCCAGTACTTCGGTTACTTCACCAAAAGGGCTACTGGCGTGCTCGGGCCAATCAGTAATTTTGGCAATAGCCTTATCACCATGCTTGGCGCCATTCAGCAATTCTTTATGGATGTACAAATCCACCAGCATTTTCTTATTATCGGGTACCAAAAATCCATAGTTTTTGGACATTTCAATTATTCCCACAAACTCAGTTTTGGCGCGCTCTATTATTTCGGCAACCTCACCTTCAGGTTTTTTGTTTTTGCGCTGAGCATAAAGCAGCACTTTCACAAAATCGCCATCCAAGGCATGGTTTATATTTTTTGGTGTGATGTAAATGTCATCTTCCAGCTCATCAGAAACCACATAGGCAGAACCCTTTTGAGTCATATCTACATAGCCTTCTACGTAGTGTTCAAAATGTTTGTATCGGTATTTTCCACGTTCCGTTTCATCTACGCGTCCATCCTCGGCAAGGCGCATCAGGGCTTCTGAAACCATCTTGCGTTCTTCTTTATCAGAAATGCCCATTTGGGCAGAAAGCTGTTTATAGTTGAAAGTAGTTAGTCGGTCTTTTTTAAGTGTGGCCAATATGGCCGTTTGCATTTTATCTAAACGCTTACTTCTGCGTTTTTTCTTTGGTTTACTCATAGTATTGCTAAGGTAAAAGAAGGGCGAATGTGCACATCTTCTTTTTGAAATTATTAATGAAAAATTAATCCACCAGCGGAGAAGCGGTGGATATGAGCCTTTTGCCCACTGAGCCTTTGGTAGAAACTTTTTGGCTCATTGATGTCTATAACGACAGGCCAAAGGTAATGTTTTAGAATTGTTGCCAAATGGCTGATAAATAAGGAATAAGATTTCTGACTTTTATGCTTGAGTGTAAGGAGAAGGTTCGCTAACTAATTATGTAAGCATCGCCTGATCTATTTCTTTATCTAAGCTCGTAATACTGGTACAAACAAAATATTACGATTATGAAAACAAGACAATTAACCACAGCGCTGTTAGTATTGATGATAGCTTTTATTGGAACTATCAATGCACAAATATTTCAACCCATGGGGAATGGGATTAACCCAAATGATGATTTAATGCAGACGTCTGGTATTTCTTCCGAAAATGGGAATGTTTGTGCTTATTACACTTCGTTCACATCATTCCCAATAACACAAATTATCAAAAAATGGAATGGTATATCCTGGACAACGCTGCCGTCACCCCCTCAAGTTGGGTATATCACAGATATTGAATTATTTAATAATGAGGTATATCTATCATTCAGCTCAGGAGGCTCCTTAGGCCCTGGTATTTTAAAGTTTGATGGTACAGGGTGGATACCAGTGCTTCCGAATCTTTCGGGGAGAGTAATGGATATGGAGGTTCATAACGGAGTTTTGTTAGCAGGAGGTGCTTTTCAAAATGGTTCAGGAGGAGCGTTTGGCATAATAGGCTACGATGGTACAAACCAAATAAACATTCCTACAATGACAATTGACGACACTATAAATGATGTCAATATTATTAATGGTGAAATTTGGATAGCAGGTTTCTTTAGAGAGTCTAGAGGGCAGAGAGACACGGTAAGCGTAAGAAGGTTAGATAATGGAAATAATTGGGTTCATCCAGCTACTTCATTTAAAATCGATCCTATATACAGAGCATTGCAGTCAGTATTTGAAATTAACAATGAGATTTTTGCCGTGGGTTCAGGAAAAATTTATGAGCTGAAAAATGACACGGCTTACGATGTTCAGAGTTACAATGGGTGGATTACATCATATAGCGAATTTGATGGTTTGATGTATATGTCTAATGGTGTTGACATGTATGTTTTTGATGGTACTAGTATTTATGGTCCGACCACATTTCCTTCAGGAGTTCAAAGCTTTGAGTCTGACAAAAGTTTTTTATATGCCACGTTCACAGATACCAGTAAGATGCGTGTAGATACTAGCTATGCCAATAGACGTAAGTTTGGACATATATTAAAAATGGGAACACAATCTCTTGGTTTACTTACAGGGAAAATGTTTATAGATAATAATGCAAATTGCAATTATGATAACGGAGTAGATGTTTCTGCACCAGCGGTAACATTGCCGGTGTATGCAGGAAATAATCTTAGCTATTCGTCAACCGATGGTGATGGGAATTATCGGATCTATTTACCAGCGGGGTCATATAATATTAATACCCCGTCAAGTTCGTTGCCGCTAATGAATCATTATAGTTTAGGATGCAGTGTTCCTTCTAGTGTGAGTATTACTTCATCACAAACCACTACTCAAAACTTTGCATATTCTCACGATGGCTCAAAAGATTTAGAAACTGTGATTTTCATGAATTTAGGAAACAGAAGCCGTCAAGGTTTTTCAGAAAGTGGAAAGCTGGTTTTAAGAAACCCAGGAATCACGATTAATACACCAGTAAGCGTAAAACTCACAATCCCAAATTCAGTAAGTTTCAGTTGGTCAAACCCGGTACCTACAAGTTCGAATGGAAATGTGTACACGTTTACTTTCCCTGGAATAGGACAAGCTAATGAAGAGTACATTAGTTTTAGGGTGAAAGTTGACCTTGCAGCGAATGGTGTTGGCGACACTTTAAAATGGTATTCGGAGGTAGTTCATGTTTCGGGAGATGTAGATATGAGCAACGATAAAGACACCACATGGACAACGGTGGTTGCTGCCTGCGATCCTAATGATAAAACACCGAGCGTAGAGCAAAGCCTTCCTGGCCTTTCGAGGTTAGATTACCACATTCGCTTTCAAAATACAGGAACAGACACAGCCTACAAAGTGACGATTGTAGATACTTTGGAAAGTTACTTTGACCCTGCAAGTATTATGATAAACGGAGCAAGCCATGATTACAGTTTTGCCATGGCAGATAACCGAGTAATTGCATGGACGTTTGACAACATTCTTTTGCCTGACAGTGGGGCAAACTATGCGGGTAGCCAAGGTTTTGTAAACTTTAGCATAGATGTAGACCCAACTCTTAATGTTGGTGATATCATAGACAACGATGCAGAAATTTACTTTGACTTTCAGCCAGCGGTACATACTAATCATGCAAAAACTGCTATCGTTTCAGTACTTGGTGTGGAAGAATTTTTAGAAAGACAAACGAGTCTAGAGGTTTATCCCAACCCAGCACGAGGCATGTTTTACATAGAGAATTCTCTAAATGAAGAGCAAGAAGTAAAGCTAATTGATGCCACAGGAAAGGTGATTAAGAGCATTAGCCTTCAGCCCGAAATGAAAGCTGAGGTAGGAGCAGAAAGTTTAGCACCAGGAATGTATTTTATAAATAATGGAAGCAATACGCACAGAGTAATTATTACCCAGTAATAGAATTTTGAGTTTGTGTTGAAAGCCTCGATTGTGAAAGCGATTGGGGATTTTAGCTTTTGAGCATAAGAACTGGCAGAGTTTGCTCATTAGAACCTTTGCTTGGATATAAAATTTACTGTAGTGACATTCTTTTTAAACTGTTGAAAAACAGAGGTAAGGTATAATAGCTCCTAAGCTTTAGTAAAAGGTTCTGTTTCGTTAAATAGTTAAGCGCATATAGCCTGACCTATTTCTTTATCTATGCTCGTATTACTTGTACAAACAAAAAATTACGATTATGAAAAAACTAAAACGACTCTTTTTTATTCTTACTTTTTTAATTTGTGGAATTGCGCTGCACGCTCAAACGTGGGATCTTATTGGGAATGGAATTGGTCAGGATGTTTCGTATAGAAACGATGTTGATGTTTATAACAATGAGCTCTACGTTTCAGAAATAATTTGGAACGGAAGTACACCTGGAACGGAAGTAAAAGTTCGAAAGTGGGATGGGCAGTCTTGGGTTACCCTTCCCTCATATACAACTCCAACGTTTACTGAATTTGGAGACATGACTATTTTTCAGGGAGAAATATACATAGGGTTGGTAATGGCAAGTGGAACCACCTCTTGGCTTGTAAAATTTGATGGTATGCAGTGGTCGGTTGTGCCAATGTTCAGCGGTGTATTATCCGGTTCTGTAAGAAGTTTGGAAGTTCATAATGGGGAATTGTACATAGGAGGGTTTTTTGATGTTACAATAGGAGGAACCTCTTATGAGAACATTTTGAAGTATGATGGCACCAGTTTTACCGGATTTACTGGGCTCAGTGGTCCAAATCAAACGGTATCAGATATTCATTTTGCTAATGGGGATGTGTATGTATTAGCCAGACAATTGTATAAGTTGAATGGAACAACTTTCGGGACAGGGGTGCAAATTCACCAATCGGGCACTAGCCAAAGGAGCTTTTTAGCATCGTATAACAATGAATTATATTGCGCAACAGATACTTTCCTTTATAAAGTAGGAGCCAGTGCAAGTACACTAATAAAGACCTTTCCGTATAGAATCACCGATATGGATGTATATAATGGTGAGTTGTATGTTGTGGGGGATACATTAAGGAAAACATGGACTTTGGGAGGAGGTTTAACTAAATATGATGGCCAAACCTTTACCATTCTATCAGCACCAAACGCCCTTCATTCAGGGGAAGTGTACAACGGAGCACTGCATTATTTTTCATGCTCTGTTACCATGTTTAATGGCCAACAATATGATAGGGCCTTTAAAATGAGTAATGTTTTAGGACTGGGTGAGAAAGCGGTAAGCCAATCAGGCCTATCGGTTTACCCAAACCCTGCCCACGGTCTGTTTTACATAGAGAATTCTCTAAATGAAAAGCAGGAAGTAGAACTGATTGACGCTACCGGAAAGGTGATTCGAAATATTAGCCTTCAGCCCGAAATGAAAGCTGAGGTAGGAACAGAAAGTTTAGCCCCAGGAATGTATTTTATTAATAATGGGTCGAATACACATAGAGTGATTATTACCCCTTAGTAGGATTTTTGAGTTTGTACTGAAAGCCTCGATTGTGAAAATAATTGGGGCTTTAGCATTTTTTTAACATTTCCCCCAGACAACCCCTTGTATAATGTTGGGTCAAACTAAGGTGGTAACGAAAAAACAATGGCGAAGTCTGCTTTATTTAAACTGGTGTACCCGCTCCGCTTAGAAAAGCCGACCACATCATAAATTAAAAACTGTGACGTTATAGTTTCAGTAATTCGTTACTAACCCTGTTTCTCTAAAGCCCTACGGTAGCTCCGTGGGGCTTTGTTTTTCTGGTAAACAGAAAGATTCCTCAACTTTTAGAAAATTTTTTTCACCCTCAGGCAACCTATCTTTGTTTATGTCCTGTCATATAGATAACAGGCATTAACCAAAACCATGGCAAAACTGATACGCCTTCCTAACACAGATGAACGACTTGCCAAGCAGTGCAAGAAGGGAGATCGCAAAGCGCAAAGAGAGCTTTACGATATGTACTCCCCAATCATGCTGAGTGTGTGTAGGCGATATGTGCAAACGGTGGAAGATGCCGAAGAAGTTCTTTCAAACGCCTTTATTAAGGTGTTTAGAAAAATTGATCAGTACAGTGGCGAAGGCCCTTTGGGAGCTTGGATAAGGAGAATTATGGTAAATGAATCACTCAACTTTATCCGTTACAAGAAAAATCTATTTGTAGAAATAGAAGAGGAAAATCACCAAAGCTTAAGCCACACAGGAGTACAAGATCAAATGAATGCGGACCATTTAATGAGCTTAGTTATGGAGCTGCCAATGGGCTACCGCACGGTTTTTAACCTTTTCGGAATAGAAGGGTATTCGCATAAAGAGATTGGAGAAATGTTGGGGATTTCGGAGAATACTTCCAAATCACAATTGAGCAAAGCTAGAAAACAGCTACAGCAGAAGCTGGGAGAAACAGAACTTTTATACAAAGAGCAATGAAGAATGAAAAGCATCCTTTAGACGAGTTTTTTAAAGAGGGGCTGAGTGAGCATAAAATTCAACCCTCCGCAAGTGTGTGGGACAAAATTGAAGAGGCACAGCCGGAGCCAAGCCGCAAAAAAGGTGCTTGGTTTATACTTCGCGCTGCGGTGGTTACGCTGCTTATTGGGCTTAGCACCTTGTTTTATTTTCAAAATAATGATGTGGATACCAATGATAATGTGGTGAGTAGCCCAGATATTATTGAGGTTGAAGGACCGGATAAAAACAATGCAGCACAGAAGCAAAACAAGGCTACTGAGGGAAATAAGGACAAAACGGAGACGCCAAAAGAAGAGGTGAAACCTAAGAAAAAGGCAGTGCCAATTATGCGTCAAAGTACTTCTCGCCCTGTTTATGTAAGTAATGATGGAGTGTTTCAAGTAATTGATGAAGACGCCCTTTATGCTGAAGACATGAAAGTTGCTGATGCAGATATTTCGCTACAGCTAAAAGCAGAAAGAAAAGCTGCCGCAACACCTATAAAGGTGAAGGTAAGATTGAAGCCAAGAGCAGCAACTGAAGGTTTTTATGCTAATGCAGATGAGTCAGAAGAAGAAACTCCAAGGCCGAGCTTTAAGAATAGAATGCAAACTTATGCCAGTAGCCAGATGGACAATGTGCTTAGCGGAAAACCGCTGGAATGGCCTAAGGTGGAAAAGAAACAGATTGAAATACCACTACCCAGAATATTAAGTAACTAAACCAAATTTGATATGAAAAGAGTATTGATGATAGCTGCGATTGCAGGAATGAGTTTTACAGCCTGGTCGCAAAATGAGCAAACCGATGAGCTACAGCAAAAGCTACAGGAAATGAAAGCTTCTACTGAAAAGTGGCAGGCAGAAATGAAAGAGCAGATGGACTATTACTCCGATAATGCTGAAGAAATGACGGAAAAGCAGTGCAAAGAGTACGCTGAAGTGATGGAAATGCAATCTGAAAGTTTTGAAATGAGCATGGAAGCTTTTGCTGAAAGCATGGAAAAATGGGCAGAAGTATATGGCCCACAAATGGAAGAAATGGGCGAAAAGATGGCTAAGGACATGGAAAAATGGGCCGAAGGTTTTGCCAAAGAAATGGAAGAGTGGGCAGAGCAAATGGAAGAGCAAGCAGAGAGATCAGCTAATGCAACGCCACCAGCACCACCTGCTCCTCCAGCAGCGCCTCAAGCAGAATAAAACAATTAAGAGGGTTTTATGTAACTGATAATAATCTAACGAAAAGTAAAAATGAAAAAATTGATGATGACTGCCGGGTTTATGTTTGTAACGCTCTTTGGAGTGTGGGCGCAGCCGGATGATAAGAAGAAAGAAGAAACGGTAGAGATTGAAATTAGTGGTAACAAAGTAACTATTCAGGCAGAAGATTTAGAAAATCTTTCTGAGGTGGATATAAACACAATCATCCGTGAAGTTACGGCACGCAGCATTCAAATTCAGAAGCAGCAACAAGAGCTTTTAGCACAGGTAAATAAGCAGGAGGCTAATGGAGAAATTACCGCTGAACAAGCCGAAGAAATGCGCGATATGATAAATGACCATACTGAAGAAAGTATGGAAATGGTAGGCGAATTGATGGAAGCCTGGGGCGAAAGCTATGAAGAGCGCATGGAAGCCTGGGGTGATGAATATGAAGCGAGCATGGAAGCTTGGGAAGCTGAAATGGAAGCAAGAACTGAAGCTGGAAACTTTGTGATGCCTCCATTACCACCAATGCCTCCGCTACCACCTGCTGGAGCGCCAGTTCCCGAGTCTGACAGCAAAAGGCAAAAAATAATCATCAACGAAGAAGGTATTATCATTCAACAGGGTGAGAATGGAGAGGAGCCATTTGCCTGGAAGTTTGATGAAGAAGATGAAACTGATGAGGATGAGCCCAATGATAGACCTAGTAAAATAGATCGTACCAATGGTTATTTTGATATCAATTGGGGATTTAATCAACAGTTAGCTGGAGGAACCGATTTTATAACCGATGGCCCTGAAGAACTTGACTTTTGGAGATCGCATGTTTTTGACTTTGGATTTGGAGGAAAGACACGCATTGGTTCCCCTTACAGCAAGTTTTATATCAAGTGGGGAGGTGAGTTTAGCTTCAATGGATTTAGACTTTTAGAAAACAATACGCTACAAAAAGATGCTAATACTGGTGAAGCGGTTATTAAGATGGACACAGGAAAAGCTGTAGATAAATCAAAGTACAAAATCGCATATTTCAGTATTCCGGTTATGCTTCAGCTAGACTTTAGCGAAGTGGGCGATATCGATGAATCTTTTACCATAGGCGTGGGCGGATACGCTGGTGTAAGACTGGGCGCAGGTCGCGTGTTGAAATATAGCACACCACAATATAGCAAGGTAAAAGAAGATATTGATGGAGATTTTAATACCAACCAGTTTCGCTATGGCGTGATGGCTCAAGTAGGATGGGACGCGTTTAAAATCACAGCCAAGTATGACCTCAATTCTTTCTTTAAGGATGGAAAAGGTCCAGATTATCAAGTGGCTTCAATAGCTCTTGGATTTACATTATAACCCTCTTTTTTTAGTTTCTTATATGGTAGATCCTGCATAGATGAATTCTGTGCAGGGTTTTTTCATTGATGTAAGTTCAGAACTTACATTTGTGGCAAATGTGAAGTTTTTGAAAATTTTGGAATCACTTAAAATCAAGCAACCTGAGTATTTTTTGCTAATAGGAGCAGGTCGCGGAGGAACCAGTTTACTGGCTTCCATGATAGATTATCACCCAAAGGTGAAGGTTGGTTTTGAGCGATTTGCTTTTGACTTTCTTCTTGGCGAAAAGTTAGAGAGCGAGGATAAAAATGATATAAACTCTAGGCTTGAAGCTTTTAACAAAAGCTGTAAGGAAGAAGCTGTATTAAGCAAAGGCCTGTGGGGAAACAAAATAACTACAGAGCAAATTTTGGCTTTAGAAGATTGCCAGGATATTCCACCGAACGGAAGTATTTTAGAGTTTATACGAAAGGTAGTTAGAAGTCAAAAGGTAATTTTTATAGTACGTGATGGGCGACACTGCATATTGTCTAAAATGAAGCGTACCGGTCAAGGCTATGAAACAGCGTTGCAGAGGTGGAAGTATTCCACCAAGGTTTTGAATGAATTTTCTAAACAGGGTGTAAATCTTCACTTGTGTAGATATGAAGACTTGCTGCAAAATCCAGAAGGAGAATTGTGTAGAATTTGCGAGTTTTTGGGGGTTCAATTTGAAAGGGATATGCTAAAAGGACCATCAAATAGTATGATGCCAGAAATGTATGCCGGTAAAGGGCTGCGGCCAGTTTCTGAGCTTACGGAAGAACAAAAACTTTGGACAAAGGATATTAAGAAGGAATTGGAACAATTAGGATACCTGAATGACAACTGAAGCAAAGAAATTTGAAGAATTAAGCGGTAGTCAGCTCTATGAGCTTATGAAGCTAAGGGTTGACATTTTTGTGGTAGAGCAAGAATGTGCCTACGAGGAGTTGGATAATTTTGATCAGGTGGCTACTCATATTTTAGGCTACAGCCAAAATGAACTGGTAGCTTATGCCAGAGTGCTACCGCCTGATACAGTGTATACCCAAAGTAGTATTGGCAGAGTGGCGGTAAAAAAAGAAGCCCGCAATATGGGCTTCGGAAGAATATTATTTAAAGCTGCTCTTGAAGAAGCTCAGAGGCTTTACTCGGGTCAAGAGATTAAAATTCAAGCGCAGATTTATCTGGAAGAATTTTATTCAAGTTTTGATTTCAAAACCATTTCGGAGCCATACCCTGATTGGGGCATTTGGCATGTAGATATGATTTTAGAAGCCAGTTAAACTCTACTGCTCATCGTAGCTTATCACCACCTTCTCACTGGTTGGGTGAGTTTGGCAGGTAAGTACAAAACCTTCTTCTACTTCATCATCTTCAAGGGCATAGTTCATGTCCATTTCTACGGAACCCTCAAGCACCTTGGCGCGACAAGTACAGCACACGGCACCTTTACAGGCATAAGGTACATCTGCACCAGCATCAAGAGCAGCGTCCAGCACATTTTTGCCATTTGAAGCAATGTCAAAGTGAGTTTCTTCTCCATCAAGAATAATGGTAACAGCACTTGTTAAAGCATCGCTTTTCTTTTCAGCAGACACTTTGGTTTTGTGGGCAATGTTTTGCGAAGGAGAAGTAAATAGTTCATAATGAACGTGAGATTTATCAGCACCAAGCTTAAGTAAACTGTCATTAATACAGTTAATCATGGCTTCTGGTCCACAGATGAAATACTCATCAACTTCATTGATGTTGAAGAATTTTTGAGAGAAAGAGATACACTTCGCCTCATCCAAGTGACCTTTCAGCATATCTGTACCTTGATCTTCACGGCTAAGAATATGGTGAACCTCAAGTCTATTCATGTGCTCATTTTTCAATGCATCAATAGCATCGCGGAACATTACAGACTGGGTAGTTTTGTTTCCAAAAAACAAAGTGAAAGTACTTTCTGGCTCAATGGCCATTACCGATTTTATAATCGAAAAGATGGGTGTAATTCCAGAACCAGCAGCAAAAGCTACATAGTTTTTCTTGTTGGCCGGATCTAGCTTTGTGTAGAACTTCCCTTCGGGAGTCATTACATCTATTTCGGTGCCTACAGTAAGTTCTTGATTGGCAAAAGTTGAAAATTTACCACCAGGAACTTGCTTGATTGCTACACGTAATTCGCCATCTACAGGGCTTGAACAAAGTGAGTAAGAACGTCTGATTTTCTCACCACCAATTTCCTTTTCCAGCGTAAGGTATTGGCCAGGAATAAAGTTATAGTCATCAACCAAATCCTCGGGCACATCAAAGGCTACAGAGATACAGTCCGAAGTTTCGCGAGTAATGTCCGAAACGCGAAGGCTATGAAAACGAGCTCTGCGTGACGATTTTTCATTGGTAAGGAGTGAATCCTTTTTATCTTTTGCTTTCTTGAAGAAATTCAGCATAATAGTATAATTTCAGGGCAGCAAATATACTACCCCCTTACGTAATGGCTCAATATTGTTTAAAGAAACCTTGCGCAAGCCTTTTTATGCTAAGTATGGAAGTGTAATATTTGCACCCTATCTTTGTAAATCACTAATATCCGTGTGACAATGACGAAAGAAATGAATTTGGAAGAACGTTTTCAGCAATATGTAGATGCAGAAAACAAGGTGGAGCCAAAAGATTGGATGCCGGAGAAGTATCGAAAAACACTAATTCGCCAAATAAGCCAGCACGCCCACTCAGAAGTAGTAGGTATGTTGCCCGAGGCAAACTGGATTACAAGAGCACCTTCTTTGAGAAGAAAAGTTGCTCTACTTGCCAAAGTGCAGGATGAAGCTGGCCACGGTTTATATCTATATTCTGCAGCTGAAACTTTAGCAGCCGACCGCATGGATATGGTAGAGGACCTCCTTAGCGGAAAGGCGAAATACTCAAGCATATTTAATTATCCTACCCCAACCTGGGCCGATATAGGCGCTATTGGTTGGTTGGTAGATGGTGCAGCAATTGCCAATCAGGTGATGCTATGCCGTACATCATATGGCCCATATGCTCGTGCAATGGTTAAGATTTGTAAAGAAGAAAGCTTTCACCAACGTCAGGGGTATGAAATTACCATGACTTTGGCTCAGGGCAGTCCGGTTCAAAAGCAAATGGCACAAGATGCGCTTAACCGCTGGTGGTGGCCATCGCTAATGATGTTTGGCCCTACTGATGATGCTTCGCCAAACTCTGCCCAGAGTATGAAGTGGAAGATTAAACGTAAATCAAATGATGAGCTTCGTCAGGAGTTTATTGATAAAACGGTTCCTCAGGCTGAGTTTTTAGGTCTTACTATTCCTGATAAAGACTTGAAATGGAACGAAGAAACTGGTCATTATGAGCATGGCGAAATTGACTGGGAGGAGTTTTACAATGTGATAAAAGGTAACGGAAAGTGCAATAAGCAACGTCTTATAGCCCGAAACAAAGCGCATGACGATGGTGCATGGGTACGTGAAGCAGCCAATGCTTACGCAGAAAAAGAAGCCGAAAGAAGAAAGAAGAAAAGTAGCGCAGCGTGAGTTCTGTAAAGAAAGAAATACTGAAGAAAGTCAACTACATTTTGGAGAATGAAGCGGATGAAACTATCTTGGTTCAACTTCGAGAAGAGCTGGCAAGTTACGAGGCCAGAGTAGTTGCAAATGATGCTTCAATGGCAGAACAGGCTTTGTTTTCAGAAAAAGAGATACGTGAAATTAATGAGGGATATGAGCGCTCTAAGAATCCGGAAAACTTGATTCCTCATGATAAAGTGATGGAGCATATTTGGAAGGATATAGGGAAATATACTGGGAAAGCTTAGCTCAAGCAAAGCTGAACAAGGTTCTTTTATATCTTCTGGAAAATTGGGAAGGAAAGCATGCAACACAATTTTTTGACAAGCTAAATGGAATAGTAAAGAAGCTGGCAAGAAACCCTGAAATTGGAACAAGGATTGGACCTACTCAAGGTAGTTACAGCTTTCCATATAGTTATTATAGGGTGGTTTATCATTTTGACAAAGAGAAGTTGATTGTTACCAATTTCATAGATATGCGCTCCAGCGAAGAGTTGAAATAATAAAGATAGTAGAGATTTTATGAGCAATAAAGACAATTGGAAAATTTGGGAAGTGTTTATCCGCTCCCGCAATGGTTTGAGTCATAAACATGTAGGAAGCCTTCATGCTCCTGATGCCGAAATGGCGATAAAAAATGCCCGCGATGTTTACACTCGCAGAAGTGAGGGTATCAGCATTTGGGTGGTTCCTTCAGAATCAATCACTGCCAGCAGCCCGGATGAGAGCGAGCCATTGTTTACTCCAGCAGATGACAAGGTATATCGTCACCCTACATTTTACGATATCCCGGACGAAGTGGGACACATGTAGCCTTTGGCATTTTAAGTTTAATGTTTGTGGTTTCGCTTCGGGTGACATATAAAAACGTCAGTTCGAGCGGAATCGAGAACAAACGGTTAAAGAAGTAAAGTTTTGCAAAACGAATTATTACAATATACACTGCGCCTTGGAGACAACGCTTTGATACTTGGTCAACGATTAGCTGAGTGGTGTGGTCATGGTCCTATTTTAGAGCAGGATATCGCTCTTTCAAACATTGCTTTGGATCAGCTAGGTCAAGCCCGAATGCTAATGCAGTATGCGGCTGAACTAAAAGGAAGCGAGTCTACTGAAGATAAAATGGCATTCTTTAGAGATGTGACAGAGTATAACAACTTATTGTTGCTGGAACTAGAGAATGGCGATTGGGGGAAAACAATAGCCCGCCAGTTTCTTTTTGATACCTACAATTACTTTTTGTACACCGAATTACTAAACAGCAAGGATGATCACATTCGCGCTGTAGCGCAAAAGGCGATTAAAGAAATCACATACCATGCCCAATGGAGTGCTGAGTGGGTGATTCGCTTAGGTGATGGAACAGAAGAAAGTCATGAGCGTATCCAAAATGCCATCAATGACCTTTGGGAATGGTCAGGCGAAATGTTTACCATGGACGCCATAGACGAAGCGATGCTAAAAGCCGGAATTGGTGCAGATTTAAATAAAATTAAAGCTGACTGGCACGAAAAAGTAAGCATGATATTGGACATGGCTACTTTAGAAAAGCCAGAAGCTGACTGGTTTCAGAGTGGAGGCAAGCAAGGAGAGCATACCGAATACCTCGGGTTTTTGCTAGCCGAAATGCAGCACTTGCCAAGAATGTACCCAGAGGCAAGTTGGTAAACTAAGCTTGTATAATTTTAAAAAAGGTCGATCCAATTAGGTTCGACCTTTTTTGTTGGAGGCTTATACAGCTCGCAATTTCCGTAAGTTTAAAGAATGGTTTCAAAAGCTTGCAACTAAAACTAAATTGGCGGTCTGTATATATAATATGAAGTCACTTTTCTCTTGGATATTAATAGGTTCTATAGCTCTCCTTGCTGGCTGTAAAATGAAGACATATAACAGTCTTGACTCAGCATACCGTGATGCAGAGAATACAGAGAAACTGGTGCTCTACCGAAAGAAGATTGGCGTTCTACCTCCAGATATTGCACGCTTGGCCAATTTGAAAGAACTGCGAGTTTTTAAGTGTAATCTGTACAGTATTCCCCCCGAAATAGGCATGCTGGACTCACTTGAAGAACTGGTGTTGAGCAATAATCACTTGGACTCATTGCCTCCTGAAATAGGGAATCTTAAAAAATTAAAAAGGCTTTCCCTTCATCACAATAATCTGAAAACCTTGCCAAAGGAAATTGGACAATTGGAGAGCCTGGAGTCGTTAAATCTGGCCTATAATAACTTGACAGAGTTGCCACAAGAAATAATGCTGCTCAAAAATTTAAAGTATCTCTACTTAAGTTTTAATGATTTGAAGAAATTCCCTTTAGGGGTTGAATATTTAGAAAAACTAGAAATTCTGGATTTAGAGCGTAATGATTTAGAAGAAATCCCGGCTGAGCTGGCTGGGTGCCAAAAATTGCTGGTGCTCAATGTAGCTTATTGTGGCACTGCCACAGATGTTCCCGATGAGTTGTGCAAGTCACTTTCTTTGGAAGAATTAGTTGTAGGTAGAAACACAGTGGTGCCGGTATGTTTTGCTGCTCCTTCTTATAGGCGATTACAAATAATATTGCGCCCTTAAAGGGCTACCTTTGCACGGTATTTGAACTATAAGAATCATGGTGTTAAGCGAAAATCAAATATGGCAATGGCTAGAGGATGTTTCCGATCCTGAAATTCCAGTACTCTCTGTAGTGGATTTGGGTGTGGTGCGGCATGTAGATATTAATCATGACCATCCCATTGTAACCATCACTCCTACTTATAGTGGATGCCCGGCTATGAATGAAATCGAAGAGAATATTCGCAAAAAGCTAAAGGAAGAAGGCCTAGAGACAATCGAAGTAAAAACTATTCTTTCCCCTGCATGGACTACCGATTGGATGACCGAAAATGGCAAGAAAAAACTTCAGGAATTTGGCATTGCCCCACCCGAAGGAAGCTCTGCCGATAAGTCTGTTTTATTTGGAAAAGCCAAGCAAGTGACTTGCCCCAAGTGTAAATCCACCAACACCTCCATGATAAGCCAATTTGGCTCCACAGCCTGTAAATCCCTGTATAAGTGTGAGGACTGTAAAGAGCCATTTGATTATTTTAAATGTATTTAGTTTGGCCTAAGCAAAGTGAGATGTCACTTGGGTAAACATATTTTCATCAAAAAAACAGGTAGTCTAAAAAGTCTTATAATTGAGGTTTAAAACCCTTTTTATGAGAACTATCATCATTGCAATCTTTTGCTTATTTGGAACCTTCGCTTTTTCGCAATCAGAAACGGTTAGGGTAAAAACCGAGATGAAAGCTGGGAAAGATGGCTACCCGGGTGGTTGGGGCTTCGCCTATTTTAAACAGCCTAAAACGAACTCTTGGGCAATATCAAACACTAAGCTAACGGGAATTCCAAAAGATTGGAATGAATACTATAGGAAAGATATTCTGTTCCAAAGAAACCAATTCATATTTCAGAATTATAAGGAAGGGAATATTACAGATTCTACATTTACGGATCTCTTTCAAAAAATGGGTCTTGATACCGCAGGCAACAAGTATTCTTCAGAACCAATTGCTTGTTTTAGTACACTAATCTACCGGCAGAAAAATAATGGGAAAGTAGAATATATGGTGGATACGGATGCCGATGGTGACTTTTCGGATGAAGAATCTTATAAGCCATTAAAGGGCGCGGTAGTCAAGCGTCTGGAATCTACTATTAAGAAAGTTCCTTATATGCAGTATGAATTATTCGTAAATAATAGGATAGTGAGAGATAGCGTTCCTTTTATGACCTTCTCGAATGAATCAGAAAAACACGGAAAATACCTTGCTTACACGTTCCCAATATATTCTGAAGGTATTTTTGGGGATGAAACCTTTGTTGTAACACCATCTAAGGTTGACTTTAGTACGTTTACGGTAAGCACAAAAACTCAATTGAACAATGAGATCAAGACCCACGAATGGGAAAAAGCCAAACGGGGCGATAGGGTAAATTACTTTGGAGATTGGTATGAAATAAGTCATTTTGATAGGGCCAACATGGAGCTTGTTTTGGATAAGGTAGATCTTGAAAAGGATAGCATCAGTCCTACTGTTGGGTTTTATGCCCCGGATTTCGAATTTGAAGTAATGGATACAGGGAAAGAAATGAAGCTCAGCGACCTTCAAGCTAAGTATGTGTTACTTGATTTTTGGGGCACATGGTGCAGTCCGTGTGTTAAAGGAATTCCAGACTTAGTAAAACTGCATGAAGAACTAAAGGAGGAACCTTTTGAAATAATTTCCATTGCGGTGAAATCAAAGCGCGAAGCTTTTGATGAGTTAATCGAGGAGCATGGAATGGATTGGCTGCATGCATGGGAGGAAAATGGTAGTGGAGGAATGGTACAGCTTTACAATGTTGATGCTTTTCCCTCTTTTATTTTGATAGCCCCTGACGGGAAAATTGTAAGTAAGGCCAACTATACTGATAAAATTAAGGATTTCGTAATACAAACAGACCCTTCAGCTTTGGAGTAAATCAGGCAAGTGGTTTTGTCCTTTCCCCACCCTTTCTTTTTACTTTTGGGCCAAAACCAGAAAACATGTCAGATTTTATACAAGTAGAAAAGATTGATAAAGTCTTAAAAATAAACCTCAATCGTCCGGATAAGTATAACAGCTTTGTGCGTGAAATGGCTTTGGCTCTTCAAGATGAACTGAAGAAAGCCTCAGCTGATCCCAGCAATCGCTGCATTTACCTTACGGGAAATGGCAAGGCATTTTGTGCGGGGCAAGATTTAGCAGAAGCTACCGATCCCAATGGCCCTGAGTTGACCAAAATCGTAACGGAACATTATAATCCAATTGTAGGAGCAATCAGAAACATTGACCTGCCCGTGGTAGCAGCTGTAAACGGTGTGGCAGCAGGTGCTGGAGCCAATATCGCTTTGGCAGCAGATGTGTGCGTAGCAACAGAGTCTGCAAGCTTTATTCAGGCATTTTCAAAAATCGGATTGATACCTGATAGCGGTGGTACCTTTACTTTGCCGAGATTGATAGGAATGCAAAAAGCTTCTGCATTAATGATGATAGGCGACAAAGTTTCGGCTATGGATGCCGAGCGCATGGGTATGATTTACAAAGTTTTTAGCGATGAAACCTTTGCGGAAGAGTCGATGAAAATTGCTCAAACACTGAGCAACATGCCAACCAAAGCTTTGGCGGCAACTAAGAAATTACTCAATGCTTCTTCGCTTAATAATCTGGAAGACCAATTGGCACTGGAGGATAAGTACCAAACGGAGTGTGGACAGAGCTATGATTATGCTGAGGGAACGAAAGCATTTTTAGAAAAGAGAAGACCGGAGTTTAAGGGGGAGTAGTTAATTGGTGGATTAGTAGATTTGTTAATTAGTGGGAACGTAAATAAGAGGTTTATTGATTCAAAATAAACGTCCCCCTCTTTCACTAATTAACCAGTATACCATTTAACGAATCAACTAAGAGAGATGCAAAGCTTTAGAGATTTGAACTGCTGGAAGGAGGCGAGAGTATTTCGCAATCTGATGTTTGAGTTATCCAAGTCATTTCCTGTTGAAGAAAATTATAGGTTAGTTGATCAACTTGTACGGAGTTCACGAGGTATTACAGCTGCTATAGCTGAAGGACATGGAAGGTATCACTATCAAGAAAACATTCGGTATTGTAGGGTTGCCAGAGGATCTTTGGAAGAAACTTTAGACCATTTAATCACTGCTTTGGATTGTAGGTACATTGCCCAAGAACAGCTGGAAAATTATGAGAAGCATTATAATACCATTCTTGCTTTGCTAAATGGCTATATCTCCTATCTCAAAAAACGAAAAGAAAATTGAAACGGACTTTTTTACTAATTAACAAGTCCACGACTTAACAAGTTAACTACACAATGAAAATAGCAATAATAGGAGCTGGCGCCATGGGTGCCGGAATAGCGCAAGTAGCTGCGCAAAAAGGTCACGAAGTTTATCTAACCGATAAGTTTGAGGCAGCACTAGATAAAGCCAAGGCTGGACATGAAAAGATATTGGCTCGCTTGGTAGAGAAAGGTCGACTAGCTGAAGGTGAGGACAAGGAGATTGTTGGGCGCATCAGCTATACGTCAAATATGGCCGATTTGAAAGATGCCGGTTTGGTCATTGAAGCGGTAATTGAAAACATTGAAATTAAGAAAGCCATTTTTCAGGAGTTGGAAGGCATTGTTGCTGAGGATGCAATTTTGGCGTCCAATACTTCGTCACTTTCTATTGCCAGCATTGGTTCTTCTGTAAAAAAGGCGGATCGAGTAATCGGAATTCACTTCTTTAATCCGGCACCTTTGATGCCATTGGTAGAGATTATTCCTGCGGTGTCCACTTCTGTGGAAACAACAAAAAAGGCAAGAGAAATAATTGACCTCTGGGGAAAAGTAACCGTTTTGGCAAAAGACACGCCTGGCTTTATCGTAAACCGTGTCGCTCGTCCATTTTATGGTGAGGCCGTGCGTATTTATGAAGAAGGATTTGCAGATCCGGCAACTATCGATTGGGCCATGACCGAGTTAGGAGGTTTTCGTATGGGACCATTTACACTTATGGATTTTATTGGTCATGATGTGAATTATGCCGTTACCGAAAGTGTGTTTGAGGCGTTTTATTACGATCAGCGCTACCGACCAAATTTCTCACAGAAGCGGTTGGTAGAAGCAGGTTGGCTTGGACGAAAAACTGGTCGTGGTTTTTATGATTATAGCGAAGGTGCCGAAAAGCCAGAACCAAGCACTAATCAGGAAATGGGAGAAAACATCCTTTGGAGAATTTTGGTGATGCTTATTAACGAAGCTGCAGATGCTTTGTATTTAAATATTGCCAGCCGCGAAGACATTGATTTGGCCATGACCAAAGGTGTGAATTACCCAAAAGGACTTTTGAAATGGGCCGATGAAAAAGGTATCCAACATTGTGTGGATACTTTGGATAGAATGCAAACTGAGTATGGGGAAGATCGCTACCGTTGCAGTCCATTGCTGAGAAAAATGGCAAGAGAAGGACAGACTTTCTTTTAGAGTAAAAAGACTTCTATAAAAAGATAAAGGTGAGCTGTTGCTGAAACGGCTCACTTTTTTTATGCTCTCTAAATTATTTCCGCTAAGGCGTCACCACAAGATTGGAAGAGCCTGTTTTTCCATCGTTTCTCCTAAAGTTTAGAGTATAAACTCCCGTTGGTAGATTGAGGTCAATTACGGTTTCGGCTTGATTTTCTACTTCAATCTGCGTGACTATTTTACCCGCTGGGTTTATCACAAATAAGGTTCCTGCTTCGGTATCCATTCCTTGAGAAAAGGTGAATCTTCCTTTTGTGGGGTTTGGAAAAACGCTAAGCTGCGAAAGGTTATTTTCAGTAAGTCCTATATCAGTAAACTCACAAGCTGACGTATCGGTGCAACCATTTTTGGTGAGTATCACGGCATAGTTGCCTCCTTGGGTGGGCGAATAGGTTTGAAGAACCGCGCCTGGAATGATTTGTTTATCATCACAATTCATCCATTGGTAATTCGCACCACCTAGTTTGGCGAACAAGGTAGTTGGGTTTGACCAAATAACATCGGTATCCAGCGAGTCGATGTTTAGGGTTAGTTGCACAATTGAGTCACACGATCCAGAAGTTGGAAAAGTAGCAGAGTAAATACCTGCATTTTTGTAATAATCATTGCCAAACTGAACGCTGTCACCTTTGCAAATAGTAGCTGAAACCGTGCTTCCCAATACTTTTCCTTGAACAAAATTGGAGCTTGATCCGCTCATGCTAAATCCACTCAAGTTGCCATCTATATTTCCTTTGTCGTCAATGAGTTTTGTGATTGTTGTATTGCTTCCTCCAGGGCTGCCTTGGTCACATTTGTAGAAGAGTTTAAGATTGGGGCTTGAGTTATCATGACCATTAGTGTACATGCAACTAATTTCAGATTGTGTTAAGGCTTTGTTCCAAAGGCCTATTTCGTCTAGCTTTCCTCCCAACTGGAAGTTGGTAGGAGAAAAGGGTAGATATCCAATATGCAGAGATTCGCTTGACAACGAGATAGAGCCACTCGCGGGCATAGAAGCATTTGCCACTCCGTTTAGGTAAGTTTTTATGGTGCTGCCATCATAGGTCATTACCAAATGTTGCCATGTGTTTATCTGAAAACCGGTAATCACAGGGGTGTAGTCCGTTCCTGAGCTATTTCTAAACCTAGCCTCTACTGTGGTTGCAGAGAGGTGGAGGAGGTAGAAGTCGCAAGAAGCATCATTTCTGAATCCAGCTATTCCGTCAAAATTTGGATAGTTTGGAGATGGATTGGTTGCGTACACCCAGCAGCTAAGGCTAATTCCAGAGGTAGAGTTGGCTATATGAGCGGAAGCATTAGGTACTGTAACTATATCATTTGAGCCATCAAAAGAGAGGCTATTGGAGCTTTGACTAAAGGTGGTAAAGGAAAAAAATAGGGAGAAAAATAAGAAGCATGAAAGGTGATGGGGATAGTTTAGTTTATTCATTTTGTTAAAGTTTGATTTGGAAATCTAATTTAGAAAATAATGAGTCTGATTTTGAGTGACCAAAATTTAGGTGTATGTAGTTTCCCTAAAATCTTAAATTGCATCCTATCAGAAAGTACTTTATCCATTATCCTTAAACCTTTTAAACCTAAGAATGTACGCAACTTTATTTCGGCAGCAGTTCAAAAAAGCCCTACGTGCTAAAGCCTTTTCGCAAGGATGGGGGGTGAAAATTCTTATCGGATTTTTAGTGATTTACTTTGGCCTCTCTTTTTTAGCCTTAGGCTTTTTGTTGCCAGAAATAATAAAGGAAACAAACCCCGCAGCCAGTCTTATCACGCCAATATTTGGGCAATTTGTACTGTATTACGTGCTGGTAGATTTGGCGATGCGCTTCTTCTTGCAAGACCTAAATGTACTTACGGTTCAGCATTATTTGCTTCAGCCAATCAAAAAGAGTAAGGTTATAAATTACCTATTGGGAAGCAGTATATTCAATTTCTTCAATCTTTTTCCATTACTTTTTATTGTGCCTTTTGCCTTTCGGGGGGCGATGCCTGAGCTAGGTATGGCAGGCGGTATTACTTGGCTTGTCACAATGTGTTTGTTGGTAATGGTAAATCACTTTTTAGCCATTTATATCAAAAGAGTTGCGGCAGTAAAACAGATGGTTTTTATCGCTTTTGCGGCAATCGTAGCCTTGGTTTTTGTGGCCAATGCTTTCGGGTGGATTTCCTTAAACGACTGGTCAGGCATTGTGTTTGGCAATTTGGGGTCTTGGTGGTTTGCATTGGTGGTCTTGGCTGTTGTGTTTGGTGTTTATATGGTAAACTTTCGTTTTCTTTTGGCCAATAGCCACATTGATAAATGGAAAAAACAGGACGGAAACGTATCCACTCAAAATTTTGATTATTTGGAATCAAAAGGTGCAATTGGTACAATGATGGCCAATGAGCTAAAGCTGATTTTACGAAATAAGCGCACCAAGAGCATTTTGATTATAACTGCACTTTTTGGTGCTTATGGGTTAATATTTTATACACAACCTGAGCAGTATTCTGGCATGGGGTGGCTAGTGTTTGTGGGTATTTTTTTAACAGGCATTTTTATGATTAACTATGGCCAGTTTATGTTAGGTTGGGAAAGCGCTTATTTCGATGGAATCCTTACGCGAGCCTATCCCATGGAATCTTTCTTTAGGGCTAAGTTCTGGCTATTGGTTTCCAGTAGCGTTATTACCTACGTAATTTCTCTGGCCTACATTTATTTTACTTGGGATGCTTTGTGGATTAATACGGCTAGCTTTATTTACAATATTGGAGTCAATAGTTTTGTTCTGCTTTTTGCCAGTACCTATCAAAAGAAAAGAATAGACCTGACCAAAGGCTCGCCTTTTAATTATCAAGGTACAAGTGCTGTTCAGTTTTTGGTGGCTATTCCACTTTTGGTGCTGCCCATCCTTATTTTTCAGGCGTTCAATATTTTTGATAAACCTTATTATGGACTGGCCACAATGGCAGGAGCTGGCCTATTGAGCTTAGCTTTCAGCAAATATTGGTTTAAAGAAATCAGCAAGAATTTTAAAGAAAAGAAGTATCGAAACGCAGCAGGGTTTAGAGAAGCTTAATTGAAACACAGAAATAATATGCCAGAAATTCTAAGAGTTCAAAACCTTAAAAAATCCTACAACGGAGAGACTGTTCTCAACATTCCGGAGCTGAATATTGAGGCAGGTAAATCGTTTGGTTTGGTGGGAAATAATGGAGCGGGTAAAACCACACTTTATCGCTGCCTTTTAGATTTAATCCAACCGGATGGTGGAGAGGTTTTGATCAACAATATTCCGGTGGCAACCGATGAAAGTTGGAAGAACTTTACGGGTAGTTTTATTGACGAAGGTTTCCTTATCGATTACCTCACCCCTGATGAGTATTTCACGTTTATTGCCAAGCTTCATAATATAGATGCCTCACTGCTAAGTGCATTTTTGGATGGCTATGAAGACTTTTTTAAAGGAGAGGTGCGTGGTCGCAAAAAGTACATTCGCGACTTGAGCAAGGGAAACCAAAAGAAGGTAGGTATTGTGGGTGCCCTTATCGGAAACCCACAAGTTTTGATACTCGATGAGCCCTTTGCCAATTTGGATCCGTCTACCCAATACCAGCTGCGCGACCAGTTGAAAAAGCTGGACGCAGAAACCGACATTACCATGCTTATTTCCAGTCATGATTTAGGGCATGTTACGGAATTTTGCCAGCGTATTGTGATTCTTGATCATGGTGAAATCGTAAAAGACATAGAAACGAATTCGCAAACGCTATCTGAGTTGGAAGAGTTTTTTGTGAAGAAGGTGAGGGTGGAATGAGCTTCACTCTAAGTAATTTAAATATATTGAGTTAGTCTTAATAAGACACAAAGGCTGTGCAAGGGTGCCAAAGGTTTACTGAACAACTAATTTTCTTGAAGCCCTAACTTCCCCATTTTCGATAGCACTAATGATATAGATGCCGGATTTTAATGCAGGCTCAACTTGGTATTGTTTACTCGAAGGCCATAAATCCTGAAACACTATTTGGCCGGTGATATCCGTAATTTCTATAGTTGATCCAGGTTCTAAATTTTCCCCTATTATGGAAAAGCTGCCATTGGTAGTAGGGTTTGGGAACACCGAGAAAGTAACGGTTTGGCCAGCGTATACCTTTGAAACAGATAATGAGTTAGTATAAAGAGTTTGAATTTCGCTTGTGCTAAGTAACCGGTTGTAGATTCTAAGGTCATTAATGACCCCAGTAAAAGTTCGGGTATTAAATGTAGAAGCACCCACGTAAATTAAATTATCAGTACCTCCTGTAGAAGGGTATAAGATTTCATTTACGCTACCATCAAATACACCATCAAGATAAAGACTGGTGGAAGTGCCATTGGATTGCATTACAATATTGTGCCAAATGCTATCTACCACGGAGCTTGTGGAGATTCGGGAGCCAGCTGTGGAACCATCAAAAGAAGCAAACAATTTACCGGTGACTGGCTGTATGCCCAAACCAAAACCAATATTTGCTCCTTGAAGTATAAGTTGATCAGAAGTAGTGGTCAGGTGGGAGGTTTTAATCCAAACAGAAATGGCCATTTCAGTAAATGATGAAGCGTCAAAAGTAGAGGTAGACGTTAGTCGATCGTTACCATTAAAACTTAGAGCAGAGTCCTTTCCCGCGACCAAAATGTAGGGGCTGATGCCGCCATTTACCATTAGGTTGTTTCCGTACTGTGTTACATCCCTAAGATTATTGTCAAATGGGTAATGAGCTTTAAGACTATCTGTAAGGGTTTGGCTGTATAGGCTAGGAGCAAAGAAGACAGGGATTAGAAATAAGGCTAAAAAAATTTTCATCGGTTGAGGTATTAATAATGGTTGAGCAAACTATGGATTGCTTACTACGTAAAGATGACAAAATTATTTATGTGTAAAATACATAAGTGTAAACAAACCAATAGAGTACATCTTTTTCGTATTGTTCCCCTAAACAATACCTTTGCTGATATGAAGCAACCCAGAAAAGATTTTGTAGCGGTGGCCATTGCCGATTATGAAGCGATGAGCCAAGCAGAGCAAGGAAAAATGATAGTTCAGATATTGGAAGATCAGCCTATTTTGATGGGCTTTATCACCAACCTTGCCGATGATTTTAGTGACGAAGAGCACGAAGCTTTGGTAGATTCTGCCGTGATCCTTATCAATGCCTTTATTTCAGCCGGTATTCCGGTAGAGCTGGTTCCTCACCAAATGCTGGAAGAGGTGATCAACGACCGCATGGATGCCTATGAGCAAAAAGCGAAAGAGGTAGAGGGTTTGCCTGAAGGCGAAATGATTAAAATTTCAGATAGTCCTTTAGTGTTTGAAGATTTGAAAACCCGAGCGGTGTTTAAAACCAAATCAGCAGATAGTGATGAGCTGGATCGCCAAAATTTCAATGTGGCATTGGACACGATTATTTCCATTATCGAAAGATCTGTTTCCATTACCATGGAAAAAAAGTAGGCCATGGAAGGAAAAGCGATAGTTGATAAAATGTACAATGGCGATGCTTTTAGTCAATGGCTGGGTATTGAACGCATCGAGGAAAGGGCGGGGTATTCCAAACTAAAAATGAGGGTTCGCGAGGAGATGACCAATGGTTTTAAAATCGCTCATGGTGGAATTACCTACTCTTTGGCGGATAGCGCTCTGGCCTTTGCAAGCAACAGCCATGGACGCCAAGCTGTGAGCATCGAAACCAGTATTTCTCACACCAAAGCCGTGCATATTGGAGACATCCTAATTGCGGAAGCCATTGAACTAAATTTGACAAACGCTACAGGCATTTATGATATAAAAGTGACGAACCAAAATAATGAGGTGGTTGCGCTTTTTAAAGGAACTGTTTATAGAACGAAGAAAGAGTGGACTAATTAATGTTGAATATTTAAAACGGAATATTTAATAGATGACTAGCCAAGAGTTAAAAGACAGGACTAAAGCCTTTGCAAAGGGGTGTTTAAAGCTGTTGATTGCAGAAAGTAGAAATAGCAAATTGTTCTGACATATCGAAGGCCAGTTGATTAGATGTTCAACTTCTGTGGCTGCAAATTATAGAGCAGCATGCTTGGCGCAAAGTAGGCCCGCCTTTACGGCAAAAATCAGCATTGTACTGGAGGAAGCTGATGAAAGCATTTTTTGGTTAGAGCTTTTAGAGGAAGAGCTTGAAATAAAGGATAGGAAGGGATTACAAGAATTAAAAAAGGAAGCGCAGGAATTGACGAACATATTTGCATCAACGCGGAAACGCATGCAAAGCGGTTCGGGCAAATCTTAAATATTAAGTTTTCAATATTAAATAAGAAATGAAAGACGCATATATAATAGACGGAATACGTACACCAATTGGAAGTTTTGGTGGAACATTATCAGCAGTAAGAGCTGACGATTTAGGAGCACATGTTATCAGAGAGTTGATGGCTCGCAACGCAGATTTGGATCGGGAAATGATAGCAGACGTAATAATGGGCTGCGCCAATCAGGCAGGTGAGGATAACAGGAATGTGGCTCGAATGTCATCGCTATTGGCAGGGTTACCTTTTTCTGTACCAGGCGAAACGGTGAACAGACTTTGTGCCTCAGGAATGAGTGCCACAGCTCAAGCCATGCGTGCAGTTAGAAATGGTGATGGCGATGTATTTGTAGCCGGAGGTATGGAGCACATGACCCGTGCACCTTACGTAATGAGCAAGCCGAGCAAAGCTTATGGCACAGATTCAAAAATGTATGATTCAAGTTTTGGATGGCGCTTTGTAAACCCTGAAATGTACAAGCGTTATGGCACCGATGCCATGGGCGAAACAGCCGAAAACCTGGTGGAGCTTTATAACATTAGCCGCGAAGATCAGGATGCGTTTGCATACTGGAGCCAAATGAAAGCTAAGGAAGCACAGAATAATGGCCGATTGGCAAAAGAGATTGCAGCAGTAAGTATTCCTCAAAGGAAAAAAGACCCTATCATTTTTGCTAAAGATGAGTTTGTAAAACCTACCAGTACACTGGAAATTTTAGGAAAACTTCGTCCGGCTTTTAAGAAAGAAGGAGGCTCGGTAACTGCTGGTAATGCATCGGGACTTAACGATGGTGCAGCGGCACTTTTGGTAGCTTCTGAAGAAGGCGCGACTAAGAACAATCTTAAGCCAATGGCCAGAATTGTATCAATGGGCGTTGCGGGTGTGGAGCCTCGCATTATGGGAATAGGGCCGGTTTATGCTTCTGAAATTGCTTTGAAAAAAGCAGGTCTTACTTTAGATCAAATGGACATTTTAGAGCTGAACGAAGCCTTTGCTGCACAAGTTTTGGCTTGTACCCGCAAAATGGGCTTGGCAGATAATGATCCTCGAATTAACCCAAATGGAGGCGCTATTGCATTGGGTCACCCACTGGGAATGAGCGGTGCAAGACTGCTTCAAACCGCGGCAATTCAATTACAGGAAACTGGAAAGCGCTACGCACTTTGTACAATGTGTATTGGTGTTGGACAAGGTTATGCTGTAGTTTTGGAGAGAGCGTAAAAGTATTTAATATGTAAGATTGAATATTTTAAATTGATGAGGTTTAGAATATTCAATTTTAATTTTTCACTACTAAATGGCAAAGCCCAAAAACACGGACGAATATCTGGCTCGGCTAGAGAGCAACTTTGCTCACCCGATACTTACTCGTGTGCGAAAAGTTGTTTTGGAAACAGCACCTCAGGTTGAAGAAACCATAAAGTGGGGCGCACCAACTTTTGAGTATAAAGGTATAATGATGAGCATGGTTGCTTTCAAAAATTTTGCGGCCATGTGGTTTCACAAAGGCGCTCTTTTCAATGATCCTAAAAACCTTCTGGAGGCTACAGCCGAAACGACCAAATCTATGCGGAAGTACAATGTTTCTAGCATCGAAGATTTGGATGAAGAGGGTCTTCGAGGTTTAGTTTTGGAAGCTATTGAAAAGAACGAATCTGGAGAGCAAGTTGAGGGTTTCAATCAGCGTGATAAGAAGTATGATTCGTCAGAGTTGTTAAACGAAGCCTTGAAGAACAATGCTGCGGCTCGGAAGACTTTTGAAAGCTTACCACCTTCGCATCAGCGCGAATATGTGGAGCACATAGAAAGTGCCAAACAAGATGTAACCAAACAGCGTAGGTTAGAGAAATCACTGACTTTACTGGAGCAAGGCTTGGGCTTACACGATAAGTATAGAAAGTAAAACCACATTATGATTTACGAATTTGAAGGCTTTAAGCCTGTAATTCACGAGAGCGCGTTTATTCACAAAACTGCCTCAGTGATTGGCAATGTACATATTGGTAAAGATGTTTACGTTGGACCCGGAGCCGCTATTCGAGGAGATTGGGGAGAAATCGTTATTGAGGATGGATGCAACGTTCAGGAAAACTGCACTATTCACATGTTTCCAGGAGTTTCTCTCCGTTTGCAAGAAGGTGCTCACATTGGCCATGGGGCTATTATTCATGGAGCTCAAATCGGTCGCAATTGCTTGGTGGGAATGAATTCAGTTTTGATGGATAATGTGGAGCTTGGGGAAGAATCTATAGTAGGAGCACTTTCCTTTATAAAAGCGGATACTATTATTCCGCCAAGGAGCTTGGTTGTGGGCAATCCCGGCAAGGTGATAAAGCAAGTAAGTGATGAAATGATAGCTTGGAAAACCGAAGGAACAAAGTTGTATCAAAAACTGCCATCTCAATGCGTTAACTCATTGAGGGAATGTGAACCTCTTAGAGTGGCCGAGCCGAATCGCGCAAAGCAGCAAACCTCTTACTTAACTTGGGGTGCTGACAGAAAAAAATGACAGACAGTTGTAGTTCAACTGCTTAATGGTGCAGTTAGTCGAAATTTATTAGGGTGGTTTATTGAAGTGCTGATTTATAACGTACTTTAATAGACCATTTTCTATTTAATCTAAAACTAATTTTTGCTATGAGGAGAAGAATACTTCTAATGACAATGTTGATTATCAGCTATTGTCAGGTCATTGTAGCGCAAAATACTTGCGCCACGGCAACATTAATAACTTCAAACGGCACAATATCGGCCCCGGGACCATCCACAGGTGGGGGGTGCTATAATTGTGGTTCTGCTACCGATGCCAACTGGTATCAATGGACCGCTACAGCGGATGGACTGTTGGATGTCAGCGCCTGCGGGCTGACTGCTACCGACACGAGGCTCTGGGTGTATTCAGGAACATGTGCAGGTCTTACCCAAGTGGCCGCTGATGATGATGCGTGTACAAGTTCTGATGGGTTTGCTTCAGCTGTCACTGCTATTCCTATTACAAACGGAACAACGTATTATTTGGAATGGGACAATCGATGGAGTACTGCTGCTTTCCAGTTTAATTTCACATTTACCGCTGTTAGTTGTTTACCACCTTCAGCTTTAGGGGTAGAAAGCAATACGGCTACTACAGCAGATATTTATTGGACTTCTGGAGGTGCTAGTAATTGGGATGTTGAATATGGCTTAATTGGCTTTTCCCCTGGGAGTGGCACCATTGTAAATGCAACAAACGACTCAATTACATTAACAGGTTTAACCGCAAACTCAGTTTATGAATTTTATGTTCGTGATAGTTGTGGAGTAGGAAATTCTTCAGGCTGGGTGGGTCCCATTGTTTTTGGTTTAAATAATACTTGTGCAACAGCAACTATTTTAACAGCTGGTGGTACTTATTGGGCTGCAGGCCCAACTTCGGGAGGAGGGTGTAATAACTGTGGAACTGCCACAAATGCAAACTGGTATCAATGGACAGCTCCAGGTAATGGGCTTTTAGATATAAGTGCATGTGGCCTTTCGGGAAATGATACTAGACTTTGGGTTTACGATGGATCATGTGGTTCGCTCACCCAAGTAGGGGCAGATGATGATGCTTGTACTTCAGCTGATGGATTTGCATCTGCCGTGATTGGACTTGCTGTAACAAATGGAACGACTTACTATCTGGAGTGGGATGATCGTTGGGATAGTGATCCATTTCAATTTTCAATCGCGTTTACACTGGTTTCATGTAACGCTCCTAGCGCCTTAGGTGTTTCTAATGCTACTGCTACTGGTGTAGATTTATATTGGACCGCAGGTGGCGCTACAGACTGGAATGTAGAGTATGGACTTAGTGGTTTTACACCTGGCACTGGTACCCTGACCAATGCCACTAATGATACCGTATCTGTAAGTGGACTTACAGCGGCCACCGCTTACGAATTTTATGTGCGAGATAGTTGTGCCGTTGGAAACGTGAGTAGTTGGGTTGGGCCATTTGGCTTTAAGACAGGGTTCACCCCACCTATGCCGCTCAGCTGTACTGTTGGTAATCCTATTGTGGTTTTTACTGAAGAATTTGACGCAGTTAATGGTTGGACGGGCGATATCAATGGTGGCAATGATACTTGGGAAATCCCAGGTGCGCCTACTTCCTCTAACACTGGGCCGGATGACGAGCATAGTGGTCCTGCAGGAAGCTTTATGAACTTTGAAGCTTCCAATACATCAGTAAGTTCAGGTCAGGTGGTATCACCAGCGATTGATCTTACTACGGCAATGGGAGATGCTGAGCTATCTTTTTGGATGCATGCCTATGGTGCTAATATGGGAAGGCTTACCGTAGGTGTGGGAACATCAGCTACAGGTCCTTTTACACCGGTGTTTACCTGGGCGGGCCAGTACCAAACAAGCGGAAGCGATCCATGGGTAAATATAGGGGCCGACCTAAGTGCTTATATTGGTCAAACAATATATATCCAGTTTCATCAATTGGATAGTGTTTCTGGGTTTACTGGAGATATGTCAATAGACTTAGTAGAAGTAAGTGCATGTATAAGTTGCCCTAATCCTACGGCACTAGGCGCAACGAATATAACGAGTACGGGTGCCGATTTGTATTGGACGACTGGTGGTGCCTCCAATTGGAATGTAGAGTACGGTACAACGGGTTTTACACCTGGCACAGGAACTATGGTGAATGCTATAAACGATACAGTTTCAATCGGGAGTCTAAGTTCGCTAACTACTTATGAATTTTATGTGAGAGATAGCTGTGCTGTTGGGGACGTAAGTGGTTGGGTTGGCCCGTATACCTTTATGACACCATGTGCTGTCGTTTTATCCGGTACTTATACGATTAATGGAGCACAGCCAACAGGAGGCACCAACTACAATACATTTGCAGAAGCGGCATATGATCTTAATAATTGTGGTATATCATCAGCAGTTACCTTTAATGTTCAAGCAGGTCTGTATGTTGATCAACTCCATTTAAATGGGGTGCCAGGAACTTCTGTGAGTAACACCATAACTTTTAATGGTGTGGGAGGCGACACTCTTGTATGGGACGGCAATGGTGAGCAAGGAACCGTGATTATCGAAAACACTTCTCATGTTACCCTTCAAAATATGCTGATTGCAAATCAGGCTTCTTCAGAGGCATGGGGTGTATTGCTGATTGATAACTCAGACACAGTTACCATAGATAATTGCATTATTGCTATGGACTCAACTTCAACCTCCACTGATGTCAGTGCGGTATTGGTATCTAATAGCTATATTAATGACCTTACAGAAGGAGCGGATGTGGATGGACTTACAATCAACAACTGCCTTATTATTGGAGGGTATTACGCAATGAATTTTGAAGGTGTAGGTTCAGGAACTTACTCAAAGGATTATAATGTTACTAATACAGTGATTCGAAACTTCTATGCTGCAGGAATTTATGTTGACGAAATTCAGGATTTTACATGCGTTGGTAACACTATGGAGACCTCGCGAGGTACAGCAGCAGATGGACTTTATACATTTGATATAAACAATTTTGTATTTGAGGAAAATGTAATAAATGTACCCGACTATGGCCTTTATATTGTGGATGGTAACGATGGCTTTACTCCTACAAGCAATTCGCGGGTGGTAAATAACATGATAACTAGTACAGGTGATTACGGTATGTATCTAAATGACTTTGAAAGTACAGAGGTATACCATAATAGTGTAGTAGGAGAACCAGCTATCCGAATAAACGATCAAATTAATCTGGATGTAAGAAATAACATTTTTGTGTCTATCGGTGATTTTGCATTTGAATCGGATGATGCTCTAACCGCTACAGATGTATTAGACTACAATATTTATTTCAGTACAGGTGCAAATGCGTTTGATGTTGGACCAACTGTATATGCAGACTTAGCATTATGGCAGGGAGGTGATCTTACCAAGAATGTTAATTCTATAGAAGGAGATCCAATTTTTTACGGAGCAACAGATCTGCACCTCTTGGGAACTATTGCGAATAACTCAGGAGATGCTACAGTAGGAGTGTTGGTCGATATTGACAATGATGTTCGTTCCTTAACAGCTCCGGATATAGGTGCTGATGAATATGCCCCAGCTTCATGTGTCCCTTCTTCGGTTCTTATGGTGGCTAATGTATACGCGGATAGTGCAACGGTATACTGGACCCCAGGAACAGGTCAACATTATAATATAGAATATGGAACAGCAGGGTTTACAGCAGGAACAGGAACATTAGTTACAGGAGTGGTAGATACTTTCTATACTATTACAGGGCTTACTCCTAATACTGCCTACGATTTTTACTTACAAGATAGTTGTGGATTGACTGATGTGAGTGTATGGGCAGGGCCAGAATCTTTTATTACATTCCCTGTCCCGGTGACTGTACCCTATACCGAAGATTTTGAGGGGGCTACAAATGATATGGCCATTAGCAGTGGCTCTGATGCCTTTGCTGCCGTGGATACTTTTGGTTGTGCTAGTACCAACGCGATCCTGTTTACAGGAGGTTCATCTGCGGGCTGGAGCGGAAGCTCTTCGAGTACTGGAACCTCTGTTAATCAGGCATGGGTTGTGAATACCACTAAGCATAGCCAAGCATTACTACTGGTGGATGCTACTGCAAATACGGGGACGCTAATGCTTGAGTTTGACCTTCGCCAAGAATATTCTTATGGTCAAGGGTATAACTGGTTTAGAGTACTAATAAATGATACGGATCAGGTAACTCCTGACTATCATGCTAGTGCCAGTACTGGAGACGTTTGTGCACGAATGTCTATAGATATTTCGGCCTATACCGGTACTATGTTTTCTGTGAAATTTCAGGGGGCTAACAAGTATGCCATAGGTACTGGTACCGCAAATGGAGATAACGCTTTTTTAGATAATGTGAGTATTTATCAACCTGCGGTTGCTGGTTGTAGCCCATTTACATCTAATATTCCTAACGATACGATTTGTGCTCCAGGCTTTACTGGTTTTACCAGTAATACGGGAAGCAGTGTAGTTTATCTAGACACAGCTCTAGGTCAAATTACAAATGCGGGAGATACACTTCGTATAATCACAAATTCAGATACCACCTTATCACTAATTGAGGCTGCGCCAACTTCTGTTACAGGCCATGTTGGACCTCTTTCAAGTATTGTTACCGCTGGTTACGGATACTTCAGCAACGGTCAGTGGATTTCCATTTTAGATACTGTGAGAATAGATAGTATGACCGTGAATGCAAATGGGGTGGTGGAAGCAAACCTTAGGATATGGACAGATGATCCAGCAAACGGAGGAACTTTGGTTCAGCGAGGCAAAACTTTCACCACGGGTTCAGCTACTGGAGATTATCAAGTATCTGTAGGCGCTGTGCTTTTGCCTGGAAGTTATTTCATAAATGTAGAATTTACAGGAGGAACGGGACAGTTGTTTAGAGCGACAGGCGGTGCTTCTTATCCATATGTTCTAGCTGGATTGATGTCAATTGACAGTACAAACTTCTCAAGTCAGGCAAGGATCTATTATACCTTTGACTTGGTGGCAACCAAAGTTTGCCTTGGAGCTCCAGTTTTAGCTACGTCTTACATCAGAGGTTTAAGTGCAGGTTCTGATCAGTCGCTTATTTTATGTGATAATGGTTCGGCTGAGGATTTAACAACTTACCTTTCTCAGGGGGCTGATCTAGGAGGAACATTTGTTTCTTCAAATGCATCGGCAGCCATTTCAGGTAATATGTTTGACCCTACTTTGCTTACCGCAGGTACTTACCAAGTTTACTACACTACGGTAGCTACAGCCACTTGTCCTTCTGACTCTGCCTTGTTTACAGTAGAGATTCAGGCTTGTTTAAGTTGCGTTGGTTTGACTACGCCTACCTTAACACCAGATACAATTTGTGGCTCAGGTGTGGTTAACTTAATGGCAACACAGTCTGGAACCGACATTGTATGGTTTAATCCACAAAATAGGGTAGAAGGTTATGGTACAACATTGAGCACCACTATTAGTGCTACCACGCAGTTTGTGGCTCAAGCAATTTTAAGCTCAGGGCCCAGCATAACCGCTGGTCCTTCTCAGAGCTTGAGTGTGAATGCATATCCCACTGCCAACTTTACAAATGGTCAATACATTAGTGTTGCTCAGGACGTAAGAATTGACTCAGCAGTATTTGCGGTTAATGGACCACTTGATTTTGTAGTGGCTATTCAGGATGCACAGCGTACCGATACCCTTCAGGTTAGTAATCTGATTAGTTTCACCGCTGGAGATACATCTGCCAAGGAAATAGGTATTTATCTAAGTCCAGGTAACTACTTTATAAATACTATTCCAATTAGCGGAACTGGTATTTTGTGGAGGCCAACAGCAGGAGCTAATTTCCCATACGGAGCACCAAATATTCTGAGTGTAGATAGTTCGGATTTTGGGCCTACCAGATTGTATTATCTATACGATATGAAGGTAAGTGCAGCATGTTTAAGCGCTCCAGATTCTACTTTTGGAGTTATTGTTTCTGGCACAAATGCTGGAACCAGCGATTCTGTAAGTGTTTGTGGTTCTAATACTATGGTAGATTTAAGTAGCTACTTAGGATCATTTGATATGGGCGGAACATGGTACGATGATGATGCTACTGGAGCCATGAGTACTTCCGGTATGTTTGATGCTTCCATGGTAAGCACTGGAGTATATAACTTTACGTATGCATTGCCTTCTGCTTCAGGATGTCCTGGTGATAGTGCAACGATTACCGTAACAGTGGCTTCACCTAATACGGCTGGTATGGACACTACTGCAAGTGCATGTACTTCGCAAACAGCCCTACCGCTTAGACCATTGCTACCTGGTTCTGCCCCTGGTGGTTCTTGGATAGATGTTGATAATTCAGGAGCACTTGTTGGAAATTCATTCTTTGTATCAGGCGTAAGCGTAGGTACCTACAGGTTTACCTACTATACTGCAGCCGGCATATGTCCAGCTGATAGTGCTACTGTAACTGTAGTGGTAAGTGCGGGTGTTTCTGCGGGAACTTTTGCCAATGATACTATTTGTAACGATGCCAGCCCTCTGGATCTTAATACTTTGCTTGACGCCACTGCTACAACCGGTGGTACTTGGAAAGAGGTGAGTGCGTCAGGAGGTCTGTCAGGTAGCATGTTTAATCCAGGAGCTGTAGTAGCAGGTCAATCTTACGTACTGAGATACGTGGTGAGCAATGCTTGCGGTATGGATAGTGCTGAGGTTTCACTTTATGTGGAAGATTGTACGGTAGGTCTTAAGGATTACGTAGCCAGTAACTTGGTGATGTATCCTAACCCAACATCTGGAAATCTTACAATCGAGATGACTGGAGAGGATATGAAAGACATGAATGTACAGGTTTATGGCCTTAGCGGAAAGTTGCTAATTAGTTCCGAGTTTGAGGATACGAAGAAAGCAACTATTGACCTGACAGCGATGCCTAAAGGAGTTTATACCATTAAGGTATTTACAAATAGAGGTATGGTAGTTCGTCAAGTAACAAAAATGTAACCCCCTTTTAAATAGGTAAATGGAAGCGCCTCAGTCATCTGGCTGGGGCGTTTTTTTATGACTTATACAAAGGTGTATATTTGTTCGTCCTTTGACTTTTGCTACTGTGCGAACCTCAATTTTTAAAATTTTATGAAAACAAAAAAAGTACTTTCTGTAGTTATGGCATCTTCTATTTTGATGGCCTGTAATCAGCAAGTTGAAAAAAAAGAAACAGCTTTGAGTTATCCTAATACAATGCGTGACACCACAGTAGTGGATGAGTATTTTGGCACCAAAGTGCCAGACCCTTATCGTTGGTTAGAAAATGATACTTCTGCCGAAACAGAAGCTTGGGTAAAGGCAGAAAACAAAGTGACCTTTGACTACCTGAAAGAGATTCCATACCGCAAGGATATCAATGATAGACTTACCGATCTTTGGAATTATGAAAAGTACTCTGCACCATTTGTAAGAGGTGAGTACACGTATTTCTACAAAAATGATGGGCTACAAAACCAGTCAGTATTATATCGTCAAAAAGGTGAAGAAGGAACTCCAGAAGTTTTTTTAGATCCAAACAAATTTTCAGAAGACGGCACTACATCTCTGGCGGGGCTTAGCTTTACAGAAGATGGAAGCATGGTGGCTTACCAAATTTCTGAAGGTGGATCTGACTGGAGAAAAGTGATTGTACTAAACGCTGAAACCAAAGAGCAAATTGAGGACACATTGATTGATGTGAAATTCTCAGGGGTTTCTTGGTTAAACAATGATGGCTTTTACTACAGCAGCTATGACAAACCAAAAGATGGTAGTGCTCTTTCAGGGCTTACTCAATATCACAAGTTGTTTTATCACAAGTTAGGAACTGAGCAGTCTACTGACGAGTTGATTTTTGGTGGAGACATCACTCCTCGTAGATATATTGGAGGATATGTTACAGAAGACAATAATTATCTGGTGATAAGCGCAGCCACTTCTACAAGTGGAAATGAACTTTACATCAAAGACCTTAGAAAAGCAGATAGTAAGATTGTGAATGTGGTTGATAATTTTGAAAACAACAACAGTGTAATTCACACCGAAGGTGATAAGATTTTTATCAAAACAAACCTGAACGCTCCAAATGGTCGTTTGGTTACAACCAATATTGCCAATCCTTCTCCAGCTAACTGGAAAGATTTAATTGCCGAGACTGAAAACGTGCTTAGCGTAGGTTCTGCTGGAGGTAAGTTTTTTGCCAGCTACATGATTGATGCTACTGACCGTGTTTATCAGTATAGCCTTGATGGCAAAATGGAGAAGGAAATTGAACTTCCGGCTCTGGGCTCCGCAGGTGGTTTTGGTGGCCGTATGGAAGACACTGTTCTGTATTACAGCTTTACTAACTATGTGTATCCTTCTACTATTTTCAAATACAACATTGCTGATGGAACTTCAGAAGTTTACAAAAAGTCAGGTGTGAAGTTTGACCCAGCTAATTATGAGTCAAAGCAGGTATTTTATACTTCTAAAGATGGCACCAAAATACCAATGATTATTACGCACAAAAAAGGTTTGAAATTGGACGGAACTAATCCAACCTACCTTTATGGATATGGTGGTTTTAATGTAAGTCTTACGCCAAGCTTTAGCACTTCTACAATTGTGCTTCTTGAAAATGGTGGAATTATGGCTGTCGCCAACCTTCGTGGAGGTGGTGAGTATGGAGAGAAGTGGCATACTACAGGTACAAAAATGAACAAGCAAAATGTGTTTGACGATTTTATAGCTGCCGCTGAATATCTTATTTCTGAAAAGTATACCAGTTCCGAAAAGCTCGCTGTAGCGGGTGGTTCAAACGGAGGTTTGCTTGTAGGAGCTACAATGACTCAGCGTCCAAGCTTGATGAAAGTAGCTTTCCCGGCAGTTGGGGTTTTGGATATGCTTCGCTACAATAAGTTTACCGCTGGGGCGGGGTGGGCTTATGATTACGGTACGGCAGAAGACAGCAAAGAAATGTTTGACTACTTGTATGGCTATTCCCCTTATCATAATTTGAAGAAAGGAACGGAGTACCCAGCCACTATGGTAACTACTGGAGATCATGATGACCGTGTGGTACCAGCACATAGCTTTAAGTTTGCTGCAGAGCTGCAACATTGCCATGCAGGAAATAATCCAGTGTTGATTAGAATTGAAACCAATGCCGGACACGGAGCTGGAAAACCAACCGATAAAATAATTCAGGAGCAGGCCGATAAGTGGTCTTTCATGTTCTGGAATATGGGCTATGAAAAATTGCCTTCGGCAAGTGAAAACTCAGAGGTTGCTGAGAAATAAGCTTGGTCAAAGTTTTAGATAACTAAAGGCTGCCTTCGGGTGGCCTTTTTTTATGCCTCGGAACTTTGCACAATGGATTGGGTTATAAAATGAAAAACATTCCTATGTCCATATTTTCCAATATCAAAAAGCTAAGTAACCTCTTCTCTCAAATTGATGTTTCTGACACCATCGAAGCACTTGGGAAGCTCGACCGTACGGAGCTTTACCAAATCATGAAAATCATAAAGTCGAAGAGCAAACCTTATCAAGCTCCGGAGATTGAGGGTGATTATTATCAGCTTGCCAGACTTCTCACCAAGGAGGAAAGAGAAAAGCAGCTGGAGGTGCGAGAGTTTATGAATGAGCATGTAAAACCGATTGCCAATGAGTATTGGAATAAGGCACAATTTCCCATGCACATAATCCCCAAAATGGCGGAGCTAAATATTGCCGGGCTTACCTATGAAGGTTATAACAGCCCAATGGGAAGTTACCTTTTAGAAGGGTTTATTACGGTAGAAATGGCGCGGGTGGACACTTCCATTTCTACTTTTTTTGGTGTACAAAGTGGCTTGGCTATGGGCAGTATTTATTTCTGCGGAAGCGAAGAGCAAAAGAAAAAATGGCTGCCACCCATGCAGAGACTTGAAAAGATTGGCGCATTTGGGCTAACCGAACCAAATGTGGGTTCCGCTGTGGCAGGAGGGTTGGAAACTACCTGTAAAAAAGAAGGAGATAAGTGGATTTTGAACGGCCAGAAAAAATGGATAGGTAACGCTACGTTTGCTGATTTGGTAATCATTTGGGCTAGGAATGTAGAGGATAATGAGGTTCGCGGTTTTATTGTGGAAAAGGGTACTGCAGGCTTTAAGGCAGAAAAACAAGAAGACAAGATGGCACTACGCACTGTGCAGAACGCTTTGATTACACTTACCGATTGCGAAGTTTCAGAAGAAAACAGACTGCAAAATTGTGACAGCTTTAGAGATACATCCAAGGTATTAAAAGCCACACGAGCCGGGGTAGCCTGGCAGGCTGTAGGCTGTGCAAGAGGAGCCTATGAGTTAGCCCTCAACTATTCGCATACGCGCAAACAGTTTGGAAAACCCATAGGCTCCTTTCAGCTTGTACAAGACCTTTTGGTAGAAATGCTAACTGACCTTACTGCAATACAAAGCATGGCTTTTCACCTCTCTAAATTACAGGATGAAGGCCGTATGACCGACCAACAAGCTTCATTAGCAAAGGTGGCGTGTAGCCGCCATACCCGTGAAATTGTAGGCAAAGCCCGCGAAATATTTGGCGGCAACGGTATTTTGCTTGAGCATGATATTGCCCGCTTTGTAGCCGATGCTGAAGCGATCTACACGTATGAGGGTACCAAAGAGGTAAACTCACTTATTGTAGGTCGAGACATCACAGGGATCAGTGCATTTGTATAAGCAAACCTACTACCCAGCGTGAGCAGTAGTGTGTAGTTTGCCAATTTCCTGATCGATGGTCCAAAGACCAACACCTTCTTCACCAATAATGTCAAAAACTTCAATCACTCTGCGCGCAAGGGTTTCTTCTTCGCGCTGTTCCATTACAAACCATTGAAGGAAGTTGAAGGTGGCAAAGTCTTTATTGCTCAAGCAATGATCTACAATGTCATGAATAGATTTGGTTACTTGAATTTCATGATCAAGTACATTTTCAAAAACTTCACGAAGGCTTTTAAAGCTATGTTTTATATCATGAGATGCTGGCTGAATAGCGTGTCCGCCAGCTTCGTTTATATAACGAAATAATTTAAGCATGTGCCCACGCTCTTCATCAGAGTGATTGTAAAGAAAATTTGCAGAATTGGTATATCCCTTAGTTTCGCACCAGCTTGCCATGCTCAGGTAATACGCAGATGATCTGCCTTCCATTTTTATTTGCTCGTTCAGTAGCTTTTCTACTTCTTCGCTAAGAGATCTATTTGGGGTAACTATCATAATATTAATTTTTGTGGGTTCTTCACAAAGGTATCGCATAATGTCAGCTTTCAATTAAGTTGTAGCCAATTGCTATTTAGATTAAATCTTATAAACAGTACATTTATTGGCTATTTGAGCCTGATGCCCAAATCCTTTTGGGATAAAATTGTAGAGATAATGAAACTAAAGTTTAGCCTATCCATCACCGTATTTTTCTTTTGCTTGGCGCAAAATGTGTTTAGTCAAGAGGTAGTAACTGATGAGAATGGTTTTGAAACCTTCAGCTATCAGGAAGGAGATACAACTTGCACCATGAAAAAGTACTTTATGGTATTTTTAAAAGCCGGCCCTGAGCGTGGACAAAGTCCTGAAGAATCTGCAGAAATACAAAAGAAACACCTGGCACATATTGGCTGGATGGCCGATCAGGGTTATGTAGATATTGCTGGTCCTTTTGGTGATGATGGGGAGGTACGTGGTATTTTGGTAATGCGTGTTTCTGATAAGGAAAAAGCAGAAGAACTTGCCGCCATGGACCCGGCAGTGAAAGCCGGAAGATTAGTGATGGAAATCCATCCATGGTGGGCTGCTGTTGGTAGTACCCTAAAGTAATGGAAACATTTGTTTCTCCTGCTTCAAAAGGAAGTTTACACCTGTGTTTGGTATCAATTATTCTCTATGAAAAAACTACTCAAGTTTTCTTCTAAAAATCTGACAATGATAGCGCTGGTTTGCCTTACTCTTGGGTTGGCACCGTTCGCCCCTGAACCCCATGTATGGGAAAAATTAAAATGGGTAGCCAATGGAGCAGTTGGTATGGTTTGGTATGACTGGTTTGATTTACTGTTGCACGGCAGCCCCTGGGCAATGTTAATTATTGGGCTAGTAGGGCGTTTTGCCCTCTCAAAGGATGAAACTCCTCCATCCATGCGTTAGTGCTTCATATGGTGGCTCGGCTCCGAGCGAGCAAAGTAAGTAGAGAGAGATTCGCTTGAAATATTCTTTGAGTTAAGTAAATACAACCCTTACATTGATGCTTCCCTTAAAGGAAGTGAATGGACAAAAACCCTATCCTTATTTCATAAATCCTATAAAATCTAAAATAGGGCTAAATGCTATTTTAGTTTTCTAAAATAAGGAGACACCCTATTTTAGAATTTCAACAAAACCTAAAACAAGTAGCTATTTTTTTCATCGCTGATAAAGGTTTAAATAGCTTTCAAAGCTGTAAAGTCTGCCTCTTTTTTCTCCAGTCAGCTCTTTTAAAATTCCAAGCTCCTCAAGGTCATGTATAAGTTTGTAGGCAGAAGCCATGCTGAGGTTTGTGGCCTGGGCCACATGACTCGCACTTATAATGGGGCGGGCATACAGGTGGTTTAAGAGTTTTTGCGCATTGTGTGCCCTTGCACCAAGTTTTTGGGTCACTTTTTCTTCGGTCTCATTTTTAAGTTGTAAAATGGCATTAAAGGTGTTTACCCCATTTTTGGCTGTTTCTATAAGCCCTGTCAAAAAGAATTTTAGCCACTGCCTGATGTCGTGGTGTGTGCGGGTGCGCATTAGGTTGTCATAATACAATTGGCGGTTTTTTTCCAAAAAGTCCGACATATAAAGGATGGGCTTTTTAAGAATATCACGGCTCACCAAAAAGAAGGGTATGAGCAATCGTCCAATTCGTCCGTTACCATCCAGGAAAGGGTGGATGGTTTCAAACTGATAATGAATGATGGCAATCTTGATAAGGTCTGGTACATAAACATCTGTATTGTGGGCAAATTTTTCCAAATCTCCCATCAATGTGGGAACACTGGTAAATACGGGAGGCACAAAAGCGGCATCACTTATGGCAGCGCCCCCTATCCAGTTTTGGCTGGTGCGAAACTGACCTGGCTGCTTAGTTTTGCCACGCACCCCTTGTAGCAGTACACCATGGGTCTCACGGATAAGCCGTGTAGAAAAGGGCAGCTCCTGCAAATGTTCCACGGCATAGTTCATAGCGCGGATGTAGTTTTGAACTTCTTCCCAATCGTCCTTCTTTTCGACTGGTACATCTTTTTCTTCTAGCAGTGCTTCTTCCATATTAGTTTGTGTGCCTTCTATTTTGCTGCTTTTGGTAGCTTCTTTTACTACATGCATACTTATAAAAAGGTCAATATTTGGAGCATATTCCGAAAACATGTCCAGCCGTCCAAGCTGTCTGTCGGCTTGGCTCAGTAAGCTTTGTATCTCTGGGTCATCAATCAGCCATTGCCGGTTTATTGGGTTTGGTTCAAAGCTTTTATAATGGCCCTGTGAAATTATTTGTCCTGATTCAAAAGTTTTCATTTTAGAATATGTTTAATATCTAAAACAAAGGTAATCCTTATTTTAGAAACCTAGCAAAAACTAAAATAAAACTAGTTTTATTTTAGTTTCTTAAAATAGGATGATAGGCTATTTTAAAATTTTGGCAAAAGCTAAAATAAGAATGGCTTTTGAAAAAAAGTAAAGACTCATAGCAGCCATTAACTCGAGGTTTATTTTTTGGGTATTTTGGCATCGTTAAAACTCAACTATGAAAACTACTAAACAACTCTTTATTTACGGTTCATTATTAACCATTTTCTTGGCTTGTAAAAAGGAAGTGGAAAAAGATACGGTTGAGCCCGGTGTTACCAACTTCAGGGCAATACCGCTTTCGGGTGATACTATACTGGCGGGAAAGGATATCAACATTTCCGCTTTACTGAGCGACAATGAAGGTTTGGGAAATGCTGTGATAGAGATAGATGAGAATTACTCAAGCCACATACATGGAGTAAACGCATCACGTAAGTGGAACGAAAGTAGGCATATACAGGTATCGGGAAAATCGCATACTGTAAATGAGACTTTTTCCATTCCTCCAAATACGGCTCCAGGAAATTATCATGTGTTCTTTAACGTAACGGATGAGGCGGGTAATTCCACAAAATACACGGCACCCGATTTTAGAGTAGAAAACCTTACAAGGCCTCAGGTAAACTTAGTTTTAAATGGAGGGAAAGTAGGCGACTCCTTAACTTTTAGAGGACAAATAACGGATGATAAGGATCTAGTTAAACTGATTATTAAGATGCATGTGCCGGGATACCCGAACAGTATAAAACTATTGGACGAGGAAATTGATCTGGATAATCTTGACGATAAGGTTTGGGACTTTGAAACTGATGGACAGTTAGACTTTGTAATTCCAGCTTCAACTCCTGTGGGAACGTACGTTGTTAAAATCACAGCTTTGGATAATGAATCCAATTACAATGCTTACGAGCAGTTGGTGGATTTATATTAAAGGGTAGAAGGGCATCACCCTTTAACACAATAATTGATTAGAGAAGCATTTAGCCTTTTGCTGCTTTTTTAATTGCCTTAGATAACTTCTTAAAGTCTTTAGATGAGTAATCTCTGTCAAACACATCCATATTTTTATAAATCCATTCGCCACTAGGAGAGTATACATTCATGTATTGATCCGTATTTGAGATTGCCGGAACGAGGATATACCTTCCTTCAGCATTTTTACCTTCAAGAATCATATTGTTTATTTCTTCCATGCTACGGATTTCGTAATCATAGTGATAATGTTTAAAGAAATCTTCCTCATCCCGTTCGCTGAATTGTTGAGTCCATCTACTGTAGTCCGTCAAAATTCCTTCTGGAATTACTAATGTGCTGGTTGCTAGCTTTGCTAAGCTTTCAGTTTCTGGTTTTTCCAGCACGCCACAGGTCTGCTCATCTTCGAGTAATTCGCTTATTTGTTTCAAATAAATGCTTAAAGTTCCGGGGTAAAGGTTGGTAAACTCTGCTTTAGTAAAAATATAGTTACTAGATAACGCAAGGTCATTTTTGCTTTTTGAGCTTAGCTTATCGCCTTTCCAAAAGTTTGTTTCAATAGTAGGGTCGTCCAGATAATTTCTATAAAGGTAAATGAGGTCTTTGATATCTGGCCCCAACACCAATCTTGTAATTATCTCTGACTCACCATCTAGATTATGGGTAATAAGATCAAGGTATATTCTTACGGCAGCAACATACGGTGCACCGTTGTCCATGGTTTTCACTACCGTATTCATATTATACCCCAAAAAACTATATTCTTCAGGTGATTTGTAATATTCATTGGCTTCGGATAGCGGAGCCAAAATAAGTTGGTTAATAGTCCAGTTCTTCTTTATTTTCGAACCATACTCTTCATAATATGGTGCATCTTTTTCACTGTAAAAGAAGACGGTTTTCGTTGTTTTAAAAAGGAGCATTGTTTCAGGGTTAATGTCCTTTCCATTCATTACTTTATTATCGGGCACCCCTACAATGAGTTGTGCATTAAGGGAAGCGGTGAGGGCGGCAAGCAGAACTGTGTAATAAAGTTTTTGCATAACGTTGTTTTGAGTTTTAGAAGGCTGCAAACATAAAATATCGCAAGCAACCTAGGATACTTTTCTAGGTCAAATAAAAGAAACCTACTTTGACACAATGAATAATAAAACCCTGCTTTACCTTTCAGTTTTACTCGTTTGGTTTTTACCGAAGTCAATACTGGGCCAGAAGGTTCCACAAACCAGCATAGCTTTTAGTGAAGTGCAAAATGTTCTTGGTGTAGAGCAGGGAAAGGGCTTTGCGCTGGTATACAGAGGTGATACTTTGGCAAGTTTCAGTTCAAATGATAAGCGTTCACTCACAACATTTTTTGACGAAGAAATACGCTGTATTTATTTTGAAGATAGTGTAGAGTATCAATATTCTTTACCACACAGGTCAGGAGTTTTTAGGCTTAGCTTGTCTGATAGTTTGCCTCTTTTTGAAAAAGAAAACCTATCTGAATCCAACTATTCAAAACTAATCCGATACGACTCCATGGGGGCAGAAAAATACAAGGAAGAGATTCGTGAAGATGCAAAGATTGTCACCCGCACAAGCGGAAAAGGAAAGGAAGCAACCACCATTCAGGAGAATCGTTGGTTCGTCAATTATACTCAGGAAAATCCAGATTCATCGTATTTTCGAGAATACAATGCAGACAGTGTGTTGCAAGCGTGGAGCTATGTTTTGAATATGACTAATGGAGAGCGAATTCATGTTGCTCAAAGAGAAGATCCTTTCAACTATACTTTTTCTAAAACATACTATGAACGTGACACCAACTACAATTATAGATTTAATATTAATCCGGATGGTGACACTCTACTAAATGAAAGTTTTTCCAAAAAATTTAAAGAGCTGGATTCAACTTACTATTGTGCAGATTGGAGTGGTGCAGATTATGTTGCCCGTAGTGAGCAGTATCATTCATTAAAAGGGGACTCATCGTATAGTGTTAATTCGCAGGATGGACTTTATTATAGCGTTGATAATTTTGAGGATAGTCTAGAAATTTCTAAATCATTTGACCTTCAAGGAAATCTGATTTATCGAACTTCCATGGAGATGCTCAATGGTGATTATGGCGTAGAAGAAACCCTTGAACAGAGAGATACGTTTTATCATGAGATAAACTATTTTCACGGGTTGCAGTGGGGTAAAGGGCAGATCACAGAGATATTTCCATACATCAGGCGAGTTTACCTTGATGAAGATTCGGCCGTTGTTAGAGTGCTAGATTATTCTTTTGAAAAGCAAGATGAGTGGCCTGTTTTGACCATTACTGAAGGAGACACGAGTTGGATAGAAAGCATGGATGATGGAGGGAATTCCAAGTATGCCCCTAAGATAGGGGTTACCATAAGCAATAGAGTGGGGTGGGAAATGCGGGAGTCAACATATTATTTTTCAGGAACGGCAAAGAGGAAAACAGAAAAGCTACTGGGGAGTTTTATTAAAGCAAATAATGGGAGAGGCAAAATGGGCTTTGGAGTTCCACCCTTTTATATTCTTAAAAATCAAAACTCAGTTCAATTTGTACAGAACCTATCAGGGCTTAATGATCTACAAATACAAGGACTGAAGCAAATCCTTTCGGGAAAGGGAAAAAAAGCTGTATTGTATATAAATGATAATGCCCAGCACTTTGAGGGAACTTTCGCAAAACTGTTTTTTGAGTTCAGCTACTATGTACAGTAGTATCCTTTTCAACTTTAAACCCTTCAACTTTCCAACCTATTTTGTTCCCTTATCTTCGCCTTTCCAAAAATTAAAAGATAAGCATGAAAAATATACAGAACTATGTAATGGGCGAATGGGTAAATGGCGAAGGCGAAGAGCTGGTTGCCACCAATGCCATTACCGGTGATGCCATAGGGATAGTGTCAAGCGCAGGTTTAGATTACGAAGCTATTTTAGATTACGGACGTAAAAAAGGTGGTGCCGCTTTGCGCAAAATGACCTTTCAGGAACGTGGTCGTATGCTTAAGGCTTTGGCGCTTCATTTGGTTTCTATTAAGGATAAGTTTTACGAACTGAGCTATGCCACTGGTGCTACCAAAATTGACAGCTGGGTAGATATCGAAGGTGGTATTGGAAACCTTTTTGCCAATGCTTCTCTTCGCAGACAGTTTCCTGATCTACCTTATTATGTAGATGGTCAGCCAGCAGCACTTTCTAAAAACGGAACCTTTATCGGTCACCACATCATGGTGCCAAAAAGAGGTGTTGCCGTTCATATCAATGCCTTCAATTTCCCTGTGTGGGGAATGTTGGAGAAGATAGCCGTGAACCTAATGGCGGGAGTTCCTGCTGTGGTGAAGCCTGCAGAGTCCACTTCATTTCTTACCGAATTAATGGTTCGTGAAATCATAGCTTCCAACATTTTGCCGGAAGGCGCACTACAAGTAGTAACCGGCCTTGGCCGTGGAATTATTGATCACGTACAAACTGGCGACACGGTTACTTTCACGGGAAGTGCCGCCACGGGTAAAAAGCTACAGGCTCTTCCGCACATTATAGATCGCTCAGTTACTTTCAATCTGGAAGCGGACTCATTAAACGCGGCCATTTTGGGTCCTGATGTGGAGCCGGGCATGCCTGAGTTTGACCTTTTTGTAAAAGAAGTTCAACGCGAAGTAACCTCTAAAGCTGGACAAAAATGTACCGCTGTCCGCAGAGTTTTGGTGCCAGAAGATAAAATGGACGCTGTTCAGGAGGCCCTTACTTCCCGCTTGAGCAAAACCGTAATTGGAGACCCTCAGACAGAAGGTGTTCGTATGGGGTCGCTTGCCAGCAAATTGCAGGTGGAGCGCTTGGTTGAAAACGTAGAACGTTTGATGAAAAGCCAGGAAGTGGTGTATGGCGACTTACGCGACTTTGATGTGGTAGGCGCTGATAAGTCTAAAGGTGCTTTTGCTTCGCCAATCCTTTTCAGAAATAATGATCCATTCAAAAATACAGATGTACACGATGTAGAGTGCTTTGGTCCCGTGACCAGCATGATGCCGTACAAAACTTTGGAGGATGCTGTAGAAATTGCCAATATGGGTAAAGGTTCTTTGGTATCATCTATCATTACTGCTGACGATAAAATTGCTCGTGAATACGTTGTAGAAGCGGCTCACATGCACGGCCGTATTCATGTGCTTAATGCTAAATCTGCCAAAGAAAGCACAGGTCATGGTTCGCCAATGCCATTGCTTACGCATGGTGGCCCAGGCCGCGCTGGTGGTGGTGAAGAAATGGGCGGAAAGCGTGGTGTATTGCACTACCTGCAGCGTACCGCCATTCAAGGTCACCCGGATACTATTATGGAAATTACTCAGGTTTACCAACCGGGAGCATCTCGTCCAGAATCTGAAAAGCATTTGTTCCGTCAGCATTTTGAAGAGCTTAAAGTGGGCGATACAGTTTACACACATAAACACACCGTTACCGATGCAGATATTGCCAGCTTTGCCCAGGTAAGTGGCGATAATTTCTATGCTCACGTGGATGCCACATCTTTGGATGGGACCATTTTTGAAGGTAAAGTAGCTCATGGTTACTACGTACTTTCGAAAGCAGCGGGAATGTTTGTGGATCCCCGCAAAGGACCGGTTTTACTAAACTATGGTCTTGATGAATGTCGCTTCACTAAGCCTGTTTACCCCGGAATGACCATTGGCGTGAAATTCACCGTAAAGGAAAAAATAGACCAGGAGAAAAAGAGCGAGGATGATATTGCAAAAGGTATCGTTCGCTTTAATGTGGATGTGTATGATGAAACCGGTGAGACCGTAGCTTTGGCGACTATTCTTACCATGGTAAAGAAGATAGATCAGAGTTCTTAAAGGTTCACGCAAAGGGCACAAAAGAAAACGCTCGCAAAGGCACAAAGAATGTTTAGCGTGTTTTGCATGTATTAAAACCATGATGGGGTACAAAGTATGTTGAAGAAGGTTTGTGTCCTTTGCGAAAACCTTTGCGTGCTTTGCGTGAAATAGATATCTGTTATGACCGAGAATGAAATTTCATATGAAATAATTGGTGCGGCAATTGAACTGCACCGTGCTTTAGGTCCTGGTTTGCTTGAAAGTGTTTATGAAACGGCATTGGCTCGAGACCTTTTAGAACTGGATTTTCAAGTGGAGCAACAAAAGGGTTTGCCTTTCACTTACAAAGAGCTGGAATTTGATCGTGGTTTTCGAATGGATCTTTTGGTGAATCAAAAGGTAATTGTGGAAATAAAGTCAGTAGAAAATTTGGCGCCAGTTCATTTCTCACAGACATTGACTTACTTGAAGTTAGCCGATAAGAAATTAGCACTCTTGATAAATTTTAACGTTCCCGTATTAAAAGAAGGCATTCATAGAATGGTTAATAACCTTTAATCTTTGTGCGCTTTGCGAAAAAACTTAGCGACTTTGCGTGAAACTTAAACCCGCGTTCTAACATGACAACTACCTGGAAAAACCAAACCCCACCTATCGCTCCTTTTTACGCGGTGATTTTCATTTCCCGCAAAGGAGAAAACCTGGAAGGCTATGAAGAAATGGATGCCCGAATGATGGAGCTTGCTCAGCAGCAAGAAGGCTACCTGGGCTATAGCTCTGTTTCAAAGCCAGATGGAGGCATCTTTATTAGCTATTGGCAGGATGAAGAAAGCATACAGAAATGGCGCGTAGACAGCCGTCATGGGGAGGCAAAAGGCAAAGCCAAAGACTGGTACGCTTACTACCACAGCATGATAAGCAAAGTGGAGAGCAGTTATATTTTTGGAGAGCAGTTGTAAGGATAATATTTTAGTCTGAAATATTTTGCTGTAACTCGTGAACAAAGAATGGTTTGCAGTTGCTTTGCATAAAACCTTTATAACATGGGTCTTCTCATATTTTATCTTTTATTGGCGCTGGTGGTGTCATTTTTTTGCTCTTTGCTGGAAGCAGTACTATTGAGCATTACTCCCAGCTTTATTGAGTCAAAACTTAATGAAGGCAAGGCTTGGGCTAAGCTAACCTTTGAATACAAAAAGGACATTGATAAACCCTTGGCCGCGATTTTATCTTTAAATACTATAGCCCATACAGTTGGTGCTGCAGGTGTTGGAGCTCAGGCAGGAAAAGTGCTTTCGAGTGTTTCTATGGGAATAATTTCCGGGGTTTTAACCTTTCTGATATTGGTGTTTTCTGAGCTTATTCCAAAAACGGTGGGAGCTAGGTTTTGGAAAAGTTTTACTTTTTTCACCACCAAGTCGTTACAGTTTTTGATGATCCCAATGTATCCATTTGTGTTGCTTTCGCAGCTTATAGCAAAAGCCATAAAGCGCAGCGATGAACCCACAGTAGAGCGAAGCGAAGTGGTGGCTTTGGCAGAAATTGGCCGTAGGGAAGGCGTGTTTACCAGCCAGGAAGCCAAAATTCTCACCAATATTATAAAGCTCAGATCGATTACGGTGAGAGACATAATGACTCCGCGCACCGTGATGGTGGCTGCTGAAGAAAGCACTACAGTCGGCCAGTTTCAGGCGGATAAAAAATACCAGCGCTATTCGCGGATACCGATTTATAAAGTAAATAGAGATAACATAACAGGCTTTATACATAAGTATGACGTGCTGCTTAATGGTGACGAAGGGTTACGTGATGTCAATACTCAACTAAAAGAACTTAGTAGAACCATTCCGGTGGTAGATCAACATCAAAACTTGTACACCACCTACAAATTTATGGTAGAAGGGAGTGCGCATATAGCCCTTGTGGTGGAAGAGTTTGGAGGTACCGCAGGCCTCGTAACTATGGAGGACATTATTGAAACATTGCTTGGGATGGAAATAATGGATGAGTTTGATACTACTACAGATATGCGTGAGTATGCTCGGGGTAGATGGCGTGAAAGAGCTAGCCGAATGGGCCTGAAAATGGACAAACAAAACAATAAGGAAACCTGACAATAAATTAGAAGCCATACTTTTGGCGAAATTTTTAAAAATCTAAAACTTCAATATGCAAGATCCAACGCAACAAGGACATGTTGAAACATCCATAGAAAATGGTTTGGCGACCATTCAGTTTTTTCACCCCATGAGTAATTCTCTTCCTGGAAAGTTATTGGCCAAATTGGCGGAAAGCATTACCGAGGCAGGAAACAACGATGAGGTAAAAGTCATCTTGTTAAAGTCTGAAGGAGAACGCGCTTTTTGCGCTGGAGCAAGTTTTGACGAGCTTACGTCTATTGAAGATTTTGATACCGGAAAGAAATTTTTTAGCGGATTTGCCAATGTCATCAACGCAATGCGCAAATGCCCAAAGTTGATTATTGGCCGTGTGCAAGGAAAAGCTGTAGGAGGCGGTGTAGGTCTGGCTTCTTCTGTAGATTATTGTTTTGCAACTAAGCATGCCGCTGTTAAGCTTTCAGAATTGGCAGTGGGTATTGGCCCATTTGTAGTAGGGCCTGCTGTAGAGCGCAAGCTTGGCCTTAGCGGAATGAGTGAATTGGCGATAAATGCTAACGAGTGGCGTGATGCGCAATGGGCAGAAAGTCGTGGTTTGTATAATCACACTTTTGACACAGTGGAGGAAATGGACGAGGCAATAGAAAAGCTTGTGGCGCAATTTCGCAAGTCCAATCCTGATGCAATGGAATCATTAAAGAAAGTGTTTTGGAGAGGTACAGACGATTGGGACAATCTTCTGATCGAAAGAGCCGAACTGAGTGGTAGAATGGTGCTTTCTGACTTTACCAAAAATGCCATTGCCGCTTTTAAATCAAAGTAAATTCTTATTTTTTCAATCAATATATTAACCTAATCAACACTACTATGAGGAAAATTTCTATTCTTTTAATTACACTATTTGCTGGGGGATACGCTTTCGGGCAAACGGATTCAGCTACAGCAGCACAAGACACAGCCTGGAAAGTAGGAGGAAATATGGGTCTTCAATTTGCGCAATCATCTTACCAAAATTGGCAAGCGGGTGGTGTGAATTCTGTCGCAGGTAATGCTATATTCAGTGTTTTTGCCAACTATGACAATGGTGGAGACTGGGGCTGGGCCAATAGCCTGGACGTGGCTTATGGTTTGAACCTTCAGGAAGATGTTTTTAATAAGACAGACGACCGATTTGAGTTGGTATCTCGAGTAGATAGACATCTTAGTAAGAACTGGAGTTTGAGCGGTGAGCTAAACTTTAGAACCCAATTAACTGATGGGTATAGCGTGGCAGGAAGCAAGGATGTAGATGATCGTATTTCACGCTTTATGGCACCTGGTTATTTGCTAGTAGGTCTTGGAGCTACGTATGCGCCTAATGAAAACTTTACGGTTTACATATCTCCTGCAACTTCAAAAATGACTTTTGTGCAGGATCAGGTATTGGCTGATGCGGGTTCTTTTGGTGTTGAAGCAGCGGATACTGTAAATGGTGCTTATGTTGCAGGTAAGCAGTTTCGCTACGAAATTGGGGGATACGTAAATGTGACCTATCGTAGAGAGTTGCTAAAAAATGTAGATATGCAGTTTAAGCTTGACTTATTTTCAAACTACTTAGATGGACAGTATAAATACATTGATGTGAACAGTGAGTTTAAACTTTTCATGAAGGTAAACGACTTTATTTCAGCTAGTGTTGCTCTTAACCTTATTTATGATCATGATATTTTGTTTGACACAAACAATGATGGAATAATGGATGGTCCTCGTACGCAGTTTAAAGAAGTAATAGGAGTAGGTTTTGCCTATAACTTTGGCTACCAGCCAAAATAGATTTAGCGTACTTTAAAAGTATGGAAGAGCGTAGTAACCTCGGTTGCTACGCTTTTTTTATCTAATGAGGGTAAGGAAGTTTTTGTAGGTAAAAGGCTCATCGGTGTATGACCCGTTTATGATAAAGTAGTAAACGCCATCTGCAGTCTCGCGTGATTTATAGTTCCCGTCCCAACTAAAGTCGGAGCCTTGATGCTCATAAACCAGTGTTCCCCACCGGTTAAAAATTCTGATCTCAAAATCATTTAAGCACGGGATAGAAATGGGTTCGGTGAGTTGAAAGAAATCATTTGCTCCATCACCATTTGGGGTAAACACATTGGGAAACAACTCCTCTACATCAGGGTTTATCGATTCTAGGTTTATGACAAGACTTTCTGTGATGGTGTCTGTGTGTCTGCAGTTATAAGAAATAGCCTTAAGGTTAATTGCCATAGTTTTAACCAGGTTCACATCTAGGCAGTTTGGTGTATAGCAAATTTGACCCTGAACACTTCCAAAGCCATTTTTTTTTATTGACGAAGGAGCGGTACTGCCTTCATAGCCTGGTGTAGCTGCAAACTCTGAAGTCACATAAATGGAGTCTGTTTCATTGGAATCAACTACTAGAATAGAGATGCAGGTTTCTTCGCGCACGATAGTATTATAGCTAAGAGTTTGAGGTGCAACAAATGTGGGAAGAGTATTCGTTTCACAGGGTAAAACTTGAAGTTGCATATCCCGCCTCACTTCACCTATTCTTACACCACCTCGATACTCACTTACAGAATAGGCAAACACATATAATCCAATTTGAGACGCATTACATGTTAAAACTCCTGTGTTGCCATCAATTTGTAAGGAGGGATTACCAATAATAGCATTGTTTGCGGAGTAGCCAGTATTCCAGTTGATGGGGCTGTAAGGAGGTGCTTTTGCAGGATTGCTTCCCGGTGGGCTCGAAGGGCTGGTGTAGGGAGTTACCAATTCGTAAAATAGTGAATCGCCATCAGGATCGACAGCTCCGAGATCGAGCGTGCGCAACTGCTGTAAGCATAAAAAGCCTGCCGTGGGATATCGACCCAACCGTGGTGTGCTATTGCCAATAGCAGGGTCAGGTACCTTGACTGTCCACGTCATGCCCGTTTGGTCTGGGTTGACTATGTTGTCAATAATGGCATTGCGACAGCAGAGCTGGGCAGATAAAATATATCCATTGGGATTATTAGGAAGAGTAATGCTATCAAGGTAATTGTATTCCTCCACACATAGCGAAGGTGGCGAGTAGCATTCATCTCCCAAGGCAAGTGTGTCCCCGGGGTTTATCGCTATTAATACGCGCACTACTTCAGCGCCTGTGGCAGCATCAAATGCTGAAACATACATGTCTGTAAGTCTGGCGGTGCCCCTGCTACAATCTTTAAATATGGTAAGCATCACATTAAATTCGTTTCCACTTTTTTGAGTTACCTCAAAGTTTCCGCCAATAATATGTGAGCCTTTGGATGAAAGTCCAAGTAGTAATAGTAGTATGAGGAGCGAGTATCTCATAAATGAGATTTAGTTTGAGATGGCGTTTTTCAAAAAGGCACTTACTGGTGCACCAGCCGAAAAGTGCTCAAGGACGATAGGCATAAGTTCATCCGTTTCTATTAACGCTGGATCTAGCGTAGTCATATAATACAATTGCTTTTTATAAATCAACGGCTGTTTTTCTGCAGCCTCAGTAAGCTCTTTGGGTAGACGTTTGTTTTCTTCTCCCTTTAATTCGTCAAAGAAATTTACAAAGTTGGGATCATTTAGTAAAGCCTTTACTTTTTTGGGGTTGTCGGCAATTTTATGGCGTACAGCTGCCAATTGTTTTTTTTGTAAAAAATAAGCACCCCCGCCAACGCTTATATGTTCTGGGCCGAGCGAAATATAAAAGCCTGGTGAAGAATGATCCTTTCTTCCTTTTTCAGAAATAATAGCTGAGCGATCCAATTTATAGGGTGATTTATCCTGCGAAAAGCGGATATCACGATTTATGCGAAAAATACAGTCTTTAGCTTGGGCTGAAATAGAAGGATCAATTTGACGAGACTCCTCCAGTAGTGCCGATATAAAATTTTCAAAGGGTTTCTTTACAGACTTCTCATAGCGCTTGCGGTTCACATAAAACCACTCTTTGTGATTATTAGCGGCAAGCTCCTTAAAAAACTCTAAAAAGTCACGATCAAAATATTTCATAGCGCAGTAGATTAATTTCAAATTACGGCATTTCAAATTGGTTATGCCCTTACCTTATAGTTTACGATATTTGCAGCCCTCTTTTCACAAAAAGAAAATCGCATGAAAGACGCAAATACAGCACAGTCAATTTCTATTTCGAAATATATTCTAAAAAAAGCCTTTAGCTTGATGAGTACAGCCAAGAGTATGGCCGAGCTCTACGAAGGAAATAAGGAAATTACCGCGAAGTATGTGCATGCCACCAGTCGTGGGCATGAGGCTATTCAATTGGCAATGGCCATGCATTTGAAACCACAAGATTGGGTTGCACCATACTACCGTGATGATTCTGTTTTGCTGGGAATAGGTATGCGTCCTTACGATGTAATGTTACAGCTTTTAGCGAAACGCGATGATCCATTTTCTGGTGGAAGAACTTACTATTCGCACCCCAGTTTGAATGATGCGGACAAGCCAAAAATTCCTCACCAGTCTTCGGCTACGGGCATGCAAGCCATTCCTACCACAGGTGTGGCTATGGGAATTGCTTTAAAGGAAATCCATAATTTGGGGGAAAACTATGGTGCAGAAAAGCCTGTAGTTGTTTGTTCTATTGGAGATGCGGCAATGACAGAGGGAGAAATTTCTGAGGCCATGCAAATGGCGGCCTTAAAGCAATTGCCAATCATTTTTGTGGTTCAGGACAACGGCTGGGATATTTCAGCCAACGAAAAGGAGACTCGTGCTATGAACGCGGCAGAATATGCCGAAGGGTTTAAAAAGATAGAAACCCGCAGCATAGATGGTACCATTTTTAGCGAAAGCTATAAAACCATGGAAGAGGTTATCACTATTGTGAGAAAGGAAAGACGACCATTTTTGGTGCACGCAAAAGTGCCATTGCTAAACCACCATACTTCTGGGGTGAGGATGGAATTTTATCGTCACGATAAAGACGAATTGGCAGAAGCAAGGAGCCGTGATCCGTATCCAAAAATGATTCAGGAGTTGAAGGCTGCGGGGATTTCGGGTGCTGAAATTAATGAGATTGAGTCAGCCGCCATAGCAACTGTTGAGTCAGATTACAAAGAGGCTTTGAAAGCTGAAGATCCGCGCCCAGAAGATTTATATATGCATGACTTTGCGCCTACTTCCATTACTGAGGAAACAGGTGAGCGCGAGCCAAAGGGTAGAGAAAAAACCGTAATGGTAGATTCAGCGCTTTTTGCCATCAAAGAACTAATGCACAAGCACCCGGAAGCATTGCTTTATGGACAAGATGTAGGTGCACGTATTGGAGGGGTTTTTAGAGAAGCAGCTACATTGGCGCAGACTTTTGGAGACGACCGTGTATTTAATACACCCATCCAGGAGGCATTTATTGTAGGGTCTACAGTGGGCATGAGTGCTGTTGGCTTGAAGCCAATCGTAGAAGTGCAGTTTGCCGATTATATCTGGCCAGGTTTGAACCAACTGTTTACGGAGGTTTCACGAAGTTGCTATTTGAGTAACGGTAAATGGCCAGTGAGTATGATTTTACGTGTGCCAATAGGCGCTTATGGTTCTGGAGGCCCTTATCACTCTAGTAGTGTTGAGAGTGTGTTGACTAATATTCGCGGAATTAAAATCGCTTACCCAAGTACAGGGGCCGATTTGAAGGGGCTGATGAAAGCCGCATATTATGACCCCAACCCGGTAGTAATGCTAGAGCACAAAGGACTTTACTGGAGTAAAATAAAAGGTACTGAAGATGCCAAAACTGTAGAGCCATCCGATGATTATGTGGTTCCTTTTGGCAAAGGAAGAATCGCATACGAAGCGGATGAAGAAGCCATAGAAAATGGTGAATCATGCTGCATAGTTACTTATGGAATGGGTGTATACTGGGCAAAAGAAGCCTGGAAGCAGCACCAAGGCCAGGTAGAGGTAGTGGATTTACGCACGCTTTATCCTCTGGACGAAGATTTGATTACGGAGCGAGTAAAGAAGCATGGTAAGTGTTTGGTGGTAACCGAAGAACCGGTGAGAAATTCGTTTGCTCAAGGCTTGGCTGGATTTATTCAAAAGGAATGTTTTCGTAAGCTTGATGCTCCTGTAGAAGTAATTGGCTCAGAAAATATGCCAGCTATTCCATTGAATAGTACGCTTGAACAAGAAATGATTCCTAACGGAAAAAAAGTTGCTGAAAGGGTAAGTGAGCTTTTGGCTTACTAATTATTCTTAAAAGTATAATTAAAACATTTAAACAGTTCACGTCTATTAGGCGTGACTGTTAATGATGTTCCCTGAGGTGAGTTAATTAGATCAATAGATTTTCCCCCTCCTCCAAACGGAACATCAACGTGTAAATGCTCCAAGAAATTAATTATTGTATGCATTGTTCGATTTGTTAATAATTTATTTGAAGGCGAACGAATATAGAAATCTTTTTCAAGATAACAAGTTCTAATTAACTAAAAACCAACAAGGTATTTTTTGACTAAAGAAAAAACTATAAATGATTTGTCGAAAAAGTTATTGACAATGTTGGTGATTTTCACGGCTTGACGTGCGTGAGAGGGTTTTCCTACATCTGGAATTTGTAGATTTTTTAGGCTAAGTAGACATTGTATTTAAGCCAAAAAAATAATTGAACTTTACGAGTAGGTTGTGAAAACCACTCTTTTTCTGAAACAAACTGGATTTTTAGGAGGGAATGAAGGGAAAAAGAAAAGGGAGGTAAGCACCTCCCTTATTGTTGTAAAGTTAATTACAACAATTAACCAAACCTTAACCGGTATAAAGAACGGGTTATTGTTTCAAATAGTTCACGATAAGCATAAAAGTTTTTTAACAAATCTTACTTGAATGTTGATAATCAACAGGAAAAACTTTTATAAGGGTTGTTTTTAGGGCTTGATTTCACTTCTTATTTGGCAACTACATCATACTTATCAAGTAAATAAATGAATGCCGCCAAAGTTGCGGAGCCCGTCTCCAGCTCACGGGGACTTACAGATTCTATTACATCTGCAGCCGAATGATGGATGTCAAAATAACGGTGATTATCGGGGCGCAAACCCAGCATCACCAGATCTTTGCTGTATAGTTGTGAAATATCGGCTCCGGAACCTGTTTCAGTAAATTGGTGCAAGCCATAGGGTTCAAAAAGAGATCTGAATTCGCGAACACGGGCCACCAAACTATCAGGTGCTACCACGCTAATTCCTCTAGGTGAAAACCCGCCAGCATCTGACTCAATGGCAATGACGTGATTTATGTTTTCCTTTTTGCTTTCCTTGGCGTAAACTTTGGCACCATTTAGCCCAAACTCTTCATTCATAAAGAAAACCACGCGAACGGTGCGTTTAGGTAGAAGATCCATTTGCTTTAGAAGCCAAATAGCTTCCAGAGAATGCACGCAGCCGGCACCATCATCATGAGCCCCTGTGCCTAAGTCCCATGAGTCGATATGACCACCAAGAACAATTACTTCCTCCGGTTTTTCAGAGCCCTTTATTTCAGCCACAAGGTTGTAAGAAGTCACGCTGTCCTTACCTTCACAGTTCATTTTCATGAAAAACTCTAAGGACGGGTCTGCATTTAGGTTTGTGCTGAGTTGTTCAGCGTCAAGTGTGCTGATGGCCATTGCTGGAATTTTCACATCGGCACCTTTATAAGTCATACTTCCGGTATGAGGAAAGTCATTAATCGTGGCGCTAAGCGAACGGATTACTACGCCTACAGCTCCTTTTTTTGAAGCTTCCAAAGCACCCACATAACGCTGTTTGGCGCTACTGGAGTAGGCAAAAAAGGTGTTTATAAAAGCAGGGTTCATAGGAATGTTGTAGAAAGCGATTTTCCCTTCCAGCTCTGTAGTCACTGTATCTAATTGTTCAAAAGAGGTAATTTCAAAAAGAGGGGCTGTAAGGCCATTTTTAGGAGTGGCAATGGAACCTCCGAGTGCACAGGGGTTCAAAACAATTTTTCCTTCTGTGGTCTTGTAATTGGCTTCTTCGGCTTCTCCTCTTACCCATTGCGGAACAGTTACCGGCTGAAGAAAGGTTTTAAAACCAAGAGAGTCCGCTATTTTTTGAAAGTGATAAACAGCTTTAGTCGCATTCTCAGAGCCCGTTAATCGAGGTCCCATTTCGGTGAGCTCCTCAAGCCACTTGTAGCCTTGGTTTTTCACTAAAGCAGTGGTGTAGATTTCTTTTAGGGTTTCTTCATCTGTTGCAGGAGAAATTGTTTGAGCAAAGATTAAAAAGGGAAAAAGAGAAACAAGCCAAATAAAAATACGTGTCATAAAATTTCAACTTTAAGATCATGAGGGTAGTTTTGATCCTTTAGCCAAACTCTAAAGATGTAGATACCTTTAGGAAGGTCTTCAACTGTAATTAAACCTGTTTTAGCGTTAAGTTCTGTATGGCTCAAAGTCTTACCATAAAGGTCTATAACTTCAACATTCTTTATGCTTTTGTCTTTGGACGAAAGGTTTACTACCGAGGACGCTGGGTTAGGGTATAGTTGTATGTTCCGCGGTTGGGTTAGCGATAATTCAGGTTGTGTGAGGAATGGTGTGTTTTTAGCCCATACCAGACAGCCAAATTCGTTTTCATATTGAACGCCATAATGGCCAGGTGTACTTGCCTGGTAGAAGTACTTGGTTGCCCCAGAAATTGCAATGGTATCTCGATACCACTGATAATAAAAATATCCAGTGTCTATTGAAACTTGGTTTTGTTGCACAGAAATAGTTTGTTGCACAACGCTGGAAAAATCAACTGTACTTTCAAGCGAGTCTCTGCCATAGCTATTAGAGCTTATTAGCTTAAATGTATGCGTTCCTTGACCGGAAAACGTTTTAGAGAAAGATTTGCTTGTGTAACTAGTGCCGTCACTAAACTTCCAAAAGGAAGAGGTAGACCTAGGGCTGCTGTCAGTAAAGGTAAGGGTGGAGCTAGAGTCTGTGCAGGTCTGTGCATAAAATGCACAAGGTGCTATGTTTGAGTTTTTAAATTCATCCGCCCCAATATCGGGCGAGGTGACGGATCGAGATTCGCCATCAAAATCGAATAGGGTTCCGGTATTTCTCCCGGCCCCTACTAGCGCATCTGAGCAAGCGTGCAGATCTGTTTGAGAAATAAAGTTAGGGTTCTTCCAAACATGGTATTTATAAATGGAGAAATCAGAGAAATGCAGATACTGTTGGTTGCTGGTCGAAAAACCGATCGAATCTGATCCGTGTGGAGTAAAAAAGGAGTTGTTTTCAAAAATGTAAGGGATGATATCATATAGTATTATAGTTTGTTTATCACTATAAAAGGCATTGTTTTTTATACGTGTATTGGCTCCTAAATTTGCAAATACCAGTCCTCCCCAAATGCTATTGTTGTAAAGGTCTACGTTTTCTGTGGCGTTTATTTCTAAGGTTCTGACGTAAGAAACCACGAACGATTGTCCGGGAGTACTAAAAGTATGATTATGCTCATAACCTCCGGAGAGCATGTTATTTCTTAAAACCACATTTCCTGCATTGAGTACCATGAAATCTAGAAAGATAGCTTTGATAGAGGGGTTAGTTATAAGGTTTCCATCAATAAGCATTAGGCCGCTGCGGAGTTCCAAGCGGTTTGAGTTGCTGACATAATACATCTGTATTCCAACTTCGCCACCATCAATTCGATTGTGAGCAATGATTGTAGTGTCCGTAAAGTAGCCACCAAACTTTAGTGCAGTTTCTATATTAATAAAGTGATTGCCACTAATGACTTTGGTGCCCATGTGATATTTAGAATTGTAATAGGAGTATGCTGAGAATACCACCCCCATCTTTAGTCTCTGAAAAGTATTGTTGGAAATCTGTAAGCCTCCGTAGCAGTCACTAATGGTAAACCCTATGTTGTGATACCTCTGAAGCTTACCAACAATAAGACAACTATCAATAATAATGTTTTTACATCTTTCAATGGCACTTCCCTTGTCAGTATATACAGTATTAGTATTGGTAACGGGTATAAGCTTCAGGTTTTTAATTTTTATGTTTTCACATTCATAAATCATCGAAAACACCAAGGATGTATTGGAGGTGTCACCACTCTGAGATTCAATCGTTATTGTATCTGCCGGATTTATGCTGCCCCACATCATTGGAGTAGTATAGGCACCTGGTTTAATAAGGAGAGTTACTGGGCCAGAGGTGCCACCAAAATAAATACTGTCGCGAGCATCATTAAGAGTGGCAAAATCCGATGGAGCTGATCCCACGGTATATGTTCCGTTTAATTGAGCAGACGCTCCTATCACAAAGAGTGAAAGAATAAAAAGTAAAGTTGTCCTCATTAAAAAAAATTAAGGAGCCACGGCTTGCATTAGATAACCGCAAATCAATGCGCCATAAGTTCCAAGAGCATATCCTAGTACGGCCAATAATACGCCTACAGGAGCTAGGGAAGGATGGAAGGCTGCGGCAACTACCGGTGCGGATGCGGCTCCACCAATGTTTGCCTTACTACCCACGGCTAAAAAGAAGAAAGGAGCTCGGATAAGTTTTGCTACAATAACGAGCAGTGCTACGTGAACAGTCATCCAGGTAAGGCCTACGAGGAAAATTCCTGGGTTGTCAAAAATGGCCATGATGTCCATTTTCATACCAATAGTAGCCACTAATATATAAATGAATACACTACCCATTTTACTCGCGCCAGCACCTTCGTAATTTCTCACTTTGGTAAAACTCATTATTATACCAAAAGTGGTGGCGAGTACAATAAGCCAGAAAAAGCCAGAGCCCAAGCTGAATGTTTTTGCCAGGTAAGGGGCGTTGACATTTACCCAAGGGGCAATGATGTCAGCTCCCAAATGGGCAAGACCTGTAAAACCTAATCCAATACCTATTATTACCATTAAATCTGTAAAGCTGGGAATGCGTGCTGTGCGTTCGCTAAATTCCTGCATGTGGTTTTTAAGGGTTTCCACAGCAGAAGCATCAGCTTTAAAAAACTTGTCAATCTTAGCTGCTTTTCCCACACCAAGTAATAGGAAAAACATCCAAACTTCAGCCACGATAATGTCTACGGTAATCATCATGCTAAAGAGACCTCCTGAAATAAGGTTGGCATCTCCTTCTTTAAAAATCTCATACATGGCCAACTGATTAGCGCCTCCACCAATCCAGCTTCCGGCAATAGTGGTCATGCCTCGCCACACTTCATTGGGCGCCACCCCACCAACGATATCTGGAGCAAAAGATGAAAAAAGCATAATTGCCAATGGGCCTCCAATGACTACTCCGATAGTACCGGTTACAAACATGATAAGCGCCTTTGGGCCGAGCTTAAATACTTCTTTTAGATTAATGCTCAGGGTGAGCAAAACTAAACTGGCGGGTAGCAAATAGCGACTGGCCACAAAGTATAAATATGATTTTCCGATGAAAGGGCTTAGTAATGCTGGGTCCACTTCATTGGTCAGAACAAAGTTTTTGAAGTCTTTGAATTTTGTGATTCCGCTTAAGTCATAGCCGTTTTGAGTAAGCACTGCTATGGCTGCATCCATATCAATCCACTTTGGTGAGATTATGCCAAAGGTGCTAAATAGAGAAGGTAAAAAGTAGCACAGCAAAAGTGCTGGAATAATCTTGTAGAATTTTTTAAAACCGTTGAGCTCGGTTGTTTTAAAAATGAGCAACAGCAGTGAAATTAAGATTCCAAAAACTACAGCGTCATTGGTTATTAGGGGGATGTCCGATACTACTTCTTCCATAGAATATTGCGTGTTTGCGCCAAAAATAGGATTTTAAGATTTGCTGGGTTTGTCTCCTTGGTTTTTAGGTGAGTTCTTTTTTTGTGGAGCAAAGGTTTTCTTTCGTTTTTTCACCTTGGGAGCATTCTCCAATTTTGCTGTAGCCGGAATAAACTGCTCACGATTTACCGTGGTGGAAATATTCGCGCCAAGCGAAATAGTGTACTTGTCGCGCTTTATTTCAATGATGTTTCCTTTTATGCCGCTCTCAATTATCTTCACCTGGTCTCCTATCTTTACTGGAGCTTCTTTTAGTTCATTGATTTGCTTTGCCCTTCGGGATTGGGCTTTGCTAACGGTTTTTTTCTCTTCCTGCTCTGTTTCACCGCTGCGCTGGTTCAGAATTCCGATAAATCGGGAAACGACCTCTTTTTTATCTTTTTTTCCGGTTTGGTCCATCCAGCTATCTACCAACTTTTGAAAGCGTTGCCCCCAATAAATAATCCGGTCGTTTTCTTCATTTTGACGGGATTGTTTGCTGAGTTTTTCTTCCAATTTTTCGATGGTAGACTTTCGCTCTCTTTCTAGTTTTCTAAGCTTGGTAAGTTCTTGGTTTAGCTGATTTTTCTTTTTTTCAAGGTGCAGTTTATCATCTTGAAGTTGAACCAAAAGTTTATCTACTTGCAAAGTTTCCTTTGAAGTTTTGCCTTTTGCTTCATTAATAATATGATGGGGGATGCCACTTTTTCCAGCCACCTCAAAGGTGTATGAACTTCCAGGATTGCCCACCTCAAGCACATATTGTGGGTTTAGGTTTTTCTTGTCAAAAAGCATGGCTCCATTTTGAACACCGGGCAATTTTGCCGCCAAGGCCTTTATATCATTATAGTGAGTGGTGAAAATTCCGTAGACTTTAAAGGAATTTAGTTTTTCAAGAAAAACTTGAGCAAGCGAGCTTCCGAGCTCGGGATCGGAGCCAGAGCCAAATTCATCCAAAAGTAAAAGCGTATCATCATCAGCAAACTCTAAAAAGTGCTTCATTTTTTGAAGTTTAGAGCTGTAGGTGCTCAACTCATTTTCTATAGACTGGCTATCGCCAATATCTGCATAAATGCGAGAAAATAAGGTCATGGTGCTATCTGGATGTACGGGAACTAGAAGCCCAGACTGAAGCATCAGATCTAAAAGCCCTAAGGTTTTTAGGGTTATAGATTTTCCACCGGCATTGGGACCGCTAATTACAAGTATTCTGTGGTCTTGGTTTAGCTTTAAGTTTAAAGGAATGGTGGGCTTGCCTTTTTGGTCATTCAGAATTTTAAGAACAGGGTTGTAAGCCTCAATTAGAGTAATTTTCTTTTCATCCGAAATCACCGGAAGACAACATTCTTGTTTATAAGCAAACAGTGCCTTGGCTCGAGTAAAATCTAAATAGATAAGTTTTTGCTCCATTTGAAGAATAGGAGTTGCAAAGGGACGAAGCTGTTCACTAAGTTCTTTAAGTATTCTTCGTATTTCCTGTTTTTCATCATCCTGAAGTTTTGCAACTTCATTATTCACCTCCACAGTTTCGGCTGGTTCTATGTAGGTTATAGAGCTTTTGCTGCTGCTCCCATGAAAAATTCCTGGTACCTGTCCCTTATACGCAGATTGAATGGCAAGGACTCTTCGGTTCTCAGAAATAGTTTCGTCAAACTCGGCCAACACACCACGGTCACGATACTTTTTTACAGCTCTGGCAAAAATGCGGTCAGCTGCAGCTCGGCTTTTGTTTAATGAGTTTCTAATTGAGGCCAGTTCCTTTGAAGCATTAGAACGAATTTCGCCACGTTCATCTATTTTTTCATCGATGCTTTTGGTAAGAAAAGGATTTGGCTCAAGCTCCACCATGGTTCCAAATAGTATTTCAAACCTGTCCTTTTTCTTTTTTAGGAAGGTAAATAGTGACTCATAAACCAACAGTGTGGAGCGAAGTTCGGCAAAAGCTTTTGTCTCAGGAACGTTCCCTTTTATCTTTAACCTGTTTGCGGTTTCGGTGATTTCTGTAAACTGTGTAGAGGGAAAACTCTCATCAGAAAGTATATAAGCTAGAATCTCGTCAGTGGTTTCTAGTTCCTGATATATGGTAGTAGAATCAGATAAAGGAGAAAGGTCAAGAATTCTACGTTTTGATTCTGTTGAACTACAATGATTGCTGACAGCCTTTTTTACGAAGTTAAAGTCGAGAGATTCTAAAAGATTATTCGGGTATAATTCCATTCAAAAATAATTCCAAAGGGTAATTTACAAAGTCTCAAAATGAGACGATGGTTTCTATTTGGTTCAAGTTTAATAAATTAAATAAACATAAGCCACTAATACACAAGTGATTGTCGTTTGGCATAAAAATCAGATACATGTTGTAATCACTTAACAAATTATTAAACTATGAAGAAACTTATGCTTTTAGGCACTATGCTGGTACTGGCACTTTCTTCTTGTCAAAAAGACAAGGATCAAGTGAAGTCCAAAAATAGTGTAAATGCAGTCAGTACTGCCGACTTGGTAGTACCAAAAGACTTTGATTGGAAAACGACAAGGTTAACCACCTTGCGTATTGAAGGTTCTGACGCCATGTTTACTGGCAAGAGACCTATTGTTATTAAAACTGAAGATGACAGACTTATCCTTTCACGTCATGTAGGAATGAATGAGGATGTTGACATTCAATTTGAGCTACCTATTGCCTACAAGCAAATCAAGGTAGAATATGGGGCTATTACCAAGCTTGTGGATGTGAATAATGGCATGGCAAGTTTTGATTTTGTTCCTGCTGCCAATGAGGAAAGAATTATGGATGATTCGGAAAATCCTCAGCCTGAAGTTGAACTAATTAAAGTTGACGAAGAATGAAAAATTTAATACTATCATTGACCACAGTTCTTGTGGCGTCACTTTCGGTGAATGGAGCAGTAACCGAAAATTTTAACCATGGGAGTGAGTGCTATTCATGGATGAACTGCTGGGCTTTTTGTAATGTTGATATAAGAAGCCGCAGTTATGGGTGTAACCCAGCAAATGAAAGCCCAATGGCACAAACCTCACAACTACAGGGTTGGTGGGGCTGCTATAGCACAGCAAAGCTTTATTCACCATATGTTTCTTATGACGGAACAGGTAATGTGACATTTAAGCATAAGCTTAGTAGCACCAGTGGTAAGTATAGATACCTACAGGCTTACCTTATAGACGATCAAGGTAATTTAGGACCCAAAATTTTTCATCACACTTATATTTATAAGTATAATAAGCCAAATGGAGATCCTAGAAATGTGATTACGGAAACTATTCCGGTTACGTGGACAGGTGTTTACCGCATTAAGTGGTATTGGTTGGGATATGGTGGATCTAGTCGAGGTGTTATTGATGACATTTCAATGGATGGAATTTACGCTTCAGATCCTTGGAATTGGTGCCGACCAACTAACCCATGTCCTGATGCGGATAGTGATGGGTGCTGTGATAGTGAAGATGCTTACCCTAACGACCCTACGAAATGTGATAACTATTATGAGCCATCTAAGGATACCTACAACACAGTGGCGTATGAAGATTTATGGCCATATTCTGGAGACTATGACTTTAATGATAAAGTAGTGGATCGCTATAGTACTTATGGATTGGACAATAACGGTAAGGTTATAGATGTGGTTCACAAATTTTTCTTGAGAGCAGGTGGTGCTGGTTACCATAATGGGTTTGCAATCAATATGCCTGACCTTACGTCTAGTGATATCGCTTCTGTTACAGGTGCGGTAAACCCAGAAGAGTATACGGTGCTAAACGCGAATGGAACTGAAGCTGGTCAATCATCTGCTGTGGTTGTTGTGTGGGAAGATTGGTTGGATATCGTAACATGGGGTAGTGGAGGATACTTTAATACTGAGCCTAGTGCAACTCCAGGAACCTCTGATACGGTAACTATTCATATTACTTTCTCTTCACCACAAGAGTTGTCGGATATGACATTTGATCCATTCTTAATTAAAAATGGACTGAGAAATACAGAAGTACACCTTCCTTGGTTTGGACCAACAGATTTGGCAGACTTAAGTATGTTTAATACAGGTGATGATGATTCAGACCTAAATGGACCAGGAAACAATTATGTAAATTCCTCCAACAAGCCTTGGGCGATTTATACGCCTGTTCAAACTTTTGATTACCCAATTGAGAAAACAGATATAGTATTAGCTCATCTTAAGTTTGCGCAGTGGGCAAGTACTAATGGAGCTTCTTTCCCTGATTGGTATCTTGACCTACCAGGGTATAGAGATAGCAGCAAATTATACTAAGGGTATTTATAACAGTTAACCCCAAAGTAAAACGGGGCGGCCTTCTAAAAAGGCCGCCCCGTTTGTTTTTGTAAAATGGTAGTATTTTTTATTCAAACCAATTTTCTACATCTGGCAATTGTAAAGCAGGAATGTCCAGCTTTTTCTTTTTGCGGTATCCGTTCAATTGCTGGTGAACTTGAGTGGCTTTCGCTTCTTGTAGTTTTTTTACATTACCAAAAACTTCCATAACATGTGCGCTCCATTCTTTAGAAACACCAACTTTTTCAAAGTCTTCTTTCTTAGGAAGAACTGGTTTTTTCTCTGGACGCATCTGTGGGAAGAAAAGGACTTCCTGAATAGAAGTTTGTCCTGTAAGGAGCATAGTCAAACGGTCTATACCGATGCCCATACCCGATGTCGGAGGCATTCCGTATTCCAAAGCCCTAAGGAAATCCTGATCGATAAACATCGCTTCGTCATCTCCTTTTTCAGAAAGTGTAAGCTGCGCTTCAAAACGCTCACGTTGATCAATCGGGTCGTTTAGCTCAGAGTAAGCATTGGCTACCTCTTTACCATTTATCATCAGTTCAAAGCGCTCAGTAAGCTCTGGGTTGTCACGATGCTTTTTGCACAGTGGCGACATTTCTACAGGGTAATCGGTAATGAAAGTTGGCTGGATGTAATGAGGCTCACATTTTTCACCAAAAATTTCATCTATCAATTTTCCTTTACCCATGGTTTCGTCAGTCTCCACATGTAGTTTTTTACAAACTTCAAGTAGTTCCTTTTCGTCCATTCCGTTGATGTCGATGCCGGTATGTTCCTTAATTGCATCAATCATGCTAATACGCTTAAACGGAGCTTTGAAGCTAATTTCTTTATCTCCAATTTTCACCGTTGTGGCACCATTTACGGTTTTCACCACGTGCTCCAGCATCTTTTCGGTAAAGTCCATCATCCAGAAGTAGTCCTTATAGGCAACGTAAATTTCCATCACGGTAAACTCCGGATTGTGCGTGCGGTCCATTCCTTCATTTCTGAAGTCTTTTGCAAATTCATACACACCATCAAAACCACCAACAATCAGTCTTTTTAGGTAAAGCTCATTGGCAATACGCAGATAAAGAGGCATGTCCAGCGCATTGTGATGCGTAATAAACGGACGAGCAGCAGCTCCCCCAGGGATAGGCTGTAGTATTGGAGTTTCAACTTCCAAATAGTCTTTGGCGTTGAAAAACTCGCGCATGGCATTCATGATTTTGGTGCGTTTCACAAAGGTTTCTTTCACACCATCATTTACCACTAGGTCAACATAGCGCATGCGGTAGCGCATTTCAGGGTCGTTAAAACGGTCATGCACATTACCCTGATCATCAGTTTTTACAACTGGAAGAGGCTTTAAAGCTTTGCTCAGCACAGTAAAGGATTCTACCTCAATGGTAGTTTCTCCAACCTGTGTGGTAAATACTTTTCCTTTTATACCGATAAAGTCACCGATGTCCAGCAACTTTTTGAATACGTCATTGTAGAGCGATTTATCTTCTCCGGGACAGATTACATCACGGTTGAAATAAACCTGCACGCGACCCGATGCATCCTGAAGGTTGGCAAAAGATGCCTTTCCCATCACGCGAACGCTCATAAGGCGGCCAGCCAAAGACACAGACTTAAACGCCTCGTCTTCCTTGTTTTCTGGATATTGAGCTTTGATTTGCTCGGTGGTGTGGGTAATATGATACTCGGCTGCAGGATAAGGCTCAATGCCCAAGTCGCGAAGTTTTTTTAACGATTCGCGTCTTTGAATTTCCTGTTCTGATAAATGTTGGCTCATTGCTACGAAAAAATTTGCGCAAAGGTACTAATAGGAATGTTTATGGCGAGGGTTTTAGGTAATGGGGTATTGAAGATGTTTGGAATGACTTATAAATAATCCGTCATAACTAAGTATGAACTAGTATTGTTCTTCCGCGAAATACTTAACAATAGGCCATGCATATTTTTCGCTTATTTTATAGACAGGTATACCAGGATCACAGGTTCTATCGAATCCATGATAATAACATTCTTCTTCGGTTCCTGTAAACTTTGAAGCCTTAAGTTTAAATTCGACATTCAGATCAGCTTCTTTTGGAATTCTTAGGCATGGAATAATTAGAATCAAAGTATCCACTTCTTCAAGGTTTGAGACTTTAAACTTGACAACCCCACCACTACAGAATACACCACAGGAGCCATTATAGAAATCCAAGATGATACCTGTCAGCAGGAGTGTGTCAGAAAGGTGTTCAAAAGAATCATTTATGATTGTGTCACAATTTTCTGAATAGGGTGGTTTTCCTTCACTATCATGGAAAAGAATTTGGAAAGAACCATGAGGCAGGATTAGACCTTTAAGTGGGTCTTTATTTGTAAGTTCCTCATTAGTATCCTGTGCAAGGGATAATGAATTACACAAGATTAGAAAAATTGAAAGAAGGAGTGGTTTCACCGGGAAATAATTGTAGAGTTTAATCTAAAAGTAAAGTAATACATTTCAATTGCAAATCGGTGGTTTGGGAGATATGATTTAACTATATGGTTTCAAAGTTTTGTCATAGCGTTCTTCTTTTTGGCTAGCAGTCTTTGTTTCAGTTTTTTTAGAAGGTGGATGTTCTTTATTAATGGTTTTTCTCAATTGATTATAAAGTAGCCTGGAAAAAGCGCCAGCAATGCTTAAGATGATAAAAAGAATGAAGTCGTCCATTAGCCGAGTTTGAGATTTTGCTATATTCATACAAGACGTTGATTTTAGCAGCTACTAAGTTAACATGGATTTACAATTCGTGCAAAGCCTCAAGGTTTACTTACCACCAGCCAAGGCCGCAAAAAATGCTTTTGAGTTATGTTGTGCAAGGATAAAAACGACCATTCGAGAGGCTTTTTTTTGTGATTACAACCTCCCCATTTCCTCAAGCTTCTCTTTAAACTCCTTTCTCTCCTTTTTAAGCTGATTATAACTAGAGCCGAAAGAAATGAGTGCCCATCGTGATTTTCGTAAGAAGGAACTTATAAAATTGCTTGGTCCGGAGTTGTACTTTTTTAAACCTGCCCTTATTGTGTGTTTGTAAAACCGCATGTAGTCATTTACTGATTGATGATCAATGTGCTTTTGCACTCGGGCCAGTTCGGTTTTCATTACCTCCTTATCGATATAGTTGGGGTCTATAGCATAATCTTGATTTGTATTTTCTGGAAATGGCCCCAGCTCTGTAAAATGATTTAAATAATAAAAATTGTGCATCAAGAGAAAATCCAGTGAATTGAAGTTGCCCTTGGCATGCATTCCAAAGTAAGCATCGGCTATTGATCTTTCTGACCTATCAGGCATAGCCCACCCAAAAGGAGTGAAATCACTATCAGTATGGTTAAAATTCCCTTGGCAGGGAAATACGTTGAGGTAGAATTCGGTAGTAGCTTTTAATTTGGCATCTCTCTTTTGTCGTTTACCTGCCGATGAACCCATTGGCCAATTGTAAACAAGCTTTCCATAGTAGAGGAAAAAAGACTCATAACCATACTTCCAGCTTCGGTTCCACGCTTTATAGTAGTTGCCCGAAATACACTGCTTTTCCATAGACATTCTCCCGTTCATCCAGCCTGTCCACATAAAACCAGCCCATGGGCTTAGAAGCTTATACCCTCGAGGGTTGCCGGTAATGTTTTCTGAAGACTTTTTAATGGCAGCCATGTCGATAACCATGTTCCCACCAATGGGCACGGTACCATCTGGTGTCTGTATTTTGCCGCCATTTTTAGAAAGGAAGTTTTTGACTCTCCTATGAATGGCCCGGCATTCTGTTTTAAAATCACTTTCTCCATCCATAAACTTTTCTTGGGCAAAGTGTAAGTCATCATCCAGCAATTTAGTAGCGAGCAGCAAGCCCCAGATTATTCTAAAAATATGATCACGTGATACGGGTTTGTAAGAGGCTGCCCTAATTTTATTTATGGTTGTGGTTAGCCCTGAATTTTTAATGTAGCCTGTGATTGCACTTGCGTTTACGTCTGGAAACCCGGAGGTGATTTTAGGATTCTCCTCTAAAAAAGTAGAATAGTCAATGTCGTGCCTTACAAGGTACCCACTCAGTTTTGGTGGAAAGTTTTTTGGTGGGTTGGAGTTTGGAATCTGCGTAAATGTTTCTGCATTATAATCTAGCCGGTTTAAAGCGTCCAAGGCGTAGAACAATTCTTTTACTGTTTGCTCAGTGCTGAGGTTTGAATTTTTAAAAAGACGGTACTCAGTGGCCAGAAAGGCAATGTATGTGCCCAGAGTAAAGGTTGTTTCACCAGAGCGGAGTTCATGGTGGGTTCCATTCCAATATCTTGAAGAAAACGGAATACACTGTCCTGGTTTGTTTCCAATAGAAATAAAGGACTCGGCAAACCTGTTTCTACAGTAGTAGTATTTGCCAACGTTGTTAGGGTCGTAGGCCATGATGGATTGGAGGTTTGGTTGTGCTAGTCTAATTTAGGTGTTTTAGACTAAGCATACTAAGAGCCATGTAATTTGTGAAAGCGAAGAGCTCACTTATACGATACTGTATTTAGGGTATGCCCAAAAAATAAGAGAGAGAAACATCAAATGACATTTCCCTCTCTTGGCCTAAAATTAAAGTGAAACTTTAATGTTGTTGCCTAAATAGGCTAGTAAATCTTAATAGTGCGATGCTATATTTACACTTATGGAGACTTTTTCTTGTATAGCATCGTAGTCAAATTCTCCGTTTTCTTTTTTTGCAAAAAGCTTAGAACCCATACCTACGCACATTGCACCAGCGCTAAACCAGCTGTTCAAATTATCCTCAGTAGGTTCCACGCCACCGGTGGGCATAATTTGCAGCCATGGACAAGGAGCTTTTGCACCTTTTATCATAGCTGGGCCATATATGTTACCTGGAAACAGTTTTAACAAAGGCACGCCCCAACTGTATGCAGTTTGCATTTCAGTAATGGTACCACAGCCTCCAGTCCAAAAAATATCATTGGCACTGGCTGTTTTTGCTAAATCTTCATTAATAAAAGGGGATACCAAAAAGTGAGCTCCTATTTCTATAAATTGTTTGGCTTGATCCACGCTAGAAATTGAACCAATACCCAAAGCAAGTTCCGGGTACTTGGAATTGCAGTAAGCCAAAAGATTTTCAAATACCTCCACTGCTTTTTCACCACGATTGGTAAATTCTATTACTCGGGCTCCTCCAGCAAAGCAAGCGTCTACAAGCTTTTTAGCTACTTCAGCATCAGCGTTATAAAATAGCGGAACTATTTTCGTTTCCGCCATTTTGGCTATTACATCTTCTTTTTTCATAATTGGAAATTATCTCGCAACTCTACCAGAAGAATCACCACCCATTAATTTTTCTACTTCTGCGATGGTTACCAGGTTGGCATCACCTTTAATGGTGTGTTTCAAACATGAAGCAGCTACTGCAAAGTTTAGTGCCTGTTGGTCATCACCATCATACTTCAGCAATCCGTAAATCAGTCCACCCATAAATGAGTCTCCACCACCTACACGATCTACGATATCGGTGATTTGATACTGTGGAGATTCGTACAATGTTTTACCATCATAGAGAACACCTGCCCACGAGTTGTGAGAAGCAGAAATAGAACCTCTTAATGTGGTAATTACTTTTTTGGCGCGAGGGAATTTTTTCAGCATTTGGTCGCAAACCGATAAAAATGCTTCGCCTTTTACGTGCTCGCCTTGAGTGGTAATATCCAATCCTTCGGGCTTAATGCCAAAGTGCTTTTCAGCATCTTCTTCGTTGCCCAAAATGATGTCGCAGTAAGCCGTTAATTCGGTCATTATCTTCTCACGATCGCCACCGTATTTCCACAGCTTTTGGCGATAGTTCAAGTCGGTAGAAATGGTCAATCCCATTTCGCTGGCTACTTTCAATGCTTCAAGACAAGCATCGGCTGCACCTTGCGAAATAGCTGGTGTAATGCCGGTCCAGTGAAACCAATCAGCTCCTTCAAAGGCTTTTTTCCAGTCTACCATGCCAGGCTTAATTTCTGCCATAGCAGAATGAGCTCTGTCGTACACTACTTTACTACCTCTATTTACAGCACCGGTTTCTAGAAAATAAATACCTAAACGGTCGCCTCCCCAGATGATGTTTTCACAGTTTACACCTCTTTTGCGCATTTCCATCATGGCACATTCGCCAATGTCGTTTTGAGGCAAACGCGTTACAAAATCTACAGGAACCCCATAGTTCGCTAGTGATACAGCTACGTTAGATTCTCCACCTCCGTAAACAACATCAAAGCTATTGGCTTGAGAAAATCTTAAAAATCCATTAGGTGACAAGCGAAGCATGATCTCCCCAAATGTTACAACTTTTTTCATTTTAATCTTTTTAAAAATTAGATACCTAAGGCCTGACCTCCGCCTATTTGAATTGTTTCAGCAGTGATGAATGATGCATCCTTGCTAGCTAAAAATGAAACTACAGAAGCTACTTCTTCTGGTTGACCTAGTCTTCCAAGTAGAATGTTGTTTTTCCATGAAGCAAAAACTTCTGGTTTGGTAGACTTGATTTGAGCGTGGAAAGGGGTGTCGATAGTTCCCGGAGAAACAGCGTTTACACGGATTCCGTACTCAGCTAAATCCTTGGCTAAAGCTCTTGTGATAGCATGAACTCCGGCTTTGGATGTACCGTAAATTCCAGCTCCAGGGCCACCAGCATTCCAACCTGCGTTAGAAGTATAGTTAATGATGTTAGCGTTTTCGCCTTTTTTCAAAAATGGAATTGCGGCTCTAGAAACGAAGAAAGTAGAATCAAGGTTCAAAGCCATCACACCTCTGTAAAACTCAGTGGTCATTTCTTCAAATCTTGATCTTCCGCCAAGACCACCAGCATTGTTTACTACGGTGTCAATTTTGCTATATTTTTCTCCAATTGCTTTGATGTTTTCGTTCACAGCGTTTTCGTCTGTCACATCAAATCCGCGGTATTCAGCTTTAATACCCAAAGAAGATAGCTCCTTTACTTTTGCTGCTCCTGCTTCATCATCTATGCCGTTCAGAATTACGGTGAAACCGTCTTGTCCTAGTCTCTTGGAAACTTCAAAACCTATTCCTCCGGTGGCTCCGGTTACTACTGCTATTTTTTGTGCACTCATGTTTATTCTAATTAAATGTATTTGACTTGTTGATTTACTATTCCCTTACAGGGCCTATGTTTTTTATTAATATGAAAATGGATAATACGCCCATGGCAACGGCTACGCATATTGCTATAAATGCTGGTGTGTAGGAACTTGTGGTTATTTGACCTACAAACCAGTTCATAATCATGGGAGAAATGGCTGCTACTGTGCCTGCTAATCCTGCTAATGTGCCTACAGATGGGCCTCTGAATAAATCACTTGATATGGTTTGGATGTTGCCAATGGCAAACTGAAAACCAAATAGAGCGATACCTGCCAGGTAGATAAATGTCATGAAGTTGTCTTGTCTCACAAACATTATTATGGAAACGAAGGCCGCTAAAATCAATACTCCTCCCACTACTATGGTTGCTTTTCTAGAAGCATCTACCGAGAATCGCTTCATTAACTCTCCAGTAAAGATTCCTCCTAAAATACTTCCGGCTGCTGCCATCAAATAGGAGATCCACATCGTACCGGCAATTTCTTCAATGCTCAAACCGAACTTGTCATTCAAGTAAATTGGCATCCAGCCAGCAAAAAACCACCAGATGGGCTCTATAAAAAAGCGGCAGGCTAATACTCCCCAAGATTCTTTGTGGCTTAAAATTTTTGCAACACTAAGGCTTTTGGCTTTTTTAGAAGGGTCATCTTCCTCATCTATTCTGCTGGAAAGAATTAAGTTTCTTTCTTTCTCTGTTACCCAAGGATGTTTTTCAGGCGTAGATTTATTTAGAAACAGCCATGGAATAACCCATAAAATACCAAGTGCTCCTAAAATGATGTAGGTGGTTTTCCAACCAAATTGACTGTAAAGCAAAACAATTACAAAAGGAGCAATTACATTACCAATGGAGGCTCCTGCATTAAATATACCTTGGGCAATAGCGCGTTCTTTTACAGGAAACCATTCCCCGTTGCTCTTCACGGCACCGGGCCAGTTTCCGGCTTCGCCAATTCCTAAAAGACCTCTAAAAATAGAGAGCGTAATTAAGCCTCGAGCGAAAGCATGAAAAGCCGATGCTACCGACCAAACGATAATGGAAACGGTAAAGCCGAGGCGTGTTCCGATAACGTCATACAACTTGCCCGAAGCAAATTTTCCGAAGGCATAGCACGCCATAAAAACATTTAGCATTACCGCGTAGTCCGACTTGTCCATGCCCAAGTCTTCGCCCATCTGAGGCCACAATAATGCAAAGGCAGTTCTATCAATATAGTTTATAACGGTTGCGATAAAAATCAACCCTATAATCCACCACCTTAATCCTTTTAGTTTCATCTTGTTTTATTAATCCGTTAGTCTTTGTCGCCAAAATAAGACACGCCACTTCCGTCAAGAAAATCTTCACGAACAGGGCTGAAAACGTCAATCAGCATTCCGGCTTCAAGGCATACAGCGCCATGTAGCGCATTTGGTGGAATGTAAACTCCATCACCGCCATTTACGATTTGCTTTTTACCGTCTATTTCAAATTCAAATTTGCCCTCTACACAGTAGGTGGCTTGTGTATGAAAATGATGGTGGGGAGAGCCCACGGCACCTTTTTCAAACTTTACTTTCACCATCATGATTTGGTTGTCATATCCTAGAAATTTGCGGCTCACACCGCCTCCAAGTTCTTCCCAATCCATGTTTTGAGTTAGAATAAATTCTTCGCTTCTGTTCATACTTTTGATATTGATATATGCGGGTTGTTAAAATTTTGATTTTCTGAAAGTTCAAACTCAAGTTGAAATTCCTGAGATGAAACCGTGGTAATTTTTAGAGTAAGCACTCCGTTGTTTTCTTCGGCTGTAAGGCCAGAAATTTGAGTTGCTGCGCCAGATGTTTTTTCGTGAATGGTGTTGTAATCGCCATGAGGCTCTAAAACTGAAACCCAGGTTTGCGATTTTTCTTTGCTTCTGTAAATCAAAGCTTCTTGATGAAGCAAATTTGCCTCTGGATCATTAGCTCCAGTTTGCGCCCAAAGCACTTTAAAAGGCTGGGTAGCTGTTGTGCTAATGGTGTAAAATGAATTGCCGTTTACCAATGTGCTTTGTGCCAGTTTGGTGGTTTCTGAAGCGCCACGCAGCCAAAGGTGTTGATAGCCATTTTCTTTACCCAAAACTGTAAGTTGATTGGCTTCCATTTGTACCGCTGGCTTGCGAAATACTATGTCTCCTTTGTAGTGAAAGGGCAAATCAAGTTGGTGACTTTGCTCGCTATTAGCGGTAGTTATGTCTATAGTTACAGCCCCAAGTCCTTCTAAGGTGACCAAGGCTACATGGCGTTGTAAGTTTATCCCCGGGTAGGCCGTGTTGTTTTTTGCAGCAGCAGCTTTTATAGAGTCCGAATTGATAAAGTAAATGCCATCACCATGATGCTGATCGGCTAAATCATCATCGCCACCGTATTGGTTGTTTTCGTCTACCACCAATGTATTGTGCGCAATGGTTTGATTGGCCCAAGTATCATTTTCGGGCAAATATCTCCCTCCAAATTTTTGAGGAATGTTGTGGTAACGAGCAGCGCCATAATCAGCTAAAATTTCATTGCCATGGCCGTACCACAATATACCAAGCTGATCAAAATGACCGTGTCCCATGCCGTGTGTACCGAACTTTAAAAGTGCAGTTGTTCCACCACAAAACGGATCGGAACGCAAAATGGCTAAAGCTCCACTTTCACCTTTCGGACCATCTTTTATGTAAAGTGTATTTCGCTTAAAAGGCTCACATTTCTTTTTATGAAGTCCAACCAAAGCATCGGTCAGTACTACATTTCCGTTTTGTTTCATCACCTCAACCCATAGATCCGGGTTTTCGCTGTGATCAAAAACCAGTGGCAAGGCATAACCTAGCTCTGGAGTTTCGATGCTTTTCGCTTTTACCGCATCGTTTAGCGGAAAGAAATATCCGTTGCAGGCACTTAGTTGTACTGTGGTTTCAATGGTTTTTAAAATCACACCGTCCTTGTACTCCAGTACTTTTATCTCAGGCTGATTTGCTTCTATAGCTTGGGCCAAAATCACCAGTGGCATTAGAGCGTAGCGCTGATAATATGGGCCTTCAGAATAATATCCGTCAGGTGAAAAAAGCTGGTCTATTTGCTTAAAATAGCCACTGTTTCCCGATTTGTCTCCTCCGTTGAGGGCGGCATCAACCCACTCTGGATGATCTAAAACGTAACCGGCCATACCAACACCCGCAACACCCCACATGGCGTGGTTGTGTATTTTGTTAAATGTGCTGGCAGATTCGTCTTTGATAAAACTTACCATAGGCTCAAACAAGCCGGTGATGATGGTAGCTCGTTCGTTTTCAGAAAGAGCCGAATTGATTGCGTCAAAAGCTTGGATTAGGTAAACCAATGAAACTTCTTCGTTCAATATTTGCCAAAATAGTTTGCCGGGTGCTTGCGTTTTTCCTTCTGGGTGGGTAGATAAATTTGGATACATGGCTGCGTAGCCAATTAGAATTTCTTTAGCGTAAGCCAATGCAGACGTGTCACTTTCCAGTAAATAAAGGGTGGCAGCTGTAAGCGCATTTTGGTAATTTGCTTTGTGCGTTTCGTGAGAATATCCACCGCCAGCATCAAGCGGTTGTGGAAATTCAAGCGGCTTTTCTACAGCTGTATTAAAAGCTGTTCTTAGCTTTCCAAGCGATTTTTCTATAAGCACATTATCCTGATGCGCCATTATAAAATCAGCGCCATTTTGGGTCAATAGTAATTTTGGCGCATGGGTATTCACGGTGGCTTCTGTTTCTTCTTGGTTTGCACAAGCAAGGAGCATCAGGCCACAAAAGGCCATGGTAATATGTATCAGCAGTTTCTTCATTTGGTTTCTTCTAACTGCCAATTATTGATTGCTTCGTTGCTATAGCTTACCGGCTTTTGCGTGATGGAATTTCTTTGAACCCTTGAAGGGTAAAATGTTTGGATACGCCCAGAGTTGTAGACATTACAATCATGTATAGAAATCTCTGCCCAAGCAGGATCTTCAAATAAAATTACACGGCCACTTTTGCCAGATTCAGTGAAATTGCAATTGTAGATTTCAGCATCTTGGACTCCAATCATACGAACCACTGTGCCTAGCTCACGATTACAAACGTTGGCAAATGTGCAATTGCTAATTGTGGCAAATGGTCCTAATGTGCTTTCGTCATTTCCGCCTCGGTAAATATTGATGGCTTCGCCCATTATGTTGGCAAAAACACAATTTTCAATAGTTATAAACTCTGCGTTGTAGCGGCCTTTATCATCGTTTTCGGAAGCCAGTTTTATGCCTTGGCCAGAGATAGTTTTAAACCACGAATTGCTTACTTTAATGCTGTCTGCAAAAGTTCCCTTCTCGGCAGAAATACCGGCAAAGCTACCTTCGTTAAATTCTGAAAAGCGGCAATTATTGACCGTAAGGTTGTAATGCTTGAGCATTGGAGCGATGGCTGAAACGCCAAATGGAACATCGCCATAAGCCGATCGTCCGATGAATGAAATTCCATCTATAGTCACGTCAACACCGTCAGTAATTTCAATAAATGCGCGGCCTCTAAAATTTTTACCAGGCACAAATTGCGGGTGCTCAATACCTGCTTTCGCTACAATGTGAATGGACTTTGAAGCTTCTATTGGTTGCTCAAATGGATATTCTCCAGCTTCATCAATCCAAAGGGTGTCACCAGTTTGCATATTGGCAACGGTACTTGCGAGATCTGCTTTAGTACTTTGGTTAATGTGAAATGCTTCACCGGTTCTTGAACCTTCCTTTTCGAATTGATTCTTGTCCAGCCAATGCGGACCTGTTTCGGATTTTTGTACAGGTAATTTAGGTTGAGGGTAACCGTTGATGGCATCCAGGCCTTCCGAAGATTCCGCTAGCATAAGGTCTGCTTCAGAAAAGCCTGAATGCGCAACATCAACGTCACTTAACACATTGTTCTCAAACTTTACGCCTGATATATCGTCTAAAAATTCTACTTGCCAATCTTTATCATCCTGATAAATAATATTGTTGCTAAAGGTGGTATTGATGGGTGCCGCAGTGCGCTCATTATCGCTACCAATTCCAAAAGCTATTTGAGTACAATCGATAAAAATGTTACTGTCTATGAGCACATTGTTTACTTGGTGATAGCGGTTGATGGGTGAGTTTGGAACTCCATTCATCACTGCCAATGCCGCAAAAAAGCGTTTGCCCCTAATTCCACTGAAGTAATTGTGCTTGATAGTATGGCCAGCATTTATTACTCGAAGTCCGCCCGTGGCTGCAACTCCGTTGCCAATGAAATAGTTGTTTTCTACAAGGTTTTCGTTTCCATGGCGCATGGCTAATACGCCTTCGCATTCATAAAAAACGTTACCGGACACAGCGTTTTGACTGCTCTTTATTGATACGGCTTCCACTTCGCCATTGCATCGGTCGAAGTAGTTATTTTTTAAAGTTAAGTGGCTTGGTTTTAAAGATTGTGATGATGCTCCCACACGGATAGTTTCACCACCATTACTGCCCATGCGTGGTTTTGGGGCAAAGTAATTGGAGTCGATAGAGTGATAATTGTTTATAGCAAGCGAGTCGGCAATTTCTACAATAAGTGTAGTGCCCAAGTTGAGTTTTGTTCCGATGTAGTTGTGGTCGAATCTATTGTGAGTTCCGTCAATAGTCACCCAGCTGTCTTTCTTTATTCTATCAGGGTTTGAGTAATTGATAATTGCGCATTCCGTAACTCTGGTGTATGATGCTTTTTGTTTTCCATCTTCTGAGCTAAATGATATTACTGAACCTTTTGGTGAAAAACCATTTTCGAATTTGAGGCCATGAAGTACTAAATGTGATCCTGAGATATACACCTGAGATTGTCCGCTAAAAATTGTGTTTCCTGCATTTTCTGCCATTAAAACGATGGGAGCATTTTCTTCGCCATTTGCACTAAAATGAATTATTACATCTTCATAAGTTCCTGAGGGTACCAATACGGTGTCACCAGGTTTTGCTGAGGATATCTTTTCATTTAAACTTTCAACATTAAGAGTGGTAACCTTTTGTTGGTCACAACTAAAAAGTGCGAAAAGAGATAATACGATAAATGAATATTTGGACATGAAGGTCTATGTGTTCGAAAAGGAATGGAGAGGGGCTTTTACACCCCCGACCCCATTCAAATGTTAAGTTTTTAGTATCCTGAATTTTGAGTTAGCAAACCATTGCTTACATCAATTTCTCTTTGCGGTATTGGATAAAGCAGTCTATAGGTAGGTACAGAAAAACCTTCTGTTGCACCTTGAGCATTCATTACATCGAATGCACGGCCTGTGCGAAGTAGGTCAAACCAACGATGGTTTTCAAAGGCCAGCTCGTATCTACGCTCCTCTTCCATAGCAGTACGATACTCATCTGCAGTAGTAATGTCTGTGGTAGTAAGAGATGATAGGCCTGCTCTGTTTCGTGTTTCATTTAGGTAATCCAAGGCATCCTGTGTAGGGCCGTTAAGTTCATTTTCCGCTTCCCCATACATTAGTAGTACATCGGCATAGCGCAGCAAAGGCCAGTCATTACCCGCATCTAGTGGGTTTGCGGATGATAGATACTTTCCACAAAGGGGAGGAGAATCATTTGTAATCAAGAAGCTGGTACGAATGCTATCTTCAGCAGCAGCGGAGTTAATAAAATCCGTAGTAGGATTATTCAATCCTCCAAACTCACCCTGAATAGTCATTTCATGACTAAATGATTGTCCTTCTCCATTTGAGTTTTCTTTAAACTCAATAGCCATAATGATTTCATCATTAAGCTCATTAGAAATGCTAAATACATCCTCATAATTAGGCTCCAGAGCGTACCCACCCATATTGATAACATTACCTAATTGGATTTTAGCATCACTATATTCTTTTAGAGTCAAGTGTACTTTTCCTAAAAGGGTCATAGCCGTGTAAAGATTTGGTCGACCTGCATCACTGGTAGCGGGCAGGCTTTGAGCGGCAAATTGCAAATCACTTTTGATAAAGTTATAGATTGTTGCTTCATCCACTCTTTTGAAGAATTCGTCTTCTGAAGAAAGAATTACATCATCTACCAAAGGCACAGCACCATACAACCTTACTAAGTTAAAGTAGTTGATTGCTCTTATCAATCTTGCTTCACCTTCAAAGGATGAGCGCTGTCCGGCATCTGTCACCACGTCAAGATATTTCAAAACTGTGTTGGCACGCATAATCGTGTTGTAGCTAAGCTGCCAATAGTTTAGTGTGTAGTTATTAGTGGTAGCGTCATTGAATTTATCAAGCTGACCAAATCCACCTTCGTTTAGCACGGTGGTTCCATTATCGGAGCGCATTTCGGTAAGTATAAATTCGATTTGAATCGTTTGCTGCAAACCGTCATAACAGGCATACAGTCCAGACTCTATTTGTTCGGCATCTTCATAGTATCCTTCTGCCGTTAGCTCAGACTCTGGCTCAAGCTCTAAGAACTTTTCGCAAGACGCAGAAACTGCCAGTATCAATCCAAGGGTGATATATTTTATTGCTTTCATAAGTCTGTTTTTTAAAAGTTTAGATTAAGGCCCAAGGCGTAAGATCTGTACTGAGGAGCAGCACCACGCTGATATCCCATGGTAAGTGGGTTGTCGTTAAACAAGTTTACACCTTCAGGATTATAGCTGGTATAATCGTCAGCTGTAAAGTATAGTAGGTTATAGCCCGTAAAGTATACACGCACGCCTGCTTTTTTGGTCCAGGTTTTTGGGAGTGTGTACCCAATGTTTAATGATCTAAGAGCAGTAAAAGATGCGTCCTGAATCATGTCATCAGTTTCTACCTTAAGGCGAGTTTTGGCTTGCTCATCAGCAGTAAGTGTGTTGGCACCTTTCCATTGAGACTCATAGTAATATGGGTCAATGTTGAAAACTTCAGCACCTTGAGAACCTTGCCATACCATGGAAAGATCGAAGGCTTTATAGTTCATACTAGTGGTGATACCCCAAACAAAATCTGGAATTGGTGACCCTAAAACAGTTCTGTCCTCATCGGTAATTACACCATCTCCATTCAGGTCTTTTACATATACAGCATCGGCACCTACATTTACCGGCCAGTAAGGTGTAGCAAGATCTGAAGTGCTTATTTGTGAAGCAGTTTCATATCCATAAAACTGTACTAAGGGAGATCCCACTTGTGCGATGTACTGACTTGGACGTTTTTCATCAGGAGTTGAAATCAATTGATCTACACCGGCAAAGTCAAGCAACTCATTGCGGTAGTGCGAAATATTTCCGCCAATTCTCCATGTAAATTTATCATTGTCAATGGCTACAAAGTTTACCTCAAAGTCAAACCCTGTATTTTTCATTTTACCAATGTTCTGATATTCTTCAGTAAAACCAGTTACAGCAGAAATTGGAACAAGTAGAAGGAGCTGGTCAGTTTCGGCAATGTAGTAGTCAAATGAGAAATACAGGCGATTTTCCATGAAGGCCATGTCAATACCAAAGTTTGTCTCAGTAGTACTCTCCCAACTTAGGTCAGGATTTGAGGTAGAGGTTTGTGCAAAGCCTTGCTCTATGGTATTGTTGTTTATGCTATTTACCGGGGTCAATGTGCCGTAGGCAGCATAGTTTGGGATACCATTGTTTCCTGTTTTTCCCACAGTAGCTCTAAGCTTAAATTCATTAATGGTGTTGGTAAGTGGCTTGAAGAAATCTTCCTGACTAACACGCCATCCTAAAGATGCTGAAGGGAAAAATCCCCATTGATTGTTTATTCCAAACTTTGAGCTTCCATCCCCACGGGCACTTAACGAAACCATGTATTTGTTTTTGTAGGAGTAGTTTACTCTAGAAAAAAGTGACGCTAGAGAAGACTGCTCTTCAAAAGTGCTTCCGCTAGAAATAATACCAGCGTTCAATGTAGATATTTGGTCGGTTAAGAAAGAGTTAGCCGCAAGGCTGGTATTTGAGTAAGTTGTTTTTTGTGCTGAAAACCCACCAAGAACATTCAGGTCATGATCTCCAAATGACTTATCAAACGTAAGTGTATTTTCACTTAACCAGTCAAAAATTTTGTCTTCAGAGTAAGTTCCTTCTGTCGCCTCAGTTCTGATTGACCAAGACTCTTGGAAGTACTCATTTTGTGCTGAGCTATTAAAAGTACCAAAGCTTGTTCTGAAGGACAGAGACTTGGTAAGCTTTACTTTGGCATAAGCATTCGCAATGTTGCTAAAATACTGTGAGGTGCGGGTTCGGCCGTCTACTTTTGCCAAGCTACTATTGTTGCTTGTAAGCTGAAGGTTCACTCCATTTACATCCGAAAAATGTCTTTCATGAGCAATATCGCCCACCTGTACATCATAGCCGGCAGCAGCTGCATATTGTACGGTTTCAGATGTATGATATTCAGGCAACCATGGCTGAGAGCGAAGAGCATCATGTAGACCAACTCCAAGAATTTGCTGCTTGCTCATGCTTGGGTTTATATTTACGCCTACTTCTAACCAGTCATTTAGTTTACTGTCAATATTTACCCTAAGGTTATACTTGTCATAATCGTTAGTGCGAAGCACACCTTCATCTCCAATGTAACTACCACCTATGTAATAGTTTACTCCTTGAGTTCCACCAGATACGCCTAAGGAGTAATTTTGAATTAAACCGTTACGCATCATCACATCTTCCCAGTCTGTGTTGGTACCTAAATTGTCCATTTGTACAATTTCATCAGGTACGGTAGTTAAGCCCATTTGTGAAAGATTGCTTCTTACATAGTTTGACCATTCATCACTTGAAGGATAAATTTCTTGTTTTATGGGAGTTTTTACGCCAACATATGAGTTGAAAGTAAATGTTGCAGGTTTTGCACCGTAAGAGCTTCCGCCACTTTTGGTTGTAACCAGAATTACTCCGTTAGCACCTCTAGATCCATATATAGAGGCAGATGCAGCATCTTTTAATACTTCAATAGACTCAACGTCATTCATGTCAATAGTAGAGAGATCACCTTGAATAGGGTATCCATCAATTACAATAAGTGGAGAAGTACTAGCGCTAATGGAGGTTAAACCTCTCACTTGAATGGTTGGCGCTGCTCCGGCTTCTGCGCTAGTGTTAGTTACTTGAACTCCAGCTAGCTTACCAACAAGCGCTTGATCAGCACGAGGTACAGCAATTTGAGCCATTTCGCTACCCTCGGCTTTACTTACTGATCCGGTAACATGTGATTTCTTTTGAGTACCATAACCAACAACAACTACTTGTTCCAGCACGCTGGTCTCTTCTTCCAGTGAGATGTTGATTTGCGTTCTACCTGAAACTGAAACTTGTTGAGTTTTGTGCCCGATAAATGAAACCTCGAGTATGGCATCTGGGCTTGCTTGGATTGTAAAGGCTCCATTGGCATCGGTAATAGTGGCGGCTTCTGAGCCCTTTACTACCACAGCGGCACCAGGTAGTGGTAGTCCATCCGTGGGTGAGGTAATCACACCTGAAATTGTCTTCGTGTCTTGAGCGTTAAGTGGCTCGTAACAGACCGTAAAACAGGTGATTAATAAAAGGATTTGTAATAATTTTTTCATAACATAGGTTTTAATTATGTGTTGTATTTTTGCTAAATAATAAACGCACGTTCCCCTGACGACTTTGACCGGTGATACTTGCAGGTAGGCTCGGTGTCTGTTGGGTGTGGGTGCAACGATAAAAGGATCAGTATTTAGTTACTGATCCTTTTTTTAACTGGAATTGTCTTTATTCATTAAAGGTATTTTTCGGATTATTAGAGTTTAGGATATCACTTAGGTGTTCCGCCATTCCCGCTTCAGCCTTATCAGGATTTTGCTCCTTAATAGCTTCTAGAATTTGACGGTGCTCTTGAAGAGCTTTATAAAATTTACCATCTCCACATACATTCTTAGAAATATAATTTCTTAGAATATCCGGAGTTATTAGCATCATCAAAGATTTAAGAACTTGATTCTTACTTGCTTCCGCTATTTTTAGGTGAAACATTAAATCTTGATCAATAGCTTGCTTGCCAAGCATCACTTCTTTTTCATAAGCTTTGTATGCCTCCTCAAGCATTACTAAATCTTCTTCAGTTCTACGCAAAGCAGCATTTCTTGCTGATTGTATTTCTAAGATGTATCGGGTTTCTACCAAAGATGAAAAGTCATCTTCATGCAACTTGAGTACATCAGATATTAAGCCTTCAAGTGCGGTAATTCCAATTCCTGATACTATGGTGCCACTTTGAGGAAGTGTTTTTAGAATTCCATAAAATTCTAGCTTTTTAATGGCTTCGCGTACATAACTGCGGCCAATACCAAGTTTTTCGGCCAACTTCCTTTCAGGGGGAAGTTTTTCTCCAGGCTTTAGCTCTCCATCAACGATCAAATTTCTTATTTGACGTATGATGATGTCAACTGGAGATTCGATTTCAATCTCCGTAAGATTTCTTAGTAAATCACGTTGCCCCATAGCATAAAAATTGGTTGACCAAAATTGGTTTACCAATATTACTAAAATTATTCTATTTGCAAATTTTACTCAAAAAAAAACAGTGAAGAGAGGTTAAATCCTGATTAATAGTGGTGTTGCGAAGTGGTTTTTATTTTAGAATTATGTGTGGAGTTGCCGGTGGGAAGTGAAAATTTTAAGTTGATTTCTTCAAAAAATGACATTTGGGTAACCTAAAACGCAAAAAAACTACGTTGCGAAAGGGAAGGTGGTAAAGTAGTTTTTAGGGATATTCCTACGTCATTGTGTTAGGAAGAAACAACATTGCTTAACCCAAAGTGATTACCGTAAAAACAACAATTACTCCGGTCAGAAAACCAGTTATAATTTCAGTGGGTGTATGAGCTTTTAAATATAATCTGGCGCTGGCGAGGAAGCCACATAGTATTATGCACAAAGCAATAAGTGGAAGAAGGTTGATTTGAAATTTTAGCGAAAGCGCAAAAAGCAAAGCGGTGAAACCTGCAATGCCGCCAAGGTGAGCACTCGGTTTCATAAACCGTAAAAGCATTAGATGCAATACAATAATAATAGTGCTGGCAAGTAAAAAGAGGTAAGCTTCTCGCGGGAGTTGCAACACATTTATCATGGTAGCAATGAAGTAATAGCAAATGGCCCCTACGAGATAAGGTATTCGTCTTTCTTGGGCGGTTTTCATTTCCAAGCTTTTGATTACATCTAGCTTGTAAAGAAGGTAGCTGATGGCTAGAGGTAAAACATAGGTGCCTGTAAAAACCAAAGCCAAGGTGATGATAAGTACATTAGAAGGAATAAAATAGGGACTAAATTGCATTACAGCCAAGGTGCCCAATAAGGGGAAAACCGCTGGATGTAATAAATAGGAAAGTGCTTGGGCAAAAGACCTATTCACCTTAAAGTTGTTTTCTTAGTCTGGCTACCGGAATGTTTAACTGTTCGCGATATTTGGCCACAGTTCTTCGGGCAATGGGATAGCCTTTTTCTTTTAGAAGCTTGGCCAAACGGTCATCGGTAAGTGGGCTGCGCTTATTTTCTTCGCCAATGGAGTCTTCTAAAATCTTCTTGATTTCTTTGGTAGAAACATCTTCGCCCGCATCGTTTTTCATGCTTTCGCTAAAAAACTCCTTTATAAGAAAAGTGCCATAAGGTGTTTGCACATATTTGTTGCTAGCCACCCTGGAAACCGTGGAAATATCCATTCCAATTTCATCAGCAATGTCTTTCAAAATCATTGGGCGAAGCTTGCGCTGATCCCCGGTAAGAAAATATTCTTGCTGAAAATTCATGATGGAAGACATGGTAACTAAAAGCGTTTGTTGGCGTTGACGAATGGCATCAATAAACCATTTTGCGCCATCCAGCTTTTGCTTCACAAACATCACAGCTTCTTTTTGTGACTTGCTTTTTTCTTGTGAACTTTTGTAGGTTTCGAGCATGTCTTTATACTCGCGACTAACGTTCAATTCAGGGGCGTTTCTAGAGTTTAGCGTAAGCTCTAGTTCGCCTTCTTCTATACTTATGGTAAAATCAGGAATTACTGATTGAATAGACTTTTGGGTGTTAGTTGATGAATTACCAGGTTTTGGGTTTAGTCTGCTAATTTCCGAAATAGCATCTTTCAAAAACTCTTCATCAATTTCCATGCGCTCCATCAACTTGGAGTAATGCTTCTTTATAAATTCGTCAAAGTAATTTTTTAGAATTTCACGTGCTACTCGAATAGCATTGGTGTTTTCTTTTCTTTCAAGTTGAAGAACCAGGCATTCTTGCAAATCACGAGCTCCCACTCCAGGTGGGTCAAGTGATTGGATGATGTGTAACACCTCCTCTAATCTAGGTTCGTCTACAAATACATTTTGGGTGAAAGCGAGGTCATCTACAATAGCGTTCAGTTCGCGTCTGATGTAACCGTCATCGTCAATGTTTCCTATGAGATATTCAGCAATTTTGCGATCCTCTTCTTTGAGGCGGCTCATGCTGATTTGGTCCATCAAATATTCAGTAAAAGATGTACCGCCCGAAATAGGAACACGTGCGTCTTCGTCATCAGCTGAGTAATTGTTGGCCTTCATTCTATAGTCAGGCACTTCATCATCACTCAGGTATTCGTCTACATTAATATCCTCGGCTTCTATAGATTGATTGTCACCCTCATCATATTCTGGGTAATCATCTTCGGGATGCTCATCTGCATCCATCCCTTCTTCAAGCGCAGGATTAGCCTCAAGCTCCTCTTTTATTTTCTGCTCCAGAGCCTGTGTAGGCAACTGAATAAGCTTCATCAGCTGTATTTGCTGAGGAGATAACTTTTGCAGTAATTTTTGACTGAGGTGCTGTTTTAGCATTTTTTATTAACGTAGCTTTTTAGTTTGTGACAGGCCTTTTCTCATTTTGAAAAAAAGGCGCTCTATCAAATATGTTGCCGAAGTTAATAAAAGTAAGAAGATAGCTTCACAAAACGACCTTCAAAAGCAAGTATTTTTTAAAAATCTGCGTTACCAGGTGTTCTTGGGAAAGGAATTACGTCTCTAATATTGGTCATTCCTGTTACAAAAAGCACGAGTCTTTCAAAGCCAAGGCCGAATCCGCTGTGCACACAGGTTCCGAATTTACGAGTGTCGAGGTACCACCAAAGCTCTTTTGGGTCAATGCCAAATTCCTCCATTTTTTGTAGAAGGACATCGTGACGCTCTTCTCTTTGTGAGCCTCCTACTATTTCTCCAATTCCTGGGAAAAGGATGTCCATAGCACGAACGGTCTTTTCATCATCATTGAGGCGCATGTAAAAAGCTTTGATAGTAGCAGGGTAATCATAAAGAATAACCGGACAGCCAAAGTGTTTTACCAAAAACTTTTCGTGCTCTGATTGAAGGTCTACCCCCCACTCATTAATTAGATATTGAAATTTCTTCTTTTTGTTAGGTTTAGAGTTTCTCAAAATTTCAACTGCCTCCGTATAACTTACTCTGCGGAAGTTATTGTCTGCTACAAACTCCAAGCGATCTTTCAATGACATTTCGCTGCGCTCGGCCTGAGGCTTGGTTTTTTCCTCATCTTCCAGCCTTTTACTCAAAAACTCGATATCATCAGCACAATTGTCCAGAGCAAACTTTATCACTTTTCGCAAAAAGTCTTCGGCCAAATCCATGTTGTCATCAAGATCAGCAAAAGCTACCTCAGGCTCAATCATCCAGAATTCTGCAAGATGGCGAGTGGTGTTTGAGTTTTCAGCTCTAAAAGTCGGTCCGAAAGTGTAAACTTTTCCAAGAGCCAATGCACCAAGTTCTGCCTCGAGCTGGCCAGAAACTGTAAGATTGGTTTCTTTCCCAAAAAAATCTTCGCTGAAATCTACTTCTCCGTCTTCAGTAAGTGGGATGTTCTTTTTGTCTAATGCAGAAACGTTGAACATTTCCCCTGCTCCTTCAGCATCACTTCCTGTAATAATAGGGGTGTGCATATTGTAAAAACCACGCTCATGGAAATACTGATGAATGGCAAAAGATAAACTGTGACGAATTCTCAATACAGCTCCAAATGTATTAGTGCGTGGACGCAAATGCGCTTTTTCGCGCAAAAATTCCATCGAGTGCTTTTTAGGTTGAAGTGGATATTCTTCAGGGTTACTTTCCCCAAGAATTGCCACACCCGTGGCTTGTATTTCTAAATCTTGCCCAGCGCCTTGTGAACTTACCACATCACCAGTCACCTTTATACAAGCACCCACGGTGATTTTTTTCAGTACCTCTTCCGGAGTGTTTTCAAAATTCACAACTGCTTGAAGGGTTTTTATAGTGCTACCATCGCTAAGAGCGATAAAACGGTTGCTTCTAAAATTTCTAACCCAGCCTTTAACGGTTGCTGTGGTGCCAATCGGCTTTTTGCTAAGTAGTTCTTTTATTGAAATATGATCCATTGTGGTCTGATATTTTGAGGGCGCAAAGTTCTTAAAATTCTGCAATCGCAATAAGGTAAATATCGGTTTTAGGATGGCTAATTATTCGGATGGGATGAATCGAAACAACCTAGAGGAATAGGTTGGGGTTGACTGGGTTTCTTCTGCCTTGATGTTAAGCAAGTTATGTTTTTTGGAAACCAAGGAAACTTTTAAAGCCTCAATAGTTTCCGAAAGACATTTGTGTATATATTTGCGCCCGATTTATGGAAAAGCAGGAGAGAGAAATAATGGAGTGTGCGCTTAGGATGTTTAATAAATATGGCATCAGGAGCGTGACGATGGATGATGTGGCCAAGGAATTGGGCATTTCCAAAAAGACGATTTACAAGTATTTTGAAAACAAGGCAGACCTTATACATAAGAGCATCATAAATAAGTTTGCCGAAATACAGCAAAGCCTTTTAGAAATTCATAGTCGTACTACAAATGCCATTGATGAGCTAATGGAGGTGGATGCCGTAGTTGGTCGTATAATGAGAAACCACAATCACAGTATGCAGTTTCAGCTGCAGAAATACTACCCAGAAACTTTTAGCGAGGTGTTTGAAGGACGTCATGAAATGCTAAGCATGATGATTCAGGAAAACATTGAAAGTGGAAAGCGTGATGGATTATACAGGCCTGAGGCGAGCACAGAGGTGATTTCATTTTTGTACTGTGCTAAAATGGAAACCATGCCGGAAGAGGAGCGCGAGCTTTTTGATAATCACTCTATGCCATTTGTGATGCATCAGGCTTTGGAGTATCACATTCGGGGTTTGGCCACACCTAAAGGATTGGAATATTTGGAACAAAAATTAAAGAATAAGTCAATATAGAATATGCGAACATTAGGACTTTTAATGCTAATGGTTTTTGGCGTTACAGCTTGGAGTCAGGTTGACGAAGAGAAAGAAAATAAAACGGCCTTTAGCCTAAAGGAGGCTCAGGAGTATGCTCTGACACATGCTTTTAGTAATAGGGATAGAGAGCTGGAGTTTGAAAAAGCAAAAAGAACCATAAATGAAACGCGAGCTATTGGTTTGCCGCAGGTTTCTGCAGGTTTAGATTTTACTTACAATGCTCAAATTGGAAAAACAGCAATTCCATCGGAATCATTCCCAGGAATGGCTCCAGGGGATATATTTTATTTACCAATGGGGGTAACCTATTCAAATATTGGTAACCTTAACGTTAATCAACTAATTTTTGATGGATCTTACTTTGTGGCTTTACAGGCTAGTAAAGTGGTTAAGGAAGGCGCAAGACTGGATGTGCAGCGTTCAGAAATTGAAATCAGAAGGGATGTAGCACAGGCGTATTATGGTGTTTTGGTAACTGAAGAAACAATTGAGATTATTAAAGAGAATGTAGAGAGTCTTCAAAAGAACTTTAAGGAAACTCGCGCTTTGTATGATAATGGATTTGTAGAGGAGCAGGACGTAGATCAGTTGGAACTGTTAGTTACCGGACTGGAAAATACACTGGATAGAAGTGAAAGGCAATTGATTTTAGCCAAGATGCTGCTCAACTTTAATATGGGAAGGTATATAGAAACAGAAATTGAACTTACTGATAAAACGGAGGAGTTAATGGTAAGTGAGGAGGCTGTGCAGGAATCAGCATTTAAGTTAGATGCTAATGTCAATTTTAAATATGTACAGGCGGTAGAGCGTGGTGCTCAGCTTTCTGTAAAAAATGAAAAGTGGAAATATGCACCAACCATTTCAGGTTTCGTGAGACATGGTCAGTCAAACTACACTAATGATTTTGATCAAACATTTGATTTCAATCACTATTGGATTCCCAATACTGCAATAGGCGCTAGCCTAAAATGGGATTTGTTTACAGGCCTTAGGAGAAATGCAGTAACTCAAAAAGCAAAACTTGATCTGGAACAGGCAACTTTGGCTAGAATGCAAACGGCTAATCAGCTTACCATGCAATACGAGCAGGCAAAATCGGACTATGAATACGCTTTTGATAATTACAATACCACCAAAAGAAACGTGGAGTTGAGTAAGCGCATAAGGGACAAAACCAGAATAAAATATCAGGAAGGTATTTCAAGTAGCTTGGATCTTACTCAAGTCGAAAATCAATATTTTGAAATACAGCAGAATTATTTACAGGCATTGCAGCAATTGCTAAATGCTAAAGAAAACCTTGACGCAGCAATTGGTCAACCTTAATAAAACCCACACAGTAAATTATCCCACAATGAAAAGATTTTTAATAATTGCCATATCCGTTTTAGCAGTTTCATGCTCTACCCAAGAGGCAAGTTCACTTGAAGAAAAGCGTGTTTTGCTTGGAGAGAAGGAGTCAGAAGTGGCAGCATTGCAGGCAGAAATTGAAACCTTGAAAGAGGAAATCAGTGAGATGGATACTACCAGTAACGAAGTGTCTACTTCAATTAAAGTTGCTGAGCTTAAAAAGCAAAAATTCAGTCACCATGTACAGCTTACAGGTACTGTTACCTCTAAGGAGAATATCATGATTAGCGCGGAAGCTGGGGGGCGAATAGTAAGCGTTCCGGCAGAGGAAGGGCAGAAGGTAAGCAAGGGTCAAATCTTGGTGCGGATCGAAAATGAAGCAGTAGGAAATCAATTAGCTGAAGCTAAAACTGCATTTGAACTTGCCGAGACTACCTACAAGAAACGCAAAAACCTTTGGGATCAAAACATAGGTTCGGAGATTGAGTATTTGCAGGCAAAATCAAACTTTGAAAGCACTCGTAGTCGATATGCACAAATACAAACTCAGTATAATAATACCATGATTAAAGCTCCTATAAATGGATCAGTAGATGTGATTCAGGTAAACGAAGGTGAGTTTGTAAGTGTAGGTACTCCCATAGTGCGTGTGGTAGACTTGGCAAAAGTGGAAATTGAAGCAGAGCTTTCGGAGCAGTACATGACTAATGTGCACAAGGGAGATAGTGTAAAGGTGAAAATCCCTGCTTTGGGAGTTGAGCTTACTGCTCCAGTGACATTTGTGAGCCAGGTAATAAATCCTGACAATAGAAGCTTTAAGGTGAAGGTAAATCTTGACAATAAAGATGGTCGCATTAAGCCAAATGTATTGGCCAATCTTATGATTAATGACTACACAAATGATACCGCAATTGTGGTTCCTTCAAAGGTGATTACAAAAGACCTTAAAGGTGACTTTGTGTATGTAGCTTCAAATGAAGGTGGCGAACTAAAGGCTATTAAAAAGTACATTAAAAAAGGAAGGTCATCAGGGCCTGAAACTGAAATTTTGAGTGGCCTTAAAGAAGGTGATAAAATTATTACTGATGGTTACAATCAGGTAAATAATGGAGAAACTGTAAGCGTACACTAAGCTTTATAACCAGCACAGAAATGGCAAATAAAACAGAAAGAAATTTTAAGTTAAGTACACTTTCGCTCAATAACTCGATAAGTGTATTTATTCTTTCGGCACTACTACTTCTCTTTGGATTGTACTCCTATCGTACCATGCCCAAAGAGTCGTTTCCCGAAATTGTGTTTCCACTAATTTATGTGCAAACACCTTATGCTGGAAACACCCCAGCCGATATTGAAAACCTTATAACCCGACCTCTTGAAAAAGAAATTAAGGGTGTGGATGGTATCAAGGATTTGAATTCTGAATCCGTACAAGACGTGTCCATCATTAATGTGGAATTTAATATTGATGTGGATACCGAAAAGGCGCTTCAGGATGTGAAAGATGCGGTAGATCGCGCAAGGACAGACTTGCCTACAGACTTGGATCAAGAGCCACTGGTAATGGATATTGACCTTTCCCGGATCCCTATTTTGAATATCAATCTTTCGGGGGATTATTCTATCGATCAGTTGGTGGATTTTGCGGAAGATCTGCAGGACGAAATTGAGGAATTACCTGAAATTTCAGAGGCAACCATCACAGGCGATAAGGAAAAGGAGGTTCAGATAAATGTGGATTTACCTTTGCTTAAGGCAAACCAAATTAGCTTTACTGATATAGAAAATGCCATTGCCAGTGAAAACGTGAACATTGGGGCAGGTGATATTTTACTGGGAAATACGCGTAGAAGTATTCGTACTGACGCGGAGTTTCAGGATATGAATCAGATTAAAAACATCATTGTAAAGCACGAGAATAATAACATTGTGTACTTAAAGGATGTAGCTGATGTATTGTTTACCTACAAAGAAGTGGAAAGTTTTGCGCGTCTTGGGGGTGAGCAGGTGGTTTCTCTGAATGTAATTAAGAAGAGTGGCGAGAACTTATTAAACGCCACTGATAAGATTACAGAGATTCTGCAGGAGTCAAAAAAGAATGGAATGTTGCCAAAAGGACTTCGTATTACAACGACAAATGATCAGTCCGTGCAAACTCGAAATCAGATTAGCAACCTGGAAAATTCCATTATTAGTGGAGTAATCCTGGTGATTCTTGTTCTTTTATTTTTCCTCGGATTGAGAAACGCAATCTTTGTTGGTTTGTCTATACCGTTTTCAATGTTCATCTGTTTCCTTGTGCTAAGTGCCCTTGGTATTACCCTGAATTTCATGGTGTTATTTGGGCTAATACTTGCCTTGGGTATGCTGGTGGATAATGGAATTGTAACCATTGAAAATATTTACCGACTCTATGAAGAGGAAGGTCTGTCCAAATTTGAAGCCTCAAGACAAGGGGTAGGCGAGATTGCCGTACCTATTATCAGTAGTACGGCTACTACGCTGGCGGCATTTTTTCCATTACTATTTTGGGATAGCATTATTGGTGAGTTTATGGGTTTCTTGCCCAAAACCTTGATCATTGTTCTGGCCTCTTCACTTTTTGTGGCTTTGGTAATTAACCCGGTAATCACGGCTACTTTTATTAAAAAACAAGACTTAAAGAAAAAGCCGAATTACAAGCGAGCATTAATCTCAGCAGCCATTTTTGGAGGCTTAGGAGCGTTATTTATTCTTGCCGGTGTCTTTGTATTTGGGAATTTGATGTTGATCATTGCTGCGCTGATATTAATCTTCGCTTACGTATTAGAGCCTTTAGCGGTAAAGTTTCAAACAGGGGCATTAGTAAAGCTGGAAAACCTATATGCTCGTACACTAAAATGGGCGTTGGATGGTATTAGGCCAATTGTGATTTTGATTGGCACATTTGTGTTAATGGTAGTTTCTATCATGTTTTATTTTGGTAGTAATCCAAAGGTTGTGTTCTTTCCAGTAAATGAGCCAAACTTTATAAATGTATATGTAGAGGTGCCGTTGGGTACAGATGTGCAGGCTACTGATAGCGTTACGCGCATAGTTGAGTCTAAGTTGGATGAAATCCTTGAGCCTTACGGAGAAGTGATTGAATCGGTGGTGACTAACGTAGGAGCCGAAACAGCTAGTCAAAATGACTTTGGAGGTGGTGGTCAGTCCACTCCTAATAAAGCTAGAATTACAATCGCTTTTGTGGAGTATCAATACAGAAATGGCATTGAGACTACCGAAATACAGAAGGATGTAACTAATCAATTGCTGGGCTACTTACCAGGTGTCACCTTTACGGTAGAGAAAGAACAAAATGGACCTCCTGTTGGTAAGCCAATTAATATTGAAATCACCGGTGAGGAGTTTGATCAGCTAATTGAGATTGCGTCCGATGTGAAGAATGAGGTGGATGCGGCCAATATTCCGGGTATTGAAGGTTTACAAATTGATTTGGAAACCAATAAGCCCGAAATGCTTATTAAGATTGATCGTGAAAGAGCAAGAAGATTGGGTGTTTCTACACAGCAAATAGCACTGGTATTGCGCACTGCTTTGTACGGTAGAGAGGCAAGTAAATACAAGGAAGGTGAAGATGAGTACCCAATCGAAATTCGACTTAAAAAAGAGTACCGCTATGATGTAGCGAGTTTGATGAATCAACTGGTTACTTTTCGCTCACAAGCAACAGGAAAAATTGTTCAGGTGCCAATTTCAGCTGTTGCGAGTTATGAGTTTAATAATTCATTCAATTCCATTAAGCGTCTTGATTCTGAACGATTGATTACAGTTTATTCTAACGTTATTGAAGGGTACAACGAAACAGAAGTAAACAATCAGATAAAGGCTACATTGAAGAATTTCAAGTTGCCACAAGGTTATGACCTAAAGTTTACTGGAGCCCAGCAGGAGCAAGATGAATCTTCAGCATTTTTGGGTACAGCAATGCTAATGGCTATTGCATTAATTTCCATTATCCTGGTGTCACAGTTTAACTCACTAGTTAAGCCATTCATTATTATTATGACCGTGGTATTTAGTACTATCGGGGTGTTCCTCGGCTTGGGTATTTTCCAAATGGACTTTGTTGTAATTATGACAGGTATTGGTATCGTTTCGCTGGCAGGTATTGTTGTAAATAACGGTATAGTTTTGATTGACTTTATTGAACTCAGTAGGTCTCGTCAGCGAGAAGCAAAAGGGGTAACAGGTAATCATGAACTTACGGATGAAGATTTGAGAACTGCTATTGAGTTAGCGGGTAAAGTTCGTTTGCGCCCTGTATTGCTTACCGCCATTACTACAGTGTTAGGGCTGTTACCGCTGGCTGTAGGTCTTAATATTGACTTTATAGGCATGCTTTCCAGTTATGACCCTAATATATATTTTGGAGGTGATAACGCGGTATTTTGGAGCCCAATGGCCTGGACAGTTATTTTTGGCCTGGTGTTTGCTACATTCTTAACGTTGGTCGTTGTACCTGTTATGTATTTAATATTTGAACGACTAACCAGAAAAAGTCGAGAACTTTTTAATAAGTTCGCAAGTTAATTAGGTTAAGGTTTGGTTAATTGGTTGACCAAGGGGTCTCTAGCGTTTCGTTAGAGGCCCTTTTTCATTTTAAGAAGAAACTCCATCGTACATTTGCCACTTCGTGTTATTAGATAAAATCAACATACCAGCCGATTTAAAGCACCTAGCCGTGGAAGAACTTCCACAGCTTTGTGAAGAATTACGTGCATTTGTTCCCCAAACCACACAGCGTAAGGAAGGGCATATAAACGCTAGTTTAGGAGTAACAGAATTGAGCGTGGCTCTGCATTATACTCTAAATACTCCAAATGATATTTTAGTTTGGGATGTTGGGCATCAAGCCTACATTCATAAAGTACTAACAGGGCGTAAAAACCAGTTCCATACTAATAGGTTAAAAGGTGGTGTTTCGGGTTTTACTAAGCGTACCGAAAGCCAATATGATCCATTCGGTGCGGGGCACTCGTCTACTTCAATTTCGGCTGTGGCCGGATTTGCCGAGGCTGATATTTTAAATAAGTTAAAGCGAAATCGTGTAGCGGTAATTGGTGATGGTGCTCTTACGGGCGGGATGAGTTTTGAAGCTCTAAATTACATTGGTGAAAGAAATTTGGATGTTCTGATTGTTCTGAACGACAACAATCAGTCAATTGACGATAATAAGGGAGCCCTTTCTGTTTCCAAAAATTACAAGCAGTATTTTGAATCTCTCGGTGTAAATTTTCTTGGCTCTGTAAATGGCTTGGATGTTAAAGAGGTAGTGGAATCTTTAAACTCAGCACTTGGAGTTAATGGGCCTAGATGCATTAGGGTAACTACTTCAAAGCAGTTTCCCAAGGCTGAGAAACCAGCTTCTATTGGCGGCAAGCCGGAAACTACTTTTCAGACGGTGCTTGGCAATACAATTTGCGAGCTCGGAGCTCAAAATGAAAAATTGGTAGTGGTAAGCCCGGCCATGCTTTCTGGTGGCGGTTTTGGTGCTTTTCAAAAGCAGTTCCCAGAAAGGACTTTTGATGTAGGCATTGCTGAGCAACATGCGGTGACTATGGCCGCGGGAATGGCTGCAGCAGGCTCTGTTCCGTTGGTACATTTATATTCAACTTTTGCTCAAAGAGGTTATGACCAAATAATTCATGATGTAGCCCTCCAAAACCTTCACATGGTTTTCTGTTTGGATAGAGCTGGATTGGTGGGTGAAGATGGTGCTACGCACCACGGTACCTTCGATGTGGGGTTTTTAAACACTCTTCCAGGTGTAAATATTTTGGCGCCTAGAAATGGTGATGATTTGAAAGCCATGTTGAATTATGCTGTTGCGAATCATGGAGTGTGGTTTATTCGTTACCCAAAAGCCAATACAAATTATGATGGAGCTTTAAGCAAAAGCTTTGCTCCAAAACCGAAGTGCTTGAAAACAGGAGAGGGAAAAGTTGTTTTGAGCTTTGGCTCAGTAGGAGAGGAGGTGGAAAAAGGTTTGGATGAATTGGCCTATGCCCATTATGACATTCGCCAATTAAAACCTTTGGATGAATCCTTTATTCATGAGCTTGCTTCGAATTATGAGGTGCTAATCACCGTTGAAGAAAACAGCCCTAGAGGAGGATTGGGCGATACGGTGGGTTCTATTTTACATAAAAATGAACATCTAGGGACAAAATTTTTAAGCCTAAGCTTACCCGATAAATTTATTGAGCATGGAAGCCGCACCGAACTTTTGAAAGACTGTGGGTTGGATGCTGAAAGTTTAAGACAAGCCTTCTTACTGGCGTAAGGCCATCATTCGGGCAACGTACTTGCCAATAATGTCAAACTCCAGATTTACCGTTTTGCCCACTTCTAAATTTCTAAAAGTAGTGTGCTCATAGGTGTAAGGAATAATTGCCACTGAGAACATATCCTTTTCGGAATCTACTACAGTAAGGCTAACGCCATTTATGCAAATAGAGCCTTTTTCTACAGTCACATTATCGACTTTTGGATTGTAACGAATAAAGAATTTCCAGCTACCATCTACTTCTTCTATTTTTTCGCAAACCCCAGTTTGATCCACATGGCCTTGTACAATGTGTCCATCCAAGCGGCCATTGGCAATCATGCATCTTTCAAGGTTTACAATATCTCCTTGTTTTAGTTGACCCAAATTGGTGCGATCCAATGTTTCTTTAATAGCCGTTACCACATAGTTACTTCCATCAATAGAAACCACAGTAAGGCAAACGCCATTATGAGCTAAGCTTTGGTCAATTTTGAGCTCACTCGTAAAAGGGCTGGAAAATTTAAAGTGACGATTTGTGCCTTCGTCTTCAATGTGCTGAAGCGTGCCTAAGCCTTCAATAATACCTGTGAACATGGGGTGGAATTAATTTCGGAACAAATGTACAAAGCCCTTGTCAACTTGCTCTTGTACTTCTGTAATTGCTGTGGGAGTATAATGGGCAACATAATAATACACCCCATCAGAGCAAGGCTGGCCAGTATTTATATCTGAACCATCCCAGCCATTTTCAAAAAAGTCTATTGGGCTGTCGCTTTCATATACCATAGTTCCCCAGCGGTTAAACACTTGAATATTTAGTTCAGCTACATCTTTATAATTAATGGCGGTGAAAAAGTCATTGTTACCATCTCCGTTAGGTGTAAATACATTTGGAAAATCAATTAGCGGACACGCTTCTACACAAATCACATTGCTAATCATACTTTCGTTAGGCTGACCATTGGGGTCGCTTCCGGCATCATCTACAGCAGTGATGGCATAGCATCCAGCTACAGATTGATTGGAAATATCCAGATAAAAGTTGGTGATATTTGAAAACATCGGCTGTGCAGGGAAGTCTCCATCTCTGGAGGGTTTATAATACACATTAAAATAGGTGATGTCATTCACACATCCAGAATCTGTGCTTAGGCTCCAGGATAACCGCAGTTCATCCTCTTCACAATTTATAGTGTCAGCTTGTGCGATGGGAGGGCAAGGAGCATTAGTATCTAATGGAGAGCCACAGGCAATTTGTGAGTTGTTTAGCAAATTACCTGGGGTGTTTGGTGCCGTGTATTGTCCTATGGCCAAAGCTTTATAGCAATAGTTGTCACCATTTACCAAGCCAGTATCAATATATGTATTGCTAAAGGAAAGGTCTAGGCTGTCAAAAACTGCACTGCCCGTTGGGTTTTCACGAAATACCACAAAAGTGTCATTTTGCCAAGGGGTGAAATGTCGGAAGCGAAGGATGTTGGATTCATCGCTGGGTTGCACCTCAAGAAACACCGAAGAAGCAGGGTCGGAAGTGGAAGCCAAAACCGCAGGTGAGCCAGAGTAAAATTCTACTTTATAGTTGTAACCACGATCCTGTGTGTTCAGTGTGGGGTCATTATAAAATGTATCTGTAATGGTGGGAAAGTTTCCTACTTCCACAAAATTCACTCCGTCAATCTCGTCTGCCCGATAAAGTTTATAGCTGTAGGGAGGGGGATAAGTATTGCTGTCAATGGTTGGTGGTGCAATCCATTTAATATCTATCCCACCATTTTGAGTGTCTGTATTTAGAATGTCGACATTGGTGATTAGGGGTGATTCTACTTGTTTGGATGAGCAGAACTCTACTGATGCATAGCTTTCTGAGCTATCAGCAAAATAGGCTATCACCATGTAGCAATACTGTACACCATTTAGTAAGTCAGTAGTATCTCTAAAGTTGAGAGAGTCCACATGCGGTGTCTCGCCATGAAATTTATAGCCAGTATAAGCGGGAACGCCCGTTTCACAAGGATCGGGAACAAAGCCATAAGTTCCTTCTCGCCTATAAATTTTGTAACCACTGGCGTCCGTACAAAAGCTTTTATCCCAGCTTAGGTCAATAGCATCTTTTATTCCCGTTGCTTGCGGGTTTTTAGGAGCTGGAGCTACGACTTGAATTTCGGTAGTGTATAAATCTACTAACTTGGTTTCATTAGTAGCCCTTGCACTTGGGTCATCCTCGGCTTTAAAGGTAACTTGGTAAGGAAGCTTTCGAACATGCTCACATTTGGCATCCCAATTAAAAGTGGCGGTAACATTTTGTAACCCTCTGGCATAAACAGAGTCAGCAGGAAAAATCACTTCAAAAGGTCCACCAAAGGCAGTCATTGTAACTTCATCATAAGCGGTTCCTGTTGCTGGTGGCAATGCGGGGCCAGAGTCAGGGTCAATTGCAGTGATGTTAAAGTTTAGGTTTTGACCGGCTTCTACACAAAACGGTCCAACGGGTTGAATAACTGGAGGGTTGTTGTTGCAACTCTTTATGTCTACTTGCAAATCTCTTACCACATAGCCTATTTGACGATAACCTCCATTGCCTGTTTGTCTCCACTCGGTAATTTGAATGGCAAAATTGTACTGTCCAATATTTTGTGGTTTGTCCCAAATCAAATCACCGTTTAGTGAGTCGATGGTTACTGGTGCTTGAACAATATTGGGGTCATAGGTTGTAGGGATGGTAGCGCCTCCAGATTCCCGGCAAAGAACCAGTGAGTATGTTAATAGATCTCCATCCGCATCATAGGCGCCAGGGTTATGTTCAAAACGCCTGTTGAGACATCCGTCATCAATTGGAGGATTGGTAAGAACGGGGGAGCTATTGGGGCCAACCCCTGGGGCAACTTTTAATTCAGACTGAACGTAAAAAGGTTTGTTTACAGATTGAGGGATATTTGAAATCCCAGAGTTTCTGTTCATATCTTCAAAAGAAAGAATATAGGTTCCAGCGTTAGGGTAGGCGTGTGTTCCTGTATAAAGGTTTTTTCTTACGTCATTGCCTACTATCTCACCTCTCCTTGTTCCATTACAGTCCCCTTGGCTGTTATCAATTACTCCATTTACTCTGCTTAAAATCGAACTGGTGCCATCTCCCCAGTTTATTTCAAGCTTGCAACGGTCAGCAGGAGCTGAATCCTTGGTATAGGTAGCAATTGTGATTTTGTACTGATTGTTTCCTAGAGACTCATAGGTGATTTCACCAGCACGGTTGTGAGTGGCAAATCCCTTTAGACTAAAAAGTAGAAGGAAATATATAAGTAGGTGTTTCTTCATGAAAATTTCTTGAGAGCGCTAGCATAATTGTTTTCGCCTAGCTTTATAACTCTATTTAAACAAGCATATTTTAAAGGAGTTGCACTCTGGTTAGTGGTTGCCTGAAATAATAATACTTTTGCTATCAAATTTAATAAAATACTTAGATGAACATTAGAGCAGCCAAGAGCGCAGAAGCTACAGAAAGCTCAGTCTACATATATTCTGAAATAAAGGAACTAGAATCTTTGAACCTTTCCAAGAGCGAATTAGCTTATGTTGAAGATTCAGCTAAAGACGAAGCTCGAAATATTTCAAGAATCAACAGATTTCCTGCATTTCTTTATTTGGTAAAAGTATCAAGCAAAAAGCTTGCTAAAGAACAGTTTCAGGAAAAATTAAGAATGGAAGGTGTGAAGTGCTTCAAAATGTTGGCTTCGCAAAAAACAAAAGTGGTTTCGGTTTCTAGCCTTTCGGCAAATGAAAACGCATACTATCTGGCGGAGGGATTGGCTTTGGGAGCTTACCAGTTTCTAAAATACTTTTCTGATAAAGAAAAGCGCCATCACGGTTTAGAAGAAATTATACTACACGGAATTAGTGATGAAAGAGTAACTGAGTTACAGGCCACAACTAATGGTGTGTACGCTGCTCGAAATCTAGTAAACGAGCCTTTAAGTTATTTAACGGCAGTTCAGTTAGCTGAAGAGGCTTCTAAACTCGGAAAAGAGAAAGGCTTCAAAGTAGAGGTGATGAACAAGAAGAAAATCGAAACCCTTAAGATGGGTGGGCTTCTTGCTGTAAATCGCGGAAGTATTGACCCTCCTACTTTTTCTATTTTGGAGTACACCCCAGAAAACGCCACTAACGAAAAGCCATTAGTTCTTGTTGGTAAAGGTGTGGTATACGATACAGGTGGTTTGAGCCTTAAGCCAACTGCTGGGTCTATGGATAGTATGAAGAGTGATATGGGTGGAGCCGCAGCGGTAATCGGTGCAATGTCTGCTATTGCCGAAGCAAAACTTCCTGTAAAAGTTATTGGACTTATTCCAGCAACGGACAATCGACCTGGCGAAATTGCTTACGTGCCAGGCGATGTGATTACTATGTATGATGGCAGTACCGTTGAGGTGTTGAATACCGATGCCGAAGGAAGAATGATTTTGGCAGACGCACTGGCTTACGCCAAAAAGTTGAACCCAGCATTGGTAATTGATTTAGCCACACTTACCGGAGCGGCAGCTGTGGCGATTGGCAAATTTGGAGTTGTGGCCATGGGAACGGCAGGTCAAGAAGCAATGAATCGTTTGGATAATTCTGGTAAAGAAGTGTACGAGCGTATTGCTCAGTTTCCTTTTTGGGATGAATACAATGACTTGTTAAAATCTACTATTGCCGATGTGAAAAATATTGGTGGTCGCGAAGGCGGGGCGATTACGGCTGGAAAGTTCCTGGAGCGTTTTACTGATTATCCATGGATACATTTAGATATTGCCGGTCCTGCGTTTTTGGGTAGTGATGATAGCTACCGTTTGCAAGGAGGAACCGGAGTTGGTGTGAGAATGTTGTTTGATTTTGTAAAATCTATGGCATAATGAGCGAATCGAGAAAGCCGATAATAGGCATTAGTTGTGGAGACCTGAATGGCATTGGTATGGAAATTATCATGAAAACCTTCAGCAATGGAGACATGATGGATTTGTGCACACCTGTGGTTTTTGCTTCTTCTAAAGTGGCGTCTTATCACCGCAAGGCGTTAAATATGGATCATTTCAATTTCCATATTTGTAATGACTTTGGTCAGATATCAGATCGTAAAGCTAATTTGCTAAATTGCTGGAATGACGAGGTAAATCTTGAATTTGGAAAGGAAAATAAGGAGGTGGGTAAGTTTGCCTTAAAATCTTTGCAAGCCGCTGTTGAAGCTTTCAAAGACGGAAAGATTGATGCTATTGTAACAGCTCCAATTCACAAAAACAGCATACAAAGCGAGGAATTTAAGTTTACCGGTCACACAGATTTTCTTGAAAGTAATTTTGAAGGAAAGAGCACCATGATGATGGTGAGCGAAGAGATGCGCATGGCTTTGGCAACTGTTCATATTCCGCTTGCAAAGGTTACCGGAACTATCAATACGGAAATGTTGACCAATAAATTGGTGGAGCTAAGCCGAAGCCTCAATTATGATTTTCATAAAAAGAAGGGAAAGATTGCTGTGCTTGCGCTAAATCCTCATGCTGGTGATGGAGGCGTGATTGGTGATGAAGATGAGAAAATTGTTTCCCCGGCTATTCAGGCAGCTTTTGATAAAGGGGTGATGGCTTTTGGGCCGTTTCCTGCAGATAGTTTTTTTGGGAGCAACAAGCATAAGCATTATGATGCTATTTTGGCGATGTATCACGATCAAGGTCTGATACCTTTTAAGTCTATGTCTTTTGGGCAAGGGGTAAATTATACAGCCGGGCTAAATGTTATTCGCACCAGCCCGGACCACGGAACAGGTTTTGACATTGCAGGAAAGGGAGAAGCCTCTGAATCTTCTTTTAGAGAGGCGGTTTACTTAGCTTGTGACTTGGTGAGAAATAAAGGAATAAGCGTGGAAATACATAAAAATCCACTTCCGATAAAAAAGGGCAAGAAAGATTACTGATTATTACGCACTTGCGTACTAAAAGATTTTATATCTTTGCCGGCTCTAACGATGAATAGGGTGAAATGAAGAATTTGAAGGAATATAACATCAAGTTTTCAGGCCTTAAGTTAGGGATGCATTCTTTTGAATTTCAATTGGATGACAAGTTCTTTGAACATTTTGAGTATTCGGAATTTACGCGCCCGAGAATAAAAGCTGACGTGGACCTTGTGAAAAAGGAAAACGGGCTTGAAGTGAAGGCAGTTGTAAAAGGTGTTGTAGAGATTCTTTGTGACATTAGCGGTGAGCCGTTTGATTTGCCTATTGAAGGTGATTTTTCGCTCCTCGTGAAGTTTGGAGAAGAGTACAATGATTCCAATGAAGAGATTTTAATTTTGCCGCATGGTGAATACCTTCTCTACGTAGGGCAATATTTATATGAAACTACAGCATTGGCTATTCCTTTGAAACGAGTAAGCCCGGAGGTTCAAAATGGAGAGAAGGGAAAAGAAGTGTTGAATAAACTTGAGGACTTAAAAGGTGGTGAAGACGAAAGTACGGATCCACGCTGGGATAAGTTAAAGGATTTACTGAATTAAAATTGTAATAAACCATACGCAATGGCACATCCTAAACGGAAGATATCAAAAACAAGAAGAGACAAGCGTAGAACTCACTACAAAGCTGTAGCTCCTACCGTAGCAATTTGCGCTACTACAGGCGAGCCTCACCTTTACCACCGTGCACACTGGCACGAAGGAAAGCTTTACTATAAAGGTAAAGTGGTAATGGAAAAAGAAGTAGCTTAAATGCTGAAAAAAGGTAGTTTAAAGCTGCCTTTTTTTGTTTATGACTAATATCGGAATAGATATTATGGGTGGCGACTCGGCACCCAAAGTTACACTGGAGGGTAGTGCGAAAGCACTGCCTGACTTAGGTGAAGACACCTGTCTTTACCTTATTGGCCCTGAAAAACCTATTCATGAATTTTTAGCCAAAAATGGCTTGAGTGAAAGTGAAAAGCTAAAGGTGGTCAACGCTGAAGAAGCTATTGCTATGGATGAACATCCGGTAAAAGCTTTGCAGCAAAAAACAAACTCATCTTTGGCTGTAGGCTTTGGCTTGCTCTCTCGTGGTGTGCTTCAGGGTTTTGGCAGTGCCGGAAACTCAGGAGCCATGATGGTGGGTGCTTTTAATGCATTAAAGCCAATAGAAGGTGTGCTTCGTCCATGTGTGGTAAGCTCATTTCCCCAAAAGGATGGTGGGTTTAATACATTAGTGGATGTAGGTATAAACGTAGATGCCAAACCCGAAATGTTTCTGCAATTTGCCAAGCTGGGCGAAACGTATGCTCGTCTGGTTCATGGTGTAGAATCACCAAGAATAGGCCTATTAAATACTGGCGCAGAAGAAGGTAAAGGAAGTCTCCTTTATCAAAAAGCTTATGAAATTTTAAAGACAGCAAAAGACCTTACATTTGTGGGTAATCTTGAAGCACGAGATTTTTATGAGAATCGTGTGGATGTTACCGTTTGTGATGGTTTTACTGGAAATGTGTTTTTGAAACAAGCAGAGGCTTTTTATAAATTGCTTCAATATAGAAACATCGAAGATCCATTTCTGGATAAGTTCAATTACGAGCGATACGGAGGAACTCCAATTTTGGGGGTTAATGGTAATGTGATTTTAGGTCACGGTGTATCCGGATCTACTGCCATTGCTAATATGATATTGGCTACTGAAAAAGTGGCCAAAGCAAAATTATCGGAAAACATAACTAAGGTTTTTAAAAAGTAATGGGATTGAAAGCTGCGATTACAGCGGTTGGGGGATACGTTCCCGAGTATAGGTTGACCAATAAAATATTGGAAACCATGGTAGATACTACGGATGAATGGATAATGACCCGTACCGGAATTAAGGAAAGAAGAATTTTAAAGGGGGAAGGTTTAGGCACCTCTTTCATGGCTATAAAAGCTGCGGAAGATTTGTTGGCCAAACGCAACCTTGACCCTAAAGAAATAGAGTTGGTGATTTGTTGTACCGCAACACCTGATATGCCAGTAGCTTCCACGGCTGCTTATGTGGCAACACAAATAGGAGCAACCAATGCTTTTGGTTGGGATTTGCAAGCTGCATGTTCTGGCTTTTTGTTTGGTCTTACCACTGGTTCTCAGTTTATTGAAACCGGAAAATATTCAAAAGTATTGGTGATTGGTGGAGATAAAATGTCTTCTATCATCGATTATTCGGACCGTACTACTTGTGTGATTTTTGGTGATGGTGCTGGAGCCGTTCTGCTCGAGCCAAGCGAAGAAGGCCTTGGTGTACAAGATTCAATTTTGAAGAGTGATGGTGGGGGTAGAGAGTTTCTGTATATAAAATCAGGAGGCTCTATGTCACCGCCTTCCAAAGAAACTGTTGAAAACAAGGAACACTTTGTTCATCAGGAAGGCCAGCAGGTGTTTAAATTTGCCGTGACCAATATGGCAGATTACAGCGCTAAAATAATGGAGCGCAATAACCTTACTGCTGAAGATGTTAACTGGTTGGTTCCACACCAGGCTAATATGCGTATCATCAGTGCTACCGCAAACCGTATGGGTTTAGGGGAAGAAAAGGTGATGCTTAACATAGATAGGTATGGGAATACTACCAATGGTACGTTACCGCTTTTATTGTGGGATTATGAGAAGCAATTGAAAAAAGGAGATAACTTAGTACTCGCTGCCTTTGGCGGTGGATTTACCTGGGGAGCATTGTACCTTAAATGGGCGTACGACCCTTCATAGCATTTTAATAGATTTGTGTATAAACTGTAAACAGTTCGAAAATGGATATTAAAGAAATACAGAACTTAATAAAATTCGTAGCTCGTTCAGGAGCAGCTGAAGTGAATCTGGAAACGGAAGACTTTAAAATCAATATTAAAACTGACGCTGCATATAAGAGCGAAAACCCTGTTCCACAGGTATACTCTATGCCGCAAATGGCTCAGGCACCTATGCCTCAGCAAGCTGCTCCTCAGGCTGCTGCTCCTGCTCCTACAGGTGGAGACGCTCCTGCTGCTCCAGCTGCAGAAGATGATGATTCAAAATACATTGCCATCAAGAGCCCAATGATCGGAACTTTCTATCGCAGACCAAGTCCTGATAAGGAATTGTTTGTAAACGTTGGTGATGATATTTCTTCTGGTTCAGTAGTTTGTATTATTGAAGCTATGAAGCTTTTCAATGAAATTGAGAGTGAAGTGAGCGGTAAAATTGTTAAGATACTAGTGGATGATCAAACTCCTGTAGAGTACGATCAACCATTATTCTTGGTAGATCCTTCTTAGGATTTTTCAAATCTATCTTCACAAAATTTACATCTTATGTTTAAGAAAATATTAATAGCCAACCGAGGTGAAATTGCTTTGCGCGTAATAAGAACGTGCAAGGAAATGGGCATCAAAACAGTGGCTGTGTATAGCACCGCTGATAAAGATAGCCTCCACGTTAGGTTTGCAGATGAAGCGGTATGTATTGGTCCTGCAGCGAGCAGCGAATCGTACCTAAACATACCCAATATTATTGCTGCTGCAGAAATCACCAACGCTGATGCAGTACATCCTGGTTATGGTTTCTTGTCAGAAAACAGTAAGTTTTCTAGAATTTGTACTGAGAATGGTATCAAGTTTATAGGGCCAACCCCAGAAATGATTGACCAAATGGGAGACAAGGCCACGGCCAAAGCTACCATGAAAGCCGCTGGTGTGCCTACAATTCCCGGGTCTGATGGCCTATTGGAGTCTTACGAAGAGACTGAAAAGCTTGCCGCTGAAATGGGTTACCCAGTAATGCTAAAAGCTACTGCCGGTGGTGGTGGTAAAGGTATGCGTGCTGTTTGGAAAAAAGAAGACCTTAGAAAAGCTTGGGACAGTGCCCGTCAGGAAGCTGGTGCAGCTTTTGGTAATGATGGAATGTACATGGAAAAGCTTATCGAGGAACCTCGTCATATCGAGATTCAGGTGGTAGGTGATTCTACGGGTAAAGCTTGTCACCTTTCAGAAAGAGATTGCTCAATTCAGCGCAGGCACCAAAAGCTTACGGAAGAAACTCCTTCCCCGTTTATGACAAAGGATTTGCGTAAGCGAATGGGAGAAGCTGCTGTAAAAGCTTCTGAGTACATTAAGTACGAAGGTGCAGGTACAATCGAATTTTTGGTTGATAAGCATCGCAATTTCTACTTTATGGAAATGAATACGCGTATTCAGGTAGAGCATCCAATTACTGAGCAGGTTATAGATTATGACTTGATTAGAGAGCAGATTAAAGTAGCTGCAGGCATCCCAATTTCGGGTAAGAATTATGAGCCGCAGTTGCATTCTATCGAATGTAGAATTAATGCTGAAGATCCTTTGAATGGCTTCAGACCGTCACCAGGTGCCATTACTACTTTTCATGCCCCAGGTGGTCATGGAGTAAGGTTGGACACTCACGTTTATGCAGGATATATGATTCCTCCATACTATGATTCAATGATTGCGAAGCTTATTACTACAGCTCAAACCCGCGAAGAGGCCATTGACAAAATGCGTAGAGCCTTGGATGAGTTTGTAATAGAAGGTGTTAAAACAACTATTCCTTTCCACAGAGCCTTGATGGATGATCCTGAGTATTTGGCAGGAAACTATACAACGAAGTTTATGGAAGATTTTAAGCTTGAGAAGGCTTAGAAATTAGAAAACGCATATAGTTCTTATGAAAGCCGCCTCAAAATATTTCGAGGCGGCTTTTTTGTTTTAAAATCAATCTTATTGAAGTTCTCTCTGAGAGTAGACCCTGCATTAGTCAAAGGTTGGGACAACAAAAAAATCCCGCTCTGCAATATGCAGAGCGGGATTTTTTAGACTTATGTTTTACTTGAGCCTAGCGGGTACCACTAGTGAAAATATTTAGGTGACCTTTAAGTTGCTCCTTTTCGCCAGAAGCTTCGTCACTTAATTCAATTACATAATAATAAGTGCCATCAGCAAGCTGATTTCCACTGTTTATGTCTTTACCATCCCAGCCTTTTCCGCCTTCGTCATAATCCGTTTGTGGAGCATCTATATCTTCAAATACCATTTTCCCCCATCTGTTATATATAGAGATGCTTACGTTGGAGTAATCAGACTGAATATAAAATATGTCATTCATCCCATCACCATTAGGCGTAAACACATTTGGAATTACAGGTTCATTAGGTATTATAATAGGTGGATCTTTTGGCGTTTTAAATTCAAGGTAAACCCAATTAGATTCCGAAATAAAAGGATTATTTGGATTTTGAGGTTCAGTAGCTAGAACGCGGTAGGCGTAAACTACAGAGTCTCCTTTGGCTACATCTGGCCAATTATACAAATTGGTATAAACACCAGTGTTGGCAGCCGGACCCCAAATATTTTCCCACTGTGGTGTACCCCCAACTACGGGACCTCCTTCAAATTCGTAAGTAGAGCTGTCAGCATCATTGCTGGCTGATATGGTATCATTATCAAAACCATCGTATGCAGTCCATGTAAATGTGGAAGTGCTATCTCCATTATTATCTTGAGTAAGTAAAATACTGCGAATAGCATTAGTAGGAGTTATAGCTTTATAATTCTGTACTAATTGCACGGCATATTGAAATGGGCTACCATCTACCAGCTCTGCACTCAAGGTGGTGTCCAGGTAGGTACGTGCATGTACATCATCTACATTGTCGTGTAGGTAGAATTGATCGTCATTATTAGCTCTTAAGATTTGCCATGTGGTAAATACATTTTCACTAAAGGTGGTATTGTCAGCTTCCCAATCAATTCTGATGTCAATATCACGCTCTACCGAAGTATTCAACATGCGATAATCAAGGATAGGACAATCATTAACCTCAATCATAATAGCATAGAAAGGATTAACAGCAAATCCGCACTCATTTTCCAGTACATCACCGTCATCACCAGTTTTTAGATAAAGTAAGAATAGGCCATTAGTATCTAATGGACGGTGCAGTATAAGATCAACTTCATCGGTAAGCAAGTCAGTTCCACATTTGGTGTTTACGCCAACCACTGGTCTGGTAACGCCATCAGGCCCAATAATTCTAAATTCAGAACCATTAGGTGAGAAAGTAGAACACTTCAATCGGGTACTAAAACCAATGGTAACAACAGAGTCATAGCAGAAGTAAGGAACTCCAGGGATTTTGACATTGTATCCACCCGCGCTAGCGGTAGAGTCATTTCCAATTTGAGTAATGCCATAAATTTCTCTTAGACTGTCAGTATTAAATGTAGAAGTGTTAGCAGGAATGTTTCCTGGTCCTGTAAGGTTTGTATCAATTGTCAATCCTTGCTGCGCTAAAATGTTACACTGAGATACAATAGGTACCTGCATTTCTCGAATTGCTGTACCATTTTGCAGCCATACACTAAATGTAGAATCATAGCGATATTCTTCAACTACAACCTTAAGTACATCAACCTCTACTTGGCTAGGTTCAAATGTAAAAGTACCAGTCTTTTGATCCAGATTATATCCATTAGCAGTTTTCATGGGCTGTGGAGTAGAGTATGTTGCAGCCCATTGGATTGGGGCATTTGGTCCGCTCCAAGGTTGTCCTTTTGAGTAACGCAAAGAGTCGCCATCAGGCTCAGCAGCAGCTTGTGACCAAGTGAAAGATGTGCCAACACAGAACTGCTTTGCAGCAGCATTCAAAAATCTACCTGAAGTATTTGGTCCTAAAGTATTATTAAGGGTAGATTCTAGGTATAGATTATTACCTGCAGGATTAACTAGGTTTGTAATGTTTGAGTTTCTACAGCATAGAGACCATGAAAATTTAAAATCTGAGCACTTGCCAGGAAGTACAACACATGTTTGGTATCTATGCTCAGATATATTAAAACCTGCTGGATCATTTTCATCAACGCACGAGGTATAGTTTAGAGGAGTCCAACCACCATCGCCAGCCGCACGACCAGGAGGAGGAGGTGTTCTAGGCATCGATAAAGATTGAGTTCCAAAGCAACCACTTGTAACTTGTAGCTGAGGAGATAAGGTAGCTGGTAATGATGCACTACCAGATTCATTTCTGCGATAAACAGTAAGGTAGATACAATAATGGTAAGGTATCCCGGTTGAGTCGCCTATGTATTTGTAGGTAATCTCTCCTCCTGCGGCATGGCTGGCTTTCGCTTCCTGAGGCATACCCAGTAGAAATAGCGCAGCAAATAGTGTAAATAGTATTTTTTTCATAAGTCTGTGGTTTAGGCTTTCGCCACTAAAATGCGCATAAAATTAGAGCAATGCTATTTAATGACCAAACCCCCTAACGATAATTCGATAGGGGATTTAGTAAAGGGTGAGTTTAAAAAAGTTTGCGATAGTGAATTAATGGGTGCCTCGGATAATTGTGAGGGGGCCTTTTAATTCTTCTGATTTGCCACTTACGAAATCTGAGGCCTCTACTAGGTAGAAGTATACGCCATCTGATGCCGGCTGGCCGGTGTTTATGTCCGTACCATCCCAGCCCTTACCTTGCGTATAATCTTGGCTTGATGCATTAAGGTCTTGATAAACAAGTTTACCCCACCTGTTGAAAATGCTCACACTGATGTTGGAGTAGGTGTTATCATTTATATAGAAAAAATCATTTTGAGAATCCCCATTTGGTGTTATCACATTTGGAATGTTAGCGATATATGGCTCATCATCAATTACAGGTTCATTTTTAAACTCAAGATATAACCAATTACTTTCGGCAATATAGGCGGCTGGAGCAGCTGGATTGGTGGCTATTACTCGATAAACGTAGATGCCTTCATTGGCCGCAGTTATTTCTGGATGATCATAACTATACGAAAGAATGCTAGCAGTGGGGCCAGCTAAAGATTGCCATGGCTCGGAAGTACTTGTGTTTCTGTACTCAAAATTGTACTCTGCATTTGTCCACCCCAAATAATCACTCCAGTCAAAAGTTGTCATTTGATCGTTGGTGCTTTCTTTCAATAATATGTTATTGATGGTATTGCTAGGTGATTTGGCATTAAAGTTTTGAACTAGTTGAATAGCATACTGAAACTGAATGTTGTCCACAGCATTGGCATCCGCAGAGTTATCAACATAACTTGTGGCATTATAATCAGTTACATTATCAATTGGATAAAATTGATTATTGTTAGATCTTAAAATATTCCAACTTGTGAATAGTTTTTTGGAAACAGTAGAGTCAATTTTCGTCCACTCTATCTTAATGGTGCTATCAGCCACAACTGTTACATTTTCTAATTTGTAAATAGGCTGGGTACAACCTTGAACCTTTACTTTTAAAGTATAAAAAGGTGTTAGGCTAAAGCCACACTCATTTTGTAAAGTATTGCCATCATTGCCATTTTTTATTTGGAGATAGTAGTCACCATTTTGATCTAGTGGTTGATGCAATAACAGTGCAATATTATTTGTGGTAAGATCTGTTTGGCAAGCGAATGAAACTGCGGGAATGGCGGTAGCGGCACTGTCTGGCCCCACCAACCTAAAATCTGTTCCATCAGGAGAAACCGTGCTGCATAAAACATCACTACTGAAGCTCAAAGTGATAATAGAATCTCCGCAATTATACTCAACTACCCCTATTGAATCTGTGCGAGGAGAAAGGGTGCTATCAAATACAGCCTTTGTAAGCCCCAGCCCATAAAGAAAGGTGCGCATTGTATCTGCTTCAATAGCTTCATTTGAAAATCCAGAAGCCGAAGTATTAATTTTTGGACCAGCTGCTGTGGCCTGCAAACAGGCCCCAACAACTGGTATTTGAAGGTCGCGAACTGTGGTGCCTACTTTTAGCCATAGAGTTGTTACCGGGTCTAATCGATATTCTTCCACAATTACATTTACCACATCCGTTTCTATTTGGCTAGGGGTGAAGGAGAACGTTCCAACCTTTTCGTCAATATTAATACCGGAAACGGTGGTCATAGGCTGTAGAACACTATATCCAGTTGCAAATGTGGCTAAAGTAGGTGTGGTGCACACTGCGCCAAAAGGAGCATTAAGAGGATGTCCGAATGAGTATCTCAAAGAGTCGCCATCAGGCTCAGTGGCTGCTTGTGACCATGTAAATGGAGAGCCTACACAAAATGATTTTGCTGCTGGGTTTACAAAGGTTGGGCTGGTATTTTGGCCAATAGTGTTATTGAGAAGAGTTTCAACGTATAAGTCTGAGTTGCCTATGAATGTAAGATTATCGATATTATTTACATTTCGAGCATTTCCATGCCAACTAAATTTCCAATTGGGACAGTTTCCCTGCAATGTTACGGTAGCTTCAAAATAGTAAATTTCGATGGTTACCAAATCAGGATCATTGGCATCTACACAGTCAGAAAGACCAGGAACAGGCAGTGCCTGGCGAGCATTACCTCCATTTTGTGGAAGCACAGGCAGAAATGTAAGAGCAACAGTTTGCTGGCCAAAACAAGATGATGAAATACACAGCGACTGATTGAGGTCAAGAGGTATTCCACTGATATCTCTATAGATTTGGAGCCTTACTTTATAATCGTGACTTCCGTTGGTATTGGTACTCAAGTATTCGTAACCAATTTCTGCACCAGCAAAGTGACTGGCCGAAAGGCTGAAACTTGTAAATATTGTAGCGAGAAAGAATATTAACTTTTTCATGGCAAATGGATAATTAAGTCGATTGAAGCTCGAATTTCACTCTATAATCATAATTTGGAAACAGTGACTTAGAATCCAATAGTTAGGAATGAGTGACAAAACTGTATTCCGTAGAATAATTGAACAGCAGGTTTGTAGCAATTTCATTTAGCTTATTTTCGCGCTTACTAAAGGAGAATGATATTTGACTGTATGAAGAACATCCGTAACTTTTGCATCATCGCGCATATTGACCATGGTAAAAGCACCTTGGCAGATAGACTTTTGGACTCTACCAAAACGGTAACCGAGAGAGAAAAGAAAGAGCAGTTGCTCGATGATATGGACCTGGAGCGCGAACGAGGAATCACCATTAAAAGTCATGCAATACAAATGGTGCATGAAAAGGATGGGACGGACTATGTTTTCAACCTCATTGACACTCCTGGACACGTAGATTTTTCATACGAAGTATCTCGTGCCATTGCTGCCTGCGAAGGTGCCCTACTTATTGTAGATGCCGCACAAGGTATTCAGGCGCAAACTATCTCAAACCTTTATTTGGCCTTAGAGCATGATTTGGAAATTATTCCAGTGCTCAATAAAATTGATTTGCCAAGTGCCAACCCTGAAGAAGTAAAAGATCAGATTATTGACCTTATAGGTTGTGAAGACGAGGACATCCTTCTGGCTTCCGCCAAAACCGGACTTGGAATTCAGGAAATTCTGGACACCATTGTAGACCGTATTCCTCATCCTGTGGGTGATGAAGAAGCTCCACTTCAAGCTTTGATTTTTGACTCTGTTTTTAACCCTTATCGAGGCATTGAAGCTTTCTTTAAGGTAGTAAACGGAACCTTAAAGTCTGGTGAAAAGGTGAAATTCATGAACACCGGTAAAACGTATTTTGCCGATGAAATAGGTGTGCTTAAACTTAAGCAGCAGCCCGTAAAAGAAATAAAGGCCGGAAACGTAGGCTACATTATTTCTGGAATAAAAGAAGCCAAAGAAGTAAAAGTGGGTGATACCATCACCGTGGCTGAAAGACCTGCCGATAAAGCTATCTCTGGTTTTGAAGATGTAAAGCCAATGGTATTTGCTGGAATTTACCCTGTAGATACCGAAGAGTTTGAAGAGCTCCGTGCTTCATTGGAAAAGCTGCAGCTAAATGATGCTTCATTGACTTTTGAGCCTGAATCTTCAGTTGCGCTAGGATTTGGTTTCCGTTGCGGATTCTTGGGGATGTTGCACATGGAAATTATTCAGGAGCGATTGGAGCGTGAGTTTAACATGACGGTAATTACTACCGTGCCCAACGTAAGTTACTATGCTTACATGAAGAAAACTCCGGACGTAAGAGAGATTGTAACCAACCCAACCGAATTTCCTGATCCTACCAAATTGGATCGTATGGAAGAGCCATACATCAAAGCTCAGATTATTACTAAATCTGACTATGTAGGTGCGGTGATGAATCTTTGTATTGAGAAGCGCGGAATTCTTAAAAATCAAACCTATTTGACTTCAGAGCGTGTCGAGCTTTCTTTTGACATGCCTTTGGCCGAAATCGTGTTTGACTTTTATGATCGCCTAAAATCTATTTCTCGCGGATACGCCTCTTTTGATTATCACCCAATTGGCTATGTAGAGTCAGAACTTTCTAAAGTTGACATCATGCTAAACGGTGAAATTGTAGATGCACTTTCTGCATTGGTACACCGAAGTAATGCCTATGATATTGGAAAGAAAATCTGCGAAAAGCTAAAAGAACTAATCCCGCGCCAGCAGTTTATGATTGCTATACAGGCAGCAATCGGTGCTAAAATTATTGCCCGCGAAACTTTGAGCGCCTTGCGTAAAGACGTTACCGCAAAATGTTATGGTGGTGATATCTCGCGTAAGCGTAAACTACTTGAAAAGCAAAAAGCAGGTAAGAAGCGTATGCGCCAGGTAGGAAACGTAGAAATTCCTCAAGAGGCGTTTTTAGCGGTGTTGAAGCTGAACGACTAGTTTTTAGTCGGGAGTTTCTAGTTGGCAATAGGCTGTTTGCAAATTGCCAACTGGAAACTGTTTTCTAAAACCCCAACTTACTCCTCACTCTCCCCAAAACTTCCCTCGCAATAGGTCTGGCTTTTTCCGCTCCTTTTTGAAGTTGTTCTTCTATCAGGTGCGTGTTTTCCATGTAGTGGCTAAACTTCTCTCTTTGCGGGGCATACTTTTCAGTAATGAGGTTTAGCAAAGCTAATTTGGCGTGACCGTAACCGTAATTTCCGCCAAGGTAGTTAGCACGCATTTCTGCAACTTGATCTTCGGTGCCTATTATTTTATACAATGCAAATACGTTGCAGGTGTCCGGATCTTTTGGTTCTTCCAAAGGTGTGCTGTCGGTCTCGATGCTCATCACTTGCTTTTTCAATTGCTTTGGAGGCAAAAAGACATCAATAATGTTTCCATAAGATTTGCTCATCTTTTGGCCGTCCGTTCCAGGGATAGTCATCACGTCTTCGCGAATAGCGGACTCCGGTAAGATCAAAATCTCCTCACCCATTTTATTGTTCAGGGCACTGGCAATGTCACGGGTGATTTCAAGGTGTTGCTTTTGGTCTTTCCCCACAGGCACTACTTCAGCATCATACAAAAGGATGTCGGCTGCCATTAAAACCGGGTAATCAAAAAGACCAGCATTCACGTCACTAAGGCGATCACTTTTATCTTTAAATGAATGCGCATTGGCCAACATAGGATAAGGCGTAAAGCAATTTAAATACCAGGTAAGTTCAGCTACTTCAGGCAAATCACTTTGACGATAAAACACATTGCGATCGGTATCTAAACCAAAGGCTAGCCAGGCGGCAGCTACGGCATATACATTATGTTTGCGCGTTTCGCCATCCTTCTCTGTAGTGAGGGAATGCATGTTGGCAATAAAAATGAAAGACTCGTTTTTGTCGTTTTCAGCTAATTCAATAGCAGGGACGATTGCTCCCAAAATGTTTCCAAGATGAGGTCTTCCGCTGCTTTGTATTCCTGTAAGTACTCTGGCCATTTGTGTTTTTATTAATGGAGCCCAAAAGTAAGTATTCAGGCCTAATTCAAAATTCTATTTTTGCAGCGTGAATATTATTAGCGCAGCATTATCGTCAATCTGGAAAGTGTGGTACTATACCACCATACTTATCGCCATCCTCATGCTTTTTCCACTTCTGGTTATTACATCTGCAAATCCTGCGTGGTATAAGTCATTCTTTTACCTGTCAAGGGTTTGGGCGTGGACGGTGCTTTTGCTTTCTGGGTTTATACCCAAAACTACCTGGTTGCAAAAACCTGATAGAGATGGTATTTATATTATTTGTGCCAACCACACTAGCATGATTGATATCATGATGACTTTGGCGCTTTTTCCAAATTGTTTCCTCTTTATTGGTAAAAAGGAATTGGCAAAACTCCCGCTTTTTGGATATTTCTATAAAAAGACGAACCTGCTTGTAGATCGTAAAAGTATGCGTAGCCGCAAAACAGTTTTTGATCGTGCGGCAGTAAAAATTGACGAAGGTTATGGCTTATGCATTTTCCCAGAAGGAGGTGTGCCAGATACGGATGTAATGTTGGCTCCTTTTAAAACAGGGGCCTTTCGCCTTGCCGTAAATAAGCAGATCACCATTATTCCGGTTTCTTTTCTTGATAATAAAAAACACCTGCCTTTTGATTTTACCAAAGGTGGTCCAGGAGTGTTGAGGGCTGTAGTGCACCCATTTATTGAGCCTAAAGGTGCCGAGGAGCATGAGGTGGAAATACTTATGGAAAAGTGCCGTGAAGCTATACTTTCTGGGTTGGGGAGTGTCTCACAAAACCTAGAATTGAGCAAATAAGATAAGGTTGAGGTTGTGGTGGAAATTCAGAAATAGAAATCTGATTTACCATTGATGGTAAAAGGTTACTGCTGGATTACCATTAAAAAATTCATATAAAATATTGTAATTTGGACTAAACCAATACCTCAAGCTCAATGAAAACTAATTTGCTTTTAGTGCTTGCGCTAATTTTTGTATTGTCATCCTGCTACACGCCTTCTTCACTTCCTTCTGGCGTGTATTTACAAAACTCTAATTTAATGGAGAAGCCACTTTACAAGGGGGAGAATGAGAGTATGTTACAGATCTCGGCAGGTTATTCAAAACTAGGCATAGCTGACTCAGAGATAGAAGACGATAATAATTTTTTTTACTCAGGGTATTATGACTATAAATCAACAATCGATTACGGTTTTGCGGAGATTGTTTACGGCCGAAGCCAGAAACGATTTAGTTATGCCTTGGGACTTACGGGGATGTATGGAAGTTTTAGAGCTGAAAGTAGCAGCCCAGTTGTAAGCCCACGAGGTTGGAAATATGCTACTTATGGATTAGGAGCAAAGGCGAATATCTCTTATGATATTAATTCGGAAAAGGTTAGCCTTAGGGTGGCTCAGTTGCAAGTTGGTGTTAGTCGTGATTTTGGAGAATACGGAGAGCTGAGAGATGAGTGGTACAATGTAGGTGAGAGATCTGAAATGTTTTCTGTAACTCATCCCCGGGATGCACTGGTTTATAATGCGTCCCTAAGTATAATAGCAAACTTTAAGGTGGGTAAATATTCTCGTATAAGATTAGGAGGCGGTATCGGATACATGTATGTTACTGAGATATACGAAAATAGTATTACTCATCAGTTTGACTGTGGATTAGGTTATAAGGCATTTGATCTCATAGGGACGTTTGTTATCCAGGGTTCCGATCCGGCAATTATAGATGAGGCTTATAAAATAGGATTAGGTTATAGAATTCCTTTAAAGAAAAATCAGACATTAAATTAAGAGAAGCAGATCGTATGCGTTCAATGCAATAAGTAATTACCTTTGCCCCGTTTTAAAAGCAAATGCGTTTTCCATGAACATCGATAAGAATACTGTAGAAAAATTAGCTCACCTGTCACGTCTTGAATTTTCGGAAGAAGAGAAAGAAACGATGGTGCAGGATATGGACAAGATTCTTGCCTTTGTAGACAAAATCAGTGAGCTGGATCTGGAAAATGTAAAACCGCTGGTTTACCTTACGGAAGAGGAAAACGTGATGCGAAAAGATGAGGTAATCACTCAGGTGACTAAAGATGAGGCTTTGAAAAATGCTCCAGATAAAGACACTGATTATTTCCGTGTGCCAAAGGTGCTTCAGCGCAAAGAAGACTAATCTATCTTCTCCTTCTTTTTATAATCCATAGAATACGAAAACATGATGCCGACAATGTTTTGGCGTCCGTTTAGCTTTTTGTTGGTTTCCATATCCACTCGGTAAAAAGTAGAAAGATCCATTTCTTTATTTATTCGCCACTCTACACCTGCGGTGTATCTATCCTGGCGAAATTCATTTTTCTTATTAAGGCGAAAGAAACTTTCATACTCTACAAAGGGAGTTATGTTTTTTGAAGCTTCCCACTCTAGTGAAAACTTGTTTCTCCAAAAGGTGATTTTTTGATCTGTGTAATGCTCTTTCGCATCCTGAAAACGAGTACGCACTTCTAGCGAAAGCGGAAAATTTTTCTTGTCAAACTCGTAGCTGGCGTCAAGTGAAATACGGCTGGTGTTAAAGTTGGATCTGTCAATCGCATTTTCAGCAAAGCTATTGGGGAAAATGCTAAAACGATATTTAAAGCCTACTTCAAAATCTTTGAAAACCTCATACCCAATGCTTAATTCGGTAAAAGTCTTTTTTATTTGATCAAGATTATTGTGAATTCGAACCTGCTCCTCAAGCTGTACTTCTAGCTTGTTTTCAAACTTTAGCTTATAGCTGGCGCCAAACCAAACTTCACCATCCGTAAGAGTTGGCGTTTGGCTCGTGGCCAAAAAGGGCGAGACTATAAATAAGGTGTAGAGAAGTTTTTTCATGAGGTGAAATTCACTTTATGCTAAAGTGAGATTAGTAAAATACAACTAAGCGACTTATCATAAATAGAACGAAGGAGCTTACTAGGCCAATCACAAAGAACTGAAGGGAAATACGGATGAGTGTATATTTTTTCTGCAGGGTTTTGCCCAAATAGTAAAGGTCACGAATCATGGAGCTGTACAGAAAATTACTATCGCTGAGCTTTTGCAACATTCCCCATTCATAGTCTCTAAATTCCATATTGTGAAAGTTGCCGAAGTATAATAGGTTTCCTTTTTTGTTTCGAATATCATCTACTGTAAACTCGCCCTGTGTGCGATTGGGCGTAATGGAAAGGATAGCGAAAATGATAGAAAACAGAGAGGCGATAGACAAAATAGCCATGGGCAGAATGCCTAGTAAGGTGTCTCCTGTGGATCGAAGCAAGCCACCAATTACTACCGAAAGAATAATAGCATTTACCGTAATCATAATGCTGGCTTTGCGGTCTACCATTTGGTTTAGTGTGTAGTGATTTCGCGAGGTGGTTCTAAATAAGGTTTGAATTCCACGAACGTCTCTTCCTTTTACACCAACCAGGTTTTTACGAAGTTCTTTCAATTCATCTTCTGAAATCTCTAGCTGCTTTTTCAGGATGATATTTTTCTTCTGAGAGAGCTTTCTCTTTTCCTTTTCCAGCTTGTGAATGAGTTCCAGTGCAGCAGGTTGAATGTGAGCTTTACCATATTCTGTATTGGCATTATATGGGCTCAAATAACCAATCATCAAATCATAAAACTTGCTTAAGCTAAGGTTCACATCACCAAGTACCGCTTCTTCATACAGCTTCTTTAAACGATCCATGGCTTGATCTCCAGTAAGATCCATTACCACGGCATCAGTAAAAATGCCGCTCAGCCGATTATGAGGTACTTCAGTTTTTATGGCAGCTTTTACTAGATTAATAATTCTTACACTATCAATTTTGTCCATTCCGAAACTGTCGAGCAATTTAGGGTAGTGCTCATCTATATATATAGAAGATTCGTCAAAGAGCTGATTCTTATTTTTTGATCCTGTTCTAATATTACCAAATAGGGTGGTATACAGCCAAGCACAAATTGAAAGGATTTGAAGATCATCTTCACCTATTTCCTCGTCAGCCGTAATAGTATTTATGTGGGCAATCAGCCTTTTGGCAAAGCGCACATCGTGGTACACCACACGAGTAGCATTTTCAATAATACACTCCATGGAGTGAAGTTGAACTTTGGTAAGAACAGTGGTATTTAGTTTGCTGGTAGAAATATTGTCCATGGATGGTTTTATACTATTCCAAATATAAGGAAGTTGTTCTGTCTAAAATTTTGCTCAATCGAGCTTGTGTTTCTTCCTTATATACTTGTCCTGTCGTTCAAATTCGCGCTTCAGTATTTCAATATTTTGTCTCCAATGCATGCGGCTTTCCGGCTTTTGATATTTTGAAATCAAATAAGGGATGTCATCTTCAATATCTGTAGCCAAGCGATCTACTATGGTGTTAAACTTTTCAGAACTAAAAAATGAGTAAAGCTCTTTTTGCCGTGCTATAAATCTCTCGCGATAAGCGGGAGCATCTTTCATACTTTGGTAAATAGAAGCCATCCCACTTTCATCATATTCGAGTTTTGGAAGCTCGGGATCTTTTGGCCTATCTGCAGACCAATCAGAATCATAAAACATAAACCTGAACCGACCGCCATTTGAGCTATATAAGCGTAGGTTATTGTTTGGCCAGTCGCGGTTGCCGATATAATCTTCATAAATCAAATAGTCGATGTAGGAAGACATGTCCACCAATTCTTCAATCTCCTGCCAGTCTTTGTTTTCAATCGCCTCAAGTAATTCGTTCGAAGGTTCTTCTGGCCCGGATTCCCATTCAAACTCACCATCCTTCATTTGGCTATCCATGGTGGTAATACCTGAAACAGGCACATCAATCAGCCCGGCAATTCCAAAGGCTTCATTTTCGGTTCGCATATTCATAAGCCCATAGTATTCATCATTTATAAATACATGAACGGGTTCATAATACATCATCTCAAAATCTAAGCCCGCCTGAATGGCCAGCTCAGTATAGGCAATATCCTTGATCATGGTTCGCCCAAAATCTTGGCCGCTATTGCGGAAACGTAAGGCGTGAAAAGTGTTCACCGAGTGATTATTTATCAAACGTGTAGGTTGAAAGATTTGAGCACTATCATTATTCAAGGGGTGATTGAAGCGTATGCCTATAGATTTTAATACCAAAGAAGCCGATCCGTTGCCCTTAACTTCTATTTGAGCAGGAGTGGCATTTAGACGTAGATCTCCATTTTGATTGTAAAAGAAAAGGCGCGCATCGACACTTAAATCACGGGAATAAAGCCTGTACATTTTATCAAACTCCGCCTGGTCGCACTCAATGTTTGCCACACTAAACTTAGTGCTTATGGTAGTAGGTGTAATACCATTAACACCTGGGAGGTTTTTATTTTCCACGTTCAGCTCGCTGCAAGCGGCTAATGCCAAAATTGCCAATAGGCCAATCAAATACTTTTTCATGGCTTAGTGATTTGATAGTTTATACCAAAGCTCAACCTCTGAGCCGGATTGTAAAGCAAGTAAGCATCCACATTCGGATAAATCACATGGCTATATCTGAGTAGTAGCGAGAAGCGTTGACTAACATTATAATGTACATCCAGCAGGGCATTGTATCTAAAGTTGTCTGTGCTTTTAGCGCGAAATTGGTCACCATCCCTGTTATTTTCAAGGTTAACTCCTAAACCAGCTTTCCATTTTTCACTAAACCTATAAAGACCCTGTAGCAAGATTTCAAACTTTGCCGAATTGCCGCTAAACTCCTCACCACCTGATTCTCCATTGAAATACATCATTTGGCCGCCAAGGCCCAAGCGGAGGTTAATAGCAGGTTTTGCGAAATGGTACTCATAATATAAGTGCCCATTGAGTCCAGAGGCAAAGTATTGATCAACGGGAATATGAAAAAGCTCTAGTGTGTGTGATTGAAATCCCTGAACATATTGGGCGTCCACCGAAAAATGACTTTGAGCCACCACAGGTTTTATGGTGCAAATCAAAAAGGCAAACAGAAAAAGAAAACGATGCATAAGCCAAGCGTTTGGAAGTCTTTTAAATGACGCGGTAAAATTGAGGATTCTTCTCCAATTTTCGAGCAAATGCCTTTGCGATTATAGTTTTAGACTATTTTATGTGTACGTTTCAAAATTGTGACAAACAAGAATAGAAACTTTGACGGTTAGGTACGATCTAAGGGCTTATATTTGCTGAAATTTTCGAGAAAATATTATCATGAAGTACAATAGAATACTCCTAAAACTTAGCGGTGAAGCCCTAATGGGTGATCAAGAGTTTGGTATAAATGGCGAAAGACTGCTTGAGTATGCCAATGAAATCAAACAAGTAGTGGAGCTTGGTGTACAAGTGGCCGTAGTTGTTGGTGGTGGTAATATTTTTCGTGGCCTGGCAGGTGCTAGCGAAGGTATGGACCGCGTGCAAGCCGACCACATGGGAATGTTGGCAACCATGATTAATGGCCTGGCTTTGCAGTCAGCTTTGGAAGAAAGCGGTGTGAAAACCAGACTTCAAAGTGCCATAGAGATGGACAAAATTGCTGAGCCCTTCATCAGAAGGAGAGCAACTCGCCACCTTGAAAAGAACAGAGTAGTTATTTTTGGAGGAGGTACCGGTAATCCATATTTTACCACAGATACTGCTGCAACTCTAAGAGCCATCGAAATTGATGCAGACGTAATTTTGAAAGGAACACGTGTAGATGGAATTTACACAGCTGACCCTGAAAAAGATTCAACTGCTACAAAATACGACACACTATCTTTTAAAGAAGTGTATGAAAAAGGCCTGAATGTAATGGATATGACGGCTTTTACTTTGAGTAAAGAAAACAAATTGCCAATTTTGGTATTTGACATGAACACCCCGGGCAACCTTACCAAGGTGGTGAAAGGTGATGTAGTGGGTACTTTAGTTCAGAATTAATTTAAAACCAAATTCCACAAAAGAGAGATGGAGGAAATTGATATTATTTTAGAAACTGCCAAGGAGCAAATGCAGGCTTCTATTAAGCATTTGGAAAAAGAATTGCTGAAAATTAGAGCCGGACGAGCCAATCCTGCTATGCTCAGTAGCGTGAAGGTAGACTATTACGGAAGTCAAACACCTTTGGCTCAGGTTTCAAATATTAGCACTCCTGACGCTCGTACTTTGCAAGTGCAGCCATGGGAAAAAGGTTTGATAGCTGATATTGAAAAGGCGATTCTTAACAGTAACCTTGGACTAAACCCTCAGAATAATGGAGAGGTGGTGATGATCAATATTCCTGCACTTACTGAGGAGCGTAGAAAGGATTTGGCAAAACAGGCAAAAGCCGAAGCTGAGCACGCAAGAGTTGGTATCAGAAATGCACGTAAGGAAGCCAATGACGAAATAAAAGCGATTGACGGCATTTCAGAAGATTTTCAAAAGGATGGTGAAGCTCGCGTTCAAGCGATTACTGATTCTTTTGTAAAGAAAATTGATGAAGTGTATGAAAAGAAGGAAGCGGAAATAATGCACGTATAGGCACTATTCCTTTCCACTTACACATATTACGAATTCCCCTTTTGGGGAATTTTTTTTGAAGTGATCTTCCAATTCTGTCACCGTGCCGCGGAGGGTTTCCTCAAACTTTTTGGTTATCTCACGAGAAACAGAAGCTTGTCTATCAGCTCCCCAGTATTTTGCCATTTCGCCCAAAGTTTTAGCAATGCGGTAAGGCGATTCGTAAAAAATCATGGTTCGGGTTTCATCCGCTAGTTCGGTGAATTTTGTTTGGCGGCCCTTCTTTACAGGAATAAATCCTTCAAAAGTGAAGCTGTGAGCCGGCAATCCTGAGTTTACCAAAGCAGGCACAAAAGCCGTAGCTCCAGGCAAGGTTTCTACCGGAATATCTTCACCAATAGCTTCTCTCACCAATAGAAAACCAGGGTCAGAAATAGCAGGAGTACCGGCATCGGTAATTATCGCCATGATGCGGCCGGCTCGCAATTCCTTGACAAGACCCTCCAGAGTTTTGTGCTCATTATGCATATGGTACGGACGCAGCGAAGTGCTGATGCTGTAATGATTCATCAGCTTTCCGCTGGTGCGGGTATCCTCTGCTAAAATCACATCTACTTCTTTCAATACTTCTAACGCACGAAGAGTGATGTCCTTAAGGTTACCAATTGGTGTGGGTACGATGTATAGTTTGCCGCTCATGGGGAAAATGTGGTTATAAGTTATCGGTTATATGATTGGTGCAGATTTCGATTTTAGAATTTGGCATTTGAATTTTGTTTAGAGTTTAGGTTTTCGAATTTAGAGTTTACAAGAACGTTTCTCTATCCAACTCAATAAAAGGATCCCAAAACACTTTTTCAAAATCCTGTACCTGATCATCCTCTACTGAAATGCCTTCACTTTGCAGCAACTGCTCCATCACGCGGCTTCCGCCAAAGTGTGACTTGCCGCTCAAAATTCCATTTCGATTAACCACTCGGTGAGCCGGAATATCGTGTTCGCTAATTGAACCATTCATCGCGTAGCCCACCATTCTTGCACTTTTTGGAGCACCAATAAATTTGGCAATAGCCCCGTAGCTCGTCACTCTTCCGTAAGGGATGAGTTTGGCTACGGCATATACGCGCTCAAAAAAGTTGTCATCAGCCATGTACGCCAAATTGGATGTAGGTGATGGCTTTTCCTTTTTCGCGGAAAAGGCCTTCGTAATGGGTGCGTACGCTGTGCAGTATGTTGTTCTTGTCGTAAATCTGAAGGTCTATATCATGGAAAGCGCGGTGAACGGGCAAATCTAAAGCTTGTAAAATACCATGTGTGTATCCGTGTAAAAACTCACTGTCGGTTTTCAGGTGCATCAAACCATCCTGTTTCAGGATTTTAGCATAACGCTTCAAAAAGTCTGGATTGGTAAGGCGGTGCTTTACGCGCTTATATTTTATCTGAGGATCAGGGAAAGTGATCCATATTTCGGAAACCTCATTTTCAGCAAAGCAGTATTCCAGCAGTTCTATTTGTGTACGAAGAAAAGCACCGTTCTTCAGGTTGTTTTCCTGAATTTCAGTGGCTCCGTACCAAATTCGTGAGCCTTTAATATCTACACCAATAAAGTTTTTGTCGGGATCATTTTTGGCCATAGCTACGGTGTATTCACCCTTTCCACAACCCAATTCTAAAACGATAGGATTATCGTTTCCAAAAAACTCATTCCACTTTCCTCGCCATTCCAAATTCTGAACTACATCGTCGCGGGCAGGCTCTATCACATGCCTGAAACTTTCATTCTCTTTAAAGCGAGCTAATTTTTTTCTTGCCATGCGGCAAAAATAGGGAAGATACAGTTCACGCAAAGACGCTAAGAACGCGAAGTTTTAATTGAAGGTAATATTGATTGTGTTCTGCGTGCTTGGCGACTTTGCGAGACAATGAGTTCTAATCAAGCCACCTAACAGAAAGAGTCTATATCCTTTTTCCAAAACCTGCAATTAACGTAAGTTGCGCCCCCAATTTAGATGATGATTATGCAAGACAATACCGTGCGAAATTATATTAGTGATGTACTGAAAAACATGCCTTCTGACTGGCTGAATCTCACCACACATCGACTGGATATTTATGATGAGAAGTTGGCCAAAACCCAGTTTTTGGATCAATTTGAAGATTTGTACAATGCAGGCAATTTTGCTGCTAGTGGCTTGGCGGCATTACCCACGGCTTACGATTATATCCGTTTGGGTCATCCTTTATCTTCTGTGCTCGAATGGACCATCGCCCAGTTGAATAATTTGAAATCGGAAAGTGTAATTAGCTATGATTCTCAAACGGTGCCAGTTTTGGCTGTTTTGCGAAAAAATCTATTTGAAAAGAAAAGCACTTTAGTAGCTTACACTGATGAGCTTCCTGCGGGTTTTGATGCCGAAGTTATTCGCGAGGTTTACGGCTATACATTTGAGCTAAGCAAAGTGGAAAGTGTAGATGACGTTCCTTCATTTGATGGAAGTACGGTTTTCATTTCTCATCAAACTCAAATAGGCAAGCTTGCCCCGATGAATATCGGGCTTGACTTTTACCTTGATCTTTATCCAAATCTTGGAAGTGTGCTAATTGTAAACGGTCAGCAGAATGAAAGCTACGTTTCAGAAATTCAGCATGTAAGAAGAAGAGAGACGATTGCTATGACACCCGCCAATTGCCTTGCTGCTTTAAAATCTTTGGTGGCACAAGCTCCAGCGGAGCCATTCATTAGTGATGTGGAAGGTAATAAGGCCAGCGTAGTAAAATCGATAAATACAATTACCGGAACCACTACCAAAGCATTGGTTGCTTCCAGTGGTTTGTCCATTCAGTATGCCATTATGATGGGCTTGGTGGATGATGCTCAGCAAAACCATAAAGGAAAGGCCATCAAGTTTATTGTTCCTCCAAACTGCTATGGCGGAACCAATGACCAGGCCAGACGAGTAGCAGCTTGCCTAGATAATGTTGAGGTTTTGGATTTGGCGGTAGATGGCGATAATGACATGGTGCAAAGCATTGAGTATGTTTTGGAGAAAGTGGCTCAAGAGGATGCCATCCCATACATCATTGCTGAAATCCCCACGAACCCAAGAGTGGAGGTTCCAAACCTGGAAGATTTGAGAACGGCTCTGTCCAAAGAGCGCAAAACTCCTTCGGGCGAAACGGCCATCGATCCGGTGTTTATTTTAGATCAAACTTTCTGTCCTAATTACCTTTTCCTGGGAGAAGGAAAAATTCTGTCGGAAGTAAGAGCAATCTCCTACGCCAGCGGTTCTAAATTCCCGAGTGGTGGACTGTGTACAGCCGGATATTGTGTAGGAAATACCAAGACGGTTTCCTTAATGGAAAAAATAGAGAAGCACCTTGCTCTTTGCGATAATGAAGCTACTCCGCTTCAATATGAAATATTGGCTAAGCAAATGCCTTCAATGAATCAGCGAATTGTAGATGCATACAAGAATACACGTGAGTTTGTAAACTTCATTCACGAAGTTTTACCCGCTGCGAAAATCAATTTTGTTTCCGAAGAATTGGCTGAGCAAGGATTTACACCTTCTGTATTTTCACTAGACCTTCCTACTAAAGGAAATACTGTTGAAGAAAAGGAAGCCTACAAAAGAGCACTAAACTTGAAGCTTATAAACTTGATGATTACCGAAATCCCGAAGGAGAGCAAGTTTTGCGTAAGCTATGGTCAGCTAAAAGGCTGTTACTGGACAATACCGGCAACTTCTACTCAAGGCACCACCAAGGAGGGCGACAAGGATTATATCGTTCGTGCGTCACTTTCGGGAAACATGGATTTGGAGAAACACAAAGAGGTGTTTAGGGAATTTGTGAGGAGTATCTAGATGGGTTTCACGCAGAGGCGCGAAGGAGCAAAGAAATCTCTGCGAGGCTCTGCGGGCTTGGTGGCTCTGCGGTGAAGAAATGCATGGCACGTTTTCAATAAATCTATTGCTATATTGGCGTAGTCTTTACATCTGAAAAAGCAAATATGAAGATTAATAGTCATGTGGCTAATTTGAAAAATGAGATACTCTAGCAAGTTTGACCAAGAAGTAATGATTGGCTTTCCAATTCTTGCGATAGTTGGAGGGTCAATCCTTTTCCTGGTTTTAGACTCTTATCAGATTGGGACAATTACAGCTGCTGTATTAGGAATTGTGGCTGCAACGGGGATAATGTGGGCAATGCTTTTTGATATTAAAAGGCTTACAATCGATGAAAGTCATGTAGAATTTGAGAGAGTTTTTGGAACTCAGAAATTTGACCTTTCTGATGTAAGAGAAATTCGGGATTATTATCATTAGAGCCTATATGCACGTAGGCTATTAATCATTCATTTTAAAAATGGAAAAAAGGTTCAGGTTAAAGAAGCTAGAGAGAAGGCTTTTGACAAATTGAAAGAAGACATCCAAAAGTTGGACTGGGATATTGAGTTTAAAAAGATTAAAAAATAGAAATAGTTACTCTCAGTCTCTAGAGGATAAGCACTGGTGCTAAACAAGTCAAATGAAAAACAAACCCACCATTCTTTACGGCATCCTCAATTGGGGGCTAGGCCACGTCACGCGTTCCATTCCAATTATCCACAAACTTTTGGAGCATGGTTTTGAGGTGGTTATTTGTTCCGATGGCTTGGCTTTAGATTTTCTAAAAAAGGAATTCCCGGACTTAGCCACAGAAACGCTTCGAGGCTACAATGTAAAGTACCGAAAAGGCATGGGGCAGATTTGGGGGCTTACTGGTCAGCTGCCTAAAATATATACCGCTATGAAGGCGGAGCACCGAGCAGTGAAAAAGCTGGTGGAGAAGTACGAGGCCACAGCAGTGATTTCGGATAACCGTCTGGAGTTTTACCACAAAGATTTGCCTTCCGTTTATATCACTCATCAGCTGAAAATCATCATGCCGCTGAACACGGACTTTGCTTCAGCGCTGCATCACCGATTTATTAGGAAGTTTGATGTATGCTGGGTTCCCGATTTTGAAGGGGAAGGAATTTCTGGCGCTATTGGCCATGAGCTGAAACCCAAAATTCCGGTAGAATATATTGGATCATGTTCTCGGTTTACGGAAGCCATTCCCACGACAGTGGAGAAAGAATATAGAATAGCCGCCATACTAAGCGGCCCTGAGCCACAGCGCACTTTGCTAGAAACTAAATTGCTAAAAGAACTTAGCAAACTGGAAGGCCAACACTTAATGATAAGAGGAACAGACAGACCGATAAAGGCGGAGGTTCCAGAAAATGTAAAAGTGGAGGATTTGGTGGCAGCCGATGGAATTTATGATGCAATTTCAAAAGCGGAAACAACAATCAGCCGCTCGGGCTATTCTTCGTTGATGGATTATTATGCTTTGAAAAATCATGCTTTGCTGATTCCAACTCCTGGGCAACCGGAACAGGAATATTTGGCGAGATTTCAGTTACACAAAGGGCGCTTTGCCTACGTAGGGCAAGATTACATAAACTTACCTGAGGACTTGGAGAAAGCTGAAATGTACCAGGGCTTCAATGATATTGAATCGAAAGAAACCGATTGGGGAAGGTTATTTTCCTTTTTAAGGACTGGCGAATAGGTTTTGCAAAAAGAAACTATTGATAGTGATATCGGCAGGAGATAATCAAAAGTTCATTTTCCTGGTGGCTGTAAATCAAACGATGTTCAGTGTCAATTCTACGAGACCAAAACCCTTGCAAATCGTGTTTTAGCGGTTCCGGATTTCCTATTCCTTCAAAAGGTGTGCGCTGGCAACTTTTTACCAATTCGTGAATCCGCTTGATTTTCTTTTTATCGGTCTTGTGCCAATATAGATAATCATCCCAGCACGCAGCTGTCCAAGTGATTCTCATTCTTCAATGAGACCTTTTTGTACCGTATCTCCTTTTTTGGCTTGTTCAAGAGATTCCATCAAGTGATCGCGGTTTTTGCCGGACATTAAATACTGGGTTTCTTTTAGCGAGCGATATTCCTCAAGAGATATTAATACTAGATCTCTGTTGTCTTTGCGTTTGATGATTAATTCTTCAAAATCATCAACAACCAAGTCAAGCCAGCGTTTCAGGTTAAGCCTTAATTCTGTGTAGTTTATAACTTTCATAGTATCACAAAATTACTAATTACGTACGTAATAGCGTTTCTTTTTTGTGATTTATAGATGAGAGAAGGTTATTTTCCTTTTTGAAGAGTAAAGGAGAAAGTTGAGCCAGCTTTTTCGCTACTGCGGGCATTGATAGTTTGCTTGTGCGCTTCTATAATGTGTTTCACAATAGAAAGCCCAAGCCCTGTGCCGCCTGCTTCACGCGAACGGCTTTTGTCTACACGGTAAAATCTCTCAAAGATTCTTGCTAAATCTTCTTGCGGAATACCCACGCCATCATCGCTCACTTCGGTAAGTATTTGCTTATCCATATCATAAAAGCGAACTTCTACTTTTCCCTTGTCATTACCATATTTAATGGCATTGGTGATAAGGTTGATGAGTACTTGTTCTACTTTTTGACGGTCACCATAGACCTTTATAGGTTTGTCGTATTCCTTCTTAAAGACCAATTTTATCTTTCGCTCCCTGGCCTTGTCCTCAAGCATTTCAAATACTTCTTTTACAAGACCAACAATATTGAAATTGGAATAGGCCAGCTGAATCATATTGGACTCCAGCTTACTGATAGTTTCCAAATCGTCAATAATGTAAATCATGCGATCTACAGATTTACTGGCCCTTTTCAGGTATCTTCTGTTAATTTCAGGATCATCCAAAGCACCATCCAAAAGAGTAAGTAGATAACCTTGAATATTAAAAATTGGCGTTTTCAGTTCGTGAGAAACATTGCCAATAAACTCACGTCTAAAGGCTTCACGTACTTGTAGAGCTTCAATTTCTATATCGCGTTGCTCTGCCCATTCTGATACTTCACGTGTAACCATATCAAGGTCACTACTGCGCACTACTTCATCTTCGTCTTCATCATTCCCTATTTTCAGGTTATGAATATTTTTGTAGATGATCTTTACTTTATTGTAAATGAACTCCTCCACAGAATATCGAATGATGAGATAGCAAGCAATAAACATGGCAATAGAAACCATGCCCACTTCTAATAGGTATGCATTTTCGGTACTTACATAAAGTACCGAAGAAGTGAGCGCCCATATAAGCGCGGCAATAATACCGGCCAATGAAAGCGCCAAAATGTTGGGCTTGTCAAATCGCATCTAAGAGCAAGGAGGGGCTTAAGATTGAAACTTGTAGCCTACTCCTTTTACAGTTTTAATGTATTTCTCACCAATCTTTTCGCGTAGCTTACGGATGTGTACATCAATCGTACGTCCGCCTACTACTACTTCGTTGCCCCAAATTTTGTCAAGTATCTCATCGCGATGAAACACTTTGCCAGGGCGCGAAGTGAGCAAGGTAAGTAATTCAAATTCCTTACGGGGAAGGTCAAGTTTTTGCTCCTTATAATTTACCTGATACTTATCCAGATCTATACTTAGGTCGCCAAACTCTAAAAGCGATGTACTGGTAGAAGACTGTCCGTACCTGCGAAGCAATGCCTTGATGCGGCTCACCAATACTTTTGGTTTGATAGGTTTTGTAATGTAATCATCAGCGCCTGCATCAAAACCTGCTACTTGGCTGTAATCTTCACCTCGGGCGGTAAGAAATGCAATAAGAGAGTTTTCTAAATCCGGCACCTTGCGAATTTGATCACAAGTTTCGATACCATCCATACCAGGCATCATCACATCTAATAGTATAAGTTGTGGCTTTTCCTTTTTAGCCAATTTTAGTCCAGCCTCTCCATTAGGAGCGGTAAGTACGTTAAAGCCTTCCTTCTTAAGGTTATAGCTTACAAATTCCAGAATATCTGGTTCATCATCTACTAGTAGTAGGGTGAAGTCGCTGTTGTTCATGACTTTACATATAATTTGAGGCCAAAAGTAATTTATAATTGAATAAAGGGTAAGGTATTAACAAATCCTTAATGCAGTATTATGGATTTTAAGAGAGTGTTAAGCGACTTTTGTGCGCTATAGCCTGATAATCAATGGTGATTGTAAGCGGGGAGTACGATTGTGAATGTTGAGGTATTGTTCAACTTCCATTAACAGTGGCATAACATAGCCGCCATTTCTTTGCCGCAGAATTAAAAACAATCTATCCCGATGAAAAAAATTAAATCAATCGTAATGTTCAGCGCTTTTGCTGCTGCCTTTACTCTTACTTCTTGTGGTGAAGACGACAAGCAAACTACTACTCCAGCAGTAGATACTGAGCTTTCTGGAGTTATTTCTGAAAACAAAACTTTGACCTCTGATAAGGTATGGTACCTTGATGGTCGTGTAACTGTATCTGGTGCAACTTTAACTATTGAGCCAGGAACTGTAATAAAGGCAAATCCGGGAGCTGGTGCAATTTCTTCTGCACTTGTAATTGCCCGTGATGGTAAGATTATGGCAAACGGAACAGCTTCTGAGCCAATTATCTTTACTACAATCGCTGATGATATTGCTTCTGGTGATGTAATTAGCCCAAACATGGATGCTGAAAACAACGGTCTTTGGGGTGGTGTTATCATCTTAGGAAATGCTCCTATTTCTGCTTCAGCTACTGAAGTACAGATTGAAGGTATTCCTACTTCTGATCAAAACGGTCTTTACGGTGGTACTGAGCCTGCTCACAGTTCTGGTGAGTTTACTTACGTTTCTATTCGTCACGGTGGTACTAACATTGGTTCTGGTAACGAAATCAATGGTCTTACTTTAGGTGGTGTTGGTTCTGGAACCACAATTCACCACATCGAAGTAGTAGCTAACCAAGATGATGGTATCGAGTGGTTCGGTGGAACTGTTAGTGTATCTGACGTTCTTATTTGGAACTCTGGTGACGATGGTCTTGATACTGACCAAGATTGGTTGGGTACTTGCGAAAACTTTGTAGTAATCACTCCTAATGGTGGTTCTGCTTTCGAACTTGACGGTCCTGAAGGTCCTGCTGCAACTGGAACTCACTGGTTTAAGAATGGTACTGTTTACGCTGGTGAAAACATTGATCACTTGGTAGACTGGGATTCAGAAACTAATGCTGCTTTAGAAAATGTATACTTCTACGGTCTTGCTTCTGGATATGCTGCTACTGCTGACTTTTCTCCATTCGAATCTTTTGGAGGAGACATGAGCGGAGCTACTTCTAACATCCAAGTTACTATCAACGGAGGAACCCTTGCTGACCTGTTTGAAGGTAGCGTACCTACTGAAGTAACTGAAGTTGCTGAAGGTGCTAACACTGTAGGTGCTAATAGCGGAGAGTTTGCAGGCTGGACTTGGGCTGCTGCTTCTGGCGAACTAAGCAAAATCGGACAATAATTATTCATTCAACATAGAATGCAAGCATGCTTCGGAGTGATTCGAAGCATGCTTTTTTTTCATTTCAAATAAATTCATTCCATCTACACCAGATCGAATTCTATCGCAACAATTCAGAAAAAGAGGAGTAATGAATCACACAATTAAAACATTAGTTATTATGCTGGCCCTGGCTATGCCATTGGTTAGTTTTTCACAAAAAGGTATCATTCGAGGTCAGGTAATTGACGGAGAAACCGGTGAACCTTTATTTAGTGCAAACGCTGTACTGAAGGGTACCATGACAGGTGCCACCACCGATTTTGATGGTAAGTTTGAACTATCAGCAGAAGAGGGTACTTACAATCTTGAAGTTACATTTATAGGAATGGCCAGTGTAAACATCACGGACTTAAAAGTAAAGTCAGGAGATGTAACCGTAGTAGAGGCAATCGCTCTAAAGCCTGCTTCTAATGAGCTTGGCGAAGTGGTTATTACAGCCGAAGTGGCAAGAAACACTCAGGCTGCTATGATGACTTTAAAGAAAAAATCAACCAACGTAATAGATGGAATATCTGCCGGAGAGCTTAAGAAAACGGGTGACTCTGATGCGGGAGATGCTGCAAAACGTGTAACCGGAGTTTCAGTAGAGGGCGGCAAATATGTATATGTACGAGGCATAGGAGATCGTTATACCAAAACTATGCTGAATGGTGTGGATGTTCCAGGGCTTGATCCTGATAGAAACGCTATTCAAATTGATATTTTTCCAACTAATCTTATTGATAATATGACTATCCTAAAGTCAGGATTGGCTGAATTGCCAGCTGACTTTACAGGTGGTTTGGTAGATATTGTTACCAAGGATTTTCCGGATAGACCTGTGTTTGATGTTTCAGTAGGTTTGGGTTATAACCCGGCAATGCACTTCAATAGCGACTATATAACTTATGATGGTGGTAAAACAGATTTCTTAGGTTTTGATGATGGTACGCGCGCACTTCCTGAAGGAGCCGATGATAATCCAATACCATCTCCATTTAGCAGAAGCACTTATAGCGATCAGGAAATAAACGATTTCATCGGAAGTTTTAATCCCACTTTGGGAGCTATGAAGCAACGTAGCTTTATGGATTATGATCTTGGTGTTTCAGCGGGAAATCAGAAAATGCTGGAAAATGGAAATAAGCTAGGTTATATTTTTTCACTTACCTACAAGAATTCTACAGATTATTATGATGAGGTAGAGTATGGTGAATATGTGCTTCCTACTCAGGGGAATGATAATCCTGAGATGCTTTACACAAATAAAAGAAATGGCTCTAAGGGATCTAATAATGTACTTCTTGGAGGAATAGCGGGACTGGCTTATAAAACGCAAAACGCAAAGTACCAGTTTACTGTAATGCATTTGCAGAATGGCGAAACTGAGGCCGCGCAAATGCATGTGGACAATAGTGAAAACGGAAATGCTACCGGTCAGTCGGGGTATCAGGCATATCAGAATAGCTTGGTATACTCTGAGCGAGCGCTAACAAACGTGCTGCTTAGTGGAGAGCATCATCTTAAAGATGACAAATGGGAAGTAAACTGGAGAATATCTCCAACTCTATCTCGAATGGATGAGCCAGATTTGAGAAAAACATCCTTCTCTATAAATCGTGGAGATTCTACATTTGAAGCAGGACAAGGAGGAAACCCAAGACGCAGCTGGAGAGATTTGAGTGAAATCAACACTGTAGCTCAACTGAACCTGATTCGTAAGCATAAAATGTTCGACCGTGATGCTAAACTAAAATTTGGAGGTAGCTATGTTTACAAAAACAGGAGTTATGAAATTTTGACGTTCGATTTGCAATCATATCTTAACTGGCCTGAGTTTACAGGAGATCCAAATGCAGTATTAACACCGGAGAATATTTACCCTAATGGTTCTCAAATGTGGTATAACCCAAGTCAGGAAGAGGTAAATGCCAATGAATATACTTCTACGGCTCACAATACAGCTTTTTATGTTTCTGAAGAGGTAAGCCTTTCTATGAGATTGAAGGCGATTTTAGGGTTACGAGCAGAGTACTTTGTACAATACCATACAGGTAGAGATCAAGCTGGTGCTAATGGTGCTCAAGGTGGAAATGTATTGGATAATGAAAAAGTACTTGATGCCCTTGATTTATTTCCTTCTGCTAATTTGATTTTTGCCAAGGATGAAAATGAAAACATTCGTTTTTCATACTTCCGCTCTATTGCTCGCCCATCATTTAAGGAACTTTCGTTTGCTCAAATTCAAGATCCTATTACAGATCGAATTTTTAACGGAGGGTTTTATGAATATACTGACGGAGGAACAGGTGAGGTACTTTGGAATGGAGACTTAACAGAAACAAGAATCAATAATTTTGATTTGCGCTGGGAGATGTTTATGAAACCTGGTGAGGTTTTCTCGATAAGCGGTTTTGCCAAATTTTTTGATAACGCTATTGAGCTCGTTCGAATTCCTACCGCGCAAACTACTTCAGAATTTCAGCCGCGTAATGTTGGGAATGGACAGCTTTTTGGAGCCGAGATTGAGTTTAGAAAGAACTTAGGCTTCATTAGTCCAGTATTTGATAAATATTCATTTAGTGGAAACTTTACATATGCTTACTCGCAAATAGATATGAGTAACGTAGAAGAAGAGGGACGAAAAGCATACGCAAGAGAAGGGCAGGAAATAACAGGAAAAAGGCCAATGGCTGGTCAAGCGCCTTATATAGTAAATGCGGGTCTATCTTATGACAATCTTGATAAGAAATTTAACGCAGGTGTATTTTATAATGTAAAAGGTAGAACACTTGAAGTAGTGGGTGGTAGAGTATTCCCGGATGTATATACAGAAATGTTCCACTCGCTTAATTTCACCGCCCGAAAGGCATTTGGTAAAGATAGCCGCTCGGCAGTGACCTTTAAGGTAAAAAACATTTTAAATGATGTTCAGGAAAGTTTCTATGTAGGTTACGAGGCTCAGGATCAAATCTTCAGTCGATTGAGCCCTGGAGTTCAATTCTCATTAGGTTATACGTATAAATTCAAGTAATTTAAAATAACACCAAGGGTTCATCTCTTGGATTGTTGCGAGGGGAAAAGGTCGTTCTGTATAGGACGGCCTTTCCTTTTTTAGGGCTACCCTAAAATCATCAAAAATTTCAACTTACTGCCGCAACGTACCAACGGCTCATTATAGGCTTTAGTAAGGTAGTCATCTCTTTACATTTGAGTAATTAATTTCTTGATAAGCTCAGTTTTCTCCACTTCTAGCTCTTACGCTATGCTCATTTATGAGTTCAGTTCTACCTGAATTTATTAGCAAATAGATGGTCACTGACTGTATTTTTAACGATAAACCTTAATTAATAATGAAAACAATTTCTACCCTTATTTTATGTGGGATAAGCTTGTTGGCTTTTTCCCAAAGCACTGATCAAAAAGTGGTTGCGAGCTCAGGTGGCCATTACTCTAATGGAAATAACCAGCTAAGTTTTACCATTGGCGAACCTGTAATAAGCACCGCCAGCAATTCTGGAGTTACCCTTACCCAAGGGTTTCATCAAACCAAATTGCAGGTTATCTCGCTAGAAGAATTTAGTAATGATCCACTCATCTCGGTATTTCCCAATCCAGTAGTAGAATCGTTGAATATCACTACCGAAAAGTTAACCGAAAGTGGTTGGTTATCACTTTACACAGTAAATGGAAAATTGCTTTTACAGCAAAAATTAGTTCCGGGCGAAAGCCAAACTATAGATATGACCTCGTATTCGGATGGCTCCTATTACCTGCGATTTATGGCAGGAGAAACTATCAAACAAACCTTTTCAATCATTAAAAGCCACTAATTATGAAGACTTCAATTTTTACCCTATTAATTTTTGCGCTAAGCTTAATGTTGAACGCCCAAGCCCCTGAAAGATTTCAATATCAGACTATAGTTCGGGATAATGCAGGACAGCTAATAGCCAATCAAAATGTGAGTTTTAGAATAAATATCCACGAAGGTTCAGCTGGGGGCACAGTAGTATATTCTGAAACCCACACCTTGTCCACTAATGATTTTGGTTTGGTGAGTTTACAAGTAGGTGGAGGAACTGTGGTAAGTGGCACCATGGCAGCCATTGATTGGGGTTCAGATGAATTTCATTTGGAAATCGAACTAGATGCTTCTGGTGGTAGCAGCTACGTGTCAATGGGAATTTCACAATTACTAAGTGTGCCTTATGCCTTGAGTAGTGGAAAGGCTTCTAATATGGAGATGAATGACTTGACCGATGCACAGGGAAGCCCAAGTAACGGAGAGGTTTTAAAATGGAATGGAACATCCTGGGCACCAGCAGCTGATAATACTGGCCCTGCAAGTACTACATATACAGGCGGCACAGGAGTTACTATTTCTGGAACTAATGTGATTTCCGCAGATTTGGGGATAGACATTGCCACCAGCGAAATACAAAATGACGCTGTAACAAATGCTAAAATTGCTAACAATGCTGTAAGCACTGCTCAGATTGCCAATGATGCTGTTACCGCAGCAAAAATTGATGATATGGGTGCGAGCAATGGGGAAGTATTAAAGTGGAGTGGTTCTGCCTGGGCACCTGCGGCAGATAATGCTGGTAGTAGCCCTTGGACAACGTCTGGTTCCAATATTCATTTTAATACTGGCAATGTAGGTATTGGTTTGGCCTCCCCTGTGAATACCTTTTCGATATTACAGCCCCTCGGAACTTCAAATACAGCACGTTTTGAAAGCTCAGACCACCCTGCAGGAAAGGATCTTTTAGAGTTAATTGTGCCAAGTACAGCAAGTAACTCATCACAATTCATAGAGTTTCAAAAAGGGAATACAATTGTGGCGGCCGTACATGCAGATGGCTCAGCAAAATTTGAAGAAATAGAATTTGGTGACAATACCGTGCAAACCACAGCTGCAATTAGTCCACTTGCTTTTGGGTCAATCAGTTCTACCGCAACCATACACAGTGGCTCTGGAGGCTACACAGTTACTTACGACAACGTAGCTAACCGTTACGAAATCATTATAACCGGGGAAACATATCACTATACAAATTATACCACCGTTGTTACTGCTGCCAGTTCTACAGTCAAATCTTTTAGAACCAGCAGTGTAAATGGAAAGCTCCTCGTTTACTTGTATAACAGCACAGGAACGCTAATTCAAGGCAATTTTCACTTTATCGTGTATAAATAATCTAATGTAAATATGGCCTCCGTTCCTTGCTTCATAGTGTAGCGATGTATGGCGGCTAAAACTATCAAACAAACCTTTTCAATCATCAAAAGTCATTAATTATGAAGACTTCAATTTTTACCCTATTAATTTTTGCGCTAAGCTTAATGGTGAGCGCCCAAGCCCCTGAAAGATTTCAATACCAGACTGTAGTTCGAGATAATGCAGGACAGCCAATAGCCAATCATAATGTTAGCTTTAGAATAAATATCCACGAAGGTTCACCTGGTGGCACGGTAGTATATTCAGAAACCCACACCTTGTCCACTAATGATTTTGGTTTGGTGAATTTACAAGTAGGTGGAGGAACGGTTGTAAGCGGCACAATGGCCGCTATAGACTGGGGCTCTGATGAGTTCCACTTGGAAACTGAGCTGGATGCTTCTGGAGGAAGTAGCTTTACTTCGATGGGAACTTCGCAGCTGCTCAGTGTTCCTTATGCTCTTAGCTCAGGCGATAAAGTATGGGAGAAAAATGGAGCAAATATTAATTACACGGCCGGAAACGTAGGTATTGGTTTGACAAGTCCTACGAACTCTTTATCAATTTTACAGCCAATAGGAAATGCAAACTCTGTGCGTTTTGAAAGCTCGGACCATCCAAGTGGAAAGGATTTATTGGAGTTGGTTGTCCCAAATACCGCAAGTGCTACATCACAATTCATAGAGTTTCAAACAGGAACTTCGATTGTGGCCGCAGTAAATGCGGACGGTAGTGCAGAGTTTTCAAAGGTAACGGTGGATGAAGAGCTTAATGCTACCACATCTCCTGATAAGGGAACTGTGTACGCCAATGGTTTGCCAATAGCTTACGGCTATGTATCATCAGGTACCACCACAGCGTCATTGGTTACTGATTATGGAGTGGTAAGTGTTACAAAACCTGCGGCTACCACCGGTGAATACCGCATTGTGTTAAATAATACCATAGTAGGAGAGCCTGTAATTATTGCTACATCTTATAATGCCGGTCCCGGAGATGAAATAGCAACTGCCAACAAAGTTTCGGCAACAGAAATTGAGATAAACATTGCCGATGGTGGTGGGGCAGCTTTAAACTCAAACTTTTATTTTATCGTGTTTGGAAGTGTGCAGTAATAATATACCCAACTAAACCAAAAATCCCCGCTTCGAAGTATTTCGAAACGGGGATTTGATATTAAAAAAAGGAGAGAATTAAACCACTCCTTGATCTAGCATAGAATCTGCAACTTTTACGAAACCGGCAATGTTAGCTCCTACTACGTAGTCAACAAATCCATCTTCCTGAGTACCGTATTTACGGGCAGCTTCGTGGATGTCTTTCATAATAGCGTGAAGCTTACTGTCTACTTCTTCAGCTGTCCAAGAATAACGTAAAGAGTTTTGCGACATTTCCAAACCTGAAGTAGCTACACCACCAGCGTTAGACGCTTTTCCTGGAGCAAATAGAATTTTAGCTTCTTTAAAAGCTTCTACAGCTTCTGGAGTACAAGGCATGTTAGCACCTTCAGCTACGCACATAGCTCCGTTTGACAACAATACTTTGGCATCATCACCATGAAGTTCGTTTTGGGTAGCACATGGCAAAGCGATATCACACTTGGTTCCCCATGGAGTTTTTCCTTCGTGGAATTCGCAACCATATTTATCTGCATATTCTTTGATACGGCCTCTGCGGTTATTCTTAAGATCCATAAGGAACTCAAGTTTGTCAGCGTGAATACCGTTTTCATCATAAATGTAACCTGAAGAGTCAGAAGCAGTAACAACTTTACCTCCAAGCTGAGTAGCTTTTTGGATAGCAAACTGAGCAACGTTTCCAGAACCAGAAACAACTACAGTTTTACCTGCAAATGAATCTCCTTTGGTTTCAAGCATTTCAGCAGCAAAATATACAGTACCGTAACCAGTAGCTTCAGGACGGATCAAAGAACCGCCCCAGTTTCTGCCTTTACCGGTAAGTACACCTGTAAATTCATTGCGAATACGCTTGTATTGGCCAAACATATAACCAATTTCACGACCACCTACACCAATATCACCAGCTGGCACATCAGTATCAGGGCCAATGTGACGCTGTAGCTCAGTCATAAATGACTGGCAAAAACGCATTACTTCATTGTCTGATTTTCCCTTAGGGTCAAAGTCAGAACCACCTTTACCACCGCCCATAGGAAGGGTAGTTAGTGAGTTCTTAAATACCTGCTCAAATCCTAAAAACTTAAGAATTGAAAGGTTTACACTTGGGTGAAAACGAAGTCCACCTTTATATGGTCCGATAGCTGAATTAAATTCTACACGGTATCCACGGTTTACCTGAACCTTTCCATTGTCATCAGTCCAAGCTACGCGAAACATGATAGTGCGCTCAGGCTCCACCATACGCTCAAGGATTTTAGCCTCGCTATATTTTGGGTGATTAGAAATGTAAGGAATTACAGTTTCCGCCACTTCTTCTACTGCCTGAAGAAATTCAGGCTCATGAGAATTCTTGGCTTTAACGCCTTCCATAAAGGCGTCAATCTGAGATTGAAAATTTTGTGACATAGTGTTTACACTAGTTTGAATGAGGCCGCAAATGTATAGTATTTGTTAATTTGATGAAATATTGATTCTCAAATGATTAATGAAAAATAATTCGGTTGGAACCTCATTTTAGGATTGTAAGGTCATTCGCCAGTGTTCGTGAGGGTTTGCGCTTATCTTTATCAGGTCTTAATGCTTCATTTTCGCTGCGATAAAAAGTCTCTCAAACATTTTCCGCTTAAGCGTTTTCAATATTTTATTTTTGCGGCCACATTCTATTACACTATGAAGATTTTACTATTAGGAAGCGGAGGTCGCGAACACGCCATGGCTTGGAAAATGGCCCAAAGTTCAAAGTTGGAAAAACTATACATCGCCCCAGGAAATGGAGGTACTGGTGATGTTGCCGAAAATGTACAATTGAACATCAATGACTTTAATGAGGTGGGGAGTTTTTGCCTTGACAAAGCCATTGATATGGTAGTGGTTGGCCCTGAAGATCCTTTAGTAAATGGAATCAAGGATCACTTTAAAACTACAGCTGAGCTTAAAAACATAATGGTGATAGGCCCGGATGCACACGCGGCACAGCTGGAAGGAAGCAAGGAGTTTTGTAAAAAATTCATGCAAAAATACAATGTGCCTACTGCGGCTTACCAGGGTTTTAGCATTAGCGAATTAGAAGCAGCTAATGAGTTTTTGGGAACATTGGAGCCTCCATATGTTTTGAAAGCAGATGGTCTTGCAGCGGGTAAAGGTGTGTTGATAATTGACAATTTAGCGGAAGCGCAGGAAGAATTGAAAAACATGCTGGAAGGCAAGTTTGGAGAGGCTTCTAAGCGAGTTGTGATAGAAGAGTTTTTAGACGGTATCGAGTTTTCTGTTTTTGCTCTGACTGATGGTAAGGACTATGTGATTCTGCCTGAAGCAAAAGATTACAAGCGAATTGGTGAAGGTGATAAAGGCTTAAATACTGGTGGAATGGGAGCTGTTTCTCCGGTGCCATTTGCCGATAAGGCACTTATGCAAAAGGTGGAAGAAAAAATCGTGAAGCCAACTATAGCCGGATTGGAAAGCGAAAAAATGGACTACACAGGTTTTGTGTTTTTTGGTCTTATAAAAGTTGGTGATGAGCCTATGGTGATTGAGTACAATGTGCGTATGGGTGACCCCGAAACCGAAGTGGTAATGCCACGTATCAAGTCTGATTTGGTAGAGGTGTTTGAGAAAGCTGCTACAGGAAAATTAGGCGAAGTAACCCTGGAAACCGAGGATAGAAGTGCTTGCACGGTAATGGTAGTTTCTGAAGGATATCCGGAAGCTTATGCAAAAGGAAAAAGTATTAGCGGCCTACAAAATGTAGAAGACACCATCGTTTTTCATGCAGGAACTAAGCTGGTAAATGGGGACTTACAAACTAATGGTGGACGTGTTATGGCGTTTACATCGTATGGTGCCAATAAAAAAGAGGCGCTGCAAAAGAGCTACGCCTCTATTAATAAAGTTTGCTACGATGGTATCGTATATCGTAAGGATATAGGTTTCGATCTTTAAGATCTAAACCGGACCGCCTTGTTTTTTGTGTTTGTTCATTTGGCCCATCCAGTAAAAGAAAAAGATGAATCCAATAACAATGAAAAGGATGTTTGGAATATTTCCAGCGACTGGAAGAATGCCAAATGTCCACTCAATAAAATCGCCAAGTCCGTATACTATATCTCTGATTTGCATGATAGTCTAAAATTTGACGCCAAAATTATATAAAAAGGCCAATGCTCGCAAAGCTTTTCAATAATATTAGTATTCCTTCACTTGTGCGGGCTTTGGTGGCTTCTTTGGCAGCAGCTGTGCTTGCCGTTATTTGGCTTGGAGCCGAAAATGCTCAACTGAATATTCATTTTTTTGACGTTGAGATTTCCCTTTTTTGGTTTAAGGTACTCATGGTAATCATTACTGCAGGGGTAGCTTTTGGTATAAATAGTGGAATTAACAGCATTGGTTTTCTAAAAAACGATTACCAGTATTTACCAGTGTTTACACTTTTGTGTTTGCCAATGCTTACAAGCGGTGGTGGCGATATTGAGTTGCTGTTAACTTTACCCTTAGGGTCGTTTTTGGTGCTCAGGTTGCTTATGCTTGTGAGAACTGTTGATCCATCTTATATATTATTTGATGCGGGTGTAGCTTTAGGAATAGTCACCATTCTGGTTCCAGAAATGTGTTTTTTGCTGCTAGTAATTTGGCTGGCGATTTTCAATTTTGGGCACGGAGGCATTCGTACTTTTTTGATGCCAATAATGGGAGCCGCAGCGATTTACTTTATGACTTTCACTGTGCTTTACTGGCTTGCTGGTATTAATGGAATCAACTTCATGATGGAGAGGTTTGCAGGTATCAATCTGGGTTTTCACTTTAGAGATATTGAAAAACTCTGGGTGTACATACCTCTGGCAATAGCTGCTGTACCCGCTTTTATTGAAACTCCTCAGATTTACGGAAAAGCAAGCGTTCAGAAACGGCAAGTGTTTACGTTTCTTTTAGCGATGAGTGGTCTATTGGTGCTAGCAGGAACCTATGTGGAAAATAGTTTTGACCTATGGATTTGGCTGTCCATTCCTCTTGCGGCTTTGGTTGTAAACCTTATTCATTACCGAAAAAAGGCCTGGCAAAAGGATTTATATTATTTACTGCTAATAATTTTCTTAGCGTTAAGCATCCTGTTTTGAATCGGCATCCTCAGGGAAGAAAAGAGCCTTAAGCTCGGTGGCATCTTCCGGTTTCATTTTTCCACCTATGATTAATGAAAGTTGCTTTCTGCGCAAAGCACCTTCATGTCTTTGCTTTTCAAGATCTGTTTCAGGAATCAGTTCCGGAACGTTGATTGGATTACCTAATTGATCCACGGCTACAAAGGTGTAGATAGCTTCGTTGGCACGGATTTTTTTCCCGGCCACAGTTTGATCTTCTACAAATACATCTACAATTACCTCCATACTAGAGGTAAAAGCGCGCGAAACTTTGGCTTCGAGAGTGACGATAGCACCCTGGGGAATGGGATGTGCAAATGAAACATTGTTTACAGAAGCAGTTACCACAATACGCTTACAGTGGCGATGTGCTGCTACTGCAGATGCGCGATCCATCCAGCTCAAAAGCTGACCTCCAAAAAGGTTTTTGAGGTTGTTGGTATCGTTAGGAAGAACGATCTCCGTAAATATGGTAAGCGAATCTTTTGGTGTTTTAGCTTTCATCCCGCGGGGTTTTCAATTCGCGGGCAAAAGTACATCAATTGCTATAAATCCAAGATTGTGGTTGAAGGTTTTGCTTTACAGATGTTAAAGCCTGTGCAGCACTTTCATGAGTAGGGTATTGGCCCACAGCCACGCGGAAAAAACGCTTATCACCATTAGCCAGGTAGGCATCATACCCCTTGCTGTTTAGCTCAGCAATATAGGTTCCTGCGTTTTCGGCGTCTTTAAAAGATCCTACAATGATGAAGTATCCTTTCTCCAAAACAACTTCTTCTGGCTCTGCAATTTCTACTGGAGCTTCAATGGTTTCAGTTACAACCGGAGTGTTTACTTCTTCTTTTACTATAGCATCACTTGGAGCATTTTCCATCTTTTCGATAGGACGGCTAAACTGCATCCAGTTGATTCCAGCAACGTTTTCCATAGGGTTCATCGTACCCTGAGTAAAATAGGAATAGCCAATTACTGAGGCAATAATGATTGGTCCAAGAGCAGCTGCCCAAGGAATCCAAGTTGCTACTTTACGGGTTTTGGTTTCAGAATGCTCTACCACCACATGCTTTTCAATGGCTTTGTGAATGGTTTTTCTAATCTGCGCTTCACGTTGTATAGCTGGAGACCTGAAGATAGAAAGTCCGTAGGAAGAAGTTGAATAGTTTGTTTCCAACGAAGGTGAAAACTGTAGTTTTTTAGAAGCTTCATCAATGTACAAACGGCCAATACCTGGTAGGTTTAGCTTTTTGCTTTTGCTCAATGAGTGTTTCCACGCAGCTACTTCTGCCTTGATTATTTCAAGAGCATTGGTATAGCTCACACCTTCAGTGTGGCTAATAGCCTTGGCCAATAGGCCTTCATTCTCATTAATACTTGCATTGAAGTGAACCCTCCTTGAAGGTGGACGCATCATGTGTGTAGCATGATTTACTTCTGCTGCATAATAGCGGGTGAGAAATGCACCAAAGCCAGGCACGATCACACACTCGTGATCGAATAAAAGTTGGCTGATATGTTCGTGTAAACTGAGCTTCATAGCCTACAAATGTAAAAAATCTTTAAAATCAGAACCTGTAAGATAAGGAACTATAAATCAATACTTGATGAAAATATGTATCAATTTCGCTGTGCGTATTTACCTGAGTAATGCCGTAAAGTAGCGTGGGGTGCAATCCAAATTCCCAGTTTTCGGCAAATTTCACTCCGGCTCCAAAGCCTCCAATTAGTTGCATGGAGTAGGTTTCTAAGTCAAATTGCTCATAAGGAACTTCGGTGCCGTCAGCATACACAAGCGTAACTTTTGACTGGCTAATGAAGCGTGAGTTGAGTCCAATATTCGCTTTCACAAACCAACGCTTACTGTCTACCAAATAGTAACCAATAGCTATCGGAACCTCAATAAATTGATAACTTTCTTTGAGTCCCGGGAGGATAGAATAGGGTTGTCCTCCAATATTGGTTGCTTCAAGTTTGCCTTGATTCGTGGGGTCTGTCAGTCCGGTGAAATTTACATTACCAGAAGAAGTATTGCCACTGGCATCAAGGGAAGTGTTGGTACTGGTAGTAAATGAGGGCGTAACTTTTAATTTTACTCCAGTGGCTTCCTGATTCCAGTGATTTACCATTATTCCTGTTTGGAGCTCCAATTTTTTAGAAAGCCTGTAGCCAAATCCAAGTCCATAGCTGTAGCTGGTTTTTAGCTTTTGCTGATCCACATTATCTTCTGTGGTTTCGTCACTTTGGTTTACCGTAATATCAGTAAATGGAAAAGTAGGCGAAGACATGGCACTTATTGAAAATCGGGAAAACGGGGAATTGTCCACTTGCGGACTCTCTGCGTAGTCAAGAATTTCAGCAGCAGGGTTCAATTGAGTTTCCTTTGGAGTTGCTATAACCACCTGAGGCTCCTCCATTGTTTTTACTGTTTGATTTTGTGTTTCTATAGTCGCTATTTCTTCACTTTCGATATCGGTATTTGAGTTGTCCTCAAAATTTGAAACCACAATATTCTCGGCTTCCTGCTCCGAAGTTTTATCAGCAATGGCTACGGTTTGTTTGGAAGTATTGCCGCTGGCAGAACCCGCTTTGCCATTGGTTTTAAGAGCAGGTTTTTCCGAAGAGGAAGAATTTGAAGCAACCTTATTCGAATTTTGAATAGGGTCGCTAGTTGAGTTTTTTGGTTTTTGAGTTCCACGTTCGGGTTGTGAAGTTTCTTTTGAAACCTGTTCATTTAGTTCCGATTGCTCCATGCTTTCTTCATGCGAAATGTAATCGGGATTTGAGTCGCTGGGTTTCGTATTCTGAATATTCGGATAAGTTTCAATGGTGGTATTATCATTAAAATAATAACCTGAATAAAATGCCAAAACCACCGCTGCGGCAATGGAAGCCCAGCGCCAGTAAAAACCTCGTTTCTTTTGCTGCTTTTTCTCCATGGTAGCATTTATACGTGCCCATGAGTCGCTTTGTGGTGATGCCTCAAAATCATTGAGACCATCAGAAAACAGCTTATCTATTTTACTATTATCCCCCATTACTCTTCATTTGATAACATTGTGGAAAACGCTCCAATACTTTGGCTTGCAAAATGCTTCGTGCCCGCGAAAGATTGGATTTGCTGGTGCCTTCGCTGATTTCAAGTTTCTCAGCAATCTCCTTGTGGCTGTACCCCTCAATAGCGTACAGGTTAAAAATCAGCTTGTATTGCGGACTCAGCTCAGTAATTAATTGGAGCAATTCAGCGGCATTAATGTCTTCCAGAATGTGTTCATAGCTTACTTCATTCGTTTCGTTAAATTCAAAACCTGTGGCGTACAGCAGTTTTTTGCTGCGAAATTTTTGAAGAATTAGATTTACAAAAAGCCTGCGCGCCCATCCTTCAAAGGAACCTTGAAAGCCGTATTTCTTAATATTTTTAAATAAATGTATAAAGCCATCGTGCAAGTGGTCCTGCGCCTCTGCTTCGGATGAGGCATAGCGAAGACATACCCCAAACATCTTGCGATGCAGGAGGGTGTACAGTTCACCATGCGCTTTTTTATCACCTTTTTGTGAAGCGCGAACAAGAGACTCTAATTCCAAAATAGGCCCGGCTTTTTAGTATAGACGATAGTATGTAAATTTAGGTTGCGCTCGGCAATAGATAATTTTTTGCGCAACCTTTCGGCAACTTTCCACGTCAATTAAGAAAACCCCTATCATTATGAAGATTATAAAATTACTTTTTGTGACTCTCGCTTTTGGCGGAGTAATGCGGGCCGAAGGATTGCTCGAAAAACTGGTGGACATCAATGATCGCTGGGCTTATGAGCAGCACAGCTGGAAAGATGTTCCAAATCTAAATGCCAATTTTAGCGAAAGCGAATTGATACAACAGCACCTGTATTTGGTGCATGCAGAACTTAGCCAACGAAGTGTGGAAAATCTCACATTAGAGCAGAAGCAAAACCGTGCTTCTAGCTTAGTTGATTTGTATAAATACGCTAAGCGAGGTTTGTTTCCAAATAATATTACCCACAAGGGTAGACGACCCATTTTTATCGATGGATTTGGTGTGCACTGCGCGGTTGGTTTTCTTATTAAAGAAAGTGGCCACCCAGAACTGAGTAAACATATTAGTGCTAATATGAATGATGCTTATCTGCTGGACATGCGCGATTCTGAACTTAATAACTGGGTATCGCAGAGTGGATTTACGGCCGAAGAACTTGCCTGGATTCAACCAGGATATTTCCAACCTATAGATTATGAGCCCCTAAAAGGCGGAGTGAATGGCCCTGTAAACACAATTATTAGTGACAATAATTCCGGGATTTATGCAGGTGGAAAGTTTGATACAGCCGATGGTCAAGCAGCCGGAAGCTTTGCCAATTACTTTTCTGGTTTTGCCGGTTATGATTGGATGGGTATAGGTGGATCAGGTTTTCAGGGACATGTGTCCGATGCAATTATGTACCATGGTGAGCTATATGTTGCAGGTTATTTTTACATGGTAGATACTACTTATGTGAACTCTGGCGTGGCAAAATGGGATGGGTCAAAATGGACTGCTGTCGGTGATTTTTATACCGGTGCTTTGGTAAACTATGTGTTGGATTTGGAAATATATGAAGACACACTTTATGCAGGAGGTTTCTTTAAAAGCAGATATAATGCAACTGATACGTTCCAAAGTTTGGCGAAATGGGATGGTACCGAGTGGCGAGCCACTGCATTAGATATATATGGTGAAGTGGGTGCGCTGCATGTGTACAATAACAAACTTATTGTGGGAGGAGTGTTTCAACTTAATGATACCGCTGGTGTGGAGAATATAGCCATGCTCAATGGGCGCCAGGCTGAGTATTTTGATGCATCCGTGAAAGTTCCGGTTTACGATATTGAGGATTTTGGTAATGAAATATTTATCGGAACTGACTTTTATACACAAGCCAGGCAAGATAGTGGTGGACTAGTAGTTTACCGAAATAATACTTGGGAGACCGTTTTTGGCCCAGGTTTAGGAAACTATGATAAAAATGGAGGTGTGAAATGTTTGGAGGCTCATCCTGATGCATTATTGATTGGTGGTGATTTTGACATTGCCGCGATAGTAGGGAACTATGGCAAGAACATGGGACTTTATCGAAATGGTTACGTGGAGGCTTTTGGAATGCTGGATTCCACAGTCCGAGCAATGACAATAATTAACGATCAACTTTATTTGGGCGGTGATTTTAACGGAGCAACTACAAGCACTGGAGGCGTTACTTTGAATCACATTGCTCAGGTAGATCTTCAAAAATATCTGAGCACTGAAACGGCTGAACTGGAAAGTTTGAAGGTGTTTCCAAATCCTGCAATTATAGAATTAAACATCGAGCTGCCTTACGGAGAATTGAATGATGTGAAACTTATAGATATGAGTGGCCGTGTTCATTCCGCTGTAGCGAAAAAAGAAGGTGCTTATTGGAAATTGAATGTGGAGCACTTACAAAAAGGAAACTACGTTTTAAGTGCAAAAACTCAGGATGGAGTGTTACAGCAAAAGGTGATTATAGAGTAAAGTTATTTTGAGAATTTGGGTCAGGAGAAACATGGTTTTCTCTTGACCTATTTTAATTATCTTGTATTGTTAATCAGCAAGTCACTCGATAATTGGATTCACAACGCATTTTTCAAATCGGCATCAGCCTTATCCCAAACGTGGGTGATCGCGTGGCTAAAACCTTGATTGCGCATTGCGGAAGTGCGGAAGCGGTTTTTAAGGAGAAGAAGGCTACACTGCTCAAAATTCCAGGAATAGGAGGTACTGTTGCCAAGAGTGTTTCAACTCAGGATGTAATATCCAGGGCCGAAGAGGAGCTGAAATTTATAGAGACGAACAAAATTCAGTCACTGTTCTATCTGGAAGAAGACTATCCCCAGCGATTGAAAATGTGCAATGATGGCCCCCTAATGCTTTATTATAAAGGAAATGTAGACCTTAATAAAAGGCAAGTAATAGCTATCGTAGGTACTCGGAATGCCACGAGTTATGGGCTTGAGTTTTGTGAAAATTTTATTGAAGACCTCAAGCCATTCAATCCGTTGGTGATAAGTGGGCTTGCATACGGTATTGACATTTGTGCTCACAAGGAATCACTTAAAATGGGAGTTCCTACAGTTGGTGTTTTGGCTCATGGCTTGGATAGAGTATATCCACAACTCCATAAAAAAGTGGCCAATCAAATGTTGGAAAACGGAGGATTGCTAACGGAGTTTATAAGTGAAACCAACCCAGATCGAGAGAATTTTCCCAAACGAAATAGAATAGTCGCGGGTATTTCAGATGCCGTGATAGTGGTGGAAGCTGCTAAAAAAGGAGGGGCTCTTATTACCGCTGAAATAGCCAATAGCTATAACCGAGAGGTGTTTGCCGTTCCCGGAAATCTGGGAGCGCCTTTTTCAGAAGGATGCAATCATTTGATAAAAATCAATAAAGCCGCGATGATTACAGGTGTGGAAGATTTAAAATATATCCTGGGTTGGCAAGCGGACGAAAAGAGAATTATTCAACCACAATTATTTCCTGAATTAGAAGGAGCGGAAAAGCAAATAGCTGACTTGCTGCGTGATAGAGGTGGAAAGGAAGAGTTGGATATTATCTGCTTATCATTGAAAATCCCGGTTAATAAAGCCTTGCAACATTTGATGGGTTTAGAGCTAAAAGGGGTGGTGAAAAGCTACCCAGGTAAAGTGTATGGCTTATAAGAAAGTAACTCTATTCTGTAAGATTAATCATGCGTTAAATGTGATTGACCGAATATAACGTGTGAATCATCACAAAATTGTTGCATTCTGGTGAAATTCTATTAATTTTCAGGTGTAAATAATCTCAAGAATTTCTCGTCCTCTACTTTGAGTTCTTGTGCTTGTTTTTTTATAACCTTATTTATAAAAGTGTTTTTGGCCCTCTCTCTCAACCGCCAAAAACAAAAAATACTTAGATAAGTTGAACAACTAAAATTGGATTACGTGCAAGAGATAACTGAAAAAACAGTCAGGGCATTCACACCTACCGCAAACAACTCTGCGGGTTCGAGAATTTTAATGGCAGAAGATAATTTGGTTAATCAAAAGTTAGCTAAACTCCTTTTTAGGAAACTTAATCATAATGTTGACATTGTTTCGAACGGTCGAGAGGCTGTGGAAGCTGTTGTGAGTGGTGCGTATGATTTGGTATTTATGGATATTCAAATGCCGCAATTGGACGGTGTAGCTGCTAGTCAAGAAATAAAGAAAGTAATGGGAGAAGAAGCTCCTGTTATTATAGCTCTTACGGCCAATGCCATGCAAGGTGATAAAGAAAAGTATCTGGAGGCAGGGATGGATCATTACATTCCGAAGCCGATTTCTATGAAAGACTTGTCAAATTATATTGAGCAGTATGTGGTGAGCTAAATTTGGATTACTGCCCAAATTTTAATTTTTTTTCCCTCTTTTACTACTTTCTATTTTAATTCGATTGAAGCCTTGGTCTCATATTTAATGTTGGCTATCTATTCTGTTTTGTCGAATTTTGAATTTCTAAACAGGAATTAAACTCCCCATCCATGATTCATCGAATTGAAGAGGCATCCGAATTTTTGAGACGTAAAGGTTTTGATAAGGCTGATGTTGGAATTGTGTTGGGCACAGGCTTGGGTAAGTTTATCGAAAAAATGGAGGTGTTAGAGCGAGTCCATTACAGTAGTATTCCTCATTTTCCAGTTGCTACAATGGAGTTTCATGCGGGACAGTTAGTATTGGGTTTAGTTGCGGGTAAGCGTGTGATTGCCATGCAAGGGCGTTTTCATTTTTATGAAGGTTATTCTACCAAAGAGATTACCTTTCCTTTAAGAGTAATGAAGCTGTTGGGTATTAAAAACCTGTTGCTATCAAATGCTGCCGGGGGGATAAATCTCAACTACAAAAAAGGAGATTTGGTGCTGATTGATGACCATATAAATCTCCAAACTGAAAATCCACTTACAGGACCAAACCCAGAAATTTTGGGTCCTAGGTTCCCTGACATGAGCCAACCGTATTCACGAGATCTTGGAGCAAAGTTTAAAGAAATAGCCAAACAGAAGGTAGTAAATATTAAAGAAGGTGTTTATGTCGCGGTTCCAGGCCCAAATCTGGAAACCCGCGCTGAATATAGATTTTTAGGAATCATCGGAGCTGATTTGGTTGGGATGAGCACGGTGCCTGAAGTTATTGTGGCTAATCACATGGGGGTGCCTTGTATGGCAGTGTCGGTAATTACCGATGAATGCAATCCTGATGATTTAAAGTCTGTGGCAATAGATGAAATAATTGCCGTAGCCAATAAGGCGGACAACGTGTTGAGCTCGCTTTTTGCAGAGCTGATTGAGAAATTATAGGCTTTCATTTTTAAGTTATTACTGACCTTATTTTATGGCCTCACCACATTTGAACATCGTTTTAGTAAACCCTGAAATTCCTAATAATACGGGGAACATTGGTCGGCTTTGTGTGGGTAGTGAAAGCCGCTTGCATATTGTAAAACCTATGGGTTTTGAAATTACCGATAGCAGAGTAAAGCGGGCTGGTTTGGACTATTGGCCGGATTTGGACTTAACTATTCATGAAAACTTTGAAGCGCTTTTAACGAAAGTTGAAGATCCATCGCGCATGTTTTTCTTTACCACCAAGGCTGACAAGGCATATTACAAAACTGAATTCAAAGCTGGGGATTGGTTGATTTTTGGCAAGGAGTCAAAAGGCTTGGACCCGGAAATGGTGGAGCAATTTAAAGAGCAGTTGGTGAAGATTCCCTTTGGCGGCAAAGTGCGCAGCTTCAATCTTTCCAATGCGGTGGCAATGGCTTTGGGTGAAGGTATGCGCCAGTTTGATATGCGTTGAACCTTCGTACTAAAGTTTTGTTAAAACGCGGCCAACCAGCAACATACTTCGTACATTTCGTTGTTGGAAAAATTACCGCCCTATGAAATACATTCTTACCCTTCTATTTGCTGGTGCTTTAGGTTTGAGTCAAGCTCAAAACTTTCAAGGCATTGCAACCTACAAAACATCCACATCGCTGGATTTAAAAATGGACTCATCTGCCGTAAGTGGCGATCAGCAAGCCATGGTGATGAAGATGCTGAATCAATATCTTCAAAAAGAATACACACTTACTTTTTCGAAAACCGAATCCATTTATAAAGAAGTGGAACAGCTTGAGCAAGGCGGTTTTCCGGGAATGGACATTTTGGGAACCGTAATGGGTAGGGGAGGTGTTTTTTACAAACAAGTAAAGGATAGCCGCGAAACCCGACAGATGGAGTTTTTTGGAAAGGAGTTTTTGATAAAAGATACCTTGGAGGCGCTCGATTGGAAGCTCGGCAAAGAATCGAAAACCATTGGAAGTTATACTTGCTTTAAGGCAACAGCCGAAACAGAAGTAGTCGAAAAGAGCATTAGCACATCTGCAGATGACGAAGAAATAGAGGAAGAAGAGGAAAAGAAAATAGTGACGATTACCGCGTGGTATACGCAACAAATTCCGGTAAACCAAGGCCCTGATCAATACTGGGGTTTGCCAGGCTTGATAATGGAAGTGAACAATGGAAGCACGGTAATTCTTTGCAGTCAAGTAGTGTTGAATCCTAAAGAGAAAGTAACTATTGAAGAGCCGAAAACAGGCGAAGAGGTAACGCGCAAAGAGTTTAAAGAGATTGCTACCAAAAAGATGGAGCAGATGAAAGAGATGTACGGAGGCGGTGGCAGCCGTGGCGGAAATAGTGGAATAAAGATTCAAATTCCAGATTAGGCCACCGACTTATGTATTTAAAAACGCTGCTAATATTTGTTATTTTACTTTTTGCAATAAACACATTTGGCCAAAAGCTAAGAATAGAGGGAACCGTAAAGGATACGGCCAATACTCCGCTTGAGATGGCCAATATAATAGCTCTAAGCGCTGCGGATACTTCGATGTTGGGCTATGCTTTTTCGGATGACCGAGGTCGATATCGAATTTCAGTAGATCGTGGGGAAGCCTATTTTCTCCGTTTTTCCTATTTGGGTTTTGAGCAGCAAGAAATCACTTTTACAGTAAAGGAAAGTGATGAAACAGTGGTGCAAAACATTGTGATGACTCCTCTTAATAATGAACTTCAGGAAGTGGAGGTAGTGGAGGATATTCCTATCACCGTTTCTGGAGATACCATAAGTTACAAAGCGGAGGCTTTTACCACGGGGCAAGAGCGTAAGTTGGAAGATGTGCTGGAGCAACTGCCGGGTTTTGAGGTGGACAAAGATGGCCAGGTAAAAGTGCAGGGCAAAAATGTGGAGAAAGTGATGGTAGAGGGCCGTGACTTTTTTGATGGAGATACCAAGTTGGCTACCAAAAATATTCCTGCCAATGCGGTGGATAAAGTGCAGGTATTGCGGAATTATAATGATGTTTCACCTATGCAAGGTGTGGATAATGACGATAGAATTGCGCTGAACATAAAGCTGAAAGAGGGAAAGAAAAACATCTTTTTTGGAGATATGACAGCCGAAGGAGGCCTAGATGAACGCTACCTTTTACACCCCAATCTTTTCTATTATTCGCCCAAGTTTAGTGTCAACTTTATTGGCGATATCAATAATGTTGGGGAGCCTGCTTTTACGGCTCAGGATTATTTTCGCTTTAGCGGAGGCTTTCGAAACTTCAATATGCGATCAGGTTCTTCCTTTCGATTTGGGCAGGACAACATTGGTGTGAGCACTACTTCAAACAATCGTGCGGAGGAAATTACCTCCAAGTTGGGCGCTTTTAACTTTAGTTACAACCCAAGCAAAAAGTGGAGTGTAACGGGTTTTGTGATAGGTAGCCAAACCAAAACTTTGTCATCTAATCTTACCAATAGAAAGTATTTGCAGGTAGACACGAATGACCTTACCGAGGTGCTTAGCACTAATAATGTGCAGAATAATAAGTCGGGCCTGGGGAAGGTTTCGGTAACCTATACGCCAAACAAAGAAGTACATATTAGCTACGATGCTTTTGGTAAGATTTCGGAAATAGAAAACGTGACCAGACAATCTTCAGATTATGGAATCATCACCAATGGTGTGAATTCGGCCGATCGGGAAAAGCCCTATTCCATTCAGCAAAAGCTGGAAGCATATTGGGAAACAGATAACGGCCACCTATTTTCATTTGAGGGGCAGCAGCTTCATAAACTACAAAACCCCACTTTAGCTTTGAGTTCAGATTTACCTCTTTTTATTCAAGTGATACCACCAGCAGATAGCTTGGCTTCGCCTTTTAACTTGATTCAGTACAAAGAGGTGAAGACCAATAAGTATGACGCAAGCCTGAATTATTATTACCTGTTTAGTAAAACCACGCACTTAAACTTTACTATTGGAGTAAGCCACACCGACCAGATTTATAATTCATACATAGAAGAAGAGCTAAACGATGGAACGCGAAATCTGTACACTCAGGATGATTTGAATAATAACGATGTGAAGTTTTCACTCACTGACCTATATGGGTCGGCTCATTACAAGGTGAAGCTTGGGAAATTCATTCTTACCCCAGGTTTGAATTATCATGTGTATAATCTGAATGACACGCAGAATGGTCGCGAAAATCCGGATACCCGTCAGTTTTTGCTTCCCGATTTTTTTGCGAGATATGACTTTAAAAAATCGGAGAGAATTCAGCTGGACTATAAGATGCAGGCCGAATTTACGGACATCAATAATGTGATAAATGGAACGGTTATTTCCAGCTACAACTCCCTTTTTAGGGGAAACCCGGAAATTACAAATGCTTTGGTTCATCAAATTACATTGGCCTATTACAATATCAATCTGTTCAACTTCACCAACATTTTTGGAGGGGTAAATTATAGCCTCAAGGAAAGGGATATTACCAATGTGGTGGTTTTTGACAATACTGGTTTGGGACGCATAAACACTCCCATAAATACGGATGGAATAAACCAGATATTGGCAGGGTTTGGGCGCATAGAAAAGCGCTTTGGAAAATTAAAAGCTGATGTTGGTGCAAATGTGGCTTTGAGTGATATTAACAATCAAGTGAATGGTGAGGCTAATGAAAGCGAAAGTGTAACGCAAAACTATAGCGCTGGCTTGAGCACTAACTTTAAGAAAGCCCCGAATCTAGATTTGACCTATAGCCTAATTTACAATGACTACACCGGGGCAGGTGTGAGCAATAGTTTTGTTACCCATAGCCCGTCAATAGAAGTGGAGGCGGCCTTTTGGAATGGCTTCACCTTTAGAGCAGACTATACTTATAACCTTTACAAAGCCGGTGGCGGCTTGGGAACCAGTGAATACGACTTTCTGAATGCCGGCTTGTATTATCTATTGAATGATGGCCCATGGGAGTTTAGCATTCGCTCTCTCAATTTGCTGGGTGAGGAGATTATTCGTCAGGATGCTTTCAATGATTTTTTTGTGAGCACTACCCGTTACAATGTGTTGCCGAGATATGTTTTAGTAGGGGTGAAGTTTGGGATTTAATTCTGTAGCCCTGCGAGGGTTCTGAACCCTGGCAAGTCTATACTAAGCTCGAACAAGTTCACGTTCTAATTTTCTAAAATCTAAACCTTATGAAAAAGAAAGTTTTAAAATGGCTCGGTGGTTTATCAGCATTTCTGCTAGTCCTTATTTTAATAGTTGGATTTAGTTTCAGCGATCCACAAGCTGACCTTAATATTGCCAATCCTGTAGAAGGTAAAACCATAGTTCTTTCAGAAGTACCTACTGAGTTTACTAAAGTTGGAGTCTTTAAGTCGAGCGTGGATTTTCACTCCCCAAATAATAATGGAATACAAGGCAGAGACTTTTATGGCCAACGCATTACCGTTGGCGGAAACCCCAATGTGGATAGAATAGATATTGGTATTACAAGTAATCTGATTTCTCGAGTGGAAATTTGGAACGGTGATGAACTGATAGAGATAAAGGAATTGGGCTTTATGGATAAAATGACTTGGGGCGATACCCAGCGACTTTATGTAGAAATGACGGACGAAACCAATTCCCGCTATAGCGGAAAGAGTGAAGTGAAAATGCGCTTTACCAAAGGAACCGGCTTTTTTGGTGATATAGGCACTCTTAGTTTTGACCTTAGTAAATATGGATCCTTTTCAGGAGAAAAGACAATCGATGTTTTTCAGAAACCACTAATTGCTCAGAAGGGTTTGCAAAAAGGTGGGTTTTCTAACCTTAGAGTGTGGCGGAATTTTGCTTCAGCCGATTAGGGTAGTTGCCCTTCGATACAACCTCCCTGCGGTCGGTCACTCAGGGAGACATTCCGCAGATACAAGTAAGTGACGATGTGAAAAAGATCGACTATTGCTACGGTCGCTTTTATAATTTATGATGCGTCAGCCTGAGTTTTAAAACTGGCGTGAGCAAAGTTTTAAAGTATCGAAGGCTGGTTGATAAAAGAGAACTTCATAAAACAAAAAAAGCGGCCCGGGTTAGAGGCCGCTTTCGCATTTATAGGGAAAGAGTTATAAATCTAAGATTTAACCCTTTTAATAGAACAACCACGCTCCGTAGTCACGGGATTGTCTATTTCTTGGCCTTTTACCAACTGTGCCATGGCATCATTCAGGTAAAATTTAGTGGCTTTCTTTTCTTTGTTTTCATACTTATCGTTAATGGCTCCACGATATACCAGCTTCATGTCTTTGTCAAAAAGGTATACATGTGGGGTAGTTTTTCCACCCATGGCATCAGCCAGTTTATGGTTTTCATCAATCACGTAAGGCGTGTTGTATCCGGCATCCTTATAGTGAGCCTTCATTTCTTCCATAGAGTCTTCACCCGCACGCTTGGCCTCGTTGCTATTCACTAGCACCATGCCTATATTGTTTTTCTTGGTAAACTTCCCAAGTCCTGGATATTGGTCTTCCCAGCCGATTACAAACGGGCAAGTGTTGCAACTAAAAATCACCAAAAGACCATTTTCACCCTTCATATCATTCAGGCTAAGTGATTTTCCTGAAACGTCTTTCATCTTGACATCTGCCAATGGAGCTTTTTCACCAATGCTCAACATATCATTGTTGGTAAACGCAAAAGCAAAAACGGCTGTGGCTGCGATGGCCAGTAAGTAACTCAGTTTTTTCATAGATTAATTTGTTTAATGAGAATCAAAAATAGGAAAGTGAGATTTTTCCGAATGTTCTTTACCTGACAATTTTTATGCCATGTAAATGATTTCTCTTAATTCTCTGGTCTGCTTTCCATTTTCATAAACCACACATTTAGCTCTGTATAAGGGTGCCTCATTTTGTGGTAAGTATCAAAGCCTATGGTTTCATACAGTTTTACAATGCGCTCATTTGTGGTCTCCGCATATATCGGCAATTGCTTTTTTTTAGATAATTCTAAGAAACCCCGTTTCACTTCCAGAGCAGTTTGCCAGCGGTGTTCATCATTCAATATCGCCAAAGCCATTCCGTATAAACCAGATTTAGGCCTCAACTTGTTCTTCAGCTTTTCCAGCTTCATCAGCTGTGTACTTTTCTTTATGCCTATTAAAAAGATCATAAGATGCAGCTTTCTAAATACTGAACTTATCGAGCGGCTCCTGGCTTTCATATTATACAAAAGCAAAACACCACGACTGTTACTCGTAAGGTAGGCACCATCTTTTGCGATAGCATCTTTCAGCAAAGAAGAAAAAAAGTAGTTCAGCTTTTTGCTGCTCGAATCTACGGCCCAGTTAATATTAGAGGCTTGCTGGTAAGCTTCCGCTAAAACCTGTGTGGCGGTGGATTGATCTTGCTTGGTGGAGATTGGCTGCATAGAATACTTTGTGGCAAAGTAAAGCCGTCAAAGTATTTTACCAAAACCCTAATACTTTACCACCATTATGAATAATAAACCCGGAAAATGAAATCGGAAAAAACCTATTTCGATAGATTTTTCAAAGCCTCAATAATTTCCTCAGGCTCTGAGCGTGTTCTGTAATCAACATTCACATAAGTCCACTTTACAATACCATTGCTGTCCACAATAAATGTGGCTGGAATAGGTAAAATGCTACCGTTTCCATTGTTGATTTTTTCCAAGTCGAGTTTGCGATCTACCCGCATATGTTCTTGCAAAAACTCAGGAACCTCCCAGGCTACTCCATATTGTGAAGCAACTTTTGCATCCTGGTCAGACAATACGGTGAACTCCATTTTGCTAATCTCACTTTCGGTCAAAGAGCCGTCAGGTACTTCCGGGCTAATGCCAATTAATGTAGCACCTAGCGCCTGAATTTCACCCAATCGAGATTGTAAAGCTTTAAATTGCAAGTTGCAGTAAGGACACCAACTACCTCTGTAAAAGGTAATCACAAGCGGGCCTTTTTCTAACAAAGCCTCCATAGACACGTTTTCTCCTTTTGCATTGGGCAGCTCAAAATCTGGTGCCTTTTCTCCAACTTTAATGGCATGGCTTCCCTTTTCAAAAGCTTTTGCTTCTTCAATTATAGCATCCACACCTTTCATAAATTCTGGATTAGCTTTTCTCCCAGCGGCAATTTTGGCGTCTGTTTGTTCTTTTAATGTCTGCATTATTTCTTTTTATAAACTCTAATACTTTCTAGCATATATAGTAGAGACATGGCTTCATGCAAAACCATGCCAGCACTTATCAAGGCTGGCGGCTTAAGCTTTGTTTGGGTAAAAAGAATATCCACTAATATTTGTTAAAATATTTGTCAATCTCAGGCCGATGGTAGTTTACTATCCACTCATTTCGCTTGTGATAGAGGGGCGTTATTTTATCAGGAGTGTCACTCCACACATAACAGCCCCTATCATCATACATGTAGAATCCGCGATTTGTGCTAGGGTCTAAAAAGTAAACAGTTTGACTAATCGAAGGCTCAAGCCCCATTTCATTGTTCGCAATACCGTTCAGGATTTCTTCGGTTTTAATGTCCTTCACTTTCACTTTTCCAATAACTATTCTTGCCTCAACTTTATCAAAAGTAAAACTCCCATCCTGATGCTCCGTCATCATCTGAGTTTCCACTTGTTCTGTGTTATCATAGAACCTGTTAAGTAAATTCGGTGAAAATAGATTTAGCAAAAAGTTATTACCGTTATTGAAAAGTCCTTCTTCATATTCGTAAATAAGAACCCAAATCTCAGATTCTGGATCATTAAATGTCTCGTTGAACAAGGTTGTTGCTCGAAATGTAGCTTGTGACACTCTTTCTTTGATGTGATTTTTGTAGTTGACTTTGTCAATCTTTGTCATTCTGCGCCTATCGTTCCACCATTCAACCTCGACCCCATTTCTTATTATTTTAAACCTAGTGTCACCTCCAAGTTCAAATCGAATATGGATATCGCCAAATATAGAATGGGGTGTTACAATCTTTGAATAGGAATTGACTCGATCCAAATATGCTTGAAATTCGCTTCTGAAATTTTTCATTTTGCTCTTATTCGTAAATACAATTTCAAAGAATTTAATCTAGCAATATAATAAGACAAGTTCACCAGGGTGAAACGAATTACATCACCGCAGAAGTGCTGAGTGGAAGCAAACTAAAGCGCCACCCTGCGATACAACCTCACTTTTTAGGTCACTTAGGGTGACTAAATTTCTACCTATAAAAAAGCTCTTCATCTACATACTTCCACACTTTTTCGGGAAGCATAAAACTTACATTCTTGCCATCTTTTATAGCATTTCGAATGTCGGTTGAGGCAATTTGCATGATAGGTGCCTCGGTGATGGTAACGTGTGGGTGTAGTTTCAAATCTCCACCATCAGATTCTATGCGTGGGTACACATATATGTGGTGGTGCTCCAATATCCACTCATAGTTGCGCCACTTGTGAAAGGTCTCCAGATTGTCGGCACCCATGATGAGTGAAAACTCATGATTGGGATATTTTTCTACCGCATGGGCCAAAGTGGTGGCCGTATAAGAAGGTTGCGGCAGGTCAAACTCCATATTGCTCACCTGCATTTTGTATTGATCATCTACAGCAAGCTGTACCATGTGCAGGCGCTGATAGTCATCCAGCAGGGTATTTTTCTTTTTGTGAGGATTGTGGGGGGTTACCACAAACCAAACTTCATCAAGATCAGTAAACTCAAGCATGTGTTGCGCAATCACACAATGCCCGATGTGGATAGGGTTGAAAGTCCCGAAGTAAAGTCCTGTTTTCTTTTTGCTCATTTCCCTAAAAATAAACGCACTAAACTTTCGGCTTCCTTTTTGGCTGTAGCCAAATCATTGTTCAGCAAAATGTGATCAAAACGATCGGAGCGACCAATTTCTTTTCGGGCTTTGGCCAGGCGCTGTCTTATTTTATCCTCGCTATCGGTTTGTCTTCCGCGTAAGCGCTTTTCCAATTCTTCCATGCTTGGGGGCATCACAAAAATAGAAAGTGCAGCATCGCCATACAGGCTTTTCAGGTTGAGTCCGCCCACCACGTCCATATCAAAAATCACAGCATTTCCTTTTTCCCAAATGCGCTCCACTTCCGAGCGAAGCGTGCCATACATGGTTCCGCTATACACTTCTTCCCACTCCAAAAAATCTCCGTGAATCACGCGCTTTTTAAAATCTTCTTCCGAAAGAAAGTAGTAGTCCTTGCCATCCACTTCTTCGCCACGTGGCGCACGGCTGGTTGCCGAAATGCTGAATTCTATTCCGAGATCAAGGCTCAAAAGAAACCTCACCAAAGTGGTTTTTCCCGATCCGCTGGGCGCGGAAAATATTAATAGCTTACCCTGTTTAGCCATTTATTTTAGTTTTTGGAATTTTTTAAAAGCACATTCTTTTCGTCCTTTTCCCAGTAAGTACTTTGTTCGATATTAAATAATATACTTTCAATTAATCTTGCGAATTGATACGGAGAGGAGTCAAAAGAAGAAATGACACCCCAAGGAAGGTGTAATTCTAAAAGTTTAGGATCAATTATTACCGCAATATCAACATATGGGTAGTGCGATATGCTTGCTTCAGGAATGGTGCTTTGGTTCAGTTCCTTTTCATGTTTCTGATAGAACTCAAATAAGCGTTCATTTCTATATAATCCTACCATATCCCATGAATTCAGATTGAAAATTCCATTTTCATTAATCAACCTAACTTCAAGCTGCTCCCCTTTCCAAAAGATGTAATAGCTTCTGAGATACATACCATGTTGTTTATGATAAACAAGGATTGTATCCACTCCATTAGCAATTAAGGAGTCTGTAAATGTTTTACTTTCCTCAAACAGGCTAACATTTGGCACCGGATTTCTAAGCTGTCTTTGCATGGAGCAACTCATTAAAGTCAAGAATATCAATCCAATTAACAACCTCATGTTTTTTAGTACAAGCTTACAAGATGTTTAGTACCTGCTCCTTTATTTTTTCCAGCTCGTCCTTCATTTCTACCACAAGCTTTTGCATGGCAGCATGATTGGCTTTTGAGCCCATGGTGTTTATCTCACGGCCTATTTCCTGGCTAATAAATCCAAGTTTTTTGCCAATAGGTCCACCTTCATTTAGCAGTTGCTCAAAATAGTCTAAGTGACTTTTCAGGCGAACTTTCTCTTCGGTAACGTCAAGTTTTTCGAGGTAGTAAATAAGCTCCTGCTCGTAGCGATTTTCGTCTGGCTTCTCAGCAATTTCTGCCAAACCACGGCTCAGCTTTTCCTTGATGCGCTTTACGCGATCTTCTTCGTGCACATCAATTCCCGCCATCTTTTCGCGAATGATGGCAATGCGATTGTCAAGATCTACTTTTAGGGTAGCACCCTCATCGGCTCTAAATCCGTTGAGTTGTTCCACCGCCTGGTGCACCACTTCCTGAATAGCTTTCCACTCGGCTTCGTCCACCTCATCTTCGGCAGCTTGCATCACATCTGGCAGGCGCATCACGGCAGACATTATATCGCCCTCCACTCCCGTTTCATCCATTATGCCTTTTAGCTGACTGATATATTCTACCACCAAAGCACGGTTTACACGAGGGGCTTTTTCGGCTCCTGTTACTTCGCTATAAAAGTTCAAATCTATCTTTCCACGGTTCAGCTCTTCCGCCAATTTCTGACGAATGGGGCTTTCTTTTTCTTTATAAAAAGAAGGCATGCGAACGTTGATGTCCAGCTGCTTGCTGTTGAGACTTTTTACCTCAATGGTAATTTTTTTTGCGGGTAGTTGGAGAATAGCCTTCCCGAAACCCGTCATTGAATATAGGTGCGCCATAGGCTTGCAAAAGTATAATAACCTGAGTTCGATTAATATTTACAGCTTCAGATTTTCAAAAAACCTAATATTCATGGCACTTTGGTGAAGATTTAACACGTTATGCAGGGCGGAATTTTTGCTTTTTTGAAAGACATCCACTTAAAAACGGCTATTTTCTTCCCACAAGTCCATTGGAATAGCTCGCTATTCCTGCTGATCTTGTAGTCAAAACTCACCATTTTTAAGTAGCCTGAATCCTGAACTATTAAACAACTCAGGTTAATAATCACCGTTTGTAAAAAGACACTAGAAAAACTCCGCTAAATATTAATGCTGCCGAGAGTAAAAGCACAGAGGTGAGCTGGTCTCTTCCCATGGCAATAGCAGCAATCGCAGCAATTAGCGGCTGCAGGTATATGTAAAAACTCACTGTTGTGCTGGTCACCGTTTTTAGCGCAAACACGTTAAATAGGTAGGCCAAATAGGTGGTGCCAATCACCACAAAAGCCACTTTCCAGATGATGTCTGGAGGAAATGCGTGCCACGTTACGTCCATCAGTTGGCTTGCGCCAAAGGGGAAAACCAAAATGAGCCCATATAGAAATACCCATTTTATTACCGTGATAGCTTTGTAATTCGCCATCAAAGGTTTTACTAAAACCAAATAGGCGGCATAAGATGCAGCGTTGAGAAACACCAAAAGGTTGCCCAAGGATTTATCGGCATCAAAAATATCTACCACTTGTCCGCCACGTGTAATTAAGAAAAGTGCCCCGGCAATTCCCAAGGCAATTCCTAAAACACGGCTCCATCGCAAACTTTCTTTCAAAATAATGGCCGACATTATTAAAACCAAAATAGGATTGGTGGTCATCATCACGGCCGCATTGATGGGGCTGGTGATGTTCAGCCCTTCAAAAAACAGCATTTGGTTGGCTGCCACACCAAACACGCCACATACTGCCAAACGCCAATGGTGCTGGAGAGCAATTTTTTCGTTGCCAAAACTTAAGGCTGTGAGCCAAAAAAGAGCCGTAGCACCAATCGCGCGAAGCAGTATAAATCCGCGAGGTTCTATAAATGCAGGCATCACATCTTTGGCAATAGAATAATTGAGCCCATAGATGAGAGCCACAGCAAAAAGAGCAAAATGCGCAAGTAGTTTTGGAGACATCCAAATTGATTTTGAAGCGGCAAAGCTACACTCATTTTCGATTTGAGATTTTTTAGCACTGCTCCCTTTTTATTTTTAACCACCGAGTACACAGAGTTTCACTGAGATTTCTTTGTGTGGTTTCCTTTGCGACTTTGCGTGAAAAATAAAACCGCACCAATCAGCTAGATCCGCGTAATCCGTATTCCATTTTTTTCACCACAGAGTAAACAGCGTTCCACGGAGCTTGCTTTGCGCGTTTCTTTGTAAGTGCTGTGTGAAAAATCACTGCTATTCAGCTCAACCCGCGTCATCAGCGTTCTACCCTTTACTACCGAGTACCCAGAGTTTTCTGAGATTTCTTTGTGTGGTTTCCTTTGCGACTTTGCGTGAAAAAATAAAACCGCACCAATCAGCTAGATCTGCGTAATCCGTATTCCATTTTTTTCACCACAGAGTAAACAGAGTTCCACGGAGCTTACTTTGCGCGTTTCTTTGTAAGCGCTGTGTGAAAAATCAGTGCTATTCAGCTCAACTCGCGTCATCAGCGTTCTACCCTTTACTACTGAGTACACAGAGTTTTACTGAGATTTCTTTGCGTGGGTTCCTTTGCGACTTTGCGTGAAAAAATAAAACCGCACCAATCAGCTAGATCCGTGTCATCCGCGTTCCACTTTTTTTTGACCACAGAGTAAACAGAGTTCCACGGAGCTTGGCGACTTGGCGTCTTTGCGTGAAAAAATAAACGTGGTAGTTTTTTAACTAATTAACAATTCAACCGATTAACAATTTCCCTTCACGTCCGTTACATTTGCTCTACATATTCAAAACATTGAAATGGCAGACGATAATTTGAAATTCAACACACTTACCATACACGGTGGCCAGCAGCCCGACAAGGCTTATGGCGCGGTGATGCCCCCTATTTACCAAACATCAACTTATGCTCAGGCAGCTCCAGGGGATCATCAGGGCTTTGAGTATTCTCGCTCTGGAAACCCTACCCGAAAAGCTTTGGAAGATAGCATTGCTTCCATAGAGGGTGGAAAGTTTGGTTTGGCTTTCGGCAGTGGGTTGGCGGCTATTGATTGCGTTATCAAAACCCTAAAGCCAGGTGATGAGGTAATTTCTACCAATGATTTGTACGGAGGCACCTATCGTTTGTTTACCAAAATATTTGAGCCATTAGGCATCAAGTTTCATTTTGTGGATATGGACAATGCCGATAAAATTGGTGACTATGTAAATGAAAACACCAAGATTATTTGGGTGGAAACCCCTACCAACCCCATGATGAATATCATCGACATCAAAGCGATGAGCAAGGTGGCTAAAGCTGCCAATGCACTTTTGATAGTGGACAACACTTTTGCCACGCCTTACCTTCAACGCCCGCTGGAAATGGGAGCCGATATTGTGATGCACAGTGCTACCAAATATTTGGGCGGCCACTCAGATGTGGTGTTGGGTTTACTTGCCGTAAAAGATGAAGCTATTGCTGAAAAGTTGTATTTCATTCAAAATTCTTCCGGTGCCGTTTGCGGTCCCATGGATGCTTTTTTGGTAGTTCGCGGAATAAAAACTTTGCACGTACGTATGCAGCGCCATTGCGAAAATGGAAAGGCCATTGCTCACTTTTTGAAGGATCACCCTAAAGTGGAAAATGTGTACTGGCCAGGCTTTGAAAGTCATCCAAATCACAGTGTTGCCAAAGAGCAAATGAAGGATTTTGGTGGAATGATTTCCTTTAGCATAAAGGGTGGGTCATTAGAGGATACGAGGAAAGTGATTTCTTCTTTTAATGTGTTCACTTTGGCAGAATCCTTGGGGGGCGTAGAATCATTGGCCGGGCATCCTGCAAGTATGACGCATGCTTCCATCCCAAAAGAAGAAAGAGAGAAGCTAGGAATTGTAGATTCGCTAATTCGCCTCAGCGTGGGTATTGAAGATATTGACGACCTTAAAGCCGACATTGATCAGGCATTAAATAAAATATAGTGCAACATGGCACAGAGTAAATTTGCAGTAATAGGGCTGGGCCAATTTGGAACTGCCATCGCCAAAAAGCTTGCGCAAAAAGGTGCGGAAGTAATGGCCATAGATAATGATGAGGAAAGAGTAGAGGCCATAAAAGATGATGTGTCGTACGCTGTAACGCTGGACGCCACTGATGGCAAAGCTTTAAAATCTCAGAACATTTTGGAAATGGATGCCGTGGTAGTCGCCATTGGTGAGAATTTTCAGGATTTGTTGCTCACCACTTTTACGCTTCAGGAGTTGGAGGTAAAGCGGATTATGGCGCGTGTTCAAGGTCCTTCTCAGCGCAGGATTTTGGAGAAAATGGGAATTAAGGAAATTCTTTCTCCAGAAGATGAGGTAGGGAATAACGTAGCCGAAAGCCTCATAAACCCGAATGTGCTAATGAGCATGCAGCTACCTGACGATTATCAGATTGTAGAAGTAAAAGCTCCAAAGAATATTTTTGATAGAAGCCTGGAGGATATCGGCTTGCGCCAAAAATATGAGGTAAATCTGGTTACCCTACTCAGAAAAGAAGAAGATGGAGAAAAGCATATAATTGGTGTGCCTTCCGCTGATACCGTTTTACAAGAGGGTGACGTTATAGTTTTATTTGGAAAAACATCTCATCTCACACGATTTTTAGAAATTAATAAATGATACAGTTTTTTATCACCGGAACCAGTTCAGGGATCGGCTATCAGCTAGCTATGCAAGCTTTGGAGGATGGTCATAAAGTAGTAGGAATAAGTCGCAGGCATGTGATTAATCACCCCAATTATCGTCACCTTACTTACAATTTGAATAATTATGATGAGTATAAGCTCATCAATTTCAACATTAATAAAGAAGCTGAAAAGCTTGTACTTGTAAACAATGCTGGATGGCTTGGTGATGTGAAACCAGCGGGCCAGGTGAGCCCTGCAAGTATTGAGCGGGCGTATCAGATCAATCTTATCGCCCCAAGTATTTTATGTAAGCTCTTTATTGAGCAAACAGAAAAGTTGGAGGCAGAAAAAGTGATAGTAAATATTTCTTCGGGTGCAGCAAGTTATCCGGTTTCTGGCTGGAGCACCTACTGTGCTTCCAAGGCGGGTATCAACTTGTTTACCCAAGTCCTTCGAGAAGATTATCCGAACATACATTCATTTGCCATAGCACCGGGAATAGTTGATACCGATATGCAAGGGGAGATTCGTAGGTTGGACACAGAAGATTTTCCGGATAAGCAACGTTTTGTGGATTATAAGGACAAAGGGGAGTTGTCGAGTCCCATTGATGTGGCGTCCAAATTGTTGAAAGTAATTAAACATCCTGAAACTGCTCCCGATTGTGTATTTTCGTTGAGAGATACTTAAATCTCTTCAGCAATGCTTCACATCAAAAAGGTATCCTTACTCACCCTGATCGCTTCATTTGTTATTCTTCTTTCATGCAAAAAAGAGGACAAAGAATCAGTTATTCAAGTGGTCAGTGAATTCCCATATGAGAAAAGGTTGGAGGGCAGCTGGAAGTTAAAGGCAGTAGAGTATGACTCCGAAATTCCTGACTTTACGGGAAGTGGTTCCCCAACAAGGGTGTCTGGTAGTGGCGTGTCTGTGAATGGAAAAATCAATTTTCAGCGGAACCCGAATCTTATGGATTACAATTTTTCATTTATTGCGATGGTAGACCTTACGGGAACTGGTTTTCCTTTACCCATTCCAATTGATTTCGAAGGCTCTGGAGAGTGGACTACTACTTCTGATCAATCCAAAGTGATTCTTACAGATGGGGAAACAGAATTTATCTTTGACGTTTTAGTAAATGAAGAAGACATTCAAGTATTGGAAACCACAATTAGTCAGGATTTTCAAGGTATCCTTAGTTTGGAGGTGGATGTGGTTCTTGCCTTCGACAAAGTCAATTAAACCTTTGGCATAATTTTCAGTCATAATAAACAAAACGATTTATTATGAAAAAGACAATTGCAGCAGTAGTATTGGCCGGTATTTTTAGCCTTCCGGCAATGGCTCAGCCAAAACAAGGTGGTAGTCCTGAAGAACGCGCTTCTAAAATGACGGAGCAGATGACAGAGAAGTTGGAGTTAACTGCAGATCAAAAGGAATCCGTTTATAACGCAAATTTAGAAATGGCTAATTTCATGAAGGATGATCGCAAAACTGCGCATGAGGCGCACCAGGCTAAGATGAAAGAAATCTTAACAGATGAGCAATTTGCTAAGTTGGAGGAAATGCAGAAGAATCGCAGAAAGGGAGGTAAGCATAGGAGAATGGAGTCTTCAGATGCAAAAGAGCTTGAACCCGCTCAAGATTAAGTCCAACTTCAGTAAGGCGATTAAGAATTTTTAAGACTAACCTCTACCTAACGGTAGGGGTTTTTTTGTGTTTAAGGAGAAAAATGTGGAGGTAAGGCTGATATAAATAGAAAAACGTGATGATAGACCATAGGCTTTATTTATGCAATTTCAGGTAGTAGTATGCTTACAAAAAAATACTTTTGCCCTTATCATACAGCCCGTTGGGTTTATGTCATCTTAAATTAAAATACGCGATGCAAATTTTGCCAAAATTGAATTTCACACTTGTCGCTTTAGCTTTCGGGAGTTTCGTCTTCCTTTCGTCCTGCAATCAATCAGAAGGAAAAGACGAACCAAAGAAAGCTACAGCTACCACTGTTCCCACGATAAAAGCAGAAGTGCAGAGTTTGGTTTCCCACAGGGACTACCCTGCAACAATTGAAGGTGCCATAAACAGCGATGTGCGCGCTAAGGTGAGTGGGTATATTACAGAGGTGCTGGTGGACGAAGGGCAGGAGGTAAAAAAGGGACAGTTGCTTTTTAAGTTGGAAACCCAAAGCCTGACACAGGAAGCCGGTGCTGCAAAAGCTCAGGTTGAGGCCGCAAAGGTGGAGGTAGAAAAATTGAAACCTCTGGTAAAAAAGGAAATTATCAGCCCAATGCAGTTGGAAACAGCCAAAGCAAATTTGGCAACAGCCGAAAGCAACTACAATAGTGTATCGGCTAGTATTAATTATTCCAACATCAAAAGCCCCGTGGATGGTGTTTTGGGAGCTATTAATTACCGTAAAGGCTCACTGGTAAGCCCATCTGATCAAACACCCATTACCACCGTTTCGGCAATTGAGAATGTGTATGCCAGCTTCTCGATGAATGAAAGTGAATATTTGGACTTTTTACAAGGCAGCCCGGGGAAAACGCGGAAAGAACGAATTGCCAACTTTCCTGAACTCACTTTAAAATTGGCTAACAACACCACTTATCCTATAAAAGGAAAAATAGAAACGGTGAGTGGACAGATCAATAAATCCACGGGAACTACAAAATTCAGAGTGCTTTTTAGCAATCCAAATCAATTGCTTACTAATGGAAACACGGCTACCGTAATGTTGCCCGTGCATTATGACAGTGTAGTGGTGGTGCCAGAGCCTGCTACTTATGAGCAACAGGGGCAAGTTTTTGTTTTCACCATTAATGAAAATAATGAAGCCACCCCAAAGGCTATAGAAGTACAAACGCGTGCCAATGGATTGGTGGTAGTAAGCAGCGGCCTCAAAGTAGGTGATGTAATTATAGCAAAAGGTGTAGGTAAAATAAGAAATGGTGCTAAGGTAAACGCTGAGCCCATTCCTTTTAAGGAGGCCTATTCCTTTGAACCGGTGTTTAAATAAAATCCTGTAAACAAGATGTTACAAACTTTCATTACACGCCCGGTTCTTTCTACCGTAGTTTCCATCGTAATTGTGGTGCTTGGTATTTTGGGTCTTAGCACCCTGCCGGTTACTCAATATCCTGACATCGCGCCTCCCACTGTTCAGGTTACCGCAAGTTATCCTGGGGCAAATGCTCAAACCATTTTGGAGAGTGTTATAATCCCCATAGAGGAACAAATCAATGGAGTGGAAGACATGACCTACATGACTTCTACAGCTAGTAACACGGGTACAGCCAATATTACTGTATACTTTGCACAAGGTGTAAATCCTGACATCGCCTCTGTAAACGTGCAGAACCGTGTGGCTCGTGCCAATTCATTGCTGCCTTCAGAGGTGATTCGTGCTGGGGTTATTACCCAAAAGCAGCAAACATCAGCCTTGATGTATGTGTCTTTGCTTTCCAGCAATCCTGATTACAACGATACTTACCTTCAAAACTATTTGAATATAAATGTGCGTCCTGAGCTACAGCGTGTGAATGGTGTAGGTGCGGTAAATGTTTTTGGAGGAAAGGATTATTCTATGCGTGTGTGGCTCGACCCGGCAAAAATGGCGAGCTATGGACTGAGCACCAACGAAGTGATTGCCGCCATTGGCGAGCAAAGTCGTGAGGCGGCAGCTGGTTCGCTTGGGCAAAATAGCGGAGAAGCATTTGAATATGTAATCACCTACCAAGGACGATTTAAAACCGCTCAGGAGTACAAAGACATTATTATAAAATCTTTGGGCAATGGGCAGTTTTTGACCGTAGGTGATGTGGCCAAAGTTGAGTTGGATGCTTTTAGCTACTCATCTGTAGGTCGCTCCAAGGGGCACCCTAGTATCAACTTTGGAATTTTTCAAACCCCGGGATCTAACGCACAAGCCATTATTGAAGAACTTTATGTGAAGTTGGATGAACTCAAAGAAGGTTTTCCTCCTGGAGTAGATTACACTATAAACTACGATACCAATCAGTTTCTTACAGCCAGTATTGATAAAGTAATTGAAACTCTAATCGAGGCTTTCCTCTTGGTGTTTTTGGTGGTTTTTCTTTTCCTCCAAGATTTTAAATCCACCATTATTCCTGGTATTGCGGTGCCAGTGGCTATTATCGGTACATTCTTCTTTCTGCAGATTTTTGGATACTCAATAAATCTACTTACTCTTTTTGCCCTCATCCTTGCCATTGGTATTGTGGTTGATGATGCTATTGTAGTGGTTGAGGCTGTTCACGCCAAGTTGGAAGACGGATATACAGATGCCACCGAGGCTACCAAATCAGCGATGAGCGAAATAAGCGGTGCCATTATTTCCATCACCTTGGTAATGGCAGCGGTGTTTATTCCCATCACATTTATTCAGGGTCCATCGGGTGTATTTTATGAGCAATTCGGAGTCACCTTGATTATTGCCATTTTGATTTCTGCTGTAAACGCACTTACGCTGAGTCCTGCGCTGTGTGCATTGTTTCTGCGAAAGCACAACAAGCATGGTGAGAAAAAACAAAATTTCTTACAGCGTTTTTATGCGGCTTTCAATGCCGGGTTTGAAGCTATTTCTCAGCGATATATTCGTTCATTGGGTTTCTTGACCCGCCATAAGTGGATTACCCTTGCCATCCTTTTATTTTCGGGAGGAGTTATTTGGTGGACTAATAGTGTTACTCCAACTGGATTTGTGCCAACGGAAGATAGAGGGGTGATCTTTGTGAATATGGAGCTTCCGGAAGGAGCTTCTATGGACAGAACCTTTGAGTCGGCTATGGATTTGTACGAAATCATAGAACAAGTGCCGGGCGTGAGAACGGGGACTATGATTAGTGGCCGAAACTTTTTTGCAGGCGAAGGTTCATCTTACGGAATGGGCTTTATCATGCTTGATAAATGGGAAGATCGCGAGAGTGACTCTACTAGCATTGGAAACATTATCGCCACTCTAAATCAGCGTGCCACAGCTATAGCTGATGCCAAAATCATATTCTTTACACCGCCAAGTATTCCTGGTTTTGGTAGCTCTGATGGTTTTAGCATGCAGATTTTGGACAGAGCAGCAGGTGATATAAAAGATCTTGACGCCACAGCTACCAACTTTGTGCAAGCGCTTATGCAGCGCCCTGAAGTTGCTTACGCATCCAATTCGTTTAGTACCAATTTCCCGCAGCTCTCCATGGACATAGACGTGCCGCGAGCCAAAGAAGCGGGCGTTTCTGTTTCGGATATCATTAGCACCATGCAAGGATATGTGGGTGGTTTTTATGCTACCGATTTTAGTCGATTTGGTAAACAATATCGCGTGTTTGTGCAGGCGGAGCCTGAGGATCGTGAAAGTGTTTCCGCACTTAACAGCATGTTTGTAAAAAACAATAAAGGTGAGATGGCGCCTGTTTCGCAGTTTGTATCGCTTAATAGGTCTTACGGGCCACAAACGGTGAGTCGTTTCAATTTATTTAATTCGGTTACCCTAAATGGTGCCGCTTCTCCCGGCTATAGTTCTGGTGATGCTATTAAGGCCATTCAGGAAACTGCAGAAGACAACTTGCCCAATAATTTTGACATTGCCTTTTCAGGAATTACGCGTGAAGAAATTGCTTCTGCCGGACAATCGGTTTTGATTTTTGCGCTGAGTATTTTGTTCGTGTACTTCTTTTTGGCAGCTCAATATGAAAGTTATTTGTTGCCATTATCAGTACTCTTTTCATTGCCGCTTGGGGTGGCCGGAGCCTACTTTACTACGTGGGCTGCAGGATTGGAAAACAACATTTACTTCCAAATAGCACTGATAATGCTCATCGGCCTTTTGGCGAAAAACGCCATTCTTATTATAGAGTTTGCGCTACAGCGCAGAAAGATACAAGGCATGGGAATAACCGAAGCAGCCATAGAAGGGGCTCGCTCCAGACTTCGTCCTATTTTAATGACCTCCTTTGCATTTATTCTCGGACTTATGCCTTTAGCTTTGGCGCAAGGTGTGGGGGCTGTAGGTAACCGATCTATCGGAACTGGGGCCGCAGGAGGTATGTTGATAGGAACTATTTTGGGACTCTTCATCATCCCCACTTTATTTATAGTATTTCAGTTTTTACAGGAAAAAATCACCGGAAAGCCGCAGGCAGTCCTCGATAAAGAAAACGCTTAATATGACCGCTCTTAGAATAAAACCGATAATCTGGGTGGTGCCAATTTTGGCGCTGGTAGCGCAAAGTTGCCTCGTGGCAAAAAATTATGAGCGCCCGGATGATGAACTTCCAACGGAGAATTTATACCGTACTGATGCCCAGCCAGAGGATACCACTAGCTTTGCCTCACTTTCGTGGCGAGAGGTTTTTACCGATACCACTTTGGTAAACCTTATAGAAAAAGGACTGGAAAACAATCTGGATATTCGCATTGCGATTGAGCAAATGACAGCTGCACAGGCTTACTTAAAGCAGGGCAAAGCTGGTTATTTTCCAACCTTGGATGCCACTGCTCAGTGGACACATCAGGAGTTTTCTAATAATAGTCAATTTGGGCAGGTGTTTAACGGAAGTTTAGATCAATATGAGCTTTCGGCTGCAGCCTCCTGGGAGCTGGATGTGTGGGGTAGAATACGCAGTACTAAGCGTGCAGCCGAGGCTAGTTATCTGCAAAGCCTGGAGGCGCACAAGGCTGTAAAAACTCGGCTTATCGCTACCATTGCTACTTCATATTATCAGCTTTTAGCTTTGGATGAACAGCTTCAGGTAACCCGCGAAACTGTTGAGAATCGTGAAAAAGGACTTGAAACTACCAAGGCTTTGAAAGATGCTGGAAATGTGACTGAAGTAGGCGTGCAGCAAACAGCGGCTCAACTATATGCATCACAATCTTTGCTGATTGATATTGGTAATCAAATTCGCTTGCAGGAAAATGCCTTAAGCATTCTTTTAGGCGAAGCTCCTCATACCATTGAAAGAACAGATTTAGATTCACAACAAATCGACACGCTATTTGGTGAAGGTGTGCCTGCTCAATTGCTGGCCAATCGTCCGGATGTGAGAGCTGCAGAGTTTGGGTTGATGAATGCCTTTGAATTGACAAATGTGGCCCGTGCCAATTTCTTCCCCACTTTTCAAATTACAGCTACTGGTGGTTATCAAAGCCTGGCATTAGAAACTTGGATTACGCCTCAGTCTATTTTCTTCAATTTGATAGGATCGCTTACGCAGCCCATCTTCAACCAAAGACGAATTAGAACCAATTATGAAGTGTCGCAAGCCGCGCAACGTGAAGCTTTGTTGCGCTTTGAGCAGTCATTGCTTACAGCAGGTCGTGAGGTTTCAGATGCTTTGGGAACCTATGAGGCTACTAAGCAAAAAGTGGAAATCAAAACTAAAGAATTTGAAGCCTATGATCTTGCTTTGCAGTATTCAGAAGAGCTTTTGAATAATGGTTTAGCCAATTACCTGGAAGTGCTGAATGCCCGAGAAAATACGCTTGCATCAGAGTTGACCTTAATCGATTTGCGATTTATGGAACTTCGCACAAGGGTGCAACTATACACCGCTTTGGGTGGCGGATGGCAGTAGAATAGTCTCTTGAACTTTGGAGATTATAGGCTGGAATTAATTTATATATTTTTACCGCCTTTGGATTCATCAAAAATCACCAGAGTAAAACCACATGTTTAATAAGCTCAAGGACTACATTCTTCTAAAACTTGGAATAACTGAGTTAAGACATAATTTGGCTACTGCAGAAAAGAATCTAAACGACCGCTTCGATTTTTTGGGTGCTTACATGAATCTCACCCAGAAGGAGGATATTGAAATAGATCCTGCCATTGCGAGCAAAGTGGCCACCAAGCTCTGCGCTGAATACAACATTGACACCATAAACATGGCCACACACAAGAATGATGTGATGTTTGCAATTCATGTTTTTGGTCACAGGTATAATCTGGAAAACGCAGTTTACACAAACTTTAGGATAGGCGCGGAAACAGCTCTTAATTTAAAGCGCATTTGCGAAGAGTATAAAATAGCACCCCAAAAAATACTGGATTTTGGTAGCGGCTATGGGCGTGTTTCAAGATTTTTGAAGCAAAAGTTTCCAGAATCTGAAATTGAAATTTCTGAGGTAAAAAGTCAGGCGCTGGATTTTCAGAAGCGCCATTTTGGTTTCAAAGGAATTTTTCACAGCCAGGATGCTGAGAGTTTGAATTGCGAAAAACAAGATCTCATCTTAGCGGTGTCTGTTTTTAGCCATTTGCCAAAAACCACCTTTGCACCTTGGTTGAATAAATTGATTCAATGCCTAAACTCAGGCGGAGCCCTGGTTTTTACTTTCAACAACAGTGAAGATCCAAAATATTTTGGCGTGACTAAAAATCAAAATTTTGTATATCAGCAAGTATCTGAGGATAGCAAATTTGCGTTTTTGAGCGATAGTATAAAAGACACGAATGATTACGGACATACCTTTGTTACACACCAATATTTGGAAGATTTACTTTCTGAAAATGATGTGAGTTATCATTTTTTAGGAAAGAGCTTAGTGCAAAGTCAAGAATCAATAATTATCATAAAGAACTAGGGGAAATCAATTTTGAAAGAATAAAACTGCTAGAAGTTTTAGACTTTAGATATTTGCACCCCAATTAATAATGTTGAACACAAGCCCATGTGGCTTTCAGGATAAAAAATATGGACAGTAAAATTCAAAAACTAGACACCAAAATAGCCGAGGCAAAACTTGGTGGTGGTGAAAAACGTATTGAAAGCCAACATAAAAAAGGTAAGCTTACCGCTCGTGAGCGCATCCACTTTTTGATGGATGAAGGCACCTTTGAAGAAATCGGAATGTTGGTAACACACCGCAGTACCGATTTTGGTTTGGACAAACAAAAGATTTTGGGTGATGGTGTAGTTACCGGATACGGTGAAATCAATGGTCGACTGACTTATGTTTTTGCACAGGATTTTACCGTGCTTGGGGGATCATTGGCAGAAGCTCATGCTGAGAAGATTTGTAAAATAATGGACCTTGCCATGAAGAATGGTGCTCCGGTTTTGGGCCTTAATGATTCAGGAGGTGCACGTATTCAGGAAGGTGTGGTTTCATTGGGCGGCTATGCCGACATCTTTTATCGCAACACATTGAGTAGTGGTGTTATCCCTCAGCTTTCAGCTATTATGGGGCCATGTGCCGGTGGCGCTGTGTATTCTCCGGCTCTTACCGACTTTATTGCGATGGTAGAAAATACCTCTTACATGTTTGTAACAGGGCCAAATGTGGTAAAAACTGTAACACATGAAGAAGTGAGCTCTGAAGAGCTAGGTGGTGCCTCTGCGCATTCTACCAAATCAGGAGTTACCCATTTTACTTTCGAAAATGAAATTGCCTGCATCAATGGTTTGAAGCAACTTTTGAGCTATATGCCGCAAAACTGCGAAGAGGATGCACCATCAATCGCCTATACTCCGGGTGATGAGAAGCGTCCTTTGCTAAACGACATTATTCCAGATAACCCCAATCAGCCTTATGACATCCGTGAAGTGATTGACGGTACAGTAGATGAAAATAGCTTCCTGGAAGTTCACAAAGATTTTGCCTCAAACATAGTAGTTGGTTTTGCCCGCCTTGCCGGAAAATCTATCGGTATTGTGGCCAATCAGCCGGCTTACCTTGCAGGAGTTTTAGATATTGATAGCAGTACCAAAGCCGCGCGCTTTGTACGTTTCTGCGATTCTTTCAACATCCCTCTGTTGGTGTTTGAAGACGTTCCAGGTTTCCTTCCGGGAACAGATCAGGAATGGAATGCAATTATTACCAATGGTGCGAAATTGCTTTACGCCTTTAGCGAAGCAACTGTACCGCGTATCACTGTAATTACCCGTAAGGCCTACGGTGGTGCTTATGATGTAATGAACTCTAAGCACATTGGTGCCGATATGAACTACGCATGGCCATCGGCAGAAATTGCAGTGATGGGTGCCAAAGGAGCTGCTGAAATTATCTTTAAAAATGAAATCAAAAATGCGGATGATCCTGCGGCAAAACTTGCCGAAAAAGAAGCGGAATACGCACACATTTTTGCTAACCCATACCGTGCTGCGGCACGTGGTTATGTAGATGAGGTAATTCGTCCTGACCAAACTCGCGAAAAGCTTATCAAGGCTTTCAAAATGCTGGAAAATAAAGCGGTGACTTTACCCAAGAAAAAGCACGGGAATATTCCTTTATAGTGGCTAAGCCACATTTGATATTAAAGAAAAGCAGCTCTGATAGGCTGCTTTTTATTTTTTGCGCTAACTATTTTCATAAACAAATTTCCGGTTTTTATCTTCAAATGCTTAGTAGCTTTGCAGAAGAACTAAAACATATGCAATATTTAAGGTTTTGTCTTATAATTATAGCGATTTGCGCCTTTCATCCCAAGTCATTTTCACAAGGAAACTGTGAAGTTTGGGAATGGGCGGATAGTTTGGGTGTAAACACAGGCTATCAATTACATAGTATAGAAGTTGACGCTGATGGCAATCAATACGTAATGGGTGATTTTCATGGTTCAATAACTTTAGGTACATCCGCATTGAATGCTGCAAATGGCCGTTACTTTATTGCCAAAAGAGATACAAATCACATCTGGAGTTGGGCTGTACAGCTGAGTCAAAAATTTTTAGCAGGTAATGATGTTTTTGATTTAGATATAAACGAGGCCACCAACTCATTGATGATTACTGGCTCTTTTTACGACTCACTTTATTTAGGCCCTATGTCGCTTGTGTCAGGTCATAATTGGTCAAGTCTTTTTGTCGCAAAACTTGACTTAAATACTCAGCAATGGTTGTGGGCGAAAGGTGTAACTGATAGTAGTCATGTAAGAGGCAGTTCAATAATAACAGATTCGACAGGCAATATTTTTGTTGCAGGGTTTGATAATTTAGCTTCCGCGTTTTCTGATTCGCTACACTTTGGAGGCCATAGTCTGCCTTTGGATACTAGCATTTCTTTTGTTGCCAAACTTTCTTCTTCAGGTAATTGGATATGGGTAAAGCAAATTGGTGGTGGCGCGACACCTCCCCAACTGGCATATAGAAAATCAAAAATGGTGGCTGCTGGCACATTTTGGTCGGCCAATCTAATTCAGGGAAAGTATTTTATTACTGCTCTGGATACTTCAGGGAATACGCAGTGGAAAACACAGAGTTCTGGTGGCTCCACTGGTTGGGTTCGTAGTTTGAAACTTGACCAAAATAACAATGTGTATTTAGCGGGCGATTTTACCGGAGGACTACAAATCGGAACGACCAGCTTAAGCACATCTCTCCCTAACCAATTTGTTGCTAAAGTAAATTCAGCAGGACAATGGCAATGGGCCACTAGTTCAGATAGGAAGGTGGTTACTTCAACAAGTTCTCACGGGTTGATAGGTGTGGTTACCAATAAGTTTGGTAACACTTATTATGTTGGAAGTTATAAGGAAGAGATCGTTTTTGGAAACGATACCATTAAGGCATCAATTAATAAACCGGCTTATTTATGGGCTAAATGCAATAGTCAAGGAACTTGGGAATGGGCTTTAAATCTGAAGATTCATTCTTTTTCTAACAATACAGTTTTTTCAAGGCGCATCCTAACAAGTGATGTTGATGGCAATATTTACTTTCAGGGAAAAACAAGGAGTAAGGCTAGATTTGGATTTAACTTTATTCAGAATCCGGATCATTTTATCGCCAAAATTAATGTTTCGGGTATACCAGAAGTGAATGCCGGAGTAGATACACTTCTGCAATGCGGATCTAGGTATAGACTCCCAACTTACTCTAATATGCTGGGAGAAATGAATATAAAATGGACACCGGAAGTTGGGCTTAGTAACCCAGACACTTTAAACCCTACTTTCGATACTAAATCTACTAGAACATATTATGTATCCGTAACAAGTTCTTTAGGCTGTACAGCTATGGATACAATAAATTTATTTGTAGATTCTGCATCAAGTTTTGGGTCCGGAATACCTATAAGTACATCAAATGGTTCTAATTTCTTTTGTCAAAATGCGAATTTTTCAATTTCTGCACCTTCATATTTCAGTGATTTTCATTGGGATAATGGTGATACAACCCAAAGTATTTTCCCCAAAAAACCGGGTAAATATATTCTCGTTGCCAGAGACTCTTTGGGATGCTTCGAGATGGACAGTATCACGTTGGCTCCTCTAGCAGACATTAAGTCTCCGTCTTTTTTACTTTGCGATAATGATTCACTTCCTTTGTCAATCAACACTTTTGGGTTGGATAGTCTAAAGTGGAATACTGGCAGTAAGTCATCACAGATTTACGCAAACCAGCCTGGGAAATATTGGGTTGATGCATATCGAGGAGCATGCTGGGCAACGGATACGGTGGAGGTTATCCTTTTTACTGACACAGCCAATGCCAATTTTGCAGATTCCATTTATGGTCTTGAGGTTCACTTTGCACCAACATCCATTGGTGTAAATAATGGCTACTGGGATTTTGGTGATGGAACCTATCTTTCAGGAGTCAATGTTTCTCATACCTACGCAAACCCAGGCACATATCCAGTATGTTTTTATTCCAAAGACATTTGTGGGGGCGAAGGTGAGCAGTGTAAAAATGTAAGTGTTACAGATATTGGAATTACCGAACTCAAGCCTATTGAGGTTTTCTCACTCTTCCCAAACCCAGCTAATGATATCCTAAACATTTCGAGTGCAAGAGTGCTAGCTCCACATATTATGGTTTTTGATGTTTCAGGACGAATTCTCTTGGAGAAGAATTTATCCAAAAGCAATAATTGGCAACTCAATATTCAGAGCCTGCCGTCAGGTTACTACTTTATTAAGGTTGGGAATCAGACTTCCAAATTTGGAAAGATATAGCCATACCTCTCTTGTGGTTTCATCCCTAAATTTGCCAAAAACCTATTCACACCACTATGCAATCAAAAGCTACTACACCCGAGCAATATTTAGAAGAACTCCCTGAGGATCGCAAGGAGCCCATGTTGAAATTACGGCAAGTGATTTTAGATAATTTGCCTTCGGGTTTTGAGGAGTGTATGAATTATAAAATGCTTGGTTATGTGGTCCCTCATTCGGTTTATCCCGATGGCTATCACTGCAATACCAAGCTTCCATTGCCCTTTATGAATTTGGCTTCTCAAAAAAACTTTATAGCCGTTTATCACATGGGCATTTATGCCAATCCTGAATTGATGGAGTGGTTTACCACCGAATATGCCAATCGGGTAAAAGGCAAATTAGACATGGGTAAAAGCTGTGTTCGTCTCAAAAAAATGGATCAGATTCCCTACGATCTCTTTGGTGAGCTTGCCAGCAAAATGACTGCCCAAGAGTGGATTGATCTTTATGAGGCAAATCTAAAACGCTAAGCATGGCTTTACTCAAAATGCTTATCTGACTAATTCAAGTGCTCTCAGGTTTTACCTCAGTGATGAGCACCCATTCTTGGATTTCACTTTAAAAAGGAAGTCCTAAAGAAATGTTAAACAGTGATTTTGTGGCAACCCTTTTCATTTTTTAAGCATCTATTGGGTAAATAAAACTTACGAAAATGAAAAAATTAATTACCCATTGTCTGATCTTGCCTTTAGCCATGTCAGCTCAGACGTACACCAACATTGCCACGGATAAAACTGGTGACGACCATGCATTTGGTCTGGATTCCAAATCACTAGGCTTTAGATTAAATTCAACTAATGACACACTTTTTGTCAAGATTGATCATCACAATACCCGACACAAAGATTTTGGCTACGCCCTAGCGCTTGATACCAATAATAACCCAGCGGATGGTGCTGCGATACCACAAGCCAATCTTGCTAGCCAAACTCCAAATACCTCGATGAAGGCTGATATTATGCTGTATGCTTATCAAAACAGTATTTTCCCAACAGTGTACACAGAAAGTTATGTAAACGGCTCACCAGCCAATATCATGTTTACCTTAGATACCAACAGTAGTACCTGTGGCATTTTTGCCATACCCGTTTCGGAAATTGGCAGTTCACCAGTCATTAATATGCTGGCATTTACAGGTTCTTTTGATATTTCACCTGCTGGGGCTGGGCCTTCTGATGTAATGCCTGATTCAAACTACGGAAGCGCTATTCCTGCTTCGGTATCCCTAGCGGAACTTAAACATGACATGAGTATTTTCCCAAATCCTGCTACCAACTCTATTGAGTTGAATTATAATGGGGCTATTCAAATTGTAGGTGTTTCAGGAAAAGTTTGGTTGAACCCAATCAGTCGGCAAAACGAGGCTGTTGACGTCAGTCATCTACCTCCGGGTAGCTATCTATTACTCGATGATTCAGGAATTAAGCTTGGTCAATTCCAGAAGAAATAATCCTCAGCCCTTTGTGTTTTACACAAAGGGTTTTTGATTTTTATTCTAATATGGATGAAGAAAAGCTGGACACCGTAAAGTGTCTGTATTTCATTGATGAAAACTGAAGATAACTTTGATAAGCTACACCAGAGCCATCAAGACTTTCATCTACCCGAAGCTAGTGCTTAATTAAAGTGTGATTGAGGGTGATGTGAAAGGAAGAGAGTAATATTCGTATTAAAACTCTTTTTAATCAGCGAAGTTTCAAATTCGATTATTAAGAAGATACATCAATAGCAAGTACTACTTAAAAGCATGTGGAATATGGCAATCAGTATGAAAATGTCACAATTTGCATTACGTAAAAAGTTGTATATCAAACTTTAATTTCACAAAAGAGCGTGTAGATTTTTGGTGAAGAAAATAATTTGACTACTTTCAAGCATCCAACTAAACCTCAAATCATGCAAAAATTTACTTGGCATTTTCCGTGCTCGAAAGAGCGCTATAAACAGGATTGATTTCTTTTCAAAAATTTTCAATCATTTTTTTCAATCAAAACCTGTTTTATGAAAATCATCAATCTTTCCAAGCGATTTGGAACAATCACTTTATTTAAAGTCCTGACCCTTATTCTATCAGGTAAAACGACTTTATCCTATGGCGGATAAGTAGCTCAGGAACAGTAGCTATAAATCCACAGCTTACTATTCAATAGCAGCTTATTTACCTCCACTTTATTGCTATTGCATAAGTCATTTAGGTCTATGTATTGTTTTATAGAAAGGTGGAGTGCACACGGCTTAATTGAAGAATAATTAGGTATAAAAAAAACCAACTTTCATAATGCTATATAGGTAGAAGAAATATGCAGGTTACAAATCCAACATATAGCTAGTAGAGTCTACACCAATTCTCAAACTTGATTTTGGAAAGTATGACTAAACCCTAATGAATAATTTTAATACAAATCAATTAATAAAACCAAATTTCTTAAACAATGAAAAACATCCCAAACCAGTGTTTTTTGCTGTTGCTGGCCCTTGGCTCAGTGGCATGTAATTCATCACCAAATGAAAACACAGAAACCAAAACCGAAAACGAAGCTGTTGAGTTGGCTACAACTACGGCAAGCTCAAGCGAAATCAACGGTGTTGATGGAAACTGCGAGGCACCCCCAGAATGGTTTTCGGGCACTGTTCCCACCCCGCAACCACAAAATTTTCCACAAGGGAATGATGTTACCAATTGTGACTTTCACTTAATCTCTTGGCAGTATTTTTTGTGGCTCACTGAAGAGGTAAATGGAAAACTTCGCTTTGAAAGCTTCTATACAAATAATGCGATACATCCAAATTCTAAGAATGATACCAATCAGGTTTTGGACATCGTTGAGCAGGCACTTTCTAAAGGAATGTTGATAGATCAGCATGGAAGAGCCGTGTATAGCAATATTATGATTAATGATATGTATAGAGACTGGATACTAGATAATAAATTGTATGATCCCGGGGTGTTTGTTGGGTTCGATTCTACCGCCAACTTTCCTGTAGGATCAATGTCGCTAAAAGCTAACTGGAAGCTGGTGCAACCTGATGAAGATGTTAGTAACCTATATACTACAAAAGCCAATATTCAATTGCTTACCATGGTAGATGGTGAGCCACGAATCCCGGATAACAATCCGAAAGTGCAGAAAGATGTGGAGGTAGCATTAATAGGGTTGCATATTGCAGTGGTGGTCGAAGGGCATCCTGAGTTTATATGGGCAACTTTTGAATTTGATGGTAACGCACCAAACTTTAAACAGGATTCTAATGGTGTTGTGACACAAGGTATGAATGATCCCGTTTCTGAGAAGGGGTGGTTGCTTTATAAAGCCAATACTACGGCTAGAAAAACCAACGTGAACAATGCTGAAATTCTTCGCTTTGTAAATGAAGTTAATCAAACCCTCACCCCTGTTACCCAAGTAGCTCGCCAGTATGCGCAGGGTGGAGGAAGTCCTACCAACCGTGGCAACATTGATCACCTGAATGCGAATGTAAAAGATCAGCTTAAAGTTGAAAACTCTGTTTGGAAGAATTACTTTGAAGTTGGCGCGGTTTGGTTCAATACAGAGAAGGGCGTTTTACAACCCAATTGGAACCCGAATGTAAACTCAGAAATGGTGACAGGCTCCTTAACCTTATCCAATGCAACTATTGAAACTTTTACACAAAATGTGCGCTCTCAAAACAGTTGCTTTGGTTGCCACAATACTTTTCCGGTAACCAATGTATTAGGATCCACGGACATTCTCCCGGGTAAAAATGCCAATACCAGCCATATTCTTTTAAAGAATTACCAAGGCGGAAGTGAAGTAAATCGTTCAAATTAATCAACCAATTACAAAAAGAAATACAATGGCAAATTCAAGCTTAAGAATACATCCCGCTATTGGCATGGCCAGAGTTGGGAATAGTACAGAATACTATTTGGGGCCAGAAACCATGGCCGCCTCTCCACATGGAGCTAGTGCAATAACGGGTGGGCTTCCCATAAAACCAGGCACCGAAAGCACCCACATCACCAGTGGAGATATACGAGATGGCTCGGGAAGATTAAAAAGACAGGCAGCACGCTTCAAGATTTTCCAATATCCTAATGAAGGAGAAAAACTCACTTACCCCACTCAAGGCGGAGAGGAAGTATTAATCGGGTCTACTGTAGACGGTAAGAAAGTAACAGACATCATTTGGACAGCCCATTTGGCCAATAAAAAAGCCAATTGCTGGGAGATAGATGAAGATGCAAACAAGGGAATTGAGTTGTACAAACCCCATCCGCCTATAGATGATAAAACTATAACTAAGCTAGTGAGCACCCCACCATTGAGGAATCCGAATTTCGATAGTACTTCACCACAAAACCCTTACAACGTGGATCCGGGCGACACAAATCGCTTGAAGAAGCTGGTGATTGATGCGGGGCCACGAGCGATTAAAGCCAGCCAGGGAACTAAGCCAATTAAATTTGATGATGAACCTAAGGCCAGTTATTATGATAAGAGCTCAGGCACTATTACGGATCTACCTAATTACCCGATTCAGTTTCCTGCAACTAACGGAAGTGGCGCCAATGGGAGTGATCCCATTAGCTATTTAGGAGAAATCCTTACCGAACCTAATGGCCGACTTTTGGTATTGGGTGGACATGGTTTAGCCTGTGCTTTTGATAATCAAGGGAATTTTGATGCCGAGCAGCCATTATGTAAGGATGTGGATAATGATAACTGGCTTGACGACACTTCGGATGGTCCGGTAACCGCAGTACTGGTTTTTGAAGATGGTAGTCAACAACCTGTTGAAGGCAGTGCTTGGGCGGTAGTTACCGATCCTGCTTATGCTCCTCAAACCTTGAATGTGGTAAACCTTTGGGATGATGTTTATAATACATGGTTAGAAAACTTTGATCTTCAGCCGGAAGTTTATAGCAATGGAAACTATAATCCCGACTATAAGCCTTTCTTTCAAGATGATATTTTTCCCACCTTGAATGCAGCTCACATGCAAATGTGGAATACTAATTTACCAGATCAGGCAATTTCGGCACATGAAAGAATGAAGCTTTTAACGGAGGAAAAGCCGCCTTTCGACATTATGAAATTTATCCGAAATCCGGATGATAGCCAAAACGATAAAGGGGCACCATTAATGCCGCTTTCATTGGGCGACTCTAATCAAGCCTTTTTAACTGTTTCGCGACAGCAATATTTTTATATGCAGCAATGGAACAAAGGAATGAGTGTTGGAGCAAGCAAATTACCCATTGGAGCTGGCGAGCAACTCGATAAAACCATTTTAGTCAATTGCCTGGGTGGTCGTTTTAGTCCAGGTATTGATTTGACTTTTATTGTGCGCGATCCTAATTTATATAATAAAGACTGGCAAAACCCAGCTATTGGACCTTTTAGGATCAATGGTGAATCCTTGGATTATGCTTCGGCAACAAAAGATCAACCATTCCTAGGGATAGGCTATATCCCATTAAGATCGGATCCTGTGCAACCGGGAGACTTGTGTAAGTTTATGTCCATCCCTTGGCATACGGATTACAACTCTTGCGCCACGCACACTCCAGCACCAAATCCAGGTGGAAAAATCACTGATAAAAATGTATACAGCGGAACAGTAAACACTACGTTATTTTGGTCGTGGCCAGCCCAAAGGCCTGTGGCCGTGTACACTTTTGATGATTTGTCAGCCAATAATGGTGATCTAAAAGCTACCAAACAGAGATACTCCGTGCGCGGAGAAGGCACGGCAGCCCAAGAGAATTTAAAAACTCCCGATTGTCCCGATTCAAAAGAATTTGACACGGCAGCGATGAACGTAGGTCGCTATCAGAACCGCAGAGACATACTGACTGAATGGGTGAAGATTGGGACTATTATCCAGGGGCCGGCAATTAAAGACTATCCTGATGAATTTAGTAAGGATTACTACCTAGAAGTGGAAAGTCTTTTCAAAAAAGACGACAGTAACCTGGTTGTTTTTTGGCCAAATACTGTGACTGACGAAGTGCATCCTCCGAAAAATTAATCTTGGATTTAGTTAGCGATTATAGTGTGGTAATAATTGGCGCAGGACCCGCAGGGTGTTCCTGCGCCATTTCCATTTTAAATGCTGGTGTGGCCAATGTTACTCTGGTAGATACTTCAAAAACAGGTAAATTTCATATTGGTGAAAGCATTCCTCCTGAGATGAACCCCATACTGCGGCAATTGGGGATCTCTGAAGCTTTTCTGGCCCAGAAGCACGAACCTTGCTTTGGTAGTTGCTCTTATTGGGGCAATGAAAAACGAGGCTATAACGATAGTATTTTGAGCCCATTTGGACACGGCTGGCATTTAAACCGCTCACAATTCAATCAATTTTTAGTGAATGAAGCTGTGGTGCGTGGCGCCAAAGTTTTGTCAGGACACATTTATCAAAGTAGTACAACAACAGAGCGTGGTTATCAGTTGAACTTGAAGAGTAAGGCGGGAGCCTCAAGTTCTATTGAGGCTGATTTTGTAGTAGATGCTTCTGGTGCGCGCAGTATTTTTGCTACCGATAAGGGAAGTAAGAAGCAGCACGAAACACCTCTAGTGTGTTTAGCCTTAAGATTCAAAAATAAAGGGCTTCGGGAGGTTTCTAAGCTTACACATTTAGAATCGGTAGAAAATGGTTGGTGGTATGCCGCTAGAATTCCCAACGAGCAATTGTTGGTTACACTTTACACCAATGCCGAAACAGTAAAGAAGTTGAGACTGAATAATCTTAAAAACTGGATTAAACTCTTACAACAATCGCCAAATACACATCAGTGGATTGCACAGATGGAGCCTATTGATCAGAAACTACTCGGTTTTCCGGCACAGTCTTTTTGCTTAGACAAGGTAGTAGGTGAAAACTGGCTGGCCATTGGCGATGCCGCTTCGGCTTACGACCCAATTACCTCTCAGGGTATAATCAAAGCTATAACGCAAGGCATGCGTGCAGCAGAAATCATTGGGCATTGTAAAATTGGTGCTATCGAAGCTCTTCCTTATTTTCAAAAGGAAGTAATGCTACAGTATGATCAATACAAAGAGGCCCGTCAACATTTTTATTGCTTAGAACAGCGCTGGCTACAAAGCCAATTTTGGAGGGAGATGCATGGCTTGAGTAGAACTTAAAATACTTGCAAAGATTAAAATTACTGAACGATCGCTTATTGATAGAATGAGTGAAAGATGGTAATATGAAGGGGTGAGCGGGGTGTCGTTGGCGTATTAATACCAATATTAAGAACGCAACCCCTTTCTCCATTTAAGCATCCTTTAGAAACTAAATATTCTAATGATGAAAAAACTTGTATTCGCAGCAGCCCTGTGCTAGGTCGGTGTGCTTAGCGCACAAAGTTTTACCCAATTAGCAACAGATCAAAACGGTGATGATTATAGTCATAGCCTTGATGTTACAGAATTTGCTTCTGCACTTTCGGTTAAACAGGATTCTATTTTTGACATTAGCGGAAGTGGTCCTTCGGATGTTATTCCAAACGCAAATTATATAGAGCTTGTAAATGGAACAATCCTCGGTGTGGAAGAAGCGAATGTTGCTACATCTATTTACCCTAATCTTGCTAAAGGCTATATCACGGTAGCTCAAAGGGGAAAGGTGGAGATTTATGATATTACCGGAATGAGACGAATGATCCAAATGGTGGAGGCCAATCAGCGAATTGGCCTAGGTCATTTGCCGCAGGGCGTTTATATTTTAAATCAAAATGGAGCATCGATTAAGCTTATGAAAGAGTAAAACCTTGCTTTTCAAAAATACCAAAAGCACCTCTCTATTCATTAGTGGTTTTTTAGTTGCTAAAATAAATAGGTGTACGCTGCGGCTAATTTGTAGGAAATACTCGACTTAAATTTCTACATCTTTGTGGTATCAAACTATTGGTGAGTATGAAAAAGCAAGTGCTTAGGACTCTATTTTTCTCAATTGCATTTTTAATAGGGTTTTTAGCGAAAGCTCAAAATGACTGCCCTACATGGGAATGGGCTTTTGATGTAGGTTTGCCTAGTCATGTGCAGTTGTTGGAATCACATGGCGATACAGCTGGTAACATGTACTTTGTTGGAACTTTTCAGGGTGCTTTTACCATTGCAGGGATTACGCTTAGTACACCTGATACCAGTCACTTCATCGCAAAGTATTCTAAAAATCAAGTGTGGAGCTGGGCAGTGCAATTTGAAGCTAAATTACCTTCGGGATTTAACAACTTTCCAATTCCACACGACTTTTACTTTGACGAGGCCGGGTTTATTACGGTAACCGGAATTTACACCCATACAGCCATCTTTGGTAGCGATACATTATCCGAGCTTCATCTTGGTTCTTTCAACACTTTTGTGGCGCGCCTCAATACAAACACTCAGCAATGGCTATGGGCTACTCAAGCGGAGAGCCAAATGAAAGTAGAGCCTTCTTCCATAGAAGGGGATGCGAATGGAAATATATACATTGCCGGTAGTGCTAGTATTTATCCACAGTCTTCATCTACCATTTCTTTCGGGAATATTCCATTATCTACTTCTGGAGATACGTACTATATATCAAAAATCGATTCATCGGGAACATGGCTTTGGGCCAGAGATTTCGAGAGAAGCTCACATTCACCAATAATAGCGGTGGATAATGCTCAGGCACCCACTGTAATCACAAATTATGTGGGTAGCCTAACCTTTGCAAGTCAAACGGTCTCCACTACTGGAGGGCAATATGCTTTGGCCATTTTGGGTTATGATGCTGCCGGGCAAGAATCATGGTGGCTAACAGCAGCAGGTTCAAATACTGTTTCAGGGCCCAAAACTTGGCACGCAGCTTATGATGATTTTGGCAACTTATACATTACAGGAGAATCGTTTATTGATGCCATTCAGTTTGGATCAACTCTATTGACAGGAGGCACGCAACTTAGTTATGTCGCAAAAATTAACCCTCAGAAACAATGGGCTTGGGCCGAATATTTTGGAGGAGCCTCGGTGAGTTTAGCTTTTTCCAACTTTCATAGTGAGGCTATTACTTTAGGCAATGGTGATACTTATTTTTCTGGGATTTTTGATAACGACCTCACCTTTGGAAATGATTTGTTATCTGCTGGAAATATCACGGGTCTCTTTATTTGTAAAATGGACAGTGGTGGAAATTACCATTGGGGAGGTGCAGCCTATGCACCGCATGGTAGTGTAAATGGTTCATTGGCAAGGCCAATTGGCTTAGGAGTAGATTTACAGGAAAACGTGTATATATCCGGTATAAATTCAGATTCGTATCTCTTCGGAAACTTCTCTACCGTTCAATACGGAAACTTCGTAGCTAAGTTTAAACGTGACTCAATAATTGGCTTATCCCTTCCAAAAGATACTTTTTTGTATTGCGGTGAATCAATTAAGTTGGTGCCACGCAGCGGTAGCGTTTCTCAGCTTACTTATCAATGGTCGCCAGCTCATGGCTTAAGTGATCCTACGGCCCAGTTTCCCATTGCATCACCCGACAGTACTATCACTTACACCTTAGATGTTTCTACTTCAAATGGCTGCGTAGCTACCGACCAAATAAAAATTGTACGCGACTCTGTGCGATATTATGGTGCGGGAATTAATTTTACAACCTCCACCGGAAACAAGATGTATTGTGATAATGCAAACTTCTCCATTTCTGCGCCCTACACTTATCAAAGCTTTGATTGGAGTACAGGGAGCACTATTCACAATACTTATATAAACGGGCCGGGTGTGTATGTGCTTACCGCAAAAGATGAAGACGGTTGCTATAGAAAGGATAGCATTGAAATTTTTGGGCCTTCCAAAATTACACCTGAGATTCCTCTTTTGTGTACAAATGATTCTGTACTTCTGAGTATAAATACCAACGGCCTGGACAGTTTGCGGTGGAATGACGGTAGCAGTCAGCCGAGTAGGAATGTGCATCAATCAGGAAAATATTGGGCTACATTGTACAAAGGCACTTGTATTTATACAGATACGGTGGAGGTACTTGCTTTTACAAATACGGGTAATGCTACTTTTTCTGCTCGGGTAAACAATTTGGATGTTGATTTTGCAGCTAGCTCAATTGGTTTTGTGCAAGGTACCTGGCGTTTTGGTGATGGAACCTTTGGGAGTGGTAAGAAGATATCTCATACTTATGCAAATACAGGAGTGTACAATGTGTGCCTCGATGCTACCGATGTATGCGGAGTAACAGCCAGACATTGCATGAAGATCACGGTTCCGAACATTGGTATTGAAGAACTCCCCGCCAAAAATATTTTTTCATTGTTTCCCAATCCAGCAACTGGTGTCATAAACATTGAAAGTACAGATGAACAAGCTCCGGAAGTACATTTGACAAACCTTTCAGGAAAGGTGGTTTTACGAGAAAAGTTAGCTCAGGGAAGTCACTGGCAAATTGATATACATCATCTTCCGGCAGGTTATTACTTTATCAATATTGCTGGTAATACTTTCAAGGTAGTAAAGCTGTAGCTATTTGCTTTTCAGCTCTTCCTCCAAATCAGGAGCATAAATGAAAATAGGGGTGGAGGCTTCTTCAAAATAAGCAAAGGATTGGGTAATGGTTTTATCAGGCCAGCGAAGTTGCATATAGCCTTCAGCTGGGCGATACACGGCAGTATAAATGGTGCCGGCTCCACGTTTGTATCTTGTGTTAAATAAGGGTACCCGCAAAAAGTTATCGGCCATTTCCCATTCCGTGAGACCCGGCCGGCTAAGCAGTTCATTCAAAAAACGCTCGCGCTCCAGGCTATTGGGAAATCGTTTGGTGTCCGGCCAGCGCAGTTCACCTTGATGATTGGCACAGGCGCGCATATCCGTAACTCTTGGCTGCTGCTGTGGAGTAATCATAATCATACTGTGGGCTCCGGTTTTATCGAGCAGCATAATGTTATACGCCATGTGGACGGGCACTGTCTTTAGTACCTCCACAGCTTCGGCTACATTACTACAAAATTCAAGTATGTAGCGTAGCACAAATGGAATTCCAAATCCGCGGCCTACATTGCGCCTTCCACCAAAGGTGAGCGAGACCACAAGTCCATCAGAATTCATTCCGTCTAAAACACCCATTAAACAATCGCTTACGGCCATCACTTGTTTTCCATTCCACGAACTATGTAGCAATGTGCCTTCAATAAGATGCGGGTGATAATCATAATTACGCACCAGCGTGGGCGAATCGGTAAAGACGGCTTGCGAGCAGCCAGAAATATATGCAGGAGGTTGCCAGCCCGTAAGAAAACGATGGGCTGTATTATCATCACCAGCCAGTTCGCACATACGTTCGTAGGTAGGCATCATTTCTGGCATATAGCGCTGAAGCCTGTTTTTGGCAATTCCCAAACTAGGTTTTTTATCGGCACCATTGCTTTCATACCATTTTTTGTAAGCCGGCCAGTAAGCCTTATACAGGCTTTGCCATTTTGGGCCAAGCAAAGGCTCGGCTACAGAATCAAAACTAAGTTCTAACATAAGTTAAGGTGCTTGCTTTTCGCAAACTAAAGTACAGTTTCCAATATAAAACCGAGAATGCACAAATATGATATATCTGAAAATAAGATTCTAAAATAGAAGAAAAGCCAATATCGATTTGTACTAGGCAATTGGTTTTGATAATGTGTACTTACATTTGCAGTCTTATAAAAAGACATAATCTGATGAGCACTATAAATTGGACCACCGCAGCCGAATTTGAAGATATTACCTATAAAAAGTGTAACGGGGTTGCAAGAATTGCGTTTAATAGACCAAACGTTAGAAATGCATTTAGACCAAAAACCACCAAAGAGTTATATGATGCTTTTTACGATGCGCAAGAAGATACCTCAATAGGGGTAATCCTCCTTTCTGCGGAGGGGCCTTCTACCAGAGATGGTGTTTATTCTTTTTGTTCTGGTGGCGATCAATCAGCTCGCGGACATCAAGGTTATGTGGGAGAAGATGGCTATCACAGATTAAATATTTTGGAGGTACAGCGCCTAATCCGCTTTATGCCAAAGGTGGTAATTGCTGTGGTGCCCGGCTGGGCCGTGGGTGGCGGACATAGCCTTCACGTGGTTTGCGATATGACCTTGGCCAGTAAGGAGCATGCTATTTTTAAACAAACAGATGCAGACGTTACCAGCTTTGACGGTGGCTATGGCTCAGCTTATTTGGCAAAAATGGTGGGACAGAAAAAAGCCAGAGAAATTTTCTTTTTAGGACGAAACTACTCTGCTCAAGAAGCCTATGAAATGGGTATGGTAAACAAAGTGGTGCCACACGATGAGCTGGAAGATACAGCCTACGAATGGGCGCAAGAGATATTGGCCAAGTCGCCTACTTCTATCAAAATGCTAAAGTTTGCCATGAACCTTACCGATGATGGTATGGTGGGCCAGCAGGTATTTGCCGGTGAAGCCACCCGCCTTGCCTATATGACCGAAGAAGCTGCAGAAGGCAGAAATGCATTTTTGGAAAAGCGCAAGCCAAACTTTGGTGAGAATAAGTGGATTCCTTGATGGGGATTTACAAGGAAAGGCTCCGGACGAAAATTACTTACTCGTTCATTTTTCTGGCTCTTATGGCAAGGACCTTGTCAGCTCAAGAGTGTGATTCAGTTTATGCCTTTTCGAATTTTGATGAATCTGGTTGTTCATTCTGGTATCAGGATGAGTTGTTTGTGATGGCCAGTGTGGACTCCGCTGTGTGCTCATTTTATGATTTCTATGGCTATCGAGATAATACTTTCTTCAACTTAGTTGTTAAAAATGACTCAATTGTATCGGGTAGTTTTTCTTTAGTTGTTTACGAAATGACTTATGACAGTGCACATGCGCATTTGGCCAGAAACAAACATGATAAATATGGGTTATGTGCTGATACGCCAACGATTGTAAATCGACTATTGAGTAGCAAGGATTTAAGAAAACTGAATAGTAACATTGACCTTAATAGATTGAGCAAGGAATTTGTCAAAGGCACTACTCTGGTTGATAGTAATAAGGTCTATTTTGTTGATGGAGTTGAGGTAAGGCCGAATTTTGGCTTGTGCAATAATCTATTCACATTTCATAATAGTTGTGTGGAAATTATGCTTGCAATGCGAACCATTCCCAATGATTCTTCTAATGTGTATGGCAACTTGGTGAGGGCTGTGGATGAAAGCATATCATTTAAGAAAAAGCAAAAGAAAATTATCAAGGAGCTTCCTTTTAAGTATTACTCTTTAGATGGGGGAGGGTACTATTCTTGGAAGAAGGGACCTCTAGGTAAACTCAAATATTGGTTTATTGAAAAGTTGTTTTAGTAGATTGTATAAAGTCGGACCTGTCCCAAGATTTGGCTTTTTTATTTAAGCGCATAGCGTACACCCAACCCTCCTCCAATAAATAAGGATGGGTCCAAATCTGAGCTTGCATTCCAGAGCAAGCTTACATCTGCAAATAGGGCAAAGTTCCAGGGTGATCTCTTTTTGGAAAGTGAAAACTCAAAAGATGGCTTGGTGTAAATACCATAGTATAGCCAGTCTTCAAATTTGGCATCTTGAAATATCTTTCGAGAAGTTTTCCCTTCATCGGTTTTCGTGGTTTGTTTTCGGTCAAAGGTGTTGTAGGTTTTAAAACCAAGAGGGAGCACAAATCTCTTATTTTGCGTTCTGTTTTGCCAACGGTACCCGGCTCCTGCGCTTAAACCTAAAGAATGATAATGTTCGCGAATTTCGATTTTAGGAGTACTGGTTTCTTTTACAAAACCATAGTATGGGTCAATTTGATCAGGGAAAGTTAATTTAGAGCTAAGGTGAAGTTGGGTATAATTGTAAACCATACTTCCCTCATAGAACCAGCCGCTGCGGCCAATGAAATCTCTGACACCCAGTTGCCCTGTAAAAATAGGAAGAAGGTCATAGGTTTTTTTTGGGGAAAAGCCCATTTCTAAAGCGGGGCCAAAAAAATAACTCTCAGGCTGGTAAGCTGCGCTTACATCAAGCGAGATTTGCGTTTTTTGCGGTGCTTGAGCTTTTGCCGAAAGGCTAAAAACAGCAAGGGCGAGAAGGAGGGTTAGTTTTTTCATGCGTTGTTTAGTTGAGCAAATATCGTATTTCAAAACCACCACCTCCAAGAAATGAAGGGTCATGATTTGGCTGATTTAAATGTAAGAGTTCAGCTTCTGCAAAAATGCCAAAGCGCCAAGGGCTATTTGATTTTTTGGATAACTTAAAGGAATAAGTAGGGCGTAAATACAGTCCAAGATAAATGCCATCGGAAAAATTTTGACCTTGGAATATTTCGCTAGACAAGTAGGTGTCCTGTCCGAGTTCTTGAGTTGCCGTGCACGAAAATGGAAGTAGCATCTGCACCCCAAAGGGAATACTCAATTGTGAGTTTCTATTTTTGGATGGAATAAAATAAGCCGCTCCCAAACTAACCCCGAAGTAGTTTAAGGAAGTGACGTAATCCACGTTAAAAGGGGGCGTGCTATATCCACCTGGTCCACTTTGAATGTCATAGTATACTGTGGATTTTGTTTCGATGTGACGGTAGTTCAGACCAAAATATAAAGCCCATTGGCTGCCGGGATCTTTTAAAGTAAACCCTAAGTCGAACTGAGGAATGACCGCATTTGTGTTTATGATGGATGTCCATTCGTCTCCAAGAAAAAGATAAGTCTCAGGGTGCACCAAACCCTCAGGACTGTTTTTTATTCCGCTTTTGAATGAGAAGCTATTTTGGGCTTTTGCTGAAAAGCAGAATAGCAAGAAAGCAATAGCGAAGTAAATAGTTGAGCGCATTTTTATAGGGGTTTTCGTACAGCAAATCTAATTAAGTTTTTGAAGTAGTATAAAAAGAGAATACGCTGAGTCAGTGATTACAATGATTAAACAGATGAAATACCTTTCGCGCAATCTCCATGGTGAATGTTTCACGCAAAGACGCTAAGTAAAGAAAGCGCAAAGATAACTCTGCGAAACTCCGAGCCCTCAATGGTGAAAGATAGAACTCGGATAAATTATTTCCTCAATCTGCGCTTAACAACGTTATCCGCATGCCCATTTCACGCAAAGGGCGCAAAGAGAAAAACGCAAAGTGAAATAAGTCAGAGATGTTACTCTGCGAAAAACTCAGCGTACTCTGTGACTCTGCGGTGAAGAAATTATAACTTTTAAATCTGCGCTCATCCGCGTGCCATTTTTTGATAAATCACAACTCAAAAACCGTCAATCCCAAATCCCTCCCTACTTTTACCCTCCTAAATATTTCCCATGGCCAACTTTCTTACGAGCACCGCTGCTGATATTCTTGAACGCTATCCGGATTTTCAAAAAATAGGAATCGTATTGCCGAGCCGTAGGGCTGCGGTTTTCCTTAAAAAGGAATTGAGCAAGCTTATCACCAAGCCGGTTTTTAGTCCGTATATCACCACCATCGAAGATTTCATGCTGCAAAGCTTAGGCTGGCAACAGGCCGATCAACCGTCCTTGATGTTTAAGTTGTATGATAGTTATGCGGCTGTGGCGCCAGAGCCCAAAGAGAGTTTTGCGAATTTCAGCCAGTGGGCACATTTGCTGTTGGCGGACTTTAATGAGCTGGATCGCTATCGTGTAAATGCCCGTGAGGTGTTTGATTATTTGGCGGATGTAGAGCGAATCAAGAGGTGGGACCTGGATCCTGAAAAGGAAATGAGTGAGCTGGTGCAGAATTACCTCAAACTATGGAGGCTTTTGCCGGATGTGTACACACATTTCACCGAAAGGTTGAAAGAAGAAAAAGTGGTGTATCAGGGGCTTGCTTACCGCGAAATGGCGGATACGATTACCACGCATACTGAAACTTTAAAACAGCAATTTGAAAAGTTTGTGTTCATTGGTTTTAATGCCCTCAATGCTTCGGAAGAGGAAATACTGCGCACTTTATATCATGAGGGCTTGGCTGACTTTTATTGGGATGTGGATGAGTATTATTTTAATGATATCGATCAGGAAGCGGGAAACTTTTTGCGCCAAAGCAAGCTCGTGCAAGAGCTGATTGAAAAAGAGGATTTCCGATGGATGCATAATAGCCTTTCGGAAATACCCAAAAATATAGAAGTTGTAAATGTGAGTGGCCGTCAGCAGCAGGCCATTGCAGCCAATGCGGCTGTTTTGCGGTTTCAGGAAAAGCAGCTGGAAGATGTGGCCGTGGTGCTAGCCGATGAAGAAATGCTGATGCCCTTTCTCAACAATCTTGCGGCAGATGTTTCTACGCTAAACGTAACGATGGGATTGCCACTTTCCAATACTCCGGTAGCTGGTTTTTTTCAGCTATTACTGGAAATGTTTCAGGAGTTTGAAAGTAGCGGACGAAGAGATAAACAAGGTCATCCGAGCTTCCATTTTCAGAAGTGGGATGACATGCTGGGGCACCCACTTTTTAAGCGATGGGTGGGTGATAGTGTGAGTACAGAATCGCTCCGGTATTACATGCGAAAACAGAACAGAATCTTCATTTCTGCGGCCGAATTGCAGCAGGAAAGTGGCGATACGCTCAATGCGGAATTTGTTCAGTTTTTTGCTAATCAGAGCAATACATTGTCGCAAATTTGGGCGAGCCTAGCGAAGCTTGCTGAGCGGCTTCATGAGGCTCAACCTGAGAAAACCAGCTTGCTTCAGTCGCTTTTTGGCTTCTATAAGTTGTTCAATCGCCTGTCGCTTTTGATGGCCGAGTATCCGTATGTGGAGGATATAAAAACAGCTTTGCGCTTTTATAAAGATTTGCTGAAAAGCGAAACTTTGGACCTTTATGGAGAGCCTTTGAGCGGACTTCAAGTGATGGGAGTTTTGGAGACCCGTACCCTTGATTTTAAGAATATCGTAATGACTTCTCTCAATGAAGACATTTTGCCGAAAGGCCGCTCTGATAATAGTTTGATTCCTTTTGATATAAAACGTGAGTTTGGTTTGCCAACCTACCTGGATAAGGACGCTGTGTTTGCGTACCACTTTTATAGGCTAATCCAGCGAGCTGAAAATATTACCCTTATCTACAATGGTCTTTCTGAAGGTTTGGGAAGTGGTGAGCCTAGCCGCTTCATCAAGCAGCTGGAATATGAATTGCCAAAGGCCAATCGAAGGGTGAGGTTTGAATATCTCAATCCAACTTTTGAGGTGAAGATTGAAGACAAAAACGCTACCGACATTGTCAAAACTCCGGCCATTATGGAGCGCCTGAAAGAAATGGCGGTGAAGGGTTTTTCGGCAACGGCTATTACTGATTATATAAATGACCCTGTGGAGTTTTATAAAAAGCGGGTGCTCAATTTGCAGGAAGCTGATGAGGTGGAAGAAGTGGCGGGCTATGACAAGCAGGGGAATGTGGTTCACAATATTTTGGAGCGACTGTATTCGGTGATAGAAGGCGATGAAATTTTGAAATGTAAAAGTGTATTAAAAGCTAATGACCCGGCTTTTGCGCTAAGCGAAGAAGAAATAAGAAACCTGGTGGTGGATGAACTTCGCAAGGAAGCTAAGTTGGCGGATTTGGACGTTGGTAAAAACCTTCTTATTCGCGAAATCCTGGTGGGAATGCTGGTCAATTTTCTCCGTAAGGAAAAAGAGGAACTGGAAATACTGGAAAGCCAAAACGAGGTTCTTTCTTTATTGGGATTAGAACTTGACCTGAGTTGCCAAATGATTTTGAAGAATGGGCAGGAAGTAAAACTGAAGGGGATTGTTGACCGTGTGGACAGGATTGGTGATGAGCTACGCGTGATAGATTACAAGACAGGCTCTGTGATTGACGGAAACCTGAGTATCAAAACCATGCATGATTTGAGGCAACCGAAGGAGAAAAACAAGTCTCTACAATTACTGATGTACGCTTATCTATACTTCAATAATTACAAGGATTACGATAGTCTGAATGCGGGGATCATCAGTTTGCGAAATGTAAATAAGTGGCCCATGCCTTTTAAAATGGGTAAGACAACAGAGGTCAATCGCGAGCTAGTTTCAGAATTTGAGGACTTTTTGCGTACCTTGATGGAAGAAATATTTGATGAGTCAATTCCTTTTTCGAAAAAGCTATTAACTTTGGAATCAGATGAATAAGAAAATCGCCATATTATCCTTAATCTTTTTGCTCCCCCTTTTCATGTGGGCGCATGGCGACAAAATCAGCATTTCATTTTCTGGAATAATCTCTGAACCTGCAGGAGCTGCAGTGGAAGGAGCTGTTATTTCTATCGAATATAAAGGGCAGATTATTCATTCCACATCTTCTGATGCACAAGGTAATTTTGACATAAAAATGGAGGGCCCTATTGGTCGCTACGACCAGCTTAAAGTTAGGGTTTCAAAAAAAGGCTATCGCTCAAGTCACCTGATTCCAGTTGATTGTCAGAATAAAAATATTGAGCTTACACTTCAGCGCGCCCCTGTCATGATTCCCATAATGCGCACCCTTGAGGGAAATTCTTTAGCTATATAAATGATAGACCAAATTTTGATTGAGCAGGCGCATCAGCGCGTGGCTCCTCATATTCACAATACCCCCATTCTTACCAACTCACACATCAATAATCTGCTCGGAGCAGAGGTGTTCTTTAAGTGTGAAAACTTTCAAAAGACAGGTTCGTTCAAAGCACGGGGCGCCATTAACTCCGTGTTGCAGCTTAGCGATGAGCAGAAGAAAAAAGGCGTAGCCACACATTCTTCTGGCAACCATGGGCAAGCATTGGCCTGGGCGGCAAAAATGGCCGGAGTAGCTGCTTATATCGTAATGCCCGAAAATGCACCCAAGGTAAAAGTAGCGGCTGTGAAGGAATACGGAGCAGAAGTGATTTTTTGCAAATCTACCCTGGAAGCACGCGAAACTACTCTCGAAAAAGTAATGACCGAAAAGGGCTGCACCTTTATCCCGCCTTACAATTTTGACAATACTATTTGCGGCCAAGCTACTTGCGCCACGGAGGTTTTTGAAGATCTTCAAAACCTTGATTTTTTATTGACACCCGTGGGTGGTGGTGGCCTGCTTAGCGGCTCGGCCCTTAGCGGGAAATACTTTTCGCCTACAACAAAAGTTATTGGTTGCGAGCCTGAACTGGCCAATGATGCCTATGCGTCTTTTCACTCTGGTGAATTACAACCAGCCAAAGAACCCATCACCATTGCGGATGGTCTTCGCACTTCTTTGGGAGACATCAATTTTGGATACATCCGTAAACATGTAGATGATATTTTGCTATGCAGCGAAGAGGAAATTATGAACGCCCAGAAGCTGATTTGGCAACGCATGAAGATTATTATCGAGCCATCAAGTGCGGTGCCTTTGGCCTGTTTGTTAAAACATAAAACACATTTTGCGAAAGCTAAAATTGCGGTGATAATTAGTGGTGGGAATGTGGATTTGGGCTAAGTCGTTTTAGTTTTAATACCTTGGGTGTTTAACTAAACTTCTTCCTATGAAAGCAACCCTTTCTGCCCAACCTTTGCTTGGAATACCCCTGACGAAATGCAACGGCAGGTAAACCCGCTTTGTATAACTGTGAAACAAATTACATTCATCATACTATTATTTACCTGTGTACAAGTTGTTGCGCAAAATCTGGTGCCAAATCCTAATTTTGGAGATGTGGCAGTATGTGATAGTATAGATGGTTCACGCTTTCTTTTTCATGACTGGTTTGACCCGCCTCGCCCTGATACGGCATCAGGTGTGGGTGGTTATGGATTTCATGATCTGTGCATAGATAGTACCTTCAAAGCTACTAGACCTGGGCAGAACATACAACAAATGTACTGGCCAATGCCAAAGGCGGATAGCGGTTATATTTCAATATTTGGTTTAGATGTATGGACTTTCGGCAGCCACCCTAATTTTCCAAATCGTGTGAAATGGGTCGGAAGATCTTTTGGAGAAGTTATGCTTAATCAATCCCTGGTGAAGGGCGACAGCCTTATGGTAGAGTTTTATACCGCAGCCTGGCGTTGGAGTACTGAATATGTTCAAAACATAGGCGTACATTTTTCGACTGACACTTTTCGGCTGTATGATTATTTGTTGCCCGGGATGAAACCCCATGTGGAAGCGGACTCCATTTTGAGGGATACTACTTGGACCAAGGTTAGCGGTACTTATGTAGCCATGGGAGGCGAAAAGTTCCTTACTGTTGGAAACTTCACTCCTCTTGACAGTTGCACCAGATGGGATAACCCGTTGGCTTATTGGACGGTGAGCACTGAGGAACAACCCGTTCAATATTTCATAGACGCAGTTACCGTCATCCCCTGGGATGATATCACTTTTAGCGTAAGCCTGCCCAATGATACCTTGCTGTGTGCGGGTGATAGTCTACTGCTTCACGCTGTGCACGATACGGGTTTTGCCCTTCCTGTACATTCCAAAAGTTTTTTGTGGAGCACGGGCAGTTCCGATAGCAGTATAACCATAGGTAACCCCGGTACCTACTGGGTAGAGGTGCAATACAATGGAAAATATGCTCGATATGATACCATTGAGGTAGATTATTATCCAACTTACCAAAGCGGCCTGCCCGCTGAGCTACAAATATGTGATGGGCAAAGTGCTGTGCTTAGTGCAAATACTCAATCGAGCGTAAGCCATGTTTGGAGCACAGGTAGTACTTCTAATAGCACAAACCTTAACCAGGAAGGGAAGTACTGGTTGCAAAGCTTTACGCCATGTGATACAGTGAACGATACCCTACTGGTGAGCTATTATGGAAAATACAGTACCAGCCTGCCTACAGATACAGTGCTTTGCACCAATGAACCGGTAGAACTAATAGCCCATGAAGATAGTAGTGTAGCGTATAGTTGGAGCAACGGTGGTTCTAGCCATTCGTCCACGTATTACCAAGGTGGAGAAGCTACACTCACGGTGCATACGCTTTGTGATACTTTACAATTTGTAACTACCATAACTGAAGAAGACTGTGAAGCGCTAGAGGTGTACATACCCAATAGCTTTAGCCCTGATGGTGATGGACTAAATGATATGTTTGAAATAGGGAACCTACCGCCCGATGCTTCACTACAAATCATTAGCCGCTGGGGCGAAGTGGTGTATGAAGCACGCCCTTACCAGAACAATTGGCGCGGCACTACCAAAAGTGGAAAGGCTCTTCCTGCCGGGGTGTATACCTATGTTTTGATTTATGAGACATCTGGCAAAGAAATAAATGAAAGCGGCTGGGTGCAGGTGTTGAGGTGATTTGTAAACGAGTTGATTGGTAAAATGGTGGATAGGTTAATTGTGGTTACAATATAAATTCAGAGATAGTTTGATAAAAAGAGAAAGCGAGGGCACACGCCCCTCGCTTTTTTGGTTTAAAGCTTTTATAAGGTACTCTCAGTACTAAACATAATGATTTTACTGTTTTCCTAGCTTTTCAATGATTTTGTGCTCACCAGCTTTTATTTGAAGGGTATAAAATCCAGCGGCTAGATGGCTTAGGTTTATTTTCTCCTTTACCAAAGCACCGGCAGAAATCTCCTTTCTCAAAACCACAGCACCATTAAAGGCAATTAGCTCATAAGTGAGTTTATCGGTGCCGGGGTTTCTAAGCTCAAAGGTACTTTCATCTTTTGCCGGGTTGGGGAATAATTTAAATGCAAGAGCTGCTTTGAGGTCATCCATTCCAAAGTCGTTTATCACCGTTGGGTCTGATTGATCAGAGCAACCTGTAAGACCAATCTGGACACTGTAGGTTCCATTTCCTGTAGCGGTGTGCGTTTGTGCTGTAGCTCCAGGAATAGCATTTCCATTCAAAATCCACTGATAATTGTAGCCTGCTTCATTGCATGTAAGCACCATATTATTATTTGATATAGTAGGCTTTGGCACGTTTTCCACATTTACCGTTAAGGTGATAGATTCAGAACAAGAAGGTGAGTTTATATATGAATATCCATAGGTTAAAGTATGGCTGCCTGTGGCTACATTTTCAGCAATAAACTTCCCATTGGCTACACCTGGTCCATTCCAGTGGCCTATCCCTGGGTTTCCGAAACTGTTTACCGTGGCGGTAAGTTGTAAAGTATCTTCTTTACACAATGGACCTACAGGTAAAGTAGTAGTATTGGTGATCACAGGGTCTTGCAGCACTTGAACCGTTTTGCTTGCAGAAACTGCCGTGGTGGGAGAAGCACAAGCCAATGAAGATGTAATTTCTACTGAAACCGCATCATTGTTATTTAGGGTCCTGATAAAAGTAGGGCTGTTTGTACCAGCATTTATACCATTTACTTTCCACTGATAAGTGGGGCTTGCACCAGCATTTAGCGCTGCAGCGCTAAAGATAGAACTGCTGCCTTGGCACACGATGGTATCATTACTACTAATGCTTACAGATGGTGCCACAGCACTGCTTACGCTCATGTTTATGGTGTTTGAGCTTACAGTGCTGGCGGTAACACAATTTTCGCTTGAGCTAAGTTCTACGCTTACTGCATCTCCATTGGACAATGTGGAAGAGCTAAAAATTGCACCTGCTCCAGTTACATTGCTGCCATTTATTTTCCATTGGTAAGAAGGTGTGCTTCCTCCGTTTACAGGGCTTGCAGTAAAGGTTACATTAGTGCCCACACATATTGATGTGGCTGATGCAGAAATACTGACAGATGGAGTTTTTATACTATCTACTATCATGGTAATGGATGATGAGCTTGTAACAGAAATAGGGTTAGCACAAGCTGCATTGCTGGTCATGTCAAAGCTTACTACATCCCCATGTGCCAATGTGGATAAGCTAAAGGTGCTGCTATTTGTACCTGCATTTACACCATTTACTTTCCATTGATAGGTTGGTGATGATCCTCCATTATTAGCTGTGGCTGTAAAAGTTACCATGGTACCAGTACAAATGCTCGTGTCGCTTGCCGAAATACTGGCAGTAGGTACAACTATGTTGGCAATAGAAACATAAGCTGCCTTCACTTCACTATCATTACCTACAGTATTACTCGAATTAAGGCTTACCTGGTAGTTTCCACTTCCGTTAAAAATTACTTCCGGGTTTTGAGAAGAAGCGGAAGTACCATTTACGTAAGTAACGGTAGAAGGTGAGAAGGTCCATGCCCAACTAGTGGGTGCGTTGGTAGATAGGTCGGTAAATACTACAGTATCTGATACGCAGCCGTTGGTTTTGCTTGCGCTAAAATCAGCAACAGGGGCTACACCAGCAGAACCTGTGATGTTTACATTATCAATGTACATGTTGTTTCCGTAGTCGGTAATGTTTTCAAACTTGATAACTACGTTGTCATTTCCGGTGTAAGAACTGATGTCAATAGAAGGGCAGGTCGGGTTTCCTATGGCTCCACACCAATCTGCTGCTGAGGTAGGAGTAAATCCAGATGTGGTTGGGATACCTGTGGCAAAGCTACCGGTACCATCATCCCCGTAAAGGGCAAGTTGGGTAAATGTAACTCCGCAATCAGTGCTAATATATACGGCCAGGCTGTCAGAGTAAGTATTGCTATATCTACGATACGCATAGTCAAAAGTTAGTGTGGCTTGGCTTACCCCATTTAGGTTAATAGCTGGCGAAAGCAATCCGTCCTTTTGCCCCGCGGAGTTGTAAGAGAAATTATCGACACCTGCTGCCTTGGTGCCAGGTGTGCTTCCTGCAACCGTATATAATCCCCAAGTAATTCCATTGTCAGGGTTATCTACGGCCCACCCTGGGGCTGAACCTTCAAAGTCTTCGCTAAAAGGTAAACCTTGGCCACCTACTTGTACGGCTTGTGCGATTTCTAAACTGTCTATACCATTGGCATTACTCACTACAAGTTTTATACTGTAGGTTCCAGCTGTATTAAAAGTTACTTCCGGGTTTTGGCTGCTGGCCGAGCTGCCTGTTCCATAGCTAAAAGTGGAAGGTGTGATGGTCCATGCCCAACTTGTAGGATTTCCGGTGCTGCTGTCGCTAAGAGTTACGGTTTGCCCCGTGCAAGGTGTACTTGTGCTTATTCCAAAGTCAGCTACAGGTGCTTGAGTGGCAGCAAAGCCTGATGAGGAAAACAAACCACGGCCGTGTGTTGCGGCAATTACTTCATTGTCACTATCACGCATTTGAAGCATATCTACACGCACATTGGCCAGACCGCTATTGCTTGCTACCCATGTAGGTGATGAAGCACTGAAATTACTGGTGCTCCATACCCCAACTTCTGTGGCCAGTAGTACCTCTGTTCTATCATTAGGATTAAATAAAGCCCAGCGCACCGGCATGTCGGGAAGGTTACCTTCTTTACTGGCCCATGTAGTTCCACCATTGCTGGTGTACCACACGGAGGTAATTCCATAATTGGTATAGGTTACCAAAAGTTCATTTTCGTTAGCACCGATTTCTACACAAGAAATATTGCCCGCAGGCAGGCCTCCACCTATACTTGATGTGGAAGGCGAACCGCCATCGGCATTAGTTATTTTATAAAGATCACCAGCTTCGGTACCTACAAATAAAGTAGTAGACGAGGTAGTGTATGGCGATACGCGAAGATGCGAGGCCATGCTGTTCATCCCGCTTACGGTAAGGCTACCAATGGATGGGGAGCTGGTAATATTCGTAACCCTATTTATAGTATTTATGGTACGCGAAGAGTAGAGCACATCTTGATTGTCATCATAATCAGCAGGGTTAATAAACTTACCTGTGTTTTGATCATTTTGGAAAAAGCTTGGGCCAAAACTGCTTCCACCATTGGTAGACCTCCAGTAGCTATTATATACGTACGATGTAACTTGATAATTGGGGTTCGTCTGATCTATAAAGCAGTACGCTCCGTCTCCCCCGGTTACTTCGGTGGTGGCATTCATTCCGGCAGCTCCATATTTATGGCTACCATTATCTTGAGCTCCAGCCAAAAAGTAATTACTACCCGCTGTAGGATGGATTGCACAAGCGTAAAATTGGGTTACGTTGTAGCCATTGTCTCTACGATGAATTACATTGGAAGTGGCCGCAGTGGCAATGCTATTGGAGTAATACACGCCTCCATCATTTCCAAAAAGCACTTCGCTGCTTGAGCCTGGCTTAAAAACTATGGCGTGTTGATCAGCGTGTACATTGGAACAGTTTAAGGCTGCTAGATTATTATTGTTACTCCATTTTGAAATTTGACTCCAGCTATTGGCCCCGTCTGTAGATCTGAAAAGGTCAATACCACCTACTATCAGTGTGTTTCGGTTGTTAGGGTCTACCGCAGCAATAAGGTCATACCAAGCTTGGCCACGGGAAAAATCCGAAGCGGGTATCCCATTATCTACATCACTAGGCTCGTTGCGGCTGGTCCAGGAAGTTCCTCCATTGGTAGTTTGCACCATATCATCCACCACATTGCTTGATTCTATTAGAGCATAAGCATAGTTAGCATCGCTAGGGGCGCAGACCACTTCCACTCGTTCGCCACCTGCACTTGTATAGGCAATGGTCCAAGTGGTGCCATTGGTGCTGGTAAGTATGCGCCCGCCACCTCTATCGCTAAGGCTATAGGCAGAAGTGGTGGTACCCACCCATAATTTATTGTTAGCGCCAAGCTCAATATCGGCTGCCACAAAAGGCTGTGATTGCCCTGGAATATTTGGCAATACTTGTGTAAAACTTGTGCCTCCATTGGTAGAGCGTTGCAAGCCTTGAACACCTAAGCCATGCCAGGTTTGCCCGTAATAGTTGCCCCTCATAGCTACGTACAATACACCGCTGCCGCTTTCATTGCGTACCACCATATCATTGATATAATAAAAAGACGAGGTGGAACTCAGGTGACTCCAAGTTGTACCACCATTGGTAGATTTCCAAATACCAGCACCACGGCTTGCGCCAGCACCCCAGCCTTCGCCAGTGCCTACATACATTATTTGAGTATTGGTAGGGTCAAAAACTATGGAGGTAATAGCAATATTATCCCAAAAATCATTGACTGCGGTCCATTGTGAAGTGTTGCTGGTAATATCATTGTTGTACCATAATCCACCTGTTACACCACCTGCCCATACTTTCTTGTTGGTAATATCATTAGGGTCATACACCAGGGCACGTGTTCTTCCAGAAACATTGGAAGGTCCTCTTTCTACCCATGGTGTGGCTGCTGCCCCGGGTGTGGTGGTAAGGCTGTTTTGAGCCTGAGAAATTTGCTCATATACCGGAATCAACTTTTCTGGAGTGGGATGACCTAAAGCAGGATCCATAGTGGCCAGATAGTTTTGCTCCCAAGCCAAATCGGGACGATCCTTTTTTGTGATTTGTTTTATTTGGGTAGGATTAAGGTGTGTCCTGGTACTAAACTCGTGGGAGTTTATGAGGTGACGATATTTGTCTTTTTCGGTTGATCTAGGTTGTAGCCAGGCAAACAATAGGCCGGTGGCTATAAATGTAAATAGGATAAACTTTTTCATAGCAGATTGGAGATTAGATTAAGGTAGCTGCAAGTTAGCACCTCTATAGTCAAAATCTATATATGAAAACCAAATACAGGAATAAGCCTATAATGAGAACGGTGCAATTTCCCGAATATGAAAAAAGGCGAAATCGCGATTTGCAATTTCACCTTTTTTGGAAATTTTTTTAGGTTCTAAGCCTTGCTTATACTTTTGCTATAACTCTGATTTCCAATATTGATTTTTATCAAATATTGACCTTTCGGTAAATGACCCAGAGAAATGGTTTCCTCTACGATTTTACTTGCTTCTGTATTTTTTTGAAAAACAACCTTTCCTTGCATGTTAAAAATCCTAATACTACCGTTTTCGCCAGAAGGGTTAGGAAGCTGTACATTCAACTTATCAGTTAGAGGGTTAGGGTAAATTTTGATTCCAGCTTCAGTGGCAAGGTCGTTCAAACCAATATTTTGAAGGTCAAAAGGAGGTGAGGTTTCACTACAACTGCTACTGGAAACGGTAACGGTGTATACTGCATTGTTGGTGATGTTAATAACATACCAGTTTGCATTTGGAATAAGAACCCCGTTCTCGTACCATTGATAAGTTAAGCCTGCTCCTCTACTGCTACAGAATAATTGATCGTCTAGTGCTGTGATAACAGGTGGAGAATATACACCTGCGGTGATGTTTTGGATAGAGCTATCCGACCCCATAGTATTAGTTACTACCAGTTTCACCTTATAGTTCCCAGAGGTATTAAATAACACTTGTGGATTGGTAGATGAAGCAGATGTTCCATTAACAAAACTGTACGTATTGGGGGTTATTGTCCACTGCCAGCTTGTAGGGGCAGAGGAGGAGTGATCACTCAGGGTAATAGGAGAGTTGCCGCAAACTGGATTTGACGAGGGTGTGAAATCAGCATCAGGCGAAGAAATGGAAGAAAAAGCGCTACTACTAAATAGACCACGTCCGTAAGTTGCAGCAATTACTTCATTATCCGAGTCACGCATTTGCAGCATAGATGTTCGCACATTAGCTAGTCCAGATGTAGAAGGTGTCCAACTTGGGTTTGGAGAATTGATATTGCTGCACCTCCATACACCCACTTCTGTAGCCAGCAAGACTTCGTTCCGGTTATTGGGGTTAAAGAGAGACCATCTTACGGGCATATCAGGTAGGTCACCTTCCTTGCTTGTCCAATTGGCTCCACCGTCATTAGTATACCACACACTATTTACGCCATAGTTGCTATACGTTACCAAAAGCTCATTTTCGCTACTGCCTATTTCTATGCAGCTGACACTACCTATAGGAAGATCACTTGTAGTAATGTTGGTGAGAGTAGGAGAAGAACCATCAGCATTGGTGATTTTATAAACGCGCCCAGCGGTAGTCCCTACAAATAGGGTTGTAGAAGTAGTGGTATAAGGTGAAACCCTAAGGTGTGTGGCTGGACTCCCGATAAATGCTCTAAATGGACTTATATCAGGGTTTCCGTCCATATCTAAAATCCTGTTTATAGAGGCTCCTGATAGATTGGAGTAAAGTATATGTAGGTTGTCATCATAATCTGTGGGGTTGATAAAACTTCCTGTGGTTTCATTCTGAATACGTGAGGAGAATGAAGCCCCGCCATCAGTAGACCTCCAGTAGCTGTTGTACACATAGGATGTAACTTGTATTTGTGGATTAGTCTGGTCAATAAAACAGTATCCTCCATCTCCTCCTGTCACTTCGTTGGTGCTGTTTATACCCGCACTGGTAAATTGCTGGGAACCGTTGTCTTGGGCACCGGCCAAAAAGTAATTTGTGCCTGACGAGGGGTGTATGGCGCCAGCATAAAACTGGGTGACATTATATCCTCTATTGAGGTTTGTAAATGAAGGACTAAAGCTTTGTGCATTTGTAGACCTATATAAGCCGCCATCATTTCCAAAAAGAACCTCTGAGGAAGAGCCAGGCTTAAAAACAATTACATGCTGGTCTGCATGCACATCAGGGTAACCGAACCCTCCATACCAATGCGAAATTTGATCCCAGTTGTTTCCTCCGTTAGTGGTTTTAAACAAGTCTATAGCACCTGTAAACACCACATCTGGATCATTAGGGTCAACTGCCAAAGTGAGGTCATACCAAGCTTGCCCGCGTGAAAAGTCGTCAGAGTCTATGCCGCGATCAGCGTCATCAGGTTCTGAAACATTGGTCCAGTTGGTTCCATAATCTGTGGTTTTTACAATAGCCTCTACTTGGTTGGAAGATTCAATTAAGGCATACACATAATTGGAGTCACTTGGTGCACAAGCTAGCTCTACACGTTCACCACCACTTTGACTATAGCTAACAGCCCATGAAGTACCGTTGTTGCTGTAAAAAACTTTACCGCCACCTTGAGGAATAACCGATCTAAAACTATTTGTGGTACCAACCCAAATACTGTTATTTGCAGCTATTTCAATATCAGCTGGAGCGTACGGTCCAGAGCCTACGTTGGGGAGAACCTGAGTAAAAGTTTGGCCACCATCAATAGATCGTTGTAATCCTTCATCCGCAATTCCATGAAATTGACTATTATAGGACATTCCCTGTACCGCAGCGTAAATTGTTCCGTTGCCATTTTCTTCTCTTACCACCAAATCATTGATGTAGTAAAAGCTACTGGTAGAAGGTAAATGTGTCCAGGTATTACCAGCATCTGTAGTTTTCCAAACTCCTGCTCCCCGGCTTGAACCAGTTCCCCAGCCCTCACCAGTGGCTACATAAAATGTGCTGCTATTGGTAGGGTCGGCAGCAATGGCGGTAATGGCAATGTTATCCCAAAAGTCATTTACAGCAATCCAATTAGAGTTAAAGTTGGTAATATCGTTGTTATACCAAAGTCCACCGGTTACACTTCCTACCCACACTTTTTTGTGAGTAACATCATTTGGATCAAACATTATGGCACGTGTACGGCCACCTACATTGCTAGGGCCGCGCTCTATCCAAGGGTTGGTAGAGGCTCCAGGAGTACCGGGAATAGGATTGTTTCTTGCATTACTTACCTGTTGATACACACTCAGCAAGCGTTCAGGAGCTGGATGGCCTAGCGCAGGGTCTAGAGTAAGAAGGAAGTTTTGCTCCATGGCTAAGTCAGGCCGATCCTCTTTAGGAATAGCTTTTATTTGCTCGGGAGTAAGGTGCTCACGGGTGGAGTATTCATGGTTATTAATAAACTCAGCATATTTTTCGTGCTTATCTTTTTTTGTAAACGGTACTACAAGTGCGAATAACAACACAGCTAATCCTAGCGATAATAATAGCTTCTTCATAAAAATAATAGGTTCAAAATTAAGGGTAGAGAGGTTGTTTTTCTTCTGTAAAATTGGTTACACGTAAGGAGTCGTTTACTCCATCATTTGAGTAATAAATTACTGCTTCAAATGTATTTTCATTAAAAAGTACGGGATCCATCGGCTCAGGGTTTGGATTTTCCACTGTCGGTTCTCTGTCAGCATAAAATACCGAAGCTATTATCAGGTTGTCCTCAATCTTAGCAGGTACTTCGATACCGTTTATCAAAAATCGATTAATAAGGAGGGTTTTGGATGGGTTTTTTAATGGAACGGTAAAAAGAATGCCCTTGCCTCCACCCGCTCCAGGTATATAACGCATATAGCTTGCCGAATCCTCGGCTGGCTGGTTAGTAGTGGTTTTCGTTGATGTGGTGCACTGGGTAAAAATAAGTGCCAAAAAAAGAATGCGTACAAACATGATATTACTTAAGAATAGGGGCAGTTCACTATATGGAGCACAGCCGCTTGGTTTTTATTAATGTTTTACAACTACCTTTTTGCTTACAGATATTTTGGTGCCTTCCAGGCGAAATACATATACGCCTTGTGCTAAGTTGCTAAGGTCAATCTGTTGGATGGTACTACCCTCAAAATGAATATTTTGCTGGCGGATTACTTTTCCTGTAAGGTCACTTACATTAAGCGAAACCGCAACAGATTCATCATAATCCATTTTTAGGTTTACCACATCATTAGCAGGGTTTGGATACAATCCAAACTCGAAGCCTACTGGCAATTCCTCAAGACCTATAGAAAATGACGTGTAAGCACTTTGGCCATAGCAGCCATTTGCATCAAGCACATCCACACGGTAGCTTCCATTAGAAGTTGGTGTGTAGGTTTTTGCATTTGCTCCCGAAATCCAGGTGCCGTTACCAGTGTACCATTGGTAGCTGGTGGCGGTAATGTCACACTCCAAATATCCGGGCTGCACTACAATGTTTGGTGTGGGGTTTGGTAAAATATTCACATCAAAAGTTTTGGTAACTACACCACAAGATCCAGAATTGTAGGTGTAGGTAATGGGATGCAGTCCAGCGCCCAGAGAATCAGGGAAAAGATTGTTGTTATAAATACCATTTCCGGAATAAGTACCGCCCGCAGGCACTGCAATGTTCAATGGGCTTGCGCCATCGCTTTCGCAAAATGTATTATTAGTAATGCTTACTGTAGGTAACTCAAAAACCTGAGCCATAGTACTGCTAGTATAATTGCATCCGTTTGCATCTTGATAAGTATAGGTAATGGTGTGCTGGCCTGCTCCGGCCACGGCAGGGTCAAAGTTGCTGCCTGATACTCCTGGCCCTGAAAATTGACCTCCAGCTGGAGTAGCCGTAAGAGGTAGCGGAGGATTGGTTTTACACACAGAGTTTACCGAGGTAATATTTAGGCTGACTGGGGCATATACATTTATAACAATGGTATCTGAGTAAGCCATGGCTGGAAATGCACAAGTAGCATCTGAAAGCACTGTAGCGTAAATTTCATCTCCAGGTAGAAGTTGTGAAAAGTTATTGACTGGCGAGTTGGTTTTACCAATATTCACATTGTTCAAGTACCAGGTATACTCAGGGTTAGAGCCCGAATTAGTTACAGTGGCTGTAAGATTCAAGGTATCATTAGTACATATAAAAGTACCAGTGTAGTCAAGTGAGATCGAAACTGAGTCAGCAGCCAAAACACTGATATAACTTATTTTGGTAATAGAATCACTCCCAATGGAATTAGTGGTTTTTAGTTTTACCGAGTAAGTTCCAGCCTGAGTGAATCTGATTTTTGGATTTTGATCGCTTGACGTAAAAGTGGTAGGCCCGGTAAATGTCCACTCCCAAGTGTTGGCTGATCCATAAGTTTGATCATTAAATGGTACGGTGTCTAAAGCGCATGTAGATTGCACCGAACTGAAGTCTGGACTTGGAGCCAAAGTTGGACTTCCCTCAATCACCACATTATCCAGATAGATGTCATTGCCACCATTATTTACTGCTACAAACTTCACTCTCACACCTTCTTGCCCTGCAAAAGCAGAAAGATTTACGGTAATGCAATTGGCCGCTGTAGCGGAATGGCACCATTCATTGGCAGCAGGGTTGAATTTGGTGGAAATACCTGCTGTTGTTTGAAAATTTCCGGTACCATCTTCACCTCGGGCAGATACTAATGTCCAGCTGTTTGAGCACCCGGTGGAGGCATAAATAAGCAAGCTATCGGTAGTATTTGTAGCAGTTCCACTATAGGCGTAATCATAGGCCATCCAAGCAGAGTCGTGCCCGCTTAAATCGAGTGCTGGCGAAATAAGTTCATAATCAGTGTTGCTAGTGCTACCAAAAAGATTTGCTTTGAAAGCCATGCCTTGAGATGAAGATGCATTTTCCCAACCCATTTCGGTTTGGTCATAATTCCAATGCTTCACATCATCTAAATCTGAGAAATCAACCGAGTAGGAAATTGGTAACCCACCAGCCGCAATTGCATTTTGATAATAAATAGAATCGCCACCAATGCTATTACTCACGCTAAGGCTTACGTTATAAATGTCTTTTTGTGTAAAGACCACTTCTGGGTTTTCAGATGTAGAAGAAGTTCCATTCACATACATGAAAGTGGATGGAGTAATGTTCCAGCTGAATTGATCAGGAGAATATTGAGAGTTGTGCGTAAGGATTATGGTGTCATTCACACATACGTTTGATGAAAAATCAGCTTGAGCAATTGGAGCCACCAAAGCGCCATATACCGGAGATTCCCAAACTCCGCGGCCATAAGTAGCAGCACGTAGTTTATTGTTGATGTAATTGATCTCCAACTCATTTACAATCACGTTTGGCAAATTAAAGTTGAAAGAAACCCAACTCGGGTTCGTATCATCTTTATAAAACACGCCTAAATCGGTACCAATATATACACTGTGCACAGCATTTTTTTCTATCACTACACAGTTTACAGGAACATTTGGCAAGCCTGTAGAAATGTTGGTAAATGTTGCTCCACCATCTTTAGATTCATAAACTTTATCTGTGCTGATATATCCGCTTTTAGTAGCCACAATGTGATCTGGTGAATCATGCGCAGCTGCAATTCCTGTAACGGAACGCGAGCCGCCAAAATTTAAGTATGTCCAGTTGGTGCCATGGTCAATACTTTTCCAGGCATCACTACCATTGGCCATGAAAACTACATTAGTATGCTGAGGAGCAATTGCCAGTACATCAATATTTCCACCACCAGAAACACCTGAAGAATTTAAAGAAGTAAAGGATACTCCACCATTGAATGACCTCCATACATTATTAAAACCTGCATACAAAGTGTCAGGATGAAGTGGGTCCATTGAAAATGGAGTTACCCAGTTTCCGTTTCCGGCAGGGGGCAGATTGAATGGGCTATTAAAAGAAAATCCACCATTAGTAGACTTAAAGAAATCGCCATAATAAATGGAGGCATACATGGTATTTGGATCTTTGGTGTCAATAGCGCAATCCATTCCATCACCACCATATACATCCGCCCAACCGTTATTTCTACGCAGGTGAGTTCCGTTATCCTGAGCCCCACCTATTATTCCAGTAGTATCTGATAGAGAATTGGAAAAGGTATAATATTGAGTAATATTAATACCGTCATTTAGCGCATCCCAGTTAAACTTGTTTTCTGTATCGCGGTAAACACCGCCATCTGTGCCTGCGTATAAATCTCCTGTGGTAGGGTTGTATTCTAAATCATGAACATCGGCATGTACATAAGGTGCGCCACCTCCACCATACCAGTGAGAGGCTAAATTCCAGGAGCTTCCGCCATTAGAGCTTGACCAAATGTTTACCCCACCTACAAAAAGTTCATCTTTATCCGCAGGATTTACAGCTAAGGCTAAATCGTACCATGCCTGTCCTCCAGCATCTGCTCCAGTTGTGCTCCACCCCAAAAGGTTGGGTGAGCTAGCTTGCAATGTCCAAGTAGTCCCTGCATCTGTAGAGCGGTATACTCCTCCAAATCCATTAGAATTATTGCCATAAAGGGCGTATACATAATTACTATCGTCAGGAGTTACAGCTAGTTCTATTCTTCGCGCATTGCTTAGTGGAAGCACCGAAGAAGAGGCCTGAGTCCAGTTGAGTCCATTGTCGGTACTTTTAAAAATTCGGCAAGAACCAGTGTTTAGCGAACTCACAAAAAGTACATTAGGGTTTCCGGGCATTTGCATTATTTCGTTGTGGCTGCCAATCTTTACAGAAGTCCAGGTTGCTCCTGCATCTGTACTTCTAAAAATCCCGCTGTAAGACGATGCTATAATAATACTTGGACTATCAGGATTGATGTATAAATCTGTAATACGAGTTTGCTGTGTGACATTATGAGTCAGTCCTGTTTGTACCCAAGTGATGCCACCATCTATAGATTTTAAAACACCATAGCTGTAAGTGTCTCCAGCATCGCGGTCGCCAGTGGCAATATACATTATGTTGCTATTGGTAGGGTGAATAGCGATGTCGGAAATGCCAAGGTTAGTCAGTTTATCTGTGTTGGTCGTCCAGTTTTGACCACCATCAGTGCTTTTCCAAAGTCCACCGGCTGGCGTTCCAATCCAAACTATATTGGAATTTTGAGGGTCAAAAACTACACGGTTTACCCTTCCTATTCCGCCTAGGCTAGGGCCATTAAATGGACCTACTGGTTTCCATTGACCAAGGTCGGAGGCTGCGCTATTGCTAAAAACCCAATTGTAGGCGGCTGTTGTGATTTCGGCAGATGGTCTTTCTCCATCAGGAAAAACACGCGGTTCCATAAAGGCTTCCCAACGCTTGAATTGCTTCCAACCCTTTCCTTTTTCGATCTCCTTACCCTCCCAGTATTGTTCAAAGCTTTGCTGAACAGTATAGAAGTTTACAGATGGATCATTCATTTGCTCTACCCAATCTGTAGAATTTTGGGCAGAAAGAGGGGCAATAGCAAGTAGCATAGCTAGCGCTAGTAGGGGAAATCGAATCATAAAAATGGGTTATCCTTTCAAAAAAATAGGGTTTCTCTTTTTAGTCTGGTTGTGTGCCCAGTTTCTAAAAAGCCGCTAAATATAATGATTTTCAACCTGTAGGAAATGTCAGGTGAATTACACCACATACAAAATGTGCCGAATTAGTTGAACTCGATCAACTTTCTACGGTATACTGAGAAGAGTTTTGATTTGGATATAAAACCGAAATATTTTCCTTGATCAACCACCGGTAAATTCCAAGCCCCAGTTTCCTGAAATTTCCTCATCACTTGATTCATATCCTCCGATTTTTCGATAAGGGCGGGAGGGGGGCTCATAAGTTGAGAAACCGTGGTAGTAGTATATACAGCCTGGTTAAACATGAGATGGCGGAAATCATCCAGAGTAAGGACTCCAACGAGTTGCTGATCTTGATTTACTACCGGAAACAAATTTCTGCGGCTGGTGGCTACTACTTTTATCAAATCTCCAAGCTGCATTTCTGGATGTACAGGCTTAAAGTTGGTTTCCACAATTTTTTCGAGGCTCAATAAAGTAAGGATGGCATGATCCTTATCGTGCGTAAGCACATCTCCTTTTTGTGCCAACTGCTCGGTATATATTGAATGAGGGGTGATGCTGCGGGTTACCAAAAAAGAAATAGCCGATACAAGCATAAGTGGGACAAATAGCTCATATCCTCCAGTGATTTCTGCAATCATAAATATTGCCGTAAGCGGAGCATGAAGCACACCGGCCATAAGCCCCGCCATGCCTACCAAGGTAAAGTTACTGGTAGGGATATTTACAAAGTTTAAGCGATTGACAAAGCTGCTAAACACAAAGCCAAGTGAAGAACCAATAAATAGTGCCGGGGCAAAAACACCTCCAACACCTCCTGCACCCATGGTAAAACTGGTGGCAAACACTTTGAATAAAACCAAACCAAGCAATACCAACAAAATGATCCAATTGTCTTCTATGTAATCATACAAAATACTGCCTTCAATTACAGCTTGTACATTTCCGTTAAGGAGATGATTTATAGTTTCATAACCTTCACCATACAGCGGTGGAATAAGGAATATTAATGACCCTAAAAGTAAACCTCCCACTAGCACTCTGGCTGTTGTGCTTTTAAATTTGCTGAAATACGTTTCTACGGTAAAGTATATTTTATGAAAATATACTGAGGCAAATGCCGTGAGCACACCTAGCAGCAAGTAAAAGGGCACATCCGCTACATTAAAGGGCTCAATGTATTTGTAATGAAACAAATAGTCATTTCCCTGAAGGAAAATTGAGGTAACCGCACCTGAGGCTGATGCCATGAGCAACGGAATCAGAGAACTGAACGTAAGGTCCAGACTAAAAATTTCGATAGTAAAAATGATAGCTGCAATAGGCGCATTAAAGATGGCGGCAATTGCTCCGGCTGTGGAGCAGCTTATCATCAAAATGCGTGACTTAAAATTGAGGTGAAATAATCTTCCCAAGTTAGAGCCTATGGCCGATCCTGTGCTTACAGCCGGTCCTTCCAATCCTACAGATCCCCCAAAGCCTACTGTGAAAATGCTAGTGATAAATGAGCCATACATGCGGTAACTCCGCATAAAACCTTGCTTTCGTGAGATTGCAAAAAGGGTGCTTGGTACACCTTCACCCACATTGTGTCGGATGAGCTTTTTTATCAATACCGTAATGATGATACCGATAACCGGAAACACAAAGTAGTACGGGTTGTAGTACTTTGTGAAAAAACCGGATTGTAGTAAATCTTGTATAAAGTGAGTGGTGTTTTTTAGGGCCACCGAAACCAGACCGGTAAAAAAACCAATAAAAATACTAAGTATCAATACGAACCGCTTCTGAGGGATGTGCTTGGCACGCCATTTCAGGAATTTAACCAGCGGTGTATTGACTGTTTCGGGCATTTTTAGTTTTTCTCTGCGATGCGAATGTCGAGGCTCAATTCAGCCAACTGAGATTGATCAAGTGCTGCCGGAGCATCAATCATCAAATCTCTACCCGCATTATTTTTAGGGAAAGCTATGAAATCTCTGATAGTTTCTTTGCCTCCCAAAATTGCAGTCAATCGGTCAAAACCAAAAGCGATACCGCCATGTGGAGGAGCACCATACTCAAAGGCATCCATCAAGAATCCAAACTGTGCCTTAGCTTCTTCATCGCTAAAGCCTAAAAATTTGAACATCTTATTTTGAAGCTCTTTGTTGTGAATACGAATAGAACCACCACCTATTTCATTTCCGTTAAGAACCAAATCATAAGCATTGGCGCGAACTGCCGCAGGGTCAGTTTCTAAAAGAGGTAAGTCTTTGGGGTAAGGAGCGGTAAACGGGTGGTGCATGGCGTACCAGCGTTGAGTGTCTTCATCCCATTCCAAAAGTGGAAAATCGAGTACCCAAAGTGGTGCAAATACTTTCGGGTCGCGAAGACCTTCTTCTTCAGCAATGTGAAGACGGAGGTCGTTAAGAGCTTTGCGGGTTTTGTCTGCTGGCCCTGCCAATATAAGCATCAAGTCGCCAGGCTTAGCGCCAAAAGCTGTAGCCCATTTTTCCAATTGCTCAGGGCCGTAAAATTTGTCTACTGAAGATTTCAAAGTTCCATCTTCATTGTATTTGCAATATACCAATCCTGTTGCCCCAACTTGTGGACGTTTTACATAGTTGATAAGTGCATCAATCTGTTTGCGGCTATATTTTGCAAGGCCTTCTCCGTTTATCCCAACTACTAATTCGGCATCGTCAAATACTTTAAAGTCCTGACCTTTTACGGTTTCGTTTAGTTCTACAAACTCCATCGCAAAACGAATATCCGGCTTGTCGCTACCATACTTTTTCATGGCTTCGTCATAGCTCATGCGAGGAATTTCACCTACTTCATTTCCGGTTATTTCTTTGATGAGGTGTTTGGTCAATCCTTCAAAAGTGGAAAGAATGTCTTCACGCTCCACAAAAGACATTTCGCAGTCAATCTGTGTAAATTCAGGCTGGCGGTCAGCACGCAAATCTTCATCGCGGAAGCATTTTACAATCTGAAAATACTTATCAATTCCACCAACCATAAGCAATTGCTTAAAAGTTTGTGGCGATTGTGGAAGGGCGTAAAATTGACCTTCATTCATACGAGAAGGCACCACAAAATCGCGGGCGCCTTCAGGTGTTGATTTTATTAAGAAAGGAGTTTCTACATCTACAAAACCCAGTTTGCTCAGGTAGTTTCTCACTTCAAGGTTTACACGGTTTCTAAGTAATAAATTTTCGCGTACCGGATTTCTTCTTAGGTCCAGGTAGCGGTACTTCATGCGTAGTTCTTCACCACCATCGGTTTCATCCTCTATGGTAAAGGGAGGCGTTTTGGCTACATTTAGTACTTCAAGTTTTTCTACCTGAATTTCAATCTCACCGGTAGACATGTTCGCGTTTTTAGAACTACGCTCAATTACTTTTCCGGTGATAGATATTACAAATTCACGGCCTAGCTTGCGTGCATCTTCAATCAGGGCGTGGTCCCACTCCTCATTAAAAGCCAATTGAGTAATGCCATAACGATCTCTAAGATCTATGAAAGTCATTCCGCCAAGGTTGCGCACGCGCTGTACCCAGCCGGCAAGGCTTACTGTTTCATTTAACTTGCTAATATTGAGTTCTCCGCAGGTGTGAGTTCTGTACATCTGTAAATCCGATTTTTTGAAGGTGGCGAAATTACAAACAATAAGGGGTAAAGTATATTTGCTGGGGCTTAAATTGTGAATAAGAAAATAGGCTACCGTAGATAGTTCTCAGATAGCGGTAAGGAGATGCTATTTTATTGACATCTGTGGACTGCGGACTACCGACTAAAAAACTAAAGGAATGGAAATAGAAGTATACAACGATGAGTATTTTATGAAGCAGGCCATGCGTGAAGCAGAGCTGGCTTATGCCGAAGATGAGGTTCCGGTGGGGGCGATAATCACGGTAAATAAAAAAATAATTGGAAGAGGGCATAACCTTACCGAAAGGTTGGTGGACGTAACTGCTCATGCCGAAATACAAGCTATTACTGCAGCTAGTGGTTATTTGGGTGCAAAATATTTGAAAGACTGCACGCTATACGTTACACTAGAGCCTTGTCCTATGTGTGCCGGGGCTTTGTTTTGGTCACAGATTGGAAGGGTAGTGTATGCAGCCAAAGATGAAAAGCGTGGATTCCTTGCTCATGGCGGGCGTTTACACAAAACAACTGTGCTCGAAGGAGGCTTTATGGAAAAAGAGGCATCAAGTTTGCTTAAGACGTATTTCGCTTCAAAGCGACTGTAGAATAATTCAAAGGCACACAAGGATAATTTAACAATTTGTTCACTTGTAAGACTTTGTAAATTAGGATATAATACTTACTTTTGAAATCAAATTCTTACAATAGTGTCAATTCATAATCAAAATATTAAAAATGCGCTAAGAGCCGTCATAGGTATAATGGTGGTAGTAGCGGTGATAGATGTAATAATTGCAAATACCTCGGGTAGCCTTGGTGCCTTTTTCAAAGGATATTCTGCTATTATTTTCCCGGTAATGGTAGTAGCCACTTATGCATATTTAGGTATTCCAATTTTTAATTTTGATAGTGATTCAGAAGTGCTGCATATTCAAAGTCACTTTGCTTTGGGGCGTCTTTTTGGTAAAGAACTATACGTTCCAAAAGCCAATATTGTGAGTTTTTCTATAGATCGTAAAAGAATTAGAAAACGTCTTACCATTCGATACATTAAGAATGGGCATGAATTTTCAGAAAAGTTTGGAATTAGCCTTTTAGGCAATAAAAAAATTGAAGAGTTGGCTCGTCAGGTAGAGTTAATACAATCTACCAAAGACACACAAAGCGGTACACATCTCTTTATATAGTAATAGCGGTTAGTTTAGGTTTAGGATAGGCTCGGTGTTCGCATCGAGCCTTTCTTATTTTAAGAGAGTTTGATTTATATTTTGTCATGGTTTTCCAAATGTTAAACGTAAAGAATGGAAAACCCAGCCAAAATTCACTGGAACCATAAGCATATATAGCCCCGCGCTAAAGCTCAGGGCTATTGATATATACCTCCTTTGGGTTGTTTAAGTTTTACAACTAACGAAGTTTAAAGGTGTTAAGTAGCTTAAACCGTCATCGGCTAAAAGGTATTTGTTTACAACCCTGCAAATTATTGAAAGCAATTTGCCGACCAGGGGACCGGCATTCAAGAATAAAGTGTTCTAATCAAAGCTCATCCTTAGTGAGACAGGGAAGCTCCGAAGAATTGAGGAGATCACCCTGCCGAACTTGGAATGAGCAAAGATTAGGTTACTTTATTCTTGTAAGCCTTGACTTTTTGGTTCGTTTTGGGTCAAGCCAAAATGAACGGACAAAATTTAAAAGATGTGGTAGATATTTTAAGGAATCAGCAGTTTGGCCAATTTCTTATTTACCATAGTTTTAAACTACACTTACATCATTGATATTGATGGCAGTTGTGAAAGTGATTAGTAACTTTGCATAAAATTTAGAATATGTATCCAGAAGACCTTATAGCTCCAATGCGCGAAGATTTAACCAGCGCAGGACTTAAAGAGACCAAGACTTCAGCAGACGTTGAAGCAAGCATAAAACAAGACGGAACCACTTTGGTGGTAATAAATTCAGTGTGTGGATGTGCAGCAGCTAATGCTCGCCCAGCCGTAAAAATGGCTGCTACTCATAGCAAAACTCCAGATAGAATGATTACCGCTTTTGCTGGTAATGATGTGGAAGCTGTGAATACCGCTCGCTCACTTATGGCTCCATTTCCTCCATCATCGCCAAGTATGGCTTTGTTCAAAAATGGAGAATTGGTACACATGATTGAAAGACATCACATTGAAGGTCGTCCGGCAGAAATGATTGCTGACAACCTGAAGCAAGCTTTTGACGAGTTTTGCTAAGAAGCTGAAAAGCTAAAGTATAAAGCCCCGCTCCGAAATACATCGGAGCGGGGCTTTTTCTTTTTGTGGTTTTTGCTTAAAACGGATAACCAATGGCAAAGTTCCAGATGAGGTTATCCCTTCGCCATGACTTCCGGCCAAAGGTAAAATCCTGTTGCCAGTGTGTGCCACCTTCCTCATAGGGGAATCTTAGAGGTGTGGCGACATCTAATCTTATTATCAAGAAATCGATATCTAACCGGATGCCGTAACCTACTCCTATACCAATTTCCTGGTCCCAGCTTCCGCTGAACTGACCACCGGGCAAAGCCGGATTATCGTTCCATAACCAAACATTGCCGGCATCCACAAATACAGCTCCTTTTAACAAACTTACCAAGGGGTGTCTAAGCTCCATATTTGCCTCGAGTTTAATGTCTCCTGATTGGTCAAAAAAGGAGATAGAACTGCTAGCTTCGGGCGGATTGTAACTTCCCGGGCCAACCGAGCGTACTCTAAACGCTCGTACACTGCTTGGCCCACCAGAGAAATATTGTTTGATAAAGGGGAGCGATTTTGAATCTCCATAAGGAAAACCAGCCCCGGCAAAGATTCTACTCACCAACTGGCTTTCACGCCACAGCTTGATGTAATGTCTAAAATCAACATCAGCTCTTAGGTATCGGGCGTAATTCAATCCCAATAATTGATTATCAGCATTTACCAAATCCTGACCCAGCCCCAAAAGGTTGCCAGCAATATCAAAGCCAACCCTAATGTAGAAACGGTTCTTCTTATCCTTTTCACCTAGCTCACTGTATTCCATGGCACCAGTTCCGCCTATTATAAATTGGTTTTCAAAACTGCGTGCTAAAAAGGGGTTGGAATTCAATATTTGACTGAACTCTGCAGATTCATTATAAACGAGGGTGTAGTTTACAGAGATTGGGTTGAACTCCCAATATGTAAATCGGTTGGATTTATAATTATAGCCATAGGAAAATAATATAGAGCTGAGGTTATAATAATTGGCTCGTTGCAGCAATGTGTAGTTCAGCGAAACTTTGGTATTGGGAATTAAGTAGCCCTTTTGTGTATTTATTTTAAAGGGTGCTATTAAACGCGGGAAGGAAATACTATTGAGCAGTTTAAATTCAAAGCTACTGAGATTTTTGGCTGAGCCCCCTGCAATTTGTGTTTCATAACTTATGTTTCCTGATATATCTAAGCGTTCACCTCCCTTAAAAAGGTTTTTATTTTGATAACTACCAATAAGCCCCGGCCCAGCAAAACTGTTGGACTTGGTTACTACCTGCGTTTCTAATCTTACACTTTGCCGTTTGGCGGGAGTTAAAAGTATGCGCGCAGCCAACTCCCCAATGGAATCTCTATTGTTGGTGTCAGTGCGCTCATACCTAATGCTTACTAATTGAAAAGTACCTATAGAAGAAAGCCGTCTTGTGGTAATGTCGTTGCGCCTTTTATTGTATAAGTAGCCGGGCTCAAAGGTGATAAATGGCCTTAACCTTTCTGGCTTAAAAATCAATTGGTTTTGGATAAAGTCAATATTCTCAACAGTGGTGGTAGTGGTCGCACTAGCTGTGTCAGATGCTTCTAAAGCGTAATTGGGGAATACCTTAACATCATTAATTTTATAAGGCCGTAAAGCCTCTTTAGGAGCCACCTTTTTAAAGGATAAGTATAAGTCGTACTTCCTGTCATCGTATTGATTGGTGTCAGAAGTGAAAATCAAAAACTCAGAGTTGAATTTATAAAACCCTTTGTTTTTAAGCATGTCATCTATACGTTGGCGCTCTGCTTTAAATTTTTCAGTGTCAAAGCGAGTGCCTTTGGTGAGTTCCGTGTCTTTAAGGGATGCTTCTATTAATGAATCAATTCCGGTAGAATCCCGCTGATAAACATAGGTTTCGAGCAGGTAAGGTTGAGAAACCTTCACCACGTATTTGGCAGAGGCCGTCCTGTCTTTCTCTATTATAGAAGAGCTTATTTCCGAGTAAAAGAATCCCGTGTTTTCACAACGGTTATTTATGATTTCCTCCGTTCTACTGGTGTTTACATCACTTAGATATACAGGGTCTTCGCCAAAGCGTTTATCCAGGCTTTTTATGATTTTTCCCGCATCTTCTTTTTCTGCTTTAAAGTGAAAATACAAACCATAGCGAATACCAAAAATGGTTTTGTTTGGAGCTGGTTCCACTACATCTTCAATCTCATATTTCAACTGGTTTTTACCTTTCAGAGCTTTATCCGATTCAAGCTCAACTTCAGCACCAGTATATAGCTTTTCATCCTCAGGCACGTATTTTATTACATTGCATGAGCCCAGCAGTACGAGCAGTATCAAGCTACTCAACCAATGCATCTTTTTCCCAGCTAATATGTTTTGCTTTTTCTTCAATATTTTAACTTCCTTACTCCTTACTCCTTACTCTCCTCTTTCTTTTTCTTCTCTTGCTTTTCAAGCAATTCCTTTAAAGTGTCAAACTCTTTATTAAAGAGAATAGCCAAACCTGTAATCGTTACCTGGCCTTCCAGAAAATCTTGATATTGGTTTTTACTGAACGCCTTTAATCGGTACTGGCCTTCTTCCGTGAGGAGATACTCCAAACTGACGTTTCCAATAATTTCATTGCTTCGCTGTTCACCTTCAAGGCCTACCGTGCTGCCTACCTGCACCACTACTCTATCTGCAAAAAGTGATTTTTGAAGACTTACGTTGAGGTCCGTTCGTTGCTCAGGATTGCCAGATTGATAATCCTGATAACTGTCCAAATCAAAGTTTAGCTCAAAGCCTTCAATGTACTTTTCAGAGAGTTTGTTGAGTTGACCAGATAGTAGCTTGCTTACGCTAGAACGGGCCAGTTGCTCGGTGCCACCACCAGTGCCATCGGTAGCATCGCTTGGCAAAAAGCGATTGAATACGATGAGCGCAAAAACCTGTTTATTGAGTTCAGATTCGTCCTCCTCTAGCTGTTGCACTCTTCGGTAAACGCTTCCGCCTATAGCATCCTTGCTATCATCGGGCATATCCAAGCCAAAGGAAATTTCCGGCTTACTAATAGTTCCATCAATATTGAGTAATACTTCAAAAGGTAACTTTTGATTGTACTTAGATGCGGACGTACCCTGCGCTGAGGCTTCGTAGATCATGAGGTCAGCAGCCGAGGTTTTAACATTATAAACTGCAGTCAAATTTAGCTCGGCATTCATAGGGTCACCACTCCAAACAATGCGGCTTCCGGGTGTAATCTCAAATTTCTTTTTCACCAGCTCATAGAGGTTGAGATTGTAGCTGCCATCACTTAGCTCATAGCTTCCGCTTAAATCCATGTTGCCGTTGGGGCTGAGGCTATAGTTGAGATTTGCCTCTCCAGTGATGGTAAGTTTATCACCAGATTGCTCATCAAGTATAACGTTGAAAGTAGTTTTAGGGTCTATTTTTAAATAAGCAGCTACATCCAGGCCAGTAATGGTTTGGGAAGAAACTTCATCCGAGGAAATGATATCTGTAGAATCCTTCATGTTGGCAAAGCGCACAATGCCCTGCCTCTCTTGTATTTGTGCCTGGCTAGCTGGCACTATGTAGCTTAGCTCAGTTCCTCTTTCCAGGCCTACTTTAGCATTTACTTTCGGAAGGTTTAAGTTTCCCTTTACATCAATATCCAAACTCACAATCACCTTTCCATAAACCAAGTCATTATCTTCTCTCGTAGAGTTTAGCGCCTGAAACTTATTGGCCTTTAGACTAAGGTTAAAAGTAGGGTTCAGCATATCCTCAGTTCCTATATCTCCATTTAGGACCAAGGTGTTGCTAGCCTCATCTTTCAAAGTGAATTTATTGAGATAAACACCCTGATTGTCAAGTTCTATTTTTTCATCACCCAAGGTAAATGTACTTCCCAGAAACACGGATTTGAAGCCAACATTCTTGAATGAGAGGTTGCCTTTATATTTTGGTTCAGAGGTAGAGCCATTTACTTTAAAATTTCCGGTAAGGTAGCCTGAGGTGTTGCTCAATTGGTCGGGAACGAATGCTTCTACCAAACTCAGGTTAATTTTGTTGATATTCAATGCTAAATCCAAATTTTGGCTTTCGCCAGATATTGAATATTCTCCTTCCAAGTCAAGGTCGGCATCTTTTCCTTTTAGTGATAAATCGACTACATACTGGTTTGCAGTGCTATTATTGGCCTTTAAATTTAAGGTGCCAATAGGGTTGCCCATAGCACCCAAATTGTTGAGAGTAACATCAGCCACAAAGGCGGGGGTTCCGGTAAGGTCATTCAGTACCACATTTCCACCAAGGGTTCCGCTAACCGGGCTATTGCCGGCATTTAATATGGAGAACAAAGCCGCAAGGTTGAAGTCAGAAAAGGCCAGTTTCATTTTTTCTTTTTCATCCTCATTCAGGCTTTCAATGGATAGCTGCTGGCCGTTACGTGTCAAGGTAAAATCCGTAAAACGGGTCAGGTCGGGGTCAATCCGAATCTCGTTAGATTCAGGAATAGTCCATGGTTTGGAGTTGAGTATAAGTTTTTCGACACCCAACTTAAGTATTGTACTTTGATCGGTTTTAGAAACATCCAAAGCCGTGTAAAATACATCCTGCTGCTGCGCGTCTTTAATACTGAGTGAAGCAGTACCCTTACCGTCATCAAGGTTTAAATTTAGTCTGGTAGCATAAATATCTATAGGACCGCTGGTAATCCGTTCAAATCCAAATTGTGCATCAGTTGAGGAACGTGTGGCATCCAAATCTAAAAACAGATTGCTGACTTCCGATTCGCCATAAAGGATGCCTGGTGCTGTAAGATTTACTTTCAGTATTTCTTCGGATGGTTTAAAAGCCATATTTATATGCACCGTATCCAGGCGCTGCAACTCCGGCAGAAATACTTCACTTATTATGGGTGAGTTTACCACGTAGAAATCAGCGGTCATATCCAGCTTTTGGTACGTGCTATCCATTTGTGTGGAGTCGCCACCCATCATTTGTTTTTGATAGGATTGCAAGCTGCTAATCAGGTTTTGAATGGAGGTGTTTCCCTTTAGCATTCCACTAATCACTTCGCTATTGAGGCGTAAATCAGTTGTTTCTTTGCTATTGCTCAGGCTGACAAAAACCGAATCTAAGCGGTACGATTTGTCTTGTTGCACCACAATACCTCTTTTGATGGTAAGCTGGCTATTAAACTTATCGGCATTACCTTCAAAGGAGGCGTTTAGCAAAGCAGCCACTTTCATGGGGTTGGCCTGCAGGTGAAGGTCTTTAAGGTCTGCTCCCCTTAAATCTAAGCTTAGGTCTACCATGGTTTTTACCGTGTCCAGAATGGCATTTAGCTTCAGGTCAAAATCAAGGTTTTTATCAGAGAAGTTGAGGGCCAGGTCAGCTTTTTTGTTTTTTATATCTGCTTTAAGTGCGAGGCCATTGTAATCGTAATCCCTGAAAAGCAATTGCTGAAAATCGAGTTTCGCATCGAGTGCCAGCGTTTTCAATTCTTTTCCACTTCCGTTAAAATCAAGCGTAAGCGAAATGGGTTCTAACTCTTGATTTTGCGCAAACTTGCCAATGTTCAATGTATCTACTTCCAGCACTCCCTTATAGGCTGGGGTTTTCAATACGTTCTGTACGTTTCCGTCAAACTGCATAAAACCGTCCGGAGTATTTACGCTAAGGAGGGCATTTATGTTAGCGGCATTTCCATTCACTTTGGTTTTTAGTACTACATAGCGCGGCAGGCTTTCTTCGGGATTTTTTCGGCCCAATAGCAAACCAAGGTCATTTGCATTCGTGCTTACATTTAGCTCATTAAAATCTACTTTCAGATTATTGGTGTCAGGAAAATCTTTTACAGTTCCATTAACTGAAAGGGCTGTAGAAGTAAGCCAGTCTACCTTAAAGTTGTTGATGGCAATATCTTTATAGGAGCCGGAAATTCCTCCTCCAAGCTTCATGGGATATTCTTCAATGCTTTGGATGAGTGTATCATAACGCAGCGAATCCGCAAAATAGTAGGCATCCTTTACGGAGAGACTGGTTTCGCCAAACCCGAGTCCATAGCGGGTATTGTTTTTTGGGTTGGCTATAAGACTGTCAATACTTGGGTAGCCCAAACTCAATTGCATATTCAGTTCACTGTTGGCAGTGAGTAGCTGAAAATTCTTCACATCCAGTTCTTCATCCAGAAGCTTGGTTTCAAAAGCTAGCTTGTTTAGCACAAAACCACTCCGCTCATTGAAGGCAAGGTTTTCCAGATTAACGCTGGCCTCGCGGTCTTTAAGAAGCACATCTTGTAAATCAATGGTCAGATTTCTCAGGCTAATGTGCGAGGCATCAAACACTCCCGGCTGTGCGGTGCCAGTGCCCTGGTTTATAATAATGTTGTTTTTGTCCAGTAATAACTGATTCAGTTTCACTTTCCAGGACGGCCATTCAAAGGGTTTGGCGCTGTCAGTTTCTGCAATTCGCTGCGTTGTGTCAGCTTTGCTTTGCTTGGGAAGCTTCACGCGAATGTCGCTTTCCAAAAGTTTTATGTTTTCAATGGAAATGTCTTGTAGGGCTAAATTCAAATCTGATTCTCCAATACTGAAATCTCCAATTCGGGCGCGTGCATCCAAGCTGTCAGGCTCTGATTTGTACCTGGCCTCAATATTGCGAAAAGCAATTTCATTAAAACTGATATAGGGAAGGGGCGAGCTAGAAGTATCTTCCGGACTTGGCGGTGGGGGAAGGAATTGGACCACTTTTACCTGTGTATTCTCTAAAAGAATATTATCCAGCTCAAAGCGCATTTTTTCCAGGTTGAGGTCCTCAGTACTCAATTCAAGATTGCCCAAGCGTAGGTCGGTATCCATTCCCGCAAGGGAATCAATATAAGTGAGGTTAATGTTTGTGAGATTAACCGGCCCTATAGAAATAGTGGGTGGTGGACTACTTGCTGTGTCCGCAGGTTCTATAGCAGCAGCTGTATCTGCGGAAGCGAAAGCTTCAATAATGAAATCAAAATTAAAGGTGCTGTCTTGGCTGCGTCTTACGTTCGCTCTTAAACCGTCCAAATCTATGCGGCTTATGGCGATGTGGTTGTTGAGCAGTGATTTAAAACCGACTCCAGCTTCCAGGCTGCGGAAATATACAAGTGTGTCCTGCTTTTGGTCTTCCAGATAAACGCCCTCAATCTGTATATTTCCTGAAAAGGTGATAAAGATGCGTTCGATATCTACGCGGGTGTTGGTCTTTTCAGAGACAAAGTTGGTAGCGTAGCCCACAATTTTGTTTTGGCCCCATTCAGTGCGTATCAGCAGTACTATAGCCACAAAAAGGCCTAATAGCACCAAAAGAGTGATGCCTAGCCATTTGCCGGTTTTTAACAGGATTTTTTTGGGATTGCTCAAAGGGTAAAGGCTACAAGTCTCATAATGTTTTAGGGCCGGGTTTGAAAGTGCAAAGCACGGTAATGAGGATCAAAACAAACCATATATTTATAAGCAACTTAGGGGCAAAAGGTTTACGGTTTTCAACTGTGAAAATGCCCCTTAATCTACTTGCTTTCAACTTCTCCGGGCTTCGGGCTGATTTTACCCAATATAGCGGCAAGGATTAAACCGTAAAGGACATAGGTTAAAAACAGCATAAACCCCGGTTGCAAAGAAGTAAGATTTGTAGCCAGTGAAGTAAGTGTTTCGGTTTCTACGCGGGCATATTCTAGTTGATGATCCAATATCCCATCAAAGCTTACGTAGCTCATAAAAATCGCTACCACCATTACATCGGCCATGCTCCATTTGCCGGATTTAAAGGCCAACCACTGTATGATTTTATTTTTACGCAAAGCGCCCTTTCCCAAAAGGTAAATTTGGGTGGAGATAAGTTTGGAAATAGGTAATATCACACTGAAGGCTAACACCAGGAAACCAACCATTTTGGAATCAATTCTCGGAGATTGAAACAGTAAAGAAACTACCTGGAGGATGCTTTTGCTTCGGTAAAAAATCATTTGGTTATCAAAGTAGATATGCTCACCAAGCAAAACGAAATCCACCTTGTTGATACGGGCATCAATCTCAATCATGGGGCTTGCAAGCCCGGTAACAACAACAATTAGAGCCAAAAGCACCGACATAAAGAAAAGTGGTTTTCGCAATTCCGGAAATTTATAGGCTAAGGCCCATAATAGCAAAAAGAATCCTACAACCGCCAGCATAGACAGTGCTAGCTGGTTCACGTCATCCTCCATGGCATCTGTTTGTTCTACTACATACTCATTAAAGGCGGGCTGATTTTCCAAATCATATTTGGTGTAGATGCTCTGGAGATAGGTAGTAAGTGTATCATCGTAAATCTGATCTGCGTATTCATTGAATTTATCAAGCGCAAATATTTTCAGTCGCTCCTTACTTTCTTCACTGGTGAGGTCTTCAACGATAGATTCTGTAAAACCAGGAACTCGTTCTCTTAGATTTTCCCAATCCACAACGGTATTTATGGCCCATCTACGTATTTTTTTTCCAAGAGTTTTATCATCTTCCTTTACCTGATTTTTGGCTTCCGTAATCATGCTGTTTAGCAATGAGTTTATCTGAACCCGCAAAATGCTGTCCTGCTTCGGGGTTAAGTCAAATTCCTCAATTTGGTTAGTGATGATGTTTTTAAACTCTTCGCGCCAGTTGTTTACAGAAAAGATACCATGCATAATGCTGTTGGCCTCCATGTAGTCGTCTTTAATGTCGGAACGTTCATTGGATTGACTATAGACCTGGTACCCCCACCAAGCGGTTAGGGCTAGTAATGGGATAAGACAAACAACAAGGATGATTTGCTTAAGTGTGCTTTTCTTTTCTGAATTCATAGTTGAGCTTGAAAGTAGGATTAAAGACCCAAAAGGTGGTAAATTGTTTTGAGTCTTTACAATTTGACGAATTATTAATACAGATTGTGACTCCCCTTTACTTACTTCTGCCATTTCTTCGGCTTTGCGCTGAGGTAGGTATTGTTTTCAGGAGTAGCCGTAAAAGCAGAGTTAGAAATCTTCATCTATAATCAAAAATGTTTGGCTCAATGATGTTCTACTTGAAGTGGTTTTTATCACAATGCAAATTATACCTTTGCGGCAATGAAATCATTCTGGAGAATAATTAGATATGCGCGCCCTTATCGCGTAAACGCCTTCCTTAACATATTTTTCAACCTTCTGGGAATAGTCTTTTCCTTGGTTTCCATTGCGCTCATTATTCCTGTGCTGGGGATAATTTTTGACAATGCTAAAACCGAATTGGTACAACCGGTATTTGAGGGTAGTATTATAGATTACGGAAAGGCATATTTGGAGTATGAAGTGGCCTTAAGAATGCAAGACACCGGGCAAAGTGATGCTTTGATGTATGTATGCTTCATTGTAATTATAGCTTTCTTTCTAAAGAATTTGTTCGGCTATTTGGCCTTGTATTTCATCACACCCATGCGAAATGGAATAACCCGCGATTTACGAAAAGAGCTTCACACCAAAATATTAGCACTTCCGATTGGGTTTTTTAGCGAACAGCGAAAAGGTGATATAATTTCTAGAATGACCACCGACATGAAAGAGGTGGAATGGTCCATCCTTATGGCGCTTGAAATGGTGTTTAGAGAGCCTATAATGATTATTAGCTCGCTTGTGGTTTTGCTATGGATGAGCCCTGCGCTTACCGTTTTTGTATTTATCCTTTTACCTGTAGTTTCCGTTGTTGTTACTACTATTGGTAAGAGTTTAAAGCGGTCCTCACAGAAAGCTCAAATGCAGGTGGGCGGCATTATGTCGCAAACGGAAGAAAGCATTACAGGGCTAAAAGTCATCAAAGCTTTTAATGCGGAGCCGCTTAAGCGAAACTTGTTTCAGAGAAGTGTAGATAGTTATTTCGATACAATGAACCGCGTGATGCGTAAGACGGCTTTGTCATCACCTATTAGTGAATTTTTAGGCGTAAGTGTAATGGCCGTTGTAATATGGTATGGTGGTGGTTTGGTGCTAGCCAATGAAGGCTTTACACCAGAAGCGTTTATCGCCTACATTGTATTCTTTTACCAGATTATACCACCTGCAAAAACCTTGTCTAAGGCATCCTATAATGTGCAGCGTGGAAATGCAGCCTCGGAAAGAATTTTGGAAATATTGGATGCTGAAAATCCAATAATCAGCAAGCCGGATGCTGTATCTATTTCAAGTTTTGATAAAGAGCTGAAGTTTGAAAATGTGTCTTTTGCTTACGAAGAAAAGAATGTGGTAAACAATGTGAGCCTCACTGTGGAGAAGGGAAAAATGGTAGCCTTAGTTGGGCAATCCGGAAGTGGAAAAACTACGCTTACCAATTTAGTTCCTCGCTTTTATGATGTTACAGGCGGTCAGCTTTTGATTGATGGAAAAGATGTTCGCGATGTGAAGCTTCATGATTTAAGAGGACTTTTGGGAATTGTTACCCAAGAGTCATTATTATTTAATGAATCAGTGTTTTACAATATTACTTTGGGTAAACCAGAAGCTACTTTGGAAGAAGTGCAGCAGGCCGCAAAAATTGCAAATGCTCACGATTTTATAATGGGTCTGGAGAAAGGCTACGATACCAATATTGGTGATGCTGGAGGTAAATTAAGCGGTGGCCAAAAGCAGAGAATTAGCATTGCAAGAGCCGTTTTAAAGAACCCTCCAATCCTTATTTTGGATGAGGCTACTTCAGCTTTGGATACTGAATCTGAAAAACTAGTTCAAGAGGCTTTGTTTAAGCTTATGCAGAATAGAACCTCTTTGGTTATTGCACACAGGTTGAGCACCATTCAGCATGCCGATGAAATAGTAGTGATGAACGAGGGTCATATTGCTGAGAGGGGCACTCATCAAGAATTATTGGAAAAAAACGGCATCTACAGCCGACTGGTGGAGATGCAGAAGTTTGACTAGTCCGAAGGCATTTTTGATTTGAAAATTCGAGGATTTGAAAATTCTACAAACATGTAACGATTGCTTTTGACCTTAACCTTGTATAACATTTAACCTACAACTTTTAACATTCCCCATGGACAAAATAGAACACATAGGAATAGCCGTAAAAGACATTGAAGCTTCAAATAAACTTTTTGCAAGCCTATTTGGTGAGCCACATTATAAGATGGAAGAGGTGGCTAGTGAAGGCGTGAAGACCTCATTCTTTAAAACTGGCCCCAATAAAATAGAATTGCTAGAGGCTACCCACCCTGATAGCCCCATAGCCAAGTTTATAGAAAAGAAAGGCGAGGGAATACATCACATCGCCTTTGCTGTATCTGATATTAAAGCTGAAATAAAGCGCTTAAAAGCTGAAGGTTTTACGGTGCTCAATGAAGAGCCAAAGCACGGTGCCGATAATAAGCTTGTTGCTTTTATGCACCCAAAAACTACGAATGGAGTTTTGATAGAACTTTGCGAAGATCGTTAATATCATCTTCCTCGGGCTTAAAGTGCCAGGTTTCTATTCCCAGTGATTTTGCAGTTTTGATGTGCTTCTTTCCATCATCAATATAAAAAGTCTCTTCGGCCACAAGGTTATTGTCTTTCAATACTTTTTCAAATATTTCAGCGTCTGGCTTACGCATGCCCATTTCATAGCTGTAGTGCACATTTTCAAATTGACTGATAAATTGCTTGTATTCGAATAAACCCGCTTGCTGCTTAATATGGTTTATGTGAAGTTCATTCGTATTACTAAGTAGAAATATTCTGTATTCTTTTTTTAGTCTTTTCAGAAAATTCACGCGCTCACTTGGGAGTGGTTTTAACATTGAGTTCCAAGCTTCGCCCAGTTGGGGTGGGTATATTTTTCTAAAGAAGTAAGGTTGAATTTGAGCTAAAAATTCTGAGGTAGAAATTTTTCCCTTTTCGTATTTCTGAAATAATTTCTGCTGATCCTTTAGTTCATCCTTTGCGCCAAGCTCCTGAAATGCTGACCAAGTGAGGCTTTCGTCAATCGGAATTAAGACAGCACCAAAATCAAATAGTATGTTTTTTATCATTTCCCTTTGTGTGATTCGAGTGGCGCAAGGTAAATGATAAATTAAGCAGTGTGCAAAATTCATGGCGGCACATATTTGTTATGCACGTATAGCTTACGGTATAAGACTTTGCAGCTCTTCTCAAAAGGAAAATCCGCCATTTTATTGACATAGTAGGAGAAAATTAACTTTTTAGTCTTGTGGATTTTCACTTACTTCGATGTTTAATAACCCAATTTCTAATTTACTTATATGTTAAAAAAATTACTCAAAGCTACCGCGGTGTTGGTTGCACTGGTTGGTAGCGGGCCGTTATTCGGTCAAGCAGGAGACTATGCGTTTAGCACCTCCACAAGTACTTATACTCCACTAGGAGGGTCAGCAACGGCTGTGGATATTCTCGCTGATACCAGGTCAGATACCGTAGCCATAGGTTTTGATTTCTATTTTGAAGGTGTGGCCTATGACTCAGCATCCGTAGCTTCTGATGGCTTTTTGTCATTCGTAGTTGGAGCTAGTTCTACCCTATCTAATGATTTGGATAATGGGTCTGGAATTAGACGCCCGTTAGTTGCACCATTATGGGATGATCATGATGGTCGAGCGAATACTTCAGCGGCAGCTTACGAAGTTACCGGGGTAGCTCCAAATCGTGTTTTCACTTTTGAGTGGCGAGACTGGGAATGGAGTTATAATTCTACAGACTCTGTAGTATCGTTTCAGGTAAAGCTATATGAAACTACCAATGTTATTGAGTTTCATTATCGTTGGGAATGTGCAAACTGCATAACTAGTCCCGATGCCTCTATTGGTTTAAGTGGAGCAAGTACTTTTCTTTCTGTAACAGATATTAATACAGGTACACCCACTGCATCTAATACTACGGAGAATTCTTCGATTGACACCGTAGTTAGCAATCAAGTATTGACTTTTACTCCACCGGCATGTGCCAGCCCTGGGAATGTGGCCTATACTAACGTAAAGTCGGATAGCATAACTGTAAACTGGAGTGCTGCCGGAAGCGGCCCTTGGTATATTTACTGGGGTCCATGCGGCTTCGATCAAGCTTCATCTGGAGTTAATATTGATACTTCCTCAACTTTAAGTTTTATTGCACATGGCTTGTCTCATTCTACTAGCTATGAGTTTAGTGTTTTTGAAGATTGCGGAACAAATGGTCTAAGTGATACAACCGAAGGTGGTTGTGTAAACACCACTTGCCTTGTACAATCATTGCCATATAGCGAAAGTTTTGGTGCCAACCTTGGGTGTATGTCTGTAACTCAAAATGGAGGGACAACAGCCGACACATGGGAGTGGGTACTGGATTACCCAGACCTGTTTAGCGGACCACAAACTATTGATGGAAACCCAGGTTTTGCTTTTGTGGATAGTGATGGAGCAGGTTCTGGTGTGGATATGGACGAAATATTAGAAAGCCCAGAAATTGATGCTTCTGGAATAACTGGTGCCTTGGTATTAGAGTTTGATCAATACTACAGAAATCTAGGTGATACTGCTTCAGTGGATGTTTGGGATGGATCTCAATGGGTGAATGTGCTTAAGCAATCTGCTTCTGCCGGTTTATTTGGAAATCCAGATTTCCAGTCTATAGATATTAGTGCTTACGCTAATGCCAATTTAAAAGTTAGATTCCATTATTACGAAGCTAACTACGCATGGTATTGGGGTATAGATAATTTGCTTATTCATGAAGTTTTATGTCAGCCATCATCAAATCTTGTAGCTTATGCAACTTCATCAGATTCCATTGCTGTAACCTGGAACCCTGGCGCTGGTGTAAGTTATGGAGTGGAATACGGTCCGGCTGGTTTTACTCCAGGAACAGGAACTGGCATATCAACTACAGATACATTTGCAATTGCAAATGGCCTTACTACCCAAACTCTGTATGATTTTTATGTATATGATACATGTTCAGCTGGAAACAGCCTGCCTTTGGGACCTCTTACAGTAAGCACAACATGTCTAAAACAAACAATACCATATACCGAATCATTTGACACAGATCTTGGCTGTTTTGTAGTTACTCAAAATGGAGGAACCAGCAATGATACTTGGAACTGGGTATCTGAATATAACTCATTTAGCGGAGCTCAAACTTTGGATAATGACACAGGTTTCGCCTTTGTAGATAGTGATGGCGCAGGCATTGGAGTTGATATGGATGAAATGCTTGAGTCTCCGGCTATTGATGCTTCAGGTTTGCCGGGTACTACTGCTTTGATTCTTGAATTTGATCAATATTATAATGCATTAGGTGATACAGCTGCAGTAGACGTATGGGACGGTACACAATGGGTAAATATCTTAAAGCAGTCTTCAGATATTGGTGCTTTTGGTAATCCAGACCATCAGTTTATTGATGTTACCGCACATGCGAATGCAGATTTTAAAGTGCGTTTTCATTACTATAATGCGAACTGGGCTTACTACTGGGCTGTTGATAATTTTTCGGTATCCACATTACCATGTGGAATAGCTTCTGCACTTGATACGGGTGTGGTTACACCTAATTCAGCTGTTTTGAAATGGACATCTAATGGTACTTTGTGGAACATCCTGTGGGGACCTCCAGGGTTTAACCAAGCTTCTGGTAGCGGAAATAAAATTAGCGGAGTTTCAACTAACCCATATACTCTTACAGGTTTAGGTGCTGATTCTTGCTATAGTTTTTATGTTCAAGATACTTGTTCAGGAATAGGCTCTGGTCCATGGGTAGGTCCGTTTACTTTCTGTACGCCTCCAACTTGCCCGGCACCTACAAGCTTAGGAGTTGTTGCAGGTTCAATAACAAATAGCGGTGCGGACATTTATTGGACATCTGGTGGTGCTACCAACTATAATATTGAATATGGTCCAACAGGCTTTATAAAGGGTACTGGCTCTACAGTACAGGCTACTAATGATACCATTACCTTAAGTTCATTGAACTCAGCAACGAGCTATGAATTTTATGTGAGAGATAGCTGTAGCGCTACAGACACAAGTAAGTGGACTGGGCCAGTAAGTTTTGTTACATTATGTAATCCATTTGTTGCTCCTTATGTACAGAATTTTGATGCAGCGGATTGGGTAGCAGATGACGCGGACTTTAGTGCAACAAATAGTCAAATTGGCCTTTGCTGGGAAAGAACACCAAATAGCGGAACTAGCTATAGCTGGAGAGTACGATCTACTTCTACTGGGTCTAGTAGCACTGGGCCAGACAGCGATACTACCGGTGGTAGCTTCGTTTATGCTGAAGCATCTAGTGGTTTGAGTGGAGATTCAACTCAACTGATTTCTCCCCAAATTGATCTTTCAAACTTGAGTACACCTATTATGACATTTGCTTACCATTTTTATGGTAGTAATATCAATAAAATGTATGTGGCCATAGACGCGGGAAGCGGTTGGGTAACTGTTGATTCAATTGTAGGTAGCCAACAATCATCAAGCAGTGATTTGTGGATTAATGACACTGTTGACTTAGCAGGTTATATGAACCAATCGATAAAGGTTGCCTTTACTGCTATTTCAGGTGGATGTTGTGCAGGAGACCTTGCTTTAGATGCATTCTATGTAGGAGATCCTGTAACTTGCCTTTCACCTACAGCTGTAGCAGTAGCTAATGCATCATGTGATTCAGTAGAAGTAAGTTGGACGAGTGATGCAGCTAGCACATCCAGCTATATAGAATATGGTGCAAAAGGTTTTGCATTTGGTAGTGGAACTATAATAGCGAATGCTACAAGCCCACAAACTATCAGCGGATTGATGCTAGACACAGAGTATGACGTTTATGTAGTGGATAGCTGTAGTATGGATCAAAGTAATCCATCTTCGGTTGCTACTTTCAAAACTGACTCAGTAGGGCCAGTATTGGCAAGTTTCACCAATGTACAAACGGCAACTACTTTGGCTGACGCAATGGTTGATTTTGACGGATCGGGATCTACAGGTGATGGGCTTAGCTACGATTGGGATTTTGATAACGGAAGTACAGGAACAGGTATGAATGCTCAAGGTACATATACTACCAATGGGACTTACAATGTGATGCTTACTGTAACCGATCGTTGTGGAAACACCGATGATACCACTATCGTAATTACGGTGGCAGGTATCAGCATCATAGAAAATGAGTACAATGCAGGTATAGAAATGTATCCTAATCCAAACAAGGGATCATTTAATGTAAATGTGACTGATGGCTCTGGTGCATACACGATTGAAGTGGTAGACCTTAGCGGTAGAGTAATTTATCAGCAAGGAGACATTAATCCAGGAACTGCGCACAAAGTTGAACTTCAGAACAAAGCCAATGGGGTGTATATGGTACGCCTAAAAGGTAAAGGACTGAATGTAACACAGCGTATAGTGATCGACTAGTGATTTTTCTTTACAATAGATTTTTTTGAGAACGGCCTCGCAGCAATGCGGGGCCGTTTTTTTATGGTAGATAATGACAAATAACTGGGCGATTGCCTGACAATTATCATTTTCATGGAGAATGCGGCAAAGTACTTTTGACAAGTATTTTAAGACTTTAAATTATGGATGTTAAGCTGTTAGAAAAATATAATGTTCCTGTACCCAGATACACAAGCTACCCCACCGTGCCTCTTTGGGATACTACCCAAACTAGTGCCGAAAAGTGGATGGAACATGTGCAGATGAGTTTTGCCGCGAACAAGGAAATAAGCCTATACATCCACCTGCCTTACTGCGAAGCGTTGTGCACGTATTGCGGTTGCAACAAGCACATTACCAAAAATCATTTGGTGGAAGTGCCTTATGTAAATGCTGTACTCAAAGAATGGAGAATGTACACCAGCCGTCTTCCCGAAAAACCAGTGATTAGAGAAATCCATTTAGGTGGTGGGACACCCACATTTTTTGCTCCCGAAAACCTAAAGAAGCTGGTGGAAGGTCTACTGGAAGATGCTGAGGTGGCAGAGAAATATGACTTCAGTTTTGAGGCGCATCCCAACAGTACAACTTACGGCCACCTAAAAACTTTACGTGAATTAAGTTTTAACCGGATAAGTATTGGTGTGCAAGATTTTGATGCAGAAATAATGCGCATCATCAATCGCTTTCAAACTATTGAAGAAATACGCACGGTAACTACGCAAGCACGTGAGTTGGGCTACACTTCTGTCAATTTTGATTTGATATATGGGTTGCCCAAACAAACTTCCGCGCACATTGCTGTTAACCTGCAATTGCTGGAAGAATTTAGACCCGACCGAATTGCCTTTTATAGCTACGCCCACATTCCTGATGTAAAGAAAGCACAACGCGCCTATTCCGAAGCTGATTTGCCAATGGGCAGGGATAAGCTGAACTTATACCTTCAGGGAAAATCAGGATTGGAAAAGATGGGTTACAAAGACATTGGTATGGATCATTTTGCTTTGCCGGGTGATGAGTTATATCAATCATTCATGAAAGGAGAGCTGCACAGAAACTTCATGGGCTACACGCCTTATCATACTAGCCTGTGCATTGCACTTGGCGCCAGCAGCATTAGCGACAGCTGGACGGCTTACGCCCAAAATGAAAAAACGGTAAAGGAGTATTTACTAAGGGTAAAAACGGAGCATTTACCTCCCGTTATAAAAACGCATTTCCTTACCAATGAAGACCAACGTTTGCGCAAGCATATCTTAAACTTGATTTGCAATGATGAGACAAATTGGTTTAGCGAAAAGGAGCATTTTACCTTTGAAATTCAGAAGGCATTTGCAAGATTGGAGCACGATGGTTTGCTAAAGGTCTTTCCACATCAGGTGAAAGTTACAAGCTTGGGTAAAAGCTTTGTCAGAAATATTTGCAGGACTCTGGATGCCCGAATGGACAGGCACAAGCAGCAGGTTACATTCAGTAAGGCGGTATAGTTTTATTTGGCTGTAGCCGAATGAGCACAAGGGCGCAAAGCACTAACAGAAGAAGCTCTACTGATTTCTATTGTAATCATAATCTTCATAAAATCTTTCCTCAAAAGTATGGGTGGGGGTGTATGGCTCTTTCAGTGTTTTAAAAACCAAACAAATTACCAGCACAGGAGAAAGGCCAAGCAAAAACAAAGCGCCTTGTGTAAAACTTGAAATGATGACAATGCTATACACAGCAAGGAAAACGAATGAAAATCCTATGGCATTTTTAAGGCTCATATAAACTTAACATCCATAAAATGAGAATGTTCGGTTTATTTGCACACCTCGGTACTGGCTCCTGAGACGGGTTGTTGTGGAGAAACATAGGGAATCCCTAAGTCCATTCCTCTAAGGATAAGGAGTAGGGCGGTAATCACCACCATGGCAGGGATGATTTTTTGTACCATCTTTCCATTGGTATATAAAAACTTCAGTGCTCCAATATTCGCCAAAATGAGCAAGGGCAAGGTACCCGCTCCAAACAGAATCATATAAAAAAATGAAGCGCCAAGATTGGCAGAACTCATGGCCGGGAAAATTGCTAGATAAACCATGCCGCATGGCAGTAAGCCGTTTATGAGGCCGCTTCCGCTAAAGTAGAGGGCTCGTGCAGATTTGTTTTTTTGCAGACCTGTACGAAGTCTGCTAATAAGAGGATACAGTACTTTCAGAAGCTTTTTATCCAGCCTGAGTATATAGAATCCCGCGAAAGCGAAAAGAAGTAAGAGGCCGCTTAGAATGGAGGTTTCCTGTTGCCAGCTTTGTAAGCCCACGCCTTTGCCAATCACCCCGGCAAGTAAGCCCAGCACGCCATAGGTGAGTATTCTTGTGCTATGATATAGTGCAATATACCCGGTGTTCACATTTTTGTGAAATGCCCCCAAGGCCGCAGCTTGCAAAGGGCCGCACATACCAAAGCAGTGCAGCGATGAAACAAGACCCAAAAGGAAAGCACTCCACAGCATGTTAAAAAACTATTTCAGGGTCAAAGTAGTAGTCTACACCTTCGCAGTTGAGTTTTACTTTAGCTATCCATTTACCAGTGCTGAAGGTTGTAAAAGGTATCGCAAACTGATTTTCGGTAGTTGATTTTTTTTCAAAGTTAAAATCATTGTCAGCTTCTTGCTCATGATACATTTGCACTGCAAAGCTTTTTGTTTTGCCATCTAAATCTGCGGGAAGCACTAAGAAAACCTGCTCATCCGTCATTCGGAGCTTAGCCCTTCCATCAAGTTTTAGAGCATTTGTTTTTTGATTGATGATATCTTGATACACCAATTCATCAGCATAATATTCTTCGCTCACCAAATCAAAATCCTGCTGCATGGCCTTGTAAACCATAAAGCCCATAAGCATGGCAAAAAGTACAAGCGTAAGTGCGATTCCTGTTCCCCAATTAAATTTCATAATATGTTTTTCGATTGAAAAGGGCCTACCTCCTAACTATGGGCCCATTAAAACTTGTCTCTACTTCATCTATCATCACGCCTTGTTTAAAGATACCAATCTTCAAATCGGTGTTGTTACTTTCAAGGTCATCTTTTGCCAAAAAGATAATCATGGCTCCTTCGCTCAAATCCCCTTTGCCCAGCTCTATTGGGTTTGCCCCAATAAGCTGTAATCTACCTTTTGGCTCAAGTAATTTCACTTCCAGCTCCATATCCTCGGCAGTCTTGTTCACCATCTTGTAATTGTACAAATTGCTCAGCGTATCGGCACTTACCTTTTGGTAAAGTTGACCTGGAGTTCTTAGAATCAAAGTGTCTACAGCTGTTCTCCCTGCTAGTAAAAAGCCGAATAGCCCGGTAAGAATTACTAACACACCCAGATAGCCAATCACCCGAGCGGTGAGTATTTTCTTGGTATTGTTGGCAATGTTGTTTTCGCTGTCATAGCGAATCAAGCCTCGAGGACGGTTAATTTTGTCCATCACGTGGTCACAGGCGTCCATACAAGCTGTACAGTTGATACACTCAAGCTGGGTGCCGTTTCTGATGTCAATCCCTGTAGGGCATACTTCGACACATTGATTGCAATCAATACAATCACCCTTGCCTACGGCCTCTCTATCTTCACTTTTCTTGAACTTACTTCTGATTTCCCCACGCACATAATCGTATGCAATTACGATGGAGTTACGATCAAGCAGCACACTTTGTAATCTCCCGTAAGGGCAAACGATGATGCAAACCTGCTCACGAAACCATGCAAATACAAAAAAGAAAACACCAGTAAAAATGAGCATAGAGGCCAAGCCTGCAATGTGATTGACAGGATTGTCACTCACAATTTCCCACCAGGCATCGCGGCCAATTATGTACATCAAAAAGATGTTGGAAATTCCAAAGCTGATGGCGAAGAAGATACCATTCTTAAATACACGTTTTCTAATCTTCTCGGCATTCCACTTCATCTTGGCCAAGCGCATTTGCTGGTTTCTGTCGCCATCTATCCAGTATTCAATTCTACGGAATACGTGTTCCATAAAAATGGTTTGAGGGCAAATCCAACCACAAAAAAGGCGACCAAAAGCAACGGTAAATACAGCAATAAAAAGCACCCCAATGAGCATGGCTACCAAGGCTAATAAAAAGTCTTCAGGCCAAAATATCTTTCCAAACAAAATGAACTTTCGCTCTAAGATGTTGAACATCATAAAGGGCTCTCCATCAATTTGAATGAAGGGTGTGAATAGCAAAATTGCCAGCAAAATGTAGCTGGCAATTCTGCGGTAGTTGGTAAACTTTCCGTTTGTTTTTCGGGGATACAAAAACTTTCGTTTTCCACTTTCGTCAATGGTGCCGATGTGGTCTCGAAAGTTTGGATTTGGGATATGTACGCCCATGATTTATAGTTTACTGTATCGTTATAAAACGTTTTTCACTAAAGTGAAGACATCACCGCCTCAGCAGTTTCATCCTCAGTTTTTTCCATGGTGCTATCCACAGATTCCTGCGTTTCCTGTGGCACAGGAGTCATTTTTTCACCTTCCGGATCCTTTGGGTTTGGTGGATTAGTTCCTTGAAGACTCAGAATATATGATGCCACCTTTTGAATTTCCTGAGGCCCTATGATATCTTTCCAAGAAATCATCCCTTTTGCAGGAACCCCATATTTAATTGTTGCAAAAACGTCTTCGATAGCACCTCCATGCAACCAATACTCATCTGTAAGATTTGGGCCTTGGAGACCTCCTCCGTCAGCTCTATGGCAAGCTGCACAGCTTTGAGCAAATAATGCTCCTCCTTCTTTTATCAATGCTTCATCTGTTAACATTACTACCGAAGTTTCATCCACAAGATTAGCAGCCGTTTTTAGGTATTCTTCTTTGGCGATTTCTGCGGCCGCCATATCTTGCTCATACTCTTCAATAGTTGAAGGTGCTGTGTGCAAGACTTCAAAACGCAATATGTACACTACTGAGAATACAATAGAAATATAGAAGCCCCACAGCCACCATGGTGGAAGATTGTTGTCCAATTCACGAATGCCATCATACTCGTGATCCATTTCAATTTCAGACTCTTCCTCTACTGGCTTGGCATCTTGCAATTTTTGCCATAGGCGAGAGAAAACGTCATCACCAGTAGCTTCAGCTTCTTGTAATTCTTTAAGTTCCTCGAGTCGTCCTTCTTTGCGTAGGATATAGTATTTGATGCCCTCCATAGCCTGACTAACGGCAAAGAGTGCTAGTATCAAAAATGCTATAGCCACTCCCAAAATCCATGTCAGCGGATTTTGTATAAAGCTAGAGACATCACCCCTATCAAGAAAAGGTACAATAAGTGCTCCGACAAAAACAAGTAGGGTAAAACCCAAATAATATTTGCTGCTATTTTTCATGGTCGATGGGGTTTATAGGTTCGTCATCAAGCGGTATGTTGGCTATTTCTTTCATTCTGTTTTTGTCTGCTCTTATTACATAAATGAGCATTAAGAGAAAAAAGATGAAGAATATCAGGAAGGAAATGATGGGATAAATGGATATTCCATCAATAGTTTCCATGTGGTGTTTTATGAATTTTAGCATGATTAATCTTCTTCAGCAAGTTTAGTTTCCTGGGCCTTGATGTCCACACCTAATCTTTGTAGATAAGCAATCAAAGCCACTATTTCATCATCTCTCTTTATTTCTAAATCCTCGATTTGCTCACGTAACTCATTAGTTATTGCTTCTTGCTGTTGAGTCAAGTAAAATTCATAATTGTCAATATAGTCCTGCTCATAGGGAACACCCAATCCAGCCATCACTTCCAGCTTTTTCTGTGTATACTGGGTGTCAAGAGTGTTTTCAAACAACCACGGGTAACGAGGCATTATAGATTTATCGCTTGTATTAATTGGATTGAGCATGTGTTTATAGTGCCACTGATGTTGGTATTTACCTCCTACTCTATGTAAATCTGGCCCGGTTCGTTTACTTCCCCATAGGAATGGGTGATCGTAAACAAATTCACCAGCTTTAGAGTATTCACCATAGCGAGCAACCTCTGACCTAAACGGACGAACCATTTGAGAGTGACAAGCATTACAGCCTTCGCGGATGTAAATGTCCCTTCCTTCTAATTCCAGTACGGTGTAAGGTTTCACACTTTCAATCGTTGGAATGTTAGATTTCACCATCATGGTGGGTACAATTTCCAGAATACCTCCAATAGCTACAACCACAAGACTCCATACCATAAGCTGTATTGGACGTCTTTCAATCCAGCGGTGCCAGTGCTCGCCTCTTGGTTTTTCAAACACTTTACCGAAAGGTACAGCGCTGTCTTCTTCAGTTCTAAGGAATTTACCACTGCCAGCAGTGCGCATCACATTTACCACCATTATTAACATACCAATGATGTAAAGTCCGCCACCAAGAGCACGGAGTTTGTACATCGGGATAATTCGAGTAACAGTTTCTAGAAAATTAAAATAAACCAAAGTTCCATCCGGGTTAAATTCTTTCCACATCAAACTTTGGGTAAACCCAGCCACATACATCGGTAGTGCCCAAAATATGATTCCCAAAGTTCCTATCCAGAAGTGGGTATTGGCCAGTTTTTCAGAGTACAAGCTGGTTTGATATAATTTAGGAAGTAACCAGTACACCACGCCAAAAATCATAAACCCATTCCAGCCAAGAGTACCAATATGAACGTGTGCAGGAATCCAGTCGGTGTAGTGCGCAATGGCATTAATGTTTCTAAGGCTCAAAAGTGGCCCTTCGAGAGTAGCCATACCATAGCAGGTAAGGGCGACCACAAAGAATTTTAGCACGGCACTATCTCTTACTTTATCCCAGGCTCCACGCAAGGTGAGTAGTCCGTTTATCATACCACCCCAGCTAGGGAAAATCAACATAATAGAGAAAACGGTTCCAAGGCTTTGAGCCCAATCGGGAAGTGCAGTATAAAGTAGGTGGTGAGGGCCTGCCCATATATAAAGGAATATAAGTGCCCAAAAGTGTACGATAGAAAGTCGGTAGGAGTAAACCGGGCGGTTAGCGGCTTTGGGAACAAAGTAGTACATCATCCCCAGCACGGGTGTGGTAAGGAAAAAGGCTACTGCATTATGACCATACCACCATTGCACCAGTGCATCTTGTACTCCTGCGAAAGCAGAGTAAGACTTCATAAAAGATACAGGGATTTCAATGCTGTTTACAATGTGAAGCATGGCCACCGTAACGAATGTGGCGATGTAAAACCAAATGGCAACATATAGATGGCGCTCTCGTCTTTTGATGATCGTCCAAAACATGTTTACACCAAAAGTTACCCAGATAAGTGCAATGGCAATGTCAATTGGCCATTCTAGTTCTGCATATTCTTTAGAAGAAGTGAGTCCTAAAGGCAAAGAAATAACAGCTGCTAAAATGATAAGCTGCCAACCCCAGAAGTGAATTTTGCTGAGGAGGTTGCTGGCCATCGGGGTTTTGAGCAATCGAGGTAATGAGTAATAAACCCCGGCAAAAATGGAGTTTCCTACAAAGGCAAAAATGGCCCCGTTGGTATGCAAAGCTCTAAGTCTACCGAAGGTAAACCAGGAAGTGTCCAAGTTGAGGTCGGGAAAAACGAGCTGTAGAGCAATGGTGAGGCCTACAAGTAGGGCAATCACACCCCAGGCAATAGTTGCAATCAGGAAGTTGCGTGTCCACTGATTGTTGTAATAGAATGTTTCGCGCTGCATACTAATGGTTGTGTTTTGTGCTGGTTTTCTTATTGTCTTTTAGCATTCGTACCCCGGGGGAGTAGTCATCATCGTATTGTCCGTTTTTTATGCTCCAGATAAAAGCTACTAAAAAGCCAATGGCTACAATAAAACTGATGGAAATGAGAATATAGATGGCTGACATGGGTTCCTTTTATTTCAGGTTCAAATGTATAGGTGAACTTGTCGAAGGAAAATGACATATATCAGGTTTTGAGAAAAATAGAAGTAGAGTCATGATGGAGAATGTTTAGTTGGTTCATTAAAATTAAGATTTTTAATGAGCTGTGAAAGTTTTTAGTTTTGAGCTGAGTAAATGCCTTCGCGAACGTTTTAAACCTTGACAATCTAAACGTCCACCTGAAAGAAAAGCTCTCTCTTTTCTTTTGGTACTTTTTGTTTTCTCTTTTGAAAAATGGTGTGAAAGCTCTGTTATTAGGCAGAGGTATCTCAGTTAGTAGGCCCTTATTTACGATCCTGTTGATGTCAAATTGTACCACATCCTAGTCTAGTACCCACATTTTTAGCCCTCGAAGAAGCCCCAAAAGGACAAGTAATCTATTATAGAGGTGAAGTTAAAATGTAGGAGGTCGTAACTTGTGTGTAATCTCAATCTATGAACTTTTTGTGTGGTTTTTCGATCGGCATTGGTTGTGAGCGCATAGAAATTTATAACATAAACATCTACAAAATTTTTGAAATCATAAAAAATAGTGATTCTTTTGAAGAAGCATTTAATGCTTTTTACCTCTTAAACTAAAAACTTACTGTCTATGTTTCCTTCCCAAAAAGCTCAATTTGGGGCTGGCTTTTTTCTCAGAAGCTTATCCTTGTTTTTTCTAGCATTTATCACTTTCTCTGCACCCGGACAGATTCTTAAAGAAATACCACAGCCTACTTGGGCGTATCAATGGACGGCTCAAACGATGCCAAGTTATATAGATACGTTTTCAATCGGCAACCATCCTATATTGGATGCTGAAGGGAGCTTGCTTCATAAATATTGCGAGGCAATTGGTGAAGAATCGGTTGGTACTCTTTTTATGGTGGTGCGGCCCAAATATGATACACTACCAGATAAGCGACTGCTGAAACTAGGAGCGGTATCTCTTTATAGAGACTCTCTTAAAGTTGATCAGCAGTCCATTGATTTGAACCGTATTGAGGGCGATCCTGTAATTGTTAAGGTAAAGTTTCAAGCCAGGTCAAGGAGCAGTTGGTTTAGTAAACACTTCAGAATGCATGAGTCTATTGATCTCGCAGAGGTGATTTTCTATGAAGCGCAATTGGATGATGAACAGATCCGAAAAGTAGAAAGCTATTTAGCTTTAAAATATTCTATTAAGATTGATCAGATTTGCTCTAAGAAACAGCCGGAATACCTAGATCTTTCAGGTAATGGACTTTGGAATTATAAGGTGGATGCACTATACAATGAACAGATCATGGCTTTGGGTCGTATGGATCGTGCAAACTTTTTCCAAAGTCAGTCATTTTCACCAGACTCAAAGCGTTTACAGATAGCATTAGATTCACTGGTGATATTAGGCGAAAACCCTCCTGTCTCTATTCAAGACAGTTCACTTATGATAGTGTCAAAAGGATCCGATAAATTAGGAAGACAATGTGGCGGGAATCCTGCTGACTATTTGTTCAAAATCAAACTATTTGATTGGGTAAGTAGCGCAGGTACTTTGCTTATCCAAATGGATACTTTGTTGAACTATACTAATGTGATGGTTTCAGATGGAATGAATAGTGTTCCTGGTACCTATACTACACTTGGAAACAGTACCACTCTTAGTGTACCATTGGCCACATTGAACGATGCTACCAACTATTTTATAGTGGGTGTGGCTACACCAGACACCTGTAATCCCCTTTATAATGTAGCTTTTCGCTATTGTGATAGTGCAGGGTACAATGGGCTTGATCTTGGCCTTGATACTGCTGCACTTCCTGTGGATTGTAGAATAGTAAGCCTGGATGATGGAAGTGTTTTTGACACTCTTGTTTCTCAGCCATTTATCCAGTTATCTAACATGGACGCTGGACATTATGAATTACTGGCTTCCAATCAAAATGGAGTGATTTTGCATTCCGTATTCGCCTTTAACTCCTGTCCTTCGCAGTATTTTATGCATGATGGAGGAGCAAGTCCAGGCTCTCATGATTTTGTTTTTTCAAGTGCCGAAACTCTACCTTCCACATTTAGTTCTGGTAGGACGAGTAATAAGGAAGGCAACTCTATCTATACAAACTCTGCCACTGATTCAGGTATCGGTCATAAAGCCACAAGTCAAAAAAACAGTACCGAAGAGTCGATAAATATTTACCCCAATCCCATACCTCGTGGTGGAAATGTATATGTAAGTTTTTCGAACCTAGATGATCAACAGTTTACGATTCAAATAATGGATAATAAGGGAGCTTTGCTAAGGCAAGAAAACTTTACCCCCAATCTTGGTAATAGGAAATACCAGTTTCCATTAAATGAACCTGGTACCTATTTGGTTCGGGTGCTCCAATCCGCTGATCAATATACTTTACAGACCATTGTTGTAAAATAATCTCAATTAACTTCTTCTTATTCCTCTCATCCATGAAAAATCAAATTGATTTTACGACCAAGGTGGCTGCCTTTGTCATGATTGCCACTATGCTTGGCAATGACCTTATTGCCAGCACAAGGGCTATGCTAAATTTTAATCCGGCTGCGATAAATTATATTGAAGTCGATAGTTTTTCATCTTCAGTTCCAATAGTTGAAGAGCATTCGGAAAATCGAGAGGAAGAAGTTTCATCAGCAAAAGATGAAGAAACTTCACCTTCAAATAATACTGCGTGGGAGGCTAGGTTAAAAACGACTTCAATAGCCTATCTAGGATATCACCACCAAGACCCTTTGCATATGCCAGAGGATGATTTCTTTGAGTTCACCGTTCCTGAAGACTTTAAGACCTACAAGAATGTAATCCTAGAATACGATATTCAAGGGTTGGAAGACGGCCATAATATCCCCAAATCAGTAAATGGGCGGCCTGTTTATTATGGTTCATCAATAGAACCAGGAACGGACTGGCAAAGAGTTTCGGTAGAGTTGAACGAGGCGGAGTTAAAGCCAGGAAATAACACAATACGCTTTGGAATGCCTGAAGGTTTTGGCAGTTCTGTAACCGTAAAAAATGTGGATCTCCTTTTCACTAATGATGAGAGTACCGCTCCTTTAAACGACCGTATGGGTAGAATTGAAGCTAGTGAAGCTGACTTTACCATAGAAGAGCGTTTGGATGAAGATCGACTATTTGAGTTGCTGTCCATGGATATGCCGTCTATTCCAAACGATATAAAAAATGTAACCCAAGGAGCTGATGGTTTCTTACTGGAATCCTTCAAAAAAGATAGTGCTCGCATTACAATAGCTTACCAATCTGACGTAGTTCCATCAGGTTCTGGGATGTCAAGGCTACATCTGTTTTACTTTGATGACGAAAGGCGCACTTGGAAGGTTGCCAGTAATCTGAATTTTGATCCGATAGCTGGAACCGTAACAGGTCAGGCTCCGTCCAATACGGATTATTTTGCTGGGCTAATTTCTTCACCAGAAATGCCAGAAGCCAGTGCTTTTGTGCCTACGGCTATCAGTGACATTAAAGCAGCCAACCCGGCAGCAGGAATTAGCATGATAAACCCTCCCAGTGCTTCGCGTACAGGCGAGGCCTCGGTCAGCTATCCTATTGATATTCCTGCAGGTAGAGCAGGGCTAACCCCATCCTTGATGCTTAACTACAGTAGTGATGGTGGTGCTGGTTGGCTAGGAATTGGATGGAGTATTAATGTACCTCAAGTTGCAGTAGAAACGAGTTGGGGAGTACCCACATTTGGTACGGGAGAAACAGAAGGTTATTTACTGAATGGAAGTGCCTTATATATGGAAGGTGGCTTACGACCTAATAAAACCGCTATGTCCTCAAGTCGCGCAAGTGGTGATGTGCAGTTTATAGAAAGAACAATTAATTCTTATAAGACAATAACAAGAAAGGGTTCTGCCCCTAACAATTATTATTGGGTTGAAAAACATGCAGATGGTACAGAATATTTTTATGGTACCACAGATGGAACTTCTTTTGACGCAAGCTATGTTTTATCAGATGGTCCTGGCGGGAATATTGTAAAATGGTTTTTGGCGATGACAAAAGATCGCTGGGGTAATTACATCAAATACTACTATGATATTGGAACAGAGAACTCAGCAACTGATGCAAAAAAGGATGGACATTATGCTGTTCTCTCAAAAATAGCTTATACAGGCTTTGATGGAGGGGATGCACCACGTTACATCGTAGAGTTTAAGAAAACAAAAGACCGTCAGGATGCTACAATAAACTTAAAAGCCGGCATCAAAGAGCTTGACTATCATTCATTGAATAATATCAAAATACGATATGTAGATCCAAACTTAAGTAATGATACTGTAGAAATAAGCAGATACCATATGACATATGGAAATGGAGATTTTGGAAAGAAGACGCTCCTCAGCATTACCAAGTATGATAAAAATGATGACGAATTTCATGAACATAGTTTTACCTATCATACCTCAGGAAATCGGATTACTTATGGAAATCCTACTCCAATCAATACCAATATTGGGCCCTTTAATAACTTGTTTAGTGGTATGGATGATAAAATCAAGAAAATTGCGCTTCCACTTAGCCAACAAGCAGAGCCTTCAAGTATTAACTCCTCCGTTACTTCGGGCTGGGGAGCTGGAGGTTCGGTAGGGTTGGGTGTCTGTTTTACCGGAAGTAGTTTTATTCCAACCAAGGCATGGACTTTTTCAGGAAGTATGGGGTTGTCACAAAGTGTTACTCAATCCAAGATAAATTTAGATGATTTTAATGGCGATGGATTGCCCGATATTATGTTTGATGCTGGTATTCATAAAGCGTATCTACCATTAAAAACTCAAGCGGATGGTAGTCAGTTTTTTGGTAAATCAAGGAGAATTTCACAACCTGGTTCATTAAATGAATCGATGAGTATTTCATTCAGTACGGGAGTAAATTTTGCCATGCCATTAAACGCGTTGTATTACGGTTTGAATTATAATAACAACCGGTCCTTTAACTACAGGTATTTGACAGATTATAATGCAGATGGTTTTAAGGACTTGGTAAATCAGGGGGTGGTATACTTTGGGAGAATGAATCAAGCTGGTGATTATAGTTTTGATGTTTCCAGTGAACAAACACCAAACCCAGTAATCAAAGGGACATCTGCCTCCACTTATACAGATGACGAGTCTTTACCAGATTTGCAAATGGTACGTACTTGGGAGGCTCCAATGGACGGCTATGTAAATATATCAGGAACGGCTACTTGCGATGTTAATACTGTGGATGGATTAAGACTGGGAATACAAAAGGGTTCAACATTTTTAGTGGCGATGACAGATGTCTCAGGAAGTAGTTCTTTGAATATGGTAGCCAATAATGTTCACGTGAACCGAGGGGAGAAGATTTTGTTTAGAACACAGTCTAAAAATAATGGATATTCTGACTTAGCCTACTGGAACCCTAAAGTAAAATACACTAATAATCTGTCGCGTGTAGACCCCAATGGTATAGACTATGCAGAAAGCACCTATGAAGATGGTTTTATGCTATCCGCTAGCCAAGGTGTTATAACAACCGATGACAAGTACATTAAGGTATCATGGCCTGCTCTTAATAGTAGTGTCAATCTTACCGATGACGTGACGTTCAGAATTTCTGCTCTTTGGACACCTAATGGAGGAACATCCTCGAGTGTCTTTTCATTTTCGAATAAAATAAGTGCTGGGTCTCCACTGAATCTTACAGGTAATTTTGTAGATAATAATGGTAATCCAGCAAATTTTGTGAATTCATTTTTAAAAATCCCGGGTTACGGGACTGGAGGAGAATGGAATGTTTTTTTCCAAGTATTAAGTTCATCTAATGTGGACTGGAAAGCAATTAATTGGCGTCCTGAGGTGAGTTTTGGGGATGACCCATGTGGTCTACCTACCAGAAAAAAATACCCATCGGTAATGTATCATACCTATAATAAGGTACTTCAATTAGAGGCATCATATCCAGTAACGACTTCAGGTGCAGGTTCAGATCAAATGCGATTTTGGCCTGTTGTAAGCTTTAGCAATGTACTTTCTGCATTTACTACCGATGAAATATCTGAAGGATCTCCAAAATATGCTTGGTTTGTTTCTAAAACGGCTGGAGGGTTATTGAGTAAAATGGTCCTTAAAATAAACACCAATGGAACCTATGCGTACTATACGGATAAAAGCTACTCGCAGGTTGTTACACAGGCTAGTTCATCAACTGTTTATGGATTTAGCAGAGAGCAGGTGTTGGAAGGAACTGCTCATGTGGGATGGTTTTGCCAGGATAAGTTGTTGGGCGCATTTTTACGGTCTTCCACCTCTTCTATTTCCTACAAAAATCTCACCCAAGGGGGAATACAAGAAGCGACAAGCGTAAATTTTGACGTGTTTGCTATCAACCGGACAGCACTACAGGATTATCATTTGGGTTGGGGACAGTTTTGCTGGAACGATGCAGACAATCCTGATGCACCGATTGGTGTGAGTGAGATGCAGTTAAATTCCTCAATGATATCTGAAGAAAAAAACTATCAAAAAAACGAACCTGAAATATCCGATATGCAACAGGAAATTACAGAAAGCAGCCCCACACCTGCAACTGATAAATTCCACATGCTTATTGCTCGGAGATGGGAAAGACCGTCTCGCCTTCCTAGCTACATCAAAGAAAATTATGCAAATGGCAGCGATGAGAAACTGGACTGTTGGTCTGCATGGAATGGACATGAAGGAGTTTATGCAAATGATGGGGCTACAAGTCCTGGTAAATTTGCTGAGTCACCAAGAATGATCAAACCTACAGTTCCTGCAAATTCTGGAAATTACTTAGCTGAAGGAATTCCAATTGTTACAACCAGTAATTCTTTGGCTGATAATGTTACCGCTGCAGCTGGTTTACTAGGACAATCGGAAACCCGTAACATTGGTAGTGCCTTCAATTCGAAGCCTCAAACAGCATATTTGGATATAAATGGTGATGGCTATCCTGATATTATAAAGTATGACAATAGTGACCCTAAAATGCAAGTAACGGTTCCACTAGGGGGTTATGCTAATGAAACAGACTTTTTTGACTCGGATGGAAATTTGGGTAAGTCCATATCAGAGTCTGTTACCATGACGATTGCAGGGTCTTTTGCCAACAACGACAAGAGATTTATGAAAACTGGAAATGTTAGCGGTTCTGCTGGTCTAGGGTCAAATTATTCTGAATTCGAGTGGTTGGATATAAATGGGGATGGTTTACCGGATAGAGTTTCATCTGATAACAGCACTGACATATTAATAGAATACAACAGGGGCAATGGGCTCTTTGAGGCAGTGTCGGTTAATACAAGTTTATCCCAATCTAGTTTGAATAAATCCAATTCTACCAGTGGAAGTTTGGGACTTGGCTTGTCTAGCTTAGATGATGCCACTGACAAGGTTGGTGGAAGTTTTAGTGCTGGTATTGGCTTAAATGTTACAGGAGGTGAGGTTGCGAAACAGTTCATAGATTATAATGGCGATGGCTTATTGGATATTGCAGTTTCAAGTGGAAGTGCAGTAAGTGTGTACTATAATCTAGGGACTGAATGGAGTGGTCCTTTTGGAATTTCTGGTATTGATTTAGGTAAGAGTGAGGCTCTTGGTGTATATGGAAACATTGCAGGAACATATAGTTTTCCATCTGCAACCGTGCCACCTGGTGCATCGATAAAAACCTCGCTTAGTGGCAATGCTCAAGCTAATTTTGCTCTCAACAAAACCAATAGCACGCTTCGTGATATGAATGGTGATAATATCCCTGATATTGTGAGTAGTGATGGTTTTGGTAAGTTATCAGTTCGTTACGCTACAAATGTCATTGGAAACAGTAATTTATTAAGTACTGTGACAAATCCACTTGGCGGTAGCTTCAGCATTAATTACCACAGAGAAGGTAATAAATATGGAAATTATCCTGTAGCAATCAAAACTAGTACTTCCGCAGATAATGAAGTAATGGTGTGGGATATGCCATATAGTAAATGGGTTTTATCTCAGGTGGTGATTGACGATGGTTTGGATTTACAGGATCAAGGAGAAGATATTGATGGGGCTGACGATATACAACTTAGTTTTAAGTATGATGGAGGTATTAAGAGCAGACGAGAGCGTGACTTTATTGGGTTTACAAGAGTTCAAACTTTAAGAGAAGCTGACAATCCAATGCCTACTGTTAATACAGATCCGATAGCCAGATATACCTCTACTGTAGTAGAGTATTTTAGACCATCAAGCACTTCGCCACAGGAAATACGAAAGGCTGAGTATTTAAAAGGATATCCATTTTTTAATTATAATTTATATCATGAAGAAGGGTGGTGTGATGTCGAAGGAGATTTGGTTCCATGTCCATTAATACAAGATATTAAAAGAACAAAGAATACTTATGAATACAGGAATGTAATTCAATCTGGAAGCTCTATTGGTATGCTTGAAAAACCTTATGACGAGTTTGTTTTAGTAAATGCAAACGCCCTTAGTGAAACGCAAACTATTTTTCCAGCCCTAATTGAAAAGGAGGATGTAACTTTCCCTGATTATCAGGAGGAAAGCTTGTTTCATTCTTTGGTTTATGAATTGGACTATGATGAATATACCAACGTGACCTGGTACTCAAGAAAGGGGAGCAATGTTATTAGTGGTGTTTCGGATGCTATTGTAGGTGTAATTGACAATTCTGAATATGAATATTTGGAGGACAACAGCCACTTTTATGGCGAGCTTTACGGTTTTACATACCCGTTTAACGATTTTGTAGTAGACCCCAATACTGGAGAAGTGTGTTTTACCCTGCATTCAGATGATTTTGGGCATCATGGTTATGAAGATATTAATATTTGTGTTCCTGAATATGAGTTTCAAAGTCCAAATTCATGCACATCGCAAGGTGGCGATAACCCTCCGATAGAGTTGGTTTTTAGAAAGTATGTAGTTAAGACAACGAATATTACAAAAAAGCAATATGACTGTAATTATCATGCGCCAATTATTGCTGAGATGGATTATTTCCCCCTTGATAATAAATCAGATTATCGAGCGAATGTCTTAAAAAGCCACAAAATATTTATTGGTGTGAATAATTCACCTGGGTTCAGAAGAGGAACCAGCGTAGAGTTAACAGGTAATGGTAAGGGTGTTGCTAAAATTAAGAACGAACTTAATTTCACGGGCTCTAGCTTTACACAAACGGATTTACTTTATGATGGTTTTGGAAATGTTACAAAAATCACATCTCCAAATAACTTGAATAATGAAAGGTTGGTTACCAATTATGAATATGAAACTGACTGTAATCAGTTTGTAAAGCGTGTATGGAATAGTTATGGTGATGAGGCTTGCTATAAATATGAACAGCGGACAGGAAACCTGCTTCGACAAGTTGGGATCAATGGACACGCAACTGCCTATCAGTATGACGGTAAAGATAGATTAAAAGCTGTTTATGGCCCTAGAGAGTATGCTAATCCTGGATCAGCAGCTACAATTTCTTTTGAGTATTATCCAGAAGGTACTGCTGGGGGAACTGTTCCTGTTGCTATAACCAGTCACAATATGGGGGTTTCTGGTACTATGGCCTCCAACCCTCCTTCAATTAATTGTGATAGTGATGATAACTTCAGTAGCAGACCCTCAATGTCTCAGGTGATGCAGACCGCCACTTTTATAGATGGAATGAGTCGTGTTGTTCAGGTAAAGAAGGATGCTGCAGGAAACCTGGAAAGCTCAGGCGTTTATTCTTATAAAAAGGTTCGTGAAGTATCAGGAATAACTGCTTATGATTATTTAGGAAGAGATAGTGTAACAACACTATCCATGCTTGAAGATGGGGCTGATCCAATTTCAGTTATAAATACAGGGGTTTCCAGTACAATAACAAAATCTGTTGCTTATGATTATGTAGGGAAGCCGATTCTTCATGTTGATATACGTGAGCAGGGAGCTACCGTACAAACTCAAATAAAATATAGCTGGAGTGAGGTAAACACCCCATTTGCTGAGAGATGTTTCAATATTGAGACTAAGGTTAACTCAAACAGAACATACACAAATTTTATAAATGCTGAGGGGCAAACGATTGCTAGACAAACAAAAGGGAATTCTTCTGGGGTAAGTCAGTTCACAACTTTTGAATTTGATGCATTAGGTCAATTGTTAAGTAGTACAGACCCTATAGAGCTTGAAACAACTTATGGATACGATGCTTTTGGTAGAATAACTTATGAAATTCATCCGGATAGAGGTAGGACGGATTTCACTTATGATAATGCTGGTAATTTAATTAAACAGAAAACCCCTTTAACTGGTACAGCAGGAATCACTATGGACTACGAATACAATCGAATTAAAAAACGAGTAATGGCTGACTCAGAGTCGAAAAAAACTTATAATGTATATTATTCTTGGGGTAGTGAAGGAGACGGTAAAAATGGTGCTGGAAGAGTTGTTTCCGTAAATCAGGGTAGTCAAAATACAGTGAAAGAAGAATATACCTTTGATGAACTTGGAAATCGTATTACTGAGGAAAAGCAAATATGGACGTTGGACGGGGGTACAAGAAAGTACGACTTTCAATATAAATATGATTCATGGGGTAGGATGCGTGAAATAGTTTATCCTGATGCCGAGATTTTAACCTACAATTATACGCCAACCGGGGAATTACTTGGCATGGATACGCATCATGAGGCAGCAAACCCAATGGATGCGTCCATTGTGGATAACATTTATTATGATGGTTTCGGAAATATTGTGCAGCTAAATTACAGTAACGGAACAACTACAGATTTCGAATACGATAGTTATTCAAGAAGGTTAACAGGGTTAAACTTACTCTCAGGAACAGGAACATTATGGTCAGATAATACAACTTCTAGGACAAATTTATTGACTAAAGATTACACCTACGATCCATATGGAAATGTTAAGACGGTAGGTAATGAAGCCTCCGGTTTTGACTATGACCAAACCTTAGGTTTTGCCTTATTTGGAATTGAAGGTGGAGAGTATGATATGCAGTATAATTATGACGATTTGAATAGGTTAAGTTCAGCTTCAGGTATGTTTGATGGCAGGCCATTAGATTTATCTATGACGTATGATGATGCGGGGGGATTGCTTACGAAAAATCAGGACTTTGATGGCATTGCTTACGAACTGGAATATGAACTCGATACGGAAGAAGAGCTTGAGAAAAGAAAAAGTCATCAGATTAACTCCATTACCGATCACACTACTACTGATGAAACCATTTACCATTATGATGATGCGGGAAATGTAATCCAGATAGACCTGCCTAATGAGCAGCAGGATTTTATTTGGAATGAACTAAATCATTTACGCGGAGTTATGAATGATAATGGAATTTCTCATTATGTGTATGACCAAAATGGGGAACGCATAATGAAAGGAAATTATTTATCTTCTCAAGGTGGATCAAATGAGTCTTTTGACATAAGTAATATGACGCTAGATGGATATACACTTTATGTGAATCCTTATTATGTGGTTACCAATTATAACAATACTGCTGAAGGATCCAAGCACTACTACATGGGAAGTCAGCGTATTGCTAGTGGGCAAATGAGCTATACCTTAACTCCAAAGGTTGATTTTCCACCAGAATCCTATAGCCCCACAAGCCCCGAAACTCCCGGGGGAATAGTCGATTTGCACGATTTATTTTCTAAATTAGCAGTAAGACGAGACCAAGCTTTTGATATAGATTTGTCAACATTGTTAGAAGCTCCGGAGTTATCAGATTTAAAACCTTTTGAGGCCTATGAAATGGCAGTGAATGAGAGTCCATGCCAAACGCTAGAATGTAGGTGCGCTGAGAGTATCTATTGGACAGAGCAAAGTGGTGAAGACTGCGAAGCAAAAAAAGTGATGTATTGGTATCACCCTGATTATCTGGGTAACACGGAGTATGTTACTAACTCAGGAGGACTACCTCATCAGTTTTTCTGGTATAGCCCGTGGGGTGAACCTTTGGTAAGTCAAGATCTTGGGTTTTTATCTGGTTTTAGGTCTCGTTATAAGTTTAACGCCAAGGAACTGGATGAAGAGACGGGGAATTACTACTACGGGGCCAGATATTATAATCCGCAGACCAGTGTGTGGTTGGGAGTTGATGCGATGGCTGCAAAATACCCAAGTCTGTCACCTTACACCTTCGTGGCAAATAATCCAATAATGTTGATTGACCCAGACGGGAATCAGATTGATCCTGCTTTGCTGGATGAAAATAGTCCAAATTATTGTGCTGAAACAGCTCAAGCATTTTTAGACTTTGCTCAAACAAAAGAAGGACAAACCTTTCTTTCTGACTATGCGTCCGAGGGGCAGACTATTGCTGGAGTTACCTATTCGCAGGGCAAATATGATAAGGAGGGATTAGATGTGAAGTTTGATTCCAAAATTATTACAAATAAAGATGGTACTATCAGTAGTGCAAATGGTGTTACAGATGTTGATTTGGATGGAGAAAGGGGTAAAATCACAATCTCACTAAACACAGCTTCAACCAACGAGAATAATTCTAATTATTTGAGTGGTAATATTGGTAAAGGCGAGTATATGTATAATTTGGTTGGAACTATTACTCACGAGGCTTTTATTCATGGAGATCTTTTTGCGGCTGATTTCTTAGATGGAGGTGGTTTTGATTATTCAAATGTACCGAGCACAATAAGTGGTAGCCCGCATCACTATGCATCTAGGAGAGCCGCTCAGAATGGTAACGGGAGATTCTATAATCAAGGATTTAGGATTATGGGACAGATGAATACAAAGTACAAGCAGAATTATTCTAGAGAGCAGATTGTAAATAAGATGTGGCACTTTAGATATTAGTATTATGTTAAGAATATTGTTAGTAGCTCTATGTTTATTTGTTTGTTGTTCGTGTGAGGATGAAGTGTCAGATCAACGGGGCGTAATAGTGTACCAAACAATTAGTTTTGATAGTAACGAATTGATGCAGGTTGATTCTGTTTTTTTTGAAAGAACGGATTGTGGGAGCTTATATTGGTCAAGCGTTTTTGGTTTCAAGTTGAATTTATTATTTGAAAATGATTCAATTAGCTATTGTGATCTGAAACTTAATTGTCGTTGCTGGAAGATTTACGATTTAAAAAATGCAAGTAGAGTTCTTACTCCAGTTGTAGAAAAAAATAAAAATCTTGGATTTATTATGCCTAGTGATACTCGTTTGGTGGAAGTAAAGGAATATCAAATTCATGAAACTAGCACAAGGGTTTTTAAGTTCAAGGTTGATGAATTAGAAAGCTCGCATAGGTTTCGATACGTCTACTTTAGTGGAGAGTTTGGTTTTCTTGCTTTTGCGGATCCGTTGGAGAATAAGTATACTATATCTAAAGGAGGTGATTTTGAAAACAGGGATTTGAGAGTCTTAGGTCTATTGGTAGATAAGGTTCTCAGTGATAGTAGTTTTTTTGAATACCCTGTGTTTATGCCTCCTCCTCCGGTTCCTCAGGGTAGTAGTTTATCGAATCAATAGATTGAATTTCTCCGAAACCTAAAACGTAAAACCCCCGGTAATGTTCCATAGGTGGCTTTTATGATTTGAGGTGTATTTCTTCCTGTAAATAAGTGTCTTAGAGATAAGGTTTGTCTTGATAGAAACCTTACGTATTAGTAAATACTTCTGATAGAAGAGGATTATGAAGGCTTTTTAGAACCTCGTGTTCCATAGGTGGCTAAGTTATTGTCTACTTTTCAATTCCTTTGTTCTAAAAACAAATGAACTGTAGGTACTGTGATGCATTATGTCATAAAAAAGGGATGCGAAATGGAAGGCAAGTATACCGCTGTAAGCTTTGTCAGAAAAGTCAGCGAAAAAGCTACATTAGGCAAAAATATTGTAATGAGCATCGAGAAACGATAGTCATGTTAACCTTAGAAGGAATGAGTATAAGTTCTATTTCAAGGGTACTTGCTATTCCTAAATCTTCAATTTGTAGGCTACTGTTACAAGCAGCGAAAAAAATCCACTCTCCTGAACTAAAAAATACAAATGAACAGTTTGAGATAGACGAACTCAAAACTTTTATTGGCAACAAAGGAAATGAATGCTGGATCTGTTATGCCATCGAGAGGAGTACTAGAAGAGTGGTTCATTTTATAGTGGGAAGGCGGACAAAGAGGAACATTAAAAAAGTGATACAAGCTGTGCTGAGCCTTTCTCCCGGCAAGATTTATACAGATGGATTGAACGTATACCCCAAGCTTATTCCAAAAGAATTACATTCCACAGAAAAGCGGCAAACTAATCACATTGAACGTCTGAACCTAACTTTAAGGACTCACTTGAAAAGGCTGAGCCGGAAAACAATCTGTTTTTCTAAAAGTGCTAAGATGCTTGCAGCTTGTTTGAAAATTTACTTTTGGAAAGATAAGTTTCAATATGCTCGACCTATGTTCGACCATTGCAATAATGCTAGAATGTAAATTGGCTTACATATCCTTATTCATGGGGTTTTCAGGAAATGCAGGATTGAGCCCTGTCAGAGTTTCAAACTCTGACTGAGCTTTTCTCTACGCTAAGGCAGCGAAAGTATTTTCAGAGGATTCACCCCAATGTCTTCCTCACCTTCATTTGATTGGCTACTGTGGTAAACACCACAATGGTAACTGAACTAACGGGCATTAAAATGGCACATACAAGCGGGCTCAGAAGTCCGGCTATGGCAAAGCTGAGTCCTATTACATTATAAGATAGAGAAAGGATAAAGGCCTGATAGGTTACTTTTTTATTCTGCTGGCTTAGTGCTAAAAATTTATCCAGGTGTGCAAATGAGTCTGCCATTAAAAGGGCGTCACTGGCAGGGAAGAAGTTTACATTTTTTTCGCAAAGGCTGATGCCGACATCACTTTGCTGTAAAGCCCCGGCATCGTTTAACCCATCACCAATCATAAGCACTTTTGCATTTTGCTTTTGCAATTGCTGAAGGTGCTCCAGCTTTTGGTGGGGCGATTGGTTAAAATGCAGTTCAGCGTTGCTGCCAAATATTTTTTCGAATCGTTTTTTCTCCGCTTCATTATCCCCACTAAGGAGTGAGATATTGTACTCCTCTTTAAGTGTAGCGGCCAATTCACCAGCTTCTTCTCTTGCTTTTTGAAAAAAGGAAAAGTAGCCTAACGCCTTATTGTTTTTCTCCACGTAAACTGAAGTCGTTTCGGCCCGTTCTTCCAGTTTTAGGAATGAGGCCTTACCCAAACGGTAATTATCATTTTGAATAATAGCAGAAACGCCTTCGCCTGTGGCTTCGGTAAATTGGGTAGCGTGCGTGGCGCTGGCCTTTGTAATATTCAGGAAAGTTAAAAGCGGTTTTGCCAAAGGATGCTGGGCATTTTTTGCAATAGAAGCTATAGCAAGTTTTTCATCAAAGCTTAGTTCATCACCATGCCAGTTTACCTGAATTTGATCTTGATGGGTGAGGGTTCCGGTTTTATCAAAAACGATATGCGTGATTTTTTGCAGACGATTAATTACATCCGAATTTTTAAGAAAAAAGCCATGCTTACCAAAGGCACGCATCATACTTCCGGAAGCAAAAGGTTCGGCCAGGGCCAGGGCACATGGGCAGGCTACAATAAGCACAGCGGTAAAAACGGTTATGGCTTTTGAGGCGTCTACAAATGACCAAGCTACTGCCGAACCGATGGCAATAAGAATAATGGCGGGGGTAAAATATTGCGAGATTTTGTCCGTAAGACCTCGGCTGTTTTTGTGAGCATCATCTTTAAAGCTATCACGGCTCCATAGCGAGCTTAGGTAAGAATGATTTACAGAAGTGGAAATTTTGAACTGTGCGGCACCGCCACTTATTCTAGCTCCGGCAAATACGGTTTCGCCCGCCTGCTTTTGCACAGGGATGGATTCTCCGGTTATATAGCTGTAATCTACCTGCGCATCTTGCTGTAGCAAAACACCATCGGCTGGCAATACTTCGCCTTGGCGAACTAGAACGACATCACCTTCCGAAAGATCATCTATGGAAATTGGTTTTTCAGTTCCATCCTTTAATACAAGGTTTGCGGCAAGCGGTAAAAAGGATTTTAAATCGCGGTCAAAGGTGAAGTTTTCATAGGTTTTTTGCTGATACCATTTCCCGATAAGGAGAAAGAAAATAAGTCCGGTGAGGCTGTCAAAATACCCGGCACCAGTGTGTGAAATAACTTCATAAGCTGAGCGCAAAAACAAAACACTCACTCCAAGGGCAATAGGAAGATCGATGCTAAGAACCCCTGCCCGTAAAGATTTTATGGCATTTATAAAATAATCGCGACCACTAAATAAAATCACGGGCAAGCTAAAGCCCATCATTAGGTAGCGGAAAAATACCTGTAGAGATTTATCTGCCGAAAGGCTGTTGCCAAAATATTCAGGAAAGGCAAGGAGCATAGTATTTCCAAAGAAAAAACCTGCAACTCCCAATTGAATTAATAAGCGGTTTTGCTTCTTTTTGGCACCTCCTAGTTTGGTTTGAAAATCTGGTGTATAACCGATGTAATCTAAAAGTGCGGCCAGTTGCGAAAGGGCAATCTGATCACTTTTGAAAGTGATACTCGCTTGTTTTTTTGCAAAATGCACATTCACTTCCATAATGGACTCTTCCACATCGGGAAGGCTTTCTAAAAGATAAATGCAGCTGGAGCAATGAATAGACGGCAGGTGCATGTTGATGTGCACAAATTTTCCTTCGTCAAAATCGAGAAGCGAAGCCTTTATTTTTGGTTCATCGAGGTAGCCATATTTTTGATGATTGAGTCCCTCGGGGGCGAGGATGCTTTTCTTTTCGGTAAGCAATTCGTCTACCACTTTACAACCGTAGCAGCAATATGTTTTTTGACCATCATCGCTGCTAATTTGGTCTACAACAGGCTGGTGGCAGTGTGTGCATTCAAGTGTAGAAACGGCTTTGCTTTTCATGCGTCAAAGTTGCGGTCAAAAACTTAGGGTGCCAATGACTTAAGTCATATTTTTGTTCCAATATATGAAAACACCTAAAGAAAATTTTGAGGCTCCATCACATTGCCAGCTCTGTAAAAACAGAGGTCACAGCGCCTTTCATAATTTAGGTGCGGAGGACTTGGATAAAATCAGTGCGCTTAAAAGCTGCGTATCCTTTAAAAAAGGTCAGGTAATAATGAATGAGGGCAGCAGACCTCAGGGTGTATATTGCATTCACAAAGGAAAAGCCAAGGTGTACCGAGTGGGTACCGAAGGCAAAGAGCAGGTTATCCGCTTTGCAACGAATGGGGACCTTATTGGGTATAGAAGTATTTTGAGTGACGAGCCCATTAGCGCTTCAATTTCGGCCATGGATGACACGTATGCCTGCTATATTCCCAAATCTTCTTTCTTTCAGGTAATAGAAGAAAATTCAAAGTTTTCATTGAATGTACTTAAGCTTTCTTGCCATGAACTCGGTGAGGCCGGGAAAATGATTGCCAGCCTGGCGCAAAAAACGGTGAGAGAAAGACTAGCGGAAGTATTGCTCATTCTTAGAGCTACTTTTGGCGAAGATGAAGAAGGCTATATAGACCTGAAACTCACCCGCGAAGAAATTGCCAACATGGTAGGGACGGCTACCGAATCTGCCATTCGATTGATATCTGAATTGAAAGATCAGGAATATATTACTACCCAAGGAAAGCGTATCAAGCTCTTAGATGGACCAGCCCTGCGACAGATTGCCGGAGTTTTTGAGTAGGCTGACAAAAATCATTTTACATACTGTAACTCACCTGTAATTTGGCGTTATAATCTTAGCTGAATAATTGTGAGTCTGGAAGATATAAAGGAAGCGTTGCGAAACCTGCTGCCACCAATGGTTGATGAAGCTTTGGTGGAAAATCTGGCCTTACAGAGTTCCCATATTATTTTTGAACAGAAGGACGAATTTCTATTTCGTGCGGGAGACCTTTCCAAAGGATTTTATTGGGTGCTTTCCGGGCAGGTGGTAGAAAAAGTATCGGATAAGATAAGTGTGCTTTCCAATAGAGGCGCCATGGTGGGCTTGGAAGAACTTTTGGAAAAGAGAAAACACATTAGCGATTGGTGCACTACCTGCAAAACTGAGGTTTTGTTTATTGACAGTCGTTGTTTCAAAAATTTAGAAAAACTTGATGTGGGAGGCTTGGTGTCAGAAGAATTGGCACATCGATTAGTTCAGCTAAAAGCTGCTTGCCAGAGTAATCCAAGTGTACTGATACGCCCTGCTTAGTGATAATTTATATTAATCCTGAATTGCAAGGTCCTCTTCTTAAGGTTGGTCAAAAACTTTACATTTGCTTACAATGAGAGCTTTAGCATTCATAATGGCAGCTTATATTCTGGCTTTGGCATTTATGCCATGTGCTGATAATCCATCGGTACATGATGAGGCAGATGACCATGCTGTAGTGCTGGCCGATATTGGTAGCCCTTGTGGCGATCATCATCACAATCCTGAAGACACCTGTTCTCCTCTGTGCTTTTGCAATTGTTGCCACACACATGTAAATCATGAAGAAGCTCACTTCTTCTTTTCATCAATACAGCATCAAACTGTATTAAATAGTTTCTACAACGGAAGAGAAACCTCTTCGTTTGTCAATCCTCCACTCCGTCCTCCGCAAGTTTAGTTCACATATAGCAGGTGTATGTCCTGCATTTTCACATAGTGTTGAACTAAATTTTTAATCTATGATAAATAGAATCATAGCTTTTTCCATTGAGAATAAGCTAGTAATAGGCCTGTTTACAATTGCCCTTATTGTAGCAGGTATATGGAGTGTGAGCAAGGTTCCGCTGGATGCGGTGCCCGATATTACCAATAATCAAGTGCAGGTAATAACTCAGGCTCCCAATTTGGGCACAGAAGATATTGAGCAATTTGTAACCTATCCGGTGGAGGTGGCCATGGCCAATTTGCCGGGCATTCAAGAAATTCGTTCCATTTCTCGTTTTGGAATTTCGGTGGTTACCGTGGTGTTTGATGATGACATGGGTACTTACCTTCCGCGGCAGCTGGTTTCGGAAAAGCTTGTGGAAGTAAAGGATGAAATTCCGGCAGGGTTTGGAGAACCTTTTATGGGGCCGATTTCCACCGGGCTTGGTGAAATTTACCAATATACACTGGCCGTGGATTCGGGTTATGAATATTCAACGATGGAGCTGCGTAGCATTCAGGATTGGATAGTGCGAAGACAAATGGCCATGGTACCAGGGGTTGTTGAGGTAAATGCTTTTGGTGGTGATATTAAGCAGTATGAAGTTGCCGTTGATCCCGATGAATTGCGGGCTATGGGTGTTTCCATAATAGATGTTTTTACGGCTCTGGAGCAAAATAATCAGAACACTGGTGGTGCTTATATTGAGCGAAACCATCAAGCCAATTTTATTCGTGGTGAGGGCTTAGCGCGAAGTGTTGAGGATATTGAGAATATTTTGGTGAGCAGCCAAAATGGTATTCCTATTAAGGTGGGGGATTTGGCCACGGTGCAAATAGGACGTGCGGTGCGCTATGGTGCTTTTACCAAAGATGGCAAAGGCGAAGCCGTAGGCGGCATGATACTAATGCTGAAAGGTGCAAACTCTAATAATGTAATAGAGGATGTAAAAGACCGTTTTGCGCAAATTGCTGAATCATTGCCGGAAGGCGTGAGCATCGATCCTTTTTTGGATAGGAGCACGTTGATACAGGAAACCACTTCTACGGTTTCCAACAACTTAATGGAGGGAGCCCTCATCGTAATTTTTGTCCTGGTATTCCTTTTGGGAAACTGGCGTGGAGGATTAATTGTAGCGTCTACAATACCCATGTCTTTGCTGTTTGCATTTATACTTATGAATGCTTTTGATGTATGGGCAAACCTTATGAGTCTTGGCGCCATCGACTTTGGGATAATTGTGGACGGAGCAGTGATTATAGTGGAAGGCACCGTGTTTTTGGTTACCCGAAGGGTGATGAGTGGTGGTAAGTTGAACCGAAAAGAGCGCGACAAAGAAGCTTATTCGGCATCTTCCAAAATGATGAATTCGGCCTTTTTTGGTCAGTTGATTATCCTCATCGTGTTTTTACCAATCCTCTTTTTAGAAGGTGTAGAAGGCAAAATGTTTAAGCCCATGGCGCTCACCTTTATGTTTGCCATGATTGGTGCAATGATACTTTGCCTCACCTATGTTCCCATGATTTCGGCTTTGTTCATCAAGGTTTCCCCAAAGCATAAAGCAAGCTGGGGAGATAAATTCATCACTTGGCTAGAAAACAAATACGAGCGTGGATTGAATGCTGTAATTCATCACACCAAGTTGGTGATAGGCATTGCGGTGGTATTATTTGGCATAGCCATATTTAGCTTCACGCGAATGGGTGGTGAGTTTATTCCACAGTTGGATGAAGGTGATATTGCATTTCACGTTATCCTACAACCAGGAAGTGCTTTGTCTGAAACCATTGATGCTACAACGAAAGCTGAGCAAATTTTGCTGGATAATTTCCCTGAGGTAAATCATGTGATGAGCAGGATTGGTGTGGCGGATGTGCCTACTGATCCCATGCCTATGGATGTGGTTGATGTAATAGTTACCCTAAAGCCCGTTGGTGAGTGGACTTCTGCAGAAAGCAAAGATGAGCTGGTAGAGAAAATGAAAACGGCTCTTAACAATTTGCCCGGAGTAAATTATGAATTTACACAGCCTATCGAGATGCGTTTTAATGAGCTTCTTACGGGAGTTCGTGAAGATGTTGCTATTAAATTGTATGGCGAAGACTTAGATATTTTAGCCGCCAAGGCAGCGGAAATAGGAAGGCTTATAGCACCGATACAAGGCGTGGGAGATATGAAAGTGGAGGCCACAAGTGGCTTGCCGCAAATGACGGTTCGCTATGATCGTGCAAAGCTGGCGCAATATGGTGTGCACGTAAACGAGGTGAACAAGGTAATTGAAACTGCTTTTGGTGGAGGTACTGCAGGGGTGATATTTGAAGGAGAGAAGCGATATGATTTGGTGGTGCGTTTTCATGAAGATTACCGCCAGAATATCGGCAATTTGCAAAATATGTATATCACCACGCTTGGCGGTTCGCAAATTCCGCTTAGTGAATTGGCTGAGGTAAGCTATGAGCCAGGCCCGATGCAAATAAGCCGTGATAACACTAATCGAAGAACCTACGTGGGCGTGAATGTGCGCGACCGCGATGTAAAGAGTTTGGTGGAAGAAATCCGCGACAAGCTGGATGCTGAATTAGACTTACCAGCCGGATATTACATTCGCTTTGGTGGTGCTTTTGAAAATTTGGAACGTGCTACCGGAAGATTGAAAGTAGTGGTGCCAATAGCTCTTGGACTTATTTTCATCCTCATCTTTTTTGCACTCAAATCTGTAAAACAAAGCCTTATGATTTATATGTCAATTCCGCTCGCGGCCATTGGTGGCGTGTTTTCACTAATGTTAAGAGATATGCCTTTTAGTATTTCGGCTGGGGTAGGTTTCATTGTTCTTTTTGGCGTTGCCGTGCTTAATGGCCTTGTGCTCATCAGTGGCTGGAATGAACTGAAAGAAGAAGGAGAGCAGGATTTGGACAAACGTATTCGCATGGGAGCAAAAAGAAGAATCCGCCCGATTATGCTCACAGCCCTTACAGATGTGTTGGGCTTTTTGCCCATGGCACTTTCTACCACTGCCGGAGCGGAAGTTCAGCAACCCTTAGCGACTGTTGTGATCGGTGGACTCATCACATCTACACTTCTTACGCTGTTTATCCTTCCTATTTTATACAGGTATGTGGAGAGCCGCGAAAATGGTTTCAAAGTTTCTCCAGCATTGGCAAGTATTCTTCTATTGGTGGGAATTTCAATTCCTGGTTTTGCTCAGGAGCAGCCAGTACCGGTAAGTATGGAGTGGGCGATAAACAGAGCCTTGGAAAAATATCCATCAATTCAGGCTTCGCAGTATCAAGTGGAGCAGCAGCAGAAATTGGTAAAAACAGGAGTAGATCTGGGTAGTACTCAACTATACACTGGAGGTGAAGAAATAGAAAGAGGGCAAACCGATGGGGTGTATACTATGATAGGTATTCAGCAGCAAAACATTGACGTGTTTGGAAGTTTTTCAAAAACCAAATCTCAAAAGCGGCAGGTAGCTTTAGCGGAAGCCGCCCTGAATTTGACCAAACAGCAACTCGTGCAGCAGGTAAAAATGGCTTATGGAAACATGATAGTGGCGCAGCGTAAATTAGAGCTTTACGCAAGTTTGGATTCTATTTATGAAGAGTTTGATCGCGCAGTAAGCTTGCAATACGAGGTAGAGGAAATTTCCAGACTAGCTTATGTGGCAGGTGTAAACCAAGTGAGGCAGATGAGTGTGCAAGCCGTGAAGGCTGAGTATGATTATAATTCAGCTTTGCAGCGATTTAACCTTTGGATGGTGAGCGACACCTTGTTTGTGCCCGATGAAAATACAGCCTGGGCAAAGACTGAGCTTGCCGTAAATGATATGGAGCAAACGATTGATGCACACCCACTTTTTCAAATGGCAGAGAAGCAAGTAGAACTAGCAGAAGCCGAGCGAAAAATGGCAGGAGCTAATTTTCTACCAAAGCTAAATGTGCAATATGGTTTGCAGGCAATAGGTATGTCTGAAGATTTTTATACCTACCAATTTGGTATTTCTATCCCTCTCATTTTTAATGGAGAAATGGGCCGAGCACAAGCGGCTAAGGTGGGGCAATATGTAGCGGAGGAGCAACGAGATCAGGCAAGAATGGAATTGCAGGTAAACCTCAATGCTTCTATAAATGAGTATGAAAAATGGCTGCGCACTTACGAGTTTTATCAAAAGGAAGTGTTGCCATTAACCAAAGAACAGCGCGAGGCCGCGCTTCTGGCTTTTGAAGAAGGGGCTGTGGATTATGTAGGTTTTATTCAAAACATAAAAGAGTCAACGCTGCTGGAATTGCAGGCACAGGAGGCTTTGCAGAATTATTTACAGGCGCGATTTAAGCTTGAGTATTTGTTGAATAGCAAGAACTAATAAAGATTTTTAAGAATGAAAATTTCAATTAATTATAAAATAATACTGCTAGCCCTGATGATGGGTCTGGCGGTGGTTTCGTGTAAACAGGCTGGCGAAAATACTGGTGAGGAAGGTGTTCGCGATGGACACGCTCATGAGGAACATGGGCATGAACATGATAATCAAGGAATAGTACGATTAAACTCTGAGCAAGCCAAAGTGCTGAATTTAAAAATAGGGCCAGTACAGCAAAAGGTTCTCGGTGGTGGCGTTCGGGTAAGCGGCAGCTTAAAGGTGCCACCTCAAAATGAAGCCACGGTGACGGCTATTTTTGGTGCAAACATCCAAAGTATAGAAGTGATAGAGGGCGATGATGTGCGAAAAGGGCAAGTGTTGGCCTATCTAAGTCATCCCAATATCACACAGTTTCAGAGCGAGTATTTGGACGCCTATTCTCAACTTGAATATTTGAAGAAAAACTATGAGCGCCAAGAGAAGCTCTACAAGGAAGAGGTAGCCAGCGGCAAAGGGTTTGAGCAGGTAAAAGCTGATTACCTGAGTACTCAAGGTAAAGTGGCTTCACATGAATCACAGCTGCGTCAGTTGGGCTTAAACCCAAAGCAAATTCAGGAAGGGAAATTTTATGATCGAATACCCGTAGTGGCACCCATCGAGGGTTCTATCACTGCTGTGGAAATAAAAACGGGACAATATGTATCTGCCGAAAAGGACCTTTTTGAAATTGTAAATACCCATCATATCCATGCCGATCTTATGGTATTTGAGAAAGATGTGTACAAGGTTGAAAAAGGGCAAATGGTAGAATTTGAAGTGAAAACCATTCCCGGAAAGGTGCTAAGTGCAGAGATTTTCTCGGTTGGGAAGGTTTTTGAAGAGGATCCCAAAGCGGTGCATGTGCATGCTGATATTGTAAACAAAAGTGGTAAGCTAATTCCCGGCATGTATATACAAGGACATATACTTACCGATAGTGCTTCGGTGCAGGCTTTGCCAGAAGCTGCCATTGCACAAATGAATGAAGAAGAGGTGGTATTTATGGAGGTGGATTCACATGATGGTGAGCAGTCTTACAAGCCTATGAGAGTAAAAAAAGGAGCTGCTGCCAATGGCTGGGTAGCTATCGAGTTTTATGAGAAAGTACCGGCAGATGCAAAGTTTGTGCAAAACGGAGCTTACTATCTGGTGGGCGAAATGCAGAAGAGCGAGCTGGAGCATAGTCATTAGATGAATTTGAAATAGGTCATCTAATCCTAGATAAAATGCCGCTTCGGTTATCTGAGGCGGCATTTTGAGTTTTTTGATAAAGAATATTATTCTATCCGGAAGTCGGAGTTGGCTAGTGTTATAGCCTCAATTCTTAATCTATTGTTAAATCATTTATGGGGTAAACCTTAACAGGTAAAAAGGCGTTAGTCTTTCTACTTCAATTTTAAAACAAAATACAATGGAAGATACATTCAAGAAAATAGTATACACGGGCCTTGGCGCATTATCATTGGCTAAATCTAAAATGGATGAAGTGGTGGATGACCTTATCGATCGCGGTCGCTTATCGCGAGAAGAAGGCGAAAAGATCGCGAAAGATTTTAGGAAAGACTCAGCAAGTTCAAAAGAAGCTGTAGAAAGTGAGCTGCAGCAATGGATGGAAAAAGCATTGAACAAAATGGACATTGCCCGCAGGAAAGACCTTGAGCAACTGCAAAAGCAGGTAGAAGAATTACAGAAAAGGGTGACTGTGCTGGAAAGTAAAAATTCGGGAAGTGAGCCTCTGATAAAATGAGTAGAATTTCCCGTTATCGCCAGGTAATACAAACCTTCGCCAAGTATGGTTTTGCAGATCTGGTGGCTGAGCGCTCGTTGCGCAATTTTTTTAAGCGTACCAAAGCTTCAAAGCATGGCAATGGAAAGCATGGAGGTTCCAGAGCTGAGCGCATACGCTTACTGCTGCAGGAGCTAGGGCCTACTTATGTAAAGTTGGGTCAGCTGCTCAGCAATAGGCGCGATATATTGCCCGAAGAATGGATAAAGGAGCTGGAGCATCTACAGGACGAGGTGGAGCCAGTTTCATTTGCTGAGGTGGAAAAGGTGATTGATGAAGAGCTCGGGAGCAATCGGAAGAAGCTTTTCCGGTCGATAGATTCTGAGGCTTTGGCGTCAGCATCCATAGCTCAGGTTCATAGAGCTGAGTTATACTCTGGAGAGAAAGTGGTTCTCAAAATTCAAAGGCCGGGAATAAAAGCTACCATCAAAGATGACTTCATGATAATTCGTGATGTAGCCGGGCTGTTGCTAAAAAACTTTAAGGAGCTTGAAAATTACCAGCCTTTCCGGTTGATAGACTCTTTTGAGTCTGCCATAATGGAAGAGCTCAACTTTAAGCGGGAAGCTATTAATATCAATCGTTTTCGAGAGAACTTTAAAAAGGATGATCGCATTTACGTTCCGCGAGTGTATCAGCAAATGTGTACCTACAAGCTCATTTGTATGGAAGAGGTATCGGGAACCAAGATATCCGATTTAAAAGAACTTCGCGACAAGCATACCGAAAAGTTTGATAAGCTGGCTGCATTAGGCACTGACCTTTATTTTAAGCAAATATTTGAGCATGGCTTTTTTCATGCCGATCCACATCCGGGCAATGTATTTATTTTGGATGATGGACGTGTGTGCTTTTTGGATTTTGGAATAATGGGATCTTTTTTGCCGGAAGAGCAAGATGACCTTGCTGAGCTTATGATACACATGTCCCGTAAAAATATAAGCAGAGTATCGGGCGTTTTACAGCGAATGGCTATCAGCAGCTCCATTCCCAATGAGCGGGCTTTTGAGCGCGATCTTTATGAAATGCTCGAAGTATTTGAGACTGTGTCACTGGATGACTTTCCACTTAGTGACCGCATTCAGCGATTTAGAAATATACTCACAGACAACACTATCGAGCTTTCGCGGAATTATTATTTATTAATGCGCTCTATGGCAGTTTTGGAAGGCGTTACCAAGCAGCTTGAGCCGGATTATAATGTGTTTGGAAACCTGCGTCATTATGCCAAGGAGCTAATGATAAAACGATACCACCCCAAACGAATGGGCAGCAGGGCTTTTGATATACTGGAGGAAGGTTCCATATTTTTAAAAGAGCTGCCTTCTGATGCTAAGTCTATTGTTAAGAAAATGCGCGAGGGGAAATTCCAGATGGAGTTTAAGCACCAAAACCTGGGAGATCTCTACAAAACCTTTGATATAGTAAGTAACCGTATTTCTGTATCCATATTGGTAGCAGCCCTTATTATTGGCTCATCCCTTATTGTGCTGGCCAATATTCCCCCTTATGTTTTTGATAATGTTCCCATCATTGGATTTATAGGTTTTGTGATTTCGGGGCTGCTTGGGTTGTGGTTGGTGATTAGTATTTTGAGGCATAGGAATTTGTAGATGGGTGACGCAACCTGTGGAACCAGCAGAGGTTTTCTTATCTACGGAAGCTTCAAATAGGTATAAAAACCTCCACGCTTTTACAGGAGGTTTCATTTGTGAGGCCTTGGGGGCTTCCCGATATCCGCTATCGCTTCACCGGGATAAACTTCTGCACCCTCGGGCACAAAAAAACCCTCACGCTAGGCGCAAGGGTTTTATAGTGGGCCCTCGGGGGCTCGAACCCCGGACCAAATGATTATGAGTCATCTACTCTAACCAACTGAGCTAAGGGCCCTATTTAGTCCCGTTTCTTTTGAAATCGGGCGGCAAATATAATGTATTATTCATTAGTTGCGCAAGAGCTCGTTGTAGTTTCAAAACAGTTTTGGATTTTCCTTTTGCCACCTCGCGCGAAAAGTTTGGGTATTATGAAAAGAATGGAGTATCAGTGTCTGAACAAATCTTAAGCTAACTGTGGGTGACTGATATAAATTGCCTTTATAAACATCAGCAAAAGTCAAGCTTTTAGAATGGACATCAAAACTAAGAAATGATATAGTTGCAAATGCATGAGGCCCTTCCTATCAAAGACTCCAAAAAGCACTATTTTTTGTAAATGATTTGAACTACGTTAATTCAAATCAACTCCTGCATTATCTATGGAATTATAAAATGTGGGATGATATTTCTTTTTGAAGTGAACATTTTTAAAATAGATGAGAAAAAAAAGTGAATTTTTTTTTCAAAAAATGATTTATCACAAAATAGTGATTATTAAAAGCTTGAGTATTTTTTTTATTGAAAATATACTTTACAACGTTTTGTTTTTTAGTGAGTTAGGTGATTTTTAGTGAACTAAAAAATTACTTTAGCGGAGTATTTCTACATAATGTGGAAATATTCGTCAATGAAACTTTAATACTCAAACTCCAAATTAAATCAATCGTAGACTCCAAATCCACTTTTTACAAACTGAGACAAAACCTTAGCTAATAGTTGAAATAGCTACCTGGTTTTAAACTTTCCTCTAAGAGGAAAGATGGGATTTCTATGTCTATCCGATCTTAAAATAAGTAATCAATTAATTAAATATATCATGAAGCATTGCTCTACTCCAGGCTCTGTTTTTTTGCAATGGTGCCATTCATTGCTCAAAATTGGCCAGCCATCAAAATTATTTACTCTTCTCTTACTCCTGCTGGGTTCTGTGGCTTTCGGCCATGGTGTTTTAGTAGGTTATCAGATAGGTAATTTTCCAAATGGTAACAATACCCGCGTTTGGATTGAACATTGGCATGGACATGCTACTTCCGTATCAAGTTATCCATTGCAGTATCGTCTTATACAAAATGGAACACCAGGAGCTCTAACAACTACCTACGCTACTGGCTATTCCAATGGTGTAGATACCGTAGGGCTACAACAGGCCAATGGTGATATTGTATTTTTGCCAGGTGCATGTGGGAGCGCAAATACTGAGAACAACTGGGTATACTGGGATTTTAATTTAACTGCTTGTGGGAATAATGTGGTTGATTTTGAAATCATAGCAGGAACAGCAGCTACAACGGAAGAGGGATGTGCAAGCCTTTATCCACAAACCATTACTGGTGTAAATGTGCCAGGCATAAATGCTCCGGATGTAGCAATACACACTTGTCCACCATATCAAACTTCATACTCTATCGCTGCTAGCGATCTTTCCAGCTACTATACTATAACAGCGTTATGCGACCCTAATCCCACTACGGTTTTGAATTATATGGGACAGACGTGGACAGAGGGAACTACTCCGGTGCCTAATTGGAGTTTGCCCAAAACTGGGGATACTGTGGGTATTACTGTTACCGATAATACTACCGGTAGAAGTTCCCACACCACTTTCATGGTAAGTTTTAAAGATGCAAAGCCACCTCGGTTTTTAAATTTTCCCTCCGATACTACTATTTATGGAGATGCTAACTGTCAGGCGGTATACAATTTCACTATGCCTCAAGGTGTAGATGGATGTACCGGAACAGCTACAGTTTCACAAACGGCAGGCCCTTCAAGCGGATCTACCTTAAATTTTGGAAATACAGTTTATAGTTTTAAAGTTAGTGATGCCGAAGGCAATGATACTACAGCAAGCTTTACTGTGTCGGTAGCTGATACCTCTTTCAATTTTTCAGATGTAAGCGTGCAGGTAGGAACTAATGGTCAATGTAACGCCTACGTGACTCTTCCTACAATTTCAACCACTAATAATTGTGGAAGCTTTTCAATTTATAATGATCGAACCTATAACACCAATGCAAGTGGAACTTATCCAGTAGGTACAACAACTTTAACATGGTATGTATATAGTTATACCACTGGCAAGCAGGAGATTTACACTCAGAAAATTATAGTGGTTGACAATGAAGCCCCCACAATCTCTACGCGGCCAGCAACTGTTACTCTGGATGCAAGTGGAAACGGAGCATTAGTTTTAGCTGATGTAGTGGTATCTAGTAGCGATAATTGTGGTGTTGATTCAGTTTCTCTGGGAAGAAGTACATTTAGTTGTGATGATGTGGGAATTCATAAGATATCTGTTATCGGATATGATATACATGGCAATCAAAGTATAGATTCAGTACAGATTACTGTAGTAGATACTATAAGCCCGGTAATACAGCCAGTAGCGCAGCAGGTATATTTAGATGTGAATGGCAATGCCTATTTGGATACAAACATACTTCTTAGCTTTGCTACTGACGCTTGTTTGGATACTGTTATTGCTAGTCAATACGCTTTCACATGCACTAACCTAGGTCAGCAAACTGTAAATCTTACTGCTACTGACGAGACGGGTAACACCAGAGTGAGAACTTTGTCGGTTACCACGCTTGATACGGTGAAGCCATCAATCCTAGTAAAAAATGTTACTACCTACCTTAATGCTTCGGGAAGCGCCAGCATCAATGCCACTTTTATTGACAATGGTACTGCAGATGCATGTGGATTGGACACTATTATACTATCTAAATATGATTTTGATTGTGGCAATGTAGGTGCAAATACGATCACATTCACCGCTAAGGATGTAAACAATAATTCAATCAGCACTACAGCAATAGTAACTGTGGTAGATACAGTTGCACCAACTATTCAGTTGCCAATAACTCCCGCTGATACTGTAGAAATCCACTTGGATGCATCAGGCAATATGCCAGTTATGGTGCCGACTAATGCATTTGTATCCAACGGTATGGTGTCGGATAGCTGTGGTATTGACACGGCATATTATGACATTGATACAATTACCTGTACTCATGTTGGTTACTTGCCTATTACCGTTCATGCTAAAGATATCAATGGAAATTCATCATCATTGACTTTTCATTCTGAGGTTTTCGATACGGTCCGACCAACAGTTGTAACTCAAAATCACACTGTATATCTTAATGCAAGTGGAAATGCTACTATTACCACAGCTGATATTGAAAATGGATCTACAGATGCCTGTGGGGTGGCAAGCTTCAGTCTTAGCGAAACTAGTTTTGGTTGTTCAAATGCAGGAGCCAATACCGTGTACCTTTCAGTTATTGATGTAAATGGTAATGTGGATTCTGCTTCGGCTACAGTAACTGTTTTAGATACTATCAGTCCGGAAGCAAAAGTGCAGAGTATTACTGCCTACCTCGATGCTTCGGGTGTGGCTACCGTTACCGCTACTGATGTAGATAATGGAAGTTCTGACAACTGTACCTACACTTTGAGTTTATCACAAACAACATTTGATTGTACTGAAACCGGTCTTAACCTGAAAACATTTACCGTTACTGATGCTAGTGGAAATAAAGATTCTAAAGATGCGTGGATTACAATCAAAGATACCATTAGTCCAGAGCTACATCTTTACAAGTCAATTACTGTTTCACTTGATCAATTTGGAAATGCGACCATCGCACCTTCTCAATTAGATAGTGCTAGTACTGATAACTGTTCTAACCTATTATTCTTTACAGTTAGCAAAACTAAATTCAATTGTAGCAACCTCGGTTCCAATACAGTTACCGTGACCGCTCATGATAATAAAAATAACAGCACCGCAGGTACGGCAATCGTTATAGTAAAAGATTACCAAGCACCAGTGGTGGTTACTCAAAATATCACAGCTTACCTTGATGGTAGCGGAAATGTATCGGTACTGCCAACAGATGTAAATAATGGAACCACTGATAATTGTACCGTGGATAGCCTTTGGTTGGATAAAGACAATTTTAGCTGTGCTGATATGGGTCAGAATATCGTGAAGCTTTATGCAAAAGACCAGAGTGGAAATGTAGCTTTGGCCAATGCGGTAGTCACTGTGGTGGATACTATAAGCCCAATGGTAAGTGCACAAAACATCACGGTTTATCTTGATGCCAACGGTGCAGCCAGCATTACTACTGCTGATATCAATAATGGTAGCACAGACAATTGTGCGATTCAATCGCTGAGTTTGAGCAAAACTGCATTTGATTGTTCAGATGTGGGAGCAAATACGGTAACATTTACTGCGGTAGATGCAAGTGCAAATAGCACCACTGCTGCAGTTACAGTTACAGTAATGGATACTATCAACCCTACGGTAGTTACACAGAATATTACGGTATCTCTCGATGCTACAGGTTCAGCCACAATTGCTGTCTCAGATATTGATAATGGAAGTTCTGATAACTGCGGGGTGCACTTTTCTAGCTTAGATATTACCAATTTTGATTGCACCGATCTTGGAGCTAATACGGTTACATTAACTGTTTTGGATAACAACGGAAATTCTAAAACAGCTAAAGCAACTGTATCTGTAGAAGACAATACGGACCCTACCGTAATCACACAAGACATCAGTGTATATCTTGATGCTAATGGTGCTGCTTCTATCACTGTTTCAGATGTAAACAACGGAAGTTTTGACAACTGCGCTATTCAAAATTTGAGCTTGGATAAGACTACATTTGATTGCTCAGACCTTGGTGTAAATACAGTAACACTTACAGGTGTAGATGGAAGTTTAAACAGCGCTTCGGTATCTGCAACGGTTACAGTAATAGATACTATTAGTCCATTAGTTTATGCACAAAACCACATGGTTTATCTTGATGCCAATGGTGCAGCCAGCATTACTACTGCTGATATCAATAATGGCAGCACAGACAATTGTGCGATTCAATCGCTGAGTTTGAGCAAAACTGCATTTGATTGTTCAGATGTGGGAGCAAATACGGTAACATTTACTGCGGTAGATGCAAGTGCAAATAGCACCGCTGCTGCAGTTACAGTTACAGTAATGGATACTATCAACCCTACGGTAGTTACACAGAATATTACGGTATCTCTCGATGCTACAGGTTCAGCCACAATTGCTGCTTCAGATATTGATAATGGAAGTAGCGATGCTTGTGGAATTCAAAGTATGAGCTTGGATGTAACCGGTTTTACTTGTACCGAACTTGGTGCTAACACCGTAACACTTACGGTAACGGATAATAATTCTAACGTAAGTGTGAAAACGGCTACAGTAACAGTAGTAGATAATGTGACGCCAATTATGGCTACACAAAATATCACTATCTACCTTGGTGCTACCGGAAATGCAGCTATCACTCCTAGTGATGTGAATAATGGAAGTACGGACAATTGTGGAATTACTACCTACAGTCTTGATATAAGCACATTTGACTGTGCAGATCTTGGTCAAAACTTGGTGATACTAAGTGCTACTGATGCTAGTAACAACACAGGAACAAAGAGTGCCTTTGTAACGGTGTTGGATACTATTGATCCGGCCATTACCAATTTGCCGGCAACTATTACTGCTTATGCTCCGGCTAATCAGTGTGCAGCAAATGTGCAGTGGCCTGCAATTATTGGTTCGGATAACTGTGGAGTTTCTATGGTTACAACTTCAAAAGCAAATGGTGCTTTGTTCCAGCTAGGAACTACGGTTGTAAATGTTACTGTAACAGATGCCAGTAGCAATACAATTAGCCAAAGCTTCAATGTGGTAGTGGTGGATACTGTAGCTCCTTCTGTGAGTAATGTGCCAACCAACTATACTGTGATTCCAAATACCAATAGCTGTGATGCTGTGGTGAATTGGATAGAACCAGTAGCTATTGATAATTGTGGTGGTGTTACCTGGACTAAGTCTCACCTTCCGGGTGCTACATTCCCAGTTGGAAATACTACTGTGACTTATACAGCAACTGATAGTGATAACAACGCTACAACAGTAAGTTTTGTAGTTACTGTAACCGATCAGGTTGCACCTGTGGTAAGCGGTGTTCCTGCAAATATTACAGTAAGTGCTGATGCTGGAAGTTGTGATGCAACGGTAAGCTACACCATGCCTGCTGTAAGTGATAACTGTAGTGGAGCTGTTATTTCAAGCTCTCATGCTTCAGGAAGTGTATTCCCAATAGGAACCACAACTGTAACATTTACAGCTACCGATGGTGCTAATAATGTAACTACAGCGAGCTTCACGGTAACGGTGGAAGACAAGCAAAGCCCAATAATAAGCAGCATGCCTGCAAATGATACAGTAGGGTCTTGTGGAGCTACTTATACTTACGCTATGCCAGTTGCCACTGATAATTGTTCTAACGTAAGTGTGGTACAAACTTCAGGGTTGCCAAGTGGAAGTATTTTCCCGGCTGGAATTACAGTCAATACATTTAAGATTAGTGATGCCAATGGTAATGACACTGTGGTAAGCTTTACTTTGGTTGTTGTACCTCAGGGCATGCCTAATCTTCCAAGTCTACTTGAGATTTGTGCAAACATGCCAGCTGTAGAATTATCCTTTGGACAGAATATGGTTTGGAGTGGTAAAGGCATCATTGCCGCGGGTACTCAGTTTGATCCTGCAGCAGCAGGAGCCGGACGTCACCAGCTTAGTTATGTGTTTACTGATGGAATGGGTTGCGATGTGAGCGGTAGTATTTCTGTTACTGTGTTGCCACAACCTATCAAGCCAGTTGTTTCTAGAATTGGATCTACCACCTTGAGCACTGGAAACTATAACACGTACCAGTGGTATCGCGATGGAGTTCTTATTCCTGGAGCTACCAATCAGAACTATGCTTATAACCTTGGTGGTAATTACCAGGTAATGGTAACCAACAACTCTGGTTGTGAAAACTACTCTCATGGAATGGTAGTAGGCCAGGCAGGTGGTGGAATTGGAATTGAAGAAAACCTATTTGGTGATCTTGATTTATACCCGAATCCATCTAATGGCGTAATAACTATTGACATCAATAGAAACGAGCTGGAAGAGCTTAGTTTGGTAATCTTCAACACAGCAGGTAAGATGGTGTATGAACTTACTGAGCAGACTTCTTACGAAGGAAAATTGAGCATTGACCTATCGCATCTACCTGATGCAACCTATATGCTTAGAATTACTTCGGGAGGCGAAGTAGCTGTGAAGAGAGTAGTTATCTATTAATCCAAGACCTTACAAATAATTAGAAAGATGAAAATTTCAATAAAACATATAGCCTTTGCCACCCTGCTTAATGCAGGGTTGGCTTACGGCCAAAACAATCAGCCAGAACTAAAAACCTGGAGCGTGGGAGCACGTTTGGTTCACTTGTATGACTTGCCTTCGTATAAATACGACACCGAGACAAGTCGTGATATGAAAGGACTAAATGGCGATAACACAAAATTTGACCTTGGAGTAGACCTTTATGTAGAAAAACAATTCACTCCTTTTTGGGGAGTGCAAGTAGGTTTTAGAACAGGAGGCCTTACCGGTGCAAATGAAGTGGAGTATTATGAGAACAGTTTTTATGAGGGTACCGCAGATTTACTTTTTAACCTGAGCAATCTTGATAAAAGACACATGGACAGCCGATGGAATTATTATGCTCGACTAGGTATGGGTATGGGTAATTTTACTTCTGAGAGATACTTGACTTTAGATGATAGTCCAAACGGAAACTTTGACGACAATTATTGGGAAGGACGAGTAGGCGCTGGTCTTCAATATGAAATCAACTCTTCATGGAGAGTAGAGTTGGATGTAGCTTATAATCTAGCCTTTAATGATGGTTTTGATGGTTATAATAATTCTACAGGGAACGATCCTTATCTGAGCACGGGCTTGGGTATAGCGTACACTTTTGGTAAAAAAGAGAACAATCCAATGTACGGGGTGAATTTCTTTAGCCCTGAATATTTTGGTGAGCCAGAATCGGCTAAAGTGGATAATAGACCGACTGCTGCGGATAGTGCTTTAGCCAATGAATTGACGGGCGCAAAATCTCAGATGGAGGAAATGAATGCTTTGATCGCTAAGCAAGAAGCTGACTTAGCAGAACTGAAAGCTCAAAAGCAGAAGGTAGAAGCACCAAAGACCCAGAGAGAGTTTGTGTTTTTTGCCTTTGACTCAGCAATATTGAGTGAGGATGCAAAGCGTGAATTGGCAAAAACAATGGCTGAAGTAACGGGAGCTATTAAGGTAACCGGATACGCGGATAACACGGGTGATAGCTCTTATAATGAAAAGCTAAAGATGCGTAGAGCCGAAGCGGTAAAGCAATTTTTGGTTCAAGGGCTTCAGATGAGCGAAGAGTCAATTACTGTTCAACTAGCCGATGAGGTAAAGGATTTGAAAAATAATGAATTCTTAAATCGGAAGGTGGTAGTAGAATTTCAACAATAATTTTTTGGATGTTTTAGGGAATAGGAGAGGTCGCCAAATGGCGGCCTTTCTTTTTTTTGTCCCGTCCTAAATAACCGATACAGGTTTTTATATAGATTAAACATAGTAATTAAACCTTGGTGAAGCTAGCTTCACCAAGGTTTTGTTTTTTATAGGATTTTATTTTGACCTGATCTTGTTTATGCATTTGTTCTGGAGTGTTCATTTGGCAGGAGAGGTGTGGCCTTTGTTTATTATAAATGCTTACACTGTCTTCCACCAAAGGCTTCATGATGTCTAGTTTATCGGCCTTTACTACTTCAATAAATTCTTGCTTTAAAATACCGTTTATACGTTCCGCTATGGCGTTGGCATATGGGTCATAAGACTCTGTCATGCTACAGGTTATTTTGGCTTTAGCCAGTTGTTTTTGGTAATCGGTGCTACAATATTGTAGGTCTCTGTCTGAGTGATGGATCAGAGGTTGGCTAGGGTATTTTCGATTTTTGATAGCTTGCTTTAAGGCAGATAGCGCACCATCCACACTCAAACTGTTTGATACATTGTAGCCTACTATCTTTTTTGAGTAGGCATCGGTAACTAGAGCCAGGTACATGGGGTTTTCTCGGGTACCCACATAAGTTATATCGGCCACCCAAAGCTGCTCTGGCCGGGTAATGGGTAAGTCTGCAATCACGTTTTTGTGTTTGCGGAACCTATGGTGTGAGTTGGTGGTAATATGGTATGATTTCTTGGGTTGTATTAACATGTGATTTGCTTTTAGAATGTGGAACAATTTATCGCGACCCACGCCCAGTGCTTGCAGCTCTGGCTGTAGCAAGTGGTAAAGTTTACGTGTGCCTAGCCGAGGCATGGACATGCGCTTTTCCTGCACGAGTGATACTACTTTTTGCGCACGTTGCTTTTTGGCTTCTTCGGCTTTAATGGCGCGATAATAAACTTGACGGCTATACCCGAACAATCTACAGGTAGCCGTTAGGCTTTCTTGGTAGTGTTCTTTGTATTGGTTGACTGTTCGGGTAAGGAGTTTTTTCTGATTGGAATATTGTACTCTTTCTCGGCTATATCTATCATCATATCAAAGATGATCGCCTTTTTGTCGGCTCGTTCTATTTGATGTTCCAGCTGCTTTTTCTGCTTTTCTAATAGCCGAACTTTTTGCTCTAGTTCCATCAGTTTTTGTTCTGGAGTTTTGGGCATTTGTATTGGAGTTTGATTTTCCCAATCAAAGTTACCATACTTTCTTAACCAACTCAGCACAGTACTGCGAGCCTGAATGCCATATTTTCGGACTGCTCCATGCTGACTTAACTCGCCCCGTTCTATTTCTTGGACAACTTGCAGCTTGAAGTTTAAGCTGTAATCTTTTTGTGTACGCTTTACGTAGCCATTGTCTTTCATAAGGTTACAAATTTGTGTAACGCTATTTCAGGACGTGACATTTATTCCAATAAAAAAACCCTCTCGTTTTACTGAGAGGGTTCTTCCCACTTACCTAAATTAACTACTTGCTACTTTGCTTTTTTAAGAGCCTATCTAAGTTTTACCTGGCAGCTCACCATGTAGGTGTCACCGTTGTAGATGTCTATGGTGTACACACCTTTACTTAGCTTCTTTTTAGGCTCATATTTCATTTCGATACGTCTCGTTACTTCAAAGTCGCCCATTGGTTCCAAGCTTACCATCAGGTCTGATCCATCTTCTATGTCTAGCAAGGTGGCGGTAAGTCCATCTTCCTCCTTATCTATCACGCTACCGTCAGGCATGGTGATTTTGAACTGTACATTCTCCACCACATTCTGAGGAAGGTCAAAGCCCATTTTCAGCTTTTTGGTTTTACGAGCCACCACAGTCAGCTTTTCGCTTTTACCACGGCTGGTTTCCATGCGATAGTTGTTTGCAGCAAAAGCTTTCATTAAATCATTACTAGACTTAAGGTCTTGATTTTTGTTTGTAAGGCTAGCTATTTGCTGGGTAAGGTCACTGTTAGCTCCTTCAAGGCTGGCAATTTGTGCTACAAGGGCTGAAACTTGATTTTCGAGGTCAGAACGCATTTTACGCAGGTTGGCTAGTTCCTTGGTGTTTGAAGTGTTCTTGCCTGCTACTTTCAGTTGACTTTCCTTTTTAGCAAGATCGGCATTGGCCGTAGCCAAAAACTTATCCAGCTCTTTATTTTTGCCTTGTAAGGCAGCCAGCTGCTTTTTGTAATCATTTATTTCTTTATCCAGAGCCAGCTTTTCAGAAAGCACAGTCTCATTTTTCAATTTGGCACCATTCAGCATTTCTTCAAGTGAACGGTTAGAATCGTGAATTATCATCATTGCGATAAGCGCAACAAAAAATAGTGCGGTAGAAGTAGCCGCTATAATTTTATTTCTTCTGTCTGTTGTTTTCATTGCTTAGAAAAATTAATTGTTGTGTTATTTTCTGAAGCAAATGTGCGCCCGTGGAATTAGGACGGAATTAAAACGAAATTAAAATGCGATTAAAATTATGAGTAGGGCATAATGAGGGTAAATGTGGTGCCTTGTCCGAGGGCGGAGGTGACGTCAATTTTGCCGTTGTGCAGGTGTACGATACGATCTACCAAGGATAATCCAATACCATGGCCTTTATAACCCAGTGCATTTGTACCTCTGTGAAAGGGTTCGAAGATATGCTTGAGTTCTTCTTTGGCTATTCCAATTCCATGATCTTTAAAAAGTATATGGAGGTGCTTTGATTTTGGAAGTACAAAGATTTCCATCTTATGATCATCTGAATATTTGCATCCGTTTTCAGCCAAATTGGAAATTGCGGTTTTCAATAGCTGCTCATTTCCGATAACGGTAAGCTGCGCTTCATCTTCCATCGTTTCAGAAAAACCAATCTCTATGAAGTAGTCGGTGTTGCGTTTAGTGAGCTCTTGCTGCACTTGCCAAAGTAAGTCATCTACGCGCACTGGTTTTATATCTACCTGTGAAGTTTCAGAGCTGGCTTGCGCCAAAAGAAGAAGGCGGTTCGAAGTATGATTGAGGCTCTTCATATCATCCAATACGGATGCCATCGTATTTCTGTATTCCTCCTCGTTGCGGTCTTTCATTAGTACAACCTCCAGCTGCCCGGTAATTGCAGTGAGTGGAGTGCGAAGTTCGTGAGATGCATTGGCGATAAAGTTCTTTTGCATCTTAAACGCCTTTTCGAGTCGTTCTAGCATTTGATTAAAAGTATGAGCCAGTTGTGATATTTCATCCTGATTTTTACCTTCATCCAGCCGCAGATTGAGGCTGGTAATACTAATATTATTTACACGCTCTACAAGTTTAGAAATAGGATGGAGCGCCTGGCCGGCAAATAACCATCCCGAAATGGAAACAATGATGATGCTTATCGCAAAAACAAAAAGTAAAATGTTTCGAAGGTTTCGAAGTTTGCTCAATCCATAAATGTCCTTTCCGGCAGCTATTACCACAAAGCGATCATAGGTGTCGGCAAACATAAAGCCTACCACTTCGTAGCCATTTTCCTCATAGCGCACCTCTTCTTCCAGTCGTATTTGGTCAATTAGCTCTTGCGATATTTTTAAAACTCCTTTTTCACCAGTATTAAATATCCGTTGGTTTTTGTAGTTGAAAATCACAATTTTTTCCTCTGGCAGACTTGAAGGATTGTCCTGCTCCATCCGTTGCAAAAGCTTGGCGTCAACTTCCTCCACCTCTATAAGTAACTTGGCAGTGTTTCGGGCTTTGTTAAGCAGGCGGTTATAAAAATCATCTCTACGATAATCGGCTGATGAAATATAAATAGCCAATGAGGAGAAGAACAGAATGAAGGCCACAATGGCAATAAATCGGTAGGTAAGTTTCTTCCGGATTTGCATCGCTATTCGGCATTAAGAATATACCCGGAGCCAATTTTGGTATGGATGAGTTTGGTGTCAAAATCTTTATCCACCTTTTTACGTAGAAGATTTACATATACATCTACCACGTTAGTGCCCGTGTCAAAGGTTACTTCCCATACATGCTCTGCAATCTCTGACCTTGAAATCACACGCCCTTTGTGGCGCATGAGATATTCTAAAAGCGAAAATTCTTTAGCGGTAAGCTCAATCACTTTTTCGTTTCGTAAAGCCCGTTTCTTGTCCAAATCCAGTTCAAGATCTGCCACCTTTATTTTGTTGCCCACGCTCATTTGACCGGTGCTGCGTTTTAGTAATGCTCTAATGCGGGCAAGCAATTCTTTAAACTCAAAAGGTTTCACCAAATAGTCATCCGCTCCGGCATCAAACCCTGTGAGTTTATCATCAGTAGTGCCAAGGGCAGTAAGCATTATGATGGGCACATCTGGGTGAGTCTCCTTGATGCTTTTGCAAAGTTCGATACCATTGATGTAAGGAATGATTATGTCCAGCAGAATGATGTCATAGGAATTTCGTTGAGCCATCTTCAAGCCCATTTGACCATCATAAACCACATCGGTTTCAAAACGTTGTTCGGATAAACCCTGGTTTAAAAAGGCCGCTACTTTAGGTTCATCTTCTACAATCAGGAGCTTCATTCAATAATTTTATTTGGTATAAAAGTATTGTTTTCCAGCACTCATTTACATAGTAAAATGATGATGTAGAAAAGAGAAAATACTATCAGGTAGAATCCACTGTTATGTGCTTAAACCTTCTTCTCGCGGCTCTTTTTATACAATTTGGCTACGATAAAAAATACTACACCAAGCATGAGTAAAAGTCCGAAACCTAACCACAGTCCTTGAAGGTTTTTCCACACGGCCAGCATCACTATTGCGATAAGAACGAGAGTGGGCAACTCGTTGTAAAGCCTAAACCCAAAACTACTGAATGAGGTAGGCTCGGTGCGCAGTTTTTTCATTTGACGATAGTTGCTAAAGTGATAGGCAATGAGGCCAATTACTAAGGTGAGCTTTACGTGCATCCAGGGTTGATTGAGCCAGGAAGGGTTGATGATAAGCATGCCAAGGCCCCCGGTCAAAGTCATTACCATGGCGGGTGTTTGAATGATATTTAGCAGGCGCCCTTCCATTATTTCATACTGCTTACGCAGGATGGTGCCCGTTTCGTCATTTCTATCCCAGGCCTCGCGGTGATATACAAATAGGCGTACGATGTAGAATATTCCTGCAAACCAGCTTACAAAGCCAATGATGTGAAGAGATTTTAAAAAGAGGTAGCTCATGTGGCAAATGTACAGTGTATTGTAAAAAAGAAAACCCCGAATTTCTTCGGGGCTATGCGGCCTTTGATATGTGACTCCTCCCAAATCAATGGGCCTAAGATTTAGTGTTAAACTAAACCTCTCTCAACTAAACTATGTCAAATGTAGAGAAAATTATGGGGAGACCATCGAGCCAATAGGGTATAAATGATAAAGCCCCGGATTACTCCAGGGCTTTGTGGTCCTTGATGTGTGACTCCTCCCAAATCTTGGACCAGATTTAGTGCTCAACTAAACCTCTCTCAACTAAACTAACTTGTGTGATATTTGCGGCTTATAGCCGAGTTACCACAATATTTTACTTGCTTTGAAGCAAGTTTTTCCATGTTTCTTGACTTGAACTTGGGGTTAAAAATAGAACGCAATAAGCGCTTGAAAATATCAATTCGTTGAATGGATAATACCAAAGGATAGATTGGTAATTTGGCCTGATGAATAGATTTGCCAAGTAGAGCCATCAAACGGAACGAGGCAATTGACTCAAAAATAACGTTATAAACTACAATGGATACAGAAATCTGTATAGTGGGCGCGGGGCCAGCTGGGGCTACGCTTTCTCACTTTTTGACCAAGGAAAAAATAAACCATATAGTTCTTGATAAGGGCAGTTTTCCCAGAGATAAAATATGTGGTGACGGCATTACCGTAGATGTGCTCAATGTGCTGAAGCGAATTAGTCCTGAGCTGCAAGAGCGATTTACTCAAGAGTCTGAAATGTTGGCTTCCTGGGGATTTTGTTTTCATGCTTCAAATGGCAAAGAGTTGCGCTATGACTTTAGGGATAATGGCTTCCCTATGGCGCCATTTTACACTTCTCGAAGGTTAGATCTTGATGATTTTTTGGTTCGAAACCTTACTGATGAATACGGCAAACTTTTAAACGAAAGCGAAGTAATAGGAATTATCCGCCATGATGCAGGTGTGGATGTAACTTATGTCAATGGAGGTGTAGAGCATGTAATAAAGGCCAAAATGATAATTGGAGCAGAAGGTGAAAAGCCTATCGTGACACGTCATTTGGGTTTGGAGCACTTTCGTGAGAAGGAGCATTTGATAGGGGCACTACGTGTCTATTACAAAAATGTGAAAGGATTCCATGATGGGAATCACTTGGAATTCTTTTTTGATAAAGAATTGCTGCCTGGATATTTCTGGGCATTTCCACTTAGTAATAATGAAGCAAATGTTGGATTAGGGATGGTGAGCACCGCTATTTCTGATAAAAAAGTAAACCTCAAGAAAATGCTCGATCATGTGATTGAAAACAATATGAAGGTGGCAAGGATGTTTGCGGAAGCTGAACCTTTGGAAAAAACCAGAGGCTGGGGTTTGCCCATAATTACGCCCAAGCGGCAAATTGCTGGCGAGCGATTTGCATTGATTGGCGATGCTGCGGGAATGATTGAGCCTTTTACCGGAAAGGGTATTGGCCCGGGCATGATGTCGGCACGGATTTGCTCCGAGCATATTGTGCAGGCCTTGAAGGACAAAGATTATAACATGACGCACTATCAAGAACACATGTACAGGTATTATAAAAGTGAGATAAAAACGGGCTACACTTTACAGAAAACTTTAAAGTATCCGATTGCCTTAAATAGTGTTCTTGGATTGAGTAATTTGTCAGCTATCAAAAAGTGGTCGCACAACAAAATGGTAACCGAATGGAACAGATGGATATAAAAAATAGGTGGGGGAAATGGGCAGGAAGCTTAGCTGTAATGGCAGTTTTGTTGCTTGTAGTTTTGCCTACAAAGGCCCAAAAGTCGTCCCTTTTATGGAAAATAGAAAACCCGGAAACCCAGGCCACTTCCTACATATTTGGGACGTATCATTTAATTGGCTCAGCGTATTTGGATGAAAATGCTCCTGTGAAAAAAGCTTATGAAGAATCAGAAACTGTAGTGATAGAAACGGAGCTTGATTCATCGGCAATGATGATGGTGGCCATGAAGGCGATGATGCTTGATAACTCTTTGAAGAGCTTGGTAGATAGCGCAGATTATGTTTTGCTAAAGCAAGAAATAGAGCCCATCATTGGGATGCCCATTTCACAGTTTGATAATGTAAAACCCATCATGCTTTCTACGATGTATTCTGTAGCAAAAGCGCAGGAGGTAACTCCTAAAGATTTCACTTTTGATGGAACACCGATAGACTTATTTTTTGCGGAGGATGGAAAAGAGAAGGGTAAGAAAGTAGTGCCATTGGAAACCGCCATGGAGCAAGCTGAAATTCTTTTTGATAGCCAAACGGTGGAAGAGCAAGCAGCAGCTTTGGTAGAAAATGTGAAAGCGGAGTTAGAAGATGATTTGAGTGCAGAGATTTTGGATGCCTATCAAAAACAGGATTTGGATAAACTATGGGAACTAAGTCAGGATTGGGACGAATCGATGGGTGAAATGACTTTATTGCTGGATGACCGAAACAAAAAGTGGATTCCAAAGCTTAAACCTTTGTTGGATGAAGGAAAGGCTTTTATAGCGGTTGGAGCCTTGCATCTGCCTGGTGAAATGGGAGTGCTTGAGTTGCTGAAAGCAGAAGGGTACGTAGTCAGTAGTAGGGAGTAAAAAAACATTGAAAGTATGAAATCTGAGAAGGTAAAATTCAAAAACAAAGAAGGAGTAGAATTGGCAGGTAAGCTGGAATTGCCGTTAGATAAGCGACCTGATCAGTTTGCCATTTTTGCGCACTGTTTTACCTGTGGTAAGGATTTAAAATCTGAGCGAAATATTGCTTTGGCGCTTACGCAAAAAGGATGGGGTGTTTTACGATTTGATTTTACAGGCTTGGGTCAAAGTGGTGGCGATTTTAGCGACAGCAACTTTACTTCCAATGTGAATGATCTTTTTGCTGCTGCTGAGTTTTTAAAGGAAAACCACAAGGAGCCTACATTGCTTATCGGTCACTCCTTGGGTGGTGCAGCTGTGCTTATAGCTGGTGCCAAAATGGATTCGGTTCGGGCGATTGCTACTATTGGGGCTCCTTCGGAACCTGACCATGTGACTAAGCTTTTTACGGAAAGTATAGAGGAGATAAAGGAAAAAGGGGAAGCTAAAGTTCTATTGGCGGGCCGAGAGTTTTCTATAAAAGATCAGTTTGTAAAAGACCTTGAAAACACTAAAGTAGATGAGCTGATAAAAGAGCTGAGAGGAAAGGCTACTTTGGTAATGCACTCTCCACAAGATGATACCGTTGGTATTGCCAATGCGCGTCATTTGTATGAAAAATTACACCATCCCAAAAGCTTTGTAAGCTTAGATGGAGCCGATCATTTATTGAGCTACCCTTCGGATTCTGCTTATGCTGGAGATATGATTGCCAATTGGGTTCAGAGGTATGCGCCTGCTAGGGTAGCGGCAGCTCTTGAAACAGATGAGCAAGTTGTTGTTCGATTGAATGATGGCCCATTTTTAACAGAAATATTAGCAGGAAAGTATCACATTTTGGCCGATGAGCCAAAGAGTGTTGGTGGCGAGGATTTAGGTCCTAGCCCTTATGAATTAGTGTCGGCTGGTCTTGGTGCTTGTACCGCCATGACCATAAAAATGTATGCTAATCGAAAAGATTGGCCGCTAAAAGAAGTGAAGGTTCATTTGAGTTATGACAACAGCTATTTTGAAGATATAAAGCATTGCGATAGCGAAGAGCGCAAGATTGGAAAGTTCATCAGGATAATAGAGGTAGAGGGCGATTTGGATGAAAAGCAACGAGAGCGAATTTTACAAATTGCCAATAAATGTCCGGTGCACAAAACACTGGAAAGCTCGTCAGAGGTGGAAACGAAATTAAAAGAAATATGAAAAATATAGGAGCCGCTATAGCCATCGGTTTAGCTTTGGTAATTACTGCCATAATTGCTGTAAGCGGCATAAAGCAACGGAATGATTATGATGACACCATCGTAGTTACGGGACTTGGTAAAAAGGACTTTGTAAGCGACTTGATTGTATGGAGCGGAAGTTTTAGCCGACTGGAGATGAACTTAAAAGAAGCTTATGCCAAGTTGGATGCTGACCGTGAAATTATTCGTAAGTACTTTGTGGAGCAAGGGGTAAAGGAAGCTGAGTTGGTATTTTCAGCGGTAGATATTTCTAAAGATTATGAATATGAGTATTTACAAAATGGCAACAGCAACCGGGTTTTTAGAGGGTACAGATTGAGCCAAACGGTAAAGATAGAATCAAAAGAGGTGGATAAAGTGGAGAATATAAGCCGTGAGGTTACAGAGCTTATCAATCAAGGTGTGGAGTTTAATTCAAACTCGCCTCAGTTTTATTATACAGGTCTTTCAGATCTCAAACTTGAAATGATTTCTGCGGCTACTAAAGACGGCCGTTTAAGAGCAGAGCGAATTGCAGAAAATGCCAGTGCAACGCTGGGAAACCTTAAAGAGGCCAGCATGGGAGTTTTTCAAATAATTGCCCAAAACAGCAACGAAGATTATAGTTGGGGAGGAACGTATAACACCTATGCTAAAAAGAAAACGGCAACAATCACCATGCGCTTGGAATTTGCAATTAGGTAAATTTAACATAGCTGAGGGTAGGAATTAAATTACATTTGCGTCACCAAAATCGCATTTGACATTTTCACTCATGAATCGTGTATTTTTTGACCTTCCGGCCGTAATAAAATACGATAATATTCCCCTTCGCGAATGCCTTATGGAGGCTTTGCGTACGATTACCAAAACTCCGATTGACCAGCAGGATCTTAGCTGGAATGAGAACTGTAGCGGAGTGCTTATCAATGTTTTTAGAAACAATCTTGGACGCTTCCCATCCAATGAAGAGTATGATGAGGTTCGCGCCCTTTTTAGGGAAAACCTGAAAAAGCTTTTTATTGAAGAAGAGGAAATGTTTGACGTGTGGCCAGGTGTTCAAAACGTATTTGAAAGCATTGAAAAAAGAAAAGACTGGGAATATTATTTGGTGAGCGATTACTGGGAGATAGGTACTCGGTTTATTCTTGACTCTTGTGGGGTACACAGCGGATCATTAAAAATGTGCACAGCTGATAATGCTCTTAGCGGCAGCGATGCTATTCAGCGTATACTCAACGGAAAGGGAAAGTCAAAAAATAGAGGCGAAGCCTTTTTGGTGGTTTCTTCGCACACTAGCACAGCCAAGCATATTGCCATAGATCAGCCAAGTCTTACCATAATCGACCATACTTCCATTACATCTTCTGATGATGTTTACCCACGCTTTTCAGAGCTTTTTGCGGTAGAGGGCTAATCTTGTCTTTTGGCTTAATATTGGAGTAGCCTTTTTATTTTAGAACAAGATTCTAACCTTTTGGTTAAATTTTAAAATATTACTTGCAATGACTAATCCATCACCAGAGTTACCTGGAAGAATAGCAGCTATATATCAATCCCAAAAATTATTTTTTGAGAGCGGATCTACTCTTTCCTATAAGTTTAGAAAAGATCAACTCAAAAAGTTGAAGGATGTGGTGGTTGACTATGAACCACAAATTTTGGATGCGTTGAAGCAAGATTTTTCCAAACCAGAGTTTGAGGGTTATGCCACAGAAGTAGGCTTTTTGCTTGAAGAAATAAATTTCACTTTAGAAAATCTGAGCGGATGGATGGAGAAGGAAAGAGTAAGTAGCCCGCTTACTAGTTGGCCTTCTAAGAGCTACATTTTGCCATACCCCAAGGGAGTAACTTTGGTAATTGGTCCTTGGAATTACCCTTTTCAATTGGCGCTGGCTCCTGTGGTGGCTGCGCTGGCCGCGGGAAATACGGCTATCATAAAGCCGCCAGAACAAACGCCCAAGACTGCAGCTCTTATTAGTAAAATGATTGGTGAAAACTTTGATTCGGGTCTATTGGCCGTGGTTGAAGGCGAGGGGCATGTGGTAGTTCCAGAGTTGATAAACAATCACCGATTTGACCATGTATTTTTTACGGGGAGTACCGGTGTAGGAAAGAAAATCGCAGAAATGGCAGCTCCACACCTTAGCCCAGTTACGTTGGAGCTCGGTGGAAAAAGCCCTGCTATCATTGATAAAACGGCTAATTTAAAAGTTGCGGCAAAGCGAATAGCTTTTGGCAAATGGGTAAATGCGGGGCAAACATGTGTTGCTCCAGATTATCTTTTGGTGCATTATGAGGTCTATGACAAGTTTGTCGAAAATCTGAAAAATGTAATTACAGATTTTTATGGCGATGAGCCTCTAGGTAGTAAGCATTTGGCCAGTCTTATCAACAAGAAGCATTTCGAATCACAGTTAGAATATTTGTCTGAAGGGAAAATCATTTTTGGAGGTAAAGCCGATCATCAAAAACTGAGAATAGAGCCCACGCTTATTACCGATGTAAAGATGGATGATAAGCTTATGCAGAATGAAATCTTTGGACCGGTGCTGCCCATTTTAAGTTTTGAAAGCATTGAAGAAGCCAAGACTGTGATTGCTGAAAATCCTAATCCTCTTTCGCTATACGTTTTTACTTCAGATAGCAAATTTGAAAAGAGCTTTATTGAAAGAGTAGCTTTTGGAGGCGGGGCAGTAAACAATGCTCTTGTACATCTTAGCAATCCTGAGCTGCCTTTTGGAGGTGTTGGAAATAGTGGTTTTGGCAGCTATCATGGTAAATCAGGTTTTGATACTTTTTCGCACAAAAAAGGGATTATGAAAACCGCAACCTGGTTTGATTTAGCAATGAAATATCCGCCTTATGGCAAATTTGCTTTGAAGATGATTCGCTGGCTTATGAAATAAAAAGGTTGTTGAAACCTTCGGCCAGCAGTGGGTGGGCAAAAATGTATTCCTGCAGTTGAGGTGCAGTAATGCCTCCTGAACAAGCCATTTGTAGTACTGTCATCATTTCTCCGCCATCCACACCCAAAATGGATGCTCCAAGAATCTCTTCGCTTTGAGGATCACAGAGTACCTTTATTTTACCGTAGGGTTCGTTTTTTTCAGCAGCACGCGCTACAGAAGACATTGGCATTTCATACAATTTGTAATCTAAATTCTTCTTTTTAGCCTCTTTCTCATTTAAGCCAAAGCGGCCAAGGTGAGGATCAGTAAAAAGCGTGTAAGGAACAGTGCGATGTAAAGTGTTTCTAACTTTTGGCTTCTCAATATTAGCTTTTACCACACGATAATCATCGTAGGCCATGTGGGTAAATTGTGGTGTGCCTGCCACCTCCCCTAAAGCATAAATATGTTCTATCGAAGTGCCCAAAACTTCGTTCACTTCAATTACTCCTTTATCATTCACATTTATCCCGGCAGCTTCTAACCCTAGGTGATCAGAATTTGGAATACGTCCAGCAGCTACAAGTATTTTGTCTGCTTTTAAGGTTTTACCACCTTCCAGTGTCAAGCTTACTCCATTACTCTCTTTAGTAGCCTTTTCAGGAGATTTATTTAGATAAAAAGTAACCCCTTCTTCTTCCAGTTTTTTCTGAAGAAGTTCAATGATATCATCATCTTCTCGACCGACTATTTTATCCCCATGATTTACCACAGAAACCGAAGTGCCAATGCGGGCAAACATTTGCGCAAACTCTAGCCCAATGTATCCTCCCCCAATTATTATAAGTGATTTTGGCTGCTCGGTTAGTTCAAAAATGTTTCGATTGGTAAGGGGACCCACTGAATTTAATCCTTCTACTTCTGGCATGCGCGGGCGTGCACCAGTATTTATATAAAAGAAGTCCGCAGTATGCTGCTCATCAATTAGATTAAATCCTCTGATACTTACTGTTCGATCATCAATAAAATGAGCACGACCTCGAGCTAGTGTCAGGTTTTCGGTATTCTCAATATTGTCTGTAGAACCTTCACTCCAGGTATTGCGAATATCCCGAACGTGCTTCATCAATTTTCCAAAGTCAAAGGAACTCTGAACCGTTAGACCTGCGTATTCAATATGTTGTGAATGATAAATTTTGCGAATGGCTTCATGCATGGTTTTGGAAGGAGTGCAACCAGTATTTACACATGTTCCTCCAACTTTATCTTTTTCGATTATCAGGGTGCTCTCACCTCGGTTTGCCAAAAATATTGCCAAAGGAACTCCGGCTTGCCCTGAACCTATGACTATATGTTTGAAGTGAGCCATGTTTTATTTTTTTTCTTCCTTACCCTTTTCTTTTGCTTGATCTTCGTTCTTCTTATCCCCGTTGAATATTGTTTTGAAAAAGCCCTCGTCTTCTTCAGCGTCATTTACACTTTTCAGGTTTACTGTGCTATCAATATTCTTATTAAAAGATTCAATAAAGGCATTCCTAATTATATTTCCCAAGGTTGTCCAGATGGCAACGTCTGTATCCTTTATATTACCTGAAAAAGGAACTTTAGTAGCAAACTGATCCTTTTTTTGGTTTTCAAACACCTCAATTACTCCTCCCACTACTACTTCCCAAGCTTTGCGCCAAAAGGTGGTAGTACTGTCATCTAAATCTACTACGGATACATTATTGATGAGCGGTTTTACGTACCCATCATACTTTCCATCTTTCATAGCCACTTCTGAAGATACATATAAATTTCCTTCCTTAAAGGTGAAGTTGGCGTAAGCATCAGTAAAGTCTTTCAGATAAGTCAGCTCCATTTTGTCTATTTCCATAGAAAAATCAAAATCAGGAATTTCTTTTAGCACATTTATATCCATCTGCGCATTTAATTTTCCATTACCTGAAGTATTAGAACTCACTGCAACGTGAGAAGGTAAAAGTTCACCTTCATCTACCACATTTCCAAGGTTTGTAGCAAGCACATTAAAATTGGTCAACCCGACATCTACATTAGGGTCAGGTGAATAGTCCTTGTAGCGAATATTCCCATCTATAATCTCAAAGCGGTTAATTTGAAGAGGTACCAAATCCTTTACAGTTTGCACCCAATCATTCTCTTCACCAGCCTGTACTTCTTCACCATCTGGCTCTACGGCAAATATTAATTTCGGTTTCTCTACAATTATTTCACCGACTATAGCTCCGTTAAAAAGAGCTCTCCATTCTATGGAAATGTCAATAGCTTCTGTTGCAAAAAAAGGCTCTGGAAAATCTCCGTTTAGCTTATCAAGTTTCAATGAGTCAATTCGGTAAGCTCCTCGCCAAAGCGCAATGTCCAGATCCTTCACTTCACCCCTATAGCCTTCAATATTATTGAGGGTTTTGTTTACATATTTAAGCGCAATTGGCTCTAATAAAAAGTTGAGTATGACTAGAAGGACAATTAGTCCTAGCAAAATTTTTCCGAATGTTTTCATATAGAGATTGGCTATTCGCCATTAGAGTTATCACTACTTTGAGAGCTAGAATTTCCAGGAGTAGTTGATACCTGTTTGCTGTAGGTGCTAAAAATTGATTTAAAATCTACATCACCAAAATCGAGGGTGCGAATAGGGAATGGGATTGGCACATCATTTTTATCAAATGCTTGCTTAATTCCAATCACACCTTCATCTTGTTTGGCTAAGTATTCAAAGTGTTTATTGGTAAAAGGAATCCAGTAGCGAATCACAAAATTGATACTGCTACCGCCAAAGTCAGTGTAATAAATTGTTACATCATCATTGGTAAGCCCTTCTAAAGATTCAATAGCCTCTTTGGCCACTTTTTTCGCTTTAGGTAGGTCTTCACCATATGTAACCCCCACTGAAATATCAATTCTTCTCTTACCCAATTGTGTGTAATTTATTATTGGATTCTTGAAAACCATTGAATTAGGAATTTGTACAATTTGCCCCTGCATGGTTCTTAATTCGGTAGTCCGAAGGTGAATGTGTTGAATTATTCCAAAGAAGTCATTGGTTTCAATAAGGTCGTCAATTTTAAACGGCTTGCGGATACTCATCATGGTACCAGCAATAAAGTTTGATGCTATTTCCTGAAAGGCAAAACCTAGGGCTAATCCAATTACACCGGCACCGGCTAATAATGAAGTAACGGCACCATCTAATTGTAAGACGCTTAACGCGATAAAAGTTCCTATGGCGACAACGCCTAAATAAAGTATGCTGCTTAGTAGAGATTGCAGGCTTTTATTGTCAGTAATTCTTCGAAATATTTTTTCGAAAAGTTTTTTGAGAAGCTTTCCAATAAGCACAAAGGCTACCACAATGAGTATAGCAAGCACAAAGTTGGGAAGCATTTCTACCGCTGTCTTAATCCAGGCTTCGAGTTTGCCTGTTACCAATTCATAAGCCTTGTTTATGTCAAAATCTACTTGCTTATCCATGGTTTATTTTTTTGTTCTACTTACGAGAGTCTTTTTTATAAGGTTTGCCACAATAAGTACTGATACGGTGATTAAAACTTGTTTTATACGTTTTTTTGGGGGGTAGTGATAATTGGTGAGTTTGCGGAATACACCAATAGCCATTTGACCCCAGTACATTCCGTTTTGAATGGATCCTGCAAAATCCCTGGTTTTATCCGAAGTAGTAAGAAATGACTGATGACGACTGTTACGTTCCGCCATCAATTCTTCTATACGTTTATCAAGCTCCCTGCTGTTCATCTTCTATCTTTTCATTATTAGAAGTTTCTGTCATCGCAGAAATCACAATGTTCGTAAAGGGTTTTATTAAAAGAGTTTTCTTGTATTTGACTGAAACGATCAACCAAATGATATATATTACAGTGGTAATCCCAAATCCAATAAGATGATTGTCAAAAAAACTTGAAAGCAAGAATCCAATCCACATTCCCACCATAAGTACGCATAGGTGAAACATCGTAATAATGAATATAGCGCTAAAGACCATGCCGAGGAATCGGGCTAACTCTTTCACTACTTTGAGTTTGATTAGCTCCTTTTCAGTATCAAAATACTTTTGAAGGCCTCCAAATAGTTTATTTATGATGTCTTTGATGTTCATTGATTTAAATTGAGGGCGCGAAGAATTTCGCGCCCATCAAAAATAGATATTAGGCGTTTTCCATTTTGGATTTCACCTCGTTTTTCAATTTTCCAGCCTCCTTTTCCACCAAGGCAGTTTCTCCTCGTAGGCTTCTTTCGGCAGACTCTTTAACTTCTTTTAATGAATTCATAGCTTTACTAGCTACGTCATTAATGGCATCTTTAGCCTCGTTGGCTTTTTCACCCAATGTTTCGCGAGTTTCTTTTCCACTGGCTGGTGCCAAAAGAATACCTGCTGCAAAACCTACGGCAGCGCCTAGTAGGGTTCCTAAGATTACGTTTCCTGATTGATCACTCATTTTGTTACTGATTTTTAAATTAATATGATTTAATAGAACTACCTGGGTTGTTCTTGATTTTCAACCCGCTGAAGAAAGTTGTTGATAGACTCTGAACTATTTTTCCCGAATCCATCCTGCAGAAATCCATCTACCCCAGTATTTGTAGATAATGCATAAAGCACTTCGTACTCTGCTTCATTGTCTTTATTTACAAATCTGTAGGTGCCATTTAAAGCTACATCATTTATACCAAACTGATGGCCATTTTTATCCTCAATATGATCACCATCTGAAGATAATTGAAAGCAATTTGTATAACCTTTCTCTTCTAGCAATCTTTTGGTTTGCTCTAAAGTAGAGTAGGGGTCGTGACGTGGGGGATCTAGTTTCATTTTATCAAGGTTTATATAAATAATAATGATCAGAGGCTGGTTTTGTTCAAAGCTTCACACGGATTTTTACAATTTTATTGCAGCATTGCTTTATTTCGTATTGTGAAGTTATAAATACTGGAATCTATAATTTGAATTATGACAGATTTTAAAGCCTATAGAATAAAAGTTTTAGGTAAAGTTCAAGGCGTATTTTTTAGAAAACACACGCAGGAAAAAGCCACTGTGCTTGGGCTCGTGGGCACGGTAGAAAACTTAAAGGATGGCAGTGTTTTGATAAATGCTGAGGGTGAAGAGACGGCTTTAAGTAATTTACTGAACTGGTGTTATGAGGGGTCCCCAGCATCTGTGGTATCCGATGTAAAGCATGAAGAGATAAAAAGCGTTGGATATAGTAGCTTTTCGATAAAGCGCTAGTTGCTAATCGCTAACTTTGCCGCATGGATTCTAATAGACTTAAAAAAGTAGCCGGGCAGGTTCAGAAGGATTTGGCCGAGATATTTCGCGAAATGGCGCAATCTCAATTTAAAGGGTTGTTGCTCACTGTATCCCGCGTTACCATTACCACCGATCTTTCATTGGCTCGATGCTATGTGAGTGTTTTTCCTGCTACAGATAAGCAGGGAGTGGTGGATTATCTGAATGAAAATAAGGCGGCTATCAAAAATAATTTGGTGCAAAAGCTGGAAGGGCAGCTTCGCAAAATGCCGGATCTGGTGTTTTATTTAGATGATTCTTATGATCAGGAAGAAGCGCTTAACAAAATATTGAAGGGTGGTGGCGAAAGCCCAATAAAGTGAGTTTTTCGTCCTACATAGCCAAGAGGTATTTTTTTTCCCGGAGCACACGCAATGCTGTGAATGTGATTTCGGGAATTTCCATTTTTGGTATTCTTGTAGGTACATTGGCGCTTGTAGTAGTAATGAGCGCTTTCAATGGATTGGAAAGTTTGGTAAAAGGCTTTTACAACACTTTTGATCCCGACCTTAAAATTTCCCTCAACGAGGGGAAGTATTTTTCAGAAAATGATATTCCGGTTAATGAAATTGGCTCTACCAAGGGAGTGGAGGATTTCAGTCTTATACTGGAAGAACGTGTTTTGTTGGGTTTTAGAGAGAAGGAATACATCGCCAGCATAAAGGGTGTTAGCTCATCATATTCCAAAGTTACTCGTATTGAGGACGCCATTACCCATGGAGAAGATTTACTGAATAGCAAAGGCGTTCCGCGTGCTATATTAGGGGCAGGGGTAACTTATTACCTGGGCTATGGGCGGGTTGCTTTTCAGGATCCAGTGCAGGTTTTTGTTCCGCGTAAAAATGCTTCTGCGTCCAATTTTAATACAGCCTTTTCTTCCGAACTCATTTATCCATCAGGGGTGTTTAGTATTCAGCCAGATTTTGATGAGAAGTACATGATTGCATCTATTTCCTTTGTCAGGAATTTACTGGACAGCCCTTCAGGACTTTCGTCAATAGAAGTAAAGGTAAATGAAGGAGCGGATTTACAAGATGTAAAGTCTCAGCTTAAAACCTTGCTTGGAGATAAATTCAAAGTAGAAGATCGTGATGAGCAGCAAGCGATATTTCTCAAAGTGATGAAAACTGAAAGCTTATTCACTTTTCTGGTTTTTGCACTCATTTTGGCCATTGCCTCTTTTACCATTATGGGCTCACTAAGTATGATGATGCTGGATAAAAAAGATCATCTGCGCACCTTATGGGCCTTAGGTACAGAAGTAAAAGTTTTACAAAGTATCTTCTTTAAAGAGGGTTTGCTTATCAGCTTTGTCGGTGCAGGTTTTGGCTTGGTGGGAGGTGTGCTGCTTGTTTTGGCCCAACAGCATTTTGGCCTCCTCGAAATTGGTGAAAGCTATGTGGTAAATAACTATCCGGTGGAATTGAAGTTGACGGATGTGGGCCTTGTATTAATTACGGTATCCGCCATTTGCGGAATAGCATCATGGCTTACTTCACGCAGGTTGACGGATAAATTTCTAAGGGAAGTTGCGGTTTAGATAAGAATCATTTCGTCTTTAAAGGTCAGAGGTATTTTGTCCAGGGTATCTCTAATTTCTGAAACATCATCCGAGGTTACCAAAGTCATTCTATAAGGTTTGAAATCTTTTATCCCTTTAAAGTAATTGGTGTAATGTCTGCGCGTTTCTTTAATTCCCAATTGCTCTCCTTTCCATTTTAGAGCCATCTCAAAATGCTGGCGAGCAGCTTCTACACGTTCGGCAATAGTTGGAGAAGGTAGTTTTTCTCCTGTTTCAAAGAAGTGTTTTATTTCATTAAAAACCCAAGGGTAGCCAATGCTTGCACGGCCTATCATTATACCGTCTACATCGTAAGTATTGCGCATATGCAACGCCTTTTCAGGAGAATCTACATCGCCATTGCCAAACACAGGAATGTGCATGCGAGGGTTGTTTTTTACTGCAGATATTAAACTCCAGTCCGCTTCACCCTTGTACATCTGCTTGCGCGTGCGTCCATGTATGGAAATAGCTTTTATACCAACATCCTGAAGACGTTCGGCAACCTCCACAATATATTTGGTGTTTTCATCCCAACCTAAGCGAGTTTTTACCGTTACAGGTTTGTTTACCGCTTTTACTATTTCAGAAGTCATGCTCACCATCTTAGGAATGTCTTGCAAGATACCAGCACCGGCTCCTTTACAAGCCACATTTTTTACTGGGCAACCGTAGTTGATGTCAATTATATCTGGGTTTGCTTCTTCTGTAATGGCAGCGGCTTCTCGCATAGATGAAATTTCGTTTCCAAATATTTGGATACCTACTGGTCGCTCGTATTCAAAAATGTCAAGCTTCTGCACGCTTTTGGCCGCATCTCGAATCAGGCCTTCACTGGAAATAAATTCCGTGTACATTACATCTGCTCCATGCTGCTTACATAGCGCTCTAAAGGGAGGATCACTCACATCTTCCATAGGTGCTAAAAGCAACGGGAACTCACCAACTTCTATATCTCCAATCTTAACCACGGATAATCTTATTTTTGGCAAAATTACGAAATAGATAACAGGCAGATGAAAGGAGTATTTAGCGAGAAGAGTGGCACGTTTCAATTCATGCTGATTGTGCTTTTAGGTGTAGCAGGGGCAATGGTATTCTCTTTTCTTGGAGTGGTTTTAGTACCCTTGTTTTTTCCTATCTCTTTTGTAGAACTGATGGAAAACATAAGTTCCATCACTAGCGGGAATGTCGGTATTTTGAAGTTTCTTCAACTGTTTGCTGCCACTGGTACATTTGTAGTTCCAGCGTTGGTGGCGGCCTATTTGTTCTCAAACAAACCAAAGGGGTATTTAAAGGTCAATAGTTTTCCAAAACCAATTTTAGTTGTATTGCTTTTGGTAGTAATATCTCTTGGAGCAAATGCCGTATCTGACTTGTTGTATCGTTTCACCGCAGCTATTCCGTGGCCTGAAGCTTTACATTTTATTAAAGACATATTGGACAAGGCAGAATCAGCAATGACGGCTCAAATGCAGAAGTTCTTGATAATGGAAAATGTGTGGCAGTTTGCATTTTCTTTTTTGGTGATGGCCATATTGCCTGCTGTGGGTGAGGAGCTTTTGTTTAGAGGGGTTATTCAGCGAGTTATGAAAAGAGGTTTTGGAGGAATGCATCTAGCGGTTTGGGTTACTGCCTTTTTGTTTGCTCTCCTGCATCAGCAGTTTTACGCTTTTCTTTCTATAATGGCTCTTGGGGTAGTTTTAGGATATATAAAGGAGTGGAGTGGTTCTATTTGGGTCCCCATCATTCTTCACCTAATTAATAATGGTGCTATTATTTTGGGAGTATATTTTCTTGAGCTTCCTTATGATAATGAAGGCATGCTTGGGGATAAAGTAAACTGGGCTATCAGCCTTCCAATGTTAGTGGTGTTTGCAGCAGCCTTGCTGGCTTTGAAGAAGACATTTGACACCTCAAATAAAAGCCCCCTCAGCAAAACTGAGGAGGCCTTGAAAATTTAAATTCCGTTAGGAATATTATTTCTGAATAACCATTCTTTGAGAAGATGCATAGTCACCACTTCTTAGGGTTACTACGTATACTCCGTTAGTTAGGTTTTCAGTCATTAGCTGCTGCTTGTAGTTTCCACTACCTACATTTCCTAATTCAATAGACTTTACAACCACTCCAGTAATGCTAGAGATTTGGATAGTGTATTCTCCAGGAACTTTCACACTATACTCCATCCATGCATTGTTAGAAGCAGGATTAGGGTAGATGGAAGAAACTTCACCTTTAGCTACATCAAGTTCAGTAATACCAACTCCGCTGTTCATATTGTACATCAGATCATAATAGATATACTGTACAGAAGATGTTACTAAAGTACGATCATCATTAGTAAACTCAGTAGCTGTAGCAGGTACATGAATTTCACCATTGGCATTCGGTGCATATACAATGTGAGGAAGGTTAAACATGTTAGCCGTTCCTTTGTCAGACTGATTGTTGGTCATTACAGAAAGTGGTCCAAGTTGGTCATTATCCACATCAAGGCTTCTCATTTTAATATCCGGAAACAGATTGTCTGCAATTCCAAAGGTTAAGATATCAGTGTCACCGTAAGCATACACAAGCACCGAACCATCAGGGGTACGTGCCACTTGAGGTCGGTTGTCTTCAGCTACCTCAGCTGCAGGGCCGTATTCACCACGGAAGGTACTCGCTGTATCAATAAGGTGTGCTTCCCATGAGCTACCGCCATCAGTAGAGTATATATCCACAATCATGTTTAATGCTGAGTAAACAGAAAATGCAGTACCGGAAGTTCCAGTAGATGTAAGCGTATTATTTGCAGATGGAACTACGTTACAAACAATGTGAGGGTTGCCATTTTTGTCAACTACCAAATCATGTTCAAAGGCAGTAGTTAAAGCACCAATTGCCCATGCCGGGTATAGATCAGATAGACTATCTAGCAAAGTATTACCATGGTTGGTAATTACTAAATTATCTAGATTAACACCAGTCTGTGCACTCCATGTTTTACCACCGTCAGTGGTTTTGATGATCGTTGGTGAGTAAACTCCATAAGGAGCAACATTTGCATCGTCCAAATATCCAATTCCACTTATATAACCCACGCTTCCATCAGGTGAAAAAGCTACTTTGCAGTCACCAAATACTGCGCTTCCAGTAGTACCTGCAGTGTCAATTGCAAATGGGAAATAAGCTTTGCTAAATGACTGGTCTAATGATTTTGTACTAGCATTCCATCTTCCCTTAGTTAAGATGATGGTGTCATTGTACAGCACAGATCCTGAGGTTACATCGTCTCCCTGGTTGATTCCTACTACCATTTGAGAATCGGCTACATAGGTAAAGTCATCAGAAACCTGGAAGAAAATATCATTTGCAGGGTCGGTGGTTAACTCTGTTACATTTAAATCAGTTCCATCAAGTTGGATTGATCCAAAAACCTGGCCACCCCATGAGCCAGCGCTATTTGTTCCATTTAAAGTAGGTGCAAAAAATGCCAAATACGCTGAATCTGGCTGGGTGTTTCCAGTAGGGTTTACTATCACACCTTGAGGATAACGTGCGGGTCCATTAAGCGCACCTTGTGCGCCAGTTGGGCTCCAGATAGGACCTTGGTCAACGCTCCAGGTAGTTCCGCCATCTTTTGATACATCATAGCGAAGATGTCCGCTAGTTTGTGAAGGAAAAAGTCCTATGTCATTTCTATGTGTAAATGTGATTGTATTTATACTTGGGTCGACCCATAGATAAGTTTTAGATCCGAATGCAGTGGAATAGCCATTAGAAGCTTTTCCCAATGATGTACTTACCACCGATGTTCCTTTTTTAATAGGAGTGTAGCTTCCTTCATGGGCAACATTGCCTTTTACCTGGCTATGCGTGACCTCAAGTTGGGAAGACTGCTGTGCTAGAGCTGGTATTGCTGCCATTGCACAGATCCAGAATAATCCTTTTTTCATAATCAAAATTTTAGGGTTTAAAAATCAAAATGGTGCAAATATTTAATCCAGAATATTTGCGGTGTTGAATATAACAAAAAAAGACCGTCAGTTGTTGACGGTCTTTTTCAAAATATTTGATGTCACGTCCTGAAATAGCGTTACACAAATTTGTAACCTTATGAAAGACAATGGCTACGTAAAGCGTACACAAAAAGATTACAGCTTAAACTTCAAGCTGCAAGTTGTCCAAGAAATAGAACGGGGCGAGTTAAGTCAGCATGGAGCAGTCCGAAAATATGGCATTCAGGCTCGCAGTACTGTGCTGAGTTGGTTAAGAAAGTATGGTAACTTTGATTGGGAAAATCAAACTCCAATACAAATGCCCAAAACTCCAGAACAAAAACTGATGGAACTAGAGCAAAAAGTTCGGCTATTAGAAAAGCAGAAAAAGCAGCTGGAACATCAAATAGAACGAGCCGACAAAAAGGCGATCATCTTTGATATGATGATAGATATAGCCGAGAAAGAGTACAATATTCCAATCAGAAAAAACTCCTTACCCGAACAGTCAACCAATACAAAGAACACTACCAAGAAAGCCTAACGGCTACCTGTAGATTGTTCGGGTATAGCCGTCAAGTTTATTATCGCGCCATTAAAGCCGAAGAAGCCAAAAAGCAACGTGCGCAAAAAGTAGTATCACTCGTGCAGGAAAAGCGCATGTCCATGCCTCGGCTAGGCACACGTAAACTTTACCACTTGCTACAGCCAGAGCTGCAAGCACTGGGCGTGGGTCGCGATAAATTGTTCCACATTCTAAAAGCAAATCACATGTTAATACAACCCAAGAAATCATACCATATTACCACCAACTCACACCATAGGTTCCGCAAACACAAAAACGTGATTGCAGACTTACCCATTACCCGGCCAGAGCAGCTTTGGGTGGCCGATATAACTTATGTGGGTACCCGAGAAAACCCCATGTACCTGGCTCTAGTTACCGATGCCTACTCAAAAAAGATAGTAGGCTACAATGTATCAAACAGTTTGAGTGTGGATGGTGCGCTATCTGCCTTAAAGCAAGCTATCAAAAATCGAAAATACCCTAGCCAACCTCTGATCCATCACTCAGACAGAGGCCTACAATATTGTAGCACCGATTACCAAAAACAACTGGCTAAAGCCAAAATAACCTGTAGCATGACAGAGTCTTATGACCCATATGCCAACGCCATAGCGGAACGTATAAACGGTATTTTAAAGCAAGAATTTATTGAAGTAGTAAAGGCCGATAAACTAGACATCATGAAGCCTTTGGTGGAAGACAGTGTAAGCATTTATAATAAACAAAGGCCACACCTCTCCTGCCAAATGAACACTCCAGAACAAATGCATAAACAAGATCAGGTCAAAATAAAATCCTATAAAAAACAAAACCTTGGTGAAGCTAGCTTCACCAAGGTTTAATTACTATGTTTAATCTATATAAAAACCTGTATCGGTTATTTAGGACGGGACATGATGAAATGTTATAGCTCTCCGAACACTTCTCCCTTACGGGTAGAATAGTTTATTTTAAGAGCTTCAGCTTTTCTCAATTCTTGCTTGATATCCGAAACTAATCCCATTTTTACCTTTTCATCAGCTTTGATAGAAACGGTCATCAATGGGCGTTCAGCTTCGTTAATTGCATTTCTCTCTTCGATTACGTACTGCTGTATCTCTCCTAAACGAGCAAAAGCATCATTAAGTTGAATACGTGGCTCAGTACCTACTTGGGCTTGAAGATTCTTTTTAGGCTTACCTACATAAATATAGGTAACCAGGTTTTTCTTCTCCAGCTTCTTGATTTCAGTAGCGAAGGGTTTTTGGTTATCTACCAAAATAGTAACCTCACGCATTACAGTGGTAACCATAAAGAAGAACAAAAGCATAAATACGATATCCGGCAGCGATGCTGTAGATATTGCGGGTGTTCCACCGCCTGAATTTTTCTTAAACTTTCCCATGATTACTTATAAGTTTAATGGTTCTGCTTCCGATATCTTTTGCGGGTAGGCTTCCTGAACTTGCTTGGCTTGTTCTTCACCTAGCTCGTCAAAGTTCTTTCCATATTGACGTTGTGCTAATTCATTACGCAACTCATTGTATGCAGCAACTAATTCGTTTTGCACAGCAATGTAAGTTTTGTAAGAAGTACCACGGTCATTCTGTAATGAAACAATAGCTTTTCCAGGACTATCAGAAGACAAAGGGCTTTTAATTCCTTGACAATAGTCACATTCACCATTACCATTGTTATCTAAAAACTTCTTTGCTAAATCTCGCAAGTCTTCAATTTCAGCATACTCATCTTCTACCAATAATTGATCATTGGCATTTACCAAAACGGTAAAAAGATTTTTCTGCTTAATGGGGGGTGGGTTCTCCAGTTGCTCTGGCTCCCACGGTGGTAATTTTGTACTAATACCGGAGTCAACATCCATAGTGGTGGTCACAAGGAAGAAGATCAATAGCAAGAATGCGATATCTGCCATTGAGCCTGCGTTGATTTCGGGTATTGCTCTTTTGCTTCTAGCCATTTTTACTAAATAAACGGGTTATCTCTACATAAATTATAGATAACACAGCTAGGGCCATTAAAATATAAAAGGCGTATAGCCCGGCACCTACCATGTGCGATGAGCCTTCGGTAACGTCAAGCTTGGCATACATGCCAGTGGCGTCAGAGCCAGTGCTAAGCACGTAAGCAAGACCGCTAACTACGGCCAAACCTACAATGCCGAATAGAGCACTTTTGGCGGCTTTTGGATTTCCAGCTATTTGTGCTACACCAAATATCAAAATGGCAATAATGCCGATCGCGATTAGTGCATACGAAGCATAGATTCCAATATTAATTATTGTCTCGTTCATGCTTAAATATTATTTGTGGCTTGCACCGTGCTTAATCAAAAGGTCGATCAAAGAGATAGAAGAATCTTCCATCTTGTTTACGATAGAGTCAACTTTTGCTACAATGTAGTTGTAGAAAATTTGAAGAATCATAGCTACAATAAGACCGAATACAGTAGTAAGAAGTGCTACTTTAATACCTCCGGCCACAAGAGATGGGGAAATATCACCAGCTGCTTCAATAGCGTCAAATGCTCCAATCATACCAATTACAGTTCCCATGAAACCAAGCATTGGTGCTAGGGCGATGAAAAGAGAAATCCAAGAGATGTTTCTTTCCAAAAGACCCATTTGTACAGATCCGTAAGAGATAATTGATTTTTCAACTACATCGATACCTTCATCCATACGGTCAAGACCTTGATAGAAGATACTAGCTACAGGACCACGAGTGTTACGGCAAACTTCTTTTGCAGCTTCAACACCACCACTCTGTAGGGCAGTTTCGATTTCGTCCAAAAGCTTTTTAGAGTTTGGAGTAGCCATGTTAAGGTAAATGATACGCTCAATACAAAGAGCTAAACCTAAGATAAGGGTAAGCAATACAATACCCATAAATGAAGGGCCACCTTCAATAAACTTCTGCTTAATTACTTGGTGGAAAGATTGCTCCACTACCACTTCCTCTTCAGCAGGGGCTTCTTCTTTGGTAGTTTCCACGGTAACGGGTGTTGCAGTTTCAGCAGCGGCTGCAGAATCTGCTCCTTCAGTCTGCTGTTCGGTAGTGTCGGTTGAACCATCTTGTGCTACAAGATTAACAGTTCCAAAGGCTACAAATCCAAAGATAGCCAGTATAGAAAGTGCTTTTTTCATTGCTCTTTTATTGATTTAAAAATTTTCGTGAAAATATAAAACATCCAGCAAAGCAAAAGTTTTTCGTGTCTTTTTTATTCTAATCATGTTTTTGTGAAGGTATTTTGATTCCATGGTATAGACTACCATTTTTAATTAAGGTTGTATTTCAGGTGGTTAGGATTGTTGAAATTGTTATAATTCGGTAACAGCGCAAATCCTGATGTCAATATTAACATTAAGATAACATTGAGCTGTCCTGTACTGACGGGGTACTAAACTCATTTTACTGCCTAGTATTAACTCAATTACAGCAAAATTATTTGAACACTCATAGCTCCGTGCGCACCAATAACCAACGACTGTTCTATGTCAGCAGTTTTTGATGGGCCGGCAACAAATAAGCCGAAGGAAGTGGAATTAAGGCCAATCCTTTCGTAAGCCTCGTGCATGTCTCCCACTATTTCGTTTTGATCCAACAGTACTAAAAGGTGTTGTGTGATAAATGGAAGAATACGCTCGGGTAAATTCTCATCATCAAACCACATGGCACCGTTTTCGGCTACAGCAAATTGGGCCTTTAAAATGACAACCTCCAACTTTTCTAAATTATGAGGGTCATCGGATAAAACGGTATTTCCTGAATCAAATTCTTTTTCAGCAGAGAATATAGGTAGGTCACTATCTAGGTTTCGAAGCCATTCTTTTGCGTCTTTTTCAGAAACCATTCTGCTTCCGTTTGCCAGAGCCGATTTTTGAAAGGTCAGGTTGATATGATTGGTGTCATGCTGATAACTTGGGACTTCAGGAAGTAAAGTTTTTTCTTGATTGAGCCCGCGGATGGCTTGCAATATCTGATTTCGACTACTCATCTTTTCCATTTTTGTGATACCATTCCTTGAAACTCATTTTTGGAACTTCAGGTAACTCTCTATGCTTTCCCCAATCGTTCAGGCTATTGTAAACCAATGGGCGAGGTAGGTATTTAAGACCGATTCTTGCCATTTTTATTACTCCTTTGTATATAGTAGGATTTGCGAATACCTTATCAGCAGCTTTTGAAACTGCTTCTTTGCTGGCTGAAACCTCATGATTTTTGGCTATTTCCTGACGCCATTCATAAAGCTGTTCGTGTATGTTTATTTTAACGGGACACACATCACTGCAGCTTCCGCACAGGGTGGAGGCAAAGGGTAGGGTGCTGTATTTTTTCAGATCTGTTCCCGGTGATAGAATCGAGCCGATGGGCCCAGGAACTATTGATCCATAGCTATACCCGCCACTCCTTCTATATATAGGACAGGTGTTCATGCATGCACCGCAGCGTATGCATTTCAAACTGTTTTTGAATTTTTTGCGGGCAAGTTGCTTGGTTCGCCCGTTATCAACCAATACAATGTGAAGTTCCTGACCTTTTCTGGGTTTCAGGAAATGTGAATTGTAATTGGTAATGGATTGTCCCGTAGCGCTTCGTGCCAGCAATCTTAGGAAAATACCCAAGTCCGCCATGCGCGGAATGATCTTTTCGATACCCATGCAGGCAATCTGAACATCAGCCAGGTGAGTGCCCATATCGGCATTTCCTTCATTGGTGCAAACCACAAAACCACCCGTTTCAGCAATGGCAAAGTTTACTCCTGTAATAGCTGCTTTAGCACTCAAAAACTTTCCGCGAAGGTGAGCCCGTGCAGCATGGGTGAGGTACACTGCATCTTCTGAGCCTTCTTCGGTATTCAGCTTTTGGTGAAACAGTTGCCCGATTTCCTTTTTCTTCATGTGGATGGCGGGCAGTACGATATGGCTGGGTGGCGTTTTAGCTAGTTGCATAATGCGCTCTCCCAGATCGGTGTCGATTACCTCAATTCCGTTCTTCTCCAAATAAGGGTTCAGATGGCACTCTTCCGTAAGAATCGATTTGCTCTTTACAATATGTTCGGCATTGTTCTTCTTGAGAATATCAAGTACAATGCGATTGTGTTCTTCTCCATCAATGGCCCAATGGACGTGAATACCATTGGCGGTGGCGTTTTTTTCAAACTCTTCTAGATAGTTGTCAAGGTTGGAAAGCACGTTGGCTTTTACCTGTGATGCGAGTTCTCGTAGCTCTTCCCACTCGGGAATGGAATGACCCGAAGCATCACGTTTTTTTCGAACCTGCCATAGAGTTTCGTCATGCCAGGTTACCTTGTCCTGATCGGTCAGAAATTTGGCCGCTGCTTTTGGGTGTCCATTATTGCTCATGATAAACTCTCATTTAGAATTTCAGCAAAATGCATCACCCGAATATTTTTCTTCTGTCTTTTGATCAGCCCTTCCATGTGCATTAGGCATGAGGAGTCACCAGCAGTAATAATTTCAGCACCATGCTTTTCGTGATCGCTAATTCTGTCATTACCCATCCTCACCGAAAGTGCTTCTTCAGCTACGGCAAAGGTTCCTCCAAAACCACAGCACTCATCACTGCGCTCCAGTGGTATGAGATCTACTCCGTCTATAAGATTAAGCAGGTATTGTGTTTTGTTGAAGTCAGGAATGTTCAATTCAGAGGATTTAGCCAGGCGTAATCCGCGTAGCCCATGACAACTGGAGTGCAGGCCAATTTTATGGTTGAAAGTTCCCGGCCATTCTTTCACTTTGAGTACATCAGTAAGAAATTCACTGAGCTCATAAATATTGTTTTTTACCCGACTTACATTGTTATTTAATGAATCCGGATAATGCTCTTTTACATGCAGGGCGCAGCTTCCTGAAGGAGCCACGATATAATCGTAATCGGAAAATACATCCACAAAGTGATGCATGGTTTTTTGAGTGTTGGCCTCAAAACCGCTATTGGCCATTGGTTGTCCACAGCATGTTTGTTCCATAGGGTATTCCACTTCGCATCCCAGCTTTTTGAGAATATTAAGTGTTGCGATTCCCACTTTTGGGTAAAACTGATCGATATAACATGGTATGAACAAGCCTACTTTCATAGATGTGAAAGGCTTACAGGTTCGTGCATCTTGGTGTTGTATTTACTGGCCAGGAATCCGGGTTCTATTTTGCGGTTGCTTACCAATAAAGCGGCTCCAAGTGCGGTGCCCAGGGCGAAGTCAGTGATGAAGATTCTGCAGTTAGGCATCATTAATCCGAGTATGCTTACAAACATAATATTGGAGCTAAATCCACCGTCAATATAAATCTTTTCAACTCCTGAATTACCGATAGCAAGATTGGCGGAGGCCACTTGAAGTTCACACAGTTCAATTAAAAATCTATAGTAGGCTTCTTCGAAGGTTTCAAAAATGGTGTAATCATTCTGAGCTGCCTGGGTAATTCCAAATGCTTCCGGTTGGAGGTATTTGAATCGGAATTTCTTCCCTTCATGGCTTTTAGCCTTTAGATATACTTCCGGCTCAAAAGTCAACTTTTTATAGTATCCCATGGATAGGTTGAAGTGGGCATACAAAGCGCGAATTTGCTCTTTGTGCTCTTCACCCAAAAATAGTCGGCTGGCCTTTATGCTTCGCCCGTCCATTCTCATATAGGTGAGGCAATCTTTGTCCAGTTCACTTTTGGTAAGTGGCTCGTTGTTGAAGTAATTCATGCAAATACTCCAGGTGCCGGTAGAGATGAGCATAAAGGGCTCGGGGCTTACATTCAAGTATGGAATAAGTGCCGAAGAACTGTCGTGAACACCCACGCCCACATCAATAGTTTGACCTCCAATTTGAGTTGAAAAACAGCTATTGCTCGGAACTAATTTCGGTAGCAGAGGGTAGATGTTTTCATCATGCATCCATTGGTGATATTCCTGTTTTTTGAAATTCCAAAGACCAGTATGGCAGCCTAGGCTGGTATAATCTGATACCATTTTACCACTGTAGAGGAAACTTAAGTATTGCGGAAAATGAAGGCTGTGCTTAATATTTTTGAAAATTTCAGGCTTGCGGTATTTTAAATAATACAGTTGTAAACCTGAGTTGAGCATTCCCATCACGGGGCTCGAAGAATTTATGGCGAAATCTCGCAGTCCACCATTTTTCTCGAGAAACTCCTCAAGTAAATCTTCAGGAAACTCTTTGAGGTAATTGTAAAAGCTAGAGGCAACAGCATTGTTTTTATCCAGATGAACCAATGAAGCACCATAAGTGGAGAAATTGAGATGCTTGACTTTTAGGTCGGGATTTGCAAGGGTTTTATCCATGCAATCCTTCATCCATTTTTCCAACGTCTTCAGGTCTTCCGAAGGGAATCCATCTTCATCTTCAATTTGTTCCAGGCGAGTGTACTCTCTTGAAATTTCATTGAGGTCATCGTCAAAGAGGAAAAACTTCTTGTTGGTTTTTCCAATGTCAAATATGGCGGTTACTTCATGCTTTGCCATAACCTTACAGTCCTGTTGAAATAGTTTTCAAGCCGCGCTCGTCAATCAGTTGATCTCTCACTTTAAACTGGCGGTAAGCTTTTATTGGATTCAAAGCAGCTCCGGCTTGTCTTCTGGCTTCTGCCAAAAGCGGACGTAAATCCATACGGTAAGCATTCTGAAGAATTTCTTGAGCTCCGGTAATGTCATTGCTTTCTTGTGCCTGGTCCAAAGCTTTGCGATCTACCACCAAAGCCTGAGCATAGGCTAGAAGAATCGCGTCAACAGACTGTAAAAGGTCTTCCAAAGGGTCTTTCATATTATGACTGGCGTCAATCATCCACGAAAGATCAGGGTTGGAAGTGTTCAACATTCCATCAACAAGCTCATTGAAAATCAGGAATAACTGATAGGGCTTTAAGCTACCAACGGTAAGGTCGTCATCGCCAAACTTACTGTCATTAAAGTGGAAACCGCCCAGCTTATTTTGCATCATAAGTGTAGCCACAATCTGCTCGATATTGGTATTTGGCAGGTGGTGCCCCAGATCAACAAGGCTAAGTGCTTTGTCTCCCAGTTTTTGTGCAAGCAAATGTGAGGTTCCCCAATCCTGGATTACCATCGAGTAGAAGTAGGGCTCATACGGTTTGTACTCAATAAACACTTTCCAGTCGGCTGGCAAGTGATTGTATATTTCCTGCAGCGACTCATAGGTGCGTTCAAAGGCTTTTCTAAAATTGTTCTGACCAGGATGTGAAGATCCATCAGCCAACCAAACGGTAAGCGATTTTGACCCCAGATCTTTCCCGTAGTCAATCACTTCTTTGTTGTGATCAATTGCCTGCTGGCGAACAGCTGCATCCACATGGCTCAATGAACCATATTTATAGGAGTACTTGGCGTCTTCCTGATCCTGAAAAGTGTTGGAATTTACCGCATCAAATTTCAGGTTTAGATTACTGGCTAGTTGGCGAATGGCCTCTGGATTTTCGGGGATGTCCCAAGGAATGTGAAGGCTGATAGCACCACTGTTTTGGTTGAGTTTATGAATCAGGCCAACGTCATACATTTTCTCCTCCAAAGTGCGTGGCTCGCCACCACCACCGTAGCGTCCAAATCGTGTACCTCCTGTACCCAATGCCCAGCTGGGAATGGCTACCTGAAAGTCTTTTAGTTTTTGGATGATGGCATCCAGGTCATGCTTATCGCTTAGCGTGGACTTCAAATTGTCATACTGTTTCTGATGATCAGAAAGGGCAGACTTATTCGCGTCCTCAATATTTTGGTCGTTAAGTATCATTCTCGAAATTTAAAAAAAGCCAACGCACTTTAGAGGTGCATTGGCTACGTTAACACAGAGATCGGGAGTTACCTGGTAAAAGCAGCGGCTACACCGCCATCAACATTCAGAATGTTGCCTGTACTTTTAGATAGGTGTCCTCCCACGAATGCAAATACCCCATTTGCAATATCTTCAGTACTTATGATTTCGTTCAAAAGTGTACGTTTAGCGTAGTGTGCAGGAAGTTCTTCTACGCTTATTCCATAGGCTTTGGCACGGCCGGCAGCCCATTCACCTTCCCATATTTTACTGCCTTCAATCACGGCATCCGGGTTTACCACGTTTACACGGATTTTATCCGGGCCAAGCTCAGCAGCTAATAAGCGAGACATATGTATTTGTGCAGCTTTGGCGGTGCCATAACCCACGTTGTTAGGCCCTGAAACCAGACCGTTTTTGCTGGCAATGTTTACAATGAAACCACCCATTTTCTGACCTTTTAGTACAGAAGCTCCTGCCTGGCTTACTTTAAATTGTCCTTTTACAATTACATTTTGTAGAAGATCCCAATCCTTGTCGGTGGTCTCATTTAGTGGTTTTGAAATGGCCAGTCCGGCACAGTTTACCACAATATCTACTCCACCAAAGGCCAGTGCAGCCTGATCGAATGCATTAGCAATAGAAGCATCAGATGTTACGTCAAGTTCGGTCTGAACTGCTTCATCTTTTCCAAAGTCTTTAACGGCTTCTTCCAGTCTTTCTTTGCTGATGTCGGTAAGAACTACGCAAGCTCCTTCTTCAGCCATTTTATCAGCTATAGCTTTACCTATTCCTCCGGCACTACCGGTTATCAGCGCTACTTTTCTAGAAAGTGGTTTTTCCTTAGGCATACGCTGAAGCTTGGCTTCTTCCAATAGCCAGTATTCAATGTCAAAGGCTTCCTGAAGTGGTAGAGAAACATATTCTGAAACAGCTTCAGCACCCTTCATTACATTGATGGCATTGATGTAAAACTCGCTGGCTACACGGGTAGTTTGCTTGTTTTTGGCAAAGGAGAACATACCAACTCCAGGCCATAGAATAATTACTGGATTTGGGTCTCTTAGTGCCGGGCTATTAGGATGCTTATGATCTTCGTAATACTTGGTGTAATAAGCTCGGTAATCTTCAAAAGCTGTGGCGAGTTTTTCGCGCATCGCGGCAAAATCACTTACATCGCTATCAGCAGGAAGGAAGTCGAGTACTAGCGGACGAATCTTAGTTCTCAAAAAGTGATCGGGGCAACTGGTGCCCATTGGCGCCAATTTTTCCAGATCATTACTATTGATAAACTCAAGTACGCGCATATCATCCGTGAAATGGCCAATCATAGCCGCTTCGCTGGAAGCTAATCCTCTCAATACAGGTGCAAGTTTTGCGGCCTGTGATTTTCGCATTCCCTCGTCAAGAGAGTTAATTTTTACTCCGCCAAATACTGACCTTTTCGTTCCGTAATTGTTTTCCAAATATTCAGAAGCGCGATCAATTACTGAAAGGCTATTGATGTAGCAATCATAAGCAGTGTCACCCCAGGTGAAAAGCCCATGGCCCCCAAGAATGATACCTCTGATTCCGGGATTTGCGTTCAAGGCATCTCTTAACTGAAGCGCCAGGTCAAATCCAGGACGTTGCCATGGAATCCAAGCCAGTTCTCCATTAAATAGATCCTTGGTTATTTGCTCACCATCTTTGGATGCGGCAATAGCAATGATGGCATCCGGATGGAGGTGATCAATATGTTTGTAAGGTAAAAAAGCGTGTAAAGGCGTATCAATTGAAGGAGCCTTTGAGTCCAAATCATAAATACAGTGATTGAATAGGGCTACCATTTCGTCCTCAAACTCGATGCCGCGGTATACATTTTCCAGCGCACGAAGCTTGTCTACATAAAGCCCTGCAAGTCCCGAGCGGGTAAGTGTGCCGATGTCACCACCAGAACCTTTTACCCACATTATCTCTTTTTCCTGATTGGTCAAAGGATCTTTTTCGATGGTCTTGCAGCTGGTGTTACCTCCACCATAGTTGGTGATTCTAAGGTCGGCACCCAGAATGTTGGATCTGTAAAGAAGAAGAGCAACTTCGTCACCTTTAAGTTCAGCTGCTTTTTTTTCGTCCCACAGGTAATCTACGTGCTTATAGCTTGTATCCACGTCCATGATTTATGTCTTAAGAAGTTTATTTTCCATTATCGTGATTCGAAAGTAGGTCATAGGTTGACCATAGCTATCCTGTACTGTAAGGTAGTGTTGTAACTTTTTTTGGATGAAATACCCAGTGTAAGTTTATGTAATTGGGCTACAAACCTTGGTGGAGCTGATGGTTGAGATAAATCCATTTTTTGTAAAATTGTAGACATGAACCCTCGTTTTTTAGGATAATCTTAACGATTGATGGTGTTCTTTAACTCTCAGGTAACACTATGACGGAATTTTTATTGAATATCCGGATTGATCCCAATTCGGACAGACCTAAGTACAAACAGCTGGTGGATGCCATTATAAGAGGTATTGAGCATGGTCAGCTTGGATATGGCCAAAAAATCCCTTCTATAAACAACCTTAGTGCAGAGTTTCATCTTAGCCGGGATACGGTTGAAAAGTCATACATGGAGCTAAAGCGTATTGGGGTAATACAGTCGGTAAGGGGTAAAGGCTTTTATATAAAGCATGCTAATCCGCTGAGTAAAATTAGGGTGATGCTTCTCTTTAATAAGATAAGTGCGTACAAAAAGGTTATCTACAACAACATCATTAATACGCTTGGAGATAAGGCTGAAGTGAGATTGTATGTGTATCACTGCGAAGCGAGTTTGTTCAAAAAGATACTTGAAGAAAAGAAACGTAACTATGACTACCTGGTGATGATGCCTCATTTTAAAAGTGAGAAAGAGCACGATGAAATAAGACACATTCTGGAATCCATCTCACCAAAAAAACTGTTTGTACTCGATAAGCATCTTTCCCGGATGGATGGTGATTTTGGGGAAGTAGTTCAGGATTTTAAAGAAGATATATATAAAGCACTGGATGAGGCGAAGCCATTGCTGGAGAAGTACAACAGGATAAATCTCGTTTTTCCCAAAAAGGTGGAGCACCCCTATCCATTAGAAATAATGCAGGGCTTTAGAAACTTTGTTGTGAATAACAATTTCGCTTTTGAGATTATGGATGAGATTCCTCCCGGCCATTCGGTTAATGAGGGGGAGGTATATATCACTATAGAGGAGACAGATTTGGTAAATATCATTAAGGCGGTAAAGGATTCAGACAATCTTGAGCTGGGGAAAAACATAGGAATCATATCCTATAATGACACACCGCTCAAGGAGGTGCTTGCTAATGGCATTACCGTGATTACAACAGATTTTGAGGAAATGGGTGTTACCGTAGCCCAAATGATTCTTAACAAAGTGAGATATAAAACCAAAAATACTTTTAGATTGATAAAAAGAAACTCCCTTTAGTGGGTTTCGGTTCTTTACATGACAGTACAGGATATCCCCAAATAAGAGGCATGCTACATTAGCCAGACTACTAATCTTATCAGGTAAAAATATAGAGTATGCAAATCATATCAGGGATTCTGTTTCATTTTATTGGAGGTGTTGCCTCGGGGAGTTTTTACACTCCGTATAAAAAAGTTAAAGGTTGGGCTTGGGAATCTTTCTGGATAGTAGGGGGGATATTTTCCTGGCTCATCGTTCCCTTTATTGCTGCCACACTTACTATAGATGGCTTTTGGGACATTATAGCTAATGCAGATGTCAGCACACTAAGTTGGTCATATACCTGGGGTGTGCTTTGGGGGATTGGGGGGCTTACGTTTGGTCTTGCAGTTCGATACCTGGGAATATCCCTCGGTCAAACCGTAACCCTCGGTCTTACTTCAGCATTTGGTTCGCTTCTTCCTCCTATCTATAGAGATATTGTAAATGCCGATTCGGGTGAAACATTTACCGGGATGTTGGCAAACACGGGTGGTCAGATAGTTTTGCTCGGTGTTTTGCTATGTCTTATCGGAATTGCGGTAAGCGGCAAAGCTGGCGTAATGAAGGAAAAGGAGCAGACACCTGAAGAGAAACAAACCAGTGTTAAAGAGTTTAACACCAAAAAAGGATGGGCTGTAGCTATTGTTTCCGGGGTATTGAGTGCTTGTTTTAATTATGGTATAGAAGCGGGAAAACCCATGGCTAATGTTGCTGTAGAAGCCGGGAATAATCCTTTATTTCAAAATAATGTAACCTACATCGTGCTGCTCTGGGGTGGGCTTACTACCAATTTTATCTGGTGTATGTATCTCAATAAAAAGCACAAAACTTTTGGTGATTATACCAATTCAAAAACGCCACTGTCTTCAAATTATATCTTCTCAGCTATGGCCGGAACAATCTGGTTTATGCAGTTCTTCTTTTATGGAATGGGGGAGAGTAAAATGGGAAATGGAGCCAGTTCTTGGATACTTCACATGGCCTTCATAATTCTTATTTCCAATCTATGGGGAATTATACTCAATGAATGGAAAGGTGTGAATAGAAAAACAGCACTGACCATCATTTCAGGTATAGGTCTGATTATACTGTCGGTGCTTTTGGTGGGGTATGGAAATTCACTCTAAAATGTGCTAATATTCTTGTATTACTGCGCTTTAGGGATTTGTTGATATGAATATTTTTTTTGAGAGAGCAGGACAATACAGGATGGTTCGGATTTGAGGTCCATATATCTTTAGCAGTACAACAGGGTCGGATTTTGATAATTATTCAATAACTGAACCTGTCTCTTCAAAAAATAGATTTTTATCAAAAACCAACTTACTATGACAAAACGACTACACACAAATCTCCGTTGTTTCTCATTGATCAGCGCGAAACGAAGGGTGATGGTTCTGGGCTTATTTCTGCTTTTTATTAATAGCTCTTTAATAGCCCAATCCGGAGTAATCAAAGGGACAGTGAAAGCTTCAAACGGAGAGGTATTAATCGGAGCAACGGCTTACGTTGAGTCGCTTAAAAAGGGAGGGTCTGTTGATGCAGAAGGAAAGTTTATCATCAATGATGTGGCGGATGGAACTTATCAGGTTGCGTTCGAATTTATTGGATACAAGGATAAAGTTCAATCAGTAACCGTATCAGGAGGGGTTGGTACGGTGAATGCAGTTTTGGAAGAAAGTTCTGAGGTTATGGACGAGGTTATCGTAACGGGGGTTTTTGACGAGCGAACGAAACTTCAATCATCAGTGGCTATCTCTACCTTAAATTCTAAAGAGATTGCAAGGCTTTCGCCAACCAGTGCGGCTGATGTGCTTAAAGATGTTCCTGGAGTATTTGTAAACTCATCTTTGGGAGAAATCAGAAATGTGGTGTATTCGCGCGGTGTGTCGGCAAACTCTACCGATGGTGATAGAGGATACTATTACGTTTCTATGCAGGAAGATGGACTTCCAGTAACCAATGTAACTTACGGTAACTATGGGCCTGACTACTTCCTTAGAAATGACATAACCGTAGGGAGAGTGGAAGCGGTTCGTGGAGGTTCAGCTGCTATTTTTGGACCTAATGCTCCTGGTGGTATTTTTAACTATATCAGCAATACCGGTAAAAAGGATTTTGAAGGAGCTGTACGACTTAAGGCAGGATTGCTAAGCGGAGAAAATCCATATTACAGGGCAGATTTGAATCTTAGTGGAGCGTTGAATGAAACTGGAGATCTGACCTATAACCTAGGTGGTTTTTATCGCTATGATAATGGTTACAGGAACCCTGGATACGCCATGAACTATGGTGGTCAGCTCAAAGCAAATATTGTGAAGCGATACAGTACCGGTTCTATTAAGCTTTATGCTAAAATGCTTGATGATCACAATGCCTGGTTTGAGTTTTCACCAGCAGTAAATTATGATAATCCACAATTGGCTCCGGGTGTATCAAATACTGATGCGTATTTGCCATCAAAGGATTTGACCTTTAAATACAAGGACAACTTTGGTGAAGAGCACGAGTATGATCCTACTAACCTTGTGCATTCTAAAGATTATGCTGTAGGTATGGATTGGAATCAGTTATTGGGTAATGGCTGGAAGATCAACAACAACATGAAGTATACTTCTAAGCAAGCTAATTGGAACACGGGTGCGGTAATCACATTTGTTGGATTGGAGTCTGTATTTCCATACTTGTTTACCAATACATTGAATCCAAACTCCGCAGGAACCTATACTTTTACTGATATGGTAACCGGTCAGGAAGTAGCGCAGGTATTTTCAGCTTCAGGATTTGATCACACAGTAACAAATTCCGACAATCTTCCAGGACAGGATATTCAGGCTAACTCGGTGATGCTTCAAGGTTTGTTTGTAAACCAAAACCGCGTAAACGAACTGATGGATCAATTTATCATCTCTAAGAAATTGGATAAAATGACTTTCTCATTAGGAGGTTTTGTGGCCCAGTCTAACGTAAAGAGTAGAGCCAACCTGGCAGCAGTAGCTCTTAGTACTATTGAAAATCAACCGCACCCACTTAACGTGACTATTACTGATGGTTCAGGAAATGTTAAGCAGGTAACTGATCCTAACGGGGTAGCAGGTGCTGGAAGAGCAAGTTTTACAGGTTCTGATGTGATTCAAAACCAGGCTGCCTTGTTTTTCGGTCATAGCTGGGAAATTACTTCAAGATTGCACTTAGATTATGGAGCCAGATATGATGTGGTATCGGTAGATGGTACAAACCTATTAGCTTCATCAGGAGTGGATGACGGAACCGGTGGTGATGATGGGGATGTTTCTACCCTTTATGACAACTACGCTTATAGCGAAGGCGATCGTGTGCAATACAATCACACAGTTAAAACTTTCTCGTATTCAGCTGCTTTGAATTATATGCTAAATGAGAAGATGGCCATTTATGGACGCTTCTCTAATGGTAAAAAGTCACCGGATTTGCTGTATTATCTGAGTGCTAATTCAAAATTTGCTGCAAGCACTTTGGATCCAAAGGCACAGGATTTGAAGCAGGCTGAGATTGGTTTTAAAACGACTTTCAAGAACCTGAATATTATAGCGACACCATTTTATAGCTTGTTAAGTAATGTTCCTACTTCTACTACAGGGTTGGATACTGCAGGTTTGAACTACAATACGCCAATACTTTTAAATGAAATTGAAACTTTCGGTCTTGAATTGGAGCTTAACTATAAAATCAAGAAGTTTAGTGTAAGAGGTGTGTTTACCGCTCAGAAAGCTACAGCTAAGAAGTGGGAAATCTGGATTTTGGGTAATGATGGAATGGATGACGATGTAACAGAAGATTACTCAGGTAATGCTGCGGACAACAATCCTAAGTTTATGTTCAACATTAGCCCGGCTTACTCCATTACCAAAAACATTGATGTGTTTGCCAACTGGAGATTTATGGGAGCAAGACCTGCTAACGTAGCTAACACATTTGAGCTTCCTTCGTTCCATCAGTTTGACCTGGGAGCTACTTACACTCCTTCTCAAAAATGGGATTTGACATTTAATGTAGTGAATCTTTTGAATGGAACCGGAGTAATGAGCTGGCAAGCACCAGGAGGCTTCCCTGCGTCATTAGATCGCCAAGGGTTTACTCCTGACGTACTGGCTGCTGACCCTAACAGTACTTTCGGTATCGTTACCATTCAGCCAAGATCATATTACCTGACTGTAACATATAGGTTTTAAGAATAGTAGCTTAACAAATGGAGCCCGTCATGAGTGGACTCCTTTGCTTTAGGCAAAAATGATTAGGAACGAAGCAAAGGTTAAGGAATTAAATAAGGAAAGAATGAAAAGACAAAGTATAGCCGCATTAGGTTCTGCGCTAATGGTAATGCTCACGCAAGTGCAGTGTTCCAGTTCGGAGCAGAGCAAAGTTGTAGATGCGGACATTAGCGAATTGAGAGAGAGCTTTAAAACTCCGCCAAACGAAGCAAAGCCACGAGTATGGTGGCATTGGATGAATGGAAACATCAGCAAAGAGGGGATTAAAAAAGACCTACTATGGATGCACCGAGTGGGTATTGGAGGGTTCCAGAATTTTGATGCCGGGTTGTTCACTCCACAAATAGTGGATAAGAGACTTACCTATATGACTCCTGAATGGAAGAAGGCTTTTGCCTACACCACACATTTGGCGGATTCGCTGGGTCTTGAGATGGCCATTGCGGCTTCTCCCGGATGGAGTGAAACCGGAGGCCCATGGGTAGAGCCTAAAGACGGTATGAAAAAGCTGGTTTGGAGTTCTACGGGTGTGGAGGGTGGAAAGAATTTTTCTGGGGTTTTGCCTGCACCACCATCTGTTACCGGTGTCTTTCAAAATGTAAAGTATGCAAACCATATCGGTATTGCCGGTCCGGGTCCTGAACCTGGCACGTACTACAATGATGTAAGGATTATTGCTTATAAGCTGAGTGATAATGACAAGCCTATCAAGGATTACAATCCGAAGATTACAAGCAGCGGAGGCAACTTCAACCTGGCGCAGCTTACAGATGGCGATTTAGCGACAACTTCTTTTTTACCACCTAAAAAGGTAGGTGAGTATGTCTATGTGCAATATGGTTTTGATGAGCCAACAACTATTAGCTCGGTAACCGTTGCCGGAGGGGGTGAAGTGCCTGAGTTTAATGATATACCTGCTGAGGACTTTAGAACTTTGGAAGTGAGTGATGATGGTGTGAATTTTAAAAAAGTGCAAAACCTGCCCTTGGGAAAAATGCCGCAGGTGACGTATACATTTGATGAACCACTTACGGCAAAGTACTATCGATTTAACTTCATGACAGAGGAGACAAAGCCTAATAGAATTGCAGTTATGATGGGAATACCTCAGAATCCTCCAAAGCCGGAAGGTGTAGAAGTGGCCGAGATAAACTTGCACACAACAGCGCGCATTGCTGATTTTGAGGAAAAGGCTGGCTATGGTGTTCAGCGTGCCTACAAAGGATATTATAATGACTGGACACCTGCTTCGGATGATGCGGTAGATATCAGCACTGTGGTAGATGTTACCGATAAAATGGAGGCTGACGGAAAATTGAATTGGGAAGTGCCAGCGGGTAAGTGGAAAGTGTTGCGCTTTGGATATTCACTTACTGGTCGTCAAAATCACCCGGCCTCGCCTGAAGCTACAGGTTTGGAGGTTGATAAGCTTGATGCTGATGCCGTACGCGCGTACATCAACAACTTCTTAGATCAATATAAAGATGCCAGCCAAAATGGTATGGGTGACGGTGGTCCTTTAGACTTTATCATTACCGATAGCTGGGAAGCAGGAGTGCTTAACTGGACAGAAAAAATGCCGGAAGAGTTTGAAAAGAGAAGAGGCTATAGCCTTATTCCATGGATGCCTACATTGGTGGGTGAGGTGGTTCAAAGCCCTGAGGCGAGTGATCGTTTCCTTTGGGATTTTAGAAGAACCCTCGGAGAAATGATTAAGGAAAATCACTACGATGTGCTTGGCGAAGAGTTGCACAAAAGAGGAATGGGGCGCTACACAGAATCTCATGAAGTTGGTAGGGCCTACGTTGGTGACGGTATGGCCATAAAAAGTAAGGCTGATGTCCCTATGTCTGCATTCTGGACTCCGGGTGCTATCGGTGGTCCTGAAGAAGAAGGTCCGGCAGTGAGATATCAGGCGGATATCAGGGAGTCATCGTCTACTTCTCACCTTTATGGACAAAAGTATGTGGCTGCAGAGTCAATGACCGCAATCATGAACAGCTTTGCTTTTCATCCTGAAAAGTTGAAGCCCACGGCAGATATGGAGTTGGCGAGCGGATTGAACCGTTATGTAATACACACTTCGGTACACCAACCTTCGGATGACAAAATCCCGGGACTAGGCCTTGGGCCATTTGGTCAGTGGTTTACTCGCCATGAAACCTGGGCTGAGCAAGCCAAACCTTGGATTAGCTATTTGTCTCGGGGATCTTATATGCTTCAGCAAGGTCAAAATGTGGCGGATGTAGTGTATTACTATGGCCAGGACAACAATATTACTTCGCTTTACGCGGAAGAGTTGCCAGCAGTTCCAAAGGGTTACAGCTTTGACTTTATTAATGCAGATGCTATCAGAAATGAGTTGAGCTACAGTGATGGTACGTACAGCACCAAATCAGGTGTGCAGTATAGAATTCTGGCCCTGGATTCCAACAGCAAATACATGTCTTTGGATGTGATGAAAAAGATTGCTGAGTTTGCGAAAGCAGGAGGTGTAGTGGTAGGCCCTAAACCTGTGGGCAGCCCGAGCCAGACAGATGATCAGGAAGAGGTGACTAAACTAATAAATGAAGTGTGGGGCGGAAGTTTGAAAAATGTAATGGTTGATGCGAGCATTGCTTCTGCTTTGGAAAGTCAGGGTATAAAACCAGACATGGCTTATACCGGAAATGCAGACTTGAGGTTTGTACATAGAACTACCCATGGTGCCGAAATCTACTGGATTAGCAATTGTGAAAAGGGTAATACCCCAACCGAAGCTACCTTTAGAGTGAGTGGCAGAAAGCCTGAGCTATGGAATCCGCAAACCGGAGAAATCAACGAAGTATCTTATACCTCTAAAGATGGCTTGACAACGGTGCCTCTTAATTTGGTTCCAAATGATGCCATCTTTATAGTGTTTACATCATCAACTGATAAGGCATCATTCACCCTTCCTGAAGTTAAGGAGACTGTATTGGCAACAGTAAATGGACCATGGAATGTAGAGTTTCAGGCAGAGAGAGGTGCGCCTGCCAGCGCAACCTTTGAAGAGCTTAGCTCATGGACTGAAAATACAGATGCTGGAATCAAGTACTTCTCTGGTACTGCCGCCTATATCAATACCGTCAATGTTACTGAAGGTGATCTTAAAAAAGGTGAAATAGAGCTTGATTTGGGTGAGGTGAAGAACATTGCTGAGGTGTTTGTAAATGGCAAGTCTCAAGGCATTGTTTGGAAAAAACCATTTAAGGTAAATATCACCGAAGGTTTAAAAGCCGGAGAAAATGAAATCAAAATTGAGGTGACTAACCTTTGGGTAAATCGCCTTATTGGGGATGCTCAGCCAGGTATTGAGGATAAAATTACTTATACAGCAATTCCTTTTTATAAAGCCGAAGATGAGTTGCTGACTTCTGGATTGATTGGCCCTGTAGGACTAGTACTGAAAGTTGCTGAATGAGACTTGTATTAGGAAGATGAGGTTCATCTTCAAGGGATATTTGGTTATCTGATAGAAGTAAAAAGCCCGTGAAACTCACGGGCTTTTTTATTTGAAATCGATAATGCATGATTACTCGCTCCGATCGTGATCTCTGTGGGGGGACCGAGATCAAGTCAAAAGCTCTAAGCCGTGGCAGCCTTTTGCTTTTTGTTGTCCCACCTTTAGCTTGTGCGATGTTATGATTTGGTTGACTGTGTATTGCTTTGAGTTATGCTTTCCAGAAAAATCCGTGAAATAAGTGCAATCTGTGGCTACGTAATCTAACCCGCGTCATCCGCGTTACTTTTGGTCAGAGATTTGAGATTACTCGCTCCGATCGTGATCCCTAGGGGAGAATGTTATCAAGTCAAAACCCAGTAAGCCTGCTGGCGCAGACTATGGTTTTTAGTTTTTCGATTTTCACTTGAGCAAGCTCAGCTCAATGAAAAAACTAAAAACCCCGTAGCACATTGTGCTACGGGGTTTTGTCTTGCGGAGAGAGCGGGATTCGAACCCGCGGTACGGTTGCCCGCACACACGCTTTCCAAGCGTGCTCCTTAAGCCACTCGGACACCTCTCCTTTTGGAAGGGCGCAAAATTACAAAACGCAACCTAATTGGAAAGCTCTCCTCGTAGATTTGTTTGGTAGAGCTCTGCAAAGTCTTCGGTAGGGAAATTGGCCAGCAAAAACATCATTTTAGTGAGCCCAGCTTCAAAGGTCATATCTCCACTACTGATAACGCCCATTTGCTTTAGCGCTCTACTGGCTTCATATTTTCCTTGAATCACTCCACCACCACTACACTGTGAAATGTTGACCACTTTTACACCACGATCTATTGCCTCGTGTACGGTTTCTAAAAACCATGGGTCGGTTGGAGCATTGCCAGAGCCAAAGGTGCGAATCAGCAGTCCTTTGATGGACGGGTTTTCAATGACCGGTTTTATAAAACTTTCCTGCATTCCTGGGAAAACTGTGAGTACGCCAATATTGGGATCGAGCTGGTCATAAAGCTTGATGCTGTCTTTGGTAGGATGCTCAATAAAGGAGTGATTATACTTTATATGAACTCCCGCTTCGGCTAGCTTTGGGTAATTCAGCGACTGAAAAGCCTCAAAATCTTCAGTGCTCATTTTGTGAATTCGGTTTCCCCTGAAAAGGGCATACTCAAAATAAACGGCTACTTCAGGAATCATGGCAAGGTTATCCTTTCTGCGAGCCAGTGCTATTTCCAAAGCCGTCAAAAGGTTTTCGCGAGCATCCGAACGACTGATGCCTATTGGCAATTGTGCCCCGGTAAAAACTACGGGCTTTGCCAAATTTTCAATCAAAAAGCTAAGTGCCGATGAAGAGTAAGCCATGGTATCCGAGCCGTGAAGAATCACAAAACCATCATATTGATTGTAGCCATCATAAACACGTTTGGCCAACCTTAACCAATGCTCAGGTTTCATGTCTGAAGAATCGATTGGTCTGTCCAGGCTATCTGTTTCTATTTCACAATCGAGCAGGCGTATTTCCGGGATTTGCTCCAAAAGATGTTCAAAGTCAAAAGGCTTGAGACCGCCAGTTTCGGGATCTGTCATCATACCGATGGTGCCACCGGTATACAGCATCAATATTTTGGATTTGGTCATTTTTCGAAAATCGCTTTAGCGTTGGCGGTAGTAATCTTATCTACTTCGGCCAAAGGTATATTTAATAGGCTTGCCACACGAAGGGCCACTAGAGCTGTGTAAGCTGGTTCATTACGCTTTCCGCGATGAGGCATGGGTGCCAAATATGGAGCATCAGTTTCTAAAACCAAATCATGGATATTCAGCTTTTCCACCACTTTGTCGAGCCCGGCATTTTTGAAAGTAACTACACCACCAATTCCTAATTTCATATTTAGCGAAAGCGCACGATGGGCTTGTTCTAAGTTTCCTGTAAAGCAATGAAAGATGCCAAAGAGTTTGTCGTCATGATAAGCTTCCAAAATTTCGAAAACTTCATCAAAAGCCTCACGGCAGTGGATAACGATGGGGAGGCCCATTTCTTTGGCTTTTTCAATTTGAATAGCAAAAGCCTTGCGCTGCTCTTCCACGAAAGTTTTGTCCCAATACAGATCCATGCCTATTTCACCAACAGCATAGTATTTCCCATTGTCCAATTCCTCAAACATTACCGCCAGTTGTTCCTGATAATCTTCTTTTACCGAACCCGGGTGCAACCCCATCATAGGTTTGCACTGCGGATAGTTGGCCGCCAGTTCTTTTAGGTTATGAATACTTTTTACATCAATATTAGGAAGGTAAATTTCATCAATGCCTTGCTCTTTGGCGCGAGCCAGCATATCGTCAAAACCTTCTTTAAATTCATCAAGGTAAATATGGCTGTGGGTATCTATCATAGAAAACTGTTTGCGATTGCAAAAGTAGTTTTTCGTAAAGAGGTGACATTGCCGAAAACAAAAAAGCCCCAATATCTTTCGATACCGAGGCTTTCTAAAAATATATACTTAAACCTTAGTTTCTACAACTCAAGGGCTTTTTTTACCACATTGTCACCACCCATCAAAAGTTCTTGTGGGTTTTCCAAAGCTTCTTTTACAGCTACAAGGAAACCTACAGACTCACGGCCATCAATTACACGGTGGTCATAAGAAAGAGCCACATACATAATCGGACGAATTTCTACTTTTCCATCAATAGCTACCGGACGCTCAACGATATTGTGCATTCCAAGGATAGCACTCTGTGGAGGGTTGATAATAGGGGTAGAAAGCATAGAGCCAAATACACCACCATTGGTAATGGTAAAGGTGCCACCAGTCATTTCATCAACGGTAATTTGACCTTCACGAACACGGATCGCCAAACGCTTCACTTCTTTTTCTACACCAGCAAAGCTTAGGTTTTCGGCATTGCGAATCACAGGAACCATAAGTCCTTTTGGTCCACTTACCGCGATGCTAATATCTGCGTAATCGAAAGTGATCAAATCATCACCATCAATCATTGAGTTTACCTGAGGAAATTCTTTCAAAGCACGTGTTACCGCAAGGGTAAAGAATGACATAAAACCAAGGCCTACACCATGCTTCTCTTTAAAGTCTTCTTTGTACTCTGATCTAAGATCAAAGATTGGCTTCATATCCACTTCATTAAAAGTGGTAAGCATAGCCGTTTCATTTTTTACAGATACCAAACGCTTAGCAAGCTTTCTGCGCAAGGAGCTCATCTTTTTGCGATCAGAAGGACGAGCGGCACCAGTAGAAGTCCCCATAGAAGCTTCAGCTTTTACAGCGTCATCGCGGGTAATTCGGCCATCACGGCCAGTACCTTCCACAGCTTTTGCGTCAATTCCCTTTTCGTCAAGAATTTTGCGAGCTGCGGGCGAAGCGCTACCAGAAGCATAAGTTTCTTCTTTTTTGGCAGGAGCTTTTTCAGCTTTAGCTTCCTCTTTTGGAGCATCTGCTTTTGGCTTGTCCTCTTTTTTACTGTCATCACCACTTCCTTCTGGCTTGGCTGCACTAGTGTCAATGGTTCCAATTACCTGGCCCACTTCCACTTCTTCGCCTTCTTCTACAGATATAGAAATAATACCAGATTCTTCAGCTGGCATGGCAAGGGTAGCTTTGTCAGAGTCAAGCTCTACAATTTCTTGGTCTTTTTCTACGTAGTCGCCATCTTCTACTAACCACGAAGCGATTTCTACTTCTGATACGGATTCACCAGGTGATGGAACTTTAATTTCTACGCTCATCTTTATTTTTACTTTATGCGTTAAGTATATCTTTTATTAATTTTTGCTGACGTACAGCGTGTGCTTTGGACGACCCTGCGGCAGTACTGGCACTTGATGGTGGGGCAATAATCTCGTCAATCTCCACAGGGAAATTCATTTTGATATAATATGCTCCACCCATGTTTTTAGGTTCTTCCTGAGCCCAAATTATCTTCTCGGCTTTTTTGTAACTGCCAATCATAGTTTTGATTTGCTCATCAGCCAATGGATACAACTGCTCCAAACGAATGATGGCAGTATGCTCGGGAAATTCCTCATCGCGCTCCTTATCTATATCGTAATATAGCTTTCCGCTAAGGATAACTACGCGGGTAACTTTGTTTTTATCTTCGATGCGCGGGTCATCCAGTATTTCATGGAATTTACCTTCTGCCAAATCCTCAATCGTTGAAACCACCTTAGGGTGACGAAGCAAACTTTTTGGCGACATTACCACAAGCGGCTTACGGAACTCACGAGTCATCTGTCTTCTCATCATGTGGAAGAAGTTTGCTGGAGTAGTAGGGTTTGCTACCTGCATATTGTATTGCGCGCATTGCTGCAACCATCTTTCAAGGCGGGCACTGGAGTGCTCAGCACCTTGACCTTCATAGCCGTGTGGTAAAAGCAGAACAAGTCCGTTTTGAACTTTCCACTTGTCTTCGGCAGCAGAAAGGAATTGATCAACAATAATCTGTGCACCGTTGAAGAAATCTCCAAATTGTGCTTCCCAGATCACCAAAGTTTCGGGTGAAGCCATGGCATAACCATAGTCAAAACCTAAAACTCCATACTCACTTAATAGTGAATTGTATACAGCAAATCGGCCTTCACGACCCTCGATATTGTTAAGAAGGATGAACTCTTCTTCCGAATCCTCTACCTTGATTACAGCATGACGGTGGGAAAAAGTACCTCGCTCTACATCTTCACCGCTAAGGCGAACATTGTAGCCATCGCTTATTACCGAGCCATAGGCCAATAATTCAGCCATACCCCAGTCTAGCGCGTTCTTCTTCTCTACCATCTCAGCACGCTGCTTCAGTAGTCGAGCTATTTTATTGAAGAATTTTTTACCCTCAGGAAGAGTGGTAATCGTTTTAGTGATACTCTTCAGTTTATCAATGTCAAAAGAAGTATCAATGCTTCCATGAAAATCTTCTGGTTTGGAAACGCGATATTCTTTCCACTCATCTTCCATAAACTGGGTGATGGTGTTTTTCTCTATTTTCTTTGACTCATCAAATCGCATTTCAAGCATTTGACGAAAGTCTTTTTCTAAACCATCTAGAAATGCCTCGTCAAGTACACCTTCTTTTTCCAGCTTAGCGGTATATATTTCTTTCGGGTTTTTGTGCTTGCTTATACTCTTATAAAGTAATGGCTGGGTAAAACGAGGCTCGTCACCTTCGTTGTGGCCATATTTACGGTAGCAAAGTAGGTCAATAAAAATGTCGCGACTGTAACGCTGGCGGTATTCCATGGCAAATTGGAAAGCATGAATCACAGCTTCTACATCATCACCATTTACGTGAAGTACCGGTGCTAAAATTACTTTGGCAATATCAGTACAGTAAGTGCTTGATCGGGCGTCAAGATAGTTGGTGGTAAAACCAACTTGGTTGTTTATCACAACGTGAACCGTACCTCCGGTGCTGTATCCATCCAGGCGCTCCATTTGTACTACTTCGTACAAAATACCTTGGGCAGCAATGGCCGCATCACCATGAATAAGGATGGGCATCACTTTGGTTGCATCCCCATCATAATCGGTGTTTATCTTTGCACGAGCAATACCTTCTACCACAGCATCTACCGCTTCCAGGTGAGATGGGTTTGGAGAAAGGTTTAATTTTATTTTGTTGCCATTTTCAAGTTCTTTCTCAGTAGAGTAGCCCAAGTGATATTTTACGTCACCATCAAACTCATCTTCCTCAAATTCTTTTCCTTCAAACTCGCTGAAAATGTCACGCTGTGTTTTTCCAAAAATATTGGAAAGCACATTAAGTCGGCCACGGTGAGCCATGCCCACCACAAATTCTTTTACGCCAAGTTTAGCTGCGGTTTTTATACCAATGTCCATAGCCGGAATCAATGATTCGGCTCCTTCAATTGAGAAACGCTTTTGACCAACGAATTTGGTGTTTAGGAAATTCTCAAAAGCTACAGCCTCATTGAGCCTGCTTAAAATGAGCTTTTTGTCATCAGCACTAAATTGTGGTTGATTGTCGTGCTTGTTCAAGGTTTCCTGTATCCATTTTATCCTTTCCGGATTGCGGATATACATATACTCGACACCTATACTTTGGCAGTAAATGCGTTTAAGGTGATCAACAATTTCGCGTAAGGAAGCAGAGGATTTTAAGCCTAGCTCCTTAGCAGCCTGAAACTGGAAGTCCAGGTCTTTTTCGGTAAGACCGTAGTTTGCAAGATCTAAGGTAGGTGAATACTGCCTACGTGCTCTTACAGGGTTGGTTTCGGTAAAGAGGTGTCCACGAGTACGGTAGTCCTCGATAAGCTCCAGTACTTTAAACTCCTTTTTTATTTCGTCAACTATCTCAGCATGATTGAGCGCATAATCCAAGGCATGTCCGTTGGTATTTGGCTCATCAGCATATTCTTCAAGAGCAAAGTCATAGCCTTGAAAAAAGGCACGCCAGCTAGGCTCAATAGAGTCCGGGCTCTTTAAATATTTTTGATAAAGATCGTCAATGAAAGCAGAGTGAAGTCCTCCAAGAAAGGAAAATCTATCCATGATATTTTTTATTCAACAGCGTGAAATTGCCGACAAAATTAATACTTTCTAAAGAGTAGGAGTTGTTTGTGTGTAAGAGAGTTAAAATTTTGTAGTGTGGCTTTAATACCTTTGTGGTACAATAAGCGTTATGAGAGGTATGAAAAAGTTAATTATTCTACTATTGTTTGTTATGGCAAGTCCAGTGTTTGGGCAGGTTCAGGAGCGTTTTAAAAAAACGGAGAAGGATACAAATAGCCAAGAGCAAACAGAAAATAGAGAAAACCCATCAACAAATAAGCCCACACCATTTGCTGCTCAGCAGGAGCCAAAAAGTGATTTTTGGGATAATGTGATCATAGGTGGTGGTGTGAGTGCCACCTTTGGAAGTTATACTTCTCTATACCTTTCGCCAAGTGTGGGCTATAGGCTTAATGATAAGTGGGTAGTTGGTGGTGGCTATACCTATATGTATTTTAGGTCAAATTTATATTATGCAGGTGGTGGGAATTATGTGTCAGGCGCTACTTATGATAACACCATTCACGGGCCCAATGCGTTTGTGAATTTCTTTCCGTTCAACGGTTTTTATACTGGTGTACAATATGAAATATTGAATCACGATGTACCCTATTATTATGGCGCAAATAATTATGAAGAAGAGAATCAATGGACCTCGGTGCTTTGGTTACAAGCCGGGATTAGCCAGAAGATTGGAAATAACGGCTATGTGCAGCTAGGCTTAAAGTATAATGTACTTCACGATTATGATTCACCTTACGGAACTGCTTGGTTTCCCGTAATTGGTTTTATGTTTTAGACTCTTTGTTTGGCGCGTTGGTTAGCTTAATAGGGAACCCTTCGCCTTTATAATATTTCAATTCTACAATATCGGCAGGTAGCCCCACTCCAGAGCTGGTTAAGTTTTTAAGAACACTGGCAATGACGTGGCTCCTAATGGCGCCAGTGCCATCTTTGTAGTCAAAGGTTTCTACCCAAAATCGTACTTCAAGATTTACAGTGCTTACGCCCAAATCTTTAATGATCACCATTGGCTTTTTGCCTTCATACTGCAATACCTGCTTATGCTCCAAGGTGGCTGCAATGATGGTCTCTACCGCCTTTTCTACACTGTCTTCGTAATCAATTCCCACAATAAACGAAAGGCGAATAAACCCGTCTTTAGTATAATTAACGAGTTCCTCTTTTACAATGGTGTTATTGGGTATAAATACGTCTTTGCCATCAAAGGTTTTTACATGAGTGGTTCTAAGGTTTAGGCTGAGCACCTTACCCATCACTCCAGCAATTTCTATAGTGTCGCCAATGCTAAATGGACGGTTGAAGGCAAGAATAACACCAGCAATAAAATTGGCTCCAATGTCTTGAAAAGCAAAACCAATAACTAAGGCTCCAACTCCGGCACCCGCCAAAAGACCAGCTGCAATTCCAGTGAAACCCATTACATTAAATGCCAAAAGTACCGATAGGACGATAAGCGCCATCCTTAATATTTTGGTAAGGAATAAACTTAGAAGCTGGTCATCCAGGCGTTTGCTTAGCCTGTTTTGAAAAAGAGAAGAAAGCCAACGCGATATCATTATGGCAAGCACCAAAATGATAAGTCCTAAAATGAGCTTTGGAACGTGCTGTAAAAAGCTGTCCCAATAATCTAATACACTTGCTTTTATTTGGTCAATGGCATTCATTCTATTCAGGTTTTTTTCTATAACCTGAACTTACACCAAATTGTTGAGCCTTATGTGTCTTGTGAATATTGAATTCTGAAATAAACCTTTTGTGCTTCACGCGAAAGTATAGCGGCTGTAATGCAGTCAATGGGTGACTCTTGATCCATACAGTTTTTTGCTACATGCTCGTTCAAATCTATGCGGTAAAGCAATTCACCAAGCTGATTGCTGTGTACTTTTTCGCTTAGTATTTGCAGGGTTTCTTTGTAAATAGTTTCAGCATCATGCTCAGAATAAATGATGCGAAGATCTTTTTCCAGTTGGGCAATCAACTGGCTTTTATAAGAATACTGTTCCCCGGTTTTTTCCAGAAACTGGTTCCAGGTTACAGGTCGCGCTTGATCAGCCATTGTGCAAAGGTGGCAAGTTCGGTTTCTATTTCTGTGCTACCATTTGCATCTTTTAGATGTTTAATGGCTTCATCGTAAAACTCATTCATACGTGATTGGGCGTAAACCAAAGCTCCGGTATCTTTAAAAATACCTTTCACGGTTTCCACTTTTTCGGCATCACTTGCATAGTTAGCTTCCAGAGAAGCAAGCTGCTCAGGGCTGCTATTGTGTGTTGCGTTAATACGCAAAATGGTATTCTTATTATTAAGAATGTCGCCACCAGTAGCTTTTCCAAATTTTTCGGGGTCACCAAAGGCGTCCAAAATATCATCCTGAATTTGAAAAGCAATACCGATGCTTTCGCCAAAACTGTAAATAGCATCTGCCTGTTTTACGCTTGCTCCGGCAATAAGAGCTCCTATTTCCAGGGCACAGCCCAAAAGCACTGAAGTTTTAAGACGAATCATTTCAATGTAATCGTCTTCCAAAACGTCATCCTGAGTTTCAAAGTTGAGGTCATATTGTTGACCTTCACAAACCTCCAAAGCCGTTTGGTTAAACACTTTTATTACGGATGGTAAAATCTCCGGCTTCACCGAAACAATGTATTGGTAAGCTTTTACCAGCATGGCATCACCGCTAAGGATAGCTACATCACTATTCCATTTTTCGTGAACGGTTTTCTTACCTCTGCGCAAAGGTGCTTTGTCCATGATGTCATCATGGATAAGCGAAAAGTTGTGGAAAATCTCGATTCCAAGAGCTGGCACCAAAGCCTCTTGAGGGTCGCCTCCAAAAAGCTCGCAAGCTGCCAAAGTAAGGGCTGGGCGCAAGCGTTTTCCTCCCAGTGAAAGGATGTAACTTATCGGTTCGTAAAGTTCAATGGGCTTGTCGTTAAAATCCTGACGAGCCAAGGTGCGCTCTATCAGTGCGGTGTAGCCGTTGATTTTCTCCATAATTTAATCTTCCAAAAGGCGCATCAGATATTCACCATATCCGCTTTTTACCAATGGATTAGCAATTTCTCTTAGTTGATCAGCATTTATAAAACCTTGCTGGTAGGCGATTTCTTCGATGCAACCAATTTTCAAACCTTGACGTTCTTCTATCACATGAACAAATTGTCCAGCCTGCATAAGGCTGTTGAATGTACCGGTATCTAGCCACGCAGTACCTCTATCCAAAATGCCCACTTTAAGCGTACCTCTTTTTAAGTACTCTTTGTTTACATCAGTAATTTCATATTCACCACGAGCCGAAGGCTTTAGGTTTTTAGCAATTTCTACCACGTCATTATCATAAAAATAAAGACCTGGAACGGCATAGCGAGATTTAGGCTTTGCGGGTTTTTCTTCAATAGAAATTGCCTTAAGATTTTCATCAAAATCAACAACACCGTAGCGTTCGGGATCGGAAACCTGGTAAGCGAAAACAATTCCGCCACTAGGGTCTTTGCTTTCTTTTAGCAAATTGCCCATCTCTGTACCGTAAAAAATGTTGTCTCCTAAAACCAAAGCAACACTATCATTACCAATGAATTCTTCACCAAGTACAAAGGCTTGTGCAAGTCCGTTTGGCTCATGCTGAATGGTGTATTCAAATTTGCACCCGATGCGGCTACCATCACCCAAAAGTTTTTGGAAAAGCGGCATGTCATGTGGTGTGCTGATGATAAGGATTTCCCTTATTCCCGCTTGCATCAATGTGCTTAGCGGATAGTAAATCATGGGTTTGTCATAGATGGGCATCAGCTGCTTGCTTACGGCAAGTGTCAAAGGATGTAGTCGTGTTCCGGATCCACCGGCTAGAATAATTCCTTTCATGGTTTACGGGGGTTTTTGGTGTTAGTTATTTTCAGATTCGTCTTCATCCTCCTCTTCCTCTTCATTATTGTTGTAAAGAGTAATCATTGGATGATCAAAGTTTTTATTGGCTACCCTTCTTTCCAAACTCAGCAGCAAGGTAGGAAGCAATAATAGGTTGCTAAGCATTGCAATTATCAAAGTGATGGAAACGAGCATTCCTAAAGCTGTAATGCCGCCAAAGCTGGATGTGAGAAATACGCTAAAGCCAAAGAATAGCACAATAGATGTGTAGAACATACTTACGCCAGTTTCACGAATGGCAACCAGTACGGCATTTGAAATATTCCAGCCATTGGCTCTGAGTTCCTGCCTGTATTTTGCTAAAAAGTGAATGGTGTCATCTACTGAAATTCCGAAGGCAATGGAGAATACAAGGATAGTTGAAGGTTTTAATGGTATTCCAAAATAACCCATAAGTCCAGCCGTCATTAGTAACGGAAATAAGTTAGGAACCAATGAAACCAAAACCATAGCCGCTGAGCGGAAAAGTAGAGCCATAATTATGGCGATCACACTAATGGCCAAAGCAAGACTTACTATCAGGTTTTTGATAAGGTAGCTAGTGCCGTGAAGAAAAATAACAGATGCACCAGTGATGATTACATCGTAGCGTTCGGGATCAAATATTTCATTCACCTTGGCTTTGATTTGCTTCATCATTACTGCGCTTTCCTCGGTGTCAAGGTCAGCTGCCTGAATGCTAATTCGCGCTCTTTGCCCAGTGCTATCTACCAAGGAATTTAGCATTGAAAGACCTTCTTTCTGCTTTGGAATATAGCTGAGGATAAAGTTCTTCTCCTGACTGGTGGGTAGGCTATAAAATGAAGAATCACCATTATAATAAGCTTGCTTGGCAAACTTGATTCCGTCCACTATTGAAAGTGATTTCGACAAATCGGGCATAGTGGCTAGTTCGGCCTGAAGCTGATCTACTTTTTTGAGAAAAGATAAGCTTTGAACACCATTGCGCTTTTTGGTGTCAATTACAATTTCTAGCGGTACAGTGCCTCCAAAGTTCTTCTCCAAAAATTTAAGGTCCAGAATGAGAGGGTCGCTGTCCTTATATTCTTCGGTAATGTTTCCGGTGGTCTTTATCAAAGTAGTACCAAACCCTGCAACGATAGCGAGGCCAATCACCACCACATAAACAATCTTGCGATGCTTCGAAACAGTGTTTAAAAGAAAACCTATAAAACCGTTTATCCAGTTTTTTTCAAGGTGGTTGTAATGACGTTTCTTAGGTGTTTTGGAGTAGCTGTAAAAGATTGGAATTACAATAATGCTAATCACAAATACAATAAGAATGTTGATGGAGGCTACTAAACCAAACTCTTTAAGGATAATACTGTCCGTAAGAATAAGAGCGGCAAACCCAAGTGCTGTAGTGGTGTTGGTAAGTAAGGTAGCAGCACCAATTTTGCGGATAACGCGCTGTACTGCTTTTATTTTATTCTTGTGATCCTTGTATTCGGAGTGATACTTGTTGATGAGGAAAATACAATTGGGCACCCCAATCACAATTATCAAAGAAGGTATAAGTGCGCTCAGCATACTTATTTGATGACCAAAACTTGCAATAAGACCAAAAGACCAGATTACCCCAAGGATAACCACCGTCATGGTGATAAGTGTTGCTTTGATGCTCCTCATAAAAAGGAACATAATAAGGGTAGTTACAAAAAGGGATAGGCCCACAGTAAGACCAATTTCACTGCTGATTTTTTTGGTACTCGCCATACGTATATAGGGCAGTCCGCTGGCGTGTACTTTATGGCCCGTATTGGTTTCATAAGTAGCAACCACTTTTTTGATAGACTCGATAATGCGAACAATGCTTTTGGTGTAAAGCACATCGTCCCCAATTTGCACAAGCATCAAAGGGGCACGTTCATCTTTGCTGTAAAGTAGTTCTCGGTAAAAAGGAAGGCTATTGTAAAGCTTACCTAAACTATCGCTGGTGTTGGCGTCAAAGTTCTTTTCAAAGGAAACAAGTTCTAATTTTTTGAGGCTGTCATTGCGCACCAAATTGTACGCATTAATTGGAGAAAGGATGTTTTTTACCCCCGAAATGGTATCGAGGTTTTTCTCCAGACGCATCCAATCCTTGTAGCTTTCTGGCTCAAATACATTAATGTTTTCAGCGGCAAGAATTACAGTATTTCCCGATTGTTTGAATTCCTCCTGAAACTCTTGATAAGTTACCTGTGTAGAATCGGTGAGTGGGAGCAGGCGAGAAAACTCGTAACTCATCTCTATTTTACGCCCCTGAAAAAGCATAAAAGCGGTAGAAAGAATCACTATGCTCAGCATGGTGATTCGGTTTCTCAGTATTAATCGCGCTATGAATGTAAACATATTCTCTGCCTAATGAACCCTGTGAATTTCGGTCGGCAAAATAACGACAATTATATCTAAGACCTTAAACCTCCTTCAATTAAATGATTTTAAAAGGAGTATTTGGAAGTGATTTTGAAAGCAAAATTTTCTTCAAAGCTCGGAAGGCTCTCTGGGCCTAATCTATAATAAGTTCCAATTCCTATGGCCACAAGGTTTTGACTGATAAGTTTATTAAACTCTAAACCCGCTTCATAGTAGCCTTTGTCAGGAGTTTTGGTAGAAATGTTTTTATGTAAATCAGGGCTTCGAAGATCCCCCCACATGGCACGTGCCACCAATTCTATGTGTGGTGAAAATTCTTTTCGTCTAAATAGAAGTGATTTAAAATCCTGGCGAAACATAAAGTGAACATAGGTGTCGGACATAAACTCGTTAAAGCGCATGGTTTCAAAGCTGTGGCGATCGGCCAGCATAAAAGATCGTTTCCAAAAGTCATCGCTGTTTATCTGGTTTGCGGTGGCAGTGTAAAGTTTTGAATAAGGTACATCTTGCAATACGGTTCCCCCCTGAAGCTCAAAACTGGTTACGCCAAGCGCAATCTTTTTTATACGGTGAATTAGTTTTAGGTCTATTTTATCATAATCAAATTCGGAATCCCAAACTCCTGAGATACCACGAGTATATTGTAAATCAATTACAGGGTAGCCTGTTTCAAAAATTAGTTTACCAAAGTCAGGGCCCTCTACATATTTTTGAGATGGTACATATTGAGCGGCAGCCACCACTTCAAAATAATTGAAACCATTTACGAAGTTCCCATCATTAGATTCGTCATACCAATAATCACCCACCATGTAGCGATTTTCGCGTTGTGTCAATAGCTTAAGATGTACATTTGGCAGTGGGTCAAAAGTGAAGCCCGCGAAGTAGCGAGAGGTTTCATCCCACTGCGGAATGAAAAGCCTACGGTAATTATCTGCAAAAAAGCCAAGGGTAGGCTCTGCAATAAAATTTACTCCGCCACTTTCAAAAATGTCAAATTGATAGCCACCCAAAAGCTTTAGATTGCTATGCTTGTGAAGTATGATTTCACTGTCCCAGCCATATTTGGTTACTTCATCTTTAAAACCATAACCTACATATCCACCTATTTTAAACCACCTCGAGAATCGACTATTGGTGTGAGCTCCAATCCCTAAGCGAAATCCTTCGTAGGTGTTGTAACTAAGGATTTTATCAATGTCTAAGTCGATGAAATAGATGGGAACTTTCCCCGTGGCTAGGGTGGTTAATATCTTTAGTCGCTTATCCAGATTTTCGGCTTCACTAAGCGAATCCATAAAAGTATAGGTGCTTTGCTCTTGGCTGGAAATACTATCCACACGATACTGGTTCAAAATCATGTCAGCATTTGTTACGGCCAATTCATCAATGCTTACCTGAGCGCGGGAGACATCCTTTTTCTTAATGTCAGCTCCCACCTTTATATCCTTTAGGTAGGTTCTGGCGCGAGCTACAGGTTTAAAATTATTTAAAGAAATAGTTCCAAAACTGATTTCTGCGCTAAGCTGATCAGGAAACCAAATGTGTGGAGCGTAGGGTTTATAGCGTTGCTCAATGGCGATGCGAGTGCCGTCATTTTCATAAGGCTCGGCAATTACACTTTGTATGGCCCAGTCGGAAGAGTTGATGTATACCACACCTTTCAAAGGTTGGAATCCGTAATTGGGTTTTGGTCGATAAGAAATTACATAGACTGTGTCGGTAGGCGAGTTATAGGTAGTGTCTTCAATTATAAAAAAGTAGCGCTTAGTGCTTCCTTTGGTAATAGGGTTTAAGAAATCTTGGCCAGCAATGGAAATATAATCACTGTAAAAAGAGAAGGATTGCAGCTGTGTGATGAGTAAAGAAAACAAAGGATTTTTAAAACCTGAACTCCGGTTGGCAAGCACCGTTTCGTTGTCACGTGAAGGTGGAAGGTAGCTACGTTCGGTTACCGTTTCCATAAAAAACAGGTGTTGTTTTTCCATCATTTGGATAATGTCAAGATCTAAAGAGTCGCCTCTTGTCAAAGCTGAATCCAGCGTATTAGTCATTGCTGTGTCGGTAGCCAAACTGTCTTCATCGAGGGTGACCACAAATTTGCTGTAGGTTTTGTAGGTAAAAGAAGGAAGGTTTTCGGGAGCGTTTTCGTCTTTATGAGCTACAGCATTTTTGATAATTCTATGCGCAGGGTTTTCACCCGGAAATACAGCTGCCTCTTCAAGTTGCTCACTTGTTTCCACCATTGCAATGTTTAGCTTTGATTGTGTTGCCGTGATTTGTTCGCTTTGCTTTTGGTATCCTATAAATGAAAAATTGATGGTGTGAGGGCCAGGGTTTAATGTAAGGTTGTAGTTTCCGTCAATGTCGGTCGCAGTGCCAACTTGCGTATTGTTAACTGTTACATTTACAAATGGCATCGCTTTTTTAGTGGAAGCATCAATCACCTTTCCGGTAAGGGTGCGGACTTGGGAATAGCTAAAAGTTGCAAATAGGAGAGTGAGGAAGGTGAATAAATATTTTTTCATCAATTCATTTAGTTTGGGCACTATTGTATAGACACCCATTTGATAGACAAAGGTTGCTAGGGAGGAAAGATAAATCCAAAACTACTTTGGGGCAAAGTCGAATGCGTAAAAGAACAAAATCGAAAAATAGAGGGTTGTTGAAATAGATATTTTATAAATGAAGAAACCAAGTATTCCCGCCATTGCGTCCATCACAATTATTTTAGTTGCTGTTGGATTTTATTTTTTCAACAATGAGTTTCAGCAATGGGCAAACAAGGCTTATGATGCTTTTAGTACAGGTGAAGTAAAAGAGGTGAAGAAGTTTCTGGAGCCTTATCGTGAAATTGGATATTTGATTTTACTAGGAGCGTTTCTGTTTCAGCTGTTCTTGTTTTTTATCCCCTCAGTTTTGGTGATGTCACTGAGTATAATGATGTATGGCCCATGGCTCGGTGGAGGACTTTGTTTGCTGGGCGTATTTCTAGCTTCGGTGTTTGCATACTTTTTAGGTCATGCTTTGGGAACTTACACCATTGATAAAATTATAGGTCATGACAGTCGGGAAAAGATGGAGACATTTTTGGAGAAATATGGATTTTGGACGGTGACTGTGTTTCGGCTTTCTCCTTTTTTGAGCAATGATGCCGTAAGCTTTGTGGGAGGTTTGGTAAATATGAGCTTCTGGAGATTTATTGGAGCTACCATGCTTGGGATTACTCCGCTTACTATTATATTGGCCTGGATGGGAGAAGATACCGAGCGTGTGAAAATTGGATTTATGATTCTTGGAGGTATAAGTATTCTGGCACTTGGGCTATATATTTTTATTGATAAAAGGAAGGCCGCTAGTTGAGTGAGGAACTAGTTAATTTGTTAAATAGTTGATTGGTTTTGAGTTTTCAATTTTTACCACAGAGTTTACAGAGCTTCACAGAGTTTTCTTTGCGTGCCTTTCTTTGCGGCCCGCTCCGAAGCATTTCGGAGATTTGCATGAAAACGTAGCGCGTAGATGACGCGGATGAGCCCAGAGATAATCCGTGAAATTGATGAAATTGGTGGTTTGTTTTTACCACGGAGAGCACAGGGTTTCACAGAGTTTTTTGCGTCAGTTTCTTTGCGTTTATACGTGAAAATATAGCAAGTAGATTTAGCAGAGTTAATCCTTAGTCATCCAAACAATCCGTGCCATCAGCGTTCCAGTTTTTTCTTTGCGGCTTTGCGTGAAATTATTGCGTAAAACTTTTCCGCGATTACCCACACAATCTGTGTAATCAGTGTTCCAGTTTTTTCAACAAAAAAAGCAGGACCCATTTCTGAATCCTGCTCTTAAATATTAATATGTGTACCAGTTAACAAATCAACCAATACACTAGTTAACTAAATTACAAAGTACCTCTTGACTCTTGCTCTCTTTCGATAGCTTCAAAAAGCGCTTTAAAGTTTCCTTTTCCAAAAGAAGTAGCTCCTTTTCTTTGAATGATTTCGAAGAAAAGTGTTGGACGGTCGCCCACTGGTTTGGTGAAGATTTGAAGAAGGTAACCTTCATCATCTCTGTCAATCAGAATACCTAATTTCTTAAGAGGCTCCAGGTCTTCATCAATTTTACCCACACGGTCTAACACATCTGCGTAGTATACATCTGGTACACGCAAAAACTCAACACCACGCTCAGTCATTTGAGTTACGGTTTCGATGATATTGTCAGTAGCCAAAGCTACGTGCTGCACACCTGCGCCATTGTAAAAGTCAATGTACTCCTCAATTTGAGATTTCTTTTTACCCTCAGCTGGCTCGTTGATTGGAAACTTAATACGGCCATTGCCATTGGTCATTACCTTACTCATTAGAGCAGTGTAGTCGGTAGAAATATCTTTATCATCAAAAGAAATAAGCTGTGCAAAGCCCATTACTTTGGCATAAAACTCTACCCACTTATTCATTTCATTCCAACCTACATTACCTACCATGTGGTCAATGTATTTAAGGCCTACACTTGCTGGCTTGTATTCAGGATTCCAAGTAGTGTATCCAGGAAGGAAAGGGCCGTCATAAGCGCTGCGCTCTACAAAAATGTGATTGGTTTCACCATAGGTGCGGATAGCCGAAAGAACAGCTTTTCCATTTTCATCTTCAATGGTTTTGGGAGCAAAAGTAGACTCAGCACCACGCTTGGTAGTTTCCTCATAACTTTTTGCAGCATCATCTACCCAAAGGGCAACATTTTTAATTCCATCACCATGCTTGTCGATGTGTTCATTAATAGGGCCACCTTTAGTAAGAGGCGATGTAAGTACGATGCGAATTTTATCCTGTACTAATACGTAGCTGCTGCGATCTTTTACTCCGGTTTCTAGACCTGAATAAGCTAGTGGCTGAAAACCAAAAGCCGCTTGGTAAAAGTGAGCCGCTTGCTTGGCGTTGGCTACATAAAGCTCTACATAGTCGGTTCCGTTTAGAGGTAAAAAGTCTTCAGCCTCAGGGAATTCCTTCTTCAACTTCAATGAACTGTTATCGTATGTTGTCTCCATATCTATTATTGCTTTTTGGCAAAGGTAAGAAATGTGGTATAGGGCGGAAGTTTGGATTGGGTATAAATAATTTCCTTTCTTTGAAAGACTAATCTGACTCACCAAAACTCCCAAATGAAAAAACTAACACTACTTACCTTTTTTGCCTTGCTCAGTTCAATGGTTTTGGCTCAAACCGAATACATTTTCCACCAGAACGAATCCCTCGCCTTATTCGATTTGAAAATGGTAGGGAATAGTGTTTTTATTTCACTACAGTATAGAGATGGTAGTGGAAATGCGGAAAGTTTTATTGTACGCGGAGATAAATCAATGTCATACCGGGATACTTTGTTTCTTTCATCGGTGGCCCCTGGGAAGCGGGTGTTGTCAATAAGTGATCCTATTGGCGATTCTCTTTTTATTGTGCTAATGGCTAAAACGGAGTCTGGCCAACCTTATGAAAGCGAATTGCTATTTATGGACACAGCTCTAAATGTGAGCTCTCGTAAGGCCTTGCCGCCAACTACTGTGCTCCCTCATGATTTGTTGGTGGTTGGTGATTCTCTACTATATCTATATGGTGGTGACGTGTGGAGGCGAAGGGATTTTTATGTGGGTAAATACGACCTGAGTGGAAATCTTATAAAAGATACTATTTTTCTAAATGGGACGTACATTTTGGAGGCTGCGCTAGAGATAGATGGTGGAGATTTGTTGTTGATTAGGGGGGAGACTAGAATGCGACTGGACGGTGTTACCTTGGAGTTGGATACAATTGCAGGTTACGGAACCTCTTTCGTACATAAGGTTTTGCCGCATCCAGATGGACATTTTTATGTTACAGGATGGGTTATGGCTCAATCACTTCCAGTAGAGATTGGGGTTTATATACATAAAACCGATAGTGCAGGTAATTCGATTGATAGTGCAGCTTTTACTAAGCTTTATGGGTATGACATGTATACTTATTACAAGGAAGGATGTGTGTTAAAGTCAGGTGAGTTGCTGTTGCCATATAGGTGGGATAGTTTATACTTAGAGGATATTCCCTGCCTTAAGATAATGTTTGTGGATGAAAAATTACAGTTGAAAAAGACCATCACACGTTTTTTTAACCGGGATATTTGGGTGGTAAATAGCGTGGCTACGGATGATGGTGGAGCAATAATTATAGGGGAAATAGAGGACACTATGAATGGAGGTTACGATACCTACTACCTCCACCTCGACAGTCTCGGCAACTTCAGCCCACTCACTATTTTTGATACTGATGCTCCAAATCAGGGGCAATTGAGTTTATACCCCAACCCGGCAAATGATGTTATTTTTATAAAAGGACTTGACGATCAGGCTATAATTGACGTTTTTGTGACGGATATATCGGGTGCTGTGGTGGAGAAAAAGGAGCTTACTTACCCATTTCGCATGGAAACAAATCATTTAGTGTCAGGCGTGTATAGCTTGCTGGTAGCGGACAAACGTGGAAACTCATTCACGCTCAAAATGATAAAAAACTAAAATATGTGTCCCACGCGCTCTTATTCCTTCATATCATTATATTTGCGCCTTCATTAAAAAAGGTTGGTTGGGGTTGTCATGTCTTCTTCTAAGGCCTTTTAAAAAACGAGCCGCTGAAATTGATTTTATGAGATTGAAAGGAGCAAAGGAGAGTATTTTGGAAACTATTGGCGATACACCGCTAATTCGCCTTCAGCAGGCATCCAAAGACTTGAACACTAATGTATACGCTAAGTTAGAGTCATTCAACCCCGGACATTCTGCCAAAGACCGCATCGCTTTATATGCTATTGAAAAAGCGGAAAGGAATGGCCAGCTTTCGCCCGGAGGTACAGTAATAGAATCAACAAGTGGCAATACTGGCCGTAGCTTAGCTATGGTTGCTGCACTTAAAGGATACAAATGTGTTCTTTTTACCACCACCAAAATTTCTTTTGAAAAGAAAGCTTTGATGGAGGCTTATGGAGCCCAAGTGGTTATTTGCCCTAAAGAGGCTCATGCCGATCACCCGGAGTCATACTATGAGCGTGCAAAAACGCTTCACGCAGAAACTCCAAATTCAGTATACATCAATCAATATTACAACGATAGTAATGTTGAGGCTCATTATGCACTTACCGGTCCTGAAATTTGGAAACAAACCGAAGGAAAGATTACACACTATGTAGCTTGTGTTGGTTCTGGTGGTACCATATCTGGTACTTCTAAGTTTCTAAAGGAGCAAAATGCGGATATCCGAGTATTGGGTGTAGATGCTTATGGATCTGTATTAACGAAGTATCACACTGATGGTGTGTTAGATGAAAATGAAATAAAGCCGTACAAATTGGAAGGTGTTGGAAAAAGCATCATCCCGAGTTCCGTGCTTTTTGAAAATATTGACAAATTTTATCAGGTAGATGATAAGCCAAGTTTGCTGCGTGCTCGTGAATTGGCAAAAACGGAATCTATCATGCCTGGGCCTTCTGGTGGAGCAGCTGTAGAGGCTCTTTATCATATGAAAGATGAATTTACACCTGACTCTGTAGTGGTAGTTGTACTGCCAGATCATGGAGCAGGATATCTGAGTAAATTATATAGTAATCAATGGATGAGTGAAAATAATTTTCTCAATCGCGTTGATTATGAACCAAAAACGGTTGAAAAAAGCGGCTTGCAGCTGTAATAACTAAGGCGCTAAATGTTTACATTACATTTTTAGCACCTCTCTCAAAACGGAGTTTTAGGAAACACGATTTCCGCAAACAATATTAAGTATAGATTAGGGTATGGAAGCAACAGACCAAAAAGTGGGAACAGTTGATCTTTTTTCAAAGATCGTAACCAACAAAGGGCCATTAGGCCAATATGCAGACGCAGCAGAGGGATATTACATTTTCCCAAAGCTTGAGGGTAGAATTTCTAACCGCATGAAGTTTCACGGAAAAGAGGTTATCTGCTGGAGTATCAACAATTACCTTGGATTGGCAGAGCATCCTGAAATTCGCAAGGCTGATGCTGAAGCATCTGCTGACTGGGGGTTAGCTTATCCAATGGGTTCTAGAATGATGTCTGGAAACACAGATTATCATGACCAACTGGAGAATGAACTTGCCGAATTTGTAGGTAAAGAGAAGGCAGTATTGGTAAACTTCGGTTACCAGGGAATTATGTCTGCCATTGATTCTGTACTTGACAGAAACGATGTGGTAGTATATGATTCAGAAAGCCATGCATGTATTGTTGATGGTGTACGTATGCACTTAGGTAAGCGCCTTGTGTATGCTCACAATGATATGGACAGCCTTGAGAAAAACCTTCAGCGCGCTACCAAATTGGTAGACGGTACAGGTGGAGGTATCCTTGTAATTACTGAAGGTGTATTTGGTATGCGTGGAGATCAAGGTCTACTTAAAGAAGTAGTAGCTCTTAAAGAGAAATACAATTTCCGCCTTATGGTGGATGATGCTCACGGATTCGGTACTTTGGGTAAAACCGGTGCTGGAGCTGGAGAAGAGCAGGGTGTGCAGGATGATATCGATATTTACTTTGCAACTTTCGCAAAGTCTATGGCTAGTGTAGGAGCTTTCCTTGCTGGTGATAAAGACATCATTCAGTACCTACAGTACAATATGCGTTCACAGATTTTTGCTAAATCGTTGCCTATGCCATTAGTGGTGGGTAACCTTAAGCGTCTTGAGCTATTGAAGACCAAGCCTGAGCTTAAGCAAAAGCTATGGGAGAACGCTAGTTCACTACAAAAGCATCTTACTGATGCAGGTTTTGATATTGGTGTAACCAATAGCTGCGTTACTCCTGTATACATGAAGGGTTCTGTAGAAGAAGCTACTCAAATGGTGATGGATCTTCGTGAGAACTTCGGTATTTTCTGTTCAATCGTAGTATATCCGGTTATTCCTAAGGGAATGATTTTGCTACGCCTTATTCCTACTGCAATGCACAACGAAGAGGATATTGAATTGACTATTGAGGCCTTTAAGAAAATGGGTCAACGCCTTAGTGAAGGTTATTATAAGCAAGAAATGATCAATCCTGCAAAAGAGGGATAAGATCAATTATTATATAGTTTTAAGAAAAGGGATGCCGAAAGGTGTCCCTTTTTTTGTGAAATCAATTTAGCTATTGATTTCAGGCAAAGCACCCGAAATGCTTCGGAGCGGGTCGCAAATAAAACTCTGTGAAACCCACTGTACTCAGTGGTTAATATTATGGGTGCTCGGAGTTCTCCGTGGTCAAAACTTTACCAAAGCCAAAAAAAAGGAGCCCGAAAGCTCCTTTTACATTTTTATGTTTCAGTGTGGATTATTCTACCCAACTGTTCCAGTATTCACCATCATCAAGATCCAAAGCTGCTTGAGTAAGTCTTAGTGGCTTAAAAGTATCTACCATCACAGCCAGCTCTTCCGTTACCGTTTGGCCAATAGAACGTTCCATAGCTCCAGGGTGCGGCCCGTGAGGTATCCCGGCAGGGTGTAGGCTGATAAAGCCCTTGTCAACGTGATTACGGCTCATAAAATCACCATCTACATAATACAGCACTTCATCACTGTCAATGTTGCTATGGTTGTAAGGTGCAGGAATTGCTTCTGGGTGATAATCATATAAACGTGGACAGAATGAGCAAACCACAAAACCGGCTGCTTCAAAAGTTTGATGCACGGGTGGTGGCTGGTGTACTCTACCAGTTATCGGTTCAAAATCTTTAATATTAAATGCATACGGGAAATTGTAACCATCCCAACCTACAACGTCAAAAGGGTGTGTGGCATAAACCAATTCGTGAAGGGTTCCTTCTTTTTTGATTTTCATCACAAAATCGCCTTTCTCATCATGTGTTTCCAGGTTTTCAGGTCTGCGAAGATCGCGCTCACAAAATGGAGAGTGCTCAAGCATTTGACCAAACCAGTTGCGGTAACGCTTAGGTGTGTAAAGTGGAGAAAATGAATCCACAATAAACAGGCGGTTGTCTTCAGTGTCAAACTCAAATTGGTAAATCATACCACGAGGAATCACCAAATAATCACCATAACCGAATTTTATGTTTCCTAAAAAGGTGCGTAAAGTTCCTGTGCCTTTGTGCACAAAAATCATTTCATCAGCATCGGCATTTTTGTAGAAATACTCGGTTTGTGATTTGCGCGGAGCGGCCAATGAAATTTCAAGGTCATTGTTTACCAAAACGGCAACACGTGATTCAAGGTAATCATCAACGGGCTTTACATTCCAGCCTTGTAGCATGCGGCTGGTGATATTTTTACTCACCACTACTTTTGGAGAAACGTCTTTTTGACCAATGATTTTTTTCACCTGTGTAGGGCGATGTACGTGGTACAAAAGTGATGACATACCGTCAAAACCTACCGTTCCGAATAGCTCTTCGTAGTAAAGGCCACCATCAGGTTTTTTGAAAGTAGTATGTCGCTTATGCGGGATATTTCCCTGTTTATGATAAAAGGGCATATTTATTCTGATTTATGATGCCCCAAATTTAACAATTCTAAAACCCATGAGTAAATGATAATCATCAGGGTTTTGAAGAGAATGAAAAAGTCCTGCACCATAAACCTTCAAGTCTAGAAAACTTAAAAAGTTATTGAAAAAAAGAACCGCTCCAAAACTAATTCGAAGCGGTTCGTATTCCCATTTTTCTACAATCAATCTACTATTTCGTAATCTTATGCGCCTCACCTGTTTTAGTTTCCACCAAAAGATAAACGCCTTTTGCAAATCCTTGGGTTGGGATAGTACGTTTTGAATCTGAATCTACATCAAATTTGGTCATCAGTTGGCCAGTGGTGGTATACAGTTCAAAACTTAGGTTTTTATCCTCATCATTAATAATAGCCCATTCCGCAGAAGCGGTATTAAAGCTTAGTTGATAGTTTTGATTTGCCTTGTAAGCATTTATGCCTACGGTACGCACTGGCTGATTGTTATAGTTGTTTCCTAGGTTTTCTAGTAGTTCATTTATTTTCCCATAACCATGGTCAACATTCGCATTGCGAGCCCATACATATGCTGTTGCTACTGTAAATTCTTCACCTTGGTTCAGGTTAAATGGTCCGGCAATGGCGAGCGATTTTACATCATTGCTGCTATTGGGAGAGGCAAACCAATTGGTTGCACTACTAGGTAAGGAGTTGCCAGTGGTGTCATAAGTGTCACCTGGAAAGGAAAACAGTGTGGTAGGCCCTACATTATTTGCTACATAACCATCACCATTGTTATTATCTAAAAAGCCAGAAGGATTTTCAATGATTAAATCATTTCCATTTTTCCACTTGCTCTGCAGATATTGGTGATAGTCCAAAGGAGTATCTGGGTTACCTTGGTTACCAGGCATGTTGTAATAATGCATGGAGCCACTTAAAAGTATTTGCTCGCGAACACCTGTTGCTAAGTTTTCCGGTACGCATACACCACTGGCGTTTCTCACACCATCTCTACAACCATCTTTGTCATTATCCTTACCATCACCAAAAGGAGCTGGTGGGCCTTGTAACATTCGCATACCACATGTTGCTAAGTTTAAACCAAATCCCGCTGGGCCTTCATCATCTGAGTCTCCGTTATAAGAGAAAACACTATTTGCCCAAATATTGGTGCCATTCAAATCGTCTCTCGAATTGCCCAAGTCAAAGTCAGCAAAAATACCCATATAAGCACCAGAGTAAGATCTATTAGAACGATTGATAATGCGGTATTCGCGAAACAGAACACTGTCTTCAATACCACCGGTTCTATACCCATAAAGCATTGAGTGTACTTCTACACCAAGACCAACTCCGGCAGGGGTAGTTCTGCCGTTGGCGTCATTGAAAATAGTGTAAATGGCTTCATCACCTCTTATCTGTGGATAATCGCCATCCGCTGGAACATAATGCCCATCATTGTTTACATCCACAAAAGGGGCTAGATAGTAAGCTTCACCCATGGTGGTGTCGCCATGCGCAGGCCAGTCTGCTATTTCTTGAGGGATACCACCGGTATTACCATTTTTGAAATCGGTAAGTGTTTGAAGGTTTACCCGATATACTTTGTCCCATTTGGTGGTAGCATTTGGGTCATTTGAAACGGGCCCAGGCACAAAGTCCAATCCATCCTGGCGATAGGTTTGAGCAGATTGATGTAGCGTATTAGTGGACGTGTCATAGCTTGCCAGCCAAAGTCCATCAGCATATAGCAGGGTATTGTATGTAGTGTCATCAAAGGTTTGCATTTCTTCAATGCCACCATCTGAATATACACGGGCTTTTAAGGTGTTGATCTCTATAGAATCTACCGCTAATTGAGAGTAAGAAAATGTGGAAAAAAGTATTCCACCAATTGAGAGAAGTGTAGCTGATTTTTTCATGTTTAAGGGTTTTGTTTATATAGTTATGGACGCATAACATTTCAACCCGTTGCATGAAAAGGCCTACATATTTTAAGAATATTATTCTTCTCCCTTGAGATTCACCTTTTTATGACTATGAAATATCTTCTTTTGCTTTTTGCCTTGACGTAGTTTTTTTTGCTCTTCCTCTGGTAAATGAATTATTTCCTGACATTTTGGTGTGCAGGTTCCTTCGTGCTTTTCAGCACATTCATCACACTGTATAAATAGAAGATTGCACTCCTTGTTAGCACAATTTACATGCTTATCGCAAGGCTTTCCACATTGATGGCAGTGTGAAACCACTTCTTCAGAAATACCTTCACCAAGGCGGTCATCAAATACAAAGTTTTTTCCGCGAAAGCGGTTGGGGAGCTCTTTAGTCTTTATTTGACGAGCGTAGTCAATGATGCCACCATGTAATTGATTTACATCTTGAAAACCATGGTGTTTAAGGTAGGCACTTGTTTTTTCACAACGAATACCTCCCGTACAATACAAAAGCACTTTTTTGTCTTCTTTCCCTTTTAATAAGTTCAATACCTCGGGGAGCTCGTCTCTAAAGGTTTCGGCTTCTGGCAGCAAGGCGTTTTCAAAATGACCAATCTCACTTTCATAGTGATTGCGAATATCCACCACTACAGTTCCTTCGTTATCCAAAGCTTCGTTCCACTCCTCTGCATTTAGGTGTCGGCCTACATTGGTCACATCCCAATCATTTTCATTAAGGCCATCGGCCACTATCTTTTCACGAACTTTTACCGTAAGCTTCAGGAATGATTTGCCATCATCTTCTACCGCAATTTTGAAGGGAACATCTTTAAGTTCGGGATGAGAATACACCTTTTCTACAAAGGCCTCCCAGTTGTGCTCGGGTACATTCATCTGGGCATTAATGCCTTCGCGAGCTACATAAATTCGTCCGTTGCAATCCAACTCTTGCCACTCACGGTAAAGTGTGTCGCGCATATCCTGCGGATTTGCAAGAATAACATACTTGTAAAAGGAAACCGTCTTCCTTTTAAAAGTTTCGGCCTCGAGCTTTTTGATAAGCTGTTCGCGACCATACTTATTGATCATTCCTTTTTTTCCTGCGTTGGGATCCATTCTGCATCAATTTTAAAGCGCTGCAAATTTACAAAAGCTTGGGGCTATGAGCACAATGATAAATATCAGGATTGAATGAGATAACAATTCCATACAAGCTCGCTACCTTATTTTCTCGCTTTAGAAAGTAAATTTTTAACTAAAATAAAGGTTTACAAGGTGTGATTTTCTGTTGATTTTGGAATATTTTAAACACTTGATATTTATGAGCTTATAAATTGGTGCTTAAAAAATAAAGATGGACTTGAATTGCAAATAATGGCTGTATCTATCTGGTTGTGTGTGTTTTATGTTTGATTTTTTTGAGTAGGTTGCATATATTTGCTTTGTAGAAAAAAATTGTTCTACCGTCATTGAAACTCCAACCTTATTGATTCACTTTCCAATCCGCTTTTGTGTGGGTAGGGGATGTTATAATGGTAGTGAGTATGACGCATAATTAACTGCTCAATTACTATTATTATGAATCAATCTTTATTCTCCAAATCTTGGTTGCTACCTTGCCTATTGGTAGTTTCTGGTAGTGCTTTTTCACAAGATTTATTTGTAGACTCAGGAGATACTTTATGGGTAGAACCTGGAGGCATTCTCACGGTAGAAGGCTCCATTACTTCTAATGGCACTATCTATCTAAATGCCGATGCCACAGGCTATGCTCAACTGCTTCAAGTGAATAATGTGGGTAATATAGGACAGTTAGATATGGAAATGTATCTGACCGATATGACCACAGGCTGGCGTCAATTGGGGATTCCGTTTACCAATCAAGTTCAAAATCTTAACACAGATGGTATAAGTTTTATAACCAGTGCCAATGATGGAGGTGTGGCAGGTAGACGCAATATGTACTATTGGGATGCCACAGACGCTGGTGCCGGTGAAGCTATCGGCTGGACTGAAGCAGCCCCCACCACTACTGGCTCTCGCTCATACACAGTGTTTGGTGACCAAAATGGGGTGCATGACTTTACGCAAACTATCAGGATAGGAGGTACGCCTTCAAATGGTAATCAAGCGTTTGCTGTAAAAAACACCTATGACATTGGTCAAACAGGTAATGCAAACGCCCAGGGATGGAACTTCATCCCAAACCCTTATCCTAGTAATGTAAGTGTGGATAAGCTTTTTGCTTTAGGAAGTTTTCCGACTTACGAAGCTATCCATGTGTGGGATAATGTAAATGGCCAGTACGAAGCTCTTACATCTAGCGGAGTAACAGTATACAACACTAACGCTACAGCAAGCGGAGCTTCACATATACAGCCATTTCAAGGTTTTTGGATAAAAGTAGATGCGGATGGTACTTTTACTCTTGATAATACCGTGCGTGAGCCAGATTCTACGGCCACTGCTTTTATGAGTTCAAGACCTTACGATTTATTAAACCTAAGTGTTACCAATACCAATGATTCCACCTATGATAGAATGGTGGTTTTCTTTGGACCAGATGCCACTATAGGTATGGATAATGGATATGATGCCTATAAGATAAAATCAACCCGAGATGTGCCAACCATGTATATGGAGTACCAAGGATTGGAGCTGAGCATAAACCATCTGCCTGTGGCTGGGTACAGCATACCGGTTACCGTAAAAACACAACAAGCGCAAACCCTTCACACTTTTAGCTTAGATGACAATCAACTTGACCCGGCTTGGAAGGTGGAGCTCGAAGACCTGGCAGGAGGCAAGCGCATTGATTTGCGAAAGCAGGACATGACGGTGAAGGTGGATATGAATGACAATGACAAACGCTTTGTACTTCACTTAAATCAGCAAGGAGTAGCCTTGAATGCAGAGCAGACACTTCCAGAAATAGTGGGTTGGGTAAATGCTGAAGGACAAATAGGAATTAGAAAAATAGGCATGGACAACGGAACCTTAAAATTATATGGATTGGGAGGAAAATGCTTTGCCACCAAACGTATGGAGAGTGACCAAACCGTGCTTAGTCCTCGCTTGGCAAGTGGAGTATACCTACTACAATTTACTGACGATAATCTGAAATCATCTTCTACAAAAATATTAGTACCATGAAAAATATAAACACAATTGCTTTGGTGGCTCTCGTATTCATCGGGTCTACTTTATTGCTTAATGCCCAGCCTGGAAACCCTACTTCACCTGCTCCATTAGATGGAGGGATAAGTTTGCTGTTAGCAGCTGGAGCAGCATTTGGTGGTAAAAAGTATTATGACGCAAAGAAGAAAATTGATTAAAGTATAATTATGAAAAAGTATTTATTTACAGCAGTACTGATAGCAGCAAGTTTCATTACAGTAGCCCAATCAGGAAATGTTGGAGTGGGCACCACTGCACCACAGGCCAAGCTACACGTTGAAGGTAGCTTACGTGTAGATTCACTCAAAGCGATAGATTATTCTAAGTATAATTTGGTTTTGGATTCTGCATCAAAGAAGGTGGCAATACAGCTCATACGATCTAACCGGGATACCTTAGTTAGAATTTATGCGAAAACAGGTGGAAACTCAGTTCCGCATCTTACAGCTACACGCATTGTTTGGTCAGGTACAGATATCAATACGGTGCCATCTGCCTGGGACGCTTCGACAGGTATTTTTACAGCCCCCCACAAGGGTTTCTACCGCATTTCGACCAATCTCACTTTTAATCCCAACACGGGGAATAATGCACAGCATACTGTAATAGTAAGAAAGAACGGTGCTGATTTTGCCGCAGCTGGAAATTTTGATTCAAGTGGAGGTGGGAGCATTTACAAACCTGCGGGCAGCCTTTCCACCATGGTTGAATTAAATGCTGGAGAAACTGTTTCAGTATGGGCATTTCAAGGGGTTGGCTCTACCCAAACACTTTATAATTCGGTATGGAACTTTCTGAGTATTGAAGAACTCCCATAGGTTTGAATATTATCATTTGGTATATTATTGAAAATCAGTATTTAATTTTAAATCAATACCAATCTTACAGAAGCTAAAACGCAGTAGCTTTTAATACTAAAAACAGACTCTAAACAAATTTAATTGACATGAAAACAAAAATCATTATGGCCATATTAGTCTTAGCGAGTTATATAGTCAGCGCTCAATCAGGAAATGTGGGTATTGGAACTTCTTCACCACAAGCCAAACTCCACGTACAGGGCGACTTGCGGGTGGATTCGATGAAAACAGTGACAACCTCCTCCATGAAGGTTGTTTTGGACACTGCTACTAATACATTTGCGTTACAGTCCACCAGACCTGAATCGGATACTTTGGTACGTATTGCTGCCCAGACAGTTAATAATTCTATTCCCACTAATACAAGTACACTCATCGTTTGGTCATCTACGGTGGTGAATACCCTGCCCTCTGCTTACGATGCCAGCACTGGAATTTTCACAGCGCCACGTACAGGTTTGTATCAACTATCAGTCGGCACAATGTTAAGTTCCAACAATGCCAATAGTGACGAAGTCAATGTTTCTGTTTTCGTAAACAATGTTGAGATTGCAACAAGCGCAAACTATGATTCGAATGGGGGAACCAGCCAAAGTAAGCCTACTGGAAGCCTGATGGTATTAAGACCCTTGTCGCAAGGCGACACAGTGGAGTTTCGGATGTTTCATACTATAGGCTCCACTCAATCTTTAATAAATGAAAGCCGCTTCAATAATATGAGTATTGTGGAGCTACCTTAGGGCACATCTCAAAACTTTTAACTTCACCTTTCCCTTATGAAAAAACTATTCTTTCTTACCCTTATTTTTCCTTTAACAGGATATATAGCTACAGCCCAAACAGGAAACGTGGGGGTAGGTACCAGTTCACCGCAAGCCAAGCTTGATGTAAATGGGGATGTCCGCATAGGCAATGTGCCCCTCAAAACCAGCAATACCATGAATGTGGCCTTAGATACCGCTACCGGCCAATTGGTAAAACAAGAAGGTATTACCAAAGCTTCAGGTTTTGTAAATGCTGGAGTACCCGTTTCACTCGGAAACATAAGCGTTCAGGTGTCCACCAGCGGAAACCGTTCCTTAATGATACGGATGGACAGTACCGCCACGCTGAGCGGTGCCAGCATTAACAATTATCACGGGGGAGCGCTATCGGTGGGTGGCGCGTCCAGTACTGTGACAGGTTATACGCGTAGATCCGACAGTTTTGCAGGTGGCACGTTTTACCGCTGGCAATCTTCAGCAAACTTCACTCATCACGGCAATATTCAAACCATTCTTTTTACAGATGAGACAAATCGGTATGCTTACAGGGCCACTCTAATAATTGGTTCAGGTTATGTCAACAATTTCGTAAGTATCGAAAGGCTTTGATCACCTAACCAACTTAAAATTCGAAAAAAATGAAAACCAAACTCACAATTGTCGTATTTGCTCTGTTGGGATTTATGGCCAACGCCCAAACAGGAAACGTGGGGGTGGGCACCAGCTCTCCAACGGAAAAACTAGAAGTAAACGGAAATTATAAAGATTCCGCTTTTTCCACTACCTGGAAATCTCAAACGAATGGAGGCACTTATTACACATCGGACTATATTGTTATTTACAACGGTACTTTTTACAAAAATCTAACTGGCACAAACACAGATGCCACTCCTGATGCGGATGTTACAAACTGGGTAAATTTATGTCCAGTAGCACCAACACCAGAGTTTTTGCACGCCAGGATGAATGCAGATGAGAATGTACAAGTAAATAATAATATTGATAACCTTACGATATTAGCTTCTGCTGGCAATGTAGGTACAGCTGGCTTTAGTGCTGGTGGCGGTACTGTAACGCTTACCGCTGGTGTTACCTATAAATTAACAGCTGCTTTAAATGCGGTACATGTTGCAAATATGGATTATGTGGTCTATTCTTGGTACAACATTACGGCAGGAGTTAATATTGGAAATAGAGGTTTCTTTTACGCAGTTAATGACCCTGATAATATCTCATCACAACCAACTGCTGTAGCATATATAACACCTACCGTTACTACTACTGTAGATTTAAGAATAATTAGTGTAGGAGGTGTAACCACGGCTACAATAGATGCAGAATATGGATATATAACTGTGGAAGCACTATAAAGAATAGTTGCTTGATACTTTAGGCCGCAAAACCATAATTTTATTTGAATAAAAGAAATGTCGACTCAATGCTTGGGTCGGCATTTTATCTTTGTGCCCTTATTTAAAAAGAGATTCAGGAAAGGATATTGGTACGTGGCTCCTCGGGCCAAATAGGTATGACCTTATAAAAACACTTCGCCAGTCATATGGTAACAAGCGTAGCGGGTTCTGATATAAAAGAACCGGGAAAGAACATGCGCTAGGGGCCAACCCTTTTGAAGGTATAGATGCCTCTGATTCCGCTCGGCTGAAAGAGCTGTTGGTTTTAATGGTTTTTTCGCAATGGATGTTACACGTACAGTACCGAAGTATTTTTTACGTACCTAACCTTTTGGGGTTTTCAGCAGCTCAGACAGCTCCTCATTAAAAGGTTCCTCTTACAGTCATTCAATTAATTCTTCGCGACCGTACTTATTAATCATACCTTTTGTTCTTGGGTTGGGGCCTATTTTCCATCAATTTTAAAACGCGCAAGTTTGCAAAAGCTCACTCGAAGGGAGTTAGGACAAAAGTCAGTAATAGACGATGTAAATGATGGTGAAGAAAAGAAGAAAGATTATTCCAATATAGCTCAACCATCGCATGAGAGCAGAGGGCTGCTGGTCCTTGTCAATATATTTCCCAGTCACAAGCCTGAAGTTGACAAGTGCGATAATAGGAGCTACTATAAATGAGATGGTGGTGGCTAAGTCCACAAGGTCCTTTAATGAGGTACCAAAAAAGTAGATAATTATGTAAGCGCCAACTCCTACAAACAAAAGACTAAGGTGATAAGAACCCGTTTTGGAGGCTGTACTTTTATTTGCCGTATCACCTTGCAAAAGCAGGGTAGCCACTCTTTCTGTGGTGCGTGCATAACCGTCAAAAACTGCTATGCAGGTTCCAAACATTATAGAAAAACCAGAAGCTGCAATGAGTAAATAACTCCAGTCGCCCATGGTTTGAGTAAAGAGCTCAATAATACCATTAGCAAAAGCAGCTGAGTTGCCGGGCATGCTGTAGCCAGTACCGTATAATAGGTATGCACCCAACAGCAGAAAACAGGGGGCGAGGATGGCGGATACTATGTAGCCAAAATTAAACTCGCGTAGGGTTTCTCGTAATGAAGGTTTAAAGTTGGTTTGCTTGATGCGTTCTAAGGTCCAAAGGCTTGTCCATGAAGAAATATCCAAAGCAGTCGGCATCCACCCCATAAGGGCAATAGCAAAGGCAAACCCGGCACTTGATGGGTCGAGTATAGATGGTTCGAAAAATTGATGCTGAGAAGAAACAGGTCCTTTGATAAGAGTAAGAACAAATGCGACCACGGTGGAAAGGAGAAGTACTGCTCCAACAATTTTGATCAGTGAATCAAGAATTTTGTATTGACCAACATATAGAATGAGAATGCATACTACAAACAAAATGGGTAGGAGGTATTGAACGGCACCAGGCCCCAGCGAGGAAGAAATACCAAATAGATTATCAAAAAAACCAGCAGTAACAGCGCCCACTGCAGCTGTAACAAAGAACATGGTAGATAGCGTAACAATGGCGTATAACCAAAGCATCCATTTGCCCAAGCGAAGGTAGCCATCTATAATGCTGGTGCCTGTAGCATTTGCATAGCGAGAAGCATATTCAAAAAAGGGGTACTTAAAAAGGTTGGCAGCCATCACAGCCCATAGAAGTCCAAAACCATAAAGTGCTCCGGCTCGGGTGCTTTGCACCAAATGACTTACGCCAATACATGTGCTGGCAAAGAGTAGGCCGGGGCCAAGAGATTTTAAAAAATGGGCAAGCTTTTGTTTCATAGGCCCAAATATAGAGGGTAATTCAGTTAATGAAGTTTGTGAGTCTACTTGTAGTAGTTGGTTTTTGAAAATGTTGTAAACGGTTGTTTAAGTTTTAATAGATAATCTAGAATGCCGGCTCAATACTTGGGTCGGCATTTTTATCTTTGCGCCCTTATTCAAAAAGAGATGCAAGAAAAGATATTGGTACTTGGCTCTTCGGGCCAAATAGGTACTGACCTTATAGAAACACTTCGCCAATCCTATGGCAACGAAAATGTAGTGGCTTCAGATATTAAAGAACCAGCAAAGCACATTTTGGAGTCTGGTCCTTTTGAGATAGTGAATGCTATGGATCGTGACCGTTTGGAGGAAGTGGTGGCAAAGCACGGAATTACTCAGATTTATCACTTGGTAGCCATGCTTTCGGCTACAGCCGAAAAAATGCCTATGAAGGGCTGGGACCTTAATATGGTGAGTCTTTTTCATACGCTTGAAATGCTTCGCGAAAAGCAGTTCAATAAGCTGTATTGGCCAAGCTCTATTGCTGCATTTGGGCCAACTACTCCAAAAGTAGATACTCCTCAGCACACGGTAATGGATCCGGGAACTGTATATGGAATAAGTAAACTTAGCGGTGAGCTTTGGTGTGATTACTACTGTAAAAAATACGGGGTGGACGTGCGGAGTATTCGCTACCCTGGATTGATATCTTATAAAACTGAGCCAGGTGGAGGGACTACAGATTATGCTGTAGATATTTTCCATAAGGCAAAAAAGGAAGGCAAGTACGAATGCTACCTTGCAGAAGATACTGCCTTGCCAATGATGTACATGCCTGATGCGATTAAAGCAACTATCGGCATTATGGAAGCGCCAGCTGAAGATGTGAAAATTCGCACCAGCTATAATTTGGCAGCTTTTAGCTTTACGCCAAAGCAGTTAGCGGAAGCCATTAAAAAGCATATTCCTGATTTTGAAATCACTTACAATGTAGATAGCCGAAATGATATCGCATTAGGATGGCCTCAGGAAATTGATGACCAGGTAGCACGTCAGGATTGGGGTTGGAAAAACGATTTCAGCTTGGACGCTATGGTAGAAGATATGTTGAAAAATGTATAATATTATGAAAAAGACAATTGGCGTTTTAATGCTTGTATTGATTGCGTTTACCGGGTATTCGCAAGATTTTGAGGCTCTTCCAGATATGGGATTTGAAACCAAGGAAGACTACAAGAATCATGAAGCTGAGGTGCAAGAATGTGCTAATTACATTTTGAATCAAAATGTAGTGGACAATGAGCTGAATAGGTTGACCTGCACTGCTTTTATGATGGATTGGATGGAAGGAACACCAGATTATACTTTTAGTATAGGCTCTGAATTTATGGATTATTGCAAAGGGCAAATTGCCCTGCAAAACGTTTATATGGCTTCGCTGGTGAAGGTAGCATTAGATGGTGAACCTGGAGCTGATCCTCAACAGATAAGTGACAATGCGAGAGAAATATTTTTGGATTATTGCGCGGATGAGAACAACAAGGTGAAGAAAAATCGAGCAATTAAAAAGGCGCTAAAAGCACGCGAAGAAGCGAACAATGCTGAGTAATAAATTTGACGAATGTCCCGTCCTAAATAACCGATACAGGTTTTTATATAGATTAAACATAGTAATTAAACCTTGGTGAAGCTAGCTTCACCAAGGTTTTGTTTTTTATAGGATTTTATTTTGACCTGATCTTGTTTATGCATTTGTTCTGGAGTGTTCATTTGGCAGGAGAGGTGTGGCCTTTGTTTATTATAAATGCTTACACTGTCTTCCACCAAAGGCTTCATGATGTCTAGTTTATCGGCCTTTACTACTTCAATAAATTCTTGCTTTAAAATACCGTTTATACGTTCCGCTATGGCGTTGGCATATGGGTCATAAGACTCTGTCATGCTACAGGTTATTTTGGCTTTAGCCAGTTGTTTTTGGTAATCGGTGCTACAATATTGTAGGCCTCTGTCTGAGTGATGGATCAGAGGTTGGCTAGGGTATTTTCGATTTTTGATAGCTTGCTTTAAGGCAGATAGCGCACCATCCACACTCAAACTGTTTGATACATTGTAGCCTACTATCTTTTTTGAGTAGGCATCGGTAACTAGAGCCAGGTACATGGGGTTTTCTCGGGTACCCACATAAGTTATATCGGCCACCCAAAGCTGCTCTGGCCGGGTAATGGGTAAGTCTGCAATCACGTTTTTGTGTTTGCGGAACCTATGGTGTGAGTTGGTGGTAATATGGTATGATTTCTTGGGTTGTATTAACATGTGATTTGCTTTTAGAATGTGGAACAATTTATCGCGACCCACGCCCAGTGCTTGCAGCTCTGGCTGTAGCAAGTGGTAAAGTTTACGTGTGCCTAGCCGAGGCATGGACATGCGCTTTTCCTGCACGAGTGATACTACTTTTTGCGCACGTTGCTTTTTGGCTTCTTCGGCTTTAATGGCGCGATAATAAACTTGACGGCTATACCCGAACAATCTACAGGTAGCCGTTAGGCTTTCTTGGTAGTGTTCTTTGTATTGGTTGACTGTTCGGGTAAGGAGTTTTTTCTGATTGGAATATTGTACTCTTTCTCGGCTATATCTATCATCATATCAAAGATGATCGCCTTTTTGTCGGCTCGTTCTATTTGATGTTCCAGCTGCTTTTTCTGCTTTTCTAATAGCCGAACTTTTTGCTCTAGTTCCATCAGTTTTTGTTCTGGAGTTTTGGGCATTTGTATTGGAGTTTGATTTTCCCAATCAAAGTTACCATACTTTCTTAACCAACTCAGCACAGTACTGCGAGCCTGAATGCCATATTTTCGGACTGCTCCATGCTGACTTAACTCGCCCCGTTCTATTTCTTGGACAACTTGCAGCTTGAAGTTTAAGCTGTAATCTTTTTGTGTACGCTTTACGTAGCCATTGTCTTTCATAAGGTTACAAATTTGTGTAACGCTATTTCAGGACGTGACAGAAGCAAATTAAAAAATGTCCATCCAGACTGGATGGGCATTTTTTTTATCCTTTCTTTAGCGTAAGCACCGTTATCTCCGGCCATATTCCCACTCTTCCCGGGAAAGCTAGAAAACCAAAGCCACGATTCACATAAAGATAGCGTCCTAAATCCTCGTATAAACCAGCCCATTTCGGGTAGCGATATTTTACAGGGCTCCACTTTATAAACCCTGGAATTTCAATGCCAAACTGCATTCCGTGGGTATGCCCGCTTAGGGTGAGATGGATTTTTTGAGCGAAATTTTTCACTTCATAGTCAAAATGAGAAGGATCATGAGACATCAGTATTTTGAAGGAGTCATGCGCCAATCCTGAAACAGCCTTTTTCAAATCACCGTGTTGCACGAAGCCGTTTCCCCAGTTTTCTACCCCCACCAAGTCAATGGTGGAGTTTCCTTTTTTAAGCTGTACGTTTTCATTACGTAAAAGCCCAAAACCTATGCGCTCATGCACTTGGTAAAGCTTCTCCATGTTTTCTTGTTTGACAGCATCAGAAGGCCAGTTTACATAATCGCCATAATCATGGTTGCCCAAAATGGAGTACTTACCCATGGGTGCTTTTAGTTGAGAAAAAACATCTATCCATGGTTCCATTTCTTCAGCTCTATTGTTTACCAAATCACCGGTAAAGAGGATAAGATCTGATTGCTGCTCATTGATAAGATCAATACCGTACTGTATTTTTTCAGGATTGTCAAAACTCCCAGAGTGCACGTCTGAAATCTGAGTGATAGTGAGTCCATCAAACTCTTCGGGTAAGTCATCAAATGTCAAAGTCTTGTTGATCACGCGATAGCGATATCGACCAATAAGCACTCCGTGAATAATTCCGATAAAAGGAATGGCCGAAAGCACCAGTGCCGTTTGGCTTACAAATTTTCTTCTATCGGGAAGAAACTCGTCAGGCTTCTCTTTTGCAAATAATTTTAAAGTTCCTTCACCTACTCTCCAAATATCTTCGCTAAGCATTACTGTAAGTATAATGAGCTTGGGCACGATGGATAAAATCATGAGAGCCATCAAAAATGAAAAGCTGGTTTGAGGTGGGGTGTCGCGGCTAAACGTTAAGAAGGCATAAACCACACCTATCATTACGGCCACCGAAAATATCCAGTAGGCCATTCTGAAAAAGGAGCTTGCTCTAAAAGTAGTTTTGAAAGCCTGATAGGCGTAAAGATCAATAAGGACCAGAACCGCCAAAAAGATGGCGATGCGGATGAATAATGTGATTGAATTCATGAAAAATGTAAATGCAAAATTCTAATAATCAATGTGTGAAGTGGGTCAGCAAATATCCTTTTTAATAGGGAAGGCTGTCTCTGATGATAAACCTTATTTTTACGGAAATTTAGATTCAAATGTCCGAAAACCCCAAGAAACTATTCCTGCTAGATGCCTATGCCTTAATATTCAGAGCCTATTTTGCTTTTATAAGCAATCCTAGAGTTACCTCAAAAGGACTGGATACTTCGGCTATTTTTGGTTTCATCACCACACTTCTTGAGGTGCTTGAAAAGCAGAAACCGAGCCACATTGCGGTAATTTATGATTATCCCGGGCCAACCTTTAGGCATGAAAAGTTTGAAGCCTATAAAGCCCAGCGTGATGAAACACCCGAAGGGATAAAATTGGCAGTGCCTTATATCCAAAAGTTGATGGAAGCTTTTCGCATTCCTTTTTTGGGTGTAGAAGGATTTGAAGCGGATGATGTGATTGGAACTTTGGCCAAGCAAGCGGAGAAAGAGGGTTTTGAAGTGTTCATGATGACACCTGATAAAGATTTTGGGCAGTTGGTTTCTGAGAATATAAAAATGTATCGCCCAGCTCGTGCAGGCAATGGTGCCGAGATATGGGGAGTGGAAGAAATCAAAGCGAAATTTGATATTGATGATGTAGACCAGGTCGTGGATTACTTGGGCATGATGGGTGATTCGGCTGATAATATTCCTGGATTCCCTGGGGTGGGACCAAAAACGGCTTCTAAACTTTTGAAGCAATATGGCAGCATGGAAAATATGCTGGAGCATGCTGATGAAATCAAAGGGAAACTCGGTGAGAAAATCCGCGATAATGCAGAGCAAGGAATAATGTCAAAAATGCTGGCGCGTATTATTTGTGATGTGCCTATTCAGTTTGATGCTGAGGTTTATATTAAAGAGGATCCCGATACCGAGAAAATCAGCGAGATTTTTCAAGAACTTGAGTTTAGAACTTTATTAAAAAGGGTGACGGGTGAAGTAGTTCCAAAGGCAGCGGCAGCACCTTCAGCAGCTCCCGATGGACAAACGGATTTGTTTGGAGCGGTAGAGGAGATGGTAGAAGCAGCGCCTTCCGGTGAATATCAAACGATTGAAAATTCGGATCATTTATACCAATTGGTGGAGCATCCGCGTGAGCGAAAAATGCTGCTTGAAAACTTGATGAAACAGCCTTCGGTTTGTTTTGATACAGAAACGACTTCACTGGAAACAGCAGAAGCTGATTTGGTAGGAGTGGCATTTAGCTACACTCCTGGCATCGCCTATTATGTGGCCGTTCCTGAAGGGCAAGGAACTGAAATTATGGCTGAGTTCAAGCCTTTTTTTGAAAGAGAAGATGTTGAGATTATTGGTCAAAATTTGAAGTATGATATTTCTATTCTAAAGAATTTTGGGGTAGAGGTAAGAGGAAGGCTCTTTGACACCATGCTGGCTCATTATCTTATAAATGCGGATATGCGTCACAATATGGATGTGTTGGCCGAAACTTATTTGCATTATAAGCCGGTGAGCATTGAGACCCTTATCGGAAAGAAGGGGAAGAAGCAGGGCAACATGCGTGATGTAGACCCAAAATTGGTAAAGGAATATGCTGGCGAGGATGCGGATATTACATTTCGCCTGAAGCAAATATTTGAGCCTAAGCTTAAAGAAGGAAACGCCACTAAAGTATTTGATGAAATAGAGTTGCCATTGGTGCCAGTGCTTTCGGATATGGAGCTACAAGGCGTGAATTTAGATACTGAAGCACTTTCAAAGCTTTCAAAAAAACTTGAGGAAGACATTGCTGAGCTCAGCAAAGAAATAATTGAGCTAGCAGGTGAAGAGTTTAATATAGCCTCGCCAAAACAGCTTGGCGAAATACTTTTTGGTAAGCTAAAATTGCTTGAAAAACCCAAGAAAACAAAGAGCGGACAGTATGCTACTTCTGAAGATATATTGAGCGATTTGGCCAAGGAACATCGTATTGCTGAAGCTATTTTGGATTATCGCCAGATGGTAAAATTGAAATCTACCTATGTGGATGCTTTGCCAGAAATGGTGAATTCGAAAACGAAAAGGATACACACTTCATATAATCAGGCCGTAGCTGCTACAGGTCGTTTGAGTTCGGTAAATCCGAACCTTCAAAACATTCCAATCAGAACTGAGCGTGGAAGAGAAGTTAGAAAAGCTTTTATCCCCCGCGATGAAAATCACTTGATGTTGGCTGCAGATTATTCTCAAATAGAATTGCGACTGATTGCCGAGCTAAGTGGTGATAAAAATATGATGGATGCCTTTTTGAATGAAGAAGATATTCATACAGCTACGGCTGCCAAAGTTTTTGGTGTAAACCTGGATGAGGTAACCCGTGAGCAGAGGAGCAATGCTAAAACTGTAAATTTCGGGATTATCTATGGGGTGAGCGCTTTTGGCCTTAGCCAGCAAACCACACTGAGTCGTGGTGAGGCAGGTGATATTATCAAATCATATTTTCAAACCTATCCGGGAATTCAGGATTATATAGAAAGCCAAAAGGAGTTTGCTCGTAAAAATGGTTTTGTGGAAACATTGCTGGGAAGGAGAAGGTATCTAAAGGACATTAATTCTAGAAATGCGGTGGTACGAAGCCATGCAGAGAGAAATGCTGTGAATGCGCCTATTCAAGGTACGGCTGCTGATATCATTAAGCTAGCCATGATTAAAATATATGACGACCTAAAACCATTTGATACCAAAATGGTGCTTCAGGTGCATGATGAATTGGTTTTTGACGCACCAGCTGGTGAGATCGAAACTTTAAAGCCAATCATTAAATCTGCAATGGAAAATGCGGTAGACCTGAAGGTGCCGCTAACGGTAGAATTTGGGCATGGTAAAAACTGGCTTGAGGCGCATTAGCGTACTATAGGCAGAGTAAGTATCTTATTTTGTCTAACGGTTACTCTTCCGGTATTTGGGTCTACAAGCAAGATCTCTATCTCTGCAGTTGAAGATTCTGCATCACACTCTGCTGGAGCTCCACGCAGGCTGAATGATCTTCTGGGGTTACTCGTGAAATCGGTGTCTTCTACTTGAACTACTTGAATCTCTCCATCCCAGTTTTCTTCTAAACTTTGAATAAAAGCTTCATCCAAGCGGCCGGTAAAGAGTGTTTTGCATAAGGTATCACCAAGACCGTTGGTAATTACATCAAGTCTTGTACTGTCCACGGTCATGTCCAGCCTGTTTACAAATTCACCACTTGTGTAAAATTCACTTTGTTTAAAATTTGTTCCACTTAAGTCATCATCCAGAATGTCTTTTTTAAGGCAAGCCGATAGGCAAAGTCCAGTGATAAGTATGTATAGTATCTTTTGCATCAGTCTAGTGCTATAGTTAGTCCCACTCCGTAACCACCGTATCTGTTTGGCATAAAACCAACTTGGTCTACTTTGAAAGGATTTTTATCTTTTTCCAGTTCAGGCTTTGGATTTTGCTTTAGCCATTGAATTCCTTTATATAAAAAATAACTACTAACAGCTAGTGCAGCATACTCTACAAATTGTGCGTAGTAATAATTTCGATACTTGTCTTGTGCCTGATTGAACTCGGCTTCTTTTTCCGCAATATCTACACCGGCATATTTGTATTCTAGGTATTTGGCATCAGCTTCATCGTTTAGCTGCTTTCCTTTGAAGTAAGTGAAAATGAGAGCCCCGGCACTTATGGCGGTTGCCGTTACGGGCAATGCTACATGTACGTTTCGCTTCTTTACGTAAGCTTTCGTTTCTTCTAAATAACTAATGTAATTTTCGTTATTCTCAAATCGATAAAAGAAGCTTAAGATTTCACCTGCTTTGATTTCTATAACGGTATCTAAAACGGCCTTATTGGGACACCAAGCTTGTACAAAGTACTTTCCAGGTTTTAATTTAGCTGAGTTTCCAAACTCCATCAACTCACCGTCAATGGTTACAGCTTCAGCTGGAGGGGTGAGGTATAGTCGAAGAGTTCCTTCATTTTGAGCAAAAGCCAAAAGGCTAGTACTCAAAATAAGTGCGGTTAGTATTTTTTTCATTCAATAATGAGCTTTTGACTGTAAGTGTCCTCTCCATCAGTAAAGGACAACACATAAATTCCAGAGGCCAAATTAAGGTTTTCGATATTAAATAAAGAAGTGTTTTTATCAATAGTATAGTCACTTACCTGCTTACCATATAAATCATAGATCACGAGGTTGAGATCAGATTGTGGCTGCTGACTAAGGCTTACGCTAAAGTTTCCATTTGTAGGGTTAGGAAATACAGAAAGACTTTGATTAAGTGGTACTTCAGCTAGACTGATGTTGCTGGCAGTTACGTTTATGTTATCCAGATAGAAATTATTTCCACCACCCGATCTAAAAGCAAATTTAATTAGGATGGGACCTTCGCTCTCATACTTGTCAAGTGATATTGAAAAATTATCCCACTCTGAACTTGAAGGAACAAAGCCGCTAGTACTGTTATTTGCTGCCGTGGCAAGCTGTGCCGCTCCAATTATTCTTAAGGTGCCCCAAGTATTTCCGCAATCTGTAGATACGTAAATTATGAATAGGTCATTATTCAGTGTAACCTTTTTGGTGTAAGCATAGTCAAAGCTTAGTGTAAGGTTTTGACCAAAAATGGTCTGGATACTTGGGGAAATAAATTCGTCTATATCCTGATTAGTCTCAGCTTGAAAATTGTTGAGAAAAAGTGATTGCGAGCTATTATTTCCAGCTTTATTAGTAAGTCTATAAGTGGTAGAATCAATTCCCGAAATGATAGAAACCTCAGGCTTACTTAAAGAAGCGGCTTCAAAATTTTCGCTCCATTGAGCTAGGTTAGAAAATTGAGGTTTTACAGAAACAACTTGAACCTTGGCAGAGGTAGAAGTACCTGCTGCATTGGCTGTGGTAAGTGTTACATCATAAGCACCGGCTGTGGGGTAATATATTATAGGGTTTGGGTCTGTTGAGGTATTAGGTACACCTCCAGGGAAAGACCATGCATAGGTATCAGGGTCTCCATCTTCCGTTTGGTCGAAAAATTGAACGGTGTCACCAGGGCAAATTACCGAATTATCAATTTCAAATTCGGTTGTTGTTAAGCAGGCGGGAGGGTTTATAACACCCGTAGCAAGCATATTGCTGGCAGAAACTAATTGAGATCTATACTGTGATGAGGACAGCGTAGAGCGCATTGCATTTTTTTGAAGAGACGTAAAAGTATTTTGGCAAACTCCATCTGAATAATCCATAAAATTCTCAATCATATCCGGATAGTCAGGTGAATCGTTGTTGCAACTATTTTTATTAAGGTTGCAACCATAACTAGCGGATGCTACAGGGGGAGTGTCAGATATTCCATCTCCTTGATTACATCCACTTTGGAAGGTGTGGAGTAAGCCAAGATAGTGCCCCACTTCATGTGTAAGAGTTCTGCCGTCATATGCTGCGGTTCCTATTACTCCAAGTGCATCATTGCGAATTACGATCCCATCGGTTGATGCAGGCATCCAAGGGAAGTTAGCAAACCCCAAAATTATACCCGTAGTACTGCTGCTGCTCACAATGCTTTGAACCACCCAAATATTTAGATATTTATCAGGATCCCATTGCACAATAGTTTTTACTCGGTCTCTTGGGTTGGCATCTACAGATAGTGGTGTTGAAATACGATTGATTCCATCGGTACAATTACCGTTATCATCAATTTTAGCAAGAACAAACTCTATTTCCGCATCTGCTTGACGCGATTGAAAAATGGCTCTAATATTAGATGCATCAGGATTTTGAAGGTTGAAATCTTCATTTAGAATTCGTAATCCGTCAAGGATTTGAGCCTTGGATATATTGTCTTCTGGTGAGTCATATAGTATATGAAAGACTACAGGTATGGTTACAACGGCTTGTGTTTTTTTGCGGGAAAGCTCTGCATTTTGATCGGCTAGTTGAAAAAACTCTTGCCTTCTTTGTTCAAAAACACTTTCTAATTCTGGATTTTGATCGATGACTTCTGCAACGTATTCATCTGTACCACAGTGATGTTTTACCTGCTGAGCGTTTACATTCAATCCAAATACAATAACAGCAAGTAATACGAGACACTTTTTCATAAATAGGAATTTTAAAGGGAGCGCAAAATTAGTGATTTTCAATTAAATGACTTTTTTGCAGGTATGACGTTACACTGTTGCTAGGGTTTAATGACTTTGTTAGTATTGCAAAAAAAAACATCACTCCGTAAGACGTTTGCAATAAGCTTGCCAGCGACTCAGCTTAGTTATCAACATTTTAAGTTAAATAAGTTTGGTCAATTGTGAATTTTAGTTGTAAGTTTGCAGCCCCTTTTTAGAGGGGGAGATAAAACGATCGTAACAGGTTAAAAATAAAACAGTTGTGAATACAATAAGTTATAAAACTGTATCTGCAAACAAACAAACCGTTGATAAGAAATGGGTGTTGGTTGATGCAGAAGGGGAAGTTCTAGGAAGATTGGCTTCAAAAGTTGCTTATATTCTTAGAGGTAAAAACAAAGCGAATTTTACGCCTCATGCTGATTGTGGTGATAATGTTATCATTATCAACGCAGGCAAGGTAGCGCTTAGTGGAAACAAGGTGCAGGAAAAAGAATACGTTCGTCACACTGGTTATCCAGGTGGACAACGTTTTAGCACTCCTCAGGAGTTGCTAAAAAAGCAGCCAAACAAAATTGTGGAAAATGCCGTTCGTGGTATGCTTCCAAAAAATAAGCTTGGTCGCGATTTGTTCCGCAATCTAAAAGTGTATGAAACTGCTCAGCACAATCAAGAAGCTCAGCAGCCTACCACTATCGATCTTAACACTATTATCAAATAAATAAGATGGCAGTAACTCACACCATTGGTAGAAGAAAAACTTCTATCGCTCGCGTTTTCTTGAAGGAAGGTAGTGGAGAAATCACTATCAACAAGAAAAACTTCAAAGATTACTTTGATACGGCTACACTTCACTACAAATTGGAGCAGGCATTCGATCTTACTGAAACTAAAGGTCAGTACGATGTAACTGTAAATGTAGAAGGTGGCGGTATTACAGGTCAGGCAGAGGCTATCCGTTTGGGTATCTCTAGAGCACTGGTAGAAATCAACCCTGATTTCAAAGCAATGCTTAAACCTGATGGCCTAATGACTCGTGACCCACGCATGGTGGAACGTAAGAAATTTGGTCAGAAGAAAGCGCGTAAGAAATTTCAATTTAGCAAGCGTTAATATTTTTATAAATCGTTTAGTATCCAAATTCGTGGGGCACACTTCCTTAAGCTTGGTTTAAGAATGACCACCCTCGGATTGAGTTAGAGAACGTAAACACAATTAAAATGGCAGACAACAATATCAAAGAAATGCTGGATGCAGGTGTTCACTTTGGACACCTTACCCGCAAGTGGAATCCAAGCATGGCTCCTTATATTTTTATGGAGCGCAATGGTATTCACATCATCGATCTTTACAAAACTGAAGCAAAATTAGAGCAAGCTTGTGAAGCTATGGCTAAGATTGCTGCAAGTGGCCGTAAGATTATGTATGTGGCTACAAAAAAGCAGGCAAAAGACATTATTGCAAACAATGCAAATGATGTGAACATGCCTTACATTACTGAGCGCTGGCCTGGTGGAATGCTTACAAACTTTGTTACGATCCGTAAGGCTATCAAGAAAATGCAGTCAATCGATAAAATGAAAGAGGATGGAACTTTCCTTACCCTTTCTAAAAAAGAGAGACTACAAGTAGATCGCCAGCGCGAAAAATTGGAAAGACAATTAGGTTCTATTGCTGATATGACCCGTCTTCCAGCTGCTTTGTTCATCGTTGATATCAACAAAGAACACATTGCTGTTGCTGAAGCCAAAAACTTAGGAATACCTACTTTCGCTATCGTTGATACAAACTCAAACCCACATGCGGTAGATTTTGCTATCCCTGGTAATGATGATGCTACCCGCTCAATTGATGTGCTTGTAAGAAGAGTTACTGAAGCTATCAAAGGTGGATTGGCAGAAAGAAAAGCGGATAAAGAAAAAGCTTCAAAAGACAAGTTGAAGAAAGCCGCTAATAAAAAAGAAACTGCAGAAGTAGCTGAAGAAGGTACTTCTGAAGATTAAGCGATCTTAAATATTATTTCACAATAGGTTGATACAGGAGAAGGGATGAAAAGTGATTTTTATCCCTTCTTTAATTTACAAACACAAACGATAAATTTACAGCCATGGCTAATATCACAGCAGCAGACGTAAATAAACTAAGAAAACAAACCGGAGCCGGAATGATGGACTGCAAGAAAGCACTTCAAGAGGCAGAAGGTGATTTTGACAAAGCAGTAGATGTGCTTAGAAAGCAAGGACAAAAAGTAGCGGCAAAGCGTGCAGATCGCGAAGCTACTGAAGGTTGTGTGCTTGCAGGTGCTACCGCTGACAATAGCTTTGGTGCTGTTGTAAGCCTTAACTGCGAAACTGATTTTGTGGCAAAGAATGATAGCTTTATCGCTCTTACCCAAAAAATTCTTGACAAAGCTTTAGAAACTAAAGCGGCCAACACTGAGGCTCTTTTGAAAGAATCTATCGATGGTATGACTATCGAAGATAAACTTACTGAGCAAACAGGTGTGATTGGAGAAAAGCTAGAAATTGGTGGATACGAAGTATTGGAAGCTGCTTTTGTAGCTACTTATATTCACGCTGGTAACAAGCTTGCTGCAATAGTAGGAATGAACGAAGAAGCAGAAGAAGCTGGAAGAAACGTAGCTATGCAAGCTGCAGCAATGAACCCAGTATCATTAAGCCGCGATGGTGTTTCTCAAGAAATTATTGATAGAGAACTAGAAGTAGGAAAAGATCTAGCTCGCCAAGAAGGTAAGCCAGAAGCAATGCTTGATAAAATTGCTGAAGGTCGTTTGAACAAATTCTTCAAGGAAAGTACTCTACTTGAGCAAGATTATATCCGTGACGGAAAGTTGAGCATCACCAAGTATTTGGATTCTGTAAAGAAGGGCTTGACCGTTACTGACTTTAAAAGAGTTGGTTTAGGAGTATAAGCTTCAAAACAATTTGACATAAACCCCGTTACTCCACGAGTATCGGGGTTTTTTTGTGCCGAAAATTAAATTTTAACTTTCGTTAACTGTTTATAAGGCACTTCGTTATAAGTTTGCCAACCCTATATTCTGTGCAATCCCGCAATGGATTATATAAATGTTCAAAAGATGACTAAAAAATTATGTTTGATGTTATTGTGTTTGGCCACAATGACTCAATATGCTTATGCGCAAAACTACACCCTAAAAGGGCGGGTAAAAGATGCCGCAAATGGTGAGGACCTTATTGGTGCTGCTGTGGTGGTTGAAGGAGTTTCTGGAAAAGGCGCTACAACCAATACGTATGGTTTTTACTCTCTTACACTTGCAAAAGGAACTTATCAAATTAGTATCCAATACATAGGTTATCAATCGGTGATAAAGGAAGTGGTTTTGGATAAAGATGTGAGTCTGGATATAGAGTTAAGGGAAGAAACAGAAAGCTTGGAGGAGGTAGTTGTAAGTGCGGAGGCAGCTAATGCTAACGTGACTAAAACGGAGATGAGCGTTGCCAAAATTTCTCCTAAAGATGTAGAAACGGTGCCCGTTCTTTTTGGTGAAAAAGACATCATAAAAATGGTGCAATTACTTCCTGGAGTAAAAACTTCTGGTGAAGGTGGGAGTGGGTTTTCGGTAAGGGGTGGAGGTCTAGATCAAAACTTGATACTGCTCGATGAAGCCCCCGTTTACAATGCCTCACATCTTTTGGGATTCTTTTCGGTTTTTAATTCTGATGCGATAAAGGATGTAACCCTTTATAAAGGAGGAATGCCAGCAGAATATGGTGGTCGAGCATCCTCGGTGATGGACGTAATTATGAAGGATGGTAACGCCAAAAGGTTTGGTGCTTCTGGAGGCATTGGACTTATTTCTTCTAAGCTTACGCTTGAAGCTCCAATAGTAAAAGATAAAGGGTCATTTATTGTTAGTGGGAGACGCACTTATGCCGATTTGTTTTTGAAGTTATCCAGTAATGAGGATTTGAAAAATACTACACTTTACTTTTATGATCTAAACCTTAAAGCTAATTATCAAATTACGGATAGGGATAGAATCTATGTGAGCGGATATTTTGGTAGAGATAACTTTGGCTTTGATGATGAGTTTGGCTTTAGCTGGGGAAATGCTACAGGAACTTTGCGCTGGAATCATATTTTTAATGATCGCCTTTTTGGAAATACGTCACTCATTTATAGCGACTACGACTATGCTTTTGATATTGGTGCAGACGAAGAAAAGTTTACCCTTGAATCTGGAATTAAGGACTGGAATCTGAAGCAGGACTTCTCTTATTTTTTAAATTCAAATAACACTATCAAATTTGGCGCTAATGTGATTCGTCACAATTTTGTGCCGGGTAAAATAAGTACTGGATCTGAAAGCAGTTTTGCAGCTGAAGATATTGATGAGCAGTATGCAGTGGAAGGCGCACTTTATGTACAGAATGAGCAAAAGGTGGGACTTAGGTGGAGTTTTACATATGGTTTGCGATACAGCTTATTTGATTACATGGGAGCCGGAGAGGCTTACGAAATTGATGATGATGGGGTAGTAACTTCTACACAAGCCTATGGGAACTGGGAGTCGATACAGTTTTACAATGGGCTGGAACCCCGCGCTTCCGCTAAATACCTTTTGAACGAGAAGAGCTCACTCAAGGTGGCTTATAATCGAAATTATCAGTATATGCACTTGCTTTCTAATTCTACATCAGGCTCCCCAACGGATAGGTGGGTACCAAGTAGTAACAATGTGAAGCCACAGATTGCAGATCAAGTGGCCGCTGGGTATTTTAGAAATTTTAAAGATAATATGTTTGAGTTTTCAGCTGAAGTGTACTATAAAGAGATGCAAAACTTAATTGATTACCGTACTGGAGCAGACTTAGTTTTTAATAGTAGCGTGGAGACAGAGCTTGTTTACGGAAGTGGAAAGGCATATGGTTTAGAACTTTTATTGAAAAAAACCCAAGGAAAATTCACGGGCTGGCTCAGCTACACACTATCACGATCGCTTAGAGAATTTGATGACATTGATGATGGCAAGATATTTCCATCTCGACAAGATCGTATTCATGATCTATCGGTTACTGCAATTTATGCTTTTCACCCAAAGTGGACAGCTTCTGCCAATTTTGTGTTTTATACAGGAGATGCAGTTACCTTTCCTTCAGGAAAATACGAGTCAGCTGGTAGGCAGGTACCATATTACACCGAGAGAAATGGTTATCGATTTCCCAATTATCATCGCATGGACTTAGGCTTAACCTGGACCGTTAAGAAAACAGAAAAATTTGAAAGTAGCTGGAATTTCTCAGTGTACAATGCCTACGGAAGAGAAAATCCGTATATCATAAATTTTGAAGAAAATGAAGATACTGGACAGACAGAAGCTGTACAGTTTGCTCTTTTTAAAGCGATCCCATCAATCAGTTACAATTTTAGATTTTAAGATATTATGAAAAGGTTTTTAATACTTTCTGCCGTGGCACTCATATTGGCTTCTTGCGAAAAGGTTATAGATGTGGATCTCAACAGTTCCGACCCACAAATGGTTTTAGAAGCAAATCTTCCAGCAGGGGAGGATAGTTTGTGGATTTCCATTAGCCAAACAGCGGATTATTTTAGCAATGATCCAAATCCTGTAGTGGATGGCGCAGATATTGAATTCACTGATGGAGATGGAAACATAATGCAGGCTAGCCCAATGGGAAACGGTCGGTATTTAGTGATGGGAGTAAAATCGATGGTGAACAGAACCTACAGCATAAAAACAGACGTGCAAGGACAAATTACACAGGCAGAAAGTTATATGCCACCAACTGTCTTGCTTGATTCCATTACTTTTGAGTACTTCCCTCCAAATGATTTTTCAGATGCTTCATATAGTATCAATGTTGCCTTTCAAGATCCACCGGATACAATCAATTATTATCAAATTGTAGTGCGTGTTAATGGTCAGCCTGAAGGAGATATTACTGTTTTTAGTGATAAATTTAATCAGGGTACGTATCTGAATCTACCACTTTTTGGATATGAAATTGGGCAAGGTGATGTAGTAGAAGTGGAGCTTCAAAGTATAGATGCTGACGTGTATGAATATTTTGTTACCCTGGCATCAATAGTTAGTCAAACAGGCCCTCCTGGAATCGCCCCTGGAAATCCAACCACTAACTTAAAAGGTGATATTCAATTAGGATATTTTGGCACATATAGCCACAGCTCTATTTTGGATACCATTCAGTAGAATGATATGTCAATTTGATAATGTACTTACGCTCATAATGTATGCTAAGCACTTGGTCTTTAATGCTTGTTGCTATTCCAGCAAAGCGTTTACTTTTGCAGCCGCTAATGAATTGAGCATCGTAGGTTAACCTTAAGGGTTGAATAAATATAGTGACTATGGCATTCGGGATTTTTGACTTTTTATCGCTCATTGGAGCTCTAGGCCTCTTCATTTTTGGAATGAAGGTGATGAGTGATTCTATTCAAAAAGTAGCAGGCAATAAGCTTAGGGAGATTCTGGAAGCGATGACCTCCAATCGTCTGTTAGGCGTGCTTACTGGTGTGCTAATCACCACCATGGTGCAATCTTCATCAGCCACTACAGTTATGGTGGTAAGCTTTGTAAATGCAGGACTGCTTTCTCTCATCCAATCTATTGGAGTAATAATGGGAGCTAATGTGGGAACCACGGTCACAGGTTGGCTTATTTCACAGCTGGGCTTGGGTAAGTTTAGCATTGCCAGCATGTGTTTACCGATTATTGCTATTGGTTTCCCCATGATGTTTAGCTCTCGTGAAAAGCTTAAGCTTTGGGGCGAAGTGCTGCTTGGTTTTGCCATTTTGTTTCTGGGTCTTAATTTCATGAAAGAAGCAGTAGGCGGTCTCCAAAATGAAGAGTTGCTGAGCTTTGTAAAGAATGTTGACTACGCTGGTCAGCCATACATAAAACAGTTTTTTATAGTACTACTTTTTGTAGCTATTGGTACTGTGCTCACCATTGTGGTACAGTCGTCTAGTGCGGCCATGGCTCTTACTCTGGTAATGTGTAATGAGGGATGGATTTCCTTTCCATTGGCCGCAGCTATTATTTTGGGTGAGAACATTGGAACCACCATTACCGCCAATTTAGCGGCACTTATAGGAAATGTGCATGCTAAACGAGCAGCTCGGGCACACTTTGTGTTCAACGTGTTTGGCGTACTTTGGATGCTGGCCGTTTTTCCCTTTTTTGTAAATCTGATAGCCGGAGCCTCTGTTGATATTTTTGGAGCAGATCCCATGAAAACGGCAACAGGTATTCCTGCCGCGCTCGCTTTATTTCATACCTCATTTAATATTTTAAACCTATTAATACTGGTAGGTTTTGTTGGCTTTATAGCCAAAGTAGTAATCAAAATGGTACCTAGCCGCAGTGAGGATGACGAAGTATTTAGCCTCGATTATATAGGCAGTGGAATGATGGAAACGCCTGAGCTTTCTATTTTGGAAGCGCGGAAGGAGGTGGTGAAATTTGCGGATATCGTAAGGCGGGCCTTTAAATATGTGCCAAGGCTCGTTACCGAAATGGATGAGAAAAAGCTTAGGTATTATACCGATCAGTTGGAAAAGTATGAGGACATTACCGATAGGATGGAGCTGGAAATTTCAAGTTATCTGAGTAAAGCAGCCAAAGGTGAATTGAGTAGCAATGGTGGACATCAGGTAAGGAGTATGTTGAATATTGCGAACTACCTTGAACGCATAGGCGATATTTATTTAGAGATAAGCAGAAACCTTACTATGCGGAAAAAGAAGAAGGCATACTTTACCCAAGAGATGCGTGACAGAGTGGCTGAGATTGCCGCTTTGGTAAAGAAGTCTTTGGACCTGATGGTGGAAAACTTAGAGGCTTACGAGAGAGATATTGATTTTGCGAAGGCCGAAGAGTTGGAAAACGAAATTGATGAAACATACAAGCGCCTGCGTAAAGAGTATATTAAGAAAGTGGAATCAGGAAAATTCCAGGTAAGAAGTGGTGTTTACTATAGTGATTTGATTTCGGAGCTTGAGCGAATTGGTGACCACGTTCTTGGGGTGACTGAATCTTTGAAAAAAGACAACGAACTTATAGTGGAGGAATAAATATTCCTGGCGAAGTAGCTACATTACTCTTATTTCCCGCTCTATCTTTTAGAACTACCTCAAACTTTATGGTGTCTACATTGGCATTTGAAGGAAATCCTAAAAAGATAAAGGGAGCGTAAATATTACCTTCCAATATCTTATTTTGCCCTTCAGGGGTGATGTCTGGAAACCTTTGGTGGAAGTATAAACAACTGGTAGTGTCTACCGGAAATACTTCTTGGTAGCTGCCACCTACTTTTTCAAAGTAGCGAATAAATAAGTCGTAAGATTGTGAATTGCAAGTGTCGTAAGCATTTTGACTTCCGGAACCAATATCTCCGTCACCATCTGTGAACGCTAGGTTTAGCACAATTTCATCGATGGGGCCGTTTTCCGGCATAATTTCATAATCATCCCATTTAAGGTTAGGGGTGTCTGGAAATGCTTTGTCTTTTTTGCATCCCACGTAAGTGAGGGTAAGAAAAAGAGCGCAGAGTAGTATTTTTGGAAACTGTATTTTCATCGATTATATAAACGCAGCTATAGCATCAAACGTTGGTTAACAAGCAATATTTCAAAGATAGGGTTTTCGGTATACAGACAGAGGAGGAGTTTGAGCAATTAGCATTAGAGTTGTTTCGCTTTCAGGCTGAGAATAATACGGTGTACAAAGAGTATTTATCGTATTTAAAGTTACATGCATTCCAGATTGATCGTGTGTCGGAAATTCCTTTTTTGCCGATTTCTTTTTTTAAAACTCATCAGATAAAAACGGGTGTCTTTGATTCTGCTATTTCTTTCAGCAGTTCGGGTACTGGTGATGGAACTACCAGTAAACATGCTATTGCCGATCTTTCTGTTTATGAAAATAGTTTCAATACTGCTTTTGGGCAATTTTATGGAAATGCTAAAGATTGGTGCATTTTGGCACTATTGCCTTCCTATTTAGAGCGCCAAGGTTCTTCTTTGATCTATATGGCGGAGGCACTGATTCAGCAATCAGAAGATGCGGATAGTAATTTTTATCTCAATCAATGGGATGAGCTTTATGCTGTTTTGCAAAAGAAGAAAGGCGAGGGTAAAAAGACACTTTTGCTTGGGGTGAGTTTTGGACTTTTGGATTTTGTTGAACGTTACCAAATTTCATTTGATGATCTTACAGTTATGGAAACCGGAGGGATGAAAGGAAGGCGAAAGGAAATGATTCGAACGGATTTACACGCTATTTTGAAGCAAGGCTTTGGTGTAAAAAATATTCATTCGGAATATGGAATGACGGAGCTTTTGTCTCAAGGATATTCCAAAGGTGAGGGAAGATTTAACTGTCCACCATGGATGAAAATAATTACTCGACAAACAGATGACCCTTTTAGTGCAACTAGAAAAGGGAAAACGGGTGGAATCAATGTGATAGATTTGGCTAATATTGACAGCTGCGCTTTTATTGAAACTCAGGATTTGGGAAGAATTTATGAAGATGACAGTTTTGAGGTAATGGGGCGTTTTGATAATTCCGATATTCGGGGCTGTAACCTAATGGTAATTTGAAAATTTATGAAAAAACTAATTGCACTTGCTTTACTAGGATTGGCATTTACGGCCAAATCACAAATAATTGAAGAAACAGCCAAGGTTCTTTCAAAGCCAAGTGGCGAAGCACTTTTTAGCCTTGAGGCTGATGAAAAGGTATTTTCATTTGCACCAGAAGATGGCTGGTATAAAATCCGTAAGGAAGTGTATGTAGACCCAAAAAATGTGGTGGATGATAAGTACATCATTTCCGGGGCTGATTTCTTTACCAAAGAAAATGTGAAAATAGGAAGCACGTTGGCAGAGATAAAAATAAAAGAAGGTGTGAAGGTAGAGGCCTTTCGTGGCAATGACCGCTTTAGGGCAATTGTTGAAGGCTATCTGTTTAAAACAAAGTTTGTGGACGGAAGTGTACCCGAAGAAAGAATTTCTGAGCTTCTTGCCTTGAAAAACCGCAACGAGCAAGCCGCAGGTTTTAAGGAGTTATTCGAGACCTATAAGTTTGAAGAAAAGAAGTTTGAAGAGCTAGTAGTTCACGTTTATCGCGAGGAAAACAAAACCTTAAAAGAAGACAAGGATTTCCGTGTAATAATGATTTTTAGGGGAGAAACTAGCCCTTACGCTGTGATGACTAATGACCATGAGGTAACGGCACCTAAAATCAAGCAGACCTGGGAAGAGTATGACTTCAAGGTGATCTATTTTTACAAACCAACTTCTACGCAAGAGGAGTTAGTTCAGGATAAAATCTTGTATACGTTTATGGGTTTGTGAAAATATTAATGAAGCGCTCAGTTTATTTTTTCAATCAGAGGACATTGGATAGATCAATAAGCTCAATAGGCTTAACTCTAAAAACATGGGCTAAAAGAAACAATTGTTCAACCCTAAGCTTTTGCCGACCGCTTTCCATGCGGGCATAAGTAGGTTGAGAAACATTCAAAAAATCAGCTAGTACTTCCTGCGTCATTTCATTCTGTTCTCTCAAAGCTTTGATTTTTCCAGTTCTCACCATAACGTTAGTTGCATGAGGTACATAAAAGTATGTCTTCTCCTTGAAAAATAGGTAACTATAACTAGGTATGATGAATCGCTAGTTTTGGTGAGCTTCATTTTTAGGCTATTCACACATTGAGATTATTCAGATTTCGAATAAGCAAAAGCTTGGTAGCTATTTACCTTTATCTATTCACTTACATAACGTAATGAATACCTACAGAAAAATTGTTTAACATTTCAAAAAACCAAGCTTTATGGAAAAATTAGTTTATATACTACAACAGAGGTGTGCAGTATCGTGGATGCTATTAGTTTTCGCAGTGTTGCAAACGGAAGTGGCAATGGCACAATCATCCCTAGAGAATCTTTTTTATGAAAAGTATACAGTTCAGGAAGATGTATACTACTTATTGCCAGACTCCACCTCTCATAAAGATATGACAGAATGGGACTGGATAGACATGGAGCCACGGCATGAAATCCGAACACATGAAAAAGCAATAAGTCCAACTTGGCTGAAAACTGAAAGGATTGACATTGATAGTCTTAGCCCTATTGAAAGTTGGGAGAAGCCCATGGGGCATATCATTATTGATAATCTTGGGGCAAAAGTTTATTCACTCGAGGGAAACCTAATATCGGATCTACCCCATTCAGAGTTTTATCTTGCCAATGAAGATACCTTGATGGACGCTATCATAGAGGATGGCCTTTCGCCCATGCTTCCCTTTCCGCTATTTGAAGATTTGCCAATCGAAGAGCTACAAAATGGAGGATATGAGGTGAGTTATTCCAACCAAAGCTACACTATAAGTACTAGTGATGGGTCACACCAAATATTCATTGATCCTATAGAAAACCTGCGTGTTTATCAGAATTTTGATAATGTAGTTGACGAACCCTATTATAGTTTGGAGTCTTTTGTGACAACCACTCAAGGATATTTGAGGCTGGGGCTTTCAAAATCTAAAGTACGAAGACTTTCGAGAAAGGGAAAGTGCTTGGTAGAAGTCAGAACTGAATCTTACAGTGGCTATCAATTATTTTATGATGAGGCTATAATAACTGAGCAGGAGATTAACTTAGAGGATGATTTTGCAATGTTCCCCAATCCCGTGAGTAGCGTGCTTGAAATGACTTATAGCGGCACCGAGTTCGAAAACAGCGACATCAACTTTATTATACTGGATCAGTATGGTACAGAATACATTAACACTTCTATAAACCCAGCATCGGTGATGTACGTGGATGTCAATGCGTTGACCGCAGGGCTTTATATAGCCCGCTTTATTATGCCCGATGGTAACCAGTTTACCAAAAACCTTATTAAAAACTAAGCTATGAAAAACCTGAAATTATTACTAATAGCAGCTGTATGCGTGCTGACAGGAACGATAAAAACAAACGCACAATGTGATCCGGGCGATACGGTAATGGTAACCCTTGGAGATACGATAATGGATATTGCGCCTAAAGCATTGAATAATGTGGTGCACTTTTATAAAACAGCTTCAGATAGCGACCGGGTAATATTCCTTATGCCAGGCTTGGGCGGTGACCAGAATGCTTGGCAAGATGTACATGACGAAACAGATGGGGTTACCAATGAGGATCCGCTTTATGCTGCCCGAAAGGCTGAGGTGGTAAAGTTTGGAGAGCCAAACGGCCCTGGATATACAGAGGCTGCTGGACTTGCAGCCGCTGGTGGGGATATATATGACGACATGGTAATACAAAATCTGGCGTTTAGCCCGCCAAATCGTGAGAATAATATTGCTATTGGTCATAGTCAGGGAGGTTTGGCTCTTAGAGCTACAGATTACTACATGAGAAATACGTCTGGCAAAAACCCGCAATTTGGTGGCTTGGTAACCTTTGGTTCGGCCCACCAGGGTGCTGAGATATTGACCAATGGATTACCAGCAAGTATGGGGGGGCAGGGTATGATAGGGGATATGGCTAATGAAATGTGTGATGATTTACTTGCTGGGCCTCTTTCCGAAGCTATATACGGATCTAATGCATTTTATGCGAAACTGGTCAGACTACTAAATATTGATGATGATATTTTGGATGCTAAAACTGCATTTTGTGATTTTGTAACAGGTGATTCCGTACTGTCCGTTGTTGCAGCAAGTGTAACACCCAATATCACTACCGATTATATGGCGCATAATGAAAATTATTCTGGTTCAAATTATTTGCTAAATACGCTTAATAGCTATGCACCGAATATTCCGATGGTTGCTTTTTATGGAGAAGAAGAAGAGCCTGTATTTTGGAGACAAATGGGGTCTTTGCGTAAGGGTGTTTATACTTATAATGCGTTTCAGGCAGATCCAGATCAACAACACGTTGATGATGCTAATGACATGAGGATAAATTACTATACCAAGTATTTAATATATAAAGGTCATGCTGAATGGCAACAAAACCAAATTGATAAGATTGCTAACATGTGGCACTACTTTTTTAACCCTGTTTCTACTATCATACAGCTAAATATTCACACAAGTAAACGAACACGGTATTTGAAGGTGATGGGTGACTATCATGTAGGTTATGATTTCTTAAAAAACACCAATAAGCAGTGGAAAGCCATAATTGGTGCCTATAAAACAAACGTTCAGCAGAATGGCTATATTTGTGAATGTGAGGAGCTTAATGGAGGGAATGGGGTTTCGATAAATTGGGTGGCCACTGCGGCTGAGTGCCCTCCGGGTGTGACCTACTTGCCGGGAGGTATAAAAAGGATTTGTTTGCGTTATCCAAATATAGAAACCGTAGTAACCCATAAGCCCAGCGATGGTATAGTATTGGCCGAAAGCGCCAAAAACCTACCTGGGGCTACAGTAAACCCGGCTTTGAGTGATGACGATTATAAACTGGAAAACACAAACCATCAGCAATTGAGAAATAGTAGTGAAACACGGGAGAAGTTGAATAGGTTGTTTGATTATAATGACTATTCTAATTTCTTTATCACCAAACCGAGATAGATATGAAAATGGTATTCTATTTATCTATGCTAATTATGGCTTGGGCTTGCAAAAAGCCTGAGCCACTCTCTCCAACTCCACCCGGGACTAATGGTAAAGACACTTCGTTACTGCAAATGGTATGGAAAGTACCCATGGCACCTGATGAAAGACAATCGCAAGGAAGACAACCTCTAATGTATAAGGGCGACCTGATTTGTAACTCAGCACCTTCTATGAATGGCTTCTCAATTTGGAGACTGGATGGGAAGAGCGGTGAAAAAAAATGGAGTTGGAATGACTTCGGAGGAACTCCTTCCATTCCTTATAATAACCATCAATTAATTTATGAAGATAAGTATGCGGTGAATAATAATTATGAGACTAATGTGATTGATTTCGAAACGGGGAATCTCAGTTGGCAATATTTAGTTCCCAATAAAAATGGGCACCCAGGTATTACAGAGGTAGATGGATATATTTATCACAAGCATACTTCAACATCTTGGCCTGCGTCAAAAGTTTATTTGGTTAGATCTCCGTTCAATAACGTGAGGTGGGATACTATTTTTACATTGTATGCAGATTCAATAGATGGTTATTCACCATTTATACACGGCCCCACCTTATGGATGAGCCCTTCCAATGATAGCATATTGGTTATTCAAAACCGTAGCTGGAAGTTTGGATCTAACCAGGATGGACAGATTGACCTGTATGGTTACAATCTTTCTAAAAAGAAGGTGGAGTTTGTAATGGAAGACATTGAGCCAACGGGTAATTCCAATGTTCTTCCTCCCGTGATTGAAGATAACAGGGTGTACGTACTTGGAAACCGCAATCTGCACTGTATAGATTTAGTAAAGCGCGAGTTTATCTGGCAAAAGGGCTTCCCCGGATCAGGGCATCACTTAATGCTTTCTAATTTAATTATTGATGGAAACCGTTTGATAGTGAAGCCGGACAATGATGCTATTTATGCTTTTGATAAATATACGGGTGATTTGCTATGGCATACTTTTGAGGCAGGTCATAGCCCTTCGCACATGCAGTTTTATAATGGTATGGTGTTTTACACAGCGGAGGGCGATGGAAAATTGTTTGCCGTTCGTACCGCCAATGGCCAGATTGTATGGGAAGAGGATTCGCCCCATGATGGCGATAGGAAATACACAAGTGCTGCGTTTCAAAATGGTGTGGCCATCAATGAAGAGCTGGGCTATATCTATGTACACGATGAATACTTTATGATGTGTTTTAAACTCCCGGAATAATTTAACCCAAGTAACTAACAAAATGAAAGCAATTAGAACAACTCTCCTTTGCCTGTTATTAGCAACTTATGGCAATGCTCAAAAAGTAAGTGTAAGCCCTGTGGTTTCGGCAGGTTATTCTCTAATAAAGTACTTTAATGACGATGGGAGCAAATTAGAAACTGATGAAGGAAAGTTCCCTACTCCTGCCTATACCCGTGGCATGGCTCTTCGTTTTTCGATAGATTTATTTGATTGGATGGATTTGAGTTTGCAAATGGGAGTTCAATACACCTATTTCGATTTGTTTATTGATGGGGACTTTAGTATGAAAGGGTATGAAAATGCTCCAGACTACACTCTTGATTGGATACACATGGGATATGAACAAAATTTAATGTATTTTGCTGTTCTTCCTGAGTTTAGCATACTTCCCGAAAAGCAATTGTTTGTTCGCTTGGGGCCTGCCGTCAACTTCCCCGCCAAAGACGGATATTTAAACACAGGTTCACCTAGTTATAATCCGATATCAGTTATAGATAAAGATGGATATCACCATTACGGAGTTGAGGATTTTAATCCTAATCAGTCACACCCTTATATGCTTCTCTTTAACATTGGTGGCCAGTGGGGGACTGAAAAATTGAAATTCCTGGTAGAGGGTGGTTACATTCATATACCAAAGTCAAAATTTGAAAAAGGTGATTATGTGTTTAGCGGACATTATTTGCCTAGTACGGGCTTTAGTATACTTCAAGTTTCAGTTGGGGTTAATTATTATTTCAACTAACCCGCCACAGGCTCGCCATACACATACATCCGTTCGATAGTGGGTGAAGGCACACCACCAGCTTTTTCAAGGGTTACCGCAAAAGCATCAGCACCAGGAACTTTGCCCATAGCCATTAAGTTTTCTTTGGTGTCGTCAGCATCAAATACACCCATATCTATAGGCTTTCCATCTTTCAAGGCCCATAGTTGGTACTGCATTCCTTCGGGGGCATCAGGCAAAGCTTTTACGTCCAGATATACTATTTCTGATGTTGAATTCCAGTGTACATCGGCACGATATTGAGGGTCACGACCTTCAATGGCTTTCATAATAAAGGTGGCAGTTCCAGCATCTCTAAGCACTGCAAGGTTGCTTTGAGCATCTTTAAAGTTGGCTACCATCACCTCATTCTCACTTTCTAGTTCAGCAACTCGCAGTTGGGTTTTAGATATTTTCTCTTCTTTATCCTGAATAGATTGATACTGCATGGCATTGTAGCCAAGGCTAATAAGCAGTGCTACAGAAGCAGCTATTGCTATAGGTGAAAAGCCAGACTTTTTGTTTTCAGCGGGAGCCATGGTTCTTACCACTGGTTCTTGTTGTGTGTCTTTTTTGGTAGGAGTAGATTTTTGGCCTTGTGAATTATTTGCCGCTAAGGCAGCTGCTAATATTTCGTCTTTCCACTCGGGCTTGGGAGCCACACTATGGGCGGTAGCATAGCCTTCTAGGCTAGCACGCATTTCATCAATGGCCTGTTGCACTTCTGGGTGCTTTTGGGCCATTTGCTTTACCTCGGAAGCTTCGGCATCAGTAAGCATCCCTAGTACGTAGGTTTCAATAACTCCTGATTCTATGTATTCTTTAGTATTCAACTTTGTTCTTAGTTTTCCGGTTTAAAAAATTTGCGCAGCTTCTCCATGCCAGCTTTGGCTCTACTCTTCACTGTCCCCAATGGAATGTCAAATTCTTCAGAAATTTCTTTCTGTGTATACCCGCCAAAATAGGCGAGGTCAATCACTTGTTTTTGTTCGGCCGGAAGGCTGTCCACAACTTCTTTAAGCCCGATGTGATCGGGACTAAAACCTGAGTGGCTTTCAAATGCATATACGTGATTATCCAGCTCTTGGTTTTGGTTCTGGTTTTTATTTCTCTTAGAACGCAAATAGTCAATGCAATTATTGCGAGTAAGGTTTAGCATCCACGTGTACAACGCACCCTTGGTGGCATCGTACTTGGCATGGTACTTCCAGATTTTAATAAAAGTTTCTTGGAGGAGGTCGCGGCTGAGGTCGCTATTGCGCGTCATTTGCAAAAGCACCCCGTACAACGCACCGGAATAGGCGTCATATATAAAGCTCAGCGCAGCTTCATTACCAGCTGTAAATTCCTCAATGAGGTTTGCTTCGGTAATTGTGTGTGATTGATCTAGCAAAAGTTAAAGTTTAACTTGTTTAAACCCAAAATCCAGGATTTGTTCAAATCTAATCATATTACCTTAATGAGGAAATAGTTCTTCTTCCCCTTTTGAGCAAGAATGTATTGGCCACTGATTACATCATCCTGAGTAATCTTCTTTTCCAAAGTCACTTTATTTTTGTTGATGCTAAAGCCATTAGCCTGAATCATTTTGCGGGCTTCACCATTAGAACTAAAAATTTGCGTTTGCTGTGCCCCAAAGGCAATTATGTCCAATCCATCATTAAGTTCGGCAGCAGTAATTTCAAATTGAGGTACACCGGAAAAAATATCAGCCAGGGTTTCTCCATCAATATTGCGAAGTGAATCTTCTGTAGCTTTTCCAAAAAGGATTTCAGAAGCCTTAAGAGCGTTCTCCAAATCTTCTTCAGAATGGACCATGGTGGTCATTTCCTCCGCTAACTTCTTTTGTAGGGCACGCTCATGTGGAGCTCCTTTGTGCGCAGTTACCAAGCTGCTGATTTCGTTTTCATCCAGCATGGTGAAAATCTTGATATAGCGCTCAGCATCATCATCAGAAGTGTTTAGCCAAAATTGGTAAAACTTGTATGGGCTGGTCAGTTTCTTATCTAGCCACACATTACCTTCTTCTGTTTTCCCGAATTTGGTTCCATCAGCTTTGGTAATAAGTGGGCAGGTAAGGGCAAATGCAGTTCCTTGCGCTTTTCTGCGAATGAGTTCAGTACCGGTGGTAATATTTCCCCACTGATCCGAACCGCCCATTTGCAACTTGCAGTTCATTTCCCTGTAAAGGTGAAGAAAATCATAACCTTGTACCAATTGGTAGGTAAACTCTGTGAAAGACATTCCCTCAGCATCTTCGCTGGTAAGACGTTTTTTTACAGAATCTTTAGCCATCATGTAATTTACCGTAAGGTGCTTACCGATGTCTCGGATAAAATCAAGGAAGCTAAAGTTCTTCATCCAATCGTAGTTGTTTACCAACTTGGCGGCATTGGGCTCGTCAGATGTAAAATCAAGAAAGCGCTCTAATTGCTTTTGGATAGATGCCTGGTTGTGGCGGAGGTCTTCTTCCGTCAGCAGATTGCGCTCCTTACTTTTACCGGAAGGGTCGCCAATCATACCTGTAGCACCACCGATAAGAGCTAATGGACGGTGGCCTGCACGTTGAAAATGCTTCAACATCATTACTCCCACCAAATGACCAATGTGTAAAGAGTCGGCAGTAGGGTCGATGCCCACATAGGCCGAAGCCATTTCTTTTTCAAGCATCTCTTCAGTTCCGGGCATAATATCATGGAGCATGCCTCTCCAACGTAACTCTTCTACAAAATTTTTCTTCATCGGGGGATATAATTTCTTCGATTGACGGGCAAAAATATAACTTCGCGCAGGCTAATCAAAGATTACGAAAGGCATTGGACGAAACTATTTTGGTAACCGGGGCAACCGGGATGTTAGGAGCTCACGTTTTGTATGAGCTAACAAGTGCAGGCAAGGCGGTGAGGGCTGCTTATCGCGATGAAGCTAAGCAGGATTTGGTGGCCAAAATATTTTCCTACTATACGGACTCTCCCCAGAAATTATTGGATAAAGTACATTGGGTACAGGCTGACCTGATGAACATTGCGGATGTTGAAGATGCGATGTCTGGAATATCAGAGGTATATCACTGTGCTGCTTTGGTTTCTTTTGATGATAGGGATGACGACAAGCTGATGAGCGTAAATCCACAAACTACGGCCAATGTGATAAACGTTGCTCTGGAATTTAAGATTCGCAAACTGGTTCACGTAAGTAGTGTTGCAGCTTTGGGAAGAGCTACACAGGGTAAGCCTATAGACGAAAAAGCCCAATGGGTAGAAAGTAAACACAATAGTGTGTATGCAAAAAGCAAGTATCTCTCTGAGCTAGAAGTGTGGCGAGCTACTGAAGAAGGTCTTGATGCGGTGATTGTAAACCCAACTATTATTCTTGGTCCGGGAAATTGGAAGGAGGGAAGCGCGGCTATTTTTAATACGGTGGCCAAAGGTTTTAAGTTTTACACGGAAGGTGTAAACGGCTATGTGGATGCTCGTGATGTAGCGGCAATTATGGTAAAGCTTATGGCTAGTAATGTTTCAGCGCAGCGCTTTGTAGCTGTTGGTGAAAACGTAAGTTACCGTGAAGTTTTCAATCAAATAGCGGAGGAGCTTAATGCTCCCAAACCTACAGTACATGCCAAGCCTTGGATGGGTAATATTGTGTGGAGAATTGAAAAAGTGAAATCTATTCTATTTGGCGGAAGGCCCATGATTACAGAAGGGACGGCCAAAACTTCGCATCAAAAAAACTATTATACCAATAATAAGGTGCAAAAAGAACTTGATTTTGAGTTTCGCCCTTTAAGAGAAACTATTAAAGACCTTTCTGCTTTTTACAAGCAAGATTATTCTTCCTGACCTTTTTTTGTTGAGTCATTAAGCGAATCGTTTTGAGCCTTTACTTTCTTCGTAATATCACTTAAAGGCCGTGCAATAGTGGTTTGCTCGCGCATAATATCATCCTGAACAGAAGAGCGAGGAGCAGTAGCCTCTATCTTATTTAGGTTTTCAATTACCTTTTCATAAATCCCCTCCATCAAATCTGGATTGGAGGTGTAAAATCGAAAACTCTTTTCAAACTCTGCTTCGGTAAGATTGTACTTTTGATAAACCTTGGCTGTATAAACTGTAGCCGGAATAGTATCTCCCATTATTTTGTTCCCCACCTTAGCGCCTTCTACCAAGTGAAAATCGGTTAGGATTTTCACCATCATAGAGTCAGAAACAGTGCCCTCAGGAACAATTACTTCTACAGGATTGCCACAGGAAACCAGTGCAAATAATACTATCGGAATTAGCTTAGCGGTCAAATTCAAGGCGCATCCCTTTTTTGCTATCGTTGATTTTACCATTATCAAATACCACATTACCATTCACCAAAGTGTGAGTAACGCGTGAGCGGAAAGTAACCCCTTCAAATGGTGACCATTTACACTTGTACAAAATGTTGTCCTTATTCACAGCCCATGGGCGCGATGGGTCTAAAATCACCAAATCAGCAAAATACCCTTCGCGAATAAACCCTCTGTCTTTTACTTTAAAGATAGTTGCTGGATTGTGGCACATTTTGGTTACCAAAGTTTGGATGGTCATTTGCTCATCACGCACAAACTCCATCATGGCAGGTAAAGCATGTTGCACCAAAGGACCACCGCTCGGGGCGCTGGTGTAGGGTTGTAATTTTTCCTCAAGCGTGTGTGGGGCGTGGTCAGTAGCAATTACATCAATTCGGCCGTCTAGCACTGCTTTCAAAATAGCATCACGATCAGAAACTTCTTTTACCGCAGGGTTCCACTTTATGAGTGTTCCTTTTTCAGCATAATCTTCAGCAGAGAACCAAAGATGATGAACGCATGCCTCGGCAGTAATCATTTTTTTGTCAAGCGGCTCTTTGGTAAATAGCTCAGTTTCTTCAGCTGTACTTATGTGGAAAATATGTAGACGCGTTCCGTGCTTTTTAGCAAGCTCCACAGCAAAGCTGGAAGACTTTAAACAAGCCTCGCGACTACGGATGTCCGGGTGAAATTCAATCGGAATGTTATCGCCATAACGATCTTTATATTGCTCAAAGTTGAAGCTGATTATACTTTCATCTTCACAGTGAGTAATTACCGGTACCGGGCTTTCGCTAAAAATGGCATTCAATGCATTTTCATGATCTACCAACATGTTTCCAGTGCTGCTTCCCATAAATACTTTTACCCCTGGTATAAGCTTTGGATTTATCTTTTTGATTTCGTCAACATTGTCATTGGTCGCACCAAAGTTGAAGGCAAAGTTGGCCACCGAGTCTTGCGTGGCAATCTTGTATTTATCTTCAAGAATATCTAGTGTAACCGCTGCCGGACGAGTGTTGGGTTGCTCAATATAAGAAGTGATACCACCTGCAATGGCAGCTCTTGATTCAGAGGCAATGGTAGCCTTATTGGTAAGTCCGGGCTCACGAAAGTGAACCTGATCATCAATAACTCCCGGGATAAGATATTTGCCATTGGCATCTATCAAATGGGTGTCGCTGTTTATTTGGCTAAGGTGCTTATCAATTTTGGCAATGCGGCCATCTTCTACCAGCAAATCACCATCAAACACTTTACCCTCATTTACTATCCTGGCATTTTTTATCAGGACTCTTTTCATAAAAATAACTCTTGAAATTATTTATACCTCTTCATGATATTACGCATCTTAAGCTGTAATACCCCAAAAACTGCTTCGCGAATAATATTGTTCGACATCTTGGAAGTACCCACTGCACGATCAGTGAAGATCACAGGTATTTCCTTGATTTTAAATCCAAGTTTAAAAGCTACGTATTTCATTTCTATCTGAAATGCGTAACCAACAAATTTGATGCTGTTAAATTTGATGCGCTCAAGCACCGCCCTGCGGTAACACATAAATCCTGCCGTAGTGTCTTCTACAGGTATACCTAAAATTATACGGACATATCTTGACGCAAAAAAGCTTAGTAATACCCTGCTCATCGGCCAGTTTACCACATTCACACCCTTTATATATCTTGAGCCAATGGCTACGTCATAGCCCTCGTTGGCGCAAGTTTCGTAAAGCCTTACTAAGTCTTCAGGGTTGTGTGAGAAGTCGCAATCCATCTCAAAGAAATATTCAAAATCACGCTCTAGCCCCCACTTAAAAGCATCTAGATAAGCTGTACCCAAACCTTTTTTGGCTCCACGCTGCATCAGATGAAGCTCTTCGCCATATTCTTTTTGCAAACGCTGCACAATATCAGCTGTTCCGTCAGGCGATCCGTCATCTACAATGAGGACGTCAAACGGACGTGAGAGGGAAAAAACCTTGCGAATCATAGGTTCTATGTTATCCTTCTCGTTGTAAGTGGGAATTACTACTACAGCGTTAGACAATGGTTTACAGCTTTGATTTAAATATTAAAGTGGCAAAAATAACCAAACAAATGGCTCGCACGCGAATTCATCAAAACGATTAGTAAATGACATTGGTATAGTGAGGTGCAATATTTAACAATTTGTTTTGTTTTGTACTAGCAATTAAGACTACACATGGATTTTTACGGAAAAAAGAACCTTTGGAAATTTATACTTTTCATGTTTGCGGTGCTAATTGGTGCTGCTACTTTGTGGTACACGGAGTCCTTTTTGGATGAGTTACGCGATCAGGAGGTGATCAAAGTAAAGCAGTTTGGATTAGCCATGAGTAATATTATTCTAGCGGAGAATAATAGTAATATAATTTTTGAGCAGGAGTTCATTCAGTCAAACAATACGATACCTATTATTATAGTAAATGAGGGTGGCGGTGTAGTTATGAGCAGGAATGTTGATCTACAAAAGAGTAAAGATCCTAAGTGGCTTGCCAATAAAATGGCGGAAATGGAGGCTGAGTTTACGCCAATTGAAATTAAGGTGTCAGATGAGATTACTCAATACCTGTATTATCAAAACTCAATACTACTTACCAAGTTGAGGTATTATCCTTTTGTGCTTTTAGGTGTAATATCCTTATTCATTATTATAGCATATATAGCCTTTAGCAATGCACGTAAAAGCGAGCAAAATCAGGTGTGGAATGGTTTGGCAAAAGAAACAGCTCATCAAATAGGAACTCCACTTTCGTCATTGATGGGGTGGATGGAGTTGCTTCGCGCGAAAGAAACCGAACAGGTGATGGTAGAAGAGATGGAGAAGGACATTAACCGTCTTAACACAATTACCGATCGATTTTCTAAAATTGGCTCTAAGCCGTCAATTTCTAATCAAGATATTGTGGCGATTACTGAGGAGTCAGTTTCTTACCTAAAGGCTCGAAGTCCAAGGAAAGTAGAGGTGATTTTTAATGCTGAGGAGGCTGGGGCGTCAGCGCTAAGTGTAAAACTAAACAAACCCTTATATGAGTGGGTGATTGAAAACTTGGTAAGAAACGCCATTGATGCACTGGAAGGAGCCGGAAAAATTGAAGTACGCATAAGCGATATGGGTAAGCGCGTAAAAATTGAAGTAGAGGATAATGGAAAGGGTATTCCTGTAAACAAGCAAAAAACAATTTTTAGGCCTGGATTTACTACCAAGAGCAGAGGTTGGGGTCTGGGACTCAGTCTTGCCAAACGAATAATTGAAGAATATCACGGTGGAAAAATATTTGTTGCACAATCAGACCCCGGTAGAGCCACAATTTTCCGTATTTTGTTGGATAAAGAAACCTAGACTTGTCAGGCATATATATCCACATTCCGTTTTGTAGTAAAGCATGCGTTTACTGCGATTTTCATTTTTCCACTTCTTTGAGCAAAAAGAAGGAGGTGATGGACGCTATTTGTAAAGAAATAGAGCTTCAGAAACATTACCTGGAAGATAAAAATATCAATAGTATTTATTTTGGAGGCGGCACGCCATCCTTGATGAACAGTGAAGAATGGGAGCCTGTGTTTGAAGCCATTGATATACATTTCGACATATCACGCGATGCAGAAATTACACTTGAAGCGAATCCGGACGACCTTACTAAAGGAAAATTAAAGCAGCTTTATAGTTCACCGTTCAACAGGCTTTCTATCGGTGTGCAATCTTTTGATGAGGAAGATTTGCAGTTTATGAATAGGTCGCACAATGCGCTGCAAGCCAAACAATGTATTGAAGAGGCACACCATGTAGGTTTTGATAATCTAACGATTGATTTGATTTACGGAATGCCAGGTCGGAGTGAAGAGCATTGGGAAAAACAGCTTATGCAAGCTTTAGAATTTGACCTACCGCATATTTCGGCTTATGCCCTTACTGTAGAAAAAGAAACGGTGCTTGAAAACTGGATAAAGAAGGGTAAGGTGCAACCCGTGGATGAGGTGTTGGCTGAGCGCAATTATTATTTTTTAGGTAAGATACTGGAGCGAGCTGGGTATGAGCATTATGAAGTTTCAAACTTTGCAAAACCGGGAATGCGCGCCAAGCATAATTCCGCTTACTGGCAAGGTGTTCCCTATTTAGGTTTGGGGCCATCGGCTCATTCTTTTAATGGTGATTCACGCCAGTGGAACGTGTCTAATAATCATCTTTACGTTAAGGCCATTCAGGAAGATGATGTGCCAATGGAAAAAGAAACCTTATCGGTGGCTGATCGTTTTAACGAGATGGTGATGACCTCTTTGCGAAGATGCGAAGGGATTGATTTAAATAAAGTGGATCACGATTTTGGGGCAGATTTTACCGAGCACCTTTTTGAAGAAGCAAAGCTCATGATGAAATCGGGTAAGTTGGTTCATGAGAACCGACATCTTTTTATTCCGGATATACATCGCTTTTTTAGTGATGGTATTGCTTCGTCACTTTTCTATATTTGAGATTTTACAAAATACTTAGAGCATGAAGTTTACAATCGAGCACTGCGGTGATGCGTATGAATCTGATTTTGCCCAAGGCATAGATTTATCCTCTGTGTTAGGTCTTCCCGGCAAGGAGCTTAAAGCTTGGTGGGCAGATGATGTGGATATTTCTCCTGTGGTAAATGGCGATTGGATTGGAAGCGTAGAAAAAGGTGCGCCAGTAAATTTCTTCAACATTAAGTTCAATCCCCATGGAAATGGGAGTCATACCGAAACGTATGGGCATATTTCCAAGGAAAAAGAAAGCGTACACAATTATCTTAAGAAATATCACTTTGTAAGTTGGGTGGTAAGCCTAGCTCCCGAAAAAGCTAAAAATGGAGACTCAATAATTACACTTGAAGCTCTCAAGAAATCTCTTACCAAATGGCACGGGATTGAAGCGTTGATAATAAAAACAGGAGACTACAAAGATGGTCATGATTTTAGCGGAAGCAATGCCACCTATTTTGAACCTGAGCTTTTAGCTTTTATTCGAGATAGAGGTGTTGAGCACGTGCTGGTGGATTTGCCTTCGGTAGATAGAGAAGAAGATGAGGGTAAGCTTTTGGCACATCATGCTTTTTGGAATTATCCTGAAGATCCGCGCGATGGATGCACCATTAGTGAACTTTTGCAAGTGCCTTCACAAACTAAGGATGGACTTTATCTCTTGAATCTGCAAGTGGCAAGTTTTGCAAATGATGCATCGCCATGTAGGCCGGTAATTTATCCACTTACTAAAGTTGGTTTTTGATTTTAGCTTCTGAACATTTCGCTGCATTTACAATTATATTTAATACTTTTGCCGACCTTTTTTAGTATTAATCATTTGAGACAAAAGCCCGTAAGCTTATGAAAATGAAACTTTCGCATTTCACCTATGACCTTCCAAAAGAACTCATAGCTGATCGCCCAACCCCACATCGTGATGATAGCCGCCTAATGGTGGTAAACCGCAAAGCAGGAACTATTGAGCACAAGATGTTCAATGAAGTTCTTGATTACTTTGATGATGGTGATATCATGGTGTTGAACAACACTAAAGTTTTTCCAGCCCGTATGTACGGAAACAAGGAAAAAACTGGTGCCCGTATTGAAGTATTCTTGCTTCGCGAACTGAATGGTGAAAGCCGCCTATGGGATGTGCTTGTAGATCCAGCCCGTAAAATTAGAATTGGTAACAAACTTTACTTTGGTGAAGATGATAGCCTTGTGGCTGAAGTTATCGATAACACTACTTCCCGTGGTCGTACACTTCGCTTTTTGTACGATGGATCGTATGAAGAATTTCGCGCTAAACTTGCCGAGCTAGGTGAAACTCCACTTCCAAAATATATTGGTCGTGAGCCAGATGAAGAAGATGTGGATCGTTACCAAACGATTTTTGCAAAGCATGAAGGTGCTGTAGCAGCTCCTGTTGCTGGTTTGCACTTTAGCAAGCAGCTGATGAAGCGCATGGAAATAAAAGGAGTAGACTTTGCTGAGCTTACCTTGCACGTGGGATTGGGAACTTTCCGTCCTGTGGAAGTGGAAGACCTTAGTAAGCACAAAATGGATAGCGAGCAGTTTTGGATTTATGACGAAACCGCAAGAAAGGTGAATAAATCTATTGATGCCAAAAAGAAAGTGTGCGCTGTGGGTACCACTGCCATGCGAGCCATGGAAAGTTCAGTAAGTACTGATGGACACTTGAATCAATTTGACGGATGGACCAATAAATTTATTTTCCCTCCTTATGAATTTGAGGTGGCAAATTGCATGATTACAAACTTCCACCCGCCACAAAGCACATTGATGATGATGACTGCTGCATTTGGTGGTTATGATTTGATAATGAAAGCTTACAAAGAAGCAATCAAAGAAAAATACCGCTTCCTAAGCTATGGTGATGCCATGCTTATTATCTAAGCAATAAGACAATCCCTATATGTGAAGAGCCCCGTTTTCTGAAAAGAATTCGGGGTTTTTTTGTTGTGGATGTAAAGTTGGAGTTTTATGTTTTTATATATTTAAAAATCAATAACTAAAGACTATTACGATTATGAGAAAGTACCTTAAAGGGTTGTTTTTTCTTTCAGCTCTTCTTCAATGTCAATTATCCATTTCACAACCAAGTAGGCTGAAGTTTGATTTAGGAACACCTACTAAAGAATTTCAAGGTAATTTCAGATACTTTTTGGGGGGAGATGCTCAAAATGTGTATTCCAGGCAGCCTGAAGGAAGAGGGAACTTCATTTTTAAAATGTATGATGGTAGATATTATCGTGAAAAATACCAGGTGCATGTAGATGGTAAAACTGGTAAATATGGGGAGTATAAAGGTCTTGTTTTAAGCAACGGTTCGGCTAGAGTTTTTTCCAGTGACTTTGATGCAAAGGCCGATATAATGAAGCTATTAGTAAAAACTGTTGACAAAGATGGGAGGGAGTCTGATTTTAGCATACTTAGCCAGTTTGCAACAGATAAAAAAGGTACTGGTAACTATGTTGTTAGAGCTTCAAAGGACAATTCAAAAATAGTAGTCTTTAAGATATACCAATATGACGAGGAGGGTAATGAGAAAGCCGGAGTTGAAGTTTATGATTATGATCTAAAACTTCTTTGGAAGAAGGATTATGAGTTAGATTATTTGGATAAGGATTTTAGATTTCAAGATATAAAGCTGAGTAATAATGGGGATGTCTATGCTATTGGGAAGTATTTTACAAAAGATAATAGCATTTTAAGCATACATAAATTTACAGAAGCTGGTAATAAAGAATTGCCTGTAGAAATGGTGAATTATGGCATAAGCAACTTTGAGCTTGATGCGGATGCGGCAGAAGGGATGCTTTACTGCTACGGATGGCTTGTTCTATCTGGTGGAGGCAAGCAACATGGGGTGGATTTAAGAGTGGTGGATCAGCAGAAGTTTCTCTATAGTGAGGTTAAGGAGCTTGTGTTTAATGAAGAACTCACAAATTTACTTAGGCGTGAAAAGCGCTTTAAAGGTAAGCCACGAATTTTTGCTGATTTTGATTTCAAAGGTTTGGTTGCTAAACCAGATGGAAGCTTGTATTTGTTGGCTGAAAAGTATTATGAAAGAGGATATGAAAGCTCCTCAGGTCATAAAGTAACGGAGGAGAGGTATTTTGGTGAGATTTTAGCGGTGTCCATAAATGTAGAGCATAAAGTGGATTTTATGAAAGTGGTGCCTAAAAATCAACTAGCTAAGGCAGGAGATTTCATGGATGATAAGTATTCCTTTGCTAAGTTGGTGGATAAGGATGGTAATCTTCACATATATTATAATGACGACCCCGAGAATAAAAATTATGTACCGGGTACTGATGAACCTGCCGAAATGAAGAAAGTGGAAAAAAGTGTGTTGGTGGATTACACTATCATGGTTGATGGAAGCACCGAATACAATATTATAAAGCAAAATTCGTCAGAACACTTACCTGAGTTTCGCTTGAGTAAAAATATTGAACCGAATGTAACTTTGATTTCGATAGCAAAAAAACGTGGGGGCATGGTCTCAATAGGGACGATGATATTGCTTTAGTAGCAGAAGTAAATGAAGAGCCCTGTTCTCAATCAAGAATTCAGGGCTTTTTATATGGGTAGGTTTTTGCTCAAGTTTACTCTACTGAGTATCTTTTAAAGTCTTGATGCTTACTCCACCACCCAGCTGTTTTTTCCTTTTATCAAAGTATCCAAATCGCCTTCGCCTTGTATTTCTATGGCTTTGTTGATTTGGTTTTGCATGGCATCCTCGTAGATGAATCTATCTTCCTGATAAAAGATACCGAAAGGACGTGGACCATCATCGCTAAACATGCGGCTTAGCAAATGCGCTTTCATGGGGTCTTTAGAATCGTGAATCCACAAGTCATCGGTTGAATCTCCGTCTAAGTATTCTACTATTTCGGGTTTCCAACCATTCAGGCGCATAGCCTTTGTGTTGTTGGAAAAAAATAATGGTTCGCCCTCTACAAGATTGATGGTGGTATCTGGCTTTTGCTTTTTGTCGGTATACTGTTCAAAAGCACCATCATTAAATACGTTACAGTTTTGGTAAATCTCCACAAAGGAAGTTCCCTTATGCTGTTCAGCTTGTTTCAATATTTCACGCAAGTGAATAGGGTCGCGATCCATGCTACGAGCTACAAAAGTAGCATCAGCGCCAAGCGCCAAAGCCAATGGGTTGAAAGGGTGGTCAATGCTCCCTAGCGGGCTAGACTTAGTGTATTTTCCTAATTCAGAAGTTGGAGAATATTGTCCTTTCGTTAAGCCATAAATCTCATTATTAAAGAGAAGGATATTGATGTCGAAGTTTCTGCGTAAAGCATGAATGAGGTGATTTCCACCAATAGAAAGTCCATCGCCATCACCGGTAATTACCCATACGCTTAGATCTGGGTTTGCTGCTTTTAGCCCTGCCGCCACAGCTGGTGCACGCCCATGAATACTGTGCATACCGTAGCTATTCATGTAATATGGAAAACGTGAGCTACAACCAATTCCAGAAATAAACACCAAATTTTCACGCTCTATCCTAAGTTCTGGAAGAACGGTTTGCATCTGTTTCAATATGCTGTAATCACCACAGCCAGGGCACCATCGAACATCTTGGTCGGTGGCAAAATCTTTTGCTGTAAGGGTTGCGTTTGTGCTCATCTCAATTTATTTTTTGCTGCCGCGCGGCTGTGCCGCGTGTGCAAAGTAACATATCATTATCCGACTAATATTATTTCCAGTTCTCCTTTCTCTCCTGCATAATTTTTGGCGCTACTATACTTATAGTCCCAAGGGTTTCTAACAAAACCCGCTTTAACTGGGTTTTGATGGATGTAATTCAATTTTTGCTGGATAACATGATTGCTATAAACCTCAATTGGTTGGTTGTCATGCTGCCAAAGTTGATAATTTTTTACGTTGCTCGATTTAGCCCCAGCTTTTGCAAAAGTATCTAGCATCCTTTGACTGTTTATTTCATTGGGCTTTTCACTAATCACTTTAAGAAGTTGCCGAGCCGTAAAAGCTTTAAAGTCTCTTAGGATATCAGAAAGTGTAGATTTACCACCAGCACGTATCATAAGATGCACATGGTTGCTCATAATGCACCATGCAAATATTTCTAGCCCTTTCACTTTTTGACAATACCTCAAACTATCCACCACTATATCTTTGTAAGGGTCATAAGCAAATACATCCACCCATTCTACTACCGCAAAGCTTATAAAGTAAGCCCCTTCGGGGTTTCGGAATTTGTAGTTTCGACTCAAGAGGGTAGTTTAAAATTTTAGTTGGCACACGCGACACAGCCGCGCGGCAGCATAGGTTACTTAGGCGAATTTTTTTATTTCTTCAAAGATTTCCTTTGCTCTGAAAGGCAACCCTTGTATTTTATTTAAAGGAATAATTTGTCCTGAAAACTCTTGATTCAATACTTTGGAAAGCTGACCATTGTTAAGTTCAGGCACAATTATGGTATCAAACTTAGCAAGTGATTTTTCCAAATTATGATGGAAAGGGAAAAGATTTTTGAGGTGCAACTGAGAAACGGATAATCCTGCTTCTCTCGCCCAACGAACTGCAACTTTTGAAGCGCCCATGGTACTGCCCCAACCAACTACGAGTACTTTTCCTTTATCCTCACCTTGGACAAACTTTAATGGAGAATAGGTATCAGCAATCTTAGCCACTTTTTCCGCACGGGTTTTTACCATTTGCTCATGGTTTTCCGGGCTGTAGCTTACATTTCCTGTAATAGCTTCTTTTTCCAATCCACCTACTCTGTGCTCTTTTCCGGCCATACCGGGAATAGCCCATTGGCGGGTAAGATTTTCATTTCTTGCATAAGGTTGGTATTCTTCTCCTTTTGCAAAAGGAGGAGTAATCTTGGCAATGCTTGCTGCTTTTGGAAATTTCCAAGGTTCGGCACCGTTTGCCAAATATCCATCGGATAAAAGGATAACGGGTGTCATGCGCTCCACAGCAATTCGGCAAGCTTCAATGGCTGTTTCAAAACAATCCGAAGGTGAATTGGCAGCAATTACCGGAATGGGCGCTTCGCCATTTCTACCATACAATGCCTGAAGCAAATCAGCCTGCTCAGTTTTGGTGGGCAATCCTGTGGATGGGCCACCACGCTGTACATTTACAATTACCAGCGGAATTTCCAGCATCAAAGCCAAACCAAGCGCTTCGCCTTTTAGAGCCATTCCTGGACCAGAAGTGGCGGTAACGGCTAATGCTCCACCAAAAGATGCTCCGATGGCAGCAGTTACGGCAGCAATTTCATCTTCTGCCTGAAAGGTTTTTACACCAAAGTTTTTATTTCTGGAAAGAAAATGAAGAATATCAGAAGCAGGGGTAATCGGGTAGCCAGCAAAATATAAGTCCAGTCCCGACTTTTTTGCAGCTGTTATTAATCCTAATCCCAAAGCTTCGTTTCCTACTATATTTCTGTATTCACCAGGCTCAAGGTGTGCTTTTTCAATCGTGTATCTTGTGGCAGCTTCTATGGTTTCACCATAATGATAACCTGCTTTTAAGGCGCGAATATTAGCCTCGAGTATCTCCGGTTTCTTTTGAAACTTATCTGTTAAGAAATTAAGAGTGGGCTCCAAACTTCTGTGGTAGAGCCAGTAAATCAAACCTAGCACAAAAAGGTTGCGCGATTGATCTTTTTCCTTGTTTCCAAGGCTTAGGTCTTTTACTGCCTCACGGTTTAGCGCGGTTACATCTACGCGAAGAACTTTATAATCAGAGGAATTTATTCCCACAAGAGGATTTACATTCTCATCCATTTTTGCCAAACGCAAATTGCGCTTATCAAACCCACTTTCGTTGGCAATTAAGGTTCCGCCCTTTTTCAGGTTTTTGAAGTTCTTACTAAAAGCAGCGGCATTCATGGCTACAAGCACATCAGGCTCAGCTCCGGGAGTGTCAATCTCTACACTTCCAAAGTGAATTTGAAAACCAGAAACACCAGCCACGGTACCTATAGGCGCACGAATCTCAGCCGGAAAATCCGGAAATGTGCTGAGGTCATTCCCCTGTAGGGCAGTGGTATTGGTGAATTGGCTTCCAGCCAGTTGAATTCCGTCTCCTGAATCACCAGCAAAATGAATGGTGACCTTTTGAAGAACTTCTGTGTGCGACATATTTACGCTTCCTTGATCATTCCTATTTCTAACACTCGGCTAACTTCCGGGGCATGTTTTTTAATGGTCATTTCCACCCCACTTTTCAAAGTCATTTGGTTTACCGAGCAACCGATGCAAGCGCCATGAAGCTCTACTTTCACCGTGCCATCGTCTTCAAGGTCTATAAAACTGATGTCTCCGCCATCAGATTTTAGGAAAGGACGGATTTCATCCAGAGCAACTTTTATTTTATCTATCGTTTGTGCCTTATCTGCAATCATAATCATGCGTTTTCTTTGGCGGCAGAACATCCTGCCATCGTTGTAATTCTGGTAACCTCGGTTGGAGGCATTGTATCGTTTCTTTTTACCAATTCTTCCACCATACGTTTGGTGATTTCATCAAACGCTTTGCTTACGGGGGTGTTCACCTGAAGTGCGGCTGGGCGGCCCACATCACCGCTTTCGCGGATGCTTTGCACCAAAGGAATTTCACCAAGGAAAGGTACATTTAATTCTTGGCTGAGGTGCTTCACACCGTCTTTTCCAAAAATGTAATATTTGTTATCAGGAAGCTCGGCTGGAGTAAAGTGCGCCATGTTTTCAATCATACCCAAAACAGGTACATTGATGTTTTCTACCTTAAACATCCCCACACCTTTGCGGGCATCAGCCAAAGCTACAGCTTGAGGAGTACTCACAATAACAGCTCCGGTAATCGGCACTGCCTGCACAGTACTCAGGTGAATATCGCCAGTACCCGGAGGAAGGTCGATAATCATAAAATCCAGTTCACCCCAGTGGGCATCACGTATCAGTTGGTTCAAAGCTTTACTGGCCATTGGTCCACGCCAAACTACTGCCTGATCTGCTCCTGCAAAGAAACCTATCGAAAGTAATTTTACTCCGTAGCTTTCGACCGGCTCCATTTTGTTTACACCATCAATGGTGATAGACCCGGGTTTTACGTTTGGAACGTCAAACATGGTGGGCTGCGAAGGCCCATAAATATCAGCATCCACCAAACCTACTTTAAAGCCTTTTTCTACCAGGCTTACCGCTAAATTGGCCGACACTGTAGATTTACCAACACCACCTTTTCCGGAGGCTACGGCAATAATGTTTTTTACACCCTTGAGCTCAGCTCCACGAATCATGTTCGCTTCTTTCTGGGCTACTTCAGGGACTTCAAGGTTTATTTTGATTTTCAGCTTTTGATTTACTTCCTCGTGGATAGCTTTCAAAATCGAAACTTCAAGTTTCTTTTTGATGTGTAAAGCAGGCGAAAGGCTGATGGCGTCTACCACCACTTCATCACCAAAAATCTGAACGTTTTTTATATGCCCGGCTTCTACCAGGTTACTCTTATTGTCTGTTGATTGCACCGTTGCCAGCGCGTCTACTATTTCTTGCTTTGTATGAGCCATGAATCGGGTTTTCTTGCCTGCAAAGGTAAGTAATGTGGAAGCTTTCTAAATACTGATTTTAAAGAGAATATGTGGGTATAGGTTTTTGTGATGAGGGAGAGGGGTAGTCGATAGTCCACAGTCCACAGATCGCCTATAAAAAATTAGCAAAGTCAGCGAGAATCAGTGAAATCCACAAGTAATTAAATCCACGCAGATTCCACCGATAAGCTCAGAAAAAGAATTAGCAAGATCAGCGGAAATCAGCGAAATCTGCGTGCTAATTCAAGCTGTAGCTAAAGCCAATACCTCCACCAGCCATTAATAGAGGGTTGCCATAATCGGCTTCATTTCTCCAGAGTAAATTGGCTTCACCAAAAATATGCATTGCCCACGGGTTATTTCTTTTAAACCTAAATTGATAGATGGGTTTTAGGTAAAAGCCATATAGGATGCCGTATTTAAAATCATCCTCCTCGTAGCGGTGTCTTTTTACCCAATCGTTATCATCAATCTTTGTTTTGATTTTAGAAAGAAAAGGGAGGTATCCGCTGGCACCTGCTGTAAGCGTTAAACTGTGTTTTCCTTCAGCTGCTCTTATTTTATATCCTACTCCAGCCTTAATTCCTATTCCACTATAAATGTATTTAAAGGTCACTTCATCCGGAATGAAAGGGTCATTTGGCATTGATGGATAAAACTCATCCTGATAGTGTTCGGCTTGGGCATTTAAGTAAGAAACTTGTCCTTCCCAAATGAAATTAGATTTCTTAATGTTTGAACTATAGCCAAGGTTAAACTCAATACCAGGTGTTTTGGAAGTAGGGTCAGCAAAATTGAACTCATCTGGTTGCGAAAGCACGGAGGCATCAAAGAAAACCTGCTTTTGCTGGGCAAAGGAGTTTTGTGAAAAAATAAGAGTAAACAGCAATAGGATCGAGAAGTTGATATTTTTCATGTGAGAGGTTTATGAATTCAAATATAACATTGCTAATTACAGATGTTTCACGTTTTTTCCCCTCGGAATAACTTTCATTGCTTTGGGTGGGAATAAATGTATATCAAATCCGATAAAGTACTCTCCAAACGCAGACCATTCTTGATTTTTATCTAAGGCCCAGGCCAAAGCCATTCCTACATCTAAATGAAAAAAGCGGGAGAATGCCCAGTCAAAACCTGTGGCGCCACCAAAGAAGTTTAGACCTTTTTCATGGTAAGGTGTGAGCTCCTGACAAGCACAAAAATCAGCTCTATGATAGTTAGCTTCCAGAAATAATCTATGCTTTGTGGCGGGCAGTACATCAAGTTGAAGAAACCCTCCATACATATTAAAAGGCCCATCCCCAAAGTTGTTGTAAATACCAATGCGTTGCACCCCCGCTCTTAAAAAACGATTAAGGTCCGTGGCAATGTTAGTCGTCCAGTGGTATTCCCAATAATCATAAGGAGAACCATCGGGCATAGCATTAAGGTCATCATAAAGTATCGACCCAGAATTGCCAATAATGATGTTTCGAAAAGGTTTTACTTCCGCTCTCTGAGCTATGAGCAAAGTGCCTGACAGGAGAAGAATGAGTAGGAGGTGGGGTTTTTTCATATTCAGGATTTCAGAATAAAGAACGCAATCTGGAAAATATTCGTGCTCTGCTTTGGTGAAAGTTTATCTCTGTCGACCAAGGACTGCACATATAAATTTATTCTCCGTTAAAATTGCTCAAATCTGTTCTCCTGAATTACTCCCCAAATTTCTGCCTCACCCTATCCATAAAGCGCATTTCAAACTCTTCTTTTTGGCTCCAGTCGTACTCAGGTTTTATCATGTTCTCAATAAAATCTTCTGCTTCCTGAAAGCTTTCCAAAGTATTGATTTGGGAAATCACGCGGTTCAAATCTTCCTGCTGACCACCAAAAAGTTGGTTTACAAAAGCTATTCTATCATTTAGGCCTAGCGTAATTGCTCCTGTGCCGTAGCGCTCATTTATTGACGAACTTTTGCTTGGAGTTTTTGGCGCAGAACTTTGACGAAGTACTTCCTCCATTTGCTGTTGCTGTGGAGTTTTGTCGTCTACCAGTTCCTTTTCTATCACCGGGCTTTCGTTTATTGGCTCGGGTTTTTGCTGCACAGGTTGAGGTGGAGCAACCGATTTTGGAGCCTCAGCAATGGGTTCCACTATTTCTGGTTTCTCTTCAACTACCGGCTTTGGTGGCTCTGGTTTTGGGATTTCTTGAACAGGTGGCGGAGCAGGAGCTTCTACTTTTGGTTCAGGTTTGGGCGCTTCTTGTGCTGTTACTTGGGGCACGCTTTGCTTTCGCGAACTCACATAATTGAGCACCAAAAGTTTTTCATATAATGATTGTACCGAAGCCAGTTGCTGCTCGATGTCAGTAGCTTGGGTGTTATTGAGTATATCTTGGCAAATTTCTTCCAGTTCCTTTCTCACATATTCCTCCATAGGGGTGGGTATCTTTTGAGTAGTTTTGTGCTTTGTAAATTAAGGCCTGAAAGTACTAAATGTTTCTTGAAAACCCCGTAAACCAGCACAAACACACCGGATGGATGGAAGTGATTTGTGGTTCAATGTTTAGCGGAAAAACTGAAGAGTTGATTCGCAGACTAAAGCGTGCGCAATTTGCCAAACAAAAGGTGGAAATCTTTAAACCCATGGTGGACACCCGCTACGCGGAAGAGGATGTGGTAAGCCATGATAAAAATGCCATTCGCTGTACTCCGGTAGAAAATAGTTCCAACCTTCTCCTTTTGGGCGATGGTGTGGATGTGATTGGAATTGATGAAGCGCAATTTTTTGATGATGGTATTGTGGAGGTTTGCAATGAATTGGCCAATCGTGGTTCGCGTGTTATTGTAGCCGGCTTGGATATGGATTTTAAGGGAAAACCTTTTGGCCCCATGCCCAACCTTATGGCTACGGCCGAATATGTAACCAAGGTTCATGCAGTATGCGTTCGCACAGGAAATCTTGCCAACTATTCTCATCGAAAGACTACTAATGAAAAGCAGGTAATGCTTGGCGAACACTTAGAATACGAGCCGCTGAGCCGGGCAGCTTTTAATGAATTGTTAGCGGAGGAGAAGAAACAGAAATAGGCTAAGCAAGTACTAAGAATATGACCTGCTTGCATTAATTTAGGCACAAAATAATCTATGGCACAACTCGCGATTTCAAAAATAGCTGAATTGCTAAATGCTGAATTTTCGGCTCTTTATCCTTCTGAAATCGTTACTCGTATTTTATTGGATTCCCGTCAGTTTTCATCGGCTGAGGGTGTGCTGTTTTTCGCTTTGCGCGGAAAAAATCACGATGGACATAAATACATTGAGGATTTAGTAAAGAAAGGTGTCAGTCATTTCGTGGTGGAACAAATGCCTACCCAAACTTTTGATGCCAATTTTGTGGTGGTGCCCGATAGTTTGAAAGCATTACAGGATTTAGCTAAACACATCCGTGAGCAGTCATCGGCTGCTGTAATTGCTGTAACGGGAAGCAATGGCAAAACGGTAGTTAAAGAGTGGATGGGGCAAATTCTGCAAAAGCAGTTTTCTACCTGTCGAAGCCCTAAGAGTTACAACTCGCAAATTGGCGTTCCACTTTCGGTGTGGGAGCTGGAAGCCAAAAATGAGTTTGCGGTTTTTGAAAGTGGTATCAGTGAACCTGATGAAATGGAAAAGTTGGAGAAAATCCTTCAGCCGGAAATAGGAATCTTTACCAATATCGGTTCGGCACACGATGCTAATTTTGAATCGAACTCAGAAAAAATAGCGGAAAAGTTAAAGCTGTTCAAGCATTCCAAGCAATTGGTTTACGAAGCCAACGGAAGCAACTTAGCTAAGCAAATAGAAGTTTTTACGGAAGAAAGAGGGATTCAGCTTTTATCATGGACGCGGGAAAATGGCCCTGCTGATTTAAGAATTGAAGTGAAAATTGAAGAGGCACAAACGGTACTAATAGGTACTATGGACGAGCGTACGCACACTTTACAAATCCCTTTTACCGATGCCGCCTCTATCCAAAATGCGATTCATTGCTGGCGCCTGGGTTTAGAGCTTAGCTTGGATGAGGAGGAGATGAAAAAGTCTTTTGCCAAACTAAACCCGGTGGAGATGCGCCTTCAGATGAAAGCCGGGAGCAATGGCAATATTATTATAAATGACGCCTACAATTCGGATATGGAGTCGCTACGGGTGGCTCTTCATTATTTAGAAAACCAGGCTGGGAATCGGAAAAAGGTTTTAATAATTAGTGAGCTTCAGCAAAGTGGCTTGGCTTCTGAAGAGCTGTTCAGCAGAATGGCCGAGGTGATTAATCGCTTTGAGCTGGATGAGATAATTGCCATAGGTAAGGATTTGAAAAACGGAGCTTTTGCACTGAATTCCACCGCTATTTTTTACCCAAGCACAAAACACTTTTTAAAGAATATTTATAGCCATAGTTTTAAGCAATCGGCTATTTTACTAAAGGGCGCCCGCTCTTTTCATTTTGAAGAAATAAGTTCGGCCCTAGAGGAAAAGTCGCATCAAACGGTACTCAATATTTATATGAACCGAATGGTTTACAATCTAAATTACTTTAGAAGTAAACTCAATGGTGGTACGCGCATTATGGCTATGGTAAAGGCATTTTCATACGGAAGTGGAACGTATGAAATCGCCAATTTGCTACAGTTTCATAAAGTAGATTATTTGGGAGTAGCTTATACCGATGAAGGTGTGGCTTTGCGCAAAGCTGGGATATCGCTGCCGATATTGGTGCTCAATGCTGAGCCATCTTCTTTTCATGATTTGGTAGAGTACAATTTGGAACCAGAGGTTTACAGTTTTCATCAATTAGAAATGCTGGAAAATGCTCTCAAAAATTACAATCTCAGTGAAGCATTTAAGGTGCACCTAAAAGTAGAAACAGGAATGCACCGCCTGGGTTTTGTAGAAGACCAGCTGAAAGATTTAGCGGAAAAGCTAAAATCTCACAGACATATAAAAGTAGCATCGGTGTTCTCACATTTGGCAGCAAGCGATGACCCTGAACAGCGTGACTTTACGCTAGGTCAGGTGGCTAAGCTTAAGCAAATGACGGATAAGTTGAAAAGTGATTTGGGGTATAGTTTCCTTCGTCACATTTCCAATTCCAGTGGAATTTCGCAATACCCTGAAGCGCATTTTGATATGGTGAGGCTTGGCGTGGGCTTGTACGGTATTGGCTCCAATGTGGAGGATAAAAAGCATTTGAATGTTGTGAGTGATTTAATGGCCTCTGTGTCTCAAGTAAAACAGCTAAAAGTGGGTGATAGCGTAGGTTATGGCCGAACCTTTGTTGCTGAAAAACCAACAACTATTGCGGTAGTTTCCATTGGCTATGCGGATGGATTTCGAAGAAGCTTGAGTAATGGTGTGGGCGAAGTGGTCATTAGCGGAAAGCGCTACCAAGTGGTAGGCCGCGTATGCATGGATATGGTGATGGTGGACGTTACCGGAAGCGATGTAGCCGAAGGAGATGAGGTGGAAGTTTTTGGCCCCACCATATCGGTATATGAGCTAGCACAAAAAATGGACACCATACCTTATGAAGTGCTCACCGGAATTTCTTCCCGCGTAAAGCGTGTGTATTTTATGGAATAGTTTTTAGCTTAAAGCTTTATTCCACATAAGTGAAAGACGATGTATTACCTTTTCGGTGATGCTGCGCTTCTCATTAAGTTTTACCTCCTTAAAGTCACGATCCTTTCTAATCATCATAAACTGATAATCGTTTTCTACCCAAATGCTATAGGTTTCAAAAAGGTGCATGAACAGACCATTGTCTTCCACATTTTTGGCAATAGCGGTAAGCGGGATGGGCTGATCGATTACCTGAAGAACTTCGGGCTGATGAATGCGGTCGTACTCTATATATTTTGGGTTTGGAATGTTGATGAGGAGCGTGGTTTTCTCAGTCATAATGCTGGCCAAATTCTTAAAAAGATCAGCGTGGCGCTCAATGGGAATGTGCTCAATTACATCAAAGAGAGTGATAAAATCAAAGTCGCTTTGCTTGGGTGTATAATTCACTACATCGGCCGCATAGCCTTTTATAGCCGGGTTGGAAATGGAGGAGTTTAGCAGCTCAATAGATTTTGGGCTGAGGTCCACAGATTCCACAAGACCTGATTTTACCTTTTTAGAAAGAAGATAAGTCATGGAGCCAATGCCAGAACCGAGTTCCAAAATTCTGGAAGATGATGAGAGGCCATATTTTTTCATTCGCTGGTAAAGCGAAAATATGCGCTCGTTTACACCTACCTTCATTTGGTGCGCTGAAAAGTTGTCGTAAAAGTCTTCGATTTTCTTTTGATCCATGCTCGTTTTACTCTTCCGCCAAAAATAGGTTTTCTGCCGAAAGGCTAGCGCTTTTGGTCATCAAGAAAAAAGCGATAATGAAAACGAAGCTGAAGGATAAAATTATCCTTCTGATCATGGTTTAGCTGGGTGCGGTTGTCATTAAAGGTAGCTCCTGTAAATACAAAATCTACTTTGTCATCCGTGTCAAACATGCGGTAATGGCGAAAAGCAGAATGTCCCAGTTTCAGCATAAATACAAAGTTTTTCGCGGGGCTATAATTCATATATAGAAAAGGCTCCTGTGTAGATTTTACAATGTACTCATTACCGGAATTAAAAAGAGGGTCATTAAGATAATAGGATCGAAGCATGGCGTCAAAATGGATACCGGTGCTAAACTTGTCATTTATTTTATAGTTGATATCGGCATCAATAGGAAGCCTAAAATCCCAAGTCCATTTCTTATTTTCAGATTTATGATAAAAACCAGCCACTACAAATACTGCTGGACCATACAATGCGGAATTGTAAAATGCACCAAAGCGATACTGGGTGCGTTCGCTTTTTTTGTAGCTCACAATTCCGATGGCGCCCATTTGTACATCGTTCCAACCAAAGCCTTTCAGGTCACTGGCAATTTGCGGAAGCAACACATACTGACCACTCCACTTTTCATTGTGCTGCCATAAAACACCCAAGCGCGGACTTATTGTATATAAGTTTAGAACCTCTGTGTTAGGTTCCGGCATTAAAGTGGTGAGTTCGGCATGTACTCCTAGAATCCAAGCATTACCATCGCCAAATGGGCGGGGTACCATTATTTCAGCACCATATTCATTTATGCTAGTGGTGCCATCTACTCCGTCATACCCAGTGTTGGGCGAGGTGGCAAAGTATAGCTTCAAAGGGTCAATATATTCCTGGCTGTAAAGCACAGAAATAAGCAAGGTCATACAGAGTGTGGTGACTACTCTCATGAGGCTTGTGAAATGGAAATAGGGGTGTGTGACAAAACTTTCATTGCTTTATAGTAAAACAATACAAGCCCAAAGTAGGGGCAATTGTTTGCCGCAAAATTAGTCTAAAGTAATTGTGCTTTTACCAGAGGTTTTCTCAATGTGGCAATCACCTTCGTTCAGTACGTAATTTTCACTGGCTACCAGAAAAGAACCTTGGGAAGTAGTCTGATACGCATCGAAACGAAAAGTTGCGGTACCTGAAATTGCGGTATTGTCATCTGCTAAAATGTAAACTCCAGAAGTAGTGGGTGCTAAAATGGTAGTGTCACTAGTTGCCAAATCTATCCAATAAACTTCATTCAATTGAGCGGCAGTACCGTCCAGGTTTTTTACGGCAACAGTAATTCTTTTGAATTCCTCGGTGCAGTTTTCATCGTCTTTGCAAGAAGTAAAGCTAAAGGACAAAACCAATAACAGCATTGAAATTTGAAGGGTGGTTTTCATTTTAATGTTTTTGAGACAATTACTTTGGCAAAAGTATGAAACGGGGAATTGTGGGATTTGTTTTTGAAACAGAGGAGTACAAAAGTGAGAGTTATTGTGGAAGGAACGGGCGAGGGCTTCGCACGAATCAGCTGCAAAACTTTTCCAAAGTTTCAAACTTTGGAAAAGTTATAGAAGAGAAAAGGCCACCTCAATTGAGGCGGCCTTCATTATATCAGTACGATCGACTAATTTACAAGTCAACTAATCACCAATTTACTTCTCCGGATGATAATCCATAAGCTCGTCTAATGTTTCTCTGGAAACTGCGTGATAATTAGGGCGGGCCTTTTTATAAATATCCAAAGCCATATCTTTTTTATCGCTTTCAATCAAAGCTTTGTACGTAGGGGTAAGGAATTTTCTACGGCCCACACTTATCAAAAAGCTTTCTACTTTGCCATACACTGGTTCATAGTTGCTGCGTATAGTGGGCTGAAACCAAGCTGCAGAAATTTCGCTGTTTCCACTTTTAGTAAAGCCATACTCGGTATCAAGTGCTGCAAGTTTCTCAGTACCCATTTCGCGAGGAAGTCCGTTGATGAAATGTAGCCATTCATGAGTAGTCCAGTTTTCTGTAAGCTCTTCCATTGGCAAAATGTCGGTCATTAGCCACTGGCCGCGTGCAGTATCTACCACGTTAAAGCGATTAGACTTTACAACAGGAAGGTTATCAGGAATACCAGTTTCATAAATCCATTCATTAAGTTTAAGCTCATCCATTTGCTCTTTGGTAAGAAGGTTTTCTTCTAAGTAATCCAAAAATTGCTCAGTGGTCATCACGCTAAATTTGTTCATCTCAAAGTAGTTTTTTAGGAAAGCATCAAACTTTTCACGACCTACTTTTTCTTCAATCAAGCGAAGCATAAAATATCCTTTGTTGTAAGGAATTGAGGTAACACCATCATCTGGGTTTCTACCTTTCAGGTCAAGCTTAAGCTTGGTGTCGTTTGGCATAGTTTCCATCATGTCGTGTGCAGCTTCGATAAGCTCTTGGCGGGTAAGGCTGGCCAACATTTCTGAGTAATCCTTACCATATACTTTTTCCATAATGCGATGCTCAAAGTATACTGTAAAACCTTCGTTCAACCAGAAGTCGTCCCAGGTAGCGTTTGTTACCAGGTTTCCGCTCCAGCTGTGTGCCAGCTCATGTGCAACAAGGCTTACCAATGATTTGTCTCCCGCCAAGATAGTGGGCGTAGCAAAGGTTAAGCGTGGATTTTCCATTCCTCCAAAAGGGAAAGAAGGAGGAAGAACGATAATGTCATACTGACCCCATGCGTATGGCCCGTAAAGGCTTTCGGCAGCTTGCACCATGTTTTCAAGGTCAGAGAATTCATAAACGGAAGTGTCAAGCAGGCTTTCTTCAGCATATACTCCGGTGCGAGTGCTGATAGCTTTAAACTGCACATCACCAACTGCCATTGCAAGCAAGTAAGATGGAATTGGCTGTGGCATTTTGAAAGTATACTCTCCGGTTTCGTTACGCTCTTTTGGGTTGTCAGCACTCATCAGAGCAATCATGTCTGAAGGTACTTTTACCTTGGCATCATAAGTAAAACGAATACCTGGGCCATCCTGGGTAGGTACCCAGCTTCTTGCCAAAATAGCTTGTGATTGAGTGAAAAGGAAAGGCTTTTCTTTTCCGGCAGTTTGTTCAGCATCTAGCCATTGTAAGGCGCGTGCATTGTTACCGGTGGTATAAGTTATAGCAACTTTCTTAGCCTCAGGGGTGATGTCAATAGTAAGCGGGCTTCCCATGTTTTCATCAAAATCACCAACAGTAAATTTAGCTTCAGCGCCATCTACGGTTACTTTTGAAACATTAAGGTCAAAAATGTCAAAGGTGATTTGCTTTGCATCTTCTGAAGTTTTGATATCCCAGGTAGCAGTAGCGCTTATGGTTTTGGTGTCAAAGTTTACATTAGCATCCCAGTTGAGGTGTGTTACTACAGCTTCATCTGGTTTAGCGTAGGTATGCACATCTTCTACAGTATGCGTATGAACATGTTCTTCGGCTTTCTTTTCCACGGTTTCTTGATTATTGCATGAAAATAAAAGGGAACTTGCCCCTGCTGCAAACAAAAAGGTTTTAATTTTCATTATTGTTTTAATTTAAAGGCTGCAATTTGCAAATTTTAGTATGAATACACTTATTATAAAATTGATTGTAAACACACTTAGTGTTTTTATTGCCGCATGGATACTTGGCGACTCAGTAGCTTTGAGTGGTTTTGGCACCGCAATTTTGGTTGCTCTAGTGCTTGCGGTTTTTAATGTTACCCTTAAGCCAATCCTCGTTTTCTTCACACTGCCAGCCACTTTGGTCACATTTGGGCTTTTCCTTTTTGTGATAAATGCACTAATAATTATGGCGGCCGATGCGCTGATTAGTGGGTTTTATGTTGCCAACTTTTGGTGGGCTCTGCTTTTTAGCTTAGTCCTTTCGGTAGTTAATGCGATGCTTTTTAGTTTGGGAGATGGGGGACGGAGAGAAAGGGGGTAGTCGTTTCAAGCTCTAAATCCGAAGTTCTAAACTCGAAACAAAATTTCAAAGCATAAATTCTAAAACTCAAATCGCGGGAGTATTGGTTTAAATGACATTCGGGTTTGTTTCGGATTTATTTTTTAGGCTCCAAGTCATCATGAACCGCACGCTCCACTTCAGTAACACCCCCGCTTACAGTGTACTTCATTAAGTCAGACGGATTTACATTTAGAGGCTCCACATAACTAGCAGGAACCAAAAAAACATTCCCAGAAATATTATATGAGTGAGGAAGATACACCGTGATCAAGTCGTTAGAATCAGTTAAGTCTCTAAAATTTTCATTGGTAATAAAACCAAGCCTGCGCACTTCTGAGTTTTCAAAAAGCTTTACTACTACAGGTTTTTTAAAGCTCTTCTTGTCCCCCACAAAAGCGTTCAATAGATCTTTTACTGCAGTGTAAATTACATTAATGAGTGGTGCCCGCTTTAGGGTGCCTTCAAAGAGGTCGCTGATTTTGTCTGAGATTAAATGCCTACCAACAACGCCCATTACTGTGATAAATATCACCACGATAAGTAGACCTAGACCTGGAATTTGAATAGGAATAAGACCATCAATCATCATGAAGGCTTCATAGATTACGTAGAGCGTAACCGTAATAGGAACTACATAAAGTAGACCTTGAAGGAAATATTTAATTAGGCTTTTCATAAATTTTTAAGTGTTTCTTTATCCGCTTTTTTTAAGCTTGCCACTATCAAATCGTAGCTGTTATCAATCCATTCGCGCAGCTGGGCATTACTAAAGGAGCCATCTACACTTACCGTGTTCCAGTGTTGTTTGTTCATATGGTAGCCAGGCTTTACGGCCGAGTATTGCGCTCTTAGTTCCAAAGCTAATTCCGGGTCACATTTTAGATTAACGGAAGTTGGAGTAGCCTCCAAAGCCATTAGTGCAAACATTTTGTTCATAACCTTAAAAACGAGAGTGTCAGGCCCAAATGGAAGACCCTCGGTCACTCCTTTTTTGTCCAGGCAATACTGTCTTATTTCTTCAATATTCATCTTATCACTCTTTGTTTCGAGACCCCAAATTTCACACATTATTATTACTTTTAACTGATACACTTTTAAAGAATTGAAGGATGAGTTGGATGGGAGTGAATTTGGAGCAGGAACTGCGAACTGAGAGACGAAGAAGGGGAAGGAAAAGTGATGATGAAACGCTCCGCCTATTTAAAAAAATGCTGGAGGAGGATGATAAAATGGATGAACGGGTATTAGCCAATATTTTTGATGAAGAAATGTTGAAGCAGTATAATTTGAACCTTCTGGAGAAAGAGAGAATTTACAACTTATCGGATATAAAAAAGCTTTGCATCAATTACAGGTTGCGATTTCTGGACGCATCACTTTTTAGAAATGAAATACCTTATGAAGCCATTTCGAAGATTAAAAAAATACAAAAGCAGCAGGATGTTGAGTTGTCTGGTTTTAAGATTTTAGCTCCGGCTCCAATGTTTAATCTCCAGCGGAAGGATAGAGATCCACTTCTCTTTCTGAATTTAGGAAAGGATAATTTTTATCTAATACACAAATGGGGTGGTGAATTAAATCCTATCAGAAAAATATTAGTCTTTCCTTTTCGAAGTTTCAAAACCATCTTGTTATGTGTGGCTGGCCTGGCGGCACTTTTGGCGTGGAGTTTTCCTGATAGTTTTTTGGGCGGCCAAGCGAACTCAACAATTCGAGTGTTCTGCTTTTTTTACCTGTTTTTTGGGTTTTCGGCACTCACAGTATTATACGGCTTTAGCCGAATGAAAGACTTTAACTCCAATTTATGGAATAGTAAGTATACCGACTAGGCAGTAGGGAGAATAGAATTCACAAACTCCAAAACATCAGTGGCATCGTCAATTTTAGAATCACCAATGCGAGTTCTGCGCAAAGCAGTAAGGTGAGCTCCGGAGTTTAAGGCGATTCCAAAATCATGAGCCAGGCTCCGGATGTATGTCCCTTTGCTACAGCTTACGCGAAAGTGTACATTTTGCCCTTCAATAGCTGTTATTTCAAACTCACGGATGTTCACAACGCGGGCGTTTAGCTTCACATCTTCACCCTTACGAGCAAGCTCATAGGCGCGTTCTCCATCTTTTTTAATAGCTGAAAAAAGTGGTGGAACCTGCTCAATGTCTCCAATAAAGTTTTCGGTGGCCTTGTGAATGGCTTCTTCGGTAATGTGATTGGTAGGAAAGGTTTCATTTACCTCAGTTTCCAAATCATAACTAGGCGTGGTTTCGCCTAGCCGAATAGTGCCTGTGTATTCTTTTTCTTGCCCCATGTATTCATTTATTTGCTTGGTAAATTTACCTGTACAAATAATGAGAAGTCCGGTAGCCAGAGGGTCTAAAGTTCCGGCATGGCCTACCTTTATTTTCTTTAAAGAAAACCGTTTTTTAATAGCATACCTTATCTTGTTGACAGCGTCAAAAGAGGTCCATTCCAAGGGTTTGTCAATAAGTAGCACTTGACCGTTTTGAAAGTCACTAGCCGATTTGGAGGTAGTAGTCAAAAGCAAAGGTTGAAAGGATAGCAAGTGTACCTATAATGAAACAGTACAAAGCGAAATAATTGAGACTGGCACGTTTTACAATGTCAAGCATCCAGGCGCAAGCCCAAAGCCCAGTAACAAATGCACCACCGAAACCTAACATAAGATGCATAGGCTGGATTACAGTAACATCAAAAGCACCATCAAGAATATCTTTGGCCATTTTTCCGAAAATCAATGGAACAACCATTAAGAATGAGAATCGAGCAGCACGCTCTTTGTCCATTCCCAAAAGGATACTGGTAGAAATAGTGGCTCCACTGCGGCTAATCCCGGGCAGTATTGCTATTGCTTGAGCAACACCAATTATTAAAGCACGGCCATAGTTGATGCGCTTTTCACCTGATTTTGCATTGTTGGCAAATATTAAAAGAGCACCAGTAACAAGTAGCATGGCTCCTACTAAAAAGACCTGGCCGCTAAAAAGAGACTCAATAAAATCATTGAAGAACACCCCTACTATGGCCGCAGGTATCATTGATATAATGATACTAATACTCAGTTTACGGTGTTCATTGTCTTTAAATTCGAAAAGGCCGCGAATGATAGCAAATATGTCGTGGCGAAATACAATAATAGTAGCTAGGGCTGTGGCAAAGTGTACTACTACGGTAAAGAGTAGACTTTCTTCAGGTAAGCTATTATCTCCAAAAATGGCTTTGGCAAGTTCCAAATGACCACTACTACTTACAGGCAAAAACTCGGTAAGACCTTGGATTATCCCAAGGAATAAGGCTTCTAATCTACCCATTAAATGTTATTTTCCTTTTACCATTATCGCAAAAACCTCTATCAAAAGGCCGGCTAAGATAAAAATAGGAGCTAAAATTATTCTGGTAAACGAGAAGATTTCAGGATTAAACACATTTGGGTCATCACTACCACCACCGCTCATCAATATATAACCGATTACCATAAGCACGATTCCGCCTATGAGCATCATGTAGTTCTTTTTTTCAAATACAAATGTTTGATTTTCCATATCAGTAGTATAATTGATCTGTAGTAAGTTTTAAATATTTCCTAAGCGCAAAGAAGGTGCAAGACATTGAGATAAGTATCCCAGTCAAAAGCACTCCTGCATAAAGTAAAGCTAGCTTTACTGGGTTCTGCAGTTCAGTAAACCCAGGGACATTAAGGCTAACATAGTAAATTAATAGGGTAAGAAAACCCAAAGCCACAAGACTACCTAGTAAACCATGACGCAAACTACGCCAAATAAATGGCTTGCGAATAAAAGTTTTGGTAGCACCAACAAGCTGCATGGTTTTTATTAAGAACCTTCTTGAATATATGCTTAAACGAATAGAACTATTGATGAGTGCAATTGCGATTAAAGATAGCAGGATGGAGCCTGCGATAAGAAATAGGCCAATACGCTCAATGTTTTCGTTCATCATTTGAATGAGTGGTTTGTCATACACTACTTCATTCACAAAACTCTTCTTGCTATATTCTTTTTCCAAAAAAGTAAGTTGCTCTTCGTTTACATAATCCGCTTTGAGGCGAACTTCAATGCTATTCAATAAAGGATTGTATCCTAAAAAATCCATAAAATCCTCATCGAGTTCCTCTTTTAACTCGGCCGCTGCTTCTTCTTTGGAGATAAACTCGGTTGTCTTTACATAGGGAGTGAGCTCCAGACTTTTTTGAAATTGTCTTACCTCTACTTCAGGAGCATCATTGTTGATAAGGACTGTGATGGCAAAGTTTTCCTTCACCTCGTTGGCGATTACTCTTGCATTAATCACCAAAAGGCCAAACAGTCCAAGCACAAAGAGTACAAGCGAAATGCTTACTACTACTGAGATGTATGAAGATCGAAGTCTTCTTCGTGTAAATTTATCAGGTAAATTGCTCACAGATTATAAATTGCGGGCTAAAATAGAAAATTTTGAAGGCGTAACAGGTTAATGCTTCGTTAAAAGCAAACCTAAAGAAATGCTAAAGAGTAGCTTGTCTTTATAAACTTTTGAGGAAGACATTTTAAGATGCGTTTTGATTTTACGCAGTTCATCGATCTGAAACGTGGGAAGTTCAGGAAATTGTGTAAATATGCAGACCACCTTTGGCTTTGTTAAAAAGTATCATCTTAAAATAGAGTCATTAGAAAGAAGATAATTTATGAGTAAAGGATTGAAAAAGGCTTGGCCCTATATTGTAGTTCTTTTGTTGCTGGCTGCTGTAGCAGTTTTTACTGGGGATGAATTGCCATTTGACATTTTTGGAAATGAGAAGGAGTCGAAAGACTCTATTGAATTACCTGTGGACTCAGCAGTTGTAGATGAGGTGATTCCTGCAGATACAGTGATGGTGGATACTGTATCAATGGAGGTGGAGCCAAAGTTGGTAGATGAAAGCACGGTTAAAGAATGGCGACTAGTAGTTGCAAGTTTGCCTAATAAAGAGCATGCTGAAAGAATTGCAACTTCCTTGGGGGGCGAGGCAAACACAATATATGTGGAGTACTTGGACACCTATAGGGTGGTATATAACAGTTATAGTTCTTTGCCTGAGGCGCAAAATGGATTTGATGAAATAAGCCAGCAATACCCCAAGGCCTGGCTGGTATATTTCTAAGAAAAAAGAATGAACCCGCTTATTCTATTCGGGTTCATTCTTTTTAAGCAATTTTTTAATTCTTGTAGAAAGCTCTTTAGGGCTAAAAGGCTTGGTCATATAATCATCTGCACCTAGTTCAAAAGCTTTTAATACAGCGTTTTCTGAATTGAGTGAAGTAAGAAGTAGAACAGGAGCATGTGATCCTCTTTCTTTAAGGATCTTAAGAAGTTCAAATCCACTGATGAAAGGCATCATTACATCAGATATGATGATGTCATATTGAATTTCGTCAATTTTTTCAATAGCTTTTTCTCCGTCTTCGGCAGTATCTACCATATAGCCTTCTTTGGTAAGCTTAAAGGCCAGAGCATCTCTTATTAGAGGCTCGTCATCTACAATTAGTATTTTCACTTTATCAGTCATCGTTGGTGAGAACAGTATTTTGATACATTCCGCAATTTATAAACCAAAAGAGCAAAACGGATTGCGAATATATTATATATAGTAATTTAAACTATGCATAATTAGATAAGTAACGTAATTTTAGGTTGAAAAATTAATATTTCTAAATAAATTCAGTATTTCCCTATATGAGAAATTTACGGCCAGGATGTCGCATAGTGGTGCTTTCGGGTGCTGGTGTAAGTAAAGAAAGTGGCTTGGCTACTTTTAGAGAGAACAATGGACTTTGGGAAGAACATGACGTGTATGAGGTGGCTACTCCTGAGGCTTGGAACAGAGATCCGGAAGTGGTGCAGCGCTTTTATAATGCCAGAAGAAAACAGTTGTTGGAGGTTTTTCCAAACGATGCACATAAGTATTTAGCAAAGTTGGAAGAGGTATTTGAAGTAGTGGTGGTTACTCAAAATGTGGATGATTTGCATGAGCGTGGCGGTTCTTCAAATGTAGTTCACCTTCATGGCGAGCTAAGAAAGTCGAGAAGTACGTTAGATGAAAGTTTGGTTTATGATGTAGATGGATGGGAGGTAACGATGGAAGAAAGATGTGAGAAAGGAGGTGTTTTGAGACCGCATGTTGTTTGGTTTGGGGAAATGGTGCCTATGATTGAAGCGGCAGCATCTATTGTTCGAAGTGCTGATCTTTTGTTGGTGGTGGGTACTTCGCTTTCAGTGTATCCTGCAGCGGGTCTTTTGCATGAGGCTTCTAGCGATGTTCCAGTGATTTTGATTGACCCAGGTGAATTGAATACTAGTGGGTTGAGAAATGTTCATCATATTAGAGAAAAGGCTACCGTTGGTGTTAAAAATCTGGTATTAAAAATGTTGGAATATCAAAAGGATGGCTAGCTTAATAATAATGTTTATATTTGCGCCCTCAAAGAGAGGGGACCGAAAGTCCCCTCTTTTATTAGCACTACATGATTGATACGGAAAAAGTAAAGGAATTGACAGATGCGGCTATCAAAGAGCAAGGCGCTTTTTTGGTGGAGTTTTCTATTGGTTCTGACAGCAGAATAAAGGTTTTAGCTGATCACCCTGAAGGTATTACACTTGAAAAGTTGACAGCTATTAGCCGAGGTATTGAGCATAATTTGGATAGAGAAGAGGCTGATTTTGCCTTAGAAGTGTCTTCGCCAGGTATTGGTCATCCATTTGTTGTAGAAGAACAATATGCAATGAATGTGGGGCGATTGGTAAAAGTAACACTTCAAGACGGGACAGTGCATGAAGGAGATTTAGCTGCTTACGATGGTGATTCACTCACGTTGACTTGGAAAGAGCGTGTGCCAAAGGAGGTGGGTAAAGGGAAACGAACCGTAGTTCGTGAAGAGAAAATTGAGTTAGAGAGAATTAAAGAAACACGATTAGAAATTAGATTTTAATCAACAGTAAAATGGAAAATCAGGCTATAATAGAGAGTTTTTCTGATTTTAAGGAAGAGAAAAATATAGACAGGGTAACCCTGATGGCGATTATTGAAGACGCTTTGCGTAATCAATTGAAGAAGAAATACGGTGATGACGAGAATTTTGACATTATTGTAAATCCCGATAAAGGTGACCTTGAAATTTGGAGAAATAGAACCATCGTAGCTGATGGTTTTGTGGAAGATGACAACCTTGAAATCGAGCTTACAGAGGCATTGAAAATTGAACCCGACTATGAAGTGGGTGAAGAAGTGTCTGAGGAATTGAAGCTTATTGATCAGGGAAGAAGATTTATTTTGGCTTTCCGTCAAAATCTTGTACAGAAGGTGCAGGAGCATGACAATAGTATTATATACAAGAAGTACAAGGATCTTGAAGGAGAGATAATGACCGGAGAAGTACATCATGTGCGTCCTCGTGCAGTTATTATTTATGATGATGACCAAAACGAACTAGTACTTCCAAAGGATCAGCAAATCCCAAGTGACTTTTACCGTAAAGGTGATACTGTGCGCGCTGTGGTAAAAACTGTTGATCTGAGAGGAAATAAGCCAGTGGTTATCCTTTCGCGTACAAGCGAAAAGTTCCTGGAAAAACTCTTTGAACAAGAAATCCCTGAAGTATTTGACGGGCTTATTATAGTGAAAAACGTGGTGAGAGAACCAGGTGATAAAGCTAAAGTAGCCGTTGAGTCTTATGATGATCGTATTGATCCGGTAGGAGCTTGTGTTGGTATGAAAGGAAGCCGAATTCATGGAATCGTTCGTGAACTTGGAAATGAAAATATTGATGTGATTAATTACACTAGTAACACATCCTTATATATACAACGTGCTTTGAGCCCTGCAAAAATCACTACCCTCAATATTGATGAGGAGAATGGTAAAGTAGAGGTTTTCTTAAAGCCGGATCAGGTTTCTTTGGCAATAGGAAAGCGTGGTTTGAATATCAAATTAGCTGGTAGACTTACTGGTTATGAAATTGATGTGTACCGCGATGTTGATGAAGACGAAGATGTAGAGTTGACTGAGTTTTCTGATGAAATAGAAGCTTGGATCATTGAAGAATTGAAAGCAAAGGGCTGTGATACAGCTAAGAGCGTATTAGACCTAACCGTAGAGGAATTAGTATCCCGCACTGACCTTGAGCAGGAAACTATAGAGGAAGTACGTAGCATATTGAGGTCAGAATTTGAAGAATAAATTAGATTAGAATACATGGCAGAAAAGTCTTTGAGACTTAGTCAACTGGCGAAAGAGTGTAATACGGGTGTGGCAACCCTTATTGAATTCCTTCAGAGCAATGGAGTAGAAGAGAAGCTGCGTCCAACGTCAAGGATAGATGGTGAGTTTATCCAATTGGCATTGGATAAGTTCGCTCCGGATATGGCTAAAAAGGAACAATCTGAGAAGGTAAGCCAGCAGAAGAAAGAGGAGAAAGAGAAGCTTAAGGCTGAATTGGAGGGTAAGGATGAAGTATCCAAGCCAGCTAGTGAGGTTATCAAAGCGCGCTCTTCATTGAGTGGTCCTAAAATGGTGGGCAAGATTGATCTTGACAAACCAACTAAGACCGCTGAAGAGGTAGCGCCTGCACCTGAAGCTGAAAAGCCCGAAGCTAAGCCAGAGCCGGTAAAAGCTGAGGAGGTAAAGGAAGTTTCTGAAAAGGAAACTGTGGCTGAAACTCCCAAAGAGGTTGAAGCTCCAAAAGAGCAAAAAGAAGAGCCTAAGCAGGAATCGCCAAAGCCTGCCAAAGCGGATGAAAAGAAGGAAGAGGTAAAAGCTGCCGAAGAAAAGGTAGAAGAGCCAAAACCTGAAAAGAAAGAAGCGCCTAAGGCTGTCGAAGAAAAAGCAGCAGAAGAAAAAGTGGAGGCACCTAAAACCGAGGATAAACCCAAAGTAGAGGAAGCTAGAACTGAAAAGGCAGAGGTAAAAGAAGAGCCTAAAGCTAAAACTGAAGAAGAAAAGCCTAAAGCCGCTGAGGAAACTAAAGTTTCTGAGGAGGCAAAAGCTGATGCCTCAACTCCTGCAGGAAAAGTTACCGATGATGAGGGTAACGAGAGAACTGTAGACGCTCATAAAACACAATATACTAAGCTTAGTGGTCCCAAGTTTACTGGTGAGAAAGTTGATCTTTCAAAATTTGCAAAACCAAAGAAAAAGGTAGCAAGTAGCACTGATAAGAAAGGTGATAATAAGGCTAAGCCTAAACGTAAACGTATTCGTACTAATCCGGGTTCTGGAGCAGGTGGTCCTGGAGCTGGTGGTCAAAATAGACCAGGTCAGTTTAAGAAAGGAGGAAACCGCGGCCCAGGTGGAGGTCGTAGAAACGAACCTAAGCGCGAGCTGACGGAAGAAGAAGTACAAAAGCAAATTAAGGAGACCTTAGAGAAACTTACCGGTGGTGGTAAGAAATCTAAGTCGGCTAAGATGAGACGTGAAAAGCGTCAGGAAAGAAAAGAGCAAGATGCTCTTGATGAACTGCAACGCGAAGAGGATAGCAAGACAATTCAGGTAACGGAATTTGTTACTGTAAGTGAGCTTGCAAACATGATGGATGTTTCGGTAAACGAAATTATCTCAGCATGTATGTCTCTAGGTATGATGGTAACGATGAATCAACGTTTGGACGGGGAAACTCTACAAATTGTAGCTGAGGAGTTTGGTTACGGAGTTGAGTTTGTAAGTGCTGATGTGACTGAGGCTATTGAAGAAGAAGTTGATCAGGAAGAAGATCTTTCTCCTCGTGCGCCAATTGTTACAGTAATGGGACACGTTGATCATGGTAAAACATCTTTACTTGATTACGTTCGTAAGGCAAATGTTATTGCTGGTGAGTCCGGTGGTATTACCCAACATATCGGTGCATATTCTGTAGAGCTGGAGCAAGGAGGAATGATGACGTTCCTGGATACTCCGGGTCACGAAGCGTTTACCGCGATGCGTGCTCGTGGTGCTCAGGTTACTGATATTGCAATTATTGTGATTGCCGCTGATGATGATGTGATGCCTCAAACTAAGGAAGCTATTAGCCATGCTCAGGCGGCTGGTGTTCCTATTGTATTTGCAATCAACAAGATTGATCGCCCAGGTGCAAACCCCGAAAAAGTAAAAGAAACACTTGCCCAAATGAATCTTTTGGTTGAAGATTGGGGAGGTAAAATACAGTCTCAGGATATTTCTGCAAAAAGCGGACAAGGAGTAAATGAGCTTCTTGAAAAAGTATTGCTTGAGTCGGAGTTGTTAGATCTTAAGGCTAACCCGGATCGTAATGCGGCAGGTAGTGTTGTAGAGGCTTCTCTTGATAAAGGAAGAGGTTACTTATCTACAATCTTAGTTCAAAACGGGACACTTAAAATTGGAGATTATATTCTCGCTGGTCAATACAGTGGTAAGGTAAAAGCTATGCTCGATGAGCGCGGACACCGTGTGGAAGAAGCTGGTCCTGCCAGACCTGTGAGTGTTTTAGGTCTTGATGGTGCACCCCAAGCAGGTGACAAGTTCGTGGTAATGGATGATGAGCGTGAAGCAAAGTCTATTGCCAGCAAGCGTACACAGTTGCAGCGTGAACAAAGTGCTAGATCTCAGAAAAACCTTACCCTTGAGGAAATTGGTAGACGTTTGGCTATCGGTGACTTCCAGGAACTGAATGTGATTGTGAAAGGTGATGTTGATGGTTCTATTGAAGCATTGTCGGACTCTTTACAGAAATTGAGTACTGATGAAATTCAGGTAAACATTATACATAAAGCCGTTGGTCAGATTTCAGAATCTGATATTCTACTGGCCACAGCTTCTGATGCAATTATTGTTGGATTCCAGGTACGTCCTTCTGCAAGTGCACGTAAGTTGGCTGAGAAGGAGCAAGTGGATGTTCGTTTGTACTCTATCATCTATGATGCGATTAATGAAATCCGAGATGCAATGGAAGGAATGCTTTCTCCAGAAGTTAAGGAGAAGGTGGTTTGTAACATCGAAATCCGTGAAACCTTCAAGATTTCTAAAGTTGGAACTATTGCCGGATGTTACGTACTAGATGGTACTGTGACGAGGAATACCAAGGTTCGTGTAATTAGAGATGGTGTGGTTGTTTATACAGGAGTTCTTGGTTCGCTTAAGCGTTACAAGGATGATGTTAAAGAAGTAAGTAAAGGTTATGAATGTGGTCTAAACGTTCAAAACTTCAACGATATCAAAGTTGGCGACAACATCGAAGGATTTGAAGAAGTAGAAGTGAAGAAGACATTGTAATCTTTTTATATAATTAGTTTTTAGAAAGCCTCCATTTATGGGGGCTTTTTTCATTTGGGGTCAAATGCTAACTAATAAGTGGTAGTTGTATTTTAATAGTTGATGTGGTTATAGTGCTGAATAAGAGCTTATTTAATTAGTGAATAACCCTAATTTTCGCTAAATTCAAAGTCCTAATTTTAAACCTTAACTTATGAAAACACATTACCCAAGTGGGGTCGGTCTGGCCCCTCGATGGAAGCTGTGGAGAACAGCATCCCTAATTTTAATGATCTTTTTCCTGTTCGCGGGGAGCGCATCAGCTACTCATTACCGCTATGGTACTATTAGCTGGAAAAGAGTGCCGGGAGCTGCTCCTGGTACATGTGATATTGAGGTTACTGTTAAGCAGGCCTGGAGAACCAGTTTCCCTTGGGGGACAACGCCCGTTCTTGGCGGTACTGTTCTTACAACATCACTTACTACAACACCAATGTATGGAGGTCCAGGTGGAGTAGGTTTTCTTTCAATTGATTTAAAAGTAACTTCCATTAACCCTGTCGATGATTGGTTTTTTGGAGAATGGAAGGATACATTAACCCTTCCTTCAGATACTGCTCACTATATGCTAGCTTATGGGGGGTGTTGCAGGATAAGCTCATTGATAAATAATTCTGATGACGATTTTCGAAGTGAGTCTATTGTTACGCCTTGCAAAAAAGGCAATGATTCACCGGTAAGTACACAAATACCAATAGTTAAATTACCTAAGGGAGTGGCGGTAAATTCCTTTATGGTAGCCGCTACTGATCCAAATGTGGACCCTGTTTCTTATAGGTTGGGAACAACTGCCGAAGCTTCAGGAGTGGCCTTTGTGTCAAATCCGGTTGGGTTTTCCATTACATCTGGTGGGATGGCGAGTTTCAGCACGGTAGGTAAAGCCACAGGGGATTTGTATAATGCATTTGTGTATATAACGGATACAGCCGGTGCAAGTACAATGGCTGATTTTCTAATTGAGATTGTCGATTCTTCGGCAGCACCTATTTTCGACTATGCGATCACGCCATCTCCAGCCTCTTGTTTTGAAGTAAAACCGGGTGATACAGTTAAGTTTACCGTTAAGGCTTTTGATCCTGATGCGGGTGATTCTGTTTTTATTAGTGCCGTGGGTTTGCCAGCAGGGGCAGTCCTTGCACCTGCATTGCCAACTCCAGGTGGAAATCCAGATAGTGTTGTGTTTACTTGGTATCCAAGTACAGCAGATATTGGAACGACTGTAATTAGCTTCACAGCGGAAGATACCTCTGGTGTATCGACAAGTACATCGGTTTGTATTGTTGTGAGTCTTAAACCAATTTTTGCCGTACCCCCAACTCCACCAAAAGGGACACATATTACGGTATCTTGTGGCGATACAATAGATTTTGATGTTGAGGCCTATGATCCAGATCCTGCAGATTCAGTTCAAGTATTTAAGGTAGAAGGAAAGTCAATGGGAGGAGCTAAGATTCCGCTTTATCCTGGAGCTTCTTTTATGCCATTACCTACACCATGGGCCAATCCTACAACTGGGCATTTCCATTGGGTTGTGGATTCGGCAGATTGGGGGATGAAACACGTTTTCTTTACCGCGAAAGATGGTTTAGGGGAGGTAACAGAACATGAAGTACCAATCTTGGTAAATACCACACCTAAGTTTTTATCAATGCCAGACACATGTTTATATGTGGATAGTACCTATTGTTATGCGATAGAAGTATCTGATAAGGATACCGCCTATGGTGATAGTTTAGTCTTATTTGGTTTTGGGCTACCTGGATGGATGACTTTTATTGATAGTGGAAATGGTCGAGGTTCGCTATGTGGAACTCCAACCGCGGCAGATTTGGGCTTACATGCAATTTTACTTGAAGCGGATGATGTTTTTCACCACGACAATGGAACTGCTTTACAGGCGTATGTGATTACAGTTAAATCTGATAGCATTATCCCTCCAGATACTGGGTGTGTTGCTGTAGAAATACATTGTCCATCCGATAGTACTTGGGAGTTGAGTACAGAAAAGGGACCAAGTGATTGGGGTGGTGATTGGTTTGGAGCTACAAGCCTTCCACATGATAGCACATATACCCTAATGGCAATGGTTGGTCAACCATACCCCTGGGGAGGAATACCAGTTTTAGATAGTACAGAAGCTATCAAAGCAGACAATAATGTAAGCTTTTATAGGAAGAATATTACTCTAACTAGTACAGTTGATCTTAATGCAAGAATTAGAATGTATATGGATGATGGTGCAGAGGTATATGTTAATGGACACCTCCTAGTTCGTGAAGAAAATGTTGAGGCATCTAATTGGTCTGGTGTTCCACATGATGTGAGATATCATTCGGGTGGTGTTACAAATGGTTATGCAGGAAATCAAATGTTTGATTATGCCGTTGGAGTGTCTTTGGACACCATCTTTGTAGTAGGTGTGAATGAAGTTATAGTTGCCTTAAGGAACCTAAGAGGTGCTTCTAATAAAGGAGGGTTCTCGATGATGTTAGATGTTTGGGCCGATTGTCCCTCAATTCCTCCAGTTGCTGGAACTCCTGTTGATAGCTGTGTTTCTGACAGTAGCTGGATGAAGAGTACTGAAATAGGACCTGCAGGAGGGTATCCTTGGGAAGGTGTGCCATCACTACCTCATGATTCTACATTTACACTACCTGTGGAAATTGGTCAGCCTTATCCATGGTTCTCTATTTTGAGTGTTCCGGGTTCGTATGTTATCAAAGCACCTAGTTATACCACATTCTACCGTAAGGAATTTATATTGACAGATCATGTGGATGTAGATGCTCGTTTTAGAATGTACTTTGATGATAATGTTGAACTCTACATTAATGGTTATCTAATGGCAATAGAGGATGACATTGTTGGAACTACACATTTTACAGGTGCTTATCATGATGTTTTGTTCACTCCTGGAGGAGCTTCTATAAATGGTCACATGGGCGGAGATATGTTTGATGGAGTTTCCGCTGAAGATTTAGATGGTGTTCTGATCACAGGAACAAATGTTCTTACCATAGCACTGCGAAACAGAAAGCCTGCTGACAAAGGAGGATTCTCATTCCGCATGGATGTGACAAAAGGAGGTTCTACTGTTTTGGCCAAGAGTGGAGAGAATACATCTCGTCAATCACAGCCTGTTGCTGAAGACGACCACTTCCCAGTTCAGATTTATCCAAACCCAACAGCATCAAGTGTGATGGTGGCAATGCCTGCAATAGAAATGCACGCACAGGGTGAGCTTATACTGACGGATATGAATGGGAAAGTACTTTATACAAGGGATATTGCTCTTGGTGAAGTTTCTATTATGGAGTTGGATTTATCTGATTATGCAACTGGAGTTTATCTGTTGAAGGTAGAAGCAGGTGAGTATAGAGATGTTCAGAGAATTCTTAAGAAATAATTTAGAGTAACTTGTCCCGTCCTAAATAACCGATACAGGTTTTTATATAGATTAAACATAGTAATTAAACCTTGGTGAAGCTAGCTTCACCAAGGTTTTGTTTTTTATAGGATTTTATTTTGACCTGATCTTGTTTATGCATTTGTTCTGGAGTGTTCATTTGGCAGGAGAGGTGTGGCCTTTGTTTATTATAAATGCTTACACTGTCTTCCACCAAAGGCTTCATGATGTCTAGTTTATCGGCCTTTACTACTTCAATAAATTCTTGCTTTAAAATACCGTTTATACGTTCCGCTATGGCGTTGGCATATGGGTCATAAGACTCTGTCATGCTACAGGTTATTTTGGCTTTAGCCAGTTGTTTTTGGTAATCGGTGCTACAATATTGTAGGCCTCTGTCTGAGTGATGGATCAGAGGTTGGCTAGGGTATTTTCGATTTTTGATAGCTTGCTTTAAGGCAGATAGCGCACCATCCACACTCAAACTGTTTGATACATTGTAGCCTACTATCTTTTTTGAGTAGGCATCGGTAACTAGAGCCAGGTACATGGGGTTTTCTCGGGTACCCACATAAGTTATATCGGCCACCCAAAGCTGCTCTGGCCGGGTAATGGGTAAGTCTGCAATCACGTTTTTGTGTTTGCGGAACCTATGGTGTGAGTTGGTGGTAATATGGTATGATTTCTTGGGTTGTATTAACATGTGATTTGCTTTTAGAATGTGGAACAATTTATCGCGACCCACGCCCAGTGCTTGCAGCTCTGGCTGTAGCAAGTGGTAAAGTTTACGTGTGCCTAGCCGAGGCATGGACATGCGCTTTTCCTGCACGAGTGATACTACTTTTTGCGCACGTTGCTTTTTGGCTTCTTCGGCTTTAATGGCGCGATAATAAACTTGACGGCTATACCCGAACAATCTACAGGTAGCCGTTAGGCTTTCTTGGTAGTGTTCTTTGTATTGGTTGACTGTTCGGGTAAGGAGTTTTTTCTGATTGGAATATTGTACTCTTTCTCGGCTATATCTATCATCATATCAAAGATGATCGCCTTTTTGTCGGCTCGTTCTATTTGATGTTCCAGCTGCTTTTTCTGCTTTTCTAATAGCCGAACTTTTTGCTCTAGTTCCATCAGTTTTTGTTCTGGAGTTTTGGGCATTTGTATTGGAGTTTGATTTTCCCAATCAAAGTTACCATACTTTCTTAACCAACTCAGCACAGTACTGCGAGCCTGAATGCCATATTTTCGGACTGCTCCATGCTGACTTAACTCGCCCCGTTCTATTTCTTGGACAACTTGCAGCTTGAAGTTTAAGCTGTAATCTTTTTGTGTACGCTTTACGTAGCCATTGTCTTTCATAAGGTTACAAATTTGTGTAACGCTATTTCAGGACGTGACAACTTTTAAAAATGAGGCGCCCCGCAATGTTGCGGGGCGCCTTTTTATTATACTACACTACCTCTCAGAAATTAAGGGTGGTTTTATGTTAGTTTTTACCACCAATCCACTTCCAAGGCTTTCCTGTACTTCACTAAGAAACTTCTCTGCTTCTAAACGGGTACGAAAGTCTCCTGCTTGAATTTTGTATTCTGGAGCTTCATATAAGGTGTATATGGCTACCTTAGGAAACGCAGAAATGAATTCTGATCGCTTTTTTAAGGTCTCAGCTTTGTTTCCATTATATATCTGAACTCGAAACCCTGAGATTGAACCGTCCTTTTTATTTTGCTCCAAGTATTTACTTTGTAGTTCAGAAATCCCTTTTTCAGGAACAACCTGAAGATGGCCTTTGGAAGAATCCTGAGCTTGAGAATAGGATAAGGTGCAAAATGATATCAAAGAGAGTGTCGCGATTGTTTTTACCAACATGATTTATCTAATTAAAAAGCAAAGCTATAGCTTTTATTCAAGGGCTAGGAGGGGTGTTAATTTTATTTAGAACCATTATAAATTTAAAACCTTTACAACGGGGTATATTAAAAACGGCTTTATATACTAAATTTGCGCCCTTAGAACGACAGGCTATATTTAGGCAACAGATAATGAGAAAACGTTTTACTGACCGAATTTCGCACATATTTCTATCATTAATTTTAGTGCTAACTGCCACTTTTGCAACCGCTCAGGATGCTAAAGCTGGTAAGTCTCTATTTAATGCGAATTGTGCCGCTTGCCACAAGTTGGACAAGAAATTGATTGGGCCGGCACTTGCTGGAATCACCGAAAAAAGAGACGCTGAATGGCTTCATGCGTGGATTAAGGACAATGCTGCTCTAAGAGCTAGTGGCGATGCGGATGCAATTGCCATCTTTGAGGAGTACAACGGTTCTGTGATGACCGCTTTTCCTAATCTTTCTGATGAGGATATTGATAACATTCTTGCGTATACTGCAGAAGTGCCAGCTGCTCCTGTTGCTGGTCCGGCCACTGGGGCTGAGGCTGTAGTAGTGGAAGAGGACAACACCGTTTTCTTAATTGGCCTTGGGGCAGTTTTGTTGCTGCTTATCGTGCTTTTGGTTCGTGTGAAAAACACATTGAAGCAAGTAAAAGGTCAGCCTGCTACAAATCTGATGGAGGATGCGAATATTATTACTCGCACCGCTCTAAAGAATCCAAGAATCATGACTTTGATTACCATAGTAATTGCGGTAATCTTCCTTCAGCAATTGTTCTTAGCGCTTAATAAAGTGGGCGTTACTCAGGATTATCAGCCTGAGCAGCCGATTGCGTTTTCACACAAGCTTCACGCTGGAGATAATCAAATTGATTGTAATTATTGTCACTACGGTGCTCGTAAGAGTATGGAGTCTAATATTCCTTCGGCTAACGTGTGTATGAACTGTCACATGAATATTCAAGAAGGACCGACTACCGGAACTGAAGAAATTAGTAAAATATACGCAGCTGTAGGTTTTGATCCTGAAGCTGGGTCTTATATCGAAGGGTATGAGCAAAAGCCAATCAAATGGGTGCGTATTCATGATCTTCCAGACCTGTCTTACTTTAATCACTCTCAGCACGTAACTGCTGGTGGTTTGGATTGCCAAACTTGCCACGGTCCTGTTGAGGAAATGGAAGAAGTGTACCAGTACTCTCCACTTACGATGGGGTGGTGTGTGAATTGTCACCGCGAAACTAAAGTGAAGGTAGAGTCTAACGATTACTACACTGAGATGCATGAGAAGCTGAAAGAGAAGTACGGTAAAGATGCTAACATCACCGTAGAGATGATCGGAGGTTTGGAGTGTGGTAAATGTCACTATTAATAAAGAAAAATCTTTCCCCTACTATAATGGCTGAAAACAAGAAATACTGGAAAGGAATAGAGGAGTTGGTGGATTCTGAAGTTGTGAACAATGCTCGCAACAACGAATTTCCGGCTGAACTTGCTGCTGACGAATTTCTCGGTAACGAGGAAAAGTTAGGAGAATCTTCTACTTCAAGACGTGATTTCCTTAAGTATGTTGGATTTTCTACAGCTGCCGCTACTTTGGCTGCTTGCGAATCTCCAATTAGTGAGTCCATTCCTTACGTAGTAGCTCCTGAGGAAATTATTCCCGGAGAAGCTAATTACTACGCTACATCTTATTATGATGGACATGACTACGCTTCTGTATTGGTGAAAACCAGAGAAGGTCGTCCTATCAAAATTGAAAACAACAAACTTGCTCCTATTAATGGTGGTGCTAATGCTCGTGTGCACGCTTCTGTGCTAAACTTGTATGATGCAACTCGTGTGCAAGCTCCAATGATCGATGGTCAGGAAGCTAACTGGGGCGATGTTGATGGTGCTGTAAAGAAAGGTGTTGATGCTGCTAATGCTTCAGGAAAGCAGGTGGTGATGCTTACTTCTACAGTATTGAGCCCTACTGCTCAAAAATTGATCAACGAATTTGGCGCTAAGCAAGGCAACTTTAAGCATGTGCAGTATGATGGTTTTTCATACTCTGGGAAGCTTGATGCTTTAGCCGCAGCTACAGGAAAGAGAGCTTTGCCTATGTATAATTTCGCTAAGGCGGATGTGATTGTAGGTTTTGGTGCTGACTTCCTTGGAGATTGGATTGGTCAAGGTGTATCGGCAGATTATGCTTCTCGCAGAAAACCGGGCAAGAATATGTCTCGCCACATTCAGTTTGAAACAAACATGACGCTTACCGGTAGTAGTGCCGATAAGAGATATAAAATTAAGCCTTCACAAATTGGTGCTGCTCTTACTGCTCTTTATGCAGAGTTGGGTGGTTCAGTAAGTGGTGGTAAAACCTCACTTAGCGCAGAGATTAAAGCTGCTGCTAAAGAATTGAAAGCGGCTGGTAGAAATGGTCTTGTAGTATCAGGTACAAATGATGCTGATATCGAGGCAATGACTATCGCTATCAATAATCTTTTAGGTAATGGTGGCAACACTGTAGATTACTCTAAGAGAACTTATTTCCGCAAAGGAGATGATAAAGCAATGAACCAACTTATCGCTGATATGAATAGCGGTAATGTAGGTACGGTAATCATCGATAACCTAAATGTGGCGTACGTACTTAGCGGTAATGCTAAGCTTGCCAGCGGAATGGAGAAAGTAGCGACTAAGGTGTACATCTCTGAAAAAATGGACGAAACTGCTAAGCTTTGTAACATCGTTGCAGCTAAGCATAACAACTTAGAAAGTTGGGGTGATGCAATGCCTGCTGACGGAATGTACAGCATTATGCAGCCTACCATCCGTCCATTGTTTAAAACAAGACAAATGGAAGACTGTCTACTTAAGTGGAGTGGCAATTCTTCTTCTTATTATGACTATTTGACTTCTAATTGGAATACTGGAATTCTTGCAGGTTCTGATTGGAGTAAAGCTCTTCATGATGGTGCGTTGGTTTCTACTTCTAAAGTAGTGAACGAAGGAGCTGAAGGAGAGTCAAAAGGTTTTATCGCTAATCTTTTCGGTTCTTCTGATGAAGAAACTACTGAAACAACTGATGCTGGTTCTGTGAACATTTCATCTATTGCGGGTAGATTGAACAAAGGAGCCGATAGCGGTATGGAAATGGAATTTTACCAGATGACTGGTATGGGTATCGGAACCATCGCCAACAACCCTTGGCTATTGGAATTCCCGGATCCTGTAACCCGTGTAAGCTGGGATAACTTTGTGACTATGTCAGCTTCTGATGCAATTGCACTGGAAGTAAACAACTGGCATGTGTCCAACGGTGCCTTGAATGGTAATAAAGTAAACATTACTGTAAACGGAACCACCATTGAAAATGTACCTGTGTTTATTCAACCAGGACAAGCTCAAGGAACTCTTGGTTTTGCGGTAGGATACGGAAGATCGGGAGCTGGAAAAGCTGCTGACGGTGTTGGTCACAATGCTTTTGCATTGATGGCTAATGGGTCTCACGCTGCAGGTGTAGAGGTGAGCAAAGCAGAAGGCGAGCATGAGTTTGCTTGTATTCAGCTTGCGCACACCATGATGGGACGTAAGATTGTAAATGAAACCAATCTTGATACTTTCCTTAACGGAAACCCGGAGCAGTGGAATGAGAAGACCATTTTCCAAACTTTCAAAGGGCCACTTTCATCTGACGAAACAAATCTTTGGGATGACTTTGACCACGAAACTGGTCACATGTGGAACATGTCTATCGACATGAACCTGTGTAACGGTTGTGGTGCATGCGTTATCGCTTGTCATTCTGAAAATAACGTACCTGTGGTAGGTAAGGAAGAGATGCGTAAATCTCGTGATATGCACTGGTTGCGTATTGACCGCTACTACAGCAGTGATATGACTGAAGAAGTTGCTGACGAAGAAGGCGTAAGTGCTATCGATAAGTTTGCAGCAATGGAGCATCCATCAGAAAGTCCTGATGTATACTTCCAGCCTGTAATGTGTCAGCACTGTAACCACGCACCTTGCGAAACTGTATGTCCGGTAGCTGCTACCACTCACAGTTCTGAAGGTTTGAACCACATGACTTACAACCGTTGTATTGGTACTCGTTACTGTGCAAACAACTGTCCTTATAAGGTTCGTAGATTCAACTGGTTCCAGTATAACAATGGAAGCCAGGAGAAATTCAACGTGAACTATTCAATGAATGACGACCTAGGTCGTATGGTATTGAACCCTGATGTAACAGTACGTGCTCGAGGTGTAATGGAGAAATGTTCATTGTGCGTTCAGCGTATTCAGCTTGGTAAGCTAGAAGCTAAGAAAGCAGGTCGCCCTGTAAAGGATGGCGATGTGCAGGTAGCTTGCCAGGAGGCTTGTGATACCAATGCAATTTCATTCGGTGATGTGAATGATAAGAGCAGTCAAGTATTCAAGTTGAAGCAAGACCCAAGGATGTATCACTTACTTGAAGAAGTAGGTACACAGCCATCAGTATTTTATCAAACTAAGGTTAGAAACAGAGCTTAAAACAATATAAAGTAGACGCATGCATTACGAAGCTCCCATAAGAGAACCCCTAATTAATGGCGACAAGAGCTACCATGATATTACGGTAGATGTAGCACGCCCTGTAGAAACAAAGGCCCCACGTATGTGGTGGATTGTGTTTAGTCTTGCATTAATCGCCTTCCTTTGGGGTATAGGCTGTATACTTTACACCATTGGTGTAGGTATCGGTACCTGGGGATTGAACAAAACCGTGGGCTGGGCCTGGGATATTACCAACTTCGTTTGGTGGGTGGGTATCGGTCACGCGGGAACTTTGATTTCGGCAGTACTTTTACTTTTCCGTCAGAAGTGGCGTATGTCAATTAACCGTTCGGCTGAGGCGATGACCATCTTCTCAGTAATCCAGGCAGCATTGTTTCCTGGTATTCACATGGGACGTATTTGGTTGGCTTACTTTGTATTCCCAATTCCAAACCAATTTGGTTCACTTTGGGTAAACTTTAACTCACCACTTCTTTGGGACGTTTTCGCAATTTCAACTTACTTCTCGGTATCCGTAGTATTCTGGTATGTGGGTCTTATTCCTGATTTTGCCATGATTCGTGACCGTGCAGTACGTCCTGTTACAAAGCACATTTACAAAATCCTTAGCTTCGGTTGGGGTGGTAAAGCAAAGCACTGGCAGCGTTTTGAAGAAGTATCTTTGGTACTTGCCGGTTTGGCAACTCCACTTGTACTTTCTGTACACACGATTGTATCTATGGACTTTGCAACTTCTGTAATTCCAGGATGGCACACCACCATCTTCCCTCCATACTTTGTGGCGGGTGCGATTTTCTCAGGATTTGCGATGGTAAACACCCTTCTTATTATTGTAAGAAAAGTGTTTAAGATGGAAGACTATATTACTGTAGGACACATTGAAATGATGAACATCATTATTATGCTTACCGGATCTATAGTGGGGGTAGCATATATTACAGAGTTGTTCATCGCATGGTACTCAGGTGTAGAATATGAGCAGTATGCGTTCCTAAACCGTGCTACCGGACCTTACTGGTGGGCGTACTGGAGTATGATGACCTGCAACGTATTCTCTCCACAGTTTATGTGGTTCAAGAAACTAAGAACAAGTTTGATGTTCTCATTCTTCATCTCAATTATTGTAAACATCGGTATGTGGTTTGAGCGTTTCGTAATTATCGTTACCTCTTTGCACAGAGACTACCTTCCATCTTCTTGGAGTATGTTCTCACCCACATTTGTAGATATTGGAATTTTTGTTGGAACCATAGGTTTCTTCTTTGTACTGTTCTTGCTTTATGCACGTACATTCCCTGTAATTGCTCAGGCTGAATTGAAGACTATTTTGAAATCATCTGGGGAGAACTATAAAAAACTACACGAGAAAGATGGCCACCACTAAGAGTAAACAAATCATTAGTGCCCTGTACGATGATGATGACGTACTATTGAAGGGTATAAAAGACGTAAGAGATAAGGGCTTCAATGTAGATGAAGTATATTCTCCATTCCCTATTCACGGGCTAGATCCAGTAATGGGACTTAAGCGTACACGTATTGCTATTGCTGCATTTCTTTATGGAGTGCTTGGTCTTACTACAGCTATTGCCATGACTTATGGAATGCTAATAGTAGATTGGCCAATGAATATTGGTGGTAAACCTAGCTTTACCTGGGGTGAGAACATGCCGGCTTTTGTGCCAATTATGTTTGAACTTACTGTATTCTTTGCTGCTCACCTTATGGTGTGGACATACTTCGCAAAGAATGGATTGTACCCAGGAAGAAAAGCTCAAAACCCAGACCCTCGTACCACTGATGATAAGTTCCTTATGGAAGTTGATTTGGGTAGAGGTGATAAAGAAGAGTTGATGACACTTTTGCGCGACTCAGGAGCAATTGAGATTAGTGAAAATAGTAAATAGGAGACTACCGATGCTAAAAAGAAGAATCTTAAATATGGCAGCAGTTATTATGGGAGGAGCCCTTGTGCTTACTTCTTGTAATAATGATAGCCAATTCAGAGGGTGGGTGTACATGCCGGACATGTATGATGGGCCCGCGGTAGAAATGTACCAACCATACAACGATACTATATCTGCACGTAAGCCGGTAGAGGGAACACTTCCTCGTGGTTTTATGGCTTATGATAAATATGCTGCTGACCAGTCAGGTTATGATTCAGCAAAGGTTAACCTTAAGATGCCAGCGGATTTTCCAACGGACTCTATTACCCTTGCAGATGGAGCTAAACTATACGGTATTTTCTGTGCACAATGTCATGGTGATAAAGGAGACGGTATGGGTGTTCTTGTAAAGAATGAGGTTTTCTTAGGAGTACCTAACTACAAGGATAGAGATATTAATGAAGGAACCATCTTTCACGTAATCACTTACGGAAAAGGTGTGATGGGAAGCCATGCTTCACAAGTTACTCCTAGCGAGCGTTGGGAAATTACTCAACACGTATTGAAGCTTAGAGCTGAACTTACTGGAGAAGGAAAGCCTGCTGCTAAGGAAGAGGCTCCAAAAGAAGAAGCGGCTTCTACGGAGGTTGCTGCCACTGAAACTACTGAATCATAAGAAGGGATAAATTCTTAATAAGAAGAAACAATGTTTGAATTTACCGGAAAATTAAAGACTATATCAATCATTCTAATGGTTATCGGAGTGATATCTGTTGGAGTGAGCTTTTTCATGGGGGGTGGCGATCATCACGAAGGTGGAGAGCATACTGAGCAAGCTGCACACGGTGAGCGTGCTACTGAAGGACATGGAGAAGCGGCTCACGGAGAGCATCATGAAGCGCCAGCGCATCACGCAGATGCAGGACATCACGGTGAGGCAATGCCTGATACCGATGATTATACTTATCACAAAACAGCTTCAAGAGCTATTCCTGAAAACAATCATTTTCATGCTAGCCCTACGCATCACGATGCTGAGCACATTCATCACCAAATTGAAAACAAGCCCTGGGCAAACCTTTTGACCAATAACTTTTTCTTTTTGTCAATCGCTTTAGGAGCATTGTTCTTCATGGCTGTACAGTATGCTGCACAAGCTGGTTGGACAGTAGTATTGCTTCGTGTGATGGAAGCTATGACTTCTTTCCTTTGGATACCTATGGTGATTATGTTAATCATTATTGGAGCTGGAGTAATGCACATGGGAGGCAACCACATTTGGCACTGGATGGCTGAAGGTGTTATGGATCCTGCAAGTGATAATTACGATTCTATTATCGCAGGAAAAGAAGGATATCTAAACGGACCATTCTTCATCATCAGAACTTTGATTTACTTCATTGGCTGGGTTGGTGGAGCAATGCTTATCCGTAAGATGAGTATGAAGATGGAAAACAATCCATCTGAAGCCGGAGCAATTTGGAAAAAGACTAGAAACCTATCTGCTGGATTCTTGGTATTCTTTGCAGTTACTTCTTCTACCAGTGCTTGGGACTGGATTATGAGTATCGATACTCACTGGTTTAGTACTCTATTTGGATGGTATATTTTTGCTGGTATGTTCGTTACAGCACTTACTGTACTTACGCTTATCGTGATTTATCTTAAGTCAAAAGGATACTTACCAGAAGTAAACAAAAGCCACATCCAGGATATGGGTAAATTTATGTTTGCCTTCTCCATCTTCTGGACTTACCTATGGTTTTCACAGTACATGCTTATTTGGTATTCAAACATTCCTGAAGAGGTAACCTACTACATGGCTCGTTTTGGCGACTATAAAGGTATCTTCTTCACCATGGTAGCCTTAAACTTATTATTCCCGATACTTATTTTGATGAGCCGCGATAGCAAGAGAAACTTTGGTTTCCTTCTTACCGCTGGTATATTCATGATTATCGGTCACTGGTTGGATGTTTACATCCTTATTCACCCGGGTAGTGTAGGTGGTCAGTGGAGCATTGGTTTGGTAAACTTCGGAACCTTCTTAGGTTTTGCTGGTCTGTTCATCTACGTGGTGTTCAGCGCACTTACCAAAGCACCACTTATGCCTAAAAATCACCCCATGTATGTGGAGAGTGAGCATCATCATATTTAAAATATAAAGAGCAAGAAAGGAAATGGAGACTTTTCTAATCATAGTAATAGCAGTTCTTGGGCTAGTAGCCTTTGCACAAATCGTCAGAGTATTTGAATTATCCTCAGACCTTAAGGGTAAGGAGGATAGCAATGATGTAAACGAAAAAGACAACAACATTCAGGGTATCCTTATGGGAATCTTCGGAATCCTATTGGTGGGTGGCTTTACCTGGATGTGGATTGGATACGATAAGGTTCTTTTGCCTGTTTCAGCATCAGAGCACGGAGTGGAGATCGATAACTTGATGTGGATTTCCATGGCAGTTATTATCGCAGTATTTTTTATCACTCAACCTATTCTTTTTGGTTTCACCATGAAGTTTAGAGGTATCAAAAACCGTAAGGCGGTATATATGGAGCATAACAATAAGCTGGAGTTTATCTGGACTATTGTTCCTGCCGTAGTTCTTGCTTGCCTTATCATTTATGGTCTTACTACCTGGAGCGATGTAATGAATCCTGCAAACGAAACTGAAGAGCCAATGGTTATTGAAGTTTACGCTCAGCAGTTTAAGTGGACAGCTCGTTATGCCGGTGATGATAATGCTCTTGGATATGCCAATGTACGCATGATCGAAGGTGTTAACTCTTTAGGAGTTGATGTGAATGACGTAAATTCTTTAGATGACGTGATCACCAGCGAACTTCACTTGCCAGTTGGAAAACCTGTACTACTTAAATTTAGAAGTCAGGATGTGATTCACTCGGCTTACTTGCCTCACTTCCGTGTACAGATGAACTGTGTACCGGGAACGAATACTCAGTTTCAATTTACCCCTAGTGTAACCACTGTGGATATTCGCAAAGAGCAAAAAGTAATTGACAAGGTAGCTCGTATCAATGAGATCCGTGCTGAAAAAGGCGAGGATACTTACGAGTATGATTACTTCCTACTTTGTAATAAAATTTGTGGATCTGCCCACTACAACATGCAAATGAAAATTGTAGTAGAAACTCAAGAAGAGTATGAGCAATGGATGAGTGAGCAAAAAACATTTGCTGACGCACTTTAAGTTTAAGATAGTATTTAGAAAATATTTAGAGAGAAGAACGACATGGCACACGATTCACACGAGCACGATCATCATCACGAGGAAACGTTCATTAGTAAGTACGTTTTCAGCTTAGACCATAAAATGATCTCCAAGCAGTTTCTTATTACCGGTATGGTGATGGGAGTTATTGGAGTTACAATGTCTCTTTTGTTCCGTCTTCAGTTGGCATGGCCTGATAAGCAATGGCCAATCCTTGAAACCCTTTTGGGTAAATGGGGTACTGACGGTATTATGGATCCAAATATTTACCTGGCATTAGTTACTATTCACGGTACTATCATGGTATTCTTTGTACTTACAGCTGGTCTTAGTGGTACGTTCTCCAACTTACTTATTCCGCTTCAAATTGGTGCCCGAGATATGGCTTCAGGATTCCTGAACATGCTATCTTACTGGTTCTTCTTTGCTTCTAGTATTGTGATGGTTATTTCTCTTTTTGTAGAGAATGGTCCTGCATCTGCTGGTTGGACGGTATACCCACCGCTTAGTGCTTTGCCACAAGCAATGCCAGGTTCTGGTATGGGTATGACGCTTTGGTTGGTAAGTATGGCTCTCTTTATTGTGTCTTCACTTTTGGGAGGTATCAACTATATCGTAACTGTATTGAACCTTCGTACTAAAGGTATGTCGATGACTAGATTGCCACTTACCATTTGGGCATTCTTTGTAACGGCTATACTTGGGGTACTTTCTTTCCCGGTATTGTTATCAGCGGCATTGCTATTGATTTTCGACCGTAGCTTCGGTACCAGCTTTTACCTTTCTGATATAATGGTAGCTGGTGAGCTATTGACTAATCAAGGTGGTAGCCCAATCTTGTTTCAGCACTTATTCTGGTTCTTGGGTCACCCTGAGGTATACATTATTCTTTTACCTGCATTGGGTATTACTTCCGAAGTAATTTCTACCAACTCGCGTAAGCCAATCTTTGGATACCGCGCGATGGTAGGTTCAATTCTTGCAATTGCATTCCTATCGTTTATCGTATGGGGTCACCACATGTTTATCACAGGTATGAATCCATTCCTGGGATCGGTGTTTACCTTTACTACGCTATTGATTGCGATACCTTCGGCTGTAAAAGCATTTAACTACATGACCACCCTTTGGAAGGGTAACCTTAGATTGACTCCAGCAATGTTGTTTTCAATCGGTCTTGTATCTACATTTATCACTGGTGGTCTTACAGGTCTTATCCTTGGAGATTCAGCTTTGGATATTAACGTTCACGATACTTATTTCGTGGTAGCTCACTTCCACATTGTAATGGGACTATCAGCTATCTTCGGAATGTTTGCTGGTGTGTATCACTGGTTCCCAAAAATGTTTGGTCGTAGAATGATCAAAGGTCTTGGATATATCCACTTCTGGGTAACCATCGTCTGTGCTTATGGAGTATTCTTCCCAATGCACTTCTTGGGTCTTGCAGGTCTTCCACGTAGATACTACACCAATACATCTTTCCCAATGTTTGATGATTTGGCTGATATCAATGTATTGATTTCAATCTTCGCAATTGTTGGTGGTATTGCTCAGGTGGTGTTCTTGTTCAACTTCTTTTACTCTGCACTTCGCGGTAAGAAGTCTACTCAAAACCCATGGAAATCTACTACTATGGAATGGACTACTCCAGTGGAGCATGTTCACGGAAACTGGCCAGGAGAAATTCCAGAAGTACACCGTTGGGCTTACGATTATAGCAAGCCAGGTATGGATGAGGATTTTGTTCCACAAACCGTTGCACTTAAACCAGGTGAAGTAGAGTCAGGTCATTAGGATCGGATTTAGAAAATATTAAAAAGGCTGTCTCTTGGAGATGGCCTTTTTTAGTTTAATAATAGGGTATGGAGGGATAGATTTTTAAGTGTACTTCTTCGCCCTATATTTGTAAAAATTGCAGATTGCATGGATAGGATGATGGATGCTGATTCGGCTAATTTCTCCTCCGAGGAATTAGAGATAGAAAAGAAGTTGCGCCCCATAAGTTTTGATGACTTTGCGGGACAGGATAAGGTATTGGAAAACCTGAAGATATTTGTTCAGGCAGCCAATCAGCGTGAAGAAGCTCTGGATCATGTTCTTCTGCACGGCCCTCCCGGATTGGGTAAAACTACTTTGGCTAATATTTTGGCCAATGAGTTAGATGTAAATCTTAAAATCACCTCCGGCCCAGTGATAGACAAACCCGGTGACTTGGCAGGTTTACTAACTAATCTTGAAGAGCGTGATGTTCTATTCATTGATGAAATTCACCGACTTAGCCCTATAGTAGAGGAATATCTGTATTCAGCAATGGAAGATTATAGGATTGATATCATGATCGAATCCGGACCCAATGCGCGCAGTGTACAAATTAATCTGAATCCTTTTACGCTTATAGGTGCAACTACACGCTCAGGCTTACTTACTTCGCCTCTAAGGGCTCGCTTTGGTATAACCAGTAGATTGCAGTATTACACTACTGAATTGCTTTCTACCATTATTGAGCGTTCTTCAGATATTTTAGATGTACCCATCGAACCTAATGCGGCAATAGAAATTGCAAGACGCAGCCGAGGGACTCCAAGAATTGCAAATGCCTTGTTGCGGAGAATGCGTGATTTTGCGCAAGTAAAGGGCGAAGGAGTGATCACCTTGGAGATTGCCCGTTTTGGCTTGGAAGCGCTAAATGTGGACGAGTATGGTTTGGATGAAATGGATAACCGTATTTTGACCACGATCATAGACAAGTTCAAAGGGGGCCCAGTTGGTGTAGGAACTATTGCTACAGCCGTGGGGGAGCAGGGAGGAACCATCGAAGAAGTGTATGAACCCTTCCTTATCCAACAAGGTTTTTTGATGCGAACGCAGCGTGGACGTGTGGTTACTGACAAGGCGTACACACATCTTCAAAGAGATATGCCGCACCGTCAAGGAGGGTTGTTTGACTAGTAAATTAAAATATTCAGAAATGATAAAAGCCGAAGCTAAGCGCCTTGGCTTTTTAGATTGTGGCATCTCCAAAGCTACCTTTTTGGAAGAGGAAGCTCCCAGACTCGAAGAGTGGCTAAAGCGCGGCTATCAGGGTGAAATGAAATGGATGGAAAACCATATTGACAAGCGTCTTGACCCAAGAAAGTTAGTGGATGGAGCAAAGTCTGTGGTTTCTGTGATCTTAAATTATTACCCCGAAGAAACTCAAAAGCATCCCGATGCTCCAAAGATTGCCAAATACGCTTATGGTGAAGATTATCACTTTGTAATTAAGCGAAAGCTTAAGGAGCTCACAGAGTTTATCCAAACAGAAATAGGAGAGGTGAGTGGTCGAGCTTTCACGGATTCAGCTCCGGTGATGGATAGAGCTTGGGCAGAGCGTTCCGGCCTCGGTTGGACGGGAAAACATTCTCTCTTGTTATCTAAAGGCACAGGCTCGTTTTACCTTATCGGTGAATTAATTCTCGATTTGGACCTTGAAGATGACACACCCGTAGCGGACCATTGTGGTAGTTGCACCAAGTGCATAGATGCGTGCCCGACGAATGCAATTGTAGCTCCTAAGCTTGTGGATGGCTCCAAGTGTATCTCGTACCTAACCATAGAACTGAAAGATCAAATCTCGCCCTCATTTAAAGACCAAATGGAAGGCTGGGCTTTCGGTTGCGATATTTGCCAGGATGTCTGCCCATGGAATCGTTTTTCAAAACCAACCAAGGTTGAAGAGTTTTCGCCACATCCGGAAATGTTGGACATGAACAAGCAGGATTGGCAAGAAATAACTGAAGATGTTTTCAGAAAGGTGTTTAAGAAATCGGCTGTAAAACGAGCAAAGTATGCGGGCTTAAAGCAGAATATTGATTTTCTGAAACCTACTTATTGAATTTGTAAACAAGCGCGAATGTGAGCACATCATTGCGCATACCGTAGCCACCAAGTGCTGTAATACTAGGTGTTTGGCCAGCAGCTACTACATCACTTATTGGAGTTACAGAATGATTGGTACGTAGTGTAATACCCCAATTTTCGCTAAAATTATAGGTAACACCAAACAACACCATCATACTAATTGGTTTATAATTGACGTCTGAATCAAAGTTGCCACTGATATTAGATTCCTTTTTACTTACTAAAATGTCGGCTCCCAGCCCAACTTCAAAAGCCAGATCCTTCCAGTTGAGGATGTAAACTATAGGAACTTCAATGTAATTAAGTTTAAGCTTAAAGCAATTGCCGCAGCCTGTGCTGTCATTTACTGGTTCTTTAGCCCCTTTTTGCAAAAAAGCAAGCTCCAGTCTTAAATTAGATTTTTTGCCAATATCGATTTGTGTGAAGAAGCCTAGGTTAAAACCACTCATGTTAAAACCTTGTTGGCCATCACCGTCTACTTGAGAGGTGGAAAGGCCTGCAAACAGGCCTCCATCTAGTTTTTGACTATATGTGAATCCACTTATACCAAGGAGTATAACGATAAAACATAAGTTCTTCATTATAGGTGAACCTCAATAGATTGAATTACCTCGTAAGTGTCATGATCATATACGTAAAGCACAATATTACAATTGCTCCATTCCCACTCAGAGTCTACAACTATTTGGCGTGAGTCACAGCTAACTGAATTTGGACTGCCATCAAAATTTTCAATCGGGGTACCAAATGCTGTGTTAAAACTTGTTCGTAAAACATGTTTATGGATATAAGAATCATTGTGTGAGCCATCAGGCATTTTTTGAGCGGCCATTATGTCGTTTTCAACAAGGTATGCAGACCAATAAATATCGCGACCAGATACATCTGCTATAGCTTTGAATTTTGGTGTAAGGCAAACGGTACGACTACTCTCATCAGCGTTTACTACAGCTTTTATTCCAATTGCTGCAACAGGAGTGGATGCTAAGATATCATCAACCTTATTGGCCCATACATTGTAGAATTTTGAGAAACTATTGGTTCCAAAATCAGATCTATCAATTAGTCCTGAAGGTACTCCAATTGGGTCTGTGAAATCATAAATTTCTGTGCCCTCCGTAGTACGGAAGTCCGCTGGGTATTCGGTAGTAGGTACTGCAAAATTGCTTGAATGTATGCTGATCAGATGAACCTGATCTGGATACAAGTCCATTAATCGTTTAGCTTCTGCCGCAGCTTTTGGGCAGTTATTACAAGTCACTCCTGTGAACTCTTCAATCAAAACAGCTTTTTTGGTGACAAATGTATCGGTAGGTTGTACCTCACAATCTCCACAGGAAGTTCCTGTTTGCTTAATGGGATTGTCAATTTTATCGCAGCTGGAAAAAAATGCTGCCATGGCTAAAAGTATAATTGCCTTTTTCATCTGTTAAAAGTTTGATGTTATGCTTAGGCTAAACCCATTGGAGGCTGGTACTGTTCGACATATTCCACCAACGCAGAACACTCCTTGTTGTTGCCTTCCGTAGCCCAATTGAAAACGTGTTCTATCGAGAGTGTAGCCTGCTGTTACGCTAATATAGTGAACTCTAAGGTCTTTTACAGCATTTCCGTAATTCCAAGCGTCTTGTACAGCAAAAAACCATTTTGGAGAAATTGAGTATTCAAAAAGCGCCAAAGCCCAATCTCCTCGATCACCTTCGGTCCATAACCCTTGTAGTTCTGTACGCAGTGAGTGACCGGGTTTGGTTTTCCAAAGTAGCTCTACTACAGTTGAGTGAATATTGTAGGCGTGTGGTGTACCTCCACTTGTGTCAAAGCCAATATCAGCTACACCAGCGACACCTTTTCGTAGTGCATCTTCGTTGAAGTGAAAGAAGTATTGGCTGAAATTTAGCTTTAACTTTTTATTGAGTTTCTTCTTGAAATCTAAGTGTAGGTCGGTGAAGTATAGGTACTCACCAAAGCCCCAGTTTTTGGTATCAAACACGCTCTTATATCCATCTGTTCCACTTATTGTTTGCACCCCAGTGCCGTCATCACGAGTTATATATTCTTTGTCAATACTCTTACTTACTGCAGCGCTAAGACCTATGTAGGTTCCATATTTTCCACCAAGTGCTGTTTTACGAGGAAACTTGTAGCTGGTTTCAATTTGAAAGCCTTGCTCACCCGTAAGTACTGTATTGTAGGCATACAGGGCTGGGAGTGTATAGGTATGTAATGTGGTGGCCGATGGCAGATAACCAAGTAGTAATTGCTGAGGATCTGTATTAGGCTGAGATCTCCATGAAAAGTTATCGTATCGTTTGGCACTAAAAATAACTCCGAAGTTATTTTTTGCATAGGAAGCGCTTAGATAAAAGGCTTCTCCAGGTTTATAAATTTCAAAGTTATCTGCGCTCGGGTCGTTAGCCTTATAGGCATATTCACCATAAACATTAAATGCTCCTGTAATCAGGTTGAAGCGTAAAGCTCCGGAAGCCACATTGTTTGGGTATTCGTAAGTGGGACTGTCAAATTCTTGGTACTTACTTACAAGACCAGCTCCCAAAATCAGGTTAATATTACTTTCCCATTTCAGTGAGTTTTTCATGTTCCAGTCAGTATCAAAGCCTCTTACAATGCTATTGGATTTATCAAAATAGTTTCGTTGGCGTCCAACAATTGCTCTATAGGTAAGACCATCAGCAGGTGTCACCTTCAATCTAACTCCATCAAGGTTGTTATCAATTCCCAGACCTCGCTCCTCGTAGGCTCTCAAAATAAGCCCGGAGCCAAATTGCTCATAAAAATTACCAACGGTAATATCTATTTTATCTCCCATGTAGCGGGCGTAGCGATAGGTAATACCTTCACCTTTATAACCGGGGGGTAAACCAACACGGTTATTTTGATAATTTTCATAACGAACACCAGCCATAAAATTCCCGCGGGTATACGTCAAGTTTAAAAAACCTGTAGTTAATAGGCGCTCATCCGGATAAGCCTCGCCCGTTGGGTCAATGAGGGAGTCCCTAAAATAATATTGAGCATCAGTTTGGAAGTTTCCACTAATCTGACCTAAGTCTAGTTTGCTTTGGGCAAATGAACCATATGCTCCAGCTAATATAGCCGTAGCGACTAATAATTTTTTCACAGAATACGCGGGTTTGGGTGCTTTACTCGTTGATGTCTTCTCCGTTCACCAATTTGGTGATTAGCTCATATAAATGATCCTCATCACCGGGTATGTAACCATTGTGTTGCCACACGATCTCACCTTCTCCGTTAAGTAAAAAAGTATGAGGGATGTTATTCACATTTAAAGCACGTCTAAGTTCAGAGTTCTCATCTAAGTACACCTCGTATTCCCAGCCTTGGCCAGTTACAAAAGGACGAACCTTACTTGATAAACGGCTATCATCGATAGAAATAGCGATTAACTTAACACCAGTCTCATCCTGCCAGTCAATGTAGTCATCATTAATGGTGCTTAGCTCGCGAATACATGGTTTGCACCAAGTTGCCCAAAAGCTTACAACAATAGGTTTTCCGTCATTACTCAAAGTAGATGCATCCACTTGGTTACCCATTAGGTCTTTAATTTGAATGCTAGGCAACCCTTCTTGAGCTAAGAGACCAATTGAGCAAATAAGACTAAGGAAAAGGGTAGGAATAAATTTATTCATCGAAAATGTATTTAATAATTAAGCCACGACCAACAATTCTGTCGGTCGTGGCTATTAAGGTTCAAAAACTAACCCAAAGATTAATCTGCAATAGTTACTCTTTGAGAAGAAGTACCATTATCAGAAGAAATATTCAGAATATAAACACCTTTAGCTAGGCCGTTAGTGTTGATTTCCGCTTTTGTGGTTTTAGTAAAATCAGCAACTCTTACTACTTGACCAGTAGTAGTGCTAAGCTGTACATTAAAGTCAGTAGGCTCATTCAATTCTACAAAGAATTTATCCGTTGCTGGATTAGGATAAACGCTTGCAGTTTCAGCAGCATTTATTTCAGCAAGACCGATTGGCTTGCCATCAATCATTAAGTTATCAAAGTAAAGGGCATTACCTAGGGCAGAAGTTCCTTTTATTTTGATCATTACTTCAGCAGCTCCGTCTATACCAGAGATGTATGCGCTAATAGTTTTCCAGTTATTAGCAGCTATTGGGTAAAAACGACTTCCAGAAGCAGTAGCAGGTGCAGTTTCAAGCCCTGAACCAGCAGTTGCATCCCAAATTCTAATCCAGTTTTGACCGCAGTCTACAGAAACAAATGCTTCTAGCATATCTCCTGTACTTGTACCACGAACACCGTATGCATAGTCAAATTGAACTTCAGAACCATTTGCGTTTGCAAGGCTTACTTTTTCAGATACTAAAGAAGACACAGTGCCTGGATCAATAGTTGCAAAGTCAAAACGGAAAGAAGTAACAGATTGTCCGTATCCTCCTAGTGGAATAGGAAGACCAGTAGCAACACTTTGATCTACTGCATAAAGACGACCAGTGTTGTCCTCTACAATCATATTGCTTGGTAAACCTCCCAATGGTAATCCTTCAAAATCATTCGCCATAGGATAATTGTTTACGGTAGAACTCACCATGTAGACATCATCAGCAGATGCATTGTTATTAGCTGCAGTTACATCAATATACTTGTATACACCAGTTACAGATGTTGAGAAACTAAAAGTATTAGCTCCAGCTACCAAGTTTTGAGATGGAAAAGTAACTAGTTTGGTTCCATTTGCAGGAATGTTAGTTACCCATTGTGAAATAGGAGCACCACCATTCATTACCAAAATTGCTTCAGCACTATCTACAGCAAAACTCTCATTGTTTTGAATAGTAAACTCAGGAGTTATTGAAGTTTGGCAGTAACCACCATTATTGGACATGGTACTCACAGCTTCCAAGTCAGCAGTGCTTACTCCAGCAGGAAGTGTAAAGTTTACCGGACCTGTAGCACCAGTTACGATAACTTGTTGTGTTTCGCTGATAAAAGCTGCAATTTCAAGATCTCCCATAGAAACAGGTACACCATTGATGTCAGCTGGAATAGGCCATGTGTAAGAATATGAATTCACAACATTTTGAGTTGTTGGAATATCAATACCCCATTGACCAGTTAACAAATCACGCAACATATGATCGTGGTAATATACACCATTAACTACCTGTGTAGGGTTCGCAGCCATTCCAGTTTGTGGGCCAGGAATATTACTTTGAAGTACAGCTACATTCAATTTTACAGTAGATCCTGGAGCAGCTCCGGTGAAGTAAGTTTCTACATCAATGGTAAGAGTATTGGCTGCATAGTCGATATCGCCTTCAATAGCAATATTAGCATAAGATGACTCACCAATTACTGTAGTACCAGCTGTAGCCCAATCGCCACGGCTCATAGCGGTACCAGAACCATTTTGTTGCATTCCGGTGAACTCTCTTCTATTCATTGTTCCTGCAGGGTATCCAGCAAGGTTACTTTGACCTGCAATAGCAGCACCATAAGGAGTACGGAAATCAGGATCACCTGCTCCTGGAGCAGCATAGCCACCAGTGTGAATGTTAATTAAGACAACATCACCAGGGTTTGCGGTAGAAAAATCCTTTGCTCTTTTATGCCCATCAGGACAAAACTGACAGTAGATTCCAGTGAATTCTTCAAGCACGGCATTTTTGTTTTCTGCAGATGTGCTTACAGGTAATTGAGCCATGCCTACAACGGAATACGCTGTAAAAATGGACAGGGATAATAGTTTTTTCATAATTTCTAATAATTTAGGGAATATGTGACGAATGTAAAAAAATCCTAACACTAAGTATACATTTGGATAAAAGTTATTGTATGCATGCATCGTTTAGTGGGGCTTAAAGTGTGTTAAATCTTATAATAAGATGATGTTCTTATGAAGTTTATTTATCTTCGCCTATCTAAATGTATATGATTATGAAGTTAAAATTACTTTCCCTTTTGCTGTGTGCAGGATCTATGGTGATGGCGCAAAGCCTTACTATCGAAAATGTTGATTCATCTCATACAAGCGGTGATGCTGTTACAGCGGATGATTTAACTATTGATATAAATATCCGTAACAATAGCTCTCAGGCTATTGAGGTGGGATGTAAGAGAATAGACAAGAACTACAATGCTTTAACCGATAGTAACGCCATTTGCTGGGTTGTTTGTTATAAGGCATCAGTGTCGGTTAGTCCAGGTACAATTACAATTGGGGCAGGCCAGGCTACTGGTGGAGGTGATGTGTTTATTGGCCATGTGTATCCAGATCAAGATGGTGTAAATAGAAGCGGACCTATTACATATGTATGGTATGATGTAGACAATCCTTCTGACTCAGTTGCTTTTACTGCAAATTATGAGGTGACAGGAGGAATAGGAATTGAAGAAAAGTCTTTTGACGAATTCGCGGTATATCCAAATCCGGCTTCAGGCATTCTTAATGTGAAGTATACAGGCATGAGGGGTGAGAGTGCAAGCTTTGAACTAGTAAGCATGGTGGGTACTAAGGTGTATAGTCGAGAACTTACCGAGGTAGATGATCAATTGAAACTGGATGTTTCAAAATTGTCTCGTGGAGTTTATTTTTACATCATTAAATCTAATGGTGAAGTAACAACTTCTAAGAAGCTGGTTATAAAATAGAGTCTTAACATGTTGATTATGAAGCCACGCCAAGCGCGTGGCTTTTTTTGTTTTGTAGGTATATGAAATTTCTATTTTTGCCGTTCTTAATCCCAATCAAGGACTAAACTTGCAGAACCTTAAACTCTACTTGCGCGAATGATATATTATATAGAAGGGAAATTGACAGAGGTAACACCAACCTATGCGGTGTTGGACTGTGCCGGTGTGGGATATTTAGTCAATATTACCCTATCTACATATTCCAATATTTGTGCCAAACCTAGCGTGAAGTTATTTACTCATGCCATATACAAAGAAGACTCTCAAACACTATTTGGGTTTAATGCTAAATCAGAAAGAGACATTTTTATTCAACTGATTTCGGTGAGTGGAGTGGGAGGTAATACGGCTAGAGTCATTTTAAGTAGCCTTTCTTCTGAGGAAGTGATTAGCGCAATTTCATCTGAGAATGTACGTTTATTACAATCCATAAAAGGCATTGGTGCCAAAACAGCCCAGCGAATTATCATTGACCTAAAAGATAAGGTAACAGGTATTGAAACTTCGATTACCACAATGGGGGCACCGGCCGGTGTAAAAGTAGAAGCAGCTTCTGCTTTGGAAGTACTAGGGTATACTCCAAAACAAACAGAAAGACTCTTGGTGCAGCTAACGGGTGAAACGCCTGATGCTGGAGTGGAAGAGATCATAAAGCAAGCGTTGAAGAGATTATAATGAAGAAGGGATTACGTGCGCCTCTTAGCTTTGTCATTTTTATGGCTGCGGCAATTGCCTTGGCTGGCTACACGGGTTCACGATATGTGTACTTAGAGGTGGAGCGTAACGGTATTCTTATTCCTCAAGATTCTACTGACCCTGATTCTACATTGCCTTACCCGTTTGGGGATGAGTCTGGTGGTCTTTATATGAATGACCCTTCCAATTATTCGAACGATGTAGAATATGATGATGAGACGGGGCAGTATATAGTTACCGAAAAAATAGGTAACCTTACCTCAAAGCCGCCCATGTTTATGACACCAGATGAATATCGCGATTACGTGGCTCGTAAGCAGGTAGATGATTACTGGAAGTCTAAAACACAGAGTGCTCAAGCGGATGCGGATGAAGGCCGTGATCCCGGTAGCTCACTTATACCGCAAATTCAAGTAAATAGTGAACTGTTTAATAAGCTATTTGGTAGCAACACTATAGATATTCGCCCTCAAGGGTATGCCGAGCTGCGCTTTGGCGGAAGGATTCAGAAGATTGACAACCCACTAATTCCAGAAAGAAATAGAAGCACTTTTACGTTTGACTTTGATCAACGTATTCAAATGAACATTACTGGTAATGTTGGTGAAAAATTAAAGATTACAACAAACTACGATACCGAAGCTACCTTTAGTTTTGAAAACCAAATGAAGGTTGAGTTTACAGGTGACGAGGATGACATCATCAAAAAGATAGAACTTGGTAATGTTAGTCTTCCGCTTAATAGCTCACTGATAAGTGGGGCTCAAAGTCTGTTTGGAGTAAAAGGGCAGTTTCAGTTTGGAAAGCTAATGGTAACGGGTGTGTTCTCTGAGCAAAGAAGTCAATCATCATCGATTAATGTGCAAGGTGGTGCTACTACTACAGATTTCGAAATCTCTGCCGATAATTATGATGCGAATCGTCACTTCTTTCTTTCGCATTATTTCCGTGAAAACTATGAAGCCTTTTTGGCTAATCGCCCATTGCTTACTTCACCCGTGCAAATTACCAAAGTAGAAGTATGGGTGACCAACACACGCCAAGCCACGGAGGACAATAGAAATATTGTAGCCTTTATGGATCTTGGTGAAAGCGATGGTCCTGGTGCATACCGAAGTACTACGGCTAATATTCCGGGTCCTGATATTTATGGTAGGTTCTATCCAAACCAAGGTTTTCCTGATAACCGAAACAACGCATTAAATCCAGAAGTGTTAGAAGCAGACGTGCCTGGTATTAGAGATATTTCGAGGGCTACCAGCTCGCTGCAATCAGCGGGATATCAAGAGGCAATAGAATTTGTAGACCTTACTAATGCTCGAAAACTTAGTAGCGGAGAGTATAGCTATAATTCACAGTTGGGTTATATATCACTTAGTAGTTCACTAAATCAGGATGAGATCCTGGCTGTTGCTTTCCAGTTTACGGCAGGTGGCAAAACATATCAGGTGGGTGAATTTTCTACAGATGGTGTGGCTGCACCAAAGCCACTTATGACCAAAATGCTGAAGAGTTCTATTCTAAATGTGAACCTTCCTATTTGGGATCTGATGATGAAAAACATCTATAGCTTGAATGCCTATCAGGTAAATCAAGAAGATTTTAGACTAGATGTACTTTACCGTAATGATGAAACGGGAACTCCAATTCCGCTGTTACCGGATGGAGAATTGAGTGACGAACTATTGCTACGCGCTACTGGTCTGGATAAATTGAATGCAAACAATGACCCATCGCCTGATGGATTTTTTGACTTTATCAATAACATTACCATTACTCCACAAAACGGAAAGATAATTTTCCCGGTACTAGAGCCTTTTGGTAGCAACATAGCCCGGCAGCTAAGTGATCCTGATGATAGGGAAAAATATGTCTTTCAACAGTTGTATGACTCTACACGATTTAAGGCGCAAAATGAAGCCCAGCTAAATAAGTATTTGCTGAAAGGACAATACAAGTCTACTTCTTCTTCCGAAATTTCTTTGAATGCTTTTAATATTCCACAAGGCTCGGTAGTGGTTACAGCTGGGGGCAGGCAACTTATAGAAAATGTGGACTATACCGTAGATTACAATTTGGGGAGAGTAAAAATTATAGATGAAGGTATTCTGCAATCGGGTACTCCCATTAAGGTAGACTTTGAAAATAATGCGGTATTCAATTTCCAGACAAAAACTTTTATGGGGGTTAATGCGGATTATCAGTTTAATGAAAATTTAAGTATTGGCGCTACTGTAGTTCGCTTGTCCGAAAAGCCGCTTACGCAAAAAGTAAATATTGGTACAGAACCCATTGCTAATACCATGTGGGGGCTAAATGGGCAGTATAGTAAAGATGCCCCATATCTTACTCGGGCAGTAGATGCGATCCCATTTATTGAAACCAAGGCACCTTCCAGTATTACCGTTCAAGGTGAGTTTGCACAATTGGTACCAGGTTCTCCTCGCGGTATTGAGATAGATGGCGAGGCTACCACATACCTCGATGATTTTGAAAGTAGCCAGACGACTATTAACATAATGGCACCACAAGCTTGGAGGTTGGCCAGTACACCGGCCGGTCAGCTGGATTTATTTCCCGCTGGAGCCTCTACAGGTATCGAAAACGGCTTTAACCGAGCAAAGCTAGCATGGTATACTATTGATCCACTTTTTCATCGTAATAGTGATGGGGCATTGCCACAGCATATGAAGGATGATCCGGAGTTCCAATCTGGGCAATTTGTAAGACAAGTTACTGTGAGCGAAGTTTTTCCAAATATTCAACAAGATGCCTCGCAGGTAAACTATATATCGGTGCTGGATTTGGCGTATTATCCAAAAGAACGTGGTCCGTACAACTATGATGTAGAGCCTACTTCAGTTTCAGCGGGTATTAATGCAGATGGTGAGCTTAACAATCCTGAACAACGATGGGGAGGTATTATGAGAGATCTTTCTACCACCAACTTTGAGGAGCAAAATATTGAGTTCGTACAGTTCTGGGTATTAAACCCTTTTGAAGGGGACGAAGCTTCTCCTTCCACCTTGGAAGGAGACTTGTATTTAAACTTAGGTAATGTTTCTGAAGACATACTTAGAGATGGTAAGCAAGCCGTAGAAAATGGAATCCCAGCTGATGGCGATGTTTCTAAACTAGACTCTACTGAATGGGGGTACGCTCCGGCTGTGAGACCAGTGGTAGTAGCTTTTGATAATGACCCTGCTGCTCGTGATTTTCAGGATGTAGGGTATGACCTTATTGGTGACAATGAAGAAGGTAGCTGGACGGATGGGCCTTATGATCCGTATTTAACAAGAATTATAAATACACTTGGTCAGCAAAGTATTGCCTACACCTCCGTTACAGGAGACCCTGCTGCTGATAACTTTAGATATTACCGTGGTAATAGCTTAGATCAGGAAAAGGCAACAATCCTAGAGCGGTACAAAAATTATAATAACCCAGAAGGAAACAGTGATCCTACCGAAGTAGATGGCGTAATTGCCTTTGCCACCAACACTCCGGATATTGAAGATGTGAATCGTGACCAAACGATGAACAAAATTGAAGCATACTATCAATATCGGATCAGTATGAGAAAGGAGGATCTGAATAAAGTGGGTAAGAATTATGTGACTGATATTAGAGTAGTGCCGGTAGAGGATCAACCTGTTCAGCCCAATGGTAAAAAGGTAAACGCTACCTGGGTACAGTTTAAAGTTCCTGTTTTTAGTCCAGATAAAAAGGTAGGGCCTATAAGTGATTTCAGATCTATTCGTTTTGCCAGAATGTTTATGAAAGGGTTTAAGAATGATGTGGTGCTGCGCTTTGCAAAACTTGAGTTAGTACGAGGTGAGTGGAGACGATATGCTTATGACCTGGATGGAGACGGTGATCGCTTAAATGATGATGCTAGTGATAACACAATTTTTGAGGTAAATGCAGTGAGCATTGAACAAAATGGTGATCGTTTACCAATCCCCTATGTAGTGCCTCCGGGAATTGATCGTCAGGTGGTTTTTGGAACAACTTCTTCGCAGCAGGCAAATGAACAATCGCTTTCGCTTAGATTATGCAATTTGAAAGATGGCGCATCCAGAGCGGTGTTTAAAAACATTGAATTTGACATGCGTAATTATAATCGCCTAAAGATGTTTGCGCATGCAGAAGATGGGGTGGTGAATCAGGATGATAGACAGGGAGCCCTTAAAGATGGAGACCTCATGCTTTTTATACGTATGGGTAGCGATTATGAACAAAACTTTTACGAGTATGAAATTCCTCTGACGGAAACAGAGCATGGTACATCGGATGAAGATCTAATTTGGCCAGAGGCCAATGATGTAGACTTTGAGCTTGAGGATTTGAAAGAAGTAAAGCTTGCCAGAGATAGAGCTTTCCGTTCAAGCAATACAAGTATTACCGAAGAGTTTAGCCAAGTAAAGGGAAAAGCAACCATAACCGTGGTGGGAGCGCCAAACTTAAGTAACGTGCGCACCATAATGATTGGGGTGAGAAACCCTAAGAGAAGAACAGTGAATAGTGCAGATGACGGTTTGCCAAAATGTGCTGAAGTTTGGGTGAATGAATTGCGACTAAGCGACTTTGATCAACGTGGCGGATGGGCGGCTAATGCTAGAGTGGCAGCGCAGCTTGCCGACTTTGCAAATATTAGCGTAAGCGGTAGAACAAGTTCCATTGGTTTTGGAAGTATAGATCAAACGGTAAGTGAGCGAAACAAGTTTCAAATGTTTGCTTATGATTTGCAGAGTAGCTTTGAGCTAGGCAAGTTTTTCCCTCAAGATGTAGGACTTAGAATCCCAATGTTTTTTGGAACAGGAGAAGAGTGGTTAAACCCTCAATTTAACCCCCTTGATCCGGATATTGAGTTTCAGGATGCATTGGCCAATTTGGAGACTGATGCCGAAAGGGATGAGCTCAAAGAAATGTCTCAAGACTATACTAAGAGGCAGTCTATAAACTTTACCAACGTAAGAAAGGATAGAGTAGGTAAGCGAGCTCAGGACAAGCCAATGCCATGGGATATAGAAAACTTTAGTGCAACTTATACCTATTCTAAGATTTTTCAACGAAACATTAATGTGGCATTTGATGAAAGAAAAGATTATCGAGGTAGCCTAAACTATACATTCCGTCATTCACCAAAACCGGTGGAGCCTTTTAAAAAGGTGAAGTGGATGAAGAATGATTATTTGCGAATTGTGAATGATTTTAATTTCTATTTGCTGCCAAAGCAATTTACGGTAATTGGAACTTTGGATAGAAGCAAGCATGCCATGCAAATGCGAAATACAGCTTATCCCGATAACCCTTTGTTTGATTTGGATACCACGTATAATAATAGTTTTAATTTCAACCGACAGTATTCTTTACTTTATGATATTACAAAAACACTTAAAGTAGATTTCACCGCGAATATGCGTACACGAATAGATGAGGCTACACCCGATTCTATTCCAGATGAAGCGAGAAGGAAAGAAATTATTTGGGATAACTTAAAAGACTTTGGCCGCCCTACTAACTATCACCAAACGGTAAACGTAAACTGGCAGGTTCCCATCAATAAAATTGTCTTTTTGGATTGGGTAAATACACAGGCCAGCTATACTGGGGATTATGATTGGCAGGCCAATTCGCTTATCGCAAATAATGCTGGGGCTTCAGGAAATCCAGATTTGGATTATGGCAATACGATTCAAAATAATCAGAGGATTCAATTAAATAATAATTTTAATCTGATAAGTCTGTACAATAATGTGCCTTACCTGAAAAAAGTAAATGATGGTAAAACGGCAGGAAGAGAAGTGCGACCCAGAGGTCCCCGATTGCCAGGGCAGGGGCGAGGTGAAGATTCTGCAAAAGAAGATGAGGAAGAAACTACTTTGCAAAAAGTACTAGCAGGTGTTGCCCGCACCCTTATGATGTTTAGAAACGCATCTGCCAATTATTCACTAGCTGAAGGAACTTTGCTGCCCGGTTTTAATGGTACGCCCAGTATTTTGGGAATGGATTTAGATAATAATAATGCACCGGGGTTTTGGTTTACCATGGGTGGGCAAACTAATGTTCAGCAGGATGCGGTAAGTAATGGTTGGCTTACACAGTCGGAATTGCTTCCTACACAATATACCGAAACATATAGTGAGAATATGAACTTTAGGTTGACAGCAGAGCCTGCCAAAAACTTTAGAATAGTGTTTAATGCCCAGCGGACCGAGTCACACAGCTTGTCTGAGTTTTTTAGGTATAATGGTGAAAATGATATGTTTGAAAGTCAAAATACTTTTGAGACAGAAAACTTTACCATCAGCCACATTATGATTGGTACGGTGGGCGATCAGTTTGAAGATTTAACCTATGATTCAGAAACGTATAGCAACTTCTTAGAGTATAGAAAAATTATAGCCCAAGAGATGGCGCAGGACTACGCTTCGCAAAACCCGGGATATAATGTGGTGGAAAACAACGTGCCTTCGGACTCATCGGCAGCGGGCTACAAGTACTTTAGTTATAATGCTCAGGATGTGCTTATTCCTGCATTTGTTTCGGCATACTCAGGTACAAATATCAATGACGTAGAGGTGAACTATGCCGAGATGAATCATAAAAAGAAAATTCCATTGCCAAACTGGCAAATTACCTACGATGGACTTACCAATATTAAAGCAGTAAAAAATTGGTTCAATAGTGTGGTGGTTACTCACGGGTACCGCTCTACATACACACTTGGAGGTATTTCTACCAACTTGCTTAAGCAACAAAATATTCAGGATCAACTGGATGCGGGAGTTCCTGAAGATGAATTGAAGCCAGCATTAAATAATAACGGTGATTTGATGCCAGACTTTCAAGTCGGGTCGGTTATTCTTTCCGAGCAGTTTGCACCACTCGTTGGTTTTAATATGAAAACCAAGAATAATGCAACCTTACGTATCGAATACAAGAAGGATAGAAATATAGCATTAGGCCTTACCAACGCTCAGATTACTGAAACCAAAGGACAAGAGTGGGTGATAGGTGCAGGTTACATTATTAAAGATGTGAAGCTGGGATTTGTACAACTAGGGGCACGAAGAAAGAGTCCGGTAAGTAATCTTGAGCTTAAGGTGGACTTAGGTATAAGAAGAAACATTACACTTATCAGAAAAATTGTAGAGCAAACCAACCAGGTGTCACAGGGGCAAAGAGTGACTACCCTCAAATTCTCGGCAGATTATCAGATTAGCAAGAGGGTTCAGACCAAACTTTTCTATGATTTGAACATGAGTAAGTATGAAACATCAAATTCATATCCGCTTACTACTCATCAGTTTGGAATCAGTCTTAGATTAAATCTTGGTACATAAAAAGGAGTAACCAGAAATAAAATTAAATTTGCCCAAAAATTATACAGCATGAATTTTCCAGCAGAACTAAAGTATACTAAAGATCACGAGTGGATTAGCATTGATGGCGATGTAGCAACTATCGGTATTACCGACTTTGCACAGTCAGAACTTGGTGATATTGTATTTGTTGAAATCGAAACTGAAGGTGAAGAATTGGATAAAGAAGAAGTGTTTGGATCAGTAGAGGCTGTGAAAACTGTTTCTGATTTGTTTATGCCTATCTCTGGTGAGGTTTTGGAAATGAATCCAAAAATTGAAGAATCTCCAGAAGTGGTAAACTCTGACCCTTATGGTGAGGGCTGGATGATAAAAGTAAAAATAAGCGATGCTTCTGAATTAGTAGATCTACTGGATGTAAATGCCTACAAAGAAGCAGCCGGAGTCTAAGCACTCTGCATATATCATATTACATTTTACCCCAGCCTTGGTCTGGGGTATTTTTATTTTATACTTCAGCACTATGCCCGGCCCTGAAGTTCCGAATGTGTTTCAATCGCTCAACGATAAGCTCATTCACGCAGCCATATATTTTGTGGCTACAATTCTAATATATTTTGGATTTCTCCGTTTCAAATACGGTAATCCTATTTCGGGCAAAGCTCTATTTATAAGCTGCTTAATCAGCATTGTTTTTGGTGGAGTTATAGAATTACTTCAATCTTACTACGTGCCTGGCAGAGTTGGTGATTGGTTTGATTTTGTGGCCAATACTTCTGGCTCCTTGAGTTTTGTGCTAATGCTTGTTGTGTCACATCGGGCTTTAGCCTGATTGTTCCGCATATTGGAACCCACTCTTACAACATCATTCTTATTTTTTATGGATTCAAAAAAAAGCCCCAAGGCCGACTTAGGAAAGAAGAGCGCTATGTTTTTCATGATTGGCATTACACTCTCATTGCTATTTGTTTTAATAGTTTTTCAGTACAGACAGGAAATTTCTCAGCCCATATTGGAAGACCGGCCAATTGAAGCTGGACTTGGCCCTGATATTCCAATTACTATTACACCAGTAAAAGAGTTGGAAAAACCGGAAACTCCCAAGTTTGATATAAATGAGAACTTACCACCGGAAGAGGGAGAGGATCATAGCCCAAAGCTAGATTGGGATAAACTATTAAATACAGAAGAAAACCCGGAAGAAGGAGTTGACGATATTGGAGAGGAAGAAGAACTGGAAGAGGAGCCGCTAGAGTTTTATATGATGGAAAAAATGGCACGCCCATCGGATTGTGAACTTGCCATAAACATTGATGAACAAAAGCGGTGCTTTAATGACTGGATAAATGAATATATAAATTTAAACACCAAATACCCGGCAGTTGCGCAAAAACTAAGGTTGGAGGATAAAGTGTACGTTTCCTTTATTATTTCAAAATCTGGAGAAGTGGAAAGTGCGGAAGTGGTACGGGGAAATTACGAATCATTAAATACCGAGGCATTGCGGGTGATTGAGAATATGCCAACATTTGTGCCTGGTACTCAACGAGGAAAAAAGGTAAAGATGAAAATGACCATTCCCGTGAATTTTAAACTATCCAGATAATGAGGATTTAACGTAATTGTAATCAAATTTCATTTGTAGAGCCCAATTGAATTTATGTATCTTTAGCCCCGATAAAAAAGCATTAATGGAACCAAAGAAAAATCCGAAAGCTGACCTGGAGCAAATGAGAGGAATCTTCCTTCAGGTAGGTTTGGTTATAGCATTAGTTTTGTCCATTGTTATGATTCAATGGCGTACTTCCGAAGGAGGTCTTTCTGATCTTGGAGAAGTAGACGTGGAAATTGACGATGAGATCATTCCGATTACACAAAGGCAAACTGCCCCACCACCCCCACCACCTCCACCGCCACCAGAGGTGATCGAGGTTGTAGAGGATGATGTTGAGTTGGAAGAAGAGCTTGAGATTCAATCTACAGAAACGGATGAAACTGAAGAAGTGGAAATCATAGAAATGGAAGAAGAGGTTTCTGATGAAGTTCTAAGCTTTGCAGTAGTGGAGTCGGTGCCTGTTTTTCCGGGGTGCGAAGAAGCGTCTACAAACGATGAAAAGAAAGCTTGTTTTCAACAGCAGATTCTTAAATATGTAGGTAAGAACTTTAAGTTTCCTGAAATGGCTCGTCAGATGGGTATTCAGGGGCGTGTATATGTAAACTTTGTGATTGAGAAAAATGGAGCTATTTCTAACGTACAAGTTGTTAGAGGTGTAGATCAGATGCTTGATGATGAAGCGGTACGCGTAGTAAAGTCTTTACCAAAAATGACTCCTGCTAAACAAAGAGGTAAGTCAGTACGTATGAGTTTTACGCTTCCTATCAATGCGAAGCTTCAATAATATATTAGTCTAATTGGCTATTTGAAACCCCTGCATTTTGTGGGGGTTTTTTATTGCTACTAACATTTTTTAATCATGACCACAGCCGATCTAAAAGTTTTACTTCAGGATGCTATTGTAGCTACTATTGATGGAGGAAAGGAAATTCTTGATGTATATGTGAATGAATTTGATGTTGAATATAAGGAAGACAATTCGCCTCTCACCATTGCTGATAAACGTGCCCATAATGCAATTATGAAAACTCTTGAGAAAACGGGTGTTCCTGTTTTGAGTGAGGAAGGAAGATCGATTGCTTTTGAAGAAAGGAGCAAATGGCCTTTGCTTTGGGTGGTTGATCCATTGGATGGTACTAAAGAATTCATAAAGAGAAATGGTGAGTTTACCGTAAACATTGCCCTGGTAAAAAATGGAGCGCCCATTATGGGGGTGATTTATGTTCCTGTGGAAGACACATTATACTTTGGGGCAGATGGTTTTGGTAGCCGTAGACTTACAGAAGCCGCGGCTAAAATCTCAAAGAATACTTTGGAAGATACCTTAAATGCATCTGATGCCTTGCCGGAAAAGCAAAAAAGAGTATTTACTATGGTGGGCAGTCGCTCGCATATGAGTGATGAAACCGCTCAATATTTTGAGGGAATAAGAAAAGAATACCCGGATGCGGAGGTAATGTCGCGCGGAAGTAGTCTTAAAATATGTATGGTAGCCGAAGGTAGCGCAGATGTATATCCTCGATTTGCTCCAACGATGGAGTGGGACACGGCAGCGGGTCACGCTATTGCAAAATATGCAGGCTTTGAGGTAGTACGCCCAGACGATAACCTACCACTTGAATACAATAAAGAAGATTTGTTGAACCCTTGGTTTATTGTGAAGAAGGGGTGAGAGGTTAATTTGTTGAGTGGTTAAATAGTCAACTCGGTAAGGAGTTGTGTGTGTTTTTTGATTGACCAGTTAACTTGTTGTCAAATTAACAATTCAACCTCCCTTAAGTTAGAATCATTCTATTTTGGATACCCGATTAATGGGTAGTAAATTTGCCGCTTCAAAATCAGTACTTGGAAGAAATTCAAAAAATAGAAACCCAGAGTATTAGCCTTTCTGGAAAGTTTAAGGCAGTAACTGAGCTTACCAAGGCGCGGCTCAATCTGAGCGTGGTATATTCAGCTATGGCCGGATATCTTTTGGGTGCTAATGCCATTTCTGGACTTACCATGTTATACTTAGGTATTGGTGGGTTTTTAGTGGTAGGTGCTGCCAATGGTTTTAATCAAATTATAGAACGAGATCGTGATCTTTTGATGAAAAGAACCATGAATCGTCCGTTGCCTACTGGTCGTCTTTCGGTGTTGGAAGCTATGATTGCCTGTACCATTATGGCATTTGTTGGGTTGTATCTTCTTTTTCTTATTAATCCGCTGACTGTAGGTTTTGGGGCCTTTGCACTTTTCATGTATGTGTTGGTTTACACTCCTTTAAAAGCAGTAGGACCAATTGCTGTTTTTGTAGGTGCCTTGCCGGGAGCTATTCCTGCTTTGCTTGGATGGGTAGCTGCTACCAATGATTTTGATATTGAGCCGGGAGTGTTGTTTGCCATGCAGTTTTTATGGCAGTTTGCTCACTTTTGGGCTATTGGCTGGATAGCTGACGAAGAGTATAAAAAAGCTGGTTATGTGCTTTTGCCTTCAAGGGAAAGAGACACACGCACAGCTACTCAAATAGTACTTTACACCTTATTTACGATTCCTGTTTCATTGTTGCCATTTTTCGGGATTACCGGAAGTCTTAGCTTAAGCTGGGTAGCCGCTTTGATTATTTTGGCAGCAGGAATTTTCTTCCTTATTAAAGCTATTAAGCTTTTCAAAACGCGCGAAATTAAAGATGCTCGTGCGCTGATGTTTGCCAGTATTATATACCTGCCTGTGGTACAGTTGGTATATGTAATCGATAAATTTATATAAGTAGTGGGCGTATTACTTCCCGAACAAAAGAGAAAGGTTCGCAAACCGCTACTCTGGATTGGTATTGCTAGTATAGTGATGACCTTTGCAGGTTTGACCAGCGGATATGTGGTGAGCAGATCGGCATTGATGGCAGAAAACCGTTGGTTGCAATTTGAGTTGCCAATACAGTTTTATTATGCTACCGCAGCCATAGTTCTTTCTAGCGTCACTATGATAATTGCGCATAGAGCGGCCAAAAAAGGCAATGCTCAATTGGTGAAAATTGGTGTTTTGTTAACTTTGGTTTTAGGAGTAACCTTTGCCATTTTACAATACTATGGCGCAGGAGATTTGATAGACAGAGGTCTTTACCTTACGGGCCCCGGAAGTAACAATGCCACTTCTTGGGTTTATGTGATTGCCGGCTTGCACTGGTTTCACGTTTTGTCAGGTATTATAGTATTATTAGTAACATTGTTTCAGGCAAATAAAAACGCTTATACAATTGAGGATCATCAGGGATTAGATATGAGCGCCATTTACTGGCACTTCCTTGATGCTCTTTGGATTTATTTGTTCTGCTTTTTGGTATTTATTCGCTAAACTTGCAAAAATTTTAAATGATGGCTGACGGAGCTACAATGGAACACAACGCACGCCCATTATGGGGTGGAGGAAGGCAACCTTTTGGTGCTAGCTATGGTAAACTGATGATGTGGTTTTTCCTATTATCAGATGCCCTTACTTTTTCAGGATTTCTTGCCGCAATGGGGCTTGTACGTTTTAAGTACGAAGATACCTGGCCTATTGCCGAAGAAGTATTTACTCACTTCCCTTTTGTAGAAGGTGATGCACCGCTTCTTTATGTGGCGCTGATGACCTTTATTCTTATCCTTAGTTCGGTAACTATGGTAATGGCAGTAGATGCCGGCCATAAGATGAACAAGAAAGGTGTGATGCTCTGGATGGGACTTACCATTATTGGTGGTTTCTTTTTCTTGGCTTCACAAGCTTGGGAATGGGGTCACTTTATCAATGGAGATAAAGGAGCTATTCAAATTGAAGACCGAACTGTAGTTTACATTAGTGATATGGAAGGTAAGGTGGTGCCGTTGCGTACCCTTATTGATGGTCCTGATGCTCATGGTCATGGAACTGAGTATACTGATGAGCAAATGTTCAATGCTTTCAAAGCTAACGATCAGTACACTCTGCGCAGACCAGGTAAAAATGGTGAAATCTTTGAAAGAGGTGAAGCCCTTAAACTTGCTGAAAAGGCAGGTGTAGTGCAAGGAGCAAACTTGGTACAGAACGAATACGGAAATGTGCTTTTTGCTGATTTCTTCTTCTTTATCACTGGTTTCCACGGTTTCCACGTATTCTCTGGAGTGGTAATCAACATTATCATTTTCATTAACGTGGTAATGGGTACTTATGAAAAGAGAGGACATTACGAAATGGTAGAGAAAGTTGGTCTTTACTGGCACTTTGTAGACCTTGTATGGGTATTCGTATTTACCTTCTTCTACCTTGTTTAATTATTTCAGAATAAACTTTATAAAGTCTTTTAGATATGTCACATAATCCTAATCTTCCAAGTGAGCACCACGAAAGTCCAGAAGGAATCTGGTGGATATGGAAAGTTTTTATTCTTCTATTGGTAGTTACTGCGGTAGAAGTAATATTGGGTCTCATTAAGCCTGAGTTTCTAATGGGTCATTTTATGGGAACTTCAGTATTGAACATTATTTTCATCGTTCTTACTTTGGTAAAAGCATTTTATATCGTTGCAGAATTTATGCACGTTAAGTTTGAACGAAAAAACTTGGTTTGGACACTTGCCCTTCCTGCAATAATTCTTATTCCTTACCTGGCATTTATCGTGCTTTCAGAAGGTAGTTACATGAAGGTGTAATTGTGATATGAATAATACAAAATATCTTAAAAGGGTAGTGCTGGTTTCTATATTAGTACTACCCTTTTTAGTTTACTTTTTCTTCGTTTATAGTGCCGAAGAAAACTTCTTTATTAAACTGAAATACGTTGGTCCTAAAGAAGCAATAACTGTATTAAATGATGATGGCGAAGAAGTGGTGGATACAGCTTATTACACCATTCCTTCATGGGAATATACCACGCAAGATGATAGCACACTGTCATCAAAAGATTTGGAAGGTAAAATCTACCTAGCCAACTTTTTCTTTACATCCTGCCCAAGTATTTGTCCTGCCATGAACTATAATGTAGCGCAGGTTCAAGAGCGGTTTAAGGGGTACGATCACTTCAGAATTGTTTCCTTTTCGGTAGACCCAAACCATGATACAGTTGAAGTTTTAAAGGCATACGAGAAGAGAATCGGTGCTACTCCCGGTCGCTGGTATTTCCTTACGGGAAATCAGGATGAAATCTATAAAACAGCTCAGGGTTATTTTACAAATGCCATGGAGGACGAATTTGCCGATGGTGGATTTCTTCATTCAGAAAACCTGGTGCTTGTAGACTGGAAAGGAAGAATACGAAGTGGGTTGGATGAGCACGGCAACATCAAAGCTGTGTATAATGGTTTGAGTCCGGATGAAGTGAATAAGCTAAAGGACGACATCAAAGTGCTGATTGCTGAGTTTGAAAAGCAGAAATCGGTAGACGAGTATCGCGAAAGCAAAAAGAACAAAAAGAAGAAATAGTATGGCGGATTTACGTGCTGCTAAAGAAAATTATAAAAAACAGAATAGTGATAAGGTTGCTGTACCGGTAATTGTGGCGCTTTCTATTGTTGTGCCATTAGCCGTGGCAGCTCTTATTCTTTTTCCGGATGTGCTTAGCATTGACATGGGAATTGAGCGTTCTACTCTTCCTGCATTTCATGCCATTTTGAATGGTAGCACAGCTATTCTTTTGATTTTAGGACTGTGGTTTATTCGTAAAAAAAATATTGCCGCACATCGTGCAGCCATGCTTACAGGTTTTGGTTTCTCGGCCATATTCTTGGTTTCTTACGTTATCAGTAAGCTTAATGCTGATCCAATTCCTTATGGAGGAGAAGGGTTCTTAAAAGGCCTATACTTCTTCGTTTTAATAACCCATATTGTTTTAAGTGTGCCCGTGCTGCCACTAGCTATGTTTGCTATTTATCGTGGCTTATCTGGCGAGTACGGTAAGCACCGCAAAATCGTGCGCTGGACATTTCCTATTTGGTTATACGTGGCCATTACCGGAGTGCTAGTGTATCTTTTTATGGCTCCATATTATTAAATGATAAAGGCACTGCTAGTGCGTTTTTACATCTTATATTTGCCCTATGCAAAAATGGATTTACATAATAGTGTGGCTTATCCTTTTTCCCTTGGCGGGAGAAGCGCAATGCGCCATGTGTAAGGCTATTGCCGAAAGTAGCCGGGCAGGTGGTAGTTCAATAGCTGATGGCCTTAATGGTGGAATCGTTTACCTTATGGCCTTCCCTTATTTGCTAATGGCAGGCGTTGGTTATGCCATTTATCGCAATAAAAAATCCCGCACATAATAGCATTTTTGTGACTGGCAGTTTCTGCTATCTTTGTGAGGCTGCTTGGATTTTTATTTCAAATTTCTTTTCATGAAACTTAACATTAGCGTTGTCCTCGGTATTTTGATGTGTCTGAATGCCACAGCGCAAGATACAGGTAAGGTTTGGGGTATTGAAGAGTGTGTTAATTATGCGCTCGAAAATAATATTCAAATTAAGCAAACAGCCCTTCAGGTAGAGGCTAATAAAACCAGCCAGCAAAGTGCCAAATGGGACATAGCTCCAAACTTTAACCTGAATAGTAACTACGGTTGGAATTTTGGTTTGAACATTGACCCTGTTACCAACGAAATTAGCCAAGCTCGAAGGCAAACAGCCTCGTTAAACTTACAAGGAAATTGGGTCGTGTTTAATGGTTTGCGCAAGCACTACAATATTTCAAAATCTAATCTCGATTATTTGGCGGCTCTTTATGATTTGGAGGATATCAAAAATGATATCAGCCTGAATGTGGCGGCATCCTATCTCCAGATTTTATTGAACAAAGAAATTTTAGTTGTAGCTAAAGAGCAGGAAAGAGTATCGCAACTACAGGTAAATAGAACTACAAAACTGGTGGAGGCTGGAGCTAGTCCAAAAGGTGATCAACTTCAATTGGAAGCTCAGCTAGCCAGAGATCATCAAAATGTGATAGCAAGCGAAAACGCTCTTACCATAAGTAAACTGCAATTGGCAAATCTGCTTCAGCTAGAAAACCCTGATGATTTCGAAATTTCAAGCCCGGATCTTGATGTACCGGAAGCTGCTCTTGTTGCTCGTGATCCTGCAAGTATTTTTGCAACAGCCATGGACTTGCAACCTGCAATAAAGGGTGCTGAAACCCGGGTGGAGAGTAGTGAGAAAAATGAAGCCATTACCAAATCGGGGGCCTATCCCACACTGAGTGTTGTTGGTCAGGTAGGAACCAGCTATTCCGATCAAATATTGGAGCCTGCTGGTACGGAAACCGTAAACATACCCCAGCCTACATATGATCAAAATGGACAGGTGATATTTATCCCTTTCAGTCAAACAGTTCCTATTGGTCCATATGAAGAAAAGAAATTTGGTAACCAAGTGGGTGATAACTTGAACGAGTATATAGGATTATCTCTAAGCGTCCCATTATTTAATGGGTTAAATGTGCATAGCAATAAGCAGATTGCGGAGATTAATACGAAGCAATCTCAGTTGCAACTGGAGATGGAAAAGAACACTTTAAGGCAAACTATTTATCAGGCGCATGCAGATGCCAAGGCTTCTTATAATTCATATTTGGCAGCAGAGGTAACTGTAGAGTCTAGCGAAGAAAGTTTCAAGTACTCGAAAGAGAGATTTGAAGTTGGAGCCCTTAATCAGTTTGATTTTGAAAATGCCAAGAATAGCTTGGCTATCGCAAAATCGGAAATGTTGAGGTCAAAGTATGATTATATTTTCAAGACTAAGGTTCTCGAATTTTACCTAACCAATCAGATAAAACTATAAACCATGAGTAAAAGGCTACGCTATGGACTTATTATTGGCGCGGTAATTTTGGTAATTGCCTTGGTGGTAGCCAAAAAGAAAGGTGCCATCGGCTCATCTGATGCTACCGAAGTGACCATTGGTAAAGTAGAAAAACTTACCCTGGAAGAAACGGTAATAGCCAGCGGTAAAATTCAACCAGAGGTAGAAGTAAAACTTAGTCCTGAGGTTTCCGGAGAAATCATTGAACTGCCCATCGAAGAAGGGCAGGATGTAAAGAAAGGGGACCTTGTGGTACGCATCAATCCAGATATTTATCAGTCGGCTGTTAATCGTGCTAAAGCCGCTTTGAACAGTAGTAAAGCAGCTTTAGCGAGTAGCAAGGCTCAGCAGGTGGAAGCCAAGAATATTTTTGACAGAAACGATAAGCTGTATAAGCAAAAAGTAATAAGTGATGCTGAGTATGATGCGGCAAAGCGTGGTTACGATGTGGCCAATCTAAATGTAGAAAGTGCCCAGTTTCAGCAACAAAGTGCAGAGGCTACCTACCGTGAGGCACTAGATAATTTACAGCGAACTACAATTTATGCACCACAGGATGGTACCGTAAGCATGCTGAATGTGGAAATTGGTGAACGTGTGGTTGGTACTGCTCAGATGGCTGGAACTGAAATTGCCCGTATTGCAAACCTCGAAAATATGGAGGTGCTAGTAGAGGTAAATGAAAATGATATTATACGTGTAAGCATGGGTGACACTGCCATCGTAGAAGTGGATGCTTATTTGGATAAAGAGTTTGTAGGTGTGGTTACAGAAATAGCTAACTCGGCTCAACTTACAGGTGTAAGTGCTGATCAGGTGACCAACTTTGAAGTGAAGGTAAGGGTGCTAAAAGAATCATACGAAGGAATGCTTAAAGAAGGTGAAAAATCGCCTTTCAGACCGGGAATGACCGCTTCTGTAGAAATTAAAACAGAAAAGAAAAAAGATGTAATTGCAGTGCCTATTGAATCTGTAACTACCAGAAGCGATACGAGCACAAAAGCTAAGTCTTATAAAATAGGAAGGGAAGACACTGAGAGTAAGGAAGATTATGAAGTGGTGTTCTTATATGCAGATGGTAAGGCAAAACTTCAGGTGGTGTCCACGGGTATTCAGGATGATGAAAATATTGAAGTATTGAGCGGACTAGAAGATGGTCAACAGGTAATTACTGGCCCATATAGCCTTGTGAGTAAACAGCTCGTGAATGGCGATAAGGTGGAGGAAAAGGATTCGAAGAAAGAGGAAAAGTCCAAAGACAAGTAGTAAGAAGCTCATGGCATTGATTCTTAGTATAGAAACTTCTACCAAAAATTGCTCGGTGGCTTTGGCCGAAAATGGCAAAGTAGTTTCATTAAAAGAAGAAACGAGCGATAAATATATTCACTCAGAAAAGCTTCATTTATTTATTCAGGAATGCATGACCAAAGCTGGTCGTGAGTTGAAGGAACTTTCAGCTGTAGCTGTGGGCAAAGGTCCCGGCTCTTATACAGGGCTTCGCATAGGAGTTTCTGCAGCCAAAGGTTTGTGCTATGCTTTGAGCATTCCGCTTATTAGCGAAGATGGTCTCACCATTTTGGCAAAGGACTTATTGTCAAAAAATGAAATTGCCGAAAACGAGCTTATTATGCCCATGATAGATGCTCGAAGAATGGAAGTTTACACAACAGGTTTTGATGCACAGGGAAGTGCTTTAAATCCTATAGAAGCGATGGTGATAGAAGAGGGCACTAGCTTGTATCCTAGTCACTCAAAAATACATTTGCTTGGTGATGGTTCGTCAAAGTGTAGGGATGTTTTGTCCGATGCCCGTTACGTTTATCACAACTTAGAATACCCTTCTGCCGCAGCTTTGGCTCCTATTGCTCAGGCAAAATTTGAGAACGAGGATTTTGAAGATATGGCCTATTTCGAGCCTTTTTATCTCAAAGATTTTATTGCGGGTAAGCCGAAGAAGCTTCTCTAAACCTATTTTCCAAACCGAAAGCAGTCAATAGTATGGTCGTTGACCATGCCACAAGCTTGCATGTGAGCATAGATTGTGGTTGATCCCACAAACTTGAAACCTCGCTTTTTAAGGTCCTTGCTCAAGGCATCAGAAATTGGACTTGTGGCAGGAACATCTTTCAAGGTTTTAGGCTTATTAATTATCGGCTTGTGATCTACAAATCCCCAAATGTATTTGCAAAAGCTGCCAAATTCCTTTTGTACTTCCATAAATCTTTGGGCATTGTTTATGGTAGCTCGTATTTTTAGTTTGTTTCTTATGATGCCGGAATCGTTCATTAATCGGTCAAAATCCTCATCATTGAATTGAGCTATTTCCTTGTAATTAAATTGAGCAAAGGCTTCTCTAAAGTTTTCTCTTTTTTTGAGAATAGTGAACCAACTTAAACCCGCCTGAAAAGTTTCTAGCAGGAGAAATTCAAACATTTTTTGATCATCATGAACTGGTACACCCCATTCTTCATCATGATATTTAATGTAAAGAGGGTCATTATTAAGCCAGCCACAGCGATTAATTTGTTGATCCATAAAACGTATTTAGTGGTAAATTTAAGTCTTATGCTAAGAGAAGTACATAAATCCCAAAATGTATTATAAATTTAAAATGTGGTTTGAATAAAAAGCATTTGACCCATATTGCAGTCGTGTTTGAAAACAGAAGCCTCTACATCGTTTCATGATAAAGAAAAAAAAAGGTAATCATCGCTTTTACCGGAGTGTAGATATTGCAGTTTCCATAGCTGTAGGTCTCGTGCTTTCTATATTGGTGGCCTACATTTGGCAGCTATATAGTAAAGATATTCGTGAGGCTCGATCAAATAAAATGGAGGTTACTGGCCAATTTATTAGTGATCAATTTCAACATGTAATTGAAGATAACACTCAGTTATTAAACAACCTGAAGCAGAGGATAGAGGTTACTAATGGCGATTATCTTAAGTACTGGAAATTCGATGCGCAATTGATGATCAGTCAAAATCCTTCTTTTCAGTTGGTAGAATGGATTGATAGTAACATGGTTATCAGGGATGTTGAGCCACTTGAGGGGAATGAGGCTGTTATTGATTTGGATATATCCAATATTCCATATCGAAGAGACGCATGGATTAAAAGTTCATTAGACTCATCCATCAATGTTACGAAGTGGGCAAACTTAACTCAGGGAGGAAACTCTTTTTTAGTTGATGCACCTGTATATTATGATGGAACATTTCAGGGAACTATTACCGCGGGGATGGTTTTTAATAATCACTTTGATGCGGTTATGGCCGGTCGTGAGGAGTATAGCCTTGTTTTGTATGATGATAAGGGAACTCTATTCTACTCGGTGGGAGACACAAACCTCTTTCCTCAGGCTGAGAACTTCATTTTTGAAAGCAAGGTGCCTGTAAAACTAGGAGCTGATCAGCTTTGGACACTAAAGCTAAAACCAACCAAGTCTTTTTTTGGCTTCAATACCTGGTTCGAGAGCAACCTAGGTTTCATATTGGGGTTGATAATAGCATTGATGATGGGGATTACCTTGTTTTTGTTATTACAATCCTCAAGGGAAAAAAGACGTGTTTCACATATTAATAGGGAACTAAAAAAACTGAATAGCGCACTTAGCAAAGAGAAACATAGAGCCGAGGAGGCATCCATGGCAAAGTCTGAGTTTCTATCAAATATGAGCCATGAAATAAGAACCCCTCTCAATGCAATCTTAGGCTTTATTGATATCCTTAATCGTAAGAAACTGGAAGATGAGAGTATGAAGTATTTGCGTATGATGACTTTTTCCTCGAAAAATTTGCTGGCTTTAGTAAATGATGTCCTAGAGATAGATAGAATAGAATCAGGTAAAGTAGAGTTGCTAGCGCGTGACTTTAATCCGCTGGAAGAGGTGCGTCTGCTGCTGGATTTGTACGAGCAATCATTTGAGGAAAAAGGCTTGAACTTAACTTTAGATACGGAGGTGAAGCAAGGGAAAGTTGCTCTGGGTGATTCACTAAAGTTTAATCAAGTACTAACTAATTTGCTGCGAAACTCATTTAAATTCACACAGTTGGGCGGTGTAAAGCTTGAGTATACTGAGGAAGTAGTAGGTGAAAATCTGAATGTAAAAATAGTGTTGGAGGATACTGGAATTGGTATTCCAGCAGCAAATTTGGACAAGATTTTTGATAGGTTTTCTCAGGTGGAAACAGGCTACACTCGTAAATATGAAGGAACGGGTTTAGGGCTCGCTATTACGAAGAAGTTGATTGATGCCATGGGAGGCAGCATAAGTGTGAGTAGCATAGAAAATCAAGGAACTGAATTCTCAGTAACTTTTGTTTTTCCATTGGGAGATTCTGACTTTGGGCAAGGGGCAGAGAAGGAAGAAGAGGCTGTAAGTTATTTGGGCAAGGAAATTCTCATAGCTGAAGATAACCCTATGAACGTGCTCGTGCTTAGCAAGCTTTTAGAGCAGTTTGGGATAATGGCCGATGTGGCAAGTGATGGGCTGGAAGCCTTGCAGAAGCTTGAAACGAAAAGCTATGATCTGATTTTTATGGATCTTCACATGCCTGAGATGGACGGGTTGGAAGCAACTCGAAAAATTCGAGGTAAGGGTTTGAATTTGCCGATAGTGGCTCTTTCTGCTAATATCACCAAAAAGTCAAGAGAAGAATCTAAGTCTTCAGGGATGCAAGATTACATCACAAAACCCTTTACGAGAGAAGTGATTTTGAGGATACTTTCAAAGTACTTGAGTTAAAAATACCAATAGGTTTCACCTTCTTTTAAATGGAGGTTTTTCAAATAGTTTTCCATTTTCAGCTTTTCTTTTTTGGGCGGATAAACGGCCAAAATAAGCTTCACTTTTTCCATTCCTTCTATTTCCCTAAAGGGGAGAATAACTTGGTCGAAAATACCATCAGGATATTTTTCGGGATGTAAATCCATCCAGGTAAATGGAGTAGAATTTTCTAAAAGTAGTTTTGCCGTAAGGCGAGCTTTTACTCCAGTTCCCCAGAGTACAAGATTTTCGATTGGCTTTTCAAATGCTAAGAAGCGTTTTACTTTGAGTTTAAAGAAGCTTTCCTGCGCATAATCTTCCGAGTTTCGAGAAGTTCGTGCAGGGTGTTCTCTCCATTTTAGTAATATTTCGGGGACTGCCTTTATTTTAAACTCACGTTTATAGAGTTGGAAAACGAGGTCATAGTCCTCAGGATATTCAAGACTATCAAAGCCTCCAATATCTCTTAGCTCTTGAGTTTGCAGCATCCAGCAGGGCGAAGCAATGATACATTCGCGGTACACATTTGACCAAGGGTTTTCTGCCTGAATATTTTGGTTTAGCCAATTTTGATAGGTTCTGTATCCAGAGCTTACTTCTGTGTTGGAAAAATATTCAACCAAACCAGTCACAACTGTTTTTGGAGATGCAGCATTCAAAGCTTCCACCATCTTCAAAAGCCGATCAGCAGGCATAATATCATCAGCATCCATCCGTGTAATAAAATGTCCGTTTGCATTTTTTAGCGCAAGCGAAAGGGCAGGAATTATACCTTTCTTAGTGTTTTTTATAATCCTGATTCGTCTATCAAAAGACGATGCCTCTTCCAAAACTTTGAAAGAGGCATCAGTAGAAAAATCATCAATCGCAATGAGTTCCCAATTACTGAAACTCTGTTGCTGAATAGATTTTAGGCAGTCAGCCAAAAAAGGTGCTGCATTGTATACCGGCATTATGATAGAAACCAAATTGTCCGGCATGGTAAGTTCTAGTCTTTTACTTTATTGAATTTTAAAGCAGCAAGCATCCATCTTGGAAGTGGTTTTTCGGGAGCACGATTTTTAATATTCAAATACCAGTTCCACTTTTCCATTACGGGTACTTTATGTGTTTCCACAAATTCTATCCAAGCGCCATCTGGATCTTCTATATAAGAAAATCTTCCTGCAGCTTTACCCATGTCAAATGAGTTGTTGCTATCTACGGTAAAAGGAAATCCAGCTGCTTCGCATTCTTTTTCCAAGGCTGCAATGTTGCGCACATCAAAGCAAAGGTGAATGTAACCAAGGTCTCCCCAATAACGGTTTTCAAATATCTTGCGACCTTTATTATCCAGGTCTTGAATAAGTTCGATTTGGCTATTGCCCAGAAGTGGCCCAAATGCACCCTGACGGCTTTTAGAGTTTTGAAGCAATACTCTTCTAAATTTACCTTCGCCACCTTTTAGTGATTTTAAGTCATCAAAAGTTCCGGTTTCGTCATAAATCACTTGGTCGTGCTCCAGCACATCGCGGTAAAGCTTCAAGCTTTTTTCCATATCGCTTACACCAATCACCATCCCAAATGCTCCACCAGTGAGGTGCTCATTGCTGCCAAACCAGCTATCACCTTCCACCACTTCAAAGATATTTCCATTGGGGTCTTTTACATAAAAATGTGGACGCCCGGCAGGGTCATTGCTTAGCTCTCCTACGAGGTCGAGCCCTTTGGCTTTAAAACTTTCATAAGCCTTTTTTACATCTCTGGATTTCATCTTGGCAATGTAAAGACCCAAATCTCCCAATTTGGTTTCAAAAGCTGGTGGCTGTGCTTCGCGGCTGGTAAATTGCCAGATTTCAAATCCACCACCACCTTGCATATTTACAGCAAGTGCAGCATTACGGCTTTGTACTTCGCCTCCGGTATAGATGGTCATTAGTGGCGCAGGTGCAGCTTCTTCAAAGATGCCGATATCCATGCCAAAATTTTGGCGATACCATTTCCAAAGAGGATGTACGCCACGGTTTCCTATGCCGATTTGTTGAATTCCGGAAATTACTTTTTTACCACTCATGAGTATTGAAAATTATTGAAATTAAGGTTTGCGTTTTTGGAGCATTTTGAAAAATAGCTCAGGCAAAAACTCCTTTATTTTAGTAGAAAAGCGCTGTGCACCTTTTCCAATTATTACTTCTTTCTTGTTGTTTTCAATGGCCGCTACCATTTGTGAAACGCAATCATCTACGGCAATGCCTTCTTCTTGCATGGCACTTGTTTTTGCAAAGGGCTTGCCATTTCCGTCAAGTGCATTTTGTGAAATACCTGTTTTAATACCAATCGCGCAAAGCATGTTTACGTTTACATTGTGCTCTGCTTCTTCCAGTCTCAAAGATTCAAAAAAGCCGTGCAGTGCAAACTTAGATGCCGAATAAGCCGAACGTTCATAGAATCCGAATTTCCCAGCGAGACTGCTGTTTACAGCAATGTTGCTTTCAGTTTGCTTTTGCAAAAAGGGCAATAAAATTTTGGTAAGTGCAACAGGCCCAAAGTAGTTTATCTCCATCAATCTTCTGTCTACGGAAATGTCAGTTTGAGCTGCATACGAACGCTGGCTTATACCAGCATTGAGGAATAGTAAGTCAATCTTTCCAAATTTTTGAATCACCTCCTTTACCTTGTCGGTAAAAGTAGTGGGAGCTTCCATGTCAATAGTCATCACGTATGACTTTTCAGGGAAGGGAAGCGATTGTTGAACTTTTTCCAGAGCTTCTTTTCTGCGGGCAGAAAGAATAATGGTAGCTCCTTTTTGATTGAGTTGGCGAGCCATTTCTTCGCCAATACCGGCACTAGCTCCGGTTATCCAAACTATTTTGTTCTGAAAATTTTTCACGAGGCAAATTAAGTGAAAAATGAGAAAGGATATGTTGAGAAGATTGTGGCCTGTCTAAAACCAAAAAAGCAGCCCGAGGGCTGCTTTAATTATAGGATCAAGAAATTGTTTTCTTAAATACTAGTAACGATCACGGTTGTATCCACCGCCGCCGCGATTTCCACCACCGCCACCGCGGTTAAAACCACCGCCACCGCCTCTGCGCTCGCCTTGTGGTTTTGGCTCTGATTTGTTAACAACGATGTCTCTTCCGCCAAACTGAGAACCGTTAAGTTCGTCAATTGCTTTTTGTGCAGCGTCATCATCAGGCATCTCAACGAAGCCAAATCCTTTACTTCTACCGGTAAATTTGTCAGTGATAATTCTCACTGAATCTACTTCACCATAGGCCTCAAAAGCGCCTCTTAAATCTTCTTCCTCTGTTGCCCAAGGAAGGCTTCCTACGAAAATGTTCATCTTAAAAAACTAATTTATTAAAGGTCAAAGGTAGTCTTTTTATACACAGTTCAATTAGTTTCTAATTTCTTGTATGATATTTTTTCGTCCTTGTTATCAGATTGTTAGGTCTAAGTTGACTTAAATATCATACAAGTGTGGAGCTTTTATTTCCTAAAGGGCTAATACTACGAGTCATTTTGGCCAAATAGAGGGGCAATGTGTAGCTTTGTGGCCGTTAAAAAAAGAGGACTTAATGCCACAATTGGAAGAGGGTGATTATTACAAATCTCCTGAGGGATATATAGTGTTTACCAAGCAGTACCACCTGAAGCGTGGCTACTGTTGTCAAAATGGTTGCAAGCACTGTCCCTATGGTTTTGACAAGAAGTCTGGGAGGTTTAAAAAATAGACTTTCATAGTTTTATTATAAAGAAAAGAGTTTAAGGATATGCCAAGCTTTAAAGATTTGATAATACAAGGGATTCCAAATGAATTACCTGCCAAAAGAGATTACAAGCCTGAGGTAAGCCACGCACCTAAGCGAAAGGATATACTTAGTGATGAGGAAAAAGTGCTTGCGCTAAAAAATGCTCTTCGCTACTTTCCAAAAGGTTGGCACAAAGAATTGGCAAGTGAATTTGCCGAAGAGCTGAAAAAATATGGACGTATATATATGTATCGTTTTCAGCCGGAATATGAAATGTATGCCCGGCCAATAAGCGAATACCCGGGCAAGTGTGAGCAGGCCCGCGCTATTATGGTGATGATCCAGAATAACCTAGATCCTGCAGTGGCACAGCACCCTGATGAATTGATCACCTATGGTGGAAATGGAGCTGTGTTTCAAAACTGGGCACAGTACTTATTGACAATGCAGTATTTGGCCGAAATGACTGACGAGCAAACTTTGCACATGTACAGTGGCCACCCAATGGGACTTTTCCCTTCGCACAAAGATGCTCCGCGTGTAGTGGTTACAAATGGTATGACTATTCCCAACTATAGCCGACCAGATGATTGGGAAAAAATGAACGCATTAGGCGTAAGCCAATATGGGCAAATGACGGCTGGTAGCTATATGTATATCGGGCCACAGGGTATCGTTCACGGCACTACCATTACTGTTTTGAATGCTTTGCGAAAAGTGGGCAAGGAGCCAAATAGTGGAGCTTTGTTTGTAACTGCTGGACTTGGTGGCATGAGCGGTGCGCAGCCTAAAGCTGGAAATATTGCCGGATGTATTTCGGTAACGGCAGAAGTAAACACTGCTGCTTCGCGCAAAAGATTTGAGCAAGGCTGGGTTGATGAGTTGATTTCGGATATGGATGAGCTTGTCGCTCGCGTAAAGAAAGCCCAAGCGAATCGAGAAACCGTTTCTATTGCCTACGAAGGAAACATTGTAGATGTGTGGGAAACTTTTGATCAGGAAGATATTTATATTGATTTGGGCTCGGATCAAACATCGCTGCACAATCCATGGGCAGGCGGTTACTATCCGGTAGATGTAAGTTATGAAGATGCGAATGTGATGATGGCGAATGAGCCAGACCGCTTTAAAGAATTAGTTCAGGAAACTTTGCGCAGACATGCCAACGCGGTGAATAAACACACTGCAAAAGGCACCTACTTTTTTGATTACGGAAATGCTTTTCTATTAGAAGCGAGCCGTGCTGGAGCTAATGTGATGAATCCTAACCCTACTATAGGACGTGAGTTTAAGTATCCAAGCTATGTGCAGGATATTATGGGGCCGATGTGTTTTGATTATGGATTTGGCCCATTCCGCTGGGTGTGCACTTCGGGTAAGCCAGAAGATTTAGCTTTTACGGATCAGTTGGCTTCAGAAGTTTTGGCTGAGTTGGCAGCAAGCGCTCCAAGTGAAATTAGCCAGCAGATGGAAGATAATATCCGTTGGATAAAAGCTGCGGGTGAGAATAAATTGGTTGTTGGTTCGCAAGCACGTATTCTTTATGCCGATAGCGAAGGACGAATTAAAATTGCTTCAACATTTAACAAAGCCATCAAGGAAGGAAAGATTGGGCCGGTAGTTTTAGGTAGAGATCACCATGATGTGAGTGGAACGGACTCTCCATACCGCGAAACTTCCAATATATATGACGGTTCACAGTTTACCGCTGATATGGCTATCCAAAATGTAATTGGCGATAGCTTTAGAGGCGCTACCTGGGTGAGTATTCACAATGGTGGCGGAGTAGGCTGGGGTGAAGTAATAAACGGTGGCTTTGGAATGTTACTGGACGGAACTGCCGATGCTGACCGCAGATTGGAAAACATGCTTCTTTATGATGTGAATAACGGTATTGCCCGCAGAAGTTGGGCGCGCAATGAACCTGCCATGTTTGCCATAAAGCGCGAAATGGAAAGAACGCCAGGTTTGAAGATTACGTTGCCTGAGGTTGTAGATGAGGATTTAAACCGATTATTTTAATATATTCACATAAAACAAAGTGCAGGTCGTATCCGTTTAAATAATTAAATTTGTATTTACTAAAGTCGAATGATGACACTCTTAATGGATAAGAAGAATCCTCTGAAAATAAATAACCCAAGAATTGAAGCTCTTGACGATGCCTATAAATGGTTTTTAGAGGTCTTGGATAATTTTGCAACAGAAAAAAACATTACTGCTGAAGAGATAGCTGACCTTAAGAAAATTGTTTTTAAGGAATATATGAATAAGAAAATGTCATATACACTAGATCATAAGCTTTCTATACTTAGTAAGTATATTGACTCTTCAATGTGCTCAGCTCTTAGGGAAAACTCTTTAAAAGAGAAGCCCTCTACAAGCCTAGTTTACATGAAACATACAAAGCATCTTTTATCGAATGAGCAGTATTGATAAAATACCAAATAGCTCAGAAGGTGATGCAGACGAGGTTGAAATGAATCCACCCTCCAGCAAAGTTGAAGGAATGTTGGAGCAGTTTGAGATGTTTGCGATGCAACAGAAAGGAGCCAAAAACTCTTTCGACACCAGCAAGTTTACTCCGCAACAGACAGACAAGCTTTTGGATATACTAGCAACTAATGAGGATAATGCATATAAATTTCATAACAAGAGGTTAGATACTGTTGAGAAAATACAATTGAAGGCGATTGAATCTTCCACCATTAATCAGAAAACTATAAGATATGGACTAGTTGGAATTATAATTGCAGTTCCAATTATTACCATACTCATTCTTTTTTTTAAGGAGAATTATTTTATTCCTTGGTTAACCTTTATGACGGGTCTGGCAGGTGGATTTGGATTAAGCAAGGTTTCGAAGCATATTTCAAAAGGCTCTGATCCAGAGAATATCCTTCCTGCAAGTGATAGTGAGGAAGGCTGAGCTCTCAGATGGCAAAGATTTGTATGTGCTAAGTTATAGATCAGTTTAAAATACACCACGCTATTACACTACTGCATTACCCTTGGCCTGTTGATTAGTACAAGACCAATTATTTACCCTAAACGCCCCCCAACTTCACCACCAAACCCTCTGGAAACATCGTAAACGTAAAAATTTCTTTTACCTCTTCAGGTTTTACGGCAAGCTCCAAATCAAAGTTTTTGCAAATCATAGAAATGGCCATTTTCATTTCCTGAATGGCAAGATTGCGGCCAGGGCAAAAACGTGGGCCAGCCCCAAAAGCACGCATCATTTGTGGCGAATGTGCCGTGTGGTGTGGGCATCCATTGGCAATCCATCTTTCGGGAATAAATTGATCAGCATCAGTAAAGTGAGCTTCATCCGTTTGCCCCACCTTGTTTTGCATCATTATCGTAGTTCCTTTTGGTATTGCCAAATCCTGAATCACCACATCTTCTTTGGCCTGCATGTATAAGTTTGGCGTCACAGGCTTCAGGCGCATTGCCTCCATACACACAGCCTCGGTATATTTTAGTTCGGCTACTTGTTCATGTGAAGTAGCACATCTTGTACTGCCAAAAACCTGCTGGGCTTCTTCTCTTACTTTTTGATACACTTCAGGGTGTTGAGCTAAATAGAACAGTGTCCATGAAATAGAATTGGAAGTCGTGTCTTCGCCCGCCAAAAGGATGGTGAATACATTCCCAAAAACCTCCTGATCAGTAAAGTCAGGGTTTTTCTTTTGCTCCACTAAAAGGGCTTCCAAAAAGTTAGTTGGGTTTTCCTGAAGCTCAGAATTATCGTGTAGTCTGGCTTTAGCTTCTTCAATAAATTGATGCACCAAATCCTCAATCGCCTTCAATGCAACATCCAGTTCTTTGTCCTTTTTAGATTTTATTAATCGCCAAATAGGGATGGGCGCGGTAATTCGGCTGTTGATCATGGGGAAGATTTTCTCCATATGATCCTGAATCACATCGCCTTCTTTTTCCAGTGTATTCACATCATAACCAAAAGCGATGGAGGTGGTGATGTCTACCGTATATCGCACCATTTCCTTTTGTACGTCTATTTCTTTTTTCGCTTTCGCGAAAGCGCACCACCGTCCGTAAAGGCGCTCCGTCATCATCTGAAGAGTAGAGAAGAAGCTCCGTACATTTTTCACATTTAGCGCCTCAGCGGTCAATTCGCGATGTTGTTTCCACTGCTCACCTTCAGCATTAAAAACGCCAACAACACCCATCTCGGTGAGAATCTCATTTATCTTAAAAAAGCGCTGAAACTTATCAGGACGACTTTTCAGAATTTCAAGATTTATATCTGGATTGGCTGAAACCAAAAATGGCTTTCCGAGCATATTGATTCTGAAAACATCACCAACTTCCTTTACCCAATTTTCAAGTACTGTGTGTTTGGCTTCCGAGTTGAATTGTAATAAGTGCCCAACAATGGGTTGACCTTTTGGGGAGGGAAGGTCATTGATGTTTCTTTGAGAGGTGTCCATCCTTCAAAAGTAAACCAAGCTCTGTTATTTTAAGCTTTATCTCTTGAAATTAAACACATTGGGTGTAAAAAAAGAAACACCGATTCCTGGGTTGTAAGACCTTAGGAATCGATGTTTTATGAATAAGTTGTAAAACCTTACACGATACCGTATACATTGGACTGGCCTCCATCAATTGCAATGGTCTGGCCACTTACATATCCGTTTTCAGGGCTCAAGAAAAACGCAACTACTTTGGCTACATCTTCGGGTTCACCCAATCGTTTGGTAGGATTGTTTGCCGCATATTCTTTTTCAGCAGCTTTTGGGTCATCAGGGTTCACTTGCTTAAATGAGGCGGCCACCATAGGTGTAAGAATCGCTCCAGGTGCTATGGCGTTGGTCAACACCCCATCTTTACCAAATTCCAAGGCGGCATTTTTCGTCATTCCTGATACCGCATGTTTACTAGCTACATAAGGAACCTCGTTTAGCACTCCTCTTATTCCCCCTACAGAGGCTACATTTACAATACGTCCGTAGCCCTGCTTTTGCATTACAGGAATTACATAGCGCATGCCGTAATAAACCCCCATTAGGTTAATGTCAATCACCTTTTTGAAGGTCTCCATTTCATATTCAGTGATGGAAGCTTGTTTACCTTCAATCCCTGCATTGTTGTAAAAACCATCGATACGTCCAAATTTCTCTACGGTCTTGTCTACATAGTTTTTTACGGCTTGCTCATCGGATACATCGGCTATCACAGTAAGTATTTCTACTTCTGAATATTTATCTTTTATTTCCTTCTGTGCAGCTTCCAATTTTTCTTCATTGTAGTCTACCAAAACCAACTTGGCACCCTGTGAAGCTAATTCTACGGCTGCAGCATAGCCTAGTCCCATTGCTGCTCCGGTGATGATAACCACTTTATCTTTCATATCGTTATTTAAATTTTGAATAATTAATTACAGGATCTATTAAAATCCTTTAGCTAAGTAACTCAATGTGGTGTTGTGAGTTCGTTTATTTTGAAAGAATATTCCTATAAAAAGATAGGTTTAGACTAATGTGTTTTTCTTGAAATTGTTGTAAATCAAGCTATATAAGATTGAACTATACGTAGATTGATCTGTAAAGGAATACGCTAGCTGATTAATAGCTTTGCCATCTCAAAAAGAAACTATGTCAATTCCATTTTCAATATTAGAACTAGCCACTGTTGGCAAAGATTTAGGCCCGGGTGTAGCTTTACGCGATACACTAAAAATTGCCAAAAAAGCGGAGGAATTTGGCTATTCTAGATTTTGGTTAGCCGAACATCACAATATGGTAAGTATTGCCAGTTCGGCTACAGCTGTACTTATTGGGCAAGTGGCGGCTGCAACTAAAAGTATACGGGTAGGTTCTGGTGGAGTCATGCTTCCTAATCATTCACCTCTTATAGTTGCTGAGCAATTTGGAACCTTAGGTCATCTTTTTCCCAACAGAATTGACCTCGGATTAGGACGCGCGCCAGGAACGGATCAAGTTACGGCCAATGCGATAAGGAGCGATAGAATGCAGGCCACGCATCACTTCCCACATGAAGTGGAAAAAATTCAGCAATACTTCTCTGTAGAAAATGAAAATTCTGATGTTCGCGCTACTGTGGCCGAAGGTGTAGATGTTCCTATTTGGATTTTGGGCTCCAGCACCGATAGTGCCCACTTGGCTGCAGAAAAAGGTTTGCCCTATGCTTTTGCCAGTCATTTTTCTTCGGCACAACTTTTTGATGCTCTAAATATTTACCACAATAATTTTAAGCCTTCAAAGTATCTGGATAAGCCCAAAACTATAGCGTGTATAAATGTGATTTTGGCGGATACTGTTGAAGAAGCTGAAAGACTTTTTACTTCGTTAATCAAACGGTTTTTAGGCATACTCACAAACGACCGTGACTATATGGACCCTCCGCAAGATATGACACCAGAGCTGAGGGAGTTGACACAGCACCCTTCTTTCCAGCGAATGCTTAAGTATACATTCGTGGGCACCAAAGAAAAGGTAAAGCCGCAGGTGGATGAATTTGTAAAAGCCACGGAGGTAGATGAGTTGATGGTGGTGTCACACATGTACAGTACCGAAGACCGAATAAAGTCTATTCGTTTGTTCTCTGAAATTATGAAGGGTTAAAATCAATTAATTCCACCCATCAGCTTTTTAATAATCGGTGAAATCACAATGGCCAAAAGGCCGAGTAAAACCATAAGCACGCCAAAACCGGCATACACCGAAACGTATGAATAGAGCTGTTCAAAACCTGGAACATTGGCTGTAGTAATTTGTGTATAATCAAGGCCGGTGACCCAAGCGGTGATTTTTCCAAAAAATCCTTCTGAAAATATATTTACCTCTCCTTTTTTCAGTGCGGTGAGCGAGGCTATTTTTCCTGCAAAGAAATGCCCAAAAAAGGATGACGAAAAGAACACGCCCATTACAAAGGAAACATACTTTGTAGGCGAAAGCTCCGTCATTTTAGAAAGTCCGATTGGAGAGATGAAGAGTTCGCCAATGGTAAGAATAAAATAGCCAGCAAAGAGGTAAAACATAGGTGTCCGGGCAAGTGCATCCACATCACGGGCGGAGAGTGCGAAAACCAAAAAACCAATACCAAGAAATAGAAGGCCCATTCCTGATTTTATGGCTGAGTTTGGATTGCGATTTATGCGGGTGAGGTAAGCCCAAAGTGCAGAAAATGGAATGGCGAGGGCAATTATAAAGAGAGAATTAATGCTATTGGTTTGTGCGGCACTCAGCCAAATGAGATTCACATTTCTATCAGCAAACAAGGTGAGTGAACTTCCGGCTTGCTCAAACACAGCCCAAAACAAGGTCATAAGCATGGTGAGGTAGCCAATTACAATCAGGCGGCTTTTTTCAACTTTATCAGATTTTAGATAAATCTGAACTAAAACGCCAACAATGAGGAAGGCTGCCAGCCACACAATAAAATGCTCATAATGGTGAAGATAAATGCCAAGCGCAAATAAGGGAACGCTAAGAAAGGATAAAAGGGCGATGAGGTTTCCGCGGTTTAAGCCAGCTACTTTTTGGTTGTAAATTTCTTGAGAAGGAGGAAGTCCATGGTTTCCAAATACGCCACTTTTTATACCTCTGTAAAAAACGATAAGGCCAGTTATCATGCCCAATCCGGCAAGGATAAAACCATAATGCCAACCGTACATTTCGGCAACCAATGCGCAAAGTAAAGGAGCTAGCGCACCGCCAATATTTATTCCCATATAAAAAATGGTAAAGCCCGAATCTCTACGAGGGTCTTTTTTGTGATACAAGCTTCCCACGAAAGTGGAAATATTGGGCTTAAAAAAACCATTACCCACAATGATAAGCGCAAGTGAACCGTAAAAGAAAACGGGCATTTCTATGGTGAGGAGCAGGTGGCCCAAAGTCATAAATACGCCACCGATAATTATTGCTTTGCGGAAGCCTAAAAATTTATCGGCCAGCATACCGCCAATGAGTGGAGTAACATACACCAGCGACATATAGGCGGCAAATACGCCAAAGGACATTTCATCGGTAAAGAGGAGCTGCTTTATCATGTAAAGCACCAGCAGGGCTTTCATTCCATAAAAGGAAAACCGCTCCCACAATTCGGCAAAAAAGAGATAAAATAAACCTTTGGGATGCCCCATCATTTCGGGGGCGCTTGTACTTTCTTGTGCTTTCATTTTAGCTTCATTTATAATGAATGGCCAAATAATGAAAGACGGCTTACGAGGATGAAGTGTTGTGACAATGAATAGTAAAAAATAACACAATGTTATTTTTTGTAACCGCTCGATGTTTGGTCTAAAATGCTTTGGTACTGGGGGTTTTTGGCATTAGCTGCAAATTCGCTTAGCAAGGCATCGTCTATAAAAATATCCTGCGGCAGCATTCGGATTCTGTACTTTCCTTCGCCCAAAAAGGTGAAAAGGTCCTTGCGCTCCAGTGCATTTTCAGGGCTTTGGTTTAATATCTCATTTATGTTTTCGAGGATGCGGGTGAGATAGGTTTGGTTTTTAATTTCACCAGCTGCACCTACCACCATCGGTTGCATTTCGGCAGCACCATATTTTCGCCTTATGGCAAATTTTAAAAGATTGCTGAACTGAGTGGTTTTGGAACTAAAATCCACCGTTTGGTCTTCGATGTTTTTAGATGGAATGGTAAGTTTTATAAGTGACCAGTCTAAAAAGTGAATACGCATTTCGGTGGGCCGTGGGGTATTTGCCAGCTGAATGACCCAAGTGGTAGCCAATACCAGGAAAATAAAAATCAAGGAGGTTTTGGAAACTATCTTGAGCAGGTACACTGCAAAGTCATTCTTTAAAAATAAAAAGACCTCGGGCAGTTGAGAGGCTAGCATAAGCATTACCACAATAGAGGAAATAACTGCAACCACCGGTAAGCCCCGATGCAAAAAAGTGCGGTACAAAGATATAATGAGTAGAAACGAAATAAGGGCAGAAAGCAAGAGGTCTGGCAGGGCTTTTAGGCTAAGTCCAAAATAAATCATGGGTTTGTCCGCCAAGGCAGCGCCCAAGGTTAGTAGGGTTACCAAAATAATGATGGACAAGATTACACGTCCGCCCTTTTTGCTTTCATAAACAAACGAGGGTGCATACTGAAAATAGAAAAGTGCCAGCAGCAAAAAGAAATTATTGGCAATAGAAAGCAGACTGATAATTAAAACTTGGAAGGGTGATGTTTGAAAATTAAAGTGATAAGCCAAGTAAGAGTCAAAGCCAGAAACGACCCACACGAGCATGGCAAGGCTCAGGTAAATCAAACCTCTATCCACACGCTTTTGTGATTCGTCTTCGGCCAGCAGGCTACCAAAGCGCTTGCGAATATTGCGATAAATAGCTAGTAATACGATTGCGCCAATTAGCGAAATGAATAGGTGAGAAAGGTTGTGAAACTGGGCTACGTCTGTCATAAAAAAAGGAGCAAGCTTTTGTTCAAAGCTAAAATGTTTTTTGATTGAAGCTTAGGAAGTGGAAAAGCTAAATCAAAAACTAGATAAGTGAAGCATTGGTTTAGATTTGTGTTTTAGAATAATAAAGAAAAAAAATGGACTACCCTGATATTTTTACCAAAGAAGTAAGTGATGAAATAGTGGAGCGAATAGGTAAACTTACACCCGAAACACAGCCACAGTGGGGTAAAATGTCAGTAGGTCAAATGCTGGCGCATTGTTGCGTAACCTACGAAATGGTGTACACGGATAAATTTCCCAAGCCAAAGGGTGTGGTAAAATTTATGCTAAAGGTATTTGTGAAAAACACGGTGGTAGGTCCAGCCCCTTACAAGAGAAACTCACGTACGGCCCCAGCTTTTTTGATTACCGGAAGCAAAGATTTTGATGCTGAGAAAGCACGGCTGATAGGTTACATTAGGCAGACACAAGAATTGGGTGGAGCGCATTTCGGCAATAAGGAGTCACTCTCTTTTGGGAAACTAAGAACCGATCAATGGAACACTATGTTCTACAAGCATTTGGATCATCACCTTAACCAATTTGGTGTGTAGCTGTACAGAGCTTTTTACATTACTCCATCACCTTTACAATTACCTCGGTACTTTTGAATTGCTCAAAAATAATTTTGAGCATTACGGTAATTGGAACAGAAAGAATAAGCCCTGCAACACCCCAAATGTAGCCCCACAGCATAAGCATTACGAGTACGGTAATGGTGTTTATCCTAAAAGATTGCCCCATAAAAATGGGCTCTAAAACACCTCCTACCAAAACTTGAATGCCGACAAGGATTAATACAAAGGCAAGAAATGACCCCGGTGCGGTCAGATCGATTAAAGCAAAAAGGGCCAGGAAGATAGTAACAACAACGGAGCCTATCATTTGCACATAGTTGGTGGCAAATGCTATTAAACCCCAAAACAAGGCAAAGCTTACCCCAAAGAAATAACAGGTCAGTCCAAAACCGATTCCTGTCATTAAGCTGGTAAGTGTTTTAACTTTTATAAACGTAACAATGCTGCTTTCAATTTTGCTAAATGCTTTTACTGATGAGTTTTTTCTATTGAAAACGAGAGTGCCAAAAATCTGTTGAACATTTAAGGATCCAGATAGGAGAAGAATTAAAAAGAAAAGCATCATGAGGATAGTAACTACCATCCGCTGAACTACGGCAATGGTGCTTCCAAAATGACTGTACACCCATTCAGATACTTTGTCATTATCCATGAGTTCTTTGGCGATGCTTTCATCATTATTAGATGAAACTTCAATGTCAAGCATGTCTGTGACTGGAGCCCATGTGGTAGTTAAACTTTCGTCAGCCTTTTCCCAAAATTCTGTTTGACCTTGTGTTATTTGTCTTACACTAAGACCAATAAGTTGATAGGTGCCAAAAAGCACCACGAGCATTATAAAAGCGGAAATAGTGACGGACGCCCACTTTGGAACTTTTTTACGCCTTAACCAGCGCATAAGAGGTGTAAAAAGCAGCGCCAAAAAAATGGCGGATATAAAAGGGATAAAAATGAAGGAAAGAATTTTTAGCAGATAAAAGCTAAGAACCACGGCCATAAAAATGAGAACTCCCTTAATAGTATTCGTGTTGTCCATACGTTATGATTAGTTGAAATAGAACCATAAGTTTAGTCAAAAGTTTAACTCAATCAACGGGAATTTACGCCAGAAGATATTTATTGGTTTCAAAAAAAACTACCGGGCTCGGGGCATTTATTTCTTCAGAGTAATAAGTAGCCAAAAGCTCGGTTCTGGTCTTGGCTATTGCTACAAAGGCTGCTTTTGTTTTGGTAATTAGGTTTTCGCCAAAAGTGTCCACCTGAATGTAAATTCGCTCACTGCTATATGGAATAGAAACTTTGTCTTTCCATGATTGATGTTGGTTCAGAGTTTTGTGAAAATATTTCTCTACAACAAAACGCTCCATTTGCCTTACCGGCAAACACTGCACTTTGTAACCAATGTTTTTCGCAGTTTTCGAACTTAGGTTTTCAATAGAGATAGCCAAGCTTAAATCATCAACTTCCTTGTCCAGTTTTAGTTGTATTTGCAGGTTTCCATTTTGCCTGTTGGCAAACATTTTCTCCACTTCTCGATGACGCGCGGGACGGGACATATCTCCATCTCTAAAGTAGTACTTTCCATTTCGCAACACTTGATGAGGAGCGGCTGGGCTGGCAGGAATATCAATCACAAATACATTGCGGGTGGAATCCTGAAGCTGTACAATTTCTAATCGAGGTGGCGGAGGAATTATATCATTTGATAAATATGTCTTTACCGTATCTACCGATTCAAAACTGGACTTGGTGAGTTCACCAATGCAAACACCTGTATCATGGGGTCGTTCAAGTTCTCTAGGAGCGCCAATTATTAAAACACCACCTTCTGCATTGAGAAAGGCTCCAACTTCTTTAAGAATTTTGTCAATCGTAACCTCCCCACTCTTAAACTCTAGGTGCTGATTTTCCCTTCGCTTCTGCGAAAAGTATTCCTCTAAATCGGCAAAGGTTAATTCCTGTATGCTTTTTTTAAACGGATAGGGATGTGGGTTCATGTGGTTAAAATACAAAAAGGCTCTGTTTGAAAACCACAGGAATGTTAAGGATTAATTTTTAGACGAAGAATCAGCTGTGTCATCGCCATCACGAACTTTGCGCCAAGCCTGCACACCTCGGTAGCCCAAGGCAAGAAGTCCTAGAGAACCACTTTTTGGAATGTCAAACTTCTTATTTTCTTTGTTTATGCTATCACCTTTCATGGGGGTAAATTTATGAAAATAGCTTGTTTGCATTTTTTTAAAGTAAAGCCCACCCTTTCTCTTTTTTTACCGTTAGTCTTATAGCATCCCTTTTGCTTATTTTCGCGGCAAAATAATTTTTTGATGAAGACTTTTAACACTGTAGCAATTATCGTTTTAATAGTAGCCGTTGGCTATTTGTTTATTAAAGATTCAGGCAGCGGGAGCTCCGCAATATCACCAGCTAATGATAGTGAGGTAGCTGAAAACTTGAAAGGCCAAGATTTTAAGGGTGTACGTGTGGCGTATATCAATACTGATTCTTTAGTAAGAAAATATGATCTTCATAAAGAACTTCAGGAAAAATTGGCGGGCCGCGCTCGTATTTTGGAGCAGGATATGGCCAATAAGGCACAGGTTTTTCAGCAGAATGTAGAGCTTTTGCAAAAGCAGGCCCCAAATATGAGTGAAGCTGAATTGCAGGCTGCACAAATGGATTTGCAACAATCGCAACAGTCGCTTATGGCTTATCGTGATGAAAAGGGAGCTGAATTAGCGAAAGAACAGCGCAGCCTTGATTCTTTGATAATGGATGATTTAAAGGATATAGTGGAAAATGTAAAGGACGAATTCGGTTTGGACTACATTTTGAGCTACGACCCAAATAGCATTTTGCTTGCGGCTAATGAAAACTACAATATCACAGCAGTGGTAGTAGAGCGCCTAAATAAGAAGCACAATCAAGGAAAGGCTTCTAAAGAAGAAGAGTAAATGAAGAAATTTGTAAAGTCCTTATTGCTTGTAGCATTTGCCTCTTTGGTATTTGTGGCCTGTGAAAAGGATCCGGAAGAAGTTGAAGACTTTAGAAATCGGTACATTGGCACATGGAGTGCCAATGACCGTGAAGGTTGGAATGCTCCGGCTTTTTATGACATTACCATTGGTGAGGGTGCTGCTCCTGATGAGGTGGTTATAAGAGGGCTTTACAATCACCCCAATACTGAGCTGATTGCTGTGGTAAACGAGTATAACTTGATTATTGTAAAGCAAACTACAGATGAAATCACCTTTAATGGTGACGCAAAAGCAAACCTGGATTTTGATCAAGTTACCTTCACTTACACCGCCAATGATGGCACTGGCGATGATGAGGTGAAAACTGTTTGTACGAGATGATTTTTTTCGCTTAGAAACTGTATTTCAAGCCGAGGTCTATCCCAAAACTTAGCGTTGTCTCTCTAGGATAATTAGGTTGTTCGATTAATGCATTCAGCATATAGCTTACGTTTCCACGAACGATTAACCCCCAATTGTCTGCAAATTTATAGGTCCCTCCAAGACTTAAGCCTACAGTAAAAGTCGGGCTGTTCAGGTCATCATCACCATCATAAGTATATTCCTGAATCATACTATTCACAGGTTTTACCTCGCTTGTGTATTCGTAAGGTAGATTAACCTGAATAGCAGGCACAACCTCTAAATCCCAAATATCATTGATTGAGGTATTGAAATTGAACTTAAAGGGAATAGTGTACCACCTTGCTGAGTTAGTGAAATCAGCAACAAAAGTAGTGGTGTCTCCAGGTTGTGATTCGTAATCATTCACTAGCACATCTTCTACTTTATAGCTGATACCGCCATGGCCAAAACCTACACTAATATCAAGGGCAGAGCCAAGTGAATAAATTATATCAATACCATAATTTAACTGAAACGAGCCTATAGCTCTATTGTTGGTTAATAGAAAGTCGCCACCTTCGGGGGTTTCATTATTAATTAATCTACGATCGCTAAAGTTGGGGTTTGTTATCAAAGCAATTCCAAACTTTGAATGCTTCACATTGGCGTCATCGTAGTATACAATATCGTCTTTCTTTTTCTGCGCGCTAAGGCTAAGGCCAACAGCGACAAGGGCGAGGGTAAATAGTTTTTTCATTTATAAGAGAGTTTTAGCTTTTTCAAGTGCTTTGTCAATACCTGCTGGGTCTTTACCTCCAGCTGTTGCAAAAAATGGTTGGCCACCGCCACCACCTTTGATTTCACGAGCAAGTTCTTTCACCATATTGCCCGCATGCCAGCCCTTTTCTTTGGCAAGTTCGTCACTAAAGGCAACTGCAATTTGCGCTTTATCGCCCATATCAACGCCAATTACAGCGGCAATATTTTCATTTTCATTTTTGATTTGGAAAAGAAGGTCCTTCACAGCGCCCCCATCCAAAGCAGTTTTTTGGATAATCAAAGTGTAGCCATCTTTTTGAATGGCATTGTTCACCCACACATCTTTTTCGCCTTTTGCCTTTTCGCGAATCAGTTCTTCAATTTGCTTTTTCAGCTTGCTGTTTTCGTCTTTCAAGCTATTGATTCCGGCAATCAGGTCTTTTACGTTTTTAAGTTCTTGCTTAATGGTGTTCAAGGTTTCGATGTGCTCATTCACATACTTTCGGGCAGTAGCTCCGGTAAGTGCTTCAATTCTGCGAATGCCTGCAGCTACAGCACCTTCGTGAGTGATTTTAAATAAACCAATCTCACCGGTAGCTCCTACATGAATACCTCCGCAAAGTTCAATGGATTCGCCAAATTTAATAGCACGAACGGTGTCGCCATATTTTTCACCAAACAACATCATAGCGCCCATTTCCTGCGCTTTGTTTATTGGGATATTTCTGAATTCCTCTAGTGAGAAGTTTTTCTGAACACGGTTATTTACCAAATCCTCAATTTGCTGAATTTCTTCATCCGTCACTTTTGAAAAGTGACTAAAGTCAAAACGCAAGTGATTTGGAGCTACCAATGATCCTTTTTGTTCTACGTGTGTTCCTAACACTTCGCGCAAAGCTTGATGCAGCAAGTGCGTTGCACTGTGGTTGTAGGATGCGTCAGTGCGTAACTCGGTGTTTACTTCTGCCTGAAATTTAGCATCAAGATTTTCAGGAAGCTTTTCAGCAATGTGAATAATTACACCGTGCTCTTTTTTGGTGTCAATGATTTCAATCTTTTCATTGTCATTGTGTAATAGCCCTTTATCACCAACTTGCCCACCACCTTCGGGGTAAAAAGGAGTAAGGCTAAATACCAATTGATAAAGTTCTTTTTTCTTAGCTACTACTTTGCGATAACGCGTAATGGAAACCTGAGCAGAAGTATAATCATAACCAATAAATTCTTCCTTTTCATCATCCTTCAGAGTTACCCAGTCTCCGGTGTCTAACTTCCCGGCACTTCGTGCGCGCTCCTTTTGTGAAGTCATTTCGGTGTCATAGCCTTTTTGATTGTAGCTATACCCTTGCTCGCTAAGAATAAGTCCGGTCAAATCTGGTGGAAAACCAAATGTGTCATACAATTCAAAAACCTTTGCGCCTTCTACCATTTTGCCATCAGTTTCAGCAATAATTTGATCGAGGCGGCTAAGGCCTTGCTCCAAAGTTCTTAGGAACGAATTCTCTTCTTCGTGAATTACTTTCTCTACCAACTGCTTCTGCGACTGTATCTCCGGGAAAAATTCGCCCATTTGCTCAGCCAGAATTTCTACCAATTGGTATATGAAAGCTTCCTTCATATTAAGGTAAGAGAATCCATAACGGATAGCTCTTCTCAAAATTCTTCGGATCACATATCCAGCACCAGTATTTGAAGGCAATTGTCCATCTGCAATAGCAAACGCCACTGCACGTACATGGTCAGCAATTACACGGATTGCAATGGTTTGCTGTTCATCTTTACCATAAGCGATTCCGCTGAGGTTTTCAATTTTCGCGATAAGCGGAGTAAACACATCCGTATCATAATTGGATTGCTTGCCTTGTAAAGCCATGCAAAGTCTCTCAAAGCCCATCCCAGTATCTACGTGCTTGGCAGGTAGCTTTTCTAAGCTTCCATCAGCCTTGCGGTTAAATTCTATAAATACAAGGTTCCATATTTCCACCACTTGTGGATGGTCCATATTTACCAAAGTGCGCGCATCTACTTTTGCGCGCTCATCGTCATTTCGTAGGTCGATGTGTATTTCAGAACTTGGTCCACATGGGCCTGAAGCCCCCATTTCCCAAAAGTTATCTTTTTTATTTCCGTTAAGGATTCTATCCTCAGCGGTAAATTTTTTCCAGTTGTTAAAAGAGTCCTGATCTTTTTCAAGTTCATCTTCTTTGTCACCTTCAAATACGGTAACGTAAAGTCGATCTTTATCCAAACCGTACACTTCCGTCAATAATGTCCAGGCCCACTCTATGGCTTCGGTTTTAAAATAATCACCAAAACTCCAGTTACCCAGCATTTCAAACATGGTGTGGTGGTAGGTATCATGGCCCACCTCTTCCAGGTCATTGTGTTTTCCGCTTACGCGAAGACATTTTTGAGTATCCGTAACACGGGTGTTTTTTGGAGTGTCATTTCCCAAAAAGTAATCCTTAAACTGATTCATACCAGCATTGGTAAACATCAGTGTAGGGTCGCCTTTTAGCACTATTGGTGCAGAAGGAACGATGTCATGTTTTCGTGCTTCAAAAAAGTCAAGAAACGATTGACGAATTTTACGGGCGGTCCATTTTTGGGATTGATCCATAGCTGTTTAAACAAAAATATCTTAAATATGTACTTTTGGAGTTCTATAAAGGCTTTCATTTGTAAGCTGAAACCTTGTAAAACCTGTACATTTCCACTTAAGGAAATGCAGGCCAAAAGTAGAAAATATGGCGAAGGTCAAGTACTATTACGACCCTAAAACATTATCCTATCGAAAAATAGAGAAGGGGACGCGTTATAAAATACGCAATACCGCTATTTTTCTGGCTTCCTCAGCTTTGATGGGAGCGTTATTCTATTTGGTGGCTGACAATTTTATCAATTCACCCAAGGAAAAACGGCTGCACCGTGAGGTGGAAAATATGAAGATTCAGTATGATATCCTTAACGGGAAGATGAATCAGGCTGTAGCGGTGCTTGAAGGTTTGCAAAAGCGGGATGATGATATTTATCGAGTAATTTTTGAAGCAGAACCTATCCCTAATACTATTCGAAAGGCGGGATTTGGTGGAGCTAACCGTTATAAAAAGCTTGAAGGGTTTGACAATAGTGAGCTTATAAAAGAGACAGCTCAACGCATGGATCAGATTACCAAAGAGATTTATGTACAAAGCCGCTCTTTTGATGAAATAGTGGATATGGCCGAAGATAAAACTAAGTTGTTAGCTGCGATTCCTGCTATTCAGCCCGTGGCTAACAAAGATTTAAAAAGGATGGCATCTGGTTTTGGACTTCGTGTAGATCCGTTTACCAAGGCTCGTAAAATGCACAACGGTATGGATTTTAGTGCTCAAATCGGAACTCCAGTATACGCTACAGGTGATGGAAAAGTGATTCGTGCGGATAACCGTGCCAGTGGTTTTGGTAACCATATCCGCATAGATCATGGTTATGGCTACACCACGGTGTACGCTCACCTTAATGAATATAATGTCCGTAAAGGGCAGAAAGTGAAGCGTGGGGAAATAATAGGTTTTGTTGGAAACACTGGTCGTTCCCGTGGTCCACACTTGCATTATGAAGTATGGTTAAACGATGATAAATTGAATCCTGTAAACTTCTATTACGGTGAGCTTTCTCCAGAAGAGTTTAGCACAATTATTCAAATGTCTAGTCAGCCTAACCAATCATTCGATTAATGAGCATGAACGATGAAATAGAAAAGCGCTATTACACCATTGGTGAGGTGGCGGCTATTTTGGACGTGAATACCTCATTGGTACGCTTTTGGGAAAAGGAGTTTGACATTCTTAAGCCCAAGCGAAACAAAAAGGGCAACCGCCTTTTTACGTTGAAAGACCTGGATAATATCAAGCTTATTTATCATTTGGTAAAAGAGAGAGGTTTTACTTTGGAAGGTGCTCAAACCAAATTGCGGGAAAACCGCGAAGACACCGCCAAAAATGCTGAAGTAGTAGATAAGCTCAAGATGATCCGTCAGGCTTTGATGGAGATAAAGAGAGAACTTTAGGGTTTTCACCGCCCCATTTCTACCAATTACCTACCATTCTGCCCTTGTGGCAGAGCAGCTTCTTTGGAATACCAATTGCTTCGCCTAAGTTTGTTAGAAATTAAAACAATCAAACTCAAATGAAAAAGGGACTTATCGCGCTAATAGTAGTCGGTCTTCTTGTAGTGATCGCTTACTTTTCTTTTAAAGGTATGTACAACAATATGGTAACTATGCAGGAAGCCACCGCGGGCCAATGGGCTAATGTGGAAACTTCTTATCAGCGTAGAGCCGATCTTATTCCAAATTTGGTGAACACAGTAAAAGGTGCCGCTGACTTTGAAAAAGAAACTTTAACTCAAGTAATTGAAGCGCGCGCAAAAGCTACTTCTGTGCAAGTGGATGCTGATAATATTTCTCCAGAACAATTGCAGAAATTTCAGCAGGCACAAGATGGATTGAGTGGTGCTCTTAGCCGACTTTTGGTAAGTGTGGAACGTTACCCTGAATTGAAAGCGAATCAAAACTTCCTTGCGCTACAAAGCCAATTGGAAGGTACAGAGAACAGAATTTCTGTAGAAAGAAGAAGGTTCAACGAAACGGTGCAGGGTTACAACTCTTACATCAAGAAGTTTCCTCAAATGTTTATTGCCGGAATGGGTGGCTTTGAGAAAAAAGGATACTTCCAGTCTGCCGCAGGTTCTGAGAATGCACCAGCTGTAGAATTTTAGAATAACAAAATTGAACTCCGCTCTTGGGCGGAGTTTCTTTTATAAAACCACTTCATACTATGAAGAAGGAAGAAGCCAAGAGCTTTTTTACCACAGAACAGGAGAAGGAAATTGTAGCAGCCATAAAGACTGCCGAAAATCAGACTTCTGGAGAAATCCGCGTGCACCTCGAAAACCATACGGATGAGCCCAACTTGGAACATGCCAAAAAAGTGTTTGAAGAAGTAGGTATGACGAAAACAGAGCTTCGGAATGGAGTGATGTTTTATCTGGCCGTGCAAGATCATCAGTTTTCTATTTTAGGTGACAAAGGAATTAATGAAGCTGTGCCTTCTGATTTTTGGGACAATATTCGTGATGTGATGGTTGGCCATTTTAAAGCTGGCGATTTTACCAAAGGAATGGTAGAAGGCATTACCATGGCGGGCGAGGCGTTAAAAAAATATTTCCCCCATCAGGGCGATGATGATATCAATGAATTACCTGATGAAATCTCAAAATCTTAAAGGTTTGCATAAACTGAAATTTATACTTCCGTTGCTGCTAATGGTGGCAACAGTTTTTGGTCAGCGTTTTCCGGAAAGGCCAAACCCGCCCAAGTTGGTAAACGATTTTACCAACACACTGTCATCACAACAAAGGGCTCAGCTTGAAGAAAAGTTACTTCGCTACAATGACACCACCTCTACGCAAATTGCGGTTGTGCTCATTAACACATTAAACGATGAAGACCCTAATCTTTATGCTGCTGAGCTTGGTCAAAAGTGGAAAGTTGGTGTGAAAGGAAAGGATAATGGCCTCGTTTTTTTGGTTGCGGTAGATGATCGCAAAATGGCCATTCAAAATGGTTATGGTTTGGAAGGGGCTCTTACCGATTTGGAAACCAAACTGATTATCGAAGACTATGTAATTCCCTATTTCAAAAAACAGGACTACTACGGTGGGATTAACGAAGGAACCACACAAATCATAAAGCTCCTTGCCGGAGAGTTTGAAGGCAAACCTAATCGTAGAAAAGAAGGCAAACGTTTCCCATGGGTGGCGATCGTAATTTTCGGAATTATCGTGCTCATGTCTCTTCGTAAGAAAGGCGGTGGAGGCCGAGGTTCAGGTGGTTATCGCGGTGGCGGTGGCTACTGGATTGGTGGTTTTGGCGGTGGTTCATCCTTCGGTGGAGGATCTTCTGGAGGCTTTGGTGGAGGTGGTTTTGGCGGCTTCGGAGGCGGAGGCTTTGGAGGTGGCGGTGCCAGTGGAAGTTGGTAATACGTAACTACAAATTCTAGTTTTCACCTAAGCTATTCTACATTCTATCGCATAAGTTATCTTTGCGCAAATTTTCAAATGATCGTATGATCTATATAGAAAGGAAAGAACGCTTTAGCGCAGCGCATCAGCTGTACAATCCCAATTGGAGCGAGGAGAAGAACCGCGAAGTTTTTGGAAAATGTTCCAATAAAAATTTTCACGGGCATAACTATACGCTTATCGTTACCATAAAGGGCGAGATAAATCCAGATACCGGATTTGTAATGAATCTTGTGGACCTGAAGCGCATTATTCAAAAGAAGGTGACCGATAAACTGGATCACAGCAACCTCAATCATGATGTCGATTTTATGAAGGGGAAATTTAGCAGCACGGAAGTGCTAGCTGTGGAAATCTGGAAAATATTACAACCTGAAATAGAAAAGCACGGAGCTCAGCTGCACAAGGTTCGCCTTGATGAGACGATAAACAATGCGGTGGAGTATTTTGGGGAGTAGCTGCAAGTACAAAGTACTGAGTATTTAGTACAAAGTATCTGGTGCAAAAAATCATCTTGATATGCATAAGTTTAAGGAGTTGAAAGTTTGGCAAAAGGCGATGGAGTTGGTTAAGGAAACTTACATCATAACTAGCCAGTTGCCAAAGTCGGAGCAGTTCGGATTGATTTCTCAAATAAACAGATGTGCAGTTTCAATTCCTTCAAATATAGCTCAAGGTGCAGGTAGAAATAGCCCGAAGGAATTTCTCCACTTTTTAAGTATTTCCAATGGCTCAGCGTATGAATTGGAAACTCAGCTTTTATTAACAGAAGAGTTAGGATTCACAAAACAAGAAAATCTCCAAAAGCATTTTGAACTAATAAATGAGGTGTGTAGCATGAACTATGCTCTTCAAAATCATTTAAAACACAAATAAGCCGAATATAAACCTCAATACTGAGTACTTATTACTATGTACTCAGTACTAAGTACCAAAAAAATATGAAAGCATACATTTTTCCTGGACAAGGAGCCCAGTTTGTAGGAATGGGTAAGGACCTTTACGAAAATTCAGAAGTAGCAAAAGAGCTATTTGAGAAGGCCAATGAAATTTTGGGTTTCCGTATTACCGATATTATGTTTGACGGAACTGCCGAAGATTTGAAGCAAACTAAAGTTACGCAGCCAGCTGTGTTTTTGCACTCAGTTATTTTGGCAAAAACCCTTGGAGATTTTGCTCCTGATATGGTGGCTGGTCATTCTTTGGGTGAGTTTTCAGCTTTGGTAGCTAATGGCGCTTTGTCTTTTGAAGATGGATTGAGATTGGTTTCTCAGCGTGCTTTGGCCATGCAAAAAGCTTGCGAAAAAGAGCCTTCCACTATGGCCGCAGTTTTAGGTCTTGAAGACCAGGTGGTGGAGCAAGTTTGTAGAGAAATTGACGGAATAGTAGTGGCCGCAAACTATAATTGCCCAGGGCAGTTGGTGATTTCTGGAAGTACCGGAGCAGTTACTTTGGCTTGCGAAAGAATGAAAGAAGCAGGTGCCAAGCGTGCCTTGATGCTTCCTGTGGGTGGAGCTTTTCACTCGCCATTGATGAAGCCAGCCGAAGAAGAATTGGCAGCAGCTATTGCCAACACCACTTTTAGCCAGCCTATTTGTCCGGTTTACCAAAACGTGACTACCACAGCGGTAAATGACCCTGAAGAGATTAAGAAAAACCTAATTGCTCAGCTTACTGCTCCGGTAAAATGGACACAGAGCGTGCAGCAAATGATAAAGGATGGAGCTACTGAGTTTATCGAAGTAGGCCCTGGAAAAGTATTACAAGGCTTGGTGAAGAAAATTAATCGCGAAGCAGAAGCTCGTTCTGCGGAAGCTTAATTCATTCACCACAAAAAAGAAAACACCTTGAAAAAGTCTGCTAGCTGGCGTAGCCCGTCAAACATTGCTTTGGTAAAATATTGGGGCAAATACCCAAAACAGATACCTGCCAATCCGAGCATCAGCTTTACGCTGAATGATTGCTACACCGAAACTGAAGTTATTCTTGATGACAAGAAAACGGATGCAACTTTTTCTTTTGAGGTCATTTTGGATGGCGAGACTAAACCAGACTTTGCACCCAAGATTGAAAAGTTTTTTAATCAAATTGTAGATGAAGCTCCTTTTTTGAAGGAGTTTCATTTTACTATAAAAACCCACAACAGCTTTCCACATAGCAGCGGAATTGCTTCCAGTGCTTCGGGTATGAGTGCTTTGGCGCTTTGCCTGCTTTCGCTAAAAGAAGAAATTGCTGGAAAGAAAGAAGATGACTTTTACCGTAAGGCAAGTGAGTGGGCAAGGCTAGGTTCAGGAAGTGCCAGCCGATCGGTGTATGGCGGTTTGGTAGAATGGGGCCGTTTTGCTGGAATGCCGGAAAGCAACGATGAGTTTGCCGTTCCGTTTACCGGAAAAGTGCATGAAGTTTTTAAAACCTTCTGCGACTATGTTTTACTAGTTGAGGTGGGCGCCAAAAGTGTAAGTAGCACTGCCGGACATGGTTTGATGAACAATCACCCATTTGCCGAAAGGCGCTTTTTACAAGCACATGAAAACCTTGAAAAGCTAACTGAAATTCTAGCCAGTGGAGATTTGGCAGCTTTTGGAAATCTGGTAGAAAGTGAAGCATTGACGCTGCACGCCATGATGATGACCTCTGATCCATCATTCATCCTAATGAAGCCCAATACCGTACATATCATTGAGCGCATTCGCGAGCATAGAAAGGAAACGGGAACACCAGTTTACTTTACTTTGGACGCTGGCGCCAATGTACACGTGCTATTTCCCGCTACAGCGGAACAAAAAGTTAAGTCCTTTGTTGATAGTGAGTTGAAGCAGTATTTGAAAGACGGAAGATATATTTGTGATAGAGTAGGGCAAGGACCGGAGTTTGTAGGGAGTAAGGAATAAGGAAATTCTTAATACCTAATACTCAATACTTAATACCCAGTACTTAGTACTATTTTTCCCCTATATTTGCCACGTGATGCTGTAAGGCGCATAAAATTAGATAGATGAATAAGAATCCACTTTATTATGCTAAGATTCTCCTTTTTGGGGAGTATGGCATCATTAACGACTCTCAGGGATTGTCTATTCCTTATGATTTTTATCGTGGAGCTTTTAAGCAAAGTGATGCGCTGGAAGGCAAGTCTGAAAAGAGCAATACCAGCCTAAAGAAGTATTTTCAGTATTTGAAGGAACTTCAGGAAAGTGGAGAAATTATCGCTCCTCTTGATCTTATAAGTTTGGAGGCTGATATTGAAGCTGGATTCTATTTTGACAGTTCTATTCCCGAAGGATATGGTGTAGGAAGTAGTGGTGCATTATGCGCAGCTATTTACGATAAGTACGCTGTAAACCGAATTGACCCCGATACCGATATTGACAAAAATTCCATAGTTGAGCTAAAGAAAATTTTAGGTCAGATGGAGTCCTATTTTCATGGTAAGAGCAGTGGCTTGGATCCATTGATTTGCTACTTGAAATTACCCGTTCTTATTTCTTCCAAAGAGGAATTGGGAACTGTGGCATTGCCAAAGCCTGGACAAGGCAAAGGCGCTATATTTTTATTGAATAGCGGCCAACCGGGCGAGACTCAACCGATGGTAAACATCTTCATGGAAAAGATGAAAAACCACGGTTTTAGAAACGTAATGAAGGAAGAATTTACCAAGTACAATGATGCTTGCATTCAGGCCTTTTTGAAAGGAGATACCAAGCCTCTTTTCAGCAATTTGAAAAAACTCAGCCATCTGGTTTTTGAGTATTTCACACCAATGATTCCTAGCAGCGTGCATGAGCTGTGGAAAAAAGGAATTGAAACAAACGCCTATTATTTGAAGCTGTGTGGCTCAGGTGGAGGTGGTTTTGTATTGGGCTTTACGCTTGATTATGAGAAAGCCCAAACCATGCTTCAGGGACATCAGCCAGAACTGATACACCGATTCTAAATTGAGACTTAATAGGAGGCAAAGATTACTAATCTTTAAGCTTTCGGCCTTGCTGAGTATGGTGAGGTGGTACAATATTTTCTTTTTGGCCTTGGCCCAATATCTGGCGGTAATTTTTATTCTAAATGATCACCACGATTGGTGGAACACCATCACCAATCCCAATCTTCATCTTATTGTTTTTGCATCACTGTTTTCGGTAGCTGGAGGTTATTTGATTAATAACTTTTACGATTTGGAGAAGGACATGATCAATCGTCCTAATAAAACGCTTTATGAGAAAATCGTGAAGCAGTCTACCAGCCTAAGATTGTACTTTTTGTTTAACGTTATCGGTGCTTTGTTGGCATGGTTAGTTTCGTTTCATGTATTTCTGTTTTTCAGTGGATTTATTTTCCTGATGTGGTTTTATTCGCATAAGCTAAAGAAGATCCCTTTTGTGGGAAACATGGCCGCAGCGCTGCTTTCTATCACACCTTTCTTTGCTATTTTCATTTATTACCAGCTCGAAGATTTATTGATTATCACTTACGTGAGTTTTGTGTTGTTGGTGATTTTTATTCGCGAAATAATTAAAGACTTGGAAGCTCTAAAAGGCGATGTGCTTGCCGGGTACAATACTTTGCCTGCAACTGTAGGGGTTAATAAAACCAAGTGGCTCATCACCGGCTTTGCGCTTTTGGGAGCTATTCCTGCCTTTGCAATTTTTTATAAAACCAACTTTTCAGGAATAAGTTACTACCTAATGGCGGGAGGTGCCGGAGTATTTATTTCTATCTTTTTTCTGATCCGAGCTGGCTCGCCAGCCGATTATCGCGTGTTGAACCATTTGTACCGACTGTTGATTATTGGCGGTATTTTGGGGCTGGTACTATTTGCGTGGTAAATCGTAAAATAATTGATGGTATAAAGCGGTAACAGCTTCCTTACTTTTAAGGGAAATAAACTCAGAATGCTTCGACTACTATTCTTTTTCTGTTTGTCGTCAACTTTAATGTTTGCCCAGCAAATTCCTAATGCTGGATTTGAAAATTGGTATGTAGTGCCCAATACAAATGGGAAAGAAGATCCTGACCATTGGGAATCTACAAATAGGTTGCTAAGTTCAAATTTCTCGGAGGGGGTTTCAAAAAGTAGTGATGCCAATTCTGGAAACTATGCGGTAAAACTTACCCCTTCGCTGGAAGCAGGAAAGTACACCCAATTGGTGCTTGGAAAATTGTCTTTGGATTCTTTGGGGAACAGCACTTTTAGGAAGTGTCCGGGGCAAGCAGTGCCACACTTGCCGTTGGTTATTAGAGGGCATTATAAATTTTCACGAGCTCAGCAAAATGTTCATGCTGGTATAAGTGTGATTTTTACCAGTGGTTGTTACAACGGTATTTATGGTTTTTACGTTTTCGGAAGTGAAGCATTGGAGCCAAATCCAAATGAATATAAACCCTTTGCGGTGCCGATTGAGTTTCATGGGAGCTCTTTTTCTGATTTGGATACTATGGTGATTTTTATACAAATTGCCGGCCCCGATACCAATGCCACCAGTAGTTTTCTTTTGATAGATGATGTATCGATTCTTGGTGAATATGTGGGGGTTGAGGAAAGTAATCACTCTCCTGAGACTGTTCAACTTTTCCCTAATCCGACTAGTGGGTACGTAACCATAGAATCACTCGCGACAGACCCATTTGCCGTAAAGGTGTACTCCCTTCATGGTAAATTGCTTTTTGAAGATTATGCTATCATGGAGAGTCAGTATCAGCTAGATCTGATTGGTCCTGCTGGAGTTTACTTTGTGGAGGTCACTTCCAGTGAGGGAAATCGTGTGTTCAAAGTGTTGAAGGAATAGTAATGCTATTTCGGCTTATTCGAAACAATGATCTGCTTATAATTCTAATGTAGTATTTACAAGAATTTTGGTGGTTCCAGAAGTCATTTCAAAATCACATAAAGTAAGGGTTGATCTGGTACTGTCCATTTCCAGATGTGCAAGTTGATTAGGTACACCAGTGAAAGAGATTACATTCCATCTTAAGAGGATGCTAACTTCGTCTACGGTATTATTTACACTTGACTCCTTGGAGATGTAGGTGCGAGATTCTGTAGGAACAGACTTTTGGCCAAAGTCCATGGTTAATTCACTATGTTGGCCATAAGCATCAATCTTGTAACTACCTGTACCTTTCATACCGCCATTTACACTGTAAAAATATAGGTCATCATTTGAGAAGGCGGATGTGAGTGTGTCCACTGGATGCTTGCAAGGTACTGCCGCAGGAACTATGGTAACGTGAGTTGAGTCAGTTATTAGATTACCATCACCGTCATAAGTGCTGGTAAAGTACCACCCATTGTCGGAACCGCGTGAGCTATCGGTTTCGTAGCTCCCATCATACTCTCTGTTTGCCGGGTGGCTAATTACATATTGGCGATCATCGTCATTTTCAGATGTTACAAATACTCTTAAGCTAGAGCCAAACTGAACTGGACTATTACTCCTTAGTTTAAATCTTACACGAGAGTCATTGTCTTTGGTACATGCGGAAATTATAATGACAAGTAAAATAAAGCGAATTAGATTTTTCATAAAGAGGTTGAGGTACTTGAATAGAATGTTTTTATAAAGAAAAAGTTAGTTTAACATCTATCCTTTCGGAGAAGGTGTCATACTGCACTAAAAAGTCGCAAACAGTGAGGATCATTCTTTCATCTTCAATTTCAACAAGTACTGGCTGACCTGGATCATTTACATGAGTTGCCCCGTATTTTATTAGGTAGCAGTAAACCTGATTTTCCTTTATGTTTGAACGATTTGAAGTAGACGCATAGGTAGAGGTTTCATCGAGAATATCATCCGATTTAAATCGAAACATCATCCATTCTGTATCGGAAAACACCCAAATCTCATATCCACGTTCAGTTATTTCTCTACTCCCACTAGTAAAGTGTTTAATGTTTCCGCTGCTATACATTACGGCATTGTTCGGAGGTGTGCACGAAATGGGAGGGTTGTCTACTTTTACTAAAATGGAATCTTTTTTTTCTGATTGCCCGGATGCTGTGACTATATACACACCGTCATCTCCAATATTGGCACTGTCTGTAGTGTAACTGGTGCCATGAGTAGTGCCAAGTGGGTGTAGTAATTCGTAATTCCAATCTGGATTGGTGACTTCAACCCAAACTTTCAGTTTCTCCCCAGCTTTCACGGGAGAATTACTTTTTATTATAATTCTTCTACCCTCGTCATCATCATCTTTTTTTAGCTTTTCGCATGAAGTAAGTAATAGGAATGTTGCAAATAAAAAATAGAGGTAGCGCAAGGTTTTAGTTTTGATTTTCAGGGTGTGAATATTTTAAATAGATTCTATAATGCGTTGGTGATCAAAAGCCAAATCAGGTAGGTCATTCAGTAAAAACCACTGAGCTTTATTTGCATCGTCAGCTGCTTTATACTTTGTTTTTGCTGGAACTTCTGCCGCAAAGGCAAAACTAATGATACGACCGCGGGGATCTCGATTTGGATTATCAAAATAACCTATAAACCGAAGCTCGGCTTCAGATACTTTTATCCCTGTTTCTTCTTTTAATTCCCTCACAGCAGCAGTTATTATAGTTTCATCTGTTTCTACAAAACCTCCAGGTAGTGCCCATTTTCCTTTGTGAGGATCATTTTTTCGTTGAATGAGTAAGATGTGTTTATTACCATTCTCGATTTTGATGATTACTACATCGGTGGTAACTTCTGTTTTCGTTATTCTCATTATTTACTGAATTGTAAATTGGCATCAATGTAAATTTTCTGACTGTAACCTCTTAAAGCAAAGTTGCAAAGACTGATGGAAATAGTTCCATTATTTACTTCAACATAAATAGGTTGATTAGTTAATGATTGAAGTTGTCCATTGGATTCCATGGTTACAAATACATCATACTCCAACATACTATATGTAGAGGAAGTTGAGATATAAGTGGCATTTCCCTGTGGACGGCTAGATTTCTTAAAGCGTAGGGTAAGTGATGTGGTGTCTGTTTGATACTTTACAGTATAATTTGGTAGGGTTGTTTCAACTGCACTATTCAGATCAAAATAAATTCCATTGTCTCCAATTAATTGATTAGTGGATGGACTACAAGGTGCAGTTAATGGGATAAGGTCGACATAGAGAGAATCTGTGCGTGTTTCGTCTCCAATGGCTTCTGCAATATAGGTTCCTCTATCACTTCCATAAGAAGCTCGGGTGTTGTAAGAAGCACCTTTATATAATCCAGTTGGGTGAAATAATCTATAGTTGTAACCCTCTTTATTACTTTCTATCCATACAGCAAGGCTATCACCAAACGGTACAGGTGCATTTGTTTTAATGATAATAGGTTCATGGTAGGAGTTGTTTTTTAGCTTGTCACATGAGCATAGCGATAGCAAAAGGAGGATAGGAAGGAGGAAATAGCGCATAGTTTTGTCTTGGCACAAATCTAAATAAAAGTGTGACAGGTAGATATAAACGTTAAAGGGTCAAGATCTGTGAGCTTTATTCTAAACTAAATTTTCAATGAGGGCTTAGGTAGGATGTTACTTTTATCTTTGGCTAAAATTTTACAATATGAGCGATCAATTAAAATATATTAAGGAGAATAAAGACCGTTTTTTAGAAGAGTTGAAGGAGCTGCTTCGCATTCCTAGCATTTCTGCAGATTCGGCTTATAAGAAGGATGTAATGGCGGCAGCTGAAGCAGTGGGCAAAAGCCTGAAAAGTGCCGGTGCCGATAAGGTGGAAATTTGTCCTACCCCTGGTTATCCAATTGTTTACGGAGAGAAAATCATCGATCCAAAATTACCAACCGTTTTGGTTTATGGGCATTATGATGTGCAGCCAGCTGATCCAATCGATCTTTGGGATAATGATCCGTTTGATCCCGTTATTAAGAAAACAGATATTCACCCTGAAGGTGCCATTTTTGCTCGTGGAGCTTGTGATGACAAGGGCCAAATGTTTATGCACGTAAAGGCGCTTGAAGTGATGATGCAAACCAATACTTTATCCTGCAATGTGAAATTTATGATTGAGGGTGAGGAAGAAGTTGGAAGCGTGAACCTAGGTTGGTACGTAGAGCGCAACAAAGAAAAATTGGCTAGTGATGTTATCCTTATTTCTGATACAGGGATGTTGGCCAATGATGTACCTTCAATTACCACAGGACTTCGCGGCTTGAGCTATGTTGAGGTAAAAGTTACAGGGCCAAACCGTGATTTGCACTCTGGTCTTTACGGTGGCGCTGTGGCCAATCCTATCAATATTCTTACGCAGATGATTGCCTCGCTGATGGATGAAAACAATCATATTACCATTCCTGGTTTTTATGATGATGTGATTGAAATCTCAAAAGAAGAGCGTGCAGAAATGGCAAAAGCTCCACATAGCGATGAAGATTACAAGCGCAAGCTTAAGATAAATGATGTTCACGGAGAGAAAGGTTACAGCACTCCTGAGCGCGCATCCATCCGTCCTACTTTAGATGTAAATGGTATTTGGGGTGGCTATATGGGCGAAGGTGCCAAAACGGTAATCGCTTCTGAGGCGTTTGCCAAAATATCTATGCGTCTTGTTCCTGATCAGCATCCGGACAAAATCACGAAGCTATTTAAGGATCACTTTGAAAGCATTGGTCCAAAGTCTGTAACAGTTGAGGTTACTCCGCATCACGGTGGTGATCCTTATGTTTCACCAACTGACAACAGAGGTTACAAAGCGGCAAGTGCTGCTTATGAAGATACATTTGGCAAAAAGCCGATTCCTGTTCGCAGCGGAGGGAGCATTCCTATTGTAGCGCTATTTGAGCGCGAGCTTGGTGTAAAATCTATCCTTATGGGCTTTGGTTTGGATACGGATGCCATTCATTCACCAAATGAGCATTATGGTGTTTTCAACTACTTTAAAGGAATTGAAACTATCCCTCAGTTCTTCAAGCACTTTGCTGAAATGGAGGATTAGGAAATATATTAGAAAGAAGAAAAGCGGCTATTTGGTCGCTTTTTTTGTTTTAGAATGATCTTAACTCTGCATAGTAGAAATTCCATGAAGGCGTATCAAGAATCATTTCAGATTCATTTAATTCATACCATGGAGATATTTTTTCGTTTTCAAGGTTTTTTACAATGTGAATGCTTTGAGCGGGCATGTAGCTTTGCGCAAGCATAAAAACTTTTTTTCCAGTTTCGTTTAGAGCAACATCTACAATAAGCATAGCATGACCTGGGCTGCCACCGCGAATAAAAACGTCACCAATACTAAGGTCTGCGATTGGTTTTGGTTTTAACTCCTTTTCAAGTGATGCCGTGCCAGCGTATATATAAACCATTGTGAGGTAATCTCTGAAGTTTTGGTAACTGTAGTCTGCTGATTTGTTACCATACCACTTGGTGGTGTTTCCTTTTACACTTATTCTCTCGCCTTTTGCCCAGCGATTATAATCAGCGCTGAAGCCATTTACAAAATGATAGGATATTTGGTCGTATTCTTTTCTTTTGAAAAAATACTCTGCACGAATCCGCATTATTGCATCTGCACATTGCTGAAGGTCTCTGTCGCCAATGTCCATATCTAGGACGGCTGCGTGTTTATTGGAGTTCTTCAAACTTCCATCGTAAAATAGAACAGGACTTTCATTGGGTTTTAATGGTAGATTACGCAAATATTCGCCAAAAGAACCTGTCAAGCAATGTTGTCTATCATAGCCGGGAGGTGGATTAAATCGCTCCAAAATAGTTGTGCCCGGAGAGTGGGATATTGGAGCTGGTGTTTGTGCTACAATGTCATTTGATGTTGTAAGAATAGAGGTGACGTTTTCTGAATTTGCTTGGCAAGCAGAAAAAATTAAGAAAATGGTAGCTAGGTTGATGTAGCTCATTAGTTACTTCTTTTTTGAATATCAGAACGATAATGTCATAGGTGAAAGTATTTAATGTCAATCACAACTAAAAAACAAAGCCCTGATGAGTTTTGATTCATCAGGGCTTTGTTATATCTATTAGCTAAATCTTATTTACACTATCGCATCTAGTATACTTCCTTCAGCATCTTTACCTCTCTGGTAATTTTGAACGATACGCCCTTTAATGGCCACTAAGTTTTTTAACAGTAAAATGTATTCAGAAAGTACAATTGCTTGCTTATGGCTAATGTGCTTTTGAGAAGAAATAACCATTAGTTGATTCAATGCATCCTGCATTTCTTCCTGAGTTTCTTTTTTAAGACGCAGCAAGTCATCGATGTTTAGCAACAAGTCTCTTTCAAGCTTTTCAGAAATCAACTTATCATAGGCCTGGTAAGACGGCTTTAGATTAAGCACAATCTTTACATAATCTTCTTCAGGCAGCGATTGATGATTTTTTTCGTGTTCGGTTATAAGGTCAACCAATGCACTCAGGTTTTTCTTCAAATCATCAATATGATGCTGATTAAACAGAAGTGCAACTCCATATTCTTCACTGTGCGAAGATTTCTTAAGCACATGCTTGTAAACCACTTTTTTGAGTTTGTCGGCTTCTGCTTCAAAGTCTTTCCAAGCATGGTTTAACTTACGAACAGGCTTTGGTTTTTCTTTCTTTATATATTTAAAAGCATGATCTACAACTTCATCTTCAAAGGCCAGTAGCTTAATAATGTCTTCTTTTAAAACTTCAAAAAGACGTTCTTGCTTTTCTGGATCAATTTCCTGAGCCTTAAGCTTAGTTTCTGCCTTTTGTTTTTTGTTGAAACGAAGGTTGCTATTTACGAAGAAAGCAAGGGCTAATACTCCCAAAAGTATAGCTACCCATGGGCCTCCAAAGTAAATACCTGTGGCAAATGCACCAGCGGTAAAGAAAGCCATCAAAGCGGTGATTAACCATCCTCCAATTACATTAAGTACTCCAGCTACACGGTACACGGCACTTTCTTGCCCCCAAGCTTTATCAGCCAATGATGTACCCATAGCCACCATAAATGATACATAAGTAGTAGAAAGAGGAAGTTTGAACGAGGTAGCTAATGCAATAAGGAAACTAGCTACAATCAGGTTGACCGAAGCACGTACCAAGTCAAAAGCAGGACGATCATAATCTGAAACTTCGGCAATCCGTTTGTAAAATCTAACGTCCATACGTCTTACAGCGCCTGCAGGCAAAGTAGTACGCATCCATGAACCCATGTTTAGTGCACCTCCCACAATTACTCTGGAAAGCAAATTGGGCTTAAACCTTTCTTCACCAGCATCCTGACGACCAAGGTTTACCTCTGTTTCAGTTACCTTTTGTGCTTTGCCTGAAAACCATAGTGTTACTACCATAATCAAACCTGCCAGCAAAAGAAAGACGAAAGGAGTTTGCACTTTTGCGCCAAGCTGATCCATCATAAACATATCTGGAGCAATACCGCTGCCATCCCAAATATTAAAAGACTGGTATCCTGCTAGTGGAACTCCAATAAAGTTTACAAGATCGTTGCCTGCAAAGGCCATGGCTAGTGAGAATGTACCCGTAAATACTACAATTTTCAGAGGGTGCGCATTTACAGTTTTTACCAAAATAAAAATCACCAAAAGGGAAATAAGGAACACCACACCCATTAGTTCAAGTGTGTGTGTGGCAACAAAATTTGAAACATCTTTACTAAGAAAAGAACTGCCCTTAGCCCCTTTTATCAAAAGGAAGTAGGTGATAATACTGATCGCAATAGAGGCAAAAATCACCCCATGGGTTTTTAGGTGTTTTTCAAATTTGAACGAAAACCAAAGTCGGCATAAGTACTGAACAATTCCACCAATGGAAAAGGCGACACCTATGGAGAGGAATATGCCCGAAATAATAGCAGTTGCTGTACTTATATTGATGGCCTCAGCCACACCAGCAAAGCCGCTAGAGGATTCCAAAGATTTCCAAATGGCAACAGCTACGGCTGCCCCTAATAAATCGAATACAATACTTACCGTAGTGGAGGTGGGTAACCCAAGCGAGTTGAAGACATCGAGGAGAATAATGTCTGCCACCATTACGGCCACAAAAATCACCATCACATCAGAAAACGCAAACATCTCGGGATTGAAAATTCCCTTACGGGCAATCTCCATCATTCCGCTAGAGGATAAGGCCCCAAACAAAACTCCGGCTGCGGCAATTATTAATATTGTCTGTCTTCCTGCTACCTTTGACCCGATGGCCGAGTTGAGAAAGTTTACGGCATCGTTGCTTACTCCAACGATCAAATCAGCAACAGCGAGAAGAACCAGAGTAATGACTACTAGTAGGTAGGGATCCATGTATTTATACCTTTAGGCGTTTGGGCGGCAAATGTCCACACTTAAGATTACCTTAATGTTAAGAATTACAAATTATATAAAAATTTATAGACCTCAAGTAATCAGCAGTTTCCTTGTATTTATCGCATTTTTGAGCGGATGCAAGGGGCCAGATGCGCAGCAAAAATCGTTAAAAATGAACACTAACCAACTTATTAATGAAACAAGTCCATACTTACTTCAACATGCTCACAATCCTGTTGATTGGAATCCTTGGGGAGAGGATGCTTTCGCTAAAGCGGAAAAAGAAAATAAGTTGGTGATTGTTAGCATTGGGTATTCAGCTTGCCATTGGTGTCATGTAATGGAGCATCAAAGTTTTGAGGATTCGGCAGCGGCAGCCCTCATGAATGAGCATTTTATTTCAATAAAAGTAGATCGTGAAGAGCGACCTGATGTGGATCAAGTGTACATGACCGCGGTGCAATTGATGACGGGACGTGGAGGCTGGCCGCTAAATGTGATTACACTTCCTGATGGGCGACCAATTTGGGGTGGAACTTACTTTCCTAAGGACGGGTGGATGCAGTCCTTGCAAAGCATTGTGGAGGTGTATCATGATGATCCTGAAAAGGTGCTGGAATATGCGGAGAAACTAACGGAAGGAGTGGTGCAGTCTGAACTTGTTAGTCCAAACGAAACACCTGGCGACTATTCCAAAGAAGAGATTGATTTGCTTTTTAAGAACTGGTCTAAAAACTTTGATAAAAAAGAAGGAGGCAGTGCTGGTGCTCCTAAGTTTCCAATGCCCGTGGGTTATGAGTTTTTGCTGGAGTATGGCTCCCTTACGGGAAATGAAGAAGCCATGCAGCAATTAAATTTAACTCTTCGCAAAATGGCCTTCGGAGGAATATACGATCAAGTAGGTGGAGGTTTTTCACGCTATAGCGTAGATGATGAGTGGAAAGTTCCGCATTTTGAAAAGATGCTTTATGACAACGGACAGCTTGTGAGCCTTTATAGCCGGGCGTATCAAAAAACTAAAAACCCACTTTATAAAAGTATCGTAATACAAACTATTGAATGGTTGGAGCGCGATATGCTAGGTCCTGATGGGGAGTTTTACTCGGCATTGGATGCTGATAGCGAAGGCGAAGAGGGAAAATATTACGTGTGGCCCGAAGTGGAGCTGAAGGAAATAATTGGCGATAGCGACTGGGAAGATTTCACAAACTACTTTGATCTTAAAAAAGGAAAATGGGAAGGCAGAATTGTACTGATGCGCAGCGATGATTCTGAAAATACCGATTCTGCTAAAGTGAAAGCCTGGGAGCAAGAATTATTGAAGGTTCGTGAAAATCGTGTGCCTCCCGGTTTGGATGACAAATCTTTGACAAGTTGGAATGCCTTGATGATTACCGGATTGGTTGATGCATACAAGGCTTTTGGAGATTCTCACTATTTGGATTTAGCCAAAAAGAACGGGGAGTGGTTGCTGAAAAATCAAGTGCGAAAAGATGAAAGCTTATTTCATTCTTACAAAAAAGGAAAGAGCAGCATTGATGGCCTTATTGAAGATTACACTTTTGCTGTTCAAGGTTTTTTGGATTTGTATGAAGCCACCTTTGATGTAAAATATTTGGAGCAGGCCAATGCCTGGATGAAATACGCCAAGGCCAATTTTGAGGATGAAGGAACTGGCTTATTTTTTACGAGAAGTAAAAATGCCAAACAGCTTATCGCAAAAAGCATGGAGGTGCATGACAATGTGATTCCTGCGGCCAACTCAGTGATGGCGCATAATCTGTTTCACTTGTATCACCTTACGGGAAATGAAAGCTATTTAGCGCAAAGCGAAAAGATGCTAGCCCAAATGGACAAAGTACGCCTGGTAACCTATCCCGAAAGCTTTAGCAATTGGGCTCGCTTGCTCTTGAACTTTAAGTATCCATTTTACGAAGTTGCCATTGTGGGCAATGAGGCGGATGAAAAATACATGGAGTGGCAAAAGCAATTTGTGCCTAATGTTTTGATTCAGGGAAGTTGGAAAGAAAGTGACTTACCATTACTCGAAAATCGTTTTGTAAAAGGCAGCACCATGATTTATGTGTGTGAGAATCGGGTTTGTCAGCTTCCGGTGGAGGAGGTGAGTAAAGCTTTAGATTTGTTGCTGAAGTAGTTTTGTTTCCCTCTGGGGAGCTTGTCCAGATTATTTTGGGAGGGTGCCTGAAAGACGGGGCAAGGAATTTATAAAGAACATAAGGGTCTTTACCTTTGCCCTTTCAAACTCAATTTCCCTTGAATTCATTCGAAAAAATAAACAGTCCTATTCAGCATGTAGATACGCTCAATGGTGTGGAAGTTTACATCAAACGCGATGACCTCATTCACCCTGAGGTGAGTGGGAATAAATGGCGCAAGCTGAAATACCATTATGAAGCATTTCGCGAAAGCAATAAAAAAGTGATGCTCACTTTTGGTGGAGCTTTTTCTAATCATATTGCTGCTACCGCTGCCTTGGGTAAGATGTATGGTTTTGAAACCAAAGCGTTAATTCGAGGGGAAGAAATTACTACTAATCCAACCCTTGACTTTTGCCGCAGCTGCGGAATGGAAATCGAGGCTATTTCGCGCAAGCAATACGATGAGCGGGACAATCCTGAGTTTTTGGGAATGCTGGGCGAGGCACTTCCAGAAGTTTACTTGGTGCCTGAAGGTGGAAAAGGAGTACTCGGCATGCGCGGCTGTCTGGATATAATGGATGAGGTGAAAGACCAATTTGACATGGTGTGTGTAGCAGGAGGAACAGGAACTACCATGGCTGGAATGATGAGCAGTGGGTACGAAACAAACTTTCAGCTTTTCCCGGCTTTGAAAGGAGGAGATTTTTTAAGGCCAGCCATTCAAAAGCACATTGTGGATTTTGGTCAAGAATTGTCAACACAAGGTTTGGGAAAAATTTCTACCCGAGCTACTCTTACATTGCAAAATGATTATCACTTTGGCGGCTACGGAAAAGTGCAGCCTGAGCTGATTCATTTTATGAATTCGCTTTACGAAAAGTACCAAATACCGCTCGATCCGATTTACACCGGAAAAATGATGTTTGGAATTTTGGACAAAATTGAAAAAGGTGAAATAAAGGCCGGAACTAAGATTTTGGCTATCCACACAGGTGGGCTGCAAGGAATAAAAGGAATGAACGAGCGTTTGCAAAAACGCGGATTACAAATAAATTATTGATGAAGTATAAATTGGTTTTGGTAATGATGATGATGGTTTCCTTGGTTTTTGCCCAAGGAAAACAGCAGGCGTATATCAAAAAATACAAGGATGTGGCTATCCGCGAAATGAAGCTTTACGGAATACCGGCCAGTATTACTTTGGCGCAAGGTATTTTGGAGTCGGGCAGTGGCGAGAGTTATTTGGCTACCAAAGCCAATAACCATTTTGGTATAAAGTGCCACACCGACTGGGATGGCAAACGTGTGTACCATGATGATGATAAAAAGAACGAGTGTTTTAGATCATATAAAGATCCTGATGAGAGCTTTAAGGATCATTCCTTGTTTTTGAAAAACAGGAGTCGTTATGCTTTTCTTTTTGAAGAATCACCAACGGATTATAAAGCTTGGGCTAAAGGTTTGAAAAAAGCGGGATATGCTACAAATCCTAAATACCCCAAATTGCTGATAGATTTGATTGAGCGCTATGAACTTCACAAGTATGACCTTAATGGCTATAATGCCAATCCTCACGGTGAGGAAAAGGAGATTGCGGTGGCCTTGATAAATGTGTCTACCAATGGTGTAAAATACATTGAAGTAGGTGAGGGCGAATCTTTAGAGTCTATTTCACTGAAGACGCAGGTGAAAATGAAAAGACTATTGAAGTACAATGATCTTTCATGGGATGCCAAGGTGAGCGAAGGACAACGTTTGTACACGCAGCCAAAGCGGAAAAAGGCTGCTCGTGATTTTAATTATCACAAAGTGGAGGCGGGAGAGGATATGCATTCTATTTCCCAAAAATTCGGGATTAGATTGGAGTATCTATACAAGCGAAACAACATGAAAGTAGGTGAGCAACCGAGAGTTGGGACTACTTTGTACTTGAGATAACGAGGAGAAACTCGAAGCTCTAAATCCGAAATGCTAAATAAAATTGAAATTCTAAAAGGAGAAGTTCAAGAAAGCCAAGGATTGTTGCTTTAAAAAGGGGGTTGGTAAACAATAGCTTAAAAGCTTTGCTTCTTAGCGACTTTGCGTGAAGCAATGCACGCTGTCATTTTATAACTACTCCAATTCCCGCTTAGGCGTAATTTTTTTAAGAATGGTAGAAAGGATTAAGCTGTAAAGCACAAAGGCCAGAAATATAACAAAGCCCGGTTGCAAGGACGTCAGGTTTGTAGCGATAGAACTCACCGATTGTGAATCCATATTTAGTATTTCCAGTTGGCTGTCCAATATTCTGCTGAAGCCTACAAAGCTCATAAAGTATAAATCCAGCGCAATTGTTTGGCTCATAAAATAAAGAGGCTGCTCAAAATGAGACAGCCTCTGTAGGGTTATGGTTTTGGATCAATTTAGAACTTCATCACTCGCTTGCTTTGGTAGTTTGTATCCCCAGATTTTACTCTGATAATATACATTCCATTAGCAAGTTCGCTTAAGTCAATATCCATGATGCCTGTTTGTGGGTTTACCAAGGAGCGATTCATGATCACCTTACCATTCAAATCAAGCACGGTAACTGTGTTGTCTCCAGTGGGGCTTTCAATTAGATCAATAATTACTCTACCTGTGGTTGGGTTAGGATAAATATTAAAGTTCACTTGAAGGTCGTTTGCTTTTTTATCTTCATTCCCATTTCTTTCAGAGGTGGTTTTACGGATTACAGGGCTTCCTGCTTTGTCTAAATCTAATCGTAAGGAGAAGCCACCTTTGTCAGTAATACCTTTATTGCGAAGAGCTACAGTAACGTAATTATCTCCTTTACGAAGTATGTTGTCAAAGTCAACACTTTCTACTTGGTCAAACAAGTCTCCTCCGGCATTTCCGTTGGTTATGGTACCTCCTGCTTGAAAGTCTACATCATGGGCTGCAAGAGTGCGGTCACTGTAGTTTGTAGAATAGTCTGCCGCGATCAATACCCCATTTACATAAATCATCACACTTTCATCAAATGTAGAACGTAGTCGCACATTTACATCGGCAGAATCCATAATGGTAAATCTTCTGGTATAGTAGGTTACATCAGTACCAGACTTTATCGCAAATGAGCCAGGTACTTCTTCGATACTATAATATCCATATGGTTGACCAAGCATTACATTTTTAGTGAATGTATTTGCAGCTGGAAGACCACTAACGCCAGACCAGTTAAAGCTAGTTCCCCCTGGAGTGGTTACTGTGCTTTCCATCCACTCTATATCAGAAACCAAGTATCCGGTAAGTTCTGGCATATAAGCTTCACCGGTTTTTAGCTCCATGCGGAAACTGAAACCACCTTTGTCAGAAGTTTGTGGTGCATTTCTAAGAGCAATTATAAGCTCATTTTCTCCAGCTACTACTACTGAATCCAAGCGGTAATTATTCACGATATCAAATTCCATATCACCATTGTGACCATTGTCCTGATCACCATTTTGAAGAAGAACTAAGTTATGAGGAAGACCTAAAAAGTTTGCTGTGGTTCGGTTAGCTTCACGTGCTATCATGTGTCCGTTTATGTAAATTTCCATTCCATCATCCATACGTGAGATGATTTGTGCAGCTACACCTGTGTCAACATTCAGATTAAAAGTAGTTCTGAAAAATCTAATTCCATTGTCTCCACGCAATACCCGAGCACCATCAACACTGTCAATAGAGTGATAGTGGTACGGCTGACCTACAACTGCAGGAAGGGTGTAAGTAGATACGTCAGGAAGAGTGGTAACCCCTCGCCAAGGGTAACTATATGCATCTACAGTGTTAACCTCTGTGCTCATCATCCAGCTTGCGTCTGATACGATAAGTAGGCTATCCGCTTGAGAAGAAGGTGCAACACATGACCCTGGAACCGGCTGAAACCCTTGAGCTACATCATTGTCAGTTCCATTGTTTAAGAATGGGCTGTAAGTTAAAAAGCCATCTAAAAGAGCCTGAATTGAAGCATCATCGGTTGTTCCATACCAGTTGCAGGTAGCATCTAATGTGGCGGCAGCATCACTCTCAATGGCTTTGTCTGAAATGCTGGTAATACTATTTTCATTGATGGTAGCAGAGGCGGTAGAACCTCCAGCTTCATATACACCAATGCCCGTAACTACATTCATCACGGAGTTTCCAGAAACAGTGGCAGTAGCATTTGTGCCACTTGACTGAACAATTACCCCATAATTACCATCTTTTATATCATTATTGGTAATAGTAGCATCTCCATTGAAATCATAAATGTGTGCATCATTGCTGTCAAGATTGTTACCATCAACTTCAATACTTCCTGCGTTTGCATAAAGTAACATTCCTGTAGCCGTCCAGTTATTTGGAGTATACCAAAATCCCTTCACTACGTTGTTTTTGATTTCGCCACCAGCGGTGCCATAAAATTGAATTCCGTTTTGCGCAGGCAATGGAGTTCCAATAGCACCGGCTCCGGTTATCATATTGTCATTTACATAGCCAGTAAGGTCAGCTCCAGAAAGAGATATAGCATTTTTTTGGCAATCTCTTATCATAGAGTTTTTAAGAGTAAGTGTGCGAGCTGTACCGCTAGAAGCATCGGCAAATAGGCCTATCCCATGTTGGTTTCCATTAAATGGAGTTTCGATAACACTAGTGATTTCAATATTATCTAACGTACCACCAGCGTTGCTGTAGCCTACTCCTTGATAACGGTAATTGCTATTTCCTTTACCGTCACCATCCACAGTGAGGTCTTTGATGTTTACACTGTCTGCATCATGTACATATACAATTGGATAATTGTCACCTGATGTAGTAAAGAACAAAGGCATATTGGCTGAACCCAAAATGGTAGTAACACCTATTCCGGCACCAATTATTTCCACATCTTTTGTTATCTCTACCTGTTCGGTGTAAGCACCTGCATCTACATATATAGTGTCACCTGCATCCGCGGCATTTATAGCAGCTTGGATTGTTAAATATGGTGCTAAGCTTGTTCCGCTATTAGCATCATTTCCTACTGCAGTAGTGAAAATGTCACCAGTTGTGTTGTTGTCATTTACATAAAGAGCAGTTAAATTAACTGTACAAGCACCAGGTGCTGGCTGGAAGCCTATTGCCCCTGAGTTATCAGTTCCATTCGTTAAGTATGGTTCAAAAGTTACAGTACCTGTGTTTTTTGAAGCAATTGTTGCTGAGCTTGTCGAACCCCACCAGTCACAAGTGGAAGCAACTGCGTTTGAAGATCCATTTAATACCCCAAACACGGCTCCCGACAAGTCATTCTCTGTTAAAGTAATGCCCTCTACTGCAGGGGTTGCTGAAACTATACCTAAAGCCGTATGACTATTTGTGAATGTATTATTCTGAACGCTTATGTCCTCCACACCTTGTCTGAAATGAATACCACGATATTGATCATTTGTATTAATAACCGCAGCCGTAAAATCGTGAAATATATTATTTTCAATTACCAGACCCGCAGAATTCGGACCACTGAAGCTAGTACCAAAAACATCAATACCACGCATATAGAGAGTACCGCTAAAGTCATAAGCACTTATGCCCGTAAAGGTATTACTTCTGATTACTCCACCATTTATAGTGGTAAGCTGTAAACCAAATCCATTAACATTTATAGTGTTGTTTTCAATAGTCGGGTTATCAAGGTCATTCATATTAATGGTCGGTAAATTGGTAGCCGCAAAATAGTTCCCACTAATTGTTAAATCTGAGGCACCTCCAAAAATGGCTGCTGCGTTACTACCCATAAAATCATTGCCATCAACTAAAATATTTTTAAGTCCCGAGGCACTTCCATTGAAATAAATAGCACCAGTGCCACCTTGCACTCCTGAGAACCTATTGTTTCTAATTATCCAATTTTCCCGAGTAGCCGTACCTATAAAATGTAACATTTCAAGTCCGGAACTAGCCGTGTTCTCAATTAAACAATTTTGTAAAATGAAATTATCAGCAGCTACACCAGTATTTCTGATTACCCGTACGCCAGCCGAGCGAATATGCAAACCATCAATTGTGATATTATCTGTATTAATAAGTAGGCTTCCTGTCATAGTAACTACTGATTCAGTAACCCTTCCCGCAGGAATATTTCCAGAACCTGAGGCCGCATGGTTACCCGAATTACTACCTACAATGGTCAAACTTTTAGTCATTGTCAAAGCTGCTAGTGTATAATCCCCAGCATCTACATAAATAGTATCGCCAGATGAGGCTGCGTTTACTGCTGCCTGAATGGTTAAATACGGAGCTGAACTTGAGCCGTTGTTTGCGTCATTTCCCACAGCTGTGGTGTAAATGTCACCAGCGATGTTATTGTCATTTACATAAAGTCCAGTTAGGTTAACTGCACAAGCCCCTGGAACAGGCTGGAATCCTTGAGCCATATCATTATCAGTTCCATTGTTCAAAAATGGAGTGTAGTTTACAAGTCCAACTAAAAGAGCCTGAATGGCTGCATCATCGGTAGTTCCGTACCAGTTACAAGGGGCGTTTACTCCGCCAGTTGATGCACCGTTATAAATGGCTTTATTGCTATTGCCGGTCAAGTTGTTATTCGTGATGGTAATGTTTTGTCCTGTAAGGTCTTCACCATTTTTTACAGCTACACCATTGTAAGAATTGGTGAGGTTGTTGTTTTGAATGGTAATCGGACCAGTAAAGGCTGTGCCGTACAATCTTATAGCCCCTTTGTCGGATCCATTGCCTGTGTTTGTATTAGAAATGGAATTGTTTTCGATAGTAACGTTTCCGCAAGTTCCTGCAAGTTGTAAACCTTGATTCGTGGTATTTGAAATTTCGTTTCCAGAGATGGTTAAGCCATCAGCAGAAGGGGTTTGTATTCCACTGTATCCCGTAGGGGTTCCATTGTAAGCGAGGTCTATCTTGTTGTCAGCAATTAGAGAAGTGCCATATATACCTCCTAAGAAAATACCTGATGAAAGCGTATTTGTGAGTCCATCAATCAAATTACCTTTTACCGTAACATTTCCGGTGGCTGAGCTTATTCCTGAACGGATGGCGTCTTTATCATTATCAATAAAACGGTTGTTCTCGAATGTGAAGTTGTTCGAATTACCATAAATATATATCGTCCAGGTACTCGTGGCTGGTACTTCGAAAAACTCAAAACCACTTATGGTAACATCAGTGGTTGCGCTAATATTAACTCGTTGTAGAAGAATTGCTTCTGAAACTCGTGTTCCATTTACCGCGCTGATGTTATCATTGGGGCCAAACAGTGTTAGTGCCTTGTCTATCAGTAAAACTTCATCGTAAGTGCCGGCTGAAGCTACAATTGTATCTGTAGCGTTAGCAGCATCTACAGCGGCTTGAATACTGCAGAAAGATGTGTTTTGTGTAATGTTGCTTACAGAAGGAGCTCCATTAGAGGTCGTAGTAAGACTTGCGTCTGTGTAGAATGGGGCAAGAGTTACATTATTTGGAACATATTTCCCCGCTCCACAAGCATTGTTTACAGGATTGTTAGGACCTGAGGCATCTCCCCAATAGTTTAGTGAAGCGTCTACGGCATTTGAGCCGGTGGCCATCCCTACAAGGTAATTTCCGTTAAAGATATTGTTGTCGATAGTATAACCAGTACCTCGAGTTCTTAAGGCTGCATACCATGAAACGGTTGTTCCATTAAAAGTGTTTCCACTAATGGTGTTGGTCCCTACTAGGTCAAGCGTTACAAGCATATTTCCTTGATCGGTTGGTGAAATTGGGTTTCCTGAATTGTCAGTAGTACTTTGGCCACCAGTTACCGTAGAAATCACATTGTTGGTGAACGTGAAGTTCATGGTATTGGTAGTTCCACCGCCACCACCAAATACCACCGCTTGGCGAGGTACATTTAGCAAGGTGAATTGAGCTCCAGACCCTACACCTGCAGGGTTTGCACCATTAAAGGTTTGACCAGATATTAGGTTGTTATCAATAACAATATTGTTATTTGATGCGTTGTGTTCGCCCATCAAGCCTGCGTCACCTCTTGCTTCAATCTCATTATCAATAATGGTGATGTTGGATTGGGTGCCTTGCAGATATATTGCGGCTTTTTCTAGCCCTGCAGGACCGTCAATTCCAATTATATGAAATCCTTGGCTCATTGCACCAATTTGAATATTGTTTCCACCGGTTGGAAGGAAAATAGTACCTAAACCAGAACCGTTATTGTCGCCATCAATTATGGTAGCTCCACTGCCTGCGCCCAGTAAAGTGAGTGATTTGTCTACAGAAACATTCTCATTATAAGTTCCTGCATCTACATAAATAGTGTCTCCAGATGAGGCTGCGTCAATCGCACTTTGAATGCTTAAATATGGCGAGGCCATAGTTCCGCTGTTTAAATTGCTACCTACTGCAGTTGTGTAGATGTCTCCTGCGGTGTTATTATCATTTACATAATAGGAGGCTGCGTTGGCCGAGTGAGATCCTGCTGCAAAAAATACAGAGCAGAATAAGGACAGGCTGCTCTTGCGCCAAAGCGCAGAGCCAGAGGTAATGTTTTGCATAGTAATTAGTTTTGGTTATTAAAAATACAGTTCATGCAAAGTGCAAGAGTGTACGATTGCGATTACAGGGAAATACTATGCCGAACGAATTAATTATACGTAAAACATCTGCTTATCACCATGTTGGTGTATTTGTTTGTAGGAAAAGTATTCCTATGATGGGAACTATAGGTTTAATACAGGAATAATTCTAGATAAAGTAAATCCGGAAAAAATAAATTCCAGAAATAGAAAATAGAGTGCTGCGAAAACTTAATTCACCCGATAGCACACCAATGTGCCATCCTCGGTATAAGTTACAATATTGATGGCGCCATCTTGCTTGAGGGATCCCATGTCGAATGGCCCTTGAGCATATACAGGGAAACCTTCTACCAGTTCACCTTTTTTATTGAAGAGACGTATTTCGTCAGCACTTTTGCTAAAGGCTGCAGCATAAAACTCATTTCCAAAAATCATCACTTTCGGGCGTGTTGAGATATCGCCATCTAGCTCAGCAGACCAAGGCTGGTTGTCACTTTTTATGATGAGTTTTTCATCATGACTAAACACATATTTTTCGTCAAAGTAGATGAAGTAGTCAGCGGGGTTTTCTTCATCCAGATATAGATTGTCAGCAGTTCCACCTGGTATTATAGAATATAATTTTCCATCCGGGCCGTTGGCCAGCATTTCCGATTTTGCCAATGATTCTCTCTCTTTAAGGAAGAAAGGTATTTGCAATTTGGGTAAACCCTCTACCGGCTCAAATCGCTGCTCACCTCTTCGGTTTAGTTGTAACAATTGGCCACCATCATTTAATACCACTATCACATCTTTTTTACTTACCGTAAAATGTTGAGGTTGGGTAATTAATTCATGCTTTGAAGCTTTAAAGTTCCAGCCTTTTACTTCTTTGCCATCTACACCGTAGTTTTTTAAATTTTTGCCGCAGGGCACCACCAGGCGGTAATTACGCGCCATATCATAATTAAAAACTCCCACAGGAGCGGTAGCTGGCTCTTTTAACTTTACAGGAAAATTCTCAACATCACGGCCGAGGCGGTCAATCACGTAAAGAGTTTCGCGTGTGTTGAGCACCATCTGCAGTTTGTTGTTTTTGTAAATATCTATTTGAGTGATGTTGCCCATAATTGGGCCATCCAGATTTTTAGTCCAAAGCAACTTGCCGCTATAATCTATAAGGTAAAGCCTGTAATCTTTATCCTGAACAGCCACATCATATTTGGCATTGGTGTAATTTTTCAAAAACTGAGGAGTATTGGCTGCATCACTCTGCAACTCTACATTCCACAAGCGAGCTACTCGCTCTTTCCGCTGGGTAGATTGCAGCATGTAAAAGTTGGTTAGGGCGGCATCGTCATCTACATTGATCTGTAAGGCAGCCCAGCGGAAGTTGCTCAGCTTGTCAAAATTCTTTTCCAGAATTTTAGCATCACCTCCCTCTAAACTTGTAGAAGCGTAATTTAAAAACCCGGGACTGGAAGCAATTATTTTAATGTGTGACTCAGAAGGCAGGCTGGCGCTAAAGTTTTTGAACTCTTCATCAGCACCTAAAGTTTTACCATCCACCATATCATTTATGATTCCCTTCATGCTGCTAAGGTCTTCCGCAAAAAGCGCAAAACCATTGCTCACAATAAAGTAGGGGTAATGAAAGTCGGTGAATATAGGTCCGTAAAAGCGGGGTAGTGCATTTTCAGCTTTCAGTTTTTTGATGATAATTCCACGGTAGCCTTCTATAAAATCAGTGGCTAAAGAATCCAACGCTTCACGGGCATCATCTTCATCGCGGTGTTTAAAATAGGCTACATAATTAATACGGCCACCTTCACCTGTGGTGGTGAAAATCCCCATTTCGGAATCCACCCACTCGAGTAGATGTTTGTTGTGGTCAAAATCTAATTTCTCTAAAAGTTGCTCATGCTTGCGTAAGCGTCCTGCACTTTCCAGATATGCTAAATAATTGCGATAATACTGCTCTGCATTGGCAAAGGTGTGCGATACCCAAAGCCCGCTGGCGGCAGGAACAATTTGCTGCCCTTCTGTTTCACGAGCTTTCACCTTTTGGAAAGACTGTAAGAAATAGGGCTCATTTTCTGGAAATAGGATAAGACCACTCATCAAAAGCTCTTTGTTGTAGGCCTGAATATCCAACTCGGCCCAGCTACCCATCCGACTTATAAACTGCTGATTTCCGAGTGGGAGTTTGGTTTTTAAAAATTCAGGAAGCTCTTTTAGGTTGATATAAAGATTCGCAAGGTCCTTTTTGTTGCTAGTATTGTACAGCTTTTGAAATTGTAGGTTTTGCTTAATGTTAAACTCGCTATTTACTTGACGAATACCTTCTTCGAGCAAGAAGCTGCTGGTGCTAAAAAGGAGTAGGTTGCGGTAAGAGGAAACGTAGTAATTCTTGCTTTTATCTTCTTTATAAAAGTGATACACTTCAGCTTCGCTGTAGGTTTTTTGCGAAACCTTATAAACTGAACTCAATCTTTTACCTATTGACTTTTCAAAATCCTTATTACCTAGAGCGATAAAAAGTGCTCCATATTTTTCGGCACCACTTAGTGCAATGGCCATTATTACAGGTCGCTTTTTTAAAAAGTCTGTTACACTATCCGTGTCAAAATTTCCTTTGAGGGATTTCAATTCTTCTGCAAAAGCAAGGATAGGCGGCAAGCTGTCTATCTGGCTGTACATGCTGGTTTGGCTTATGCTATTCAAAGCCTCACCAATGCTGCGGCTTTCCAAAACTAAAACGGAAGATTTAGGAACGGCAGAATACAAATCAGCGCTGGTGGCCGCATCTTTTTTGCAGGAGCTAAATAGGAGTAGAGTTGAAGTTAGAGTGAGAATCCAGTATTGGAAAAGCTTCATAGTGGTGGCCTAATTTTGGACAAAAATAAAGCAATTTTAACGGCTACAAACTCAGTTTTATTTGAGTTGCCAACAAGCTAAAACCTTGAAGTTGATAAGCTATGGTTTCCTATTTTTCCTAATCAACCAGCGTTTCTCGAATAACACCTATGCATACTTCAATTTCTTTTTTCGAAATCGAACCGAGAGTCTTGATGATTTGTGATTCATGAATGGGTGGCTCACCCTCCTGACATTCCAATATAAAAGTCTTTTCCTTCGGCACAGTTCCATGTTTCATTCTGGTTAAAAAGGAAATTTTCCTTAATGCAATCTACGGTAGACTCTATCTCATCAACAGTTAAGATTCTTTTGGAATGGATTAAATATTGCTCAAAGGGTTGGCTTCTGCCAAGTTTTAACTCGTAGGAGATTTTTTTTGCCACATTTGCTGAAATCAAAAGGTATTGGGTTTTAAAAGAACCTTGAAGTGTAAATTGAAGAAGGATTGTACCTAGATCAAAATTCAATTTAAAATATCCGCTTTCATCTGGTACGTACGGTTCCATTTGGCTAGAGTCTCTTGGGTCAAGTCTCCAAATTAAAGTTTGTAGGGCTGAGTCTCTATAGTCGCTTATAGTTCCTTCAATAGTTAAGTAACCATCCTGTTCTAAACTATCAGTTAGGGTAACGATGTTCGGCTCTTCAGAGTAGTTTAATGTTAACCAGTACTCATAGGGAGATGCTGTATCCCAGTCGCGATAGTTTAGTTCATAAGATTGTGCAATTGCCATTGAATAGGAAAAGCACAAAATGGTGATAAACTTTAGTTTCATTTAATTGACTTAGAGTTAAGTGCAAATTTGCGTTGTGCTGTTAAAGGGGTTAGATGGTTATAAGGGAAAGTCAAGTAATTATCGCTATCTAATTTCCGCAAAAAAAAAAACCTTAACACACAAAGCTTCAACTCTTACCCTAAAATTCCAACTTCACCTGCCTTGCCAACAACCTAAAGCTCTGACGATGATAAGGCGTGGTTCCATATTTTTCGATGGCAGCTCGGTGGTCCATCGTAGGGTAGCCTTTATTTTTTTTCCAGCCGTATTGTGGAAATTCTTCAGCCAACTTAGCCATGTATTCATCACGGTGGGTTTTGGCTAAAACAGAGGCTGCAGCAATGCTTTTAAACTTACCATCACCTTTAATAATACAATGATGGGCAATATTCGGATAGGCGTTAAAACGGTTGCCATCAATCAGTAAAGCCTGCGGAACGATCTTTAATTGTTCTACCGCGCGGTGCATCGCCAGGAAGGAAGCATTTAGAATATTGATTTTGTCAATTTCTTCGTGAGTTACTGAAGCCACAGCCCAGGCCAAAGCTTTTTCCTCAATAATAGATCGAAGTTCTTCGCGGTGGGCTTCTGTCATTTTTTTGGAATCATTCAGCAGCTTGTGACGGAAATTGGGTGGCAAAATAACCGCAGCGGCAGTTACGGGCCCAGCCAAGCATCCTCGTCCGGCTTCATCACAGCCAGCTTCTATTAATCCTTTAGTATGGCAGTTTAGTAGTCGTGGCATTTATTGATTCATCGTTTGGGTGATGCAGTCCCACATCATTTCTGCTGAGCGTTCCCAAGTAAAAAGTGTGGACCGCAATTTTCCTTTGGCAATGAGGTCCGCTCTTACCTCGGGTTTATCCACTTCGTGCATGGCATTAGTGATAGCCTGTGTGTCGCTGGGGTCACACAGTAGGGCAGCATCTCCGGCCACTTCGGGCATTGAGGTGGTGGTGGAGGTTACTACCGGAACTTCACACTTAAAAGCCTCTACAATCGGAATCCCAAATCCTTCAAAATTGGACACGAATAACAAAGCAGCTGACGCGGCTAAAACTTTGTTGAGCCCTGAGCCTTCCAGTCTTCCAGTAAAAATGATGTCTTCCCGAAAGGGGTGATTTTCATAAGCGTTAGCAATGTCATCGCTCCAAAACATTTTTTCGCCAACAATCACAAACTTGTTGTGTCCACCACCTTCCCGGTATTTAGCAAAAGCCGCCAACATGCCGGTTATATTTTTTCTCGGGTTTAGTGCGCCCACAAAAATGAAGTAGGGTTTTCCCTCGCTTATTTCTGCACGAACTGTTTTTATTTCCTCCGCTTTAAGCGGAAAGAAGAAGTCTCCACAGCCGTTATACACCAAATCGATTTTATTTGGAGATACTTCATATAGCGTGCTGATGTCGTCTTTGGAATATTGTGAAACGGTGGCCACACGGTCAGCCCTGTGCGCATATTTTGGAAAATACTTTTGGTAATATTTCCCCGCTAGCTTCGGGATATTCTCCGGGTTATGCTCAAAATTCAAATCATGAATCACCGAAATACTCTTCACATTACTCTTTAGCGAAAGGTATCCATCGGGCGAAATGAAAAGGTCGGGTTTATGCTTTTTAAATATTCGTGGCAAGCTGTATTCATACCAAATGTGCCACAAAATAGGATGACGCGCCTGCGGAGAAACCACAATTGGCGTGATGTTGTCAGAAAATATAAAGTGCTCCTTATATTGTCGGTCAAATAGAAATAGCCACTCTACCTCAGGATGATTTTGAGTGAGTCGTTTGAATATTTCAAAGGTAAACCAACCTATGCCTTCCAGTTTGTTGGGAAGGAGGAAACGGGTGTTGACAGCTATTTTCACGCTTCAAATATAGCGTCAATAAAACTTTACCTTTGGCCGTTTTTAAAACCTTATGCAGAAGAAGTTTGTAAGTAGTCTTCTTTTATTGCTGTTGCTCAATCTACTAGTAAAGCCGCTGTGGATTTTTGGCATCGACCTCACCGTTCAAAATAGGGTTGGGGCAGAGGCTTATGGGCTTTATGCCGCTATTTTTAGCTTCACTTTTGTGTTCAACATTCTGCTCGACCTTGGGCTAACACATTATAATAACCGAGCCATAGCACAAAATCCCGGTGAGGTAGCCCGAAATTTCTCGAAGCTTACTGGGCTTAAATTCTTTTTAGGTTTTGTTTACATTTTGGTTGCACTGGTTGTTGGCTATTTTCTCAAGTACGCATCTCAAGCGTTTTATCTGCTTCTGATTTTGTCTATCAATCAGTTTATTTCGTCTTTCATTCTGTTCCTGCGCTCACACCTTTCGGGTCTTCATCTTTTTAAAGCTGATTCTTTGATGAGCATTCTCGACAAGGTTTTGATGATTGCTACCTGCGGTATATTGCTTTTTGGCGGAGTAATGACACGTGATTTTACTGTTGAGGATTTTGCTTTGGCCCAGTTGGGTAGCTATTTGCTTACTGCGCTTATTGGTTTTGTTTTGGTATTAAAAAAAGCGGGGAGTTTCAAATTGCAAATCAACTTTTCATCTTATTTGGTTGACCTGAAAAACAGCTTGCCGTATGCAGTGCTTATTTTACTCATGGCGCTCTACACACGTGTAGATAATATTATGATTGAGCAAATTTCTGGTGCATTTGAGAATGGTATTTATGCACAAGCCTTTCGTTTGCTGGATGTGGTAAATCAGGTTAGTTATCTGATGGGTGTTTTGCTGCTGCCCATTTTTGCAAAAATGTTTAGCAACAAGGAGGACGTTACCAAACTTTCCAAATTGGCTTTTAGCCTAATTTTTATTGGAACGATGGGGGTGGTAATAGCCGCTACCGCCAGCGCAGAAGGAATTATGAATTTTCTGTACGTAGATCATGTGTTGAAGTCTACAAATGTTTTTAAGATTTTAATATTGAGTAGTATCGCCTTCGGTTCTACCTACGTTTTCGGAACAATGCTTACGGCACGCGGAGATATCCGCACGCTGAATATTGTGGCGATGTCAGGTTTTGGGCTCAACATTATTCTCAACTTTATTTTTATAAATAAATATGGCGCTATTGGCGCAGCTTGGGCTACAGTGGTTACACAGTTTGCTACTGCTGGAATACAACTATGGCTTTCTCTTCGTTTAGTGAAAATCCGATTTGAGATGATGTATTGGATGCGGCTTTTGGCATTCACGGGCTTGGCTATTGCCGTTCCCTTTTTGCTTAGTAATATATCTCTGTTGTGGTGGGTTTATTTGCCCCTAAATGCATTCGTAATATGGCTGTTAGCATTACCTTTGGGGCTTTTCAACTTAAAGGCCGCAATAGAATTAATGCAAAGCCGTTTCAGGTGAGCCGCTTAGTGGGCGGTTTTTCTATTTTTGCCAAAACCTAAATATTGCCCATGGAATCAAATCCTAATGAGGATAGAGTTTTTGACTCATCAAATTTGATAGTATATATTTATAAGTGGCGTAAGCCTTTGATCATTGTTACATTGGTTGCTGCAGTTCTTGCCGGAATTTTTAGTAGTCCACTTTTTATAAAGCCAAAGTATAAGTCCACGGTAACTGTATTTCCTACTACTACAAACTCACTTTCCAAAGCACTTTTGCCTCAGCAGTTTTCGAGCCGTGGTCAGGATATTTTAGAGTTTGGTGAAGAGGAGCAAGCTGAACAGCTTTTACAGCTTTTAAATTCGGATGAAATACGTGATGGTATTATCAATAAGTATAACTTGATGAAGCACTACCAAATTGATTCTGGAAAGTATACCAAAACGGAGCTTTACAAAACATTTGAAAGCAATATTTCATACAGGCGTACAGAGTTTATGTCAGTAGAAATAAATGTATTGGATACCGACCCTGATACAGCGGCTATGATCGCTAATGATATTAGTGTATTACTGGATGAGGTCAAAAACCGTATTCAAAAAGATCGTGCAGAAAAGGGTTTAGCGATTATCTCTCAAGAGTATAATAATCTCAAAGCCGAGGTTGTTTCCTACGAAGATTCTCTTACTCAATTGCGTTATAAAGGTGTTCATGATTATGAAACTCAATCTTCAGTTTTTAATGAGCAGCTGGCAACTGCCATTATTGAGAGTGGGGCAAATAGCACGGCTGTGAAGGCTATTGAGGAAAAGCTCGATACCTTGGCAAAATATGGTGGTACTTATGTTTCTCTTCGTGATGAGCTTCAGTTTTTAAAAGAAGAACAGGTAAAGCTGAAAACGAAGTATGATCAGGCTAAGGTGGATGTGCAAGAAAGTCTGCCAGCATCATTTAAGGTAAACTCTGCATATCCCGCAGAGAAAAAATCGTACCCTACACGGTGGCTGATTGTGGCATTAGGGGCGATAGGTGCATTTACAGTTACTCTTATCGCAATCCTTATCTTGGATACGATTCGCACTGAGGTAAAGAGAGGCAAATCGTGAGACCCACTTGGGAGCCCAACAGTAAAACCGTTATAACAATAGGAGTGCTTTTTAGCCTCCTGAACGTGGTATTTATAGCTACCGAAAATTTTTGGGGTTTGCTTTTGCCGTTTGGCTTGGCCTTGATTGCAGCCATAGTTTTGGCCCTCGATAAGGTGTTGCTATTTTTGGTGTTTGCCACTCCTCTCTCTATCTTTTATTATAACCCCGATTTACATGTGGGCTTTACCTTGCCTACTGAGCCCATCACTTTCGGAGTGATGCTTCTATTCTTTTTTAAGCTACTTTACGAAGGAGGTTTTGATACCAAAATAATTAGGCACCCCCTTACAATTGCCATTCTATTTTATCTCTTCTGGATTTTCTTCACGAGTTTTTCCAGTCAGATGCCGTTCGTAAGTTTTAAGGTGTTTCTATCAAGGTTATGGTTTATATCGGTCTTCTATTTTTTGATGAGCCAGCTTTTTAAAAAGTATAAAAACATTCGCTATTTTTTTTGGCTGTATATGATTCCGCTGAGTATGGTAGTTATTTATACTCTTTATATCCACGGGCAGCATGGATTCACTAAAGATACTTCTACATGGGTTATGTTTCCATTTTTTAAAGAACATACCAGCTACGGAGCGGTGTTAGCAATGTATGTTCCTATAGCATTTGCATTTGCATTCCTGCTGAAGCAAAATTTGAATTTACGTGTAGTAGCGGGCATTATATTCTTGATTCTGTTTGTGGGGGTTATATTGTCATTTACCAGAGCAGCATGGCTAAGCCTTATTTTGGCTTTAGGAGTGATGGTGCTGGTTTTGCTCAAGGTGAGAAAAAGTACGCTGGTGGCAATGACCTTGGTAGTATTAGGAGGAGTTTGGTACATGTGGGGAGACATTATGCAAAAGTTTGAAAAAAATGATCAGGTGAGCAGTGATAATCTTACCGAGCATGTAGAGTCTATTTCAAACGTGTCTACTGATGCATCCAATATGGAAAGGGTGAATAGGTGGAAATCAGCTCTTAGGATGTTTGAAGAACGACCGTGGCTGGGTCATGGTCCAGGAACTTACATGTTTCTTTATGCCCCTTATCAAAAACCTTATGAAAAAACGATAATTAGTACCAATGCCGGAGATATGGGAAATGCCCATAGTGAATATATCGGACCGCTTGCTGAGTCTGGCTTTATAGGCGCCCTAAGTGTGCTTGTGATAGTAGCAATAAGTATAGTTACAGGAGTAAAGGTTTATTACAAAATGCCTACCCGGGAATTGAAAATAATAGCCATGGCTACTTTAATGGGTTTAATAACTTATTGGACTCATGGTTTTCTAAATAGTTTTCTAGAAATGGACAAAGCTGCATGTCCTGTATGGGGTTTTTCTGCCCTTTTGGTTGTTCTTGATCAATATTTTAGCGAAGAAAAGTTATAACTTTTTTCGACTTTAAAAAGGCTGTTTTAAGTCAGTCATGAAGCGAGATATAGGACTTTATTCACGCATAACAAACTTAACATTCCCTTAACCGATCTTTGTTAACTACTTGATTATGTCGAATATTCTTCTCAATTTAGGGTAACGTTTAACACAAAATTTTACCTACATGAAGAATAAGGCAGCGCTGCTGGCATTATTGCTAGCGCTATGCGTACACTTGGGCTATGCCCAAACGCGAACCGTCTCAGGTGTTATTAAGTCCGCAGACGGAGAAACCCTTCCAGGGGTTGCAGTACTCGAGAAAGGTACCCGAAATGGAGTTAGTACCGACTTCGATGGAAAATTCACAATCACCCTTACGTCAGAGAACCCGATTCTCGTATTTCAGGCCATCGGCCAGGAAACTAAGGAAGTGATTGTTGGTTCTGAAGACTTCATAAATGTACAAATGGAGGAAGCTACCGAGAAGCTTGATGAAGTGGTGATTACAGCTTTGGGTATTTCAAGAGATAAAAAATCTGTAGGATACTCTGTGCAGGAAGTAGGAGGTGAGGAGCTATCTGAAGCTCGAGAGGTAAATATTGCCAACTCCTTATCTGGGAGATTGGCGGGGGTTCAAGTAAATAGTGCCACAGGGTCTATGGGTGGTTCATCACGAATCCTTATTCGAGGGGCAACTTCAATTAATAATAATGACAATCAACCGCTCTTCGTACTGGATGGTATCCCATTAGATAACTCTAATTTTACCTCTACTGATCAAGAAAGAGGTGCTGGGGGGTATGATTACGGAAATGCTATTCAGGATATAAATCCGGATGATATTGAAAGCATGTCGGTGCTTAAAGGAGCTGCTGCAACAGCGCTTTACGGCTCTAGAGGAGCTAATGGGGTAATTCTAGTCACTACCAAAAAAGGAAAGTCTGCAGGAAAAGGTAAGGGAATAGGCGTGTCTTATAAGTTTGGTGTTTCTATGGAGAAAGTTTACATCCTCCCAGATTATCAAAATGAATATGGAGGTGGATTTGGCTTTGATACGTTATGGTATTCAGATGACCCATCTGCATTTGGAAGTAGAGGTGCTGGAACATACCAAGGGGTGAATGGCGGAGTATCGGATTCTTATGATTTGCTAGCTCAATATGCGGTAGACGAATCATGGGGTCCAAGATTAAACGGACAACAGGTGCGGCACTGGTGGTCATGGGATGAAGGCCATCCTGACTACGGAAAAACGGCACCTTGGGAAGCTCATCCTGATAATGTTCGAAATTTCTTTAATACGGGTTATACCTTTAATAACAGTATTGCTTTATACAATGCCACGGAAAGGAGTAGCTTTCGCTTGAGCTACAATAATTTAAACCAAACTGGGGTGTTTCCAAATAGCGAAATCAAAAGGAATAACCTCTCTTTTAATGGTTCTACAAAACTTACCGATAAACTCTCTACACGTATTGGCGTGAATTACGCTAAAACGAATGCCACTGGTAGACCTGGTACTGGATACGATGCAAATAATGTAATGCAGCAATTCAACCAATGGGGACAAAGGCAATGGTCTGATGAAAAGATGGAAGATTATAAACTGGAGAACGGTGATCAAAGAACATGGAACAGAATAAGTTATTCAAATGGTGACCCTCAATATACTGATAACCCCTATTGGACCAGATATGAAAACTATCAGAATGACACTCGAGAAAGAGTTTTTGGAAACATAAACCTGAATTATGCTTTTAACGATAAGTTATCAGTTGATGGGACAGCGATGACAGATTTTTACAATGATGTGAGAGAGGAGAGAATAGCTATTAACTCTCAAGAAGTGCCAATGTATGAACTCGCAACGCGATATGTTCAGGAGTCAAACTACGAGGGAAAGATAAATTACAATACTCGCTTCAATGATGATTTTGGATTAGTAGCCATTCTAGGTGGTAATATTAGAAATAATACATACAGACGCTTTATTGGAACCACTGAAGGGGGATTGAATGCCCTAGATTTTTACAATTTATCAAACTCTGTGGCTCCGGCTGTGACAGATCAATATACTGAATTTAAAAGGGTGAGTAGTGTATTTGCAAGTACCTCATGGGATTATAAAAATATGCTTTATGTAGATCTCACTTATCGTATTGATTGGTCTTCAGCTTTACCTGAGGAAAATAGAATGTTTGATTATCCTTCCGTGTCTGGATCCTTTGTATTTACCGAGCTGGAAGCATTTAGAGGTAATAATGTATTATCCTTCGGTAAGTTAAGGGCTGGCTGGGCTGCTGTAGGTAATGATACTGATCCTTATCAGTATTATAAATCTTATGATATAAATCCATCTATAGCTGGAAATGCGAGTGTTTCTAACAAAGATTTACTTCCCAACCCAGATCTTCTAGCTGAAGAGACTAGTCAATGGGAAGTTGGAACGGACATCCGTTTTTTTAAGAATAGGTTGCGTTTAGATTTTACTTATTACCATTCAAGATCATACAACCAGATTCTAGAGTTACCTATTTCTGCAAGTACTGGTAGCTTAAGAAAGCTTATTAATGCGGGGGAGATGGAGAATAGTGGAATAGAAATCATGTTGGCCGGAGACATCATTAAACCAGCCAATAGAGGAGATTTCCAGTGGACAATGGCAGTAAACTTTGCTAAGAATGAAAATAAAATCATCAAACTATATGAAGATGAGGAGCAGGGGATACACATAACGAATTACCTAATTGCTCAAGCACCCTTCGCTGTTTCTGTTCAAGCAGTGGAAGGAGAGTCTTATGGAAGCATTTATGGATATGCGTATAAAACCGATGCAGCTGGAAATAGGCTGGTGGATGCTACAGGTGCTTACGTGAGGAGTGATCAGCAAGAGGTTATTGGCGATGTACTTCCTGATTTTACTGGGGGTGTAACAAACAGTTTTAGTTATAAAGGAGTGTCCTTATCAGCTTTGATTGATTTTCAGGTTGGGGGTGATGTTTTCTCAACTACCAATATGTGGGGTAAGTATACAGGGGTGCTAGAAGAAACTGCAGCCGATGGAATAAGAGAAAATGGAACTGTTGTAGAAGGTGTGTATGCTCCAGGTACCATGCTTGACCTTGATGGGGACGGTACTGCCGAAGATGTAGGTGGTCGTACGAATCAGACTAATATTAGTGCGCAGGATCATTTCTTTTATAATGGAGGTTACACCATAGGTGAAGCAGACGTATATGATGCAGGTTACGTTTATCTTAGGGAGGTAACTCTAAGTTACGCTCTACCTGAAAAAATAATTGAAGACTGGAAAATTCAGAAAGTAACTTTTGGTCTATTTGGACGGAACCTGTGGTTGATTCATAGTAATATACCACATCTAGATCCAACTGCTTTGGCAAATTCCGCTACCAACGCACAAGGCCTAGAAGGAGCAGCGTTACCTAGTATCAGGTCTTTTGGGTTCAACGTATCATTTAACTTTTAAGGAAAACTGAATTAAAGTATAGAATATGAAAGCGATAAATAAACTTAAATACATAGGGATAGCTTTGCTCGGGTTCATGTTGCAAAGTTGTGAGAAGGATATGGAGGAGTTAGCGAGCCAAAACCCTAATAGTCCAGAATCCTTAAAATCAGAATGGTTTTTAACCAGTGCTGAGAAAGAATTTATGGATAATATGTGGGATGAGTGGATAAATGCACGTACAGGTATGTTCTATGCACAATATTGGTCTGCCACCGCATATACTGAAGAAAGTAGGTATCGAATAAGAGAAAGTGTGAATAGAACGTTTTGGAGAGCATTTTATTCCTCATTGATCGATCTAGAAGAGGCTAAGTCATTGGCTCAGCAAGAAGAGGGTACCCAAAATAAGATAGCCATTGCAAATATTATGAAAGCATGGGCATTTCATGTAATGTCTGATCAGTATGGTGCATTGCCTCTCATGGATGCTTTAAATCCTGATATCCTCAGCCCATCATATGATTCTCAAGAAGCCGTGTATGATGAAATTCTGGCGATGCTGGAGATGGCTGTAAACAACTTGGATGAAACTGGTGAAAGCTATGGAAGTGGTGATCTAATTTATGGAGGAGATCCGACTATGTGGAAAAAATTCGCAAATTCACTTAGGCTCAGAGTAGCCTTAAGAATGGCGGATGTAAACGATGCGAAGGCATCTGCTGTGTTTACGGCTGTAGCCAATGATCCTTCCAATATAATGGGGTCTAACTCTGATAATGCTCTGTTTCCATATCAAACGGCCAATCCGAATAATAACCCAATTAATGAAAACGCAAAAACCAGAACTGATTTTGCTGTTTCAGAAACTATGGTAAGTTATATGGATTCACTAAATGATCCACGTTTAGCTATCTATGCAAGACCAGCTGTGAATACAGGGACATATATTGGTCTAGAATATGGATTGTCTAACGCTCAGGCTACCGCCATACCAAATGATGATGTAAGTCTGCCTGGAGAGGCGGTAGAAGCGGCAAATGCCCCAGGTATTTATATGCTCTACTCCGAAGTTTGTTTTATGATGGCTGAAGCGCACGCGCGTGGATGGGGAGTTACAGGATCGGGACCTCAATGGTTTGAGGACGGAATACGTTCCTCTATGGAGTTTTGGGGAGTTTCTGATCAAGCGGCTATTGACAGTTATGTGATGGAGCAAGGATTTAATGATGGTGACTGGAAAAATGTGATTGGCACCCAAAAGTGGCTTGCCTTATATATGCAAGGATTGCAAGGGTGGTATGAGTTTACCCGCTTAGACTTTAAAAAAGTAACTGGTGAAGATTTAATTATGCTGCCAGCAGCGGGATCAATGGACCCTGAACTCAGCGGAATTTTTCCTCAGAGGATGACATATCCTGATGAAGAGTATACGTTAAACGAAGCCAATGTTCTTGGTGCTGGAGCTGAACTTAGTTCTGGTGATTCTAAAGCATCTAAATTGTGGTGGGATGTTTTTTGATATGAATGGCAAATTCCTATAACTAAAAATCCCCGCTGCAAAATTCTGTAGCGGGGATTTTTCATTTTATAAATCAAAGAAAATTATGAATCCTTGATAGTGATTTTTTCAATCAATTCAGGCAAAATTCGGATAGAGGCTAGTTCACGATATTTTTTACGAGCTTCTTCAGCAGGTGATCCAAAATATGTGGTTCCTCCCTTAAGACTACGAGCAATACCAGATTGAGCTAAAACAACAGATTTTTCTCCAATGGTAACACCACTTGTTATTCCAACTTGTCCCCAAAGGGTAACGTGATCTTCTATTACAACGCAACCAGCTACACCCACTTGAGAGGCGATTAGGCAGTGTTTTCCTATTGAAGTATCATGTCCAATTTGGATATGGTTGTCTAACTTAGAATCATAGCCAATTCTTGTAGAGCCGCTAACACCTTTGTCTATAGTACAGCTGGCGCCAATTTCTACTCGATCTTCTATTACCACATTACCTCCAGACAAAAGACGGTCAAAGCCATCTTCACGCTTTTTGTAATAAAAAGCATCTGCTCCAATGACAGTGTTTGCATGAATGATTACATCGTTACCAATCACCGTATTGTCATAGATGGATACATTACTGTGAATTATACAATTTTCGCCAATCACCACATTGTTACCAATAAAAGCATTAGGTTGAATTACCGTATTGGCTCCAATACTTGCTGAGCTAGAAATACTAGCTGAGGCAGGAGTGAAGGGCATAAAGTTCTTGGTAATCTTATTGAAATCCCTAAACGGATCGTCTGAAATCAATAAACCTTTTCCCTTAGGGGCTTCCACCTTTTTGTTGATCAAAATGGTAGTGGCAGCAGAGTTTAAGGCTTTGTCATAATACTTGGGGTGATCCACAAATACGATATCCCCAGGCTCTACCACATGGATTTCATTAATACCAGTTATGCTGTGCTCGGGAGAACCTACAAATTCACAATCCAAAAAATCAGCCATTTCGGCCAAGCTATGTGGTTTAGGTAGTTTCATTTTACCTAGTCTTTGTAGCGTTCTTTATAGTCGCCAGAGGCAGTATCAATCCAAATCTTTTCGCCTTCGCCAATAAATAAAGGAACACGTACTTCGGCACCACCTTCTACTGTGGCAGGCTTAAGTGTGTTGGTGGCAGTATCACCTTTTATTCCAGGCTCGGTGTAGGTTATTTCTAGAGCTACTTTTTGCGGCAATTCGCAAACCATTGGTCTGTCTTCATCCGCATGAAAAAGTACATTGCACTCCATTCCTTCTTTCAAGAACTGAGGTGCGTTGATAAGTTCTTTAGGAATAGTGATTTGATTGTAATCATCCATATTCATAAAGTGATGCCCAGATGGATCATCATATAAAAACTGATAAGTTCTGTTTTCGATACGGATTACATCTAGCTTAAAACCACTTGGAAAGGTGTGATCTAATACTTTACCGTTATCAAGATTTTTCAATTTTGTTCTTACAAAAGCAGGGCCTTTACCAGGCTTTACATGTAAGAATTCTATAATCTGCCATGGTGCATTGTTAAACTGGATGCACAATCCATTACGGATATCTGAAGTTGAAGCCATTTATTTAAATTTTGGCAAAGTTAAACTTTATGATCTATTCAGGCTTTGAATCTCAAGCCTGTGTGGGCAAAAGCCCATCTCTCTTTCGTCAAAGTTGCTACCTACTATCAGGGTGCGCTCAACTAGCTGTTCGTTTACCAACTTTTGATACCACTCCATGCCTTGAGGATCGAGGTTGGAGATGGGTTCGTCAAGCAAAACCATTTCTGACTCCGTAAAAAGAGCTAAACTTAGCCTGAGTCTTTGTTTCATGCCTGAACTAAAGTTGCGTATTTCTTTTTTAGCGGAAGCTGTGAGGTAACAATATTCTAAAATTTCATCGGGGGAGATACCCTTTCTGAAATTTCTAAACTTACTGTAAAAGGTAAGAAACTCTTTTGCGGTAAGCTCTTCTATAAGTTCCAGGTAGGGGCTGGCAAGTGTGGTTTTAAAAACCACGTCTTCTTGCTTTATACTAGTGCCGCGAAGCTGGTAATTTAAATTGCCTGAAGTTGGTGTAAGTGACCCGTAAATCATTTGAAGCAATGTGCTTTTTCCACTACCGTTTCCACCCAAAATGGCGTGACGATTGCCTTGGTGAAAAATGTAATCTACATTTTCAATTACATTTTGCTTACCAAAAGACTTGCTTAAATTTTCTAGGATTACCTCCATTGTAGGTTTCTAGTCTAGTCGGAAACCCTTCATGATACCACTTTGAGAATTACGAATAAAGGTGATAATCTCATCTCTATCTGCAGTAGCTTCAAAGTCAGTTTCGATAATGTCTACAGCCTGTGTGGTGTTGTAATTTTTTTGGAAAAGGATACGATAGATATTTTGAATCTCGTTGATCTGATCGTTGTCATAACCTCTTCTACGTAAGCCAATAGAATTAATTCCGGCATACGAAATAGGCTCTTTGGCAGCTTTTACAAATGGAGGAACATCTTTTCTTACCAAAGAACCACCACCTACAAAAGCATGGGTCCCTATTTTTGCAAACTGCTGAATGGCCGATAAACCACCAACAATAGCCCAGTCACCCATCTCTACATGGCCAGCCATAAGCACGCCATTTACAATAACGCAATTGTCGCCAATCACGCAGTCATGCGCAATGTGTGCACAAGCCATGATTAGGCAGTTTTTTCCAACAACCGTTTTTCCTAAAGCTTTGGTACCTCGGTTTATAGTAACACACTCACGGATGGTTGTGTTGTCACCAATCACCACTAGGCTATCTTCACCTTCAAACTTCAAATCTTGCGGAATGGCAGAAATCACTGCTCCTGGAAAAATGCGACAATTTTTTCCAATTCGGGCACCTTCCATTATGGTAACATTAGAACCAATCCAGGTTCCTTCGCCAATTTCTACATTCTTGTGAATAGTAGTAAACGGCTCAATTACCACAGTATTGGCAATTTTGGCTGATGGGTGAACGTATGCTAGCGGCTGATTCATTTATCGTAATTTACGTTTAGGCAAAATATTTTTTCAAGAAAAGCTAAAAGCTTTAATCTTGCCGAATTAGTTGTTTTTTTCTTTTACAATCTGGGCCATCATGTCGGCCTCGCTTACCAATTTGTTCCCTACAAATGTTTCTCCATGCATTTGCACAATCCCTCTACGGATAGGCTGTGACAATGTAAGTCTAAATACCAAAGTGTCTCCAGGTACCACTTTACTCTTAAATCTTACGTTATCAATTTTCATAAAATAAGTAAGGTAATTTTCGGGATCTGACACAGCACTTAGTGCTAATATCCCGCCTACCTGAGCCATGGCTTCAACTTGCAGTACACCTGGCATTACTGGTGCCCCAGGAAAGTGACCTACAAAATAGTTTTCGTTCATGGTCACACTTTTCACTCCCACTACCATTGTTTCGGTTTGCTCAATAATTTTATCAACCAATAAAAATGGCGGGCGGTGGGGAAGTAATCCCATTACTCCGTTTACGTCAAGAACTGGTTCGCGGTTGGGATCATATTCAGGAACATTTGGCTTTTTAGCCTCTTCTTTAATTTTTGCTTCAAGCAATTTGGCAAATTCAGTGTTGCCTTTATGTCCTGGCTTTGTAGCTATAATTCTACCTTTTATAGGCTTTCCGGCCAAAGCTAAATCACCCACTACATCAAGTAGCTTGTGACGAGCCGCTTCATTTGGATAATGAAGATCTAGGTTATCCAATATGCCGTTTGCCTTAATAGCTACATTGTCTTTTTTGAACGCTTTTTTAAGCTTTTCCATTGCTTCTGTAGAAAGCTCCTTATCTACATACACAATGGCATTGTTAAGGTCTCCACCCTTTATAAGGCCGTGCTCAAGCAAAAACTCTAATTCATGCAAAAAGCTAAAAGTACGAGCGTTTGCAATGTCGTTTTTAAAAGAAGTGATGCTGTCAATGCTAGCATTTTGACTTCCAAGTACACGAGTCTCATAATCTACCATTACGGTAAGGCCATACTCATCTGCAGGGAGGGCCATTATCTCAATGCCTTCATCTTTTAACTCAAAATAAATTGGCTCTTTTACTTCAAAGTAATCCCGTTCAGCCTTCTGAACCTCTAGGCCAACTTTTTCAATGGCCTCAACAAAAAACTTGGAGCTACCATCCATGATAGGAGTTTCCAATCCGTCAATTTCAATAAGGCAGTTGTCTACTCCAAGTCCTACTAAAGCAGCTAAAACATGCTCTACGGTATTTACCACGGCATCTCCTTGGCCAATTGTAGTTCCTCTATCGGTGCTAATCACATTTCTTGCGAAAGCAGGAATAGTGGGCCCATCAGGAAGGTCTGTACGCTTAAATACGAAGCCATGATTTTCTGGAGCGGGGTTGAAAGTAAGTGTGACATTTGCTCCTGTGTGTAATCCCACACCTTGCACGCTTATAGAATTCTTTAGGGTCTGTTGATTCATCATCATCACTTGTTAGCAATAAGTTTTTTCAGTTCATCTATTTCGTCAGCCATCTTTGAGAGCTTTCTGAAATACACGTATGATTTTTTGTATTCTCTTAGGTTGAAGGCGGGTGAGCCCTGAACGATTTCATCATCTTTAATGTTACTGCCAATACCACTCTGTGCTGCAATCTTTACATTGTCACCAATAGTCAGGTGGCCAATGATTCCCACTTGTCCACCAATCATGCAGTTTTTGCCAATTTTGGTAGAGCCAGCAACTCCGGTTTGAGCAGCAATTACAGTGTTTTCACCAATCTCCACGTTGTGAGCAATCTGTATAAGGTTGTCAATTTTTGCTCCTTTGCGGATAATGGTACTTCCTAAGGTAGCACGGTCTATTGTGGTGTTGGCACCCACTTCCACATGATCTTCAATGATTACGTTTCCAATTTGGGCAACTTTGTCATAGGAGTTTTCGCTATTTGGCGCAAAGCCAAAACCATCACCTCCTACTATTACACCACTGTGCAATGTTACACTATTCCCGATTTGGCAATCAGCATATATTTTCACTCCGCTATTAATAATGCAATTTTCGCCAATTATAGCATTGTCGCCTATGTAGGAGCCTGGATATATCTTAGTGTTTTTACCGATAGTCACATTGTCTCCAATGTAGCTGGTTCCTGCTATGTACACGTCTTCACCTATGGTAGCTGACTCACTTACTATGGCTTGCTTCTCAATGCCAGTTTTGTTGTGGCGCATCTGGTTATAAAGATCCAAGAGCTTGGCAAAGCAAGCGTAAGCATCTTCTACACGAAGTAACGTTGTCTTAACAGGTTTCTCAGCTTCAAAGGTTTTATTTACAATTACAATTGAAGCTTCGGTTTCATATATATAGGGGGCATATTGAGGGTTGGCCAAAAAACTAAGACTCCCCGGTTCACCTTCCTCGATTTTTGCCAGGCGATTTACTACTGCATTCGCATCGCCTTCTATCTCGCCATCAAGGAGTTCGGCTATTTGTTGTGCTGAAAATTCCATTCGGCCAAAAGTATTAAATTTTTGGTGCCGCCTTACCTTTGTGTTTAAGGCTTTGGGTAAAATAAAAAGTGCTTCACTACGGGCTTGCTTAATGCGGTGATATTTAATTGGTCAGAGGCTTGAGCGATATCTATCAAATCACCATTTTTATACAGCAAATTGATGCCGTCATGATTAGAATTGTAAGCATTATTTGACATGGGTTCGGTAAACACAAAGTATTTTACCTCTTCTTCTGTAAAACCAAATCTATCTTGAATCTCTTTTCTTTTCAGAGATAAAGCCTTTTCAGAAATAATTTCCTCGCTCACCTTTACGCCAAGGAGCTTTCGGTTGATTAGCATTTCAGAAAGGCTTCTTAAAACTCTATCAGAACTAAAGGTCCATTCCTTGATGGCTGCCATCACATCATAGTCATCGAGCAGGGCATACTGGGGAATAAGATCTTTATATTCCTTATTAAAAGTTCCAGCTACAAATGGTTTCAAAACAGCTGGTAGCGCAAGATCACTGGAGTAAATGTCTTTGGCTCTTTTCAAAATTTGGATGAGCAGAAACTCTGCGCTAAGCACGGTTTTGTGCAGATACACTTGCCAGTACATGAGTCTTCTGGACACCAGAAATTTTTCTACACTATAAATTCCTTTGCTGTCTACCACAATGTGATCATCGGCTACATTGAGCATGCTGATCAATCGTTCGGTGTTTACCTGTCCTTCGGTTACACCGGTGTAAAAACTGTCTCTGCGTAAATAATCCAGGCGATCCATATCCAGCTGGCTGCTGATAAGCTGATGCAAAAATTGCTTATGATACTTATTGGTAAATATCTCAATAGCAAGGCTTAGCTTTCCGTCAAACTGCTCATTTAGAATTTTCATGAATTCAAGCGAAAGCTTTTCGTGTACCACTCCTGGAACTATGCTATATTCGAGGGCGTGAGAAAATGGCCCGTGGCCTATATCGTGAAGCAGGATAGCGATTTGTACCGCTTCTTCCTCTTCTCGGGTAATCTCATGACCTTTGGACTTTAAAATGTTTACCGCTCGCCCCATCAAAAACATTGCGCCAAGCGCATGATGAAAGCGAGTATGGTAAGCACCAGGGTACACCAAGTAGGTAAGTCCGAGCTGAGAAATTCTGCGAAGACGCTGAAAATAAGGGTGCTCTATAAGGTCGAAAATTAATTCGCTTGGAATTGTAATGAACCCGTAAATGGGGTCGTTTAGTATCTTGAGCTTATTGGTTTGCTTCAAACCTTTTGTGGCATAATTGTTAATGATAACAGGCGTACAAATACGACATCAAAAATATGGACAATATTCAAATACTTTGGGTAGATGATGAAATAGATCTACTAAAACCTCACATTATGTTTTTGGAGGACAAAGGATACAGTGTAGACAAAATAAATAATGGTGCCGAGGCGCTGGAAATGGTAGACGAAAAGCGCTATGATTTAATTTTTCTGGATGAAAATATGCCGGGTATGGATGGGCTGGAAACCTTGAAAAGGCTTAAGTCTAAAAACAATTCCATACCAGTGATAATGATTACCAAAAGTGAGGAAGAGGCGATAATGGAGGATGCTATTGGTTCTCAGATTTCAGATTACCTAATTAAGCCTGTAAATCCAAAACAGATTTTACTTTCTATAAAAAAGAACCTGGACACCCGTAGATTGGTGAGTGAAAAAACTACCAGTAACTACCAGCAGGAGTTTCGCCAAATAGCCATGGATATGAGCATGGTGAACGACTTTGAAGGGTGGGAAGATTTATATAAGAGACTTATTTTTTGGGAGCTCGAGCTGGATCAACTTGAAGATGAGGGTTTGAATGAAATCTTACTGACGCAGAAAAAGGAAGCTAATTCGCAATTCTTCAAGTTTATTTCTAAAAACTATGAAGATTGGTTACATAATGGTGAAGATGCTCCTGTGATGTCGCATACCTTATTTAAAAAATGGGTGAATCCAAGCATTAAAGCAAACGATAAAACTTGCCTCATAGTAATTGATAACCTGCGCTATGATCAGTGGAAAGTGATAAAGCCTATCATTGAGCAGTATTATGTTACAGACGAAGAAAAGAGCTTTTACAGCATTTTACCAACGGCTACCCAATATGCCAGAAATGCCATTTTTAGCGGATTGATGCCTTTGGAAATAAAGAAGCGATTTGGTGACAAGTGGGTAGATGATAATGATGAGGAGGGAAAAAACAACTATGAAGAAGATTTTTTACTCGACCAAATGAAGCGTCTTGGGCATGGTGACATGAAAGTGGGGTATAAGAAAATTACAAATCACAATGCAGGGAAGAAGCTGGTGGATAATATTTCCAACATGCTTGTAAACCCTTTTAATGTGGTGGTATACAATTTTGTAGACATGCTTTCTCACGCTAAAACCGATATGAAAGTGATAAAAGAACTTGCCGATAATGACAAGGCTTATCGCTCATTGACTAAAAGTTGGTTCCAAAACTCGCCCCTGTTGGACATGATAAAAATACTGGCTGACAAAAAAGTGAAACTTATTATCACAACAGATCACGGTACTATTAATGTAGATGATCCGACTAAATTGGTGGGCGATAAAAGCGTAAACACAAACCTTAGATATAAGGTTGGTCGCGGCATGAGTTACCAGTTTAAAGATGTGTATGAGGTGAAAAATCCTGAAGATATTTATCTGCCAAAGCCAAATATCAATTCCACATTTGTGTTTGCTAAGGAGTCATTGTTTTTCGCGTATCCGAATAATTTTAATCACTACGTAAAGTATTATTCCAATACCTATCAGCATGGAGGTTTATCGCTTGAGGAAATGATAGTTCCTTTTGTGACGCTCACCCCACGTTAGCGAATTATATTTGCAACATGATGTTGAGTAAAATCAGCCATTCTATTGATGATTTACAAGAAGTGGCTCGCTGGATATTGGATACCATTGACGAAGATGTAATTCTGCTTAAAGGGCAAATGGGGGCTGGTAAAACCACGCTGATCAAGGCTATTTGCAAAGAACTTGAAATAGAAGATGAGGTTAGCAGTCCTACTTATTCTTTGGTGAATGAGTATCAATCGGCAAGCGGTGAAATCGTTTATCATTTTGACTTGTATCGGATAGATGATGAAAGTGAGGCCTTGGATATGGGTATTGATGAATACCTTTACAGCGGAAGCAAGTGCCTTATAGAATGGCCTGAAAAAATTAGTAACTTACTGCCTCAAGATTGCGCTACGGTTGAGATTTCTGTTGATGGAAATGACCGACATTTTGTGATTAAAACAGCCACCAATGAGTAAACCCGGGTTTTTATCTTTTTCATCATCTGAGCTGATGCCTCAGGAGGAAGTGCTCGAAGTGAAAACAGCGAAGTCAGACCTTAAAATTGGTATCCCCAAGGAAACTTCTTTTCAGGAAAAGCGAGTGCCGTTGACACCTGATGGTGTGTTGCTCATTTGTGACAATGGCCATGATGTAATCATTGAATCCGGAGCTGGAGAAGGAGCTAATTATACAGATGCTGACTTTTCAGAAGCTGGCGCTCAAATTGTGTATTCACCCGAAGAGGTTTACGAAAGTGATATTATTCTAAAAGTTGAGCCACCATCTTTGAAGGAACTGGATATGATGAAGCATCGCCAGACTTTGATTTCTGCGCTTCAGCTAAAAGCTCAAAAGAAAAGCTACTTCCAAAAATTGATGGAGAAAAAGGTGACCGCCATTTCTTTTGAAAATATGGAAGATGAGGATGGGATTATTCCTGTAGTTCGTAGTATGAGCGAAATTGCGGGGAATACATCAGTTCTTGTTGCCGCTGAGTATTTGAGTAATGCCAACAACGGAAAGGGTTTTATGCTGGGTGGAGTTTCGGGTGTTCCACCTACTGAAATTGTTATTATTGGTGCGGGAACCGTTGGGACTTATGCAGCACGCACAGCCCTGGGACTTGGTGCCAATGTGAAAGTTTTTGACCGTTCACTTTCCAGACTTCGTAGGTTGCAAAATACACTCAGTAATATGCCAATTTACACATGTGTGATTCAGCCGAAAATTCTTGAAAAAGCTTTAATGCGTTGCGATGTAGCCATTGGAGCCATTCGTTCAGAGTCTGGAAGGACGCCTTGTGTAGTTACTGAGGATATGGTGAGCAAGATGAAAGCCGGAAGTGTAATTGTGGATGTGAGCATTGACCAAGGTGGTTGTTTTGAAACTTCCGAGTTGATGAGTCACACTAATCCTGTTTTTAATAAATATGATGTGGTACATTATTGTGTGCCTAATATTCCTTCGCGTGTAAGTCGTACAGCTTCATTTAGCCTGAGTAATATTCTTGGCCCAGTCTTACTTTCTATTGGTGAATATGGTGGTGTGGATGAGATTTTACATAGAAATTCTGGGGTACGCAAAGGCTTGTATGTGTGCAATGGTACGCTTGTAAATAAGCCAATAGGCGAGTGGTTTGATTTGCCTTACACCGATGCGCATTTGTTGTTTGATTAATATCATTTAATCTTTTCACTGGGTCATTAAGACCAAACGGTTACCTATTTTTGCCAAAATTTTTTTCATGAAGTTTTTAAAGAAAGCGCTGTTCTACCTTTTGGGAGTAGGCCTTGGTACGATGGTTGTTGTTTTCATGTTTGGAGACAGAGACGATATTCAATGTACATACTTCCCGAATGATAGAGTGTTGTATGACATTCGCGGAAAGCAAATGGTAATACCAGCCGATATTCAGCGCCAGCTTGATGAATCAAGCCTTGACTCTGCAGATATTCAGGATATGATGCGTGGGGGAAAGGTAGATTTCGAAAAAACCGATAGAGGCATGGATTCTTGCAAAACCTACTGGATAGATCTTAAACGAGAGGATAGACTTTCTTTTGCCATGGAGTGGCAGAATTGTGATAGTGTTGCCACTGCCCTGGAGTTCAAAAAGCTTTAAGGCTAGTTACTAGTTAAGTTTACACTCGTTTCATATCCTTTAAGGCTGATAGAGGTATTTCCATTGTATGCGCGTGTTTTACCTGATACGGATACCTTATTTCCTTCTTTATTTACCTTGAGATTCTCCATGTTTTCTTTTGGAAATTGAAGAGATCCAAAGCTGAGGTCTGCATTTAAGTTGTAGCCTGCGCCTTTGCTTAGGTTTATATTGGCGCTACAAAATTTTCCATCCACACTTAGTTTTGTAAAGTTTTTTGAAACGCTACCAATATTTAGGCTCGACTCATATCCTGTGAGCACTACCGAGGTTTCCAGCTGACCAATGTTGAGGGTAGAAAATTTAGCATCTATGGTCATAGATTGCAATTGACCAATCGTCATGGTGCATTCATAGGCAGAAGTTACGGTAACCTTTCCGGCTTGGCCAAAAGTGAATTTTGAGAATTTACAATCCGAAAAATTGAGGGTTTCCACTTGACCCGCCTCCAACTTCAGTTCATAACTTTTTAGGTTCAAAATCTTTGCTTCAGCAATTTTTAGCTTTCCAAAGTTTTGCTTGGCAGAAACAATATTGGTGACCCCTAAATCTACATTAGATTCATAAGCGGAAAGGTTTGCATCCTGAACACGGGTGATGTTGAAATTAGAGAACTTACAGTCCAAAGTCATTGCTGTGGCCTCTTGTAGAATTACATCGCCCTCATATATTTTTAAATCTAAAGCTTTTGTTGAGCCCAGACTTCCATCCGTAAAACGAAGGTTGGCAACGGTGGATAAAGAGTTGATTCCTGAGCCTTTCAGTTCGCACTCATAAAGTTCTAAATCTACCATGGCGGTGTGTCTGTCCATGTTTACATTTCCAAAGCGATTTTTGAGATTTACATGATTGGTAGCGGGCATTTTAATGTCATACTTAAATCGGTAGCTTTTTATTTTATACACCTCATTGTTCATCTTTATTCTCCTACGGTTTCCAATCACGGTTTCCTGTTGCCCACAGGGAGGTCCTTCCACTGTTACATTTGTTCGGCTACCTGTAATGTTTGGAACCAAAGCGTCCAGCATTTTGTCAAGCTCTTCTTGTTCAAAAGCTTCTACGATAATTGTAACAGTTACTTCCACTTTGTTTTGATTCCAGGTGGTGATGTTGATATCCGCCTCCCTTCCGGTGAGGTTAAATTGCGCATCAGCGTTCACATCAAAGCTTTTCTTTATCACCTTGGTGTCTGTAATTGTGCTGCGTAGTCCTTTGGCAGAAAGAGGCAGAGCAAAGACTATTACCGCTACTGCCAAAACGAATTTTGTATAAGAAATCAAGGTTTTCATAGCGATAGTGATTTGTTGGAGTTGTTAAGCGGAATCCAGTTCTTTTCCAGTTTCTCCTTTTGTTTTTCGTTGCGGTCTATTTGTTGAAGAAGCCTTTCTAGAAGCATGATTTTCTTCTCATACGTGTCTACCAAAATGGCGGCTATTCGCTCCTTGTCATTTGCCAATGGAATGTCAGTTTTAAAATCTGTTTCCATTTCTTCAATATAATCCAGCTCTTCCAAAAGCAAGGCGTATTCTGAGCGGTCTATTTCTTTTGAATTTACTTTTTCTTCAAGTGTTTTTACCTCTGTTTGGTAGCTGGCCTCAAGTGTTTCAAACGCACCAGAAGATTTGCTTTCAGCAGCCAATTGAGTTTCGTTCCTCATCTTTTGATTTTCACCTTGGCTCACCAAAATATAAGCGAGTTGACCCACAGCTACAAAGGCTAAAATCACGGCAGCAATTCGCCATAGCTGTAGTTTTTGGCTGTATTTGTTTTGTGCCAAAGCTGCATCGATGCCCTTCCAAAGCAAGGCTCGGTTCGGTTCCTCTGTGTCCATTTCTTTGCGGTGGACGTCAAAATATTCATCGAATTTATCTTTCATCTTTCAGTGCCATTAATCGTTCTTTCAATAGTAATCGGGCTCTTCGATACTGTGTTTTTACAGTGCTTAGCGAAACATCCAGCATTTCGGCCACTTGCTTTTGCTCATACCCCTCTATTTGATAAAGGGTGAAAATCATTCTGCAGCCCTTGGGTAATTTTAGTATTTGCGCATTTACCACTGCCGGACTAGGCATTAAGTCGTTGCTCTCTTCAGGTGAATGATCATCTTCAAAAGCGGCCTCATTTACTGGAAAGGGAACTATTTCGAGGCTCTTCTTTTTTAAGCTATCCAAAGCTTGGTTTACCATAATCCGTTTTAGCCAAGCTCCAAAAGTTGAATTCCCTTTAAACTGGTCTAGCTTACCAAATGCTTTCACAAAGCCTTCCTGCACAATGTCTTCGGCTTCCATTTTATTTTCAACCAAGCGTAGCACAGTGTTGTACATCGCTTTTACATACAAATCAAAAAGTCTGTATTGCGCCAGCGAATCGCCCTTAAGGCATTTGTTAATCAGGTCTTGTTGCAGGTTTTCTTCCAACGGTTGCTTGGTTCTGTATGGTAAAGACTGGCAAAATTCCAAGAGGTTGGAATTTGGTGGAAGAAATTAGGAAAAGATTTTGGAGTAGATAGATTTAGCAAACTTTTCCAAAGCCTTAGAATACGGTCTTAAAATTTAGGATTTGCTTTAAGAATATAATGTCAAATTTCAGGCAACTAATTGTTTTTTGTGGTTCTAAAATATATGGAATACTTTGGTAGCTTAAACATTATTTTGAAATATCTACAAGGCATATATAAATTTATTTCAGAGAAGTACCTTATATATGGTATTTCATTAATGCTGCTAGCTAAGGTTGGGGTAGCCCAAAATCTTATCAAGAACCCCTCCTTCGAAGATTTCAATAATTACCATATTGGGACGGACACTTCAATGGTGAATTTTCCTGGGGTACTAGATTGGTGGAGTCCAACTCTTAGGAATTCGCGAGGTGTTAACTCCGATTCTTTAGAAAATATGCAGGGTTATTTGAATTTGTTGAAACCGAGAACAGGACAGGCTTTTGGAATAGTTAGTGCTGGGGGAAATAGCGAGGCACTATCATCTGGCAAGACATTTTTGGAGAGCCAATTGCACGACTCTTTGGTAGCTAGTTGTTATTATCATTTTGAAGTGTATTTATTGCCGTTGTTCTACAGAAAAACTGATACATTTTATACCAAGTACTTATGTACCGTAAATCGGTTTGGTGCACATTTTTCAAAGGTACCTATAAGGGACACCACTAAAGCATTTATCTTTAACGCATATAAAAGAAGAATTTTTAGTTTAAATCATTTTACTAATCAAGGGATTGTTCCTCAGGTGGAGTGGCCAAGTACTCAATTTATTTTAGACACGGTTGAATATAATATGCTTGAGGGTACATTTAGAGCTAATGGTGGTGAGCAATATATTACCATTGGTAATTTTTATGATATGGCGAATACCTCGTTTAAAAACCTGAGATCAGGTACTATAATTAGTACCACGGCTTTGGATTCATCACAAAGAATAGGTTCATCATTATTTGTTGATGACTTATCTCTTATTAAAGTTCCCCCGCCTGATAGCCTTTTGACTAGTAGTAATGACACTGTAATTTGTAGGGGAGATACAGTTTGGCTTAAAGCGTTTTCAACGGATGGTGCAAATAGCGTAAAATGGGACAACGGAAGTACGGATAGCTTAAGACCTATTACCGCACCAGGCACTTATTGGGTAGAGTTAGACTGTGGTTGTGACCTTACCTTGGTAGATACCATAGTAGTTGAAGACTTTGCAAGTCTTCCAAATCTCACATTGTCAGATTCTACAGTTTGTCCTGGAGAGCCGGTAAGTTATTCTTTACCTACAGATTTGGATTATATATTAGATGGTATGGTAAGTCCGCCTAATTTCACAGTATCCGATACCGGAGTTCATACCTTGGAGGTGAGCAATGGATGTTTTGACACTGCTTATTCTTTTACTATTTCTAATGTAAACGCTAAACCTCTACCTAATTTAGTAATCAATGATACTACCTTATGCGAAGGTGATCGAGCAGAATACGCCTTCCCCAATGATTTTAATTATCACCTAAATGGTGAATTTGTAAGTAGCCCATTTACAATATCGGAGCTTGGTAATTATCTGCTGGAAGTAGATAATACATGCGATTTTGAAGATTACTCTTTTGAAGTAAATGATGAAGGTTGTGAAATGTTACTTTTTGTACCTAATGCTTTTACACCCGATGGTGACGGAATTAATGATTGTTTTAAGGTTTCAGTAATTCAGTATGTCAGCTATACTATTTCTATATTCAATAGATGGGGGCAAATGATATATCAAAATAATAACCCCGAAGAATGCTGGGATGGTAGTTATGATGGAGTTACTGTGCCGGGAGTTTACACCTATAAAATATCGGTGGGAGTAGGAGGCGGAGTGAAAGATGAGCGTGGTTTTGTTACCGTGGTGAAATAAAATATAATATCTCACTCATTCCAAGCAAAGCAGGGCGAAGATTCCCGCATTGACGGGACAGGCTGGAATTCGTTTATAGAGTAGATTTAAGGGTGGATTCCGGCTCCTTGCCCGGAATGAAAGCATGAGAAGAAAATAGGCATAAAGTAAAAAGCCACCGCTATTAAACGATGGCTTTCAATTTCATCTAGATATCCTTAGGGACTAATCGATCCCTCTTCGCTTCATTTCTTTTTCAATAAGATTGAGCTCGCGAGTAGTTTGTCCAGATGCTGAAGTATTTTCTTCAGCACGTCTTATTAAATAAGGAAGCGTTTTTTCAATTGGGCCAAATGGCAAGTATTTTACCACATTGTATCCCTCTTTGGCTAGCACAAAAGAAAGGTTGTCGCTCATTCCGTAAAGCTGGCTAAACCATACTTGCTTGCTTCCTTTCTCAAGCCCATGGGCAAACATTAAATTGGTAAGCATTCTTGTACTTTCTTCATTGTGACTACCAGCTACCAGATATAGGTATTTATGGTTTTCCAAAATGTAATTGATGGCCAAGTCATAATCCCTGTCGGTAGATTCTTTGTCCGGCTGAATAGGAGATTTGTAGCCCATCTCGTAAGCACGCTCGCGCTCTTTTTCCATATAGGCACCGCGTACAAGTTTTAAACCGCAATAAAAGTTTTCCTTTTCGGCAATTTCATGCAAATGCTTGATGTACTCCAATCTATCCCAGCGATACATCTGAGCCGTGTTGTACACAATACATTCTTCCTTGTTGAGCTTGCGCATCATTTCCAAAGCTATATCGTCAATCGCCTGCTGAATCCAGCTTTCTTCGGCATCAATGAGTATGGAAATATGTTGCTCTCCTGCTTCTTTACAAATAGTTTCTATGCGGTCTTTGGCTCTGGCAAATTCTTTCTTTTCTGCTTCTGTCAACTCTTTTCCTTCGCTTACTTTTTGCAAAAGACCAAATCGTGCTACACCTGTCATTTTAAAAACAGCAAATGGAACACCCGCTCTCGCACCGCCATATTTTATGGTTTGCAAAGTTTTTTCCATGGTATCGTCAAAAGCATCTTCTGTTTTTGCTCCTTCTACAGAATAATCGAGAATAGAATACACCTGATATTTGTGCAATTCCTCAATGGTATCGCGACAATCTTTGATGGTTTCACCTCCTACAAACTGGTCGTATACCGTAGCTTTCACCATTCCTTTTATAGGAAGTCCAATTTTCATGGCTAAGGCCGAAGACCATTTTCCAAACGAAACCAGCTTTTGGTTTGCTACCAATTTAAATAGCCAGTAGGCCTTTTTTAATTGGCTATCTGTTTTGGTGGCAAAAGCCGTTTTGGTGTCGTCAAAGTTTACCATTCACGCAAAAATTTATTGGGTTACAAAAAGCTAGGTTGGCTCACGGTTTTATTACTTTGCCAAAGATATTTTGAAAAAAGCAATCCGTTATCTAGTGAACGATAAAAACCTGATTTGGTTTGGTGAAAATGCATTTTCCCATCTCAAAACCTTTATTGCCAAAGGCGATTACTCCAGTATTTTTTTTGTGGTAGATGAAAATACCCACGATTTGTGCCTTCCTTATTTATTACAATCATTAGGCGATTTACCACGCTGTGAAGTGCTGGAAGTAGAAGCTGGTGAAGATACTAAGTCGCCCGAAGTGCTTGTGCAGCTTTGGATGGTGATGTCTGAGTTGCAGGCTGACCGCCATTCTTTAGTAATAAATCTTGGAGGAGGTGTAATTACGGACCTTGGTGGCTTCCTTGCAGGGACCTACATGCGAGGCCTTCCATTTGTGAATATTCCCACTTCACTTTTGGCAATGGTGGATGCCTCCAATGGCGGTAAAAATGGTATCAATTTGGCTCATTATAAAAATCGAATTGGTTTGTTTCAAAATCCTGAAGCGGTATGTGTAATCCCTGATTTTTTGGAAACATTACCTGAGGAGGAAGTGAGAAGCGGTTTTGCAGAGATGCTGAAACACGGACTTATTGCCGATGCTGAATATTGGAAAGAGCTTATTGAGTTTGACATTGCCGAGGAAGTACCCACTGAGGAGATGATTCGCAAATCCATTGCTATAAAGCAGGAGGTGATTGATAAAGATTTTAGGGAAGCTGGACCGCGCAAAGTGCTCAACTTTGGACATACCATTGGCCATGCTATCGAAAGCCTAAGTTTAGAAACGGATAGTCCTCTTCTACATGGAGAAGCTATTGCTTTGGGGATGATTACTGAAACCCATCTTTCTCAAAAATATGCAGCTCTAAGCGACCCTGAGGCTGAGGAAATAAGAAGTGTTTTCGAAGAAATTTATCAAGATGTATCCTTTTTAGCGAAAGCGGAAGATTTAATGGAGGTAATACAAGGCGACAAAAAAAATAGAGGAGATGAGTTGAGGTTTACGCTGATTACTCAAATTGGAAACGGTGTGGTGGATGTTCCGGTTTCTAAGGAAGACATCATCGAAGCCTTGAAACTGACTAAAATTTTAGCCTAAATGAGTGCTATCAAACTTTCGCATGCCACATCAAAAGTGATTGGCAAAATAGAAGTCCCAGGGAGTAAGAGTGAGTCCAATCGTTTGCTTTTGTTGAAGCACTTATATTTCCCAAATCTCAACATTGGTAAAATATCGGATAGCAGAGATACTTCATTTATGAAGGCAGCTCTTGAGTCAGAAAATAGTGAAATAAATATAGGTGATGCTGGCACGGCTATGCGATTCAATACCGCTTTTAATGCCACCAAGGCAGGAAGGAACATTACTCTTTCGGGCAGCGAGCGGATGCACGAGCGACCTATTGGTATTTTGGTGGATGCGCTCAATAAGCTTGGCGCAAAAATCACTTACCTCGATAAAGAAGGCTATCCTCCTTTAAAAATAGAAGGTCAACAATTAGCAGGCGGCACTTTAGAAATTGACGGTTCGGTAAGTAGTCAGTTTATTAGTGCCCTTATGATGATTGGTCCCGGTATGAAAGAGGGGATTCACCTCAAGTTAAAGGGCTTTTCAGTTTCAGCTCCATACATCTACCTTACGGCAAACCTTATGCGTAAGTTAGGTTTTGACGCGAAATTGGATGAGGAAGATATTATCATTCCACATCAAAAAGCAAAGGAGATTCAAAGCTCGGTTGTAGAGCCCGATTGGAGTGCCGCTTCGTATTGGTATGCCATTGCACTTTTGACGGATGAAGCCGAAATTTATTTGCCAGGTTTTTTGCAACACAGCCTGCAGGGAGATGCTTCTGTAAGAGGGTTGTTTGAGCCACTTGGTATACAGTCCCTCTTTATTGGTAGCGGCTTTCGCTTAAAAAAGGGAGAGGTGAAACAGCAGAGATTTGACATCAACCTAGTTCATAATCCTGACCTCGCTCAGACATTAGCCGTGGTGTTTGCGGCCAAAAATTTACCAGCCAAAATTACGGGGCTCCAAACGTTGCGAATAAAAGAGACAGACCGCCTCAAAGCTTTAAAAACTGAATTGGAAAAAACCGGAGCCGAAATAGAAATTGGTGATGACTTCCTGGAAGTAAAAAAAGGAATTCAAAACCTTGAGGGTGTTATTTTCGATACTTATGAAGATCACCGAATGGCGATGGCTTTTGCGCCATTGGCTTTAATGGCGCCAATTACAATCAACAATCCTGAGGTAGTAGCTAAGAGCTATCAGTCTTTTTGGGAGGATTTGGAAGCTGTTGGGTTTCTGGTAAGTTGGGATTTCAGTTAGCATGAAAGGAAAGTTAATATTAGGTATAGTATTACTGATGGTTCTTTTTTTAGGAGGGAGTTATTGCCTAAGAGAGTATAAGAGAGCAAAATGGTTTGCTGCGAACGATGCAATGCTATGGACTGGAGATTATTCGGAAGCTATAAGAAACTACTCAGACCTAATATGGTGGAACGATAATGACCCATCTTTGTATTACTTTAGAGCGGAAGCATATGCTTCACTTGGAATGTATTATAATGCCATAAGTGATTATAATAGCGCTTTAAAGTTAGGAATTAAGGATACCCTTCAAACTATCCTCAGGGTTGGTGTTGCAAAAATGAGTAAAGGTGATATTGAAAGTGCCTACCAAGAGTTTTTAAAGTTGTCTTCGAAATCAGAGGGCACTGCAGATAATGAATATTGGTCAGCAAATTATCACTTGGGTCAAATCGAATACTTAAAAGGCAACTATCGTGAGTCGATTAACTATTATAATATTGCAAGAGGTGTTCAAACGACTAGCAGTGAAACTTATCATCGGGCAAATGCTTATTATGCTCTAGGTGAGAGAGATTCAGCAATTGATTGCTATAATAGGTCAATTCAATCTGTAAAAGCTAAATATATACTGGAATATCCAAATTTAATACCAGCTCAGTGTGATACCTGTGGTTTTCCTTTTGGTACGCAAGAGTATTTACTACTTATCAAGCGCGATTTGAGCAAACCTAAACTGGCTGATTTGATTGAGTCGGTTAACTTACCGGATTGAAATTCCATTAGAGATTCTATTGATAATCAATAAATCTTTCAAACATTGAAGAAGAACTTACTCCTCAATAGGCACCTCAATCCTCGTATTATCCCATTCCAAAACAAATAAAATAGGTGAGCCCTTTTTAAATGAAATGGTAAACTGCTCGATAGTTTTGGAGGTTGGTTTTACGGGTTCGAGCACGTTTAGTACATCGTACTCAGCTTTGCGACTAGCCTTACCCTCCATCAGGGTTATCCCCCAGCCGTAATCTTTATCATTCCATATCACTTCCCATTCATTTTTATTGGGGATGGTCCAAAGTGTGTAGCTGCCAGCGGGTAACTTTTTACCATCTACGGTGATGTTTTTATTGGTGGTAAAACTTGCAGGTTCATTGGCGCCTGTTCGCCATACTTCACCGTAAGGAACTAATACGCCAAAAATTTCACGTTCATTTTTATAGGGACGATTGTAAAAAACAGAAAGTTCTAAGTCATCTTGCTTGAATTCTACCACCTGCTCAGGACTGTGTTTTTTGGTGTTGCTCCTCAATATGTTAAAAGCTATAACCAGCACTCCTGCTATCAAGGCAAGGCTTATGACTGACCATTTTAAAAATTTTCCCATGTCCTGTTTTTTGGTTTTCGAAGGTAAAAGAATATCAATTAATAAGCATAGACGCAGTTTATTGTTTAGGGTTTACCAGAACAGGCAAAATCATTTCAAAACTTAAGCCTTATCTGCATCCGGATTTCCGTAAGCTTGTTTCCCTCAATGGTATTTAGGCCACTGCTTATTTCATCGCGGTCATAAAAGTGAGAATTGGCAAACTTGGCCTGCACATCAATAGATTGATTTATAGCATAGCTAGCCATTAGATAAAATCTGGACGAGCGTCCATAGTAGGGAGGAATGCTAAAAACATAGGTAAGGTCATTTTCGTAAGCATAAATACGGGTATTAAAACTTTCGGTGTCAATGAGGGCGTACCTCGCTGTAAGTTGCAGCGGTATTTTAAGGAAATTATATTTTACATCTTGAAAAAGCATATATCCGGTTTCTGAAGCATCTTCATCATAAAAGGAATATTCCAGGCGTGAAGCCATTTTTAGTTGAGCCGAAATGGAATAGGCGGTGTGAACGCGAAAGGTAGAGCGGCTGCGGTTGGTCAATTGACTTATACCTGTTTCATTATTTGCTGTAGTTTGTTGTACCTCATGCCTCAAACGCAAATAGGCTGTGAAAAATCTTGAAAAGTATGTTTCCAGTTGAGCCATATAGTCACGACCATGTGAAGGGGCGTTTACGCCAAATCGCAACCATTTAAATTGATAAACATCTACATAAGATTTGAGTAAAAGTTTCTGGCTAATTTGCCATTGCAAGCCTAGATAAGTGCCTTGTTCGCCATAGTTTCCGCTTTCGCCAAAAGGCGCATTATATATTGCTTGATATTCTTTGCTGAGGTTTCTGTAAAGTAATGTGAGGTATAATCCATCCGTAGGGTTGCTCTGAAAACCAACTGTTCCGGCAAGATTGAGCTGGTCATCTGCGGCAAGCTCCCCAAACAGATTTATTCTTTTAAAAATGTAATTGAAGTCCATGGAATAGTTGGTTAGTTCGGTTCCGCTAAAACGGAACTTTTGATAGAGTTGGGTTCCGGCCTGCAGTTCTTTTTCAAGGATTGAATTAAGCGCAGTAAATCCTAGTGAAAAGCTGTTACCCCGATATTGTAGGTTTCCACCAAACTGAGTAAGGGTGTTTGCATTTTTATCTTCCAGTTCATTTTCCGTGCGGTGTAGGCCAGTGGTTTGAAAGGAGGTTACAACTTCTGGCAGAAGAGAGTCTGGAATAAGGCGATTGGCATCCACTTTATTTTTGCTGTAAAAGGCGCTAACATCAAGTTTGTCCCAAAGGCGATAAGTTGCTGCTGCTCCTCGCATGAAGCGGTTTTCTTCACTTCCCGAAAAGGGGATGAAGCCGCGCGCATATCTTTTTATTTCTATTGCTTCCGCAGATTTTCCAAAAGCCAGGCTGCTCCACATAGCTAATCCTTGGCCAAACTGAGCATGGTAATCGCCAATTATCAGTTTACGGAGATTTCCATAGTTTTTCAAAGCGATGTGACCAGCCATAAAATCCACACCTGAGTTTTGGTAAGGCTTCCCAAAAGGTTCACCAGCATCTTGTTGCGCTACAAATCCGATGGAGAGGTAGTCACGATATCGCCAACGGTAGCGGACTAAACTGTTGTATGGGGAGCCTAAGTATCCATTTTCGGTAGAATCAGAAAATCCTTTTCGCTCCTGCAAAATTAATCCGGTGCGAAGGGCTAAGTCATGATGGCTATAGTTTACAATGTTTTTCAGCTTAAGGTCAGGGATTCTCTTTTCAGTATTGAAACTTAAAAAAGGGAGAATTTTCTCAATGGTTAATGGATCATATCCTTTTACAGCCTGAAGTTCGTAAGGGGAATAAATCATTCCTGTACGATCTCGATATTGAAGAAGATTGGCAATTTGAAATATATTGAGATAAGGGATTTTCTCTAATTCCTCAGCATCAGCAAAGTTTACCTCAATGGGATTGGCTTCCAGTATTTGAATGTTTTCAGCTACTTGAAGTAAGTCGGTTTGATTTTCTATGTTTCCGTCTGCTACTGATTCTATCTGTGTTTCCAGTTCTTGTGTCGGAGGCGTTTGTGCATTTGCCGAAAGGCTAAAAATGAGAAGCAATATGACGGATAGCCTTTTCATCAGAATTCATATTGCAGGCTGATGTTGGCGTTGTTGCCAAGTGTTTGGGCGTATTCATAACTGAGGTCAGCGGTGAAACCGCCTAAATCAAGACCCAAACCAAAAGTGTTGGTAAAGGGCTGAATGCCGACCCCTGTTCGAAATGCCAGCTCCGGAATAAAATAATATTCAAAGCCCAGAGCGTAGCGTTCAGGCAGGTTTATATCTTTTTTCACCTCTCCTGTAAGGGCTACTTCCTCATTAAATTGATATAGTGCACCCAGGCGCACAATGGGGTTTATCTGCTGACTGGTTTCTTTATTTTTATAGGAATTGGTAGGGTTGAATACATGAAAACCGATGGAGAGTTTTGGGATGGGTTTGGCTAAAATACCGGCTTCAAAGGTTAAGAAGCCCGGGTCATGATTTCCTTCTTCTACGTAAAAGGAGTGATAATTTAGCTGCAGGCCGAAGGAGAAATACTCTCCAAATTTTCGGGAATAGTTGAGGCCAATTTTGGATTCATTATACAATTCAAAACCAAAATAGGAGAGACTGAGTCCAACGGTGCCTAATTTGGATGGGAAAGCAAGGGCGGCATTAGCAAGCGATAAATCATTGAGGAAAAAGCGATTTTCATAGCTTATTCCAAAAGAGGGTTTTTCAAGAAATGCCAAACCCGCATGGTTGTGATGCCCACTCCACACGTCACTTAGCGCCACACTACTGTGTGCCATGGCAGCCGAACGGCCACCGGCAAAGTATCCGTAATTTTGGGAGATGCCAATAAAAGGAAGCAGCAAAAGCGTTAAAACGTGTCGTATCATAATCTAAGTGTTAATTTACCGTTTTATTACGCAATATTTGAAACCGTAATTTTAGAACTCTAAATCACCATCATTTGAGGCGGATTTTTGCCATACTCTTCATCGCTATAGCTGCACCAGTTTTTGGTCAGCAATATTCTTTTCAAAAAATAGGGCTTGAGCAGGGAATGCCATCTAGCCGAATCAATGCTATGATTCAGGATAGTCGTGGTTTCTTTTGGCTAGCTACTGAGGGTGCTGGTTTGGTACGCTATGATGGTTTCGAGTTCAAAACATTTACGCCTGAAAACACTAAAGTTCGTCCATTACTTACAGCGCTTTGTGAGGATAGTAAAGGCAATATTTGGGCAGCTTCTGACAATACTTTGCTAAAGTATGATGGACTGACTTTTAGCTATTTCTACCTTCCAAATAATGATAGAATTCAAAAAATTGGCTGCGGCCACAATGCCCATATGGTGGTAGCTAGTAAAACGGCTGTTTACAGTTTGGGTACATCAGATACTTTAAGTCAGCTTCAATCAAATTTTGAAGGGGAGATAAACGATCTATTGTATTTAGATGAGCTTTGGTTAGCCACGGATAGCGGAATTTATAAAGGAAATAAAAAGCTAAGCAGCGAGCCCGTTTATGATTTGGATATTCATAACAACCGTGTTTTTGCTGCAGGTGAGAATGGTGTAGCTGAGTTTACTGGAGAGGAGCTAAGGCAAATTAATTCTAAAGAAAGTAAGGGGGTGAGCGCCCGAGGATCTAAGGTTGTGAGTTTGACAAATAGTCAAATTATAATCTACTCAAAAGAAGGTTTTTTGGAGTTGGACAGAAGTAATGGCCTGGAGGAAGTAAGGTATAAAGGCTGTTATTTAAGTAACTCTGGAGTGGTGTGGCTTTATTCCAATCAAGGTTTGACAAAGCTGGAAAATACCTCTCTCCGTCTTTATAATGAAAAGGAGAAGGTAGGTCCTGAAATCTTTTCTGTGTGGTCTGATGGACAACAGGTGCTGGCAGGAAGTGGTCGTGGTATCACTTCGGTTAATGGTGAAGATGTAGATAATTTTCAAAGCATAAACTACAACTACGGAGTGGTGTTGGCAATTGATCGGTTTGAAGGACTCACGTGGTTGGGTACCGAACGCGGTCTTGTTCGTTTTGATGGAAAACAGTTTGAGGAGGCTACTTTTTCAGAAATAGAAGGAGGGTATATTTTTGCCTTAAAGGCTACAAAAGACGCACTGTGGATAGGCACAGGGATGGGGATTTTCAAATACAGCAAAGGGCGTTTGGAAAATATAAGTGCGTCCAAAAACTTGCCATTTTCTGCTGTATATGCAATTTCTGAAGGGGAGGATGGTAGTCTTTGGTTTGCAACTTATACCGAAGGCTTTATGCGTTTTTCAGATAAGGGCTGGGAAAATGTTCGTGAGCTTGGAGGGATGAAGTTGGACAGCTTGCGCTTCAACACTTTTACAGCTGTTACTGCCAATGAGATTTGGGCAGGAACTCTATCAGAAGGACTTTACCACTTGACAGAAGAAAGCACAGAAAACATTAGTCCTGCAGCCCTAAACTTTGCCGAAATAAAAGCATTGGAAATTGGTGATAATACCCTTTGGATGACTACCAATAAGGGGCTTTTTAAAACCTTAAAAACAGATGGACTTTATAAAGTAAAGGAGGTAACGCAAGTTTCTCGATTAATTCGTGAAGGTTTTAGCCCACAGGCCTTGACACTGCATAATGATCAATTGGTGGCCGGTAGTCCCGAGGGGCTTTTTGTGATAGACCTCAATTTGCTTCAGCAATATGTGGAGCCACCACAATTGGCCATTACAGATGTGGAACTTTCATTTGGTGAGGTACAGGGTTTGGAAGATTATGCAGAGGGAATATTCCCATTTTACGGTACACCAAAAGAATTGCGATTACCGCCAGATTTAAATTTCCTGAGTTTTACCATGGCAGGACTCACCGGCTATCAACCAGAAAATTTAATTTACCGCTATCGCGTAAAAGGCTTGGGTGATAATTGGACACAAGCCGGAGCTAGGAGAGAGGCGATTTTCTCAAACATAAAACCTGGTAATTACACTTTTGAAGCACAAGTTACCCGTGAAGGGGAAAAATGGCAGAACAATAGTGTGACCTACCATTTCGTGATTCTCAATCCTGTATATAAACGCTGGTGGTTTATCCTTCTTGTTTTGGCCCTGGTTGGTACTCTTACCTATTTGTACGTTTCGGATAGGATAAAGAGGGCGAATCAACAGCTTAGGTTAGAAAATTCATTGTTGGATATGGAACGCAAAGCTTTGCGTTTGCAAATGAACCCTCATTTTATTTTTAATGCACTGGACAGCATCAGTAGTTTTATCTTTAAAAATGACCCAAAACAAGCTGTTCGATATTTGAACAATTTCGCAAAATTGATGAGGCTTACACTTGAATCATCAATGGAGCATGTTCATCCTGTAGAAACAGAAGTATCAGTTTTAAAGAATTATCTTGAACTTGAAAAGTTGCGCTTTCAGGGTAAATTTGAATACGAAATTGAGGTGGATGATGAGATTGATTATGACGTGGGAATTCCTCCAATGCTGATTCAGCCGCACGTAGAAAATGCTATTCTTCATGGCATAAAACCCAAAGAAGAAAAGAGCTTTTTGAGCATACGTTTTATACTCGATGAAGAGTTATTAATATGTGAGGTGGAAGACAATGGAATAGGCAGAAAAGCAGCGAAAGCAATGCCTAAACGTCAAGATCATCGCAGTATGGCTACTCAGATAAATCGTGATAGAATTCGTTTGCTCAGGCTGTCAAAGAATGAAGAGGTTGATATTCAAATTATTGATTTGGAAAATCCAACGGGAACTAAAGTGATTATTAAATTGCCTGCTGAAAGCATTTAGAGATTAATTTTACTTAAAATATTTAGGAGACATGATTAAAGTTGTAATCGTAGATGACGAGGAAAATTCAAGAGAATCTCTTCGTGGAAAATTAGACCTTTTTTGCCCCGAGGTGGAGGTAGTAGCCGAAGCCGGAACTGTGGCAGATGGAACCGAAGCACTGATTGCTCATAAACCCGATGCTTTATTTTTAGATATTAAATTAGCTGGCGAAAGCGGCTTCGATATTTTGGAAAGTATCCGTGATAATGCCGAAATCGATCCTGAAATTATCTTTATCACCGCGCATGATGAATTTGCCATAAAGGCCATTAAATTCAGTGCGCTGGATTATTTGCTTAAACCAATTGACCCCGAAGAGTTGGTCAAATCTATCCGAAAGGTAGAGGATGGTAAAGGTGTGCCAAAGCATGCTGGAAACATAAATGTGTTGGTAGAAAACATTCGCCAGGCCTCTGACTCACCGAAGAAAATTGTGGTGCCTACTTCTGATGGAATGCATGTAATTCGCTTGTCAGAAATCGTAAGGTTAGAGTCCAGTAGCAACTACACTACTTTTTATCTAAATAATGAAAAGTCACTACTGGCCTCAAAAACCTTGAAAGAGTTTGACACGATGCTTTCTAATTACAACTTCTACCGCATTCACAAGTCTCACTTGGTAAATATGAACTATCTGAAACGTTATGTGCAAACGGATGGCGGCTATTTGGTGTTGGAAGATGGTTCCAAAATTCCAGTGGCCAACCGTAAAAAAGAACATCTATTACAGACTTTAAAAAGCCTATAAATCCTGGGCTGATTCTACAACTTTAGCGTGTAGCCCTTTTTTATACTCCATAATATTTTCTAGTATTTCCGGACGGGCGGTTCCAATTATTTGGGCCGCCAATATTCCGGCATTTTTTGAGCCATCCAAGGCAACCGTTGCCACAGGAACTCCGCCTGGCATTTGCAAAATAGAAAGTACAGAATCCCACCCATCAATAGAATTTCTTGATTTTACAGGTACTCCAATTACAGGAAGGGGCGTAAGGCTAGCTGTCATCCCCGGAAGGTGAGCAGCGCCACCAGCACCGGCAATTATTACTTTGATTCCTCTCTTGTGGGCATTTTGGGCATAATCATACATGATGTCTGGCGTGCGGTGAGCCGACACAATGTTGATCTCAAATTCTACTCCTAATTCTTTTAGGATGTCAGCAGCTTCTTGCATTACCGGCAAGTCACTCTTACTACCCATTATTATTCCTACTTCGGCACTCATTTTATTGACTTATTACTTTAATAGTATTGTTTACGTTTCCGGCTACTTCGCGGGCTTCTTCTATAGTTTTTGCAGTAATGGTGATGTGTCCCATTTTTCTGAAAGGTCGAGTTTCCGCTTTCCCGTAAAGGTGAATACTCACACCGGAAGACTTCATGATTTTTTCGATTCCCTCATATAAGACGGGCCCAGAATGATCCGCTTCGCCAGTAAGGTTTATCATTACCGCAGGACGTACAATTTCGGTATCACCTAAGGGTAGATCTAAAATAGCACGAAGATGCTGATCAAATTGAGAGGTGACATTTCCTTCAATAGTTAGATGTCCGCTGTTGTGAACACGAGGTGCTACCTCATTTACCATCACATGACCATCTTTGGTAACAAACATTTCTACAGCCAATAGACCCACATGATCAAATTTATGCGCTACTTCTTCGGCCAGTTGGTTGGCTTTATTTTGAATGCGAATGTCAATATTGGAGGGACTAAAAACGTACTCCGCCAAATTGGCAGTTGGATGAAATTCCATCTCCACTACAGGAAAAGATTTGGTTTCACCACTTGGAGAGCGTGCCACCACTACAGCAATTTCCACTGCATAGTCTACCATTTCTTCTATAAGGCCGGGCATATCTGGTAGGTCTTCAATGTCTGAACTATTGCGCACGATAGAAACACCCTTACCATCATAACCACCAGTAGCAGCTTTCCATACAAATGGAGGGTTGAGTTCAGATTCCAGCAAAAGCTGCATCATCTGTTCTCTATTTTCAAAAGTGAAATACGAGGCAGTCGGAACTTTATGCTCGCGGTAAAAATCCTTTTGTAGGCTCTTATTTTTAATGATATCCAATGTGCGAGGACGTGGGTAAATGATTTTGCCCTGAGCCTCTAGCTCGTGAAGAGCTTCGGTGCTAACATTTTCAATTTCGATTGTGATTACATCACAATCTTTGGCAAAATCAAGCACAGCTTGCTTGTCAGTAATGTCACCTTGCACAAATTCGTTGCTACCAAATCTACATGGAGCCACCGGAGATGGATCCATTACTTTGGTTTGAATGTCATACCTACGGGTGTCGGTAAGTAGCATTTTACCAAGCTGTCCGCCTCCTAAAATACCCAGCTTAAAGCTGGATGAGAAATAATTCTTATCAGGCACTTTTTATATTTTTTAAGTTTTCTACTAATTCTACTTCTGCCAAAGGATGTACCATATACTCGCGCTTATTTACCAAGTTTAGGCACTTATAGCGCTTTCGTGACTTTGGTCCTTTGCGGAAAATTTTATCCTGGCCAATCCTAAAATGAGCTCCCATAGGAACTTGCTCCACGGTAGTAATGTGCTCAGGTGTGTTGTCATAAACTTTTAACTGACGAAAAAGGTTCAAGTCTGTACAGCTGCTCGCGGCTCCTTTGTTTAGGCTGTTTATAAATTGATGCTTCACATCATTCGGAAAAATATCGGCATCCAAAAATGGTTTGGCCAAATCTCTGAAGCACTGCTGCCATTCCGATCCATGTGGCTTTATTACTTTACCATAATCTTTGAAGGCCTTTAAATGTGCCATTTCGTGAATTAGGGTAATCAAAAAAGCAAAGGGGTTTAGGTTAGCGTTTACACTAATCTTATGTCGGCCATCCTTGCCGGGAAAGCGATAATCACCAAACTTTGTTTTTCGTGGTCGCGAAATCTTGAGCTGTACCGGCTCTGATTTTAACAAAGTCATGCAAAGCTCCAGACTTCCTTCCGGTAGATATTTTTCTAAAGTAGTAGTAGCCTTGGTCAAAATATAGAAATTGAACTTTTGCCAGGGCAGTTACACTTTTCGAGAGTGCCGCAAGAACCTACGGCAGCAATTAAAATCATTGAAAAAAGGAAAATTTTTAAAGACTTGTAAAACATCTGAGCTTCTTGTGACTTATGCTTTATTGCGAGACAAAATTACTCTTATTTTAGCGAAATGTTTATAACCGAGGGAATACGATCTATTGGGCTCTACTTCATCTTATTAGGAAAGACTTTTAAGAAGCCTGAAAATTTTAAGCAGTACTGGAAAGCATTGATGCGCGATTTTGACTTGCTCGGATTGAGCAGTGTTTGGATTGTGTCTGTAATATCATTGTTTGTAGGCGCTATTGTTACTATTCAAACAGCACTCAATCTGGATGATCCTTTTATTCCGGATTATTACGTGGCGCTTGCAGCTCGTGAATCTATAATTTTGGAATTTTCGCCTACCATGGTGAGCCTTATTTTGGCTGGTAAAGTAGGTTCTAACATTGCATCTACCCTTGGGAGTATGCGCGTTTCTGAGCAAATTGACGCTTTGGAGGTAATGGGGATAAACCCCGCTTGTTATCTGATTCTACCCAAACTTATCGCAACCATGATTTTTAACCCCATCCTGATTACACTAAGTATGTTTCTCGGCTTGGCTGGTGGATTTTTAGCAGCAGAGTTTGTAAGTGATATAGCACCCGCAGACTTTATTCAAGGCTTGCAATTGGAATTTCAGCCGTTTTATGTGTGGTATGCCTTGATAAAGACAGTTGTTTTTGCTTTTATCATTACCAGTCTTTCCGCCTTTTATGGTTATTATGTAAAAGGAGGATCAATCGAAGTTGGAATTAATGCTACAAAGGCTGTTGTAAGCAGTAGTGTGGCGATTATAGTTGCTAATTATATTTTAACCCAAATCCTTTTAGGCTAATGATAGAGGTAAACGATTTACATAAAGGCTTTGGTGGAGAAGAGATTTTGAAAGGCATTTCAGCTAACTTTTACCAAGGAAAAACCAATCTTATTATCGGACAATCGGGTTCTGGTAAAACGGTATTTCTAAAAAGTTTGGTTGGCCTGCATCAAATAGACCAAGGAGAGATTATATATAATAATAGGAGGCTTGGTGAAATGGATGATGAGGCCAAGAAGAATCTTCGTACGGAGATGGGAATGGTGTTTCAGGGAAATGCCCTGTTTGACTCTCTAACGATTCAAGAGAACATAAATTTTGCTTTGGGTATGTTTGGAGATATGTCTGAAAGTGAAATGGAGGATAGAGCTAACTTTTGCTTGAAACGGGTAAATCTGGAAGGTGTAAATAATAAGTTTCCTGCTGAGCTGAGTGGGGGTATGCAAAAGCGTGTGGCATTAGCAAGAGCAATTGTAATGAACCCCAAGTATCTTTTTTGTGATGAGCCAAATAGTGGCTTAGACCCAAAAACTGCCATCGTGATTGATAACCTTATCAAGGAGATTACAGAGGAGTACAATATGACTACAGTAATCAATACGCACGATATGAACTCGGTGATGGAGATAGGTGATCAAATAATCTACATAAAGTATGGTCTTAAGGCTTGGGAGGGAAGTAGCGAAGATATTTTAACTACCAATAATGAGGATATTAATGACTTCGTATATTCTTCAGAACTGTTTAGGAAAATCAAGAACAAGCTTTAGGAAGAGGGGAATCCTCAAGAAGGTAAAAGCTGATTAGTTTTAAAAAGAAAACCCGCGATAATCATTGATTATCGCGGGTTTTTTATGTTAATCTTTAAAGCTTCCGGTCTTACTTGATAGTAAGTTTGGTAGTTTTAGAGATACCCTCACCGCTTAAGTTGATAAGGTAAACACCTTTAGTAAGGTTAGAAAAGTTTCTGTTTAGTGCTTCTCCACCGTTGATGCTTACTTGCTCAGAGTATACAGCCTGACCTACCAAGTTAAGAACATCGATAGTGTAAGTACCTCCTTGAGCGATCTCAAGAGTTACATTGCCTGTAGTTGGGTTAGGGAATACATTAAAAGAAGCTTCTTCCTTTACTTCATCCAAACCAACAGTAGAGTTTGCTGACATCATTACAGCAACAAAGTTTCCGTTGAAGCTTTCTGGGAAGTAGCATGGGAAACCATTTGATAAGTTATAAAGCTCTGCTGATCTAAAAGAACTTGTACCGTTCATTCCACCAAAGTTTCCTGCATCACAAAAGTACATGTTTAGGTTACTCAAAGCGATAGCAGGATCTTGAGCAAGTCTTCCAGCAAAGTTAGGTGCAGAAACTGTAGAAGGAGTAACAGTGTTGAAAACAGTGTCACCTACAGAAAGTCCAGAAGCGTAAGCAGACTTAAAGAAGTAAGATACACCTACAATGTTTCCAGCCGGAATAAGTTGGTTAACCTCCAATCCATAGTAAGCTGAAGTATTGGTAGTATCGTTTGCTGTAAGTTCAAGTCCAATACGAACCTTGTTTGAACCTTCAAGACTAAATGAAGGAGGAGTACCAAGAGTGAAGGTAGGCGCTACATAATCACAAGACTCGTCAGGAGATCCGTTTGTGTAAGTAACAGTTCCTTCATTGAAAGTAGTAGTGCTGGTGCTAGGCGCCCATACAAGTTCTACGATCAAAGAGTCACCCATTGGGTTAGGAATAGAAGATGGAGTTCTATAAGCTCCTAAGATGTATACACTATCAATAGTGTAATCGTCAACTTCCGCAACTTGATTAGCTCCCCAAGCTGGAGAGGTTGGATCAAAAGTCAAACCAATAGCATGATTGCTGATATGCTGATCGGCATTGCTAAAAACTTCTACTGCAGTAGAATCTTGCCACATTGGATTTTGGAAAATGCTAAACTGTGCAGACCCACCAAACAAGGTGTACATTTCATCTACAAAACCCATAAATTGGTTAGTGATAACACCACCAGCGGTTTTTTTCTTGTTAGATTGAAGTTTCTTCTTAGCGATCAAATTTTCAATATGCGCAACTTCTTTTGCGTCAAGTTTCAAATCAGAAGGCATGTCGTTACTCTGAGAGTAACCAGCGATACCCCCCATTAAAGAAAGGGCTAGTAATACTTTTTTCATAATAAACTTAAGTGTTAAACAAAAATTAAGATTTCACAAAGTTAGCAAGTATTATTGATTTATAAAATCAAGTACTTACTGATTATTAATAATTTCCTACGAATTAATGGCGTAGGACTCCATTGGCTCGCATGTGCAGACAAGATTTCTGTCTCCATAAGCATCATCTACCCTGCGAACATCAGGCCAAAATTTATTTAAAGCAATATATTCTAATGGAAACGCTGCTTTTTGACGTGAATATGGAAGGTTCCATTCATCAGCTGTAAGCATTCCCATGGTGTGTGGAGCATTTATTAGTGGATTATTTTCCTTGTCAGCCTCACCATTGGCTATTTCTTCTATCTCCTTGCGAATGCTCAATAGGGCACTGCAAAAACGATCAAGTTCCAGCTTGCTTTCACTTTCTGTAGGCTCAATCATAACGGTACCTGCAACTGGGAAAGAAACTGTAGGAGCGTGATATCCGTAGTCCATCAAGCGTTTAGCTATGTCTACAACCTCAATACCTGCGGACTTTTTAAATGGACGGCAATCCACAATCATTTCGTGTGCTACGCGCCCTTTCTCATTAGTATATAGTACATCAAAGTTTCCTTCAAGTTGGCTCTTAATGTAGTTAGCATTAAGAATAGCAAACTCAGTAGATTTTCTCAAACCAATTGGTCCAAGCATTTTGATGTATCCGTAGCTAATAATAAGGACTAACGAACTTCCATAAGGAGCAGCAGAAATAGCACTGATTGCATTTTTACCTCCGGTCTTTACCAATGGGTGTCCAGGAAGGAAAGATGCCAAATGCTCAGCCACACCGATAGGTCCCATTCCAGGGCCACCGCCACCATGAGGGATAGCAAAGGTTTTGTGCAAGTTTAGGTGACAAACGTCAGCGCCAATGTTACCCGGGCTGGTTAATCCAACCTGAGCGTTCATATTGGCACCATCCATATATACTTGTCCACCATTCTCATGAATGATAGAGGTGATTTCTTTTACAGACTCTTCAAATACACCGTGAGTACTTGGGTAAGTAATCATCAATGATGAAAGATCATCTTTGTACTGTTCAGCTTTCGCTATAAGATCGGCTACGTCAATGTTCCCCAATTCGTCACATTTTACCACAACTACTTTCATACCGGCCATAATGGCGCTGGCAGGGTTGGTGCCATGTGCAGAACTTGGAATAAGCGTAACATTTCTGTGGCCTTCACCACGTGAAGTGTGATAAGCCTGAATTACCATCAATCCAGCATATTCGCCTTGAGCGCCAGAGTTTGGCTGAAGCGATACAGAATGGAACCCTGTGATTTCTGCAAGATCACGTTCTAATTCGCTAATCATTTCTAAGTATCCTCCTGTTTGCTCTTTTGGTGCAAATGGGTGAATATTAGCGAAAAGAGGCCAGCTCAATGGAATCATTTCCGTTGCAGCATTAAGCTTCATGGTGCAGCTTCCTAGTGGGATCATTGAATGATTCAAAGAAAGGTCTTTGCGCTCCAAAAGCTTGATGTAACGCATCATGTCAGTTTCGCTATGGAAGCTGTTGAAGATGGTTTGCTCCAAATATTCTGATTGTCTCTGAAGTGATTCAGGGATTACGTTTACCTCAAGTAACTTTCCTGCCTCAGCAGCTTCTACTTCTTTAGCTTCCGCAAAAATTGAAATGATCTCGTTGATCGCTTCAAGGTTTGTATTTTCATTAATACTGATACCTACAGTATGGCTATCAATAAAACGGAAGTTATATTCTTTCTCAAGCGCAATTTCGCGGATAGTTTCAGTGCTAATGTCGCCAGTTTCGATTTTCAAAGTATCGAAGAAGGACTCATTGGTACGTTCGTACCCCATTTTGCGCAAAGCTTCATCAAGGGTAACAGCCGAAAAGTGAATTCTCTTGGCAATATTTTTCAAACCTTTTGGACCGTGATACACAGCGTACATTCCCGCCATTACGGCAAGTAGTACTTGTGCGGTACAAATGTTTGAAGTTGCTTTTTCTCTTTTAATGTGCTGCTCACGAGTTTGAAGCGCCATACGCAAGGCATTGTTTCCATCCTTGTCTTTGGTTACTCCAATAATTCTACCCGGAATAGCTCTTTTGTATTCTTCTTTGGTAGCGAAGTAGGCAGCGTGTGGTCCACCAAAACCTAATGGAATACCAAAACGCTGAGTGGTTCCAACTACTGCGTCAGCTCCCCACTCTCCGGGAGGTGTAAGCAAAGCAAGACTCATAATGTCAGCAGCTACAGCTACTTGCATGTCATGGTCTTTGGCATCTTTCATAAAGTCGGTGTAGTCAAACACTTCTCCATCAGAAGCTGGATATTGAAGCAAGGCTCCAAAGTATTCGTCACTTAGCGTGAAATCTCTGTGATCTCCGATTACCAATTCTACACCAATAGGTTCCGCTCTGGTTTTGAGGAGGTCGATGTTTTGGTGTAAACAATGAATTGAAACGAAAAATTTATTGGCATCTGCCTTCTGCTTGGCGCGTGAGCGACCAGCAAAAAACATAGCCATAGCCTCAGCAGCAGCGGTAGATTCGTCAAGCAAACTAGCGTTGGCGATTGGCAAACCAGTAAGGTCAGTAATCATGGTTTGGAAGTTCAATAAAGCTTCCAATCTTCCTTGAGCGATTTCTGCCTGGTATGGTGTGTAAGCCGTGTACCAACCTGGGTTTTCTAAAATATTACGCTGAATAACACCAGGCATAATAGTAGGGTGGTAGCCCAAACCAATATAGGTTTTGAAAACCTTATTCTTTCGAGCTATGTCTCTTATTCGAGACAAATATTCAGACTCACCAAAGGTATCCGAAAGGTTTAATTCACCTTTTAGGCGAATATCTTTTGGCACGGTTTGGTTGATCAACTCTTCTATAGAATCAACTCCTACAGCCGTAAGCATTGCTTTTACATCTTCCTCTCTGGGGCCAATGTGTCGGTAGGCAAATGAGTCTGTTGTCATAGCTATGATAATATTTTAGATTTTTGAGACGGCAAAAGTAAGGATTAAGGACATTGTACGCATATAGTATAAAGGATATTCTATTCGTATAAATTAAATCAATATTACGCTTGGGTAAAATGGCTAAATATGTAGTGTACAGTAATTTGTGGGTGGGAATTGCTGTTGGTGCCTTTAGTTTGTTTACCATGTCATCGTTCTCTTCTATAAATATTGGCTTCATTTTGATGGTGATTTTTTCTACTGCCTTCACTTATAACTATATGCGCTTTGTGCAAATCCGTGGTTATGACCTTCGTAGTGAGCTTTCGTTTAAAGCCTGGGTAGCTGGTCACAGGAGCGAAGTTTTGCTTTTTATGCTTGTGTTTGGAGCGCTCACCGGTTTAGCTTTTATAGAAATATTTTCTGTTGAGCTCATTTTGTTAATGATTCTTCCTGGCATTATTTCGGCAACCTACCCGCTGAGTTTTAAAAATCCCTTCAGTAGTTTCACATCTCTTCGCACGGCTCCGGGGCTAAAGATGTTTTTGATTTCCGCTACCTGGAGTTATGTTACGGTAATTGTTCCCACCGTGCTTTATGATACGCTTTCGCTGGAAAGTGTTTTGGAGTTTTTGATGAGAACTTTGCTGATTCTGGCTTTGGTAATCCCTTTTGACATTCGGGATGTGCCGTATGACGATGCTCTCATGAAAACTATTCCGCAGGTGATTGGGCGCGATCAGGCAAGGCAATTGTCCATGCTTTTTATTCTACTATATCAAGTGTGGCTTTTAGTAAGGCTTTTTGTTTTTGGTGATCCGGTTTTTTACACAATTGCACTTTTAGTTGGCTTAGAAATCGGCTACTGGCTGGTGCGCTATTCGCATCGTGAACACAGTGAATTGTATTTTTCCTTTTGGATAGAAGGGGTGCCTATTTTTTGTGGGGTGCTTTTGATGGTGGGGAGTTTGGTGTTTTGAGAATTTAGCCTGTCAGGGTTTAGAACCCTGTCAGGGCTTTTATTATTAGTGCATGTATCTTTTCCAAAGTTTCAAACTTTGGAAAAGCTGTGATGTTTAAAATCCGTCAGGTATCTAACCTTTTTCTCTCTTTTTACATGATTCACTCCATTGATAACTCAAAAGTTTTTTACTTCGCAGCTAGGCTTTCTCATAAGGGAAAATGACGAGAGAAGAAGCCATCAGTTTTTTATTTATAGAACACCTTATACATGGAATATCAGTTTAATGCAGAGTTTGCGCTCAAATGTGATGCGGAGGATGAATTGAAAAATTTCAGAGCTCAATTTTTATTTCCACAGCACAAGGGCGAAAACGCCATATATTTTACCGGAAACTCTCTTGGCTTACAAGCCAAAAATGCACGCGAGTATATCAGTGAAGAGCTGGATGACTGGGCGACATTTGGAGTAGAAGGACACACCGAAAGCCGCAGACCATGGCTGAAGTATCACGAATTTTTCACAAAACCTTTGGCGAGCATCGTTGGTGCGAAACCTAGCGAAGTAGTTGCTATGAATGGCCTTACCACAAACTTGCACTTATTGATGGTGAGCTTTTTTCGCCCGGAAGGGAAAAGGAAAAAAATAGTTTGCGAAGGCAAGGCTTTTCCATCAGATCAATATGCACTTCGCAGCCAGTTGCGTTTTCATGGCCTTACGGAAGATGATCTTATCGAAATTCAACCGGATCCTGTAGCTGAATTAATCACAGATGATCGCGTGATTGAAACCTTGGAAAAGCATGCTGATGAAATTGCTTTGGTGATGCTGGGTGGTATGAATTATTACACCGGTCAGTTTTTTGACATGGAGCGCATCACCCGTAAGGGAAAGGAAATTGGCGCGGTAGTAGGCTGGGATTTGGCCCACGCTGCGGGAAATATGCCCATCAAACTTCACGACTGGGATGTTGACTTTGCCGCTTGGTGCGGATACAAATATTTGAATAGTGGTCCTGGTGGGGTGAGCGGAATATTTGTTCACGAAAAACATCACGGCCAAACCGAAATACCACGCTTTGAAGGCTGGTGGGGACATGATAAGGAGACGCGTTTTAAAATGCCGGAAACCTTTAAGCCTATCCCAACGGCTGAAGCTTGGCAGCTGAGCAATGCTCCTGTTTTTGCCATGGTTCCACTTTTGGCGAGCCTAGAGCTTTTTGAGCAGGCGGGTATGCAACGCTTGCGCGAAAAGTCTAAAAAGCTGACGGCTTATCTGCAGTTTGTGGTAGAGCAGGTTCGTGAAAGCACAGGCGTAGAATTGAAAATTATTACCCCAAAAGATCCGGAAAGAAGAGGTGCTCAGCTATCGGTGATAGTGCCGGGTGTTGGTCGTAAGGTGTTTGACTATTTGATGGAAAATGGTGTGATTTCGGATTGGCGTGAGCCGGATGTAATCCGCATGGCTCCGGTGCCGATGTACAACAACTTTGAGGACATTTTCCGCTTCGGGAAAATCTTTGAGCAAGGACTAAAGAAATTTGCCAAATAGCATGGAAAACAAAAAAGTAACGATAGCCGGAGCAGGATTGGTGGGCTCACTTTTGGCCTGTTATATGGCCAAAAAAGGTCACGATGTAAAGGTGTACGAAAGACGCCCAGATATGCGCAAAACCACCATTGATGGTGGTAGGTCTATAAATTTGGCGCTAAGCAACCGAGGCTGGAAAGCTTTGGAAGGTGTAGGTGTGGCGGATGAAGTTCGCAAGATGGCGATACCGATGTATGGCCGCGTGATGCATTCCCGCGAAGGGGAACTTACCAACCAACCGTACGGGCTTAATGGCGAGGCTATTTATTCTGTTTCTCGTGGTGGGCTTAATGCTTTGCTGATGGATGAAGCTGAAAAACACAGCAATGTTTCCATCGATTTTGACCAGCAATGCACGCGAGTGAATTTAGAAACTGCTGAGGCAAGTTTTAAATCATACAGTACCAAAGAAATTACCAAAGTAGAGGGCGACTTGCTTTTTGGAACGGATGGCGCTTTTAGTGCTGTTCGCTCTTCTATGGTGAAAACCGATAGATTCAACTATTCGCAACAGTATATCGAGCATGGTTACAAGGAATTGAGTATTCCTGCAAATGCCGATGGTACGCATAAAATGGAGAAGGAAGCGCTGCATATCTGGCCGCGCGGCAGCTATATGCTCATTGCTCTTCCCAACCCTGATGGCAGTTTTACTTGTACTTTGTTTTTTGCCAACGAAGGCGAAACCTCCTTTGAAACAGTTAATACTTTGGAGAAAGCTCGCGCCTTTTTCAAGGAACATTTTGCTGATGCTTTGGAGCTAATGACGAATTTTGATGAAGAATGGGAAAACAATCCTGTGTCTTCATTGGTGATTATTCGCTGCTTCCCATGGTCAAAAAATGGAAAGGTGGCTTTACTGGGCGATGCTTCTCACGCCATCGTTCCTTTTTACGGACAAGGTATGAACAGTGGTTTTGAAGACTGTACTGTTTTAGAAGAAATTATGAGTCAGCATGGCGATGATTGGAATACTATTCTGAAGGAATTTGAAACTCAACGTAAGCCTGATGCAGACGCTATTGCTGATTTGGCGATGCGCAACTTTGTGGAGATGCGCGACCTTACCGGTAATGCGGATTTTCTTCTTCGCAAAAAGATAGAAGCCAAGTTTAGTCGAAACAATCCGGGAAAGTGGATACCACTTTATTCAATGGTTACTTTTAGTGATATTCGCTATTCTGATGCTTTGAAAGAAGGTCAGCGCCAGGATAGAATTATGGAAGAGGTGATGGCAATGCCGGATATTCATCAAAATTGGGAAGATCCAAAAGTAGAGACGAAGATTTTGGAATTGCTGGGGAAGTATTGAGAGAGAGCTGTAAACCGCAAGCTTCAAGTCTCAAGCCGTAAGCTATTAGCTTGCAACTTGAAGCTCGGAGCTTTTCTAAGGTTTGCATTTCCCTATTTATGGTATATTCGTGAGAAGCTTTATTTGTCTTTACACTAAACCCTAAGCTTCACAGTTTATTAATAGATTACTATTTCCTTTAAGAATTTCAATGCCAGTGGCAAAAACTTACTCTCACGTACGCATAGCTCTTTTTGGCTTGCTTTTCATCTTGTTGGCAAACGAGGTGCAGGGTCAGTTTTTCTATGGAACCCGCCAGACTTTTGGTAAAAATAGGGTTCAGTATACCGAGTTTGATTGGGTGTTTTATCGCTTTGAGCGCTTTGACGTTTATTTTTATAGAGGAAACAAAGATCTGGCCGCGCAAGTAGCTCGAATGGCAGATAAGCAGCTTCCACGCATAGAAGCCTTGCTGGATGCTCCCTTGGATGACCGTGTGCAGATTTTGGTTTTCAATAACCTATCCGACCTCAAGCAGAGTAATGTAAATTCAAGTAGCGAGGAAGACTATAATACTACAGGTGTTACCCGAATCAGTGGGAGACGCCTTTTTCTACATTTTGATGGTGACTATGTAAAGCTCGAAGGCGAGCTACGTTCAGGGCTTTCTGAAGTTGTACTAAGCAATCTTATTTATGGAAGTTTCACACAGTCAATTAAAAATTCCACTTTGCTAAACCTGCCAGAATGGTACACTGAGGGGCTTATCTCTTACATTGGAAATCCGGATAATCCCAACGTGGATAAGTATGTGCGCGATGGTTATTTGTCTGGCCAGTATAAAAGTATAAACTCCGTTTATGGAGAGCAGGCGCGATATGCCGGGCATTCCATTTGGAATTATTTGGCGGATACTTATGGTCAAAAAGTGCTGAAAAATGTGGTGTACATGGCTGTGGTAAATCGCAACATAGAAAGTGGCTTCCTGTACATTTTGGGTAAAGACCTGGATGAGGTTTTAAGGGGCTGGCAGAATTATCTTAAAGAGCAATATGAACCCAAAACCGGGGTGGAGAATTTTGCGGAAGAAGAACTTCTTAAAGTGAAAAAGCACCACATCGTTACACATATGTCTACAAGTAATGATGGGCGATATTTGGCCTACACAAGCCAGCGGTTTTCCCGCTACAAAGTGTTTTTATATGATTTTGAAAAGGACAAAAAGAAGCGACTGCTTACAGAAGGTTATCGCATTGCTCAAAATTCGGACTACTCTTATCCCTTGCTGGCGTGGCACCCCAATGGTGAAATATTAGCCATGATTACCGAAGAGCAGGGTTTTGTGTATCTCCATTATTATGAATTGGAAAAGAAGAAATGGCAGAAGCAAAAATTCTTCAAGTTTGATAAAATTCTTTCGTTTGAATACTCTGCTGACGGAAAGCGATTTGTGCTTTCAGCAGTAAAAGATGGCCAGTCCGATATATTTATTTACACCATCCTCAATACCAAAGTAGAGCAGCTTACCAATGATACTTATGCCGATCTGTATCCAACCTGGATTGAAAAAGACTCACGAATTGCATTTAGTTCTAACCGTCCAACGGATTCAGTAAAACTGAAAGAGAAGGCTACGGAGTTTCCTAAGCGCAAGATGGATATCTACGCTATGCCTGCCCGTGAGCCTAAAGATACTTCTGTGATTTGGCAACTTACCAATTCTCCCTTCACTAATGAGATATATCCAAAATCTTACGCTGATGGATATGTGTCAATACTTAGTCAAGGAGCACGGGGAGTGGCTTCGCGGCATCTACTTAAAATTGATAGCAGCATTGCTTCGGTGGATACCACCACGCATTATGCTTATGAATTTAGCGAGTACAAACTCTCAGATTATAACCGTAGCATTTTGGCCCATGAGGTAATGCAGGAGCGGGATGAGGTGCTGGAAATGGCTTTGGTGGATAAGCGCTACAGGATTTATAGTACACCATATCGTTCACCAGAAGATTTGAATTTTGTGACTTCCAAGTCTACACCAGTAATTCCAGTGGCGAACCCAAAAGAAACGGAACGTCCGGACAGAGCGGCTATTCAAGAAAGTGAAAGTATGCCTCTGTATTACCCGGGTGTTGACCCTACAAAGTTTGAAGTGGACATTAATGACTACAAATTTGATAATGTAGATGAGAAAAAGGACAGGCCGGCTCCAAGGTCTCGATTGAAGCCAAAAGAGGTGGACATATTACCCGCTCCGATTGCTATGGAGCAGGAGCCTAAAGAGGAGGAGCCGCTCGATATTCCGCCACAGAGAAATTACTTTTTGTCATTCTTTCAAAAGGACTTTACTGTAGGGTTTGACAATATTTATGACAACCCACAATACCAGCCTTTCACAGGGTTTGTTTCGGGTGATTATCTCAATTCAGGGTTTAACATGACCTTGGGTGGTGGGGTGCAGGATTTGATGCATGATTATACTATTTCAGCAATGCTGAGCACTAGTTTCCAGCCATTGAATGGAACCTCAATTATTCCAAACTCGGAGATAATGGTGGCGCTTAGTGATTATAAAAACCGATTTGATAAGGATTATGTTTTTGCCCGCAGGAGCAAGGTGCAGCTGTTTACAGAAACAGATTACGAACGTACTATTTCCAATGAGGCTACTTATAAGTTGTCATATCCTTTTAATCCAGTGTCTTCATTACGCGGAAGCTTGGGGTACAGAATGGATGAGATAATCAGTTTGAGCCGTGATGATAGCTCATTGGACAAGCCGACCAAATATCAAGATTATGCCATTGCAAGGCTGGCCTATGTTTATGATAACACACGTAAGATTGGACCAAACTTATATTCAGGATTGAGGTACAAGATTTTTACAGAGTACTATCGAAATCTTTATAAAAGCCCAACAGGATTGCATACTGCGGGTATTGATTTAAGAAATTATACTATCATCCATAAAAACTTGATTTGGGCCAATCGCTTTGCAGCGGGAACTTCCTTTGGGCCGGAAAAGTTGATTTACATAATGGGAGGTGTGGATAATATGTTTGTGCCCAAATTTGAACCTACAACTCCAATTGCTCAGGACAATAATTACATATTTCAAACCTTGGTAACTAACATGCGAGGTTTTTACCAGAACTCAAGAAACGGAAACAGTTTTGCGGTGTTCAATAGTGAATTGAGATGGCCAATTTTTAGCTACCTATTTCAAAAACCAATTAAGAGTGATTTTATTAAAAACCTTCAGGTGATTGGCTTTGGGGATGTGGGTACGGCCTGGAATGGGCCATCCCCTTACAGTAAGGAGAACGCTATTAATACCAGTACTATTCCTTACGGCCCCACGGGAGGGAGTGGTCAAATAATAATTGACAGTCAAAAAGACCCTATCATTTATAGCTACGGAGTTGGTCTTCGCACGAGGCTATTTGGCTACTACCTGCGCTTTGATTGGGCATGGCCTGTTGAGGATGGTATTATTCTGGACAGTGAGTTTGCCTTCAGTTTGGGGTATGATTTTTAAAACCACTCTTCATGATTCTTGATGGCTTAATGGTTAAAAAAATGAAAACCATTAAGGAGTTAAGGTGCATTAAGTTTGGAGTATGATTTTTAGAAAGATTAAACTCTAAATCCTAAGCATCAAATTCAAAATGTGAAAGCAGGAAGTCCCAAAACCAACTTTGATTCAAGTGGCTGTTCGGTGGAGTGTTTTGAGCTTTAAAATTTGCCAACTCCTTACTCCAAATTCCAGACTCCCTACTCCAAACTATTTCAACAAACTCTTTCTTGCGATTTTTTGAGAAATCACATCTTTATTAATATCCCAGCCGCGAGCGGGAGAATATTCACGGGCGTAATAAATGATTTGCAAATGAAGTTTGTTCCAAAGCTCTTTTGGAAAAAGTCGTTTGGCGTCCTTTTCCGTTTGTACCACCGACTTCCCATTACTTAGCCCCCAGCGGTTCATTAAGCGATGAATATGGGTGTCTACAGGGAATGCAGGAATATCAAAAGCCTGACTCATTACTACCGAGGCAGTTTTGTGCCCCACGGCAGGGAGGCTTTCCAAAGCTTCAAAATCAGCTGGTACTTCTCCATTGTATTTGTCAATCAAAATATGGGAGAGTTGCTTAATGCCATTTGATTTCATTGGCGTAAGCCCACAAGGACGAATGATGGCGGCAATTTCTTCTTGAGTAAGTTTGGCCATTTCGTAAGGTGTGCTTGCCACCTGAAATAGGAGTGGGGTGATTTTGTTTACCCGGGCATCTGTGCATTGTGCCGATAGCAAAACGGCAATTAGCAAAGTATATGGGTCGGAATGATCTAAAGGAATCGGAACCTCCGGATAAAGTTCTTCGAGCTTATCAATTACAAATTGCACTTTTTCCTTCTTAGTCATACCTAATTATATATTGAGTGGCGAAAGTAAATCGGAAATTTCCATTAAGCGAATTTCGGTATCCTTCAATTTTATTTAAACCTTTGGCCTTCGCTAAAGTTAAAGCAGACAAAATCAAAACAGATGACACATTTGAAAGAGGGCGATAAGGCTCCGGATTTTACATCAACTGATCAACATGGAAATACTATCAGTCTGAAAGATTACAAAGGGAAGAAGGTGATTCTGTATTTCTACCCAAAGGATAATACACCAGGTTGCACCACCGAAGCATGCAATTTTAGAGATCATTATGAAGAACTTCAGGAAAAGGGTTTTGAGGTAATAGGTGTGAGCGCGGACACAGAAAAGAAGCATTCTAATTTTGTGGAGAAATTTTCGTTGCCATTTACACTTTTGGCCGATACTGAGAAGGAAGTAATCAACGCCTATGGTGTGTGGGGTCTAAAGAAATTTATGGGCCGTGAATATGATGGTATACACCGCGAAACTTTTGTGATAAACAAAAAAGGGATGATTGACAAAATCATTACCAAAGTAAAAAACAAAGAAGCTACCAAGCAGATTTTAGACTTGTACGCTTAAAACATTTCGACTTCGCTTAATGAGATCAGGTTAAATCGAATTGAGGGGAGTCGAAAATCTAATCATCTCTGGCACCCAGCCGCCTTTGCAAATCAGGGTTTAAAAAGAGATAGGAAAATACTTCCAGCTGATTTTTGCTAAACATATTTACTCCATTCACCTGAAGTGGAATAAAGGACTTCTCTTCGATGTCGCAGATGCCAAATTCTTTGGCGTTCTCCTCCCACAGTATCACTCCTTTCAAGTAGTCATCATCGGGATCTAGTTTGTATAAAACAATATCCCATTCATATATGAATTGGTTGTTCTTGTCTTGAAAACCAGTCCACTCATCAATTTCTTTAAAACCAATCTCATAGCCCGTCCACCAGCTTCCATCCCTGGAAAACACTGTCATAGATTCTCCTATTTTTCGCATATAGCCCACAATCTTGGTCGAAATGCGAAGGCGATATCTGGGGTCTGAGGCTCTCATAGTAACGGATGATATTCGCAAATGTAGTGCTGATTTTGAGAGATTACCAATGTGAGGGTTAATTCTAATAGTTCTGTCAGGAGCAGATTTAATCAATGCAAAGCAATAACACTATAAGGTAAGAATACGCTATAAAAAGAATCATTTGCTATGGCGGCATAATAAATTTAGAGATTTTGGCTGTAGGGTATTTCTAACAAGGATAAGAATAGGGCATTGAAGTAGAGGGATTTGGGATTTAGGAGGTGTTTATGTATTCGGTAATGAGGGTGTTATCGGAAATTTTAACTAATTTCAGCGTCCTATTTTTCTAATAATTATCACACGTAAAAAAAAATCTTATGAAAAAACTACTACTATTAATTGGTATGGTGGCTTGCTGGATATCTCCGGCAATGGCACAACAAAACATTGCGTTGCAAGCCACGGCTGCTCAGTCTGGTGGAGGGGCAGCTGCATATGGTCCTGCAAATTACAATGATGGAATCATTCCAGTGGGTGCTGCTACAACCCCATGGGGTTGGGTTTCAGGAGGTGGCTGGATTGAGTATACTTGGCCGTCAGCAGTGAACTTTCAGGATATTGTTTTTTATCATAGTAATCGAAAAGTTACCGGAGGTATTATTGAATACTGGGATGCGAGTACAAGTAGCTATGTTACAGTAGTAGGAAACCTGGCTTCACTTTTGGCACCAGGAGACGTAGATAGTGTTAGCCTACCTGTGCGTGTTAATTCTACGAAACTGAGGTTTAATAACCTGACAGGAAGTAATCCTAATTTTAGAGAAATTGAAGTATATGAAGCGCCTACGGGCTTGCATGATGCAGGAGTTAAGTCCACTTCTGCAGTTGCAGCGGTATGCCCCGGTTCTTACCCAGTTAATGTTACCATTCAAAACTACGGGATTAACCAAGTTGATTCTGTACAAGTAAATTGGTCAGTGGATGGAGTGCTTCAAACTCCGGTTTGGCATACCAGTTTATTAGATACTTTGGGTGGAACTGGTTTTAGTGAGGCGGTGGTGGCTGTGGGTAACTACACGTACGCAGCCAATACCACGTATAATCTAAAATCATGGACATCCTTACCAAATAATAGTGCGGATACTACTAATTTTAATGATACATTAAATGCACAAATCGCATTAGGAGCTCCAACCGGATTTATGGCGAGTAATGTTCAAACTACAAGTGCTGATCTTTCTTGGAACACTTTAGGAGCGAGTAATTTTAGAGTAACTTATGGTGCTGCAGGTTTTAACCCCCTTACGGGAGGAAATACAAATCCGGTAACAGGAAGCTCTACTACCTTGTCTGGTCTTAGTGCCAATACATTATATGAAGCCTATTTGGTAGCAGACTGTGGAGGTTCAGCATACAGCGACACCACGGGTCCAATCAGTTTCAGAACTCCCTGTACAGTTGCTACAGCCCCTTTCAATGAAAATTTTGATAGCACTTCAAGCTGGTTTGCCAGCGGAAGTAATACAAATAATACTATAGACCCATGCTGGTCATCCTTACCAGATGTAAGTCAAGGAGCAGAGCCCTTTAAGTGGATACCAAGAGGGACAGGTCCTACCAGTGGTAATGGTCCATTACAAGACCTTACTGGTGGAAACTTTATGTATGTAGAAGCATCAGGTAGTACAGCAAATGATGAAGCTTTTCTTACCACACCACCAATTGATGTGAGTGGATTGACAACACCGGGTCTTTACTTTTTCCAACACAGATATAGTGGTGCTACGATTGCCGATATGGAAGTTTTGGTATCTAACGACTTTGGAACAACCTGGACAAGTGAGTATTCTGTAACGGGAGATATCCAAACTTCAAGCAGTGACCCTTGGTCATTGGAGTTTGTGAATTTGGCCAATTACACCGGAGATACTGTAATGATCCAGTTTAAGCAAACGGGTAACGGATGTTGTGGAGATGCAGCGATAGATAGTGTAGTAGTAGATGAGGCCCCAACATGCCCATGGCCAACAGGTTTTGCTATGACGGGTCGTTCAGATTCATCAGTAGTAATGAGTTGGAATGACCCAACGGGAAGCACTTGGGATTTACAATGGGGACCTCCCGGATTTACTCAGGCTTCACCAGGAGCAGGTACACAGTCAACCACTACTAATCCTGATACCATTCACGGCTTACAATCCAATACGGACTATGAAGTATACGTTCGTACAGACTGCGGCCCTAATGGAACCAGTATATGGATAGGGCCAATTTTGGTTAGAACGGCTTGTTCTCCCTTTACAGCACCTTATTCAGATAACTTTGATAATTCACCAAACAATGCGGTACCGTATTGTTGGAGCAATCACTTAGCTTCTTCAAGTGCGGTGGCTCAAACATATCAAGCGGGCTCCCCCAACAGTGCACCTAATCACATTAGGTTTTACAGTGGAAGCCCAGCCGGTCCTGCGGACACCACCTTACTTATCAGTCCAAAGTTTAGTGACTTAACAGCAGGTGATAAGCGCGTACAGTTTATGGCGAATAGCACCACTACTTTAGCTAATGATTTGGTGGTAGGTACGATGGGAAATCCTTTAGATGTATTGTCATTTAATGCGATAGATACCATACCTGTAGCTAATGGCTACCAGCTATATGTAGTAGACTTAAGCACTGCAGCAGGCTATAATGGGACTGATGAGTATGTAGCTTTCCGCCATGGAAACAGCAGCACCTTCCGTACCATATACATTGATGATTTTGTGTATGAAACGATTCCATTGTGTAACCCACCATTGGTAAATACCTTAGGAGTTTCAGGTGTATCGCCCACTACTGCGGCCATATACTGGGGAGCAGGTAGTGATGGTTTCGAAACACACTGGGAAGTAGGTCCTGTAGGATTTACCCCAGGAACTACCAGTTATGTATCAGCAGATTCAGTAAATGGAAATGTAGATACCACAGTAGCCGGAGGCCTAAGCCCACAAACCACGTATGAATTTTACATTAAGGATAGCTGTGCGACTAATGGCTTTAGCCCATGGGTAGGTCCATTTAGCTTTACTACAGCCTGTAATATTTTAACAGCCCCATTGTTTGAAGACTTTGACGGAACAAGCTGGACAGCGAGTGGAAACAATGTAGGTAATGTATTAGATCCATGCTGGACCTCTTCGCCAGATGTAAGTGACGGAGCAGAGCCCTTTAAATGGATACCACGTTCTACAGGTCCTACCAGTGGTAATGGCCCGTTGAATGATAAAACAGGAGGTAACTACTTATATGCAGAAGCTTCAGGAAGCTCAGCAAATGATGTAGCTTATTTGTACAGCCCTATAGTGGATGTAAGCGGACTTACAGTACCTGCATTATACTTTTCACAGCACCGCTATAGTGGAGCTACCATAGCAGATATGGATATTGAGGTGACCAATGACTTTGGTATTACCTGGACCAATGTGTACAATGTAACTGGCGATATCCAGACTGCAGCAGCTGGCCCATGGGAGGATGAAATTATTCCTTTGGGAGCTTTTGTAGGCGATACTATTCAGGTACGCTTTATCCAAACCGGAAACGGATGTTGTGGAGATGCAGCCATTGATGATGTGAAAATTGACGAAGCACCTTCGTGCCCGGATGTAATTAGTTTGAATGCTTCAGGTATATCAGATTCATCCGCTACCCTATCATGGGCGGGTAACCCATCTACCGGTTCATATGAAATCTGGTTTGGTCCACAAGGATTTTTCCAGGGAACAGCAACTATTGGAGGAGGAAGAAGCTTCCAGACTAACCAAAGTTATCTGGTAGATACCTTGACGGATAATCAATGCTATGAGTTTTTGGTACGCGGTATTTGTGCCCCTGGAGATACGGGAAACTGGGTAGGCCCTTATGTGTTCTGTACCGACTGTAGTCCATTTACGGCATCTTATTACACAGGCTTTGATAACATGACCACTACAGAGACTCCGGAATGCTGGACTCCATACTTTGTAGGAGGAACAGGAAACTTTGCAGTGTTTGAGGTGTATAGTCCGGGCACGCCCCAAACTAGTCCTAACCATGTGCGTTTTTACAACTACAATCAGGATACTACGATGGGTATAAGCCCTCAGTTTATAGATCTAACTGCAGGCGATAAGCGTATCCGATTTGATGCAATGGTGACCACTACCTTGTCACCAAACTCAATTATAGTAGGTACCGTTAGTGATCCATCAGCGGGTAACACCTTTAGTCCAATAGATACGATCGCTATTACCAATACCTATACAGAATATATTTCTGATATAACTGTAGCTAATGGCTATAATGGTACAGATAATTATATCGCTTTGATGCATGGAAATAATGCCACGTTCAGAACGTACTACATTGATGAGTTTAACTATGAGGTGATCCCAACATGCTTGAGGCCAAATAGCCTTACTGCAAGTGGTATAACAGTAAATAGTGCAACTCTTGGCTGGAGCCCCCATGCAGCAAGTACAGGTAATACCTTCGAAGTATCGTATGGTGTTAACTTATCCTCTCCAGGAGCAGGGACCAAGCAAACCGTTACCGGTACAAGCGTAGCCTTGACCACGTTGATGAGCAGTTCTAAGTATTGCTTCTACGTACGAGAAATGTGTAGCGCTACCGATAGCAGCTTCTGGGAAGGACCTTATTGTTTCAACACTCCATGTGTTACCGTAATGGCACCGATATCCGAAGACTTTGAGAATCATACCCTCGGTTTCTATGAAGGCGAAGACAACTGCTGGACCCTTCAGAATACTGTGGTGAAAACTTCAGCCACAAGTGGTTTTGGATGGGATTTGAGAAATGTGGTTCAAGCGACCTCAGGAACCTCTACAGGAGCCAGTGGAGATAATACACTTTATCCGGCCATAGGAGGTCAGTTTTTCAATGCGGACGTTTCTTATGGAACAAGCGGAGACTCATCGATGCTGATTTCTCCGGTAGTAGATATTTCACAGCTGAACGCTCCGGAGCTTGAGTACCACCTGCATAGAATGGGAACCCAGATGGGAGATTTTTATGTAGATGTGTATGACGGTACCAACTGGATAAACGGAGTACATGCCTATACCAGTTCATCAGGTATTCAGACCTCACAATCAGCAGCGTACTTAGATACGGTGATAGATCTAGCACCTTATATTGGAACCACAAACTTCCGTGCAAGATTTAGAGTAGTGAGCAATGGCTGCTGTGCAGGAGATAATAGTTTGGATGACATCAGTATTTATGATGCGATGCCATCAGCCTGTACCCCTGTAACGAATGTAGCAGCCAATGTGATTGCTTGCGATAGCATAGAAATCACCTGGAATGGTTCAAATGACTCAACTGTAGTAGGCTATGGCCCAACAGGAGCCATGCCTACCATGGGTACATTGATACTAAATGATAGCACCCACTACATTACAGGCACCATGCCCAATACATCTTATGATGTGTATGTGGCCAATGTTTGTGATGGTGATACGAGCGCTGTTACCGGTCCGATTACCTTTAATACAGGAACGACAGGAGCACCAGTGGCAGCATTTACCGGAGTACCAGCGGGAGCAGGAAGTCTGATGTATGACTTTGATGCGAGCGCATCTACCGGAAACGGTAATGTGTACACCTGGAACTTTGGAGATGGAAGCTTAGATACCGGAATGATAGTATCCAATATCTACACTACCGGAGGTTCCTACACCGTAACCTTGGTGGTGACGAATGCTTGTGGAAGCGATACCTTAGAGATTACTTATGCCGATGTAAGCTTAGGTGAGAATATACTTTCTCAAAACCTTAAGCTGTATCCAAATCCGGCAACAGATGTACTGAATGTGGAGCTTAACCTGGAAGGGAATAGCGAAGTGTCTGTACGTATACTGGATATGTCAGGCAAGCAAGTGCTAGCTGTAAGCAAAGAGAAGAAGGATAAGTTGATGACTGAGTCAATTGATATTTCTAGCTTGGCTAAAGGCGTGTATATGATAGAAGTGTCTACGGAACAAGTAAAAACCGTAAGACGTTTGGTGAAGGAGTAATCCTTTAGATAAATAAATACTATTTAAAATAGTAGAGCCCGCTCCGGAGTAATTTGGAGCGGGCTTTTTTTGTTTTTGAGAAATGAACACATTCGTAAATATTAGTGAAAGCTTGGTGAGGCCAGAAGCATTGTCCTATTTTATGGTGCGGGAGTTTGCTTTTGATCAAAGTAAGCAGAGAGCAGTAGAAGACTTTATGCAAACCCGCTATTTCTGTTGGCAGGAGGAGTTTAGAAACGAAGTTGAGATTACAAACGACAATGGGAGACACTATGTAGACTGGAACTTTCATGGTTTCTATGATATAAAAAAAATGAAACAGGAACACTTTGTTAAAGTTGGGGCATTAGAATTTGTGCAGCGGTTTATGACCTTTATTGAACTTCAAATTGGTGCTGACCCAAAGCTCCCTGAAATTGAAATACTACTGAAAGACCTAGTGGATATTAAATCTCAATTTTATATCATCAGTGGGCTTTCAAAAGATATTCATCATGAATGGACAGTCTATGAGTTTTTTATCAGTGGCTTTAAAATTAATCCTGATAAAAAGCTTTTAACGGCAATAGAGTTTGGTCTCGATTAACACTGAAACCGTCTGGTTTTTGGACAATAAAAAAAACCGCTCCGATTTCTTATCGGAGCGGTTCTGATATTATGAAAAAGCTGTTGTCTACTTATTCTTCTCGAACTTAGCTATTCCTTCCTCTAGCCAATTCACATAAAGGTCAATGTCTGGATCATAGGCAGTAGAACCATTTAGTGGTTTCATGGAATCGTGGTTGAGTAAAATGTATTGCGGTTGACTATTGCTTTTAAAGTGTTTTACTTGAAATTCACTCCATTTATTACCAATAGTTTTTACTTTCTTACCAGTTACATCTGATACAAATTGCTCTTCTTTAGGTAATTCTTTACGTTCATCCACATACAGCGAAACGAGCACTACATCTTCTCTAAGTATCTCTAATACCCTAGGGTCACTCCATACATTCTCTTCCATCTTACGACAGTTTACACAGCCCCATCCGGTAAAGTCGAGCATTATAGGCTTGTTTACCTTTTTAGCGTAAGCTAAGCCATCCTCAAAATCGTGGAAGCAATTTAAAGAAAGCGGGCAATGCTCGGGATCGGCACCTTCTGGGATTGCTTCATTACTCATGGCAGAAACGACTTTAGCAGATCCACCAAAACCACCAGGAGATTCGCTATAGAACATGGGTGGAGGGAAGCCACTAATTAATTTCAATGGAGCACCCCACATACCTGGGATAAGGTAAACCACAAAGAACAATGATAGGATAGCCATCAATAGTCGAGGAACTGATACTTTATCCATAGGGCTGTCATGTGGCATTCTAAATTTACCTAAAAGGTAAAGTGTAAGTAAGGTGAAGATGGCAATCCAGATGGCAATAAACCACTCACGCTGTAGAATGCCAGCTTGCCACACAAGGTCAGCAGCACTAAGGAACTTGAAGGCGAAAGCCAATTCGATAAATCCTAAAACAACTTTTACGGAGTTTAACCAACCACCACTTTTTGGTAAGGAGTTTAGCCAACCTGGAAAGATGGCAAATAATGTAAACGGAAGTGCCAATGCCAAGGAGAAACCAAACATCCCGATAAGAGGGCCTTGGTAACCCCCACTAGCAGCTTCTACTAATAGTGAGCCAATGATAGGCCCCGTGCAAGAGAAAGACACTAGAGCCAGAGTAAAGGCCATAAAGAAAATTCCAACTATACCTCCTTTGTCAGAAGCCTGGTCACTTTTGTTTACCCACTTGGATGGAAGCGTGATTTCAAAGGCTCCAAAAAAGCTAATGGCGAAAACCACTAATAATGCGAAAAATGCCAGATTCATCCATGGATTGGTAGACAAGGCATTAAGGGCATCTGAACCAAATACTTTTACAATAATGAACCCTATGGCAGTATAGATGAGAATGATAGCCAAACCGTAGGTCATAGCATTAGCAATACCTTTTGCACGGTTTTTACTTTGCTTGGTAAAGAAACTCACCGTAAGCGGAATCATTGGGAAAACGCATGGGGTAAGAAGTGCTGCAAATCCTCCTAAAAAACTAAGGATGAATATTCCCAGCAATGAGCGGCTGCTGCCTGATTCTGGAGATTCATCATCAACTATTTCTTCTGTGGCATCCGCAGTTGCCGAAGTGTCTTCACCAGTGTAAGCATAGTCTATTTCTTCTTTTTCTTCATCTACTCCAGGCGCAATGTCTGATGCGTCAGTCTCCTCTTCTTCCTCGGTCGCCACCTCATCATTGTTGATGGTTGGTTTAGCTTTTTTAGCTTCTTCAGATTTGGTCGCTGCAGCTTTTTGGGGCTTGCCTTTTATTTTAAATGAAATGTCAATGTACTCGGGAGGTAAGCACATAGATTCATTACATACCATAAACATTAGTTCACCTTTGATGGTAAAATCTTTTTCAGAAAGAATTTTGATAGGCTGCGTGAAGGTTACATTGTGCGCATGCCATTTGAGAATTTCGTCAAAATTCGGATCATATTCTTCTATCGGAGTAGGCTCTCTCAACGGTCCGTTAAGTGCAAATGAGGAGGATTCTTCAACTGTTACTTCTGTTCCAATTACCGGGGAAGTTTCTGGAATTTCGATACTATATACGTGCCAGTGATCTTCTATAGTAGCTGTTACTTGTAGTTCAGCCTTGTTATCTTCTAGGTATTTTACTGAGTATTTCCATTTTACTGGATCGTACACTTGTGCATCAACAAACTGAAATGCAAAGAAAAGCGTGGCGAGGATTAACAGTTTTTTCATTCCCAAATTTTTATTTAAGTCGCGCAAAGTAAACAGATTTTGTGGTTTCTGAAATTTTATATCTATCATCTATTCTATGGTTTATAACCCAAATTATGTCATCCCCCGATAGCATAATCCAAATATCTTCTTTTTCATAAAGGTTGAGCTTTTGGTCGATAAAGAAATCGCTGAGCTTTTTCTTGCCTTTCATCCCAATCGGGTAAAAGCTATCCCCGTTTTTCCACCTGCGTAATTTTAGTGGAAATTTAAGTTTATCCTTGTCAAAAGCAGCATGTTTTCTATTTCGTGAAATCTCAAAATCACTTGCAGAAATTTTACCCGTAGTAAGCAAAAATGGTGCTTCCAGAATTTCATCACCTTCATTTATAAAATAGGTGTGGTTTTTTTCTTGTTTTGCTTGCCGCAAAATTAGGAAGTCACGATCTACCAAAAGTTCGTGTTGCCCACTAACAAACACCCGGCCACTTTTGCCATTGAGACTTTCTATTATTGAAGGAAGGTCAAAATTGCCGTACGGCTTCAGCCAATAATGCAGCAACGAGGAGTAGCCTTTCATTTTTAAAAGTTCAGCAATAGGCATTTTTAAAAGATGGCCATCCTTGGTTATAAGAGATTGCACTTTTTCATTTAGCAAGAAATTAAAAAGGGCATCATCATTTATTAGTTGTTTTGAAGTGTTTTTGAATCCAGTGTCAAAACCAGGGAAATTGTCTTTAAACACAGGGGCGACTTTATGACGAATGTAATTTCGTTGATAATCGGTTTTGGTGTTGGAAGCATCTTCACGCCAGGTGAGCTGTAGCGAGTTTGCAATCTCTATAATCTCATTTTTTGTAAGATGCAGGAGGGGGCGTAATATATTGTCACGCTTAGGTTTCATGCCACTCAATCCTGAAAGCCCTGTGCCTCGCCCAAGGTTCAAGAGGATAGTTTCTAATGAATCATCAGCGTGATGGGCGGTGCATAGAAATTTTAAATGGTGATTTTTTAGCAGGGATGCAAAGTAAGAGTAGCGTAAATCGCGGGCTGCCATTTGTATGGAAATCCTTTTCTCCTTAGCGAAAGCGGTAGTGTCAAAATTTTTGGTGTAGAAAGTAAGGCCTTTATCCTTTGCGTAATTTTCTACAAACGCTTGATCGCCATCAGCATCATCACCGCGAAGCATAAAGTTGCAATGTACCAAAGCGGGTTTTTGCCCGGCTTGTACAAAGAGTTCCGCCAGCACCATGCTATCCACACCACCGCTACAGGCAATGAGAAATCTGGAAGAATCAGCAATATTGTGAGCCTTCAAAAACTGAGGAATGATGCTTGGTAAATTATACATAGGAAGGTCAAAGGTAAAAAGCCCTGAACAAGAAAATGTCATTTGGCTGGCAATAGTGATCTAGCGCAAAGCGGCAAACAAATTTTCAGCCTTTAAAAGGCATTCTTCGTATTCTTTTTTGGCATCGCAATGTATGGTGATGGCGCTGCCTACACGCGCTGAGAGATAACTGGTATTTGCATTGTAAAACAAACTGCGGATAACCACATTAAAGTCAAAGTTTCCTTTAGGGTCAATATACCCCACAGAGCCGGCATATAGATTTCGGGCAAAATTTTCATGCTCATCAATCAGCTCCATGGCCTTTATTTTGGGAGCTCCTGTCATGCTACCCATTGGGAAGCTGGTTTGCAAAACATCGGTCAAATCATATTGATCATCCAAAGTGCTGGAAACGGTACTTATCATTTGGTGCACGGTATTGAAGGTGTAGATACCAAAAAGCTCATCCACTTTCACTGTGCCACGCTTGGCTGTTTGGCTCAGGTCGTTTCTAACTAAATCCGTAATCATCACATTTTCGCTGCGCTCTTTTTCATTATTGTAAAGGTCAATTTTCAGCATTGCGTCCATTTCTGGATTTTTGTCACGCCTTATAGTTCCTTTTATAGGTTGTGAAATAATATGGTTTCCAGTCTTCTGAATATACCTTTCGGGGGAAGCGCAAATAAGATACGTATCTGCATTCTTGTAAAATGCTGAGAATGGGGCAGAAGCACTTTTATTGAGGTTTTCAAATGCAGAAATGGGCAGGAAGTCTTTAGTTTGGGTAGAAAACTCTATACAATAGTTTACCTCGTAAATATTGCCAAACTGCAAATGCTCTTTTAGTGAGGCGACTTTTCTCAGGTATTCGGCTTCCTTAGTTTTTGGCTGTAGCCGAATAGAGTTACTTTTTTCTAGATTTGATATTGCAGGAAGTGCTGCATAAAATTCATCAGCTGACTTATGCTCCAAGCTCTCTACCAAAATTTCACCAGCTTTTGAGTAAACCACTATTTTGGGTATGTAAAAAAGCATTGGTGAAAATCCTATTGTATCAGTAGTTTGAGTGCTCAGGTTTTCTAAACTATTTTTTAGATCATAGCTCAGGTGTCCAAATAGCCAATCTTCATGTTTGTGAAAAGCTGCCCTTTGTTCAGCAAAATAATTTTGTGAGGGAGAAATAGTCTGATGCGCTCCAATAGCCACGAGCCAATCATATTGGCTGTATTTATCATGATGATGATTACTATCCAAAAAACTAGAATGGCTACTTATTCCACACCAATGTAAAAGTGCCGATTTTAATTCTTCAACATTTTGGGTAGGCAATGGGAATTTGTGTCGCATTTTTTAGGACTGCGATATTTTTTTAGCACTAATCTTTATCAGAATGTTTTTTATAGAATCTATATTAATGGGTTTACTAATATAATCGTCCATGCCTTCTTCAAGAAAGCGCTCACGGTCACCCTCCATGGCATTTGCAGTCATTGCTACAATAGATGGACGGTTGTGTCCATAAATGCGTAATATTTCATGTGTGGCTTCTATACCATCCATTTCGGGCATTTGTACGTCCATAAAGATCAAGTCGTATGATTGTCTTTCTATGGCTTCCAAAACTTCAAACCCATTTGCAACTACATCCATATGGTAGCCCATTTTTTCTAAGGTAAGCACGGCAAGTTTTTGATTTACCATGTTATCTTCGGCTAGCAAAATGGTTAAAGGGTGCTTACTCGCCAGCATACTCAGTTCTTCAATATCGGTTTCTACAGCATTTGAGTTTAGGTTTTCATCCTTTGTTGTAAGTAGTTTTACCAAAGATTTTTTTAAGATACTGTGCCTTGTAGGTTTCATGAAGTAATGTGAAAACAAAGAATTGATCTTATGTTCGCTAACCTCAGGGTAAGCGGAGCTTAATAGAATTATAGGCAATTCATTTTTACTATAGCGAAGACGAATTTTTTCGGCCAGTTCTATTCCATCCAAGCCAGGCATCTCAAAATCAAAAATCATGAAATCCCAATTTTGGGTTTTTATGATTTGTTTGTAGGCTTTTTGCGGATTATTAAAGCAAGTTACATCAATACCCCAAAGGTTAAACTGTTTTTCCAGAATTTTGAGATTAGTCTTATTGTCATCCACAATAAGACATTTACGTCCATATAAAATCGAGTCATTCTCAAAGTTTGTATCTGTTTCAATACGATGTTGCCTTATTACTTCCTGCATAATGGTAAACTGAAAGTCAGATCCTCCACCCGGAGTGCTTTCCACCCAAATTTCTCCATCCATTAAACTCGTTAGCCTTTTGCAAATAGCTAGTCCTAAGCCTGTGCCTCCGTATTTTCGAGTGGTGGAAGAATCGGCTTGAGTGAAAGCGGTAAACAGTTTCTTTTGCTGATCTGCTGTAATACCTATCCCCGTGTCGCGCACCGAAAAGTGAATCTGCACTCTGCTATCTTCTTTCTTTTTTGCACTTACATTTACTACAATTTCACCTTTCTCGGTAAACTTTATAGCGTTGCTAAGAAGGTTAATCAATATTTGTCTAAGGCGAGTAATATCACCAGAAACTACTGCAGGTACGGAGGGGTCAATAAAATATAGAAGCTCAATACCTTTTTCTGAAACACGCGATGAAAGCAGTTCCACCGCCTCTTCTACACATTGTGTTATTTCAAAAGGAAACTCTTCAAGTGACATGTTTCCGGCTTCTATTTTGCTAAAATCTAGAATGTCGTTAATTACAGAAAGGAGAGCATCACCACTCAGCCTTATGGTGTTTACATAATCAAGTTGCTCAGCATTGAGTTTAGTTTGTAGTAATAGGCTGGTCATTCCAATTACCCCGTTCATTGGAGTTCTTATTTCGTGACTCATGGTGGCCAAAAAGTCGCTCTTAGCAACTGCCGCATCTTCAGCGGCTTCTTTCGCTTTAATAATCTCTTCTCGTGTTTTTATCGCTTCCATTTCAGCTCCTACCCACTGTGCCATCAGGCTTATCAAATCTTTATCGCTTTCTGTAAACTGGTGTTTATTCGGTTCAGGACCCGAAAAATTTAATGTGCCATATAATTCTTTATTTATAAATACAGGCGCACACAAGTATCCGCGAAGTGGCAGACGATCATGAGCAGGGTGGCCTAGCAGGTCTGAATTTTCAACATCATCTATTGCAAGTGGTTTTTGTGTATCAGCAACTACCGAACTAAAGGTGTCGTCCAAATCCAGTTCCAAAGCAGGGAGAGGCAAATCTTCATCTTGAGAATAATAGTGCTTAATACTATACTGTCGGTCACTAAGATTTACCTCAGAAAGTATTCCATAAGGTAAACCAAACCGATCACATCCAAGGGAGAGAATTCGATCAACCTTCCCTTTAAAATCAAAAAATGGATTGGAGGAAACTTTGTATAAATCACGAATAACCTCCTCATTTTTTATCAAAGCTCTTTCTGCACGTCTTTTCTCTGTTACATCCAACAAGGTCCATACAATGGCTTCACCGTAATTATAGCCACCAAATTCTATTACTTTTCTTTCGCCATCTTTAGTATATACAGCAAATAGGAAGGATTCTCCAATGCTGGATTTTATAGCATGATCATAAAGTGCTTTGATTTGATGAACTTCATCTTTTTGATAAATAGTATTAAACCAATCGTCTACTGTTTTTATATCATCAGAGGTGTAGCCTAAAACGTCCGTTACCTTTTGATTAATCTTTACCCGATCCCCTTGCACCAGAAGTGCTCCTACAGGGAGGTTTTCAATTACTCTTTTGAGTTGTTTCTCACTAGCTTCAAGCTTAGATTTGGTTTGCTCAAGAGAGGCAATATGGTTTGTTAATTGACTCTCATTTTCGGCAAGCTCTTCATTCAAGCCTTGCGCTTGATCATATAGCTTTTTAAATTCAATTTCATGCTCCTTTTTGTCTGTGATGTCTGTGATGGTACCAATCATTCTAGTAAGGGAGCTAGAGTCTTCATCTACGTGTTTTCCAATAAAGCGTAACCAAATTGAACCACCATCTTTTTTTAGACCTTTATACTCAAAATCAGTACTGTGGGTGGGGCCTTTTAATTTTGCTTGCCAAATAAATTTGTCAAAATAAGATCTATATGAGGGATGGATATGCGCACGCCAAAAGGCTGCATGATCTTCCGCGTAATATTCTTTATCATATCCATGAAGTTCTAAGAAGGTGTGATTCACAACCAAAGTATCCGAATCAAGATTCCAATCCCACATACCTTGGTTGGAGTTTTTCAAGGCCAAAGTGAGTCGCTCTTCTGAAATTTTAATTTCTCGTTTTTTTCTTGCTTCGTCAGTATTGTCAATTAAAAATCCCGCTGCACCAGAAACTCTACCATTAATATCATAGATAGGATTGATAGTTACCTCTAAAATATGATCATCTACCTCACGTGTGTAGGAAAAGTGTAATGATTTGCCAGAGAAAACTTGTTGATATTTTTCAGGCCAATCTGCGAATGCTTCGATTCTTTTTAAAGAGTCAATTAGATTGGATTTACCCTCTTTTAATTCCTCACCAAATACGCGATTGTATTCGCGCTGAAATTGCTTATTTGCCTTTTGAATAACGCCATTTGCATCTACGGACCAAATCTCCTGATTAGAAAAGTCCATAATAGCATTAATGTTGGCTTGGCTTCTTTCAAGGTGCTTTCTGGACAAATCCAGTTGATCTATCGTTTGTCTTAACTCTTCTTCCTGTATAGAAAGCTCGTGATTATACTCTCTTTCTCTTTGTAAGTCTTCCGATTTTTGCTTAGCCTTACTTTGTAATGAACGTAAGAGCGGTAGTGCAAACAAAACACCAAATACGATATAAATCAGAATAGAACCTATAAGGAAAGAGTATTTATAGGTTTTAATTTTTTTAACCCTTGCTTCCGCCAGAGTTTTAAACAGGGAAGTTTTTACGTTTAATACATCAATTAACTCTTTTGATAGTTCCTCAATATTAGCAGCTGCATTTTGAGCATCAACTAAATTCAGATTGTCTGCATAGTATAGGTTGATGATCTCAACTTGCGCGTCTAGCTTACTTAAAAGGCTTTCTACCTGTATTCGTTTTTCTTCTATTTGTGAAGTTATATTCGGAAAGTAAGAAGTGGTAGGTTGATTATCGACAAGTTCTTGATGCAATTTTCTCAAGCTTGCCATTTGTTGCTCAAGAGAATGGTCAAGGGGGTGGTGCGTGCTGGTATCAGAAGTGGATTTGTATGCCAAGCTCACAAGTGTAGCTCCGGCAACGCGCTGTTCTCCGGCAAGGTTTATTCTTGAGGCATCATTTTGAAGTAATTCTTCAAATTGGTCGGTAGCTACATACTCGGTTATGGATATACCAAAGGTGATAACCAAGTACAAACCAAAAATGAAACTGATGCTTCTAATGTTCAATATGCCCAGAGTTTGTTATAGCAAGAGAGAGAAAAAACATGGGGAAAAGAATCCCCATGCTGTAAATATATAAAATCAGATATGTAAAGGACGGTTATCAGTCGCTGCAAGTGCGGCCTCTTTAATGGCTTCCGCAAATGTAGGGTGAGCATGGCTCATACGTGATATGTCATCAGCTGACGCACGATATTCCATGGCCACTACTGCTTCAGCAATAAGGTCAGCCGCACGCGGTCCTATCATATGCACTCCCAATATTTCATCGGTTTCCTTATCGGCAAGAATTTTTACCATTCCTTCAAGATCCATGCTGGCGCGAGCACGTCCTAAAGCTTTGAAAGGGAAAGATCCGGATTTAACTTCTTTGCCTTCTTTTTTCAATTGCTCTTCAGATTTACCAACGCTGGCTACTTCTGGCCAAGTGTACACTACTCCAGGAATTAGGTTGTAGTCAATATGCGGTTTTTGTCCGGCAATGGTTTCAGCTACCAGGGTTCCTTCTTCGCTAGCTTTATGGGCAAGCATGGCCCCTTTTACTACATCCCCAATAGCGTAGATATGACTTTTAGCAGTTTGTAAATGCTCATTGGTTTCGATACGTCCGCGGTCATCAGTTGTAAGACCTGCTTTGTCAAGGTTCAAACCATCAGTATATGGTCTTCTTCCCACAGACACTAAACAGTATTCCGCTTCAAAACTTACAGCTTTACCCTTTTTATCTTCAGCACTTACTGTTACGGTATCACCTTCGCGTTTCACGTCAGTCACTTTATGGCTGACGTTAAATTTCATTCCAAGCTTTTTAAGAGACTTCATAAGTTCTTTACCAAGCTGAGCATCCATAGTTGGGATAATTTTGTCCATGTATTCTACCACGGTAACTTCCGTGCCTAAGCGAGCATATACGCTACCTAGCTCTAGGCCTATCACACCACCACCAATCACTACCATGGTTTTTGGCACCTCTTTTAGCTTCAAAGCTTCGGTGCTGGAAATTATACGCTCTTTATCAAACTTCGCAAATGGAAGTTCGGTAGGTTTGCTACCTGTGGCAATGATAATGTGCTTAGCGCCAATTTTTTCATCACCATCTTTTTGGGCAATATTGATGGTGTTTTCGTCTATAAAAGATCCTAGGCCTTCATAAACTTCAATCTTGTTTTTGCCCATCAAGAATTTTACACCATCACAGGTTTGGTCTACTACCTTTTGCTTGCGATCCACCATTTGGGTAAAGTCTACCTCTGGTGTATTAATTTTAATACCATGGGTATCAAAATTTTTCAAGGCATTGTGAAAATGCTCAGAAGAATCTAGAAGTGCTTTTGATGGAATGCACCCCACATTTAAGCAAGTTCCCCCAAGGGTACTGTACTTTTCAATTATTGCTGTTTTGAATCCTAATTGTGCACAACGGATTGCAGCCACATATCCGCCAGGTCCTGAGCCGATTACGGCTACGTCATATTGGGTCATTTCTGATGAAATTTTATATAGAAACGCAAAAGTAATAAAGCCTTTGATATAAGGTGGGTTAGGTGCTAAATGCTTTTAATTGCAAATTAAAGATTACTAAGCAACTCAAGAATTGCGGATTGGATTTAACCTTTACTTTTGCAACATGATTTCACAAGAAGACTTACGCGAGCTAGATGAGAGGCTGTCAAAGCTGAAAGCTTATCTGGATATTGAGGAGAAGCGAATCCTTATCAGGAATGAGGAGGAGAAAACCGGTGATCCTGATTTTTGGAATGACCATGACGCTGCAGAAGCCGTGATGAAAAAAATCCGCGGGCTTAAATTTTGGGTTGAAGCCTATGAAAGAGCAGAAGAGCAACGCGAAGAACTTACCCTTGCGATAGAGTTTCATGAGCTTGGCGAAATGGAAGCCTCTGAAGTGGAGCGAATCTACAAAGGGATAATGACAATTGTGGAAGACTTGGAGTTTAGAAATATGCTTTCTGGTGAAGAGGATAAGCTGAGTGCGGTATTGCAAATTACAGCTGGTGCCGGTGGAACCGAAAGTTGTGATTGGGCAAGCATGCTTATGCGAATGTACTTGCGATGGGCAGAAAGAAATAAGTTTAAGGTTCGGGAGCTCAACTACCAAGCTGGCGATGTGGCTGGAGTAAAAACGGTGACCTTAGAAATAGAAGGCGACTTTGTATTTGGTTACCTCAAGGGTGAAAATGGTGTTCATCGCTTGGTGCGTATTTCACCATTTGACAGTAATGCAAAACGCCATACTTCCTTTGTATCCGTGTATGTATATCCTTTGGTGGATGAAACTATCAGCATAGATGTAAACCTATCAGATATCGAATGGGATACTTTCCGGTCTGGCGGTGCTGGAGGGCAAAACGTAAACAAGGTAGAAACAGGCGTGCGTTTGAAACACAAGCCGTCAGGTATTATTATTGAAAATACTGAGAGCCGTTCTCAGCTTCAAAATAAGGATAAGGCGATTCAACTTTTGAAATCTCAGCTGTATGAAATAGAGATGGAGGCCAAGAATCAGGCTAGAGCCGAAATTGAAGCAGGGAAGAAAAAAATTGAGTGGGGTTCTCAAATTAGAAACTACGTCTTGCATCCGTATAAATTAGTAAAAGACGTACGTACAGGTACCGAAACCAGTGCAACTGATGCTGTGCTGGATGGCGATATTGATGCTTTTATAAAAGCCTACTTGATGCAAGAAGGTCAGAGCAATGAATTGCAGGAGCAATAATCGCTTACGCGATGAAAACCTGAATTAGCAAACGCAAAGTGATAGCTCATATAATTGTTGTTTGCGAATCTTGAAAAAGGACATACTTTTAAGGTTTACCAAAATTCATAAGTTGATAAAACCTTTACGGATATTAATCTTACTTATTCTATCTAGCTGGCTTGTTTCGGGTCAGTACCAGCCTACTTTTATAGCAAATGAGGGTCAATGGTCGCAACCATTTGATTATAAATATGACATGGCAAGTGGAGTTGTTTTTTTGCAAGGCAGTTCGGTGGTGGTAAGCATGATTGACGAGGATGCTTTGGGCGATTTTCATAGAGCCATGCATGGCGAGGATGTAGAAACTCGAGATTATATTCAAGCTCACGCTTATGAGGTAAAACTTGTTGGAGCTTCTTTGGATATTTCTTCTGTTACCAAAGATAAATCCCATACCAAATACAATTTCTTTTTAGGGGCTGATTCTGAAAAATGGAAAAGTGGAGTTGGCGCTTATAGAGAAGTGATGTATACTGATGTTTATCCTGGTATCGATGCCAAATATTATTTTACCCCTGAGGGAAATCTGAAGTATGATTTTGTTGTAAAACCCAAGTCCAACCCTAAGCAGATTGCAATGCAATATATAGGGGTTGATGGCATGAAGCTAGAGCATGGAAACCTGACTTTACAAACCAGTGTGAGAGAAGTTTTGGAGATGGCGCCTTTTGCCTATCAGCAAATAAATGATGAGCGAGTAGAGGTGCCATGTGAGTATAATATTGAAGGAGATTTGGTAGTTTTTGAAATAGGGAATTACAATAGAAAATATCCTTTGGTAATTGACCCTGAATTAGTGTTTAGTACCTTTTCAGGAAGTACTGCCAATAACTTTGGCTTTACAGCCACATATAGTGAAGATGGAGGTTTATATGCTGGAGGTATTGTGTTCAATGATGGTGGTAAATACCCTGCCACCCGAGGTGCTTTTCAAATTAATTTTGCAGGCCCTCGAGTTGATGTTGCAATTAGTAAGTTTAGTGCTGATGGAAGCCAGTTGGAGTATGCCACTTATTTAGGTGGTGGCGAAGATGAGATGCCCTATAGCTTGATAGAAACTAAAAATAAACAGCTGGTCGTTTATGGATCTACCGGCTCCAGTGATTTTCCCACACGACCTAATGCACATGACAGAACCTTTGCTGGTGGAGGGAATGCGTTGAGCTTTTTTCTGGGCGATGCTTCATTTCCACAGGGTACAGATGTGTTTGTTTGTGTGTTAGATTCAAGTGGAGGTACACTTCCTGCAGCTACACTTTATGGAGGTACGGGTAATGACGGAATTAATAGCCTCGACTATAATTATGGGGACACCTTTAGGGGAGAGGTGATAACGGATAGTATTGGAAATATTTACATAGTAGGGAGTTCAAACTCTACCAATCTTACTGTAGGACCAAGTGCATTTATCCGCACCGCACCCGATTCCATTAATGGATTTGTGGCAGCCTTCGATTCCACGCTTAGTACACTTAAATGGGCTTCCTATCTTGGCGGTATTGGTGAAGACAATGCGCTTAGCGCTAAATTGTCAACCGATTTTCAAAGTATTTATATTGCTGGAGGTACTCTTAGCAATGATTTCAATTTTCCAAATGAAGCCTATCAATCCAATAGAAGTGGTGATAGAGATGGTTACATAGTAGAGCTTGGTGTTAATGATGGTAATTTTATATCAGGCACTTACAATGGGTCTCCAGGTAGAGATGTGAACTACTTTGTGGATATTGATTATACCGGAGATGTTTATGTGTTTGGGCAAACTCTAGGTGATTATCCAATTACCACCGATTCTAATATTTATCATAACGCTAGTAGCTCTCAGTATATTCATAAGTTTAGTTCAGATCTTCAAAAATCAAAAAGCTCGATGGTGTTTGGTGATGGTGCACATATTACCAATAATATTTCGCCAACGGCTTTTATGGTGGATGAATGTCGAAATGTCTATGTTTCTGGTTGGGGAGGCGAGGTGAATAGAGGTGCCAATCACAACCAAGGGTTTACGCGCAACTTACCTTTAACATCCGATGCTTTTCAAAGCACTACCGATGGAAGCGATTTTTACTTTATGGTGCTTGATGCATCCTGGAAAGAGCTTAGTTACGCCACATATTTTGGGGGATCAAATGATGATCATGTAGATGGTGGCACAAGTAGGTTTTCACCGGATGGTACAATTTATCAAGCTGTGTGCGGAGGTTGTCCAGGGAATAGTAATTGGCCTACAACAACTAATGCTTACTCAAGACACAATTTAGGATTGGATATAAGCGCATGCAATTTAGCTGCAGTCAAAATGGAATTCTCGGCTTTAGAAGTAGAGGCTAAAGCTACTCTCAGTAAGGATAGCGCTTGCGTTCCTTTTTCGGCAAAAGTTAATAATGAAAGTTTTAATGGTGATATATATAAATGGATATTACCAAATGGATCAGTGATAAATGGTAATCTGGATTCTATTGAAGTTCTTATTAGAGGAAAGCATATTTACAATTTGATTGCAATCGACACGATGTGTAACACAATCGACACATTTGCTCTACCGGTTTACGGTTTTTCAGATTCTATAGTCGCTAAGTTTGAGCCAGTATATGATAGCTGTAGCAATATTTTTGAGGTAGATTTTGTCAATCAATCCAACGATGCTATTTCCTACTCCTGGAACTTTGGGGATGGAAAAAAATCAACAGATGTCTCGCCCAAGCATTATTATACTAAGGAGGGAGTTTACACTGTGACCATGGTGGCTGAGAATAAAGCCTGTGGTATATCAGATACGGTGGAGAAGAGTCTGAAGTTTGTTAAGCGAGCTTCTTCCAATGATTTTAGCATAGATTATGAACCATGCAGAGATGGAGGAGATGTAAAGCTTTCTGCTTGGGGAACACATTTTCAAGATTATGAGTGGAATTTCGGGAATGGGGAAACAGCCCAGGGAAAAGCCGTAAACTATAGTTTTTCAGAAAGTGGCAAGTATAAGATATCACTGAGTCTTAAGGATTCATTATGTCAAAGATATTTTACCAAAGACACGGTGCTTGAAATTTTCTCGGATGGCTACACTCCTTGGATGCCAAACATTTTTACCCCAAATGGAGATGGCTTAAACGACTACTTTGGTTTACCGGAAGGAGCTCACCCGGAGTTTTATAAATGGGTAGATATGAAAATCTTCAACCGTTGGGGAAAATTGATTTATGAAACCAATGATATAAATAAGCCCTGGGATGGCACTTTTGAAAGCAATACTTTGGCCGAAGGTGTTTACTTTTACACCCTTGAAATTGAAGATGCCTGCTCAAATCAAAAAGAGTTTAAGGGCTTTGTTCACCTAATGAATAAATAATAACCATGGTTTTATATCACAATACACGCTGCTCCAAAAGCCGCGAAACTTTGCAATTGCTTGAAAGTAAAAATGTAAACCCCGAAATAGTGGAATACATGAAGGAGCCTATCACTCCGGGAGATTTAGAGGAAATTTTGGATAAGTTGGACATAGACGCCATTGATTTGGTGCGCAAGAAAGAGGCTATTTGGAAAGAAGAATTTGCCGACAAAGAACTTACCGAAGATGAGGTGATCCTTGCAATGATAGAGTACCCACAACTTATGGAAAGACCAATTTTGGTAAACGGTGATAAAGCCCGTGTTGGCCGCCCGCCAGAAGATGTGCTCGAAATTATTTAGGTAGAAATACCAAGCATGCAAAAGCGGCTACTGATGAGGTAGCCGCTTTTTTATGTTTTGCTGAATTACTTTTTTTAAGAGTATAAAACTGAGTAGTGAGATTAATCCAGTTTAAAATCATCCTGTACTTTATCCCAATCTACTAGTCTATCCGGTTCGTTTACGGATTTTTGAATACGCTCTCTAACAATAGCCTTGTACTCTTCAGGAATTTCTACCTCGTGAGATACTTCAAAGCCCAATTGCTTCACAAGCTCCATAAAGAAGCCAAGTTTTTTATCCGGGATTTTAAGGGTTACTTCTTTCATGTTGAAAATATTGACGTATTTCAAAGATAGCCAATTGATAAGCATTATTTTTTTGCTGGCGCACTTTTGTAAAGCGTGTCCAGGTAAGTTTATCATTTGGATGAAGCACAGATTGTAAATCTGCGCTAGCTGGAACGCTACTTAGGAGCTACCTAAGGATAAAGTCTTTGTGTAACTTCATGGTTGTACAGAACCATTAAGAAGTTAAGGTTTATTAAGACTTGCTTCATGTTTCTTCATTCCTTAATGGTTAAAGAAATGCACTCTTTTACACGACATATTTTAATGTAATATTGTAATCGATGTCATTTTAAAATCCCCTCCAACTTCAACAAAAACGCATATTCCATAGCCGTTTCTCTATAAGCTTCAAATCTGCCGGAAGCACCGCTATGGCCGGTGTCCATATTGGTGTATAGGTACAGCGGGTTTTTGTCCGTCTTTTTGGTGCGGAGCTTAGCTACCCATTTGGCAGGCTCCCAATACTGTACCTGTGAGTCGTTTATTCCGGTGGTAATTAATAGAGAGGGATAATCTTTCTCCTCCACATTGTCATAAGGCGAATAAGACTTTATATAATCATAATAATCGCGATCATTAGGGTTTCCCCATTCGTCATACTCTCCGGTGGTCAATGGAATAGAAGTGTCGAGCATGGTGGTTACCACATCTACAAAAGGCACTGCGGCAATCATTCCATTAAAAAGATCAGGGCGCATGTTCATCACGGCTCCCATTAGCAGGCCGCCAGCACTTCCACCCATCGCGTAAAGGTGTTCGGTAGTCGTGTATTTATCTTCAATCAGTTTTTCCGCGCAAGCGATAAAATCCGTAAAAGTGTTTTTCTTTTTCAACATTTTTCCGTCTTCATACCACTGGCGTCCTAGGTATTGTCCACCACGTATGTGCGCTATTACAAACACAAAACCTCTATCCAAAAGGCTAAGTCGAGTTGCACTAAAACCCGGGTCTACTGTAATTCCGTAAGATCCATATCCATAAAGAAGGGTAGGGTTGCCTTCAGCTTTTTTCAGGCTCTTTTTGTAAACTAAAGACATCGGCACTTTGGTGCCATCTGCGGCTGTAGCCCAAATGCGCTCCGCATGATATTCTTCAGGATTGTGGCCGCCCACTACTTCCTGCTGTTTCATCACCTGCTTTTTTCTAAACTCCATATCATAATCGATAACGGAAGAAGGCGTAGTAAGTGATGAATAGCCGTAACGCAATGTTTGGCTGTCAAACTCAGGGTTGTTGCCAATGCCAGCGGTGTAGGTTTCTTCGTCAAATTCCATGTAGTGCTCATCGCTGCCATCCCAGCGCTTTATGCGAATTCGCGTCAAGCCATTTTCGCGCTCTTCAGTTACTAGGTATTCCTTAAATATTTCAAGGTTTTCCAAATACACATTAGGGCGGTGCGGAATTATCTCTTCCCAATTTTCCTTGGTGGTTTTGGCAAGTGGAGCGCGCATCAACTTAAAGTTGGTGGCTTTGTCGGCATTGGTAAGGATGTACCAAAATTCACCAAAGTGCGCCACAGAATATTCTAAATCGCGGACACGCGGCTGTATAATTTTAAACTCACCTTCAGGATTGTTGGCATCCAAATAGCGATATTCATTAGAAACAGTGCTCCCGGAAGCAATCATAATGAAAGATTGCGATTTGCTGCGGTAAGCCCCACATACAAAGGTTTCATCTGCTTCGTGATAAATTTCTACATCATCGGTTTTGCTGCCAAGCTTATGTCTGTAAACTTTATTTGGGCGAAGTGTTTCGTCTTTGGCAGTGTAAAAAATGGTAGAATTGTCATTAGCCCAAGCTGCACCTCCAGTGGTGTTGGTGATTTCATCTTCCAAAATTTCTCCGGTTTCCAGATTTTTAAAGCGAAGCGTATAAATTCTACGACTCACTTTGTCCTCACCAAAAGCCAATAATTTGTTGTCAGGACTCACGCTCATGCCTGCTACCTGATAGTAGCTATGCTTGGCGGCTTCTATATTTACGTCCATCATTATTTCCTCATCTGCGCTAAGCTGGCCCTTCTTACGGCAATAGATTGCATGCTCTTTTCCCTCTTCAAATCGAACATAATACCAGTATCCATTCTTATGGTAAGGAACCGAAGCATCATCCTGCTTTATACGTCCTTTTATTTCTTGAAAAAGATTTTCCTGAAGTTCCTCAGTGTCTTTCATTTCGCTTTCGCGGAATGTGTTTTCGGCATTCAGATATTCGACCACTTTTGGATTTTCTCTATCACGAAGCCAGAAATAGTCATCTACTCTGTCATCTTCATGAATAGATAAAGATTGTGCAATCTTTTCGGCAAGCGGGAAGCGTATGTCAGTCTTTTGCATAATTTGCAGGAATATTATTGGATGGTGCAAATGAATACATTTGCTATCAAAGCTCAGAACAGGATTACTAAAAATCCTAGCCAAAAGTAAAGGTTATGACAAAACGATATATGGAAGGAATGCTGCGCGAAGATGCGCTAGCGGGAAAGGTGATTGTAATTACAGGCGGTGGCACTGGGCTTGGGCGCTCTATGGGCGAATATTTTTTGCAGCTTGGCGCTAAATTGGCCATTTGTGGAAGACGTCAGGAAGTGATTGAAAAATCTGCAAAAGAGATGGCCGAAGCTAGTGGAGGCGAAGTTTTTCCATTTTCATGTGATGTAAGAAATTATGAAGAAGTAAAAGCCTTTCATGCTGCTGTAGTCGAAAAGTATGGTCAGGTAGATGTGCTTTTGAATAATGCTGCCGGAAACTTTATCAGCCCTACAGAAAGACTTTCGGCCGGAGCTTTTGATGCGGTAATCGACATCGTGTTAAAAGGTACCAAAAACTGCACATTGGCCTTTGGAAAACATTGGATAAATTCGGAACAAGAAACAGCCACCGTCCTAAATATTGTGACAACTTATGCTACCACTGGTTCTGGATATGTGGTTCCATCGGCAATGGCCAAGGCTGGAGTTTTGGCTATGACCAAATCACTGGCAGTGGAGTGGGCTAAGTATGGCATTCGCTTTAATGCTATAGCTCCGGGGCCATTTCCTACCAAAGGCGCTTGGGACAGATTACTGCCAGGCAACATTTCTGAAAAACTAGACTTAGAGGCAGAGGTACCTATGAAGAGAACTGGCGAGCGCCAGGAGTTGGCCAATCTTGCGGCTTATTTGGTTTCTGATTTTGCTTCTTATATGAATGGTGAAGTGGTAACCATAGATGGTGGTGAGTGGCTTCAAGGTGCTGGGCAAATGAACTTTTTGGAAGCACTTGGAAAGGACGAGTGGGACTGGATTGAAAAAGCCACACGAAGCGCAAAGTAAGCTATGAGGAAACTGTGTTTGCTTCTTGGAACACTAAGTTTGATCAATTCATGTACTCCAGTTACGGAGCCTTCTAGCTCTGATTTTGAATGGCAAGGCCATCGTGGTGCCCGTGGTGCATTTCCTGAAAATACTATTCCCGCTTTTTTGTTTGCATTGGACGAAGGCATGAATACCTTGGAGATGGACGTGGTGGTAAGCAGTGATGAAAAGCTGGTGGTTTCTCATGAACCGTTTTTCAATCGTGAGATTTGCAATGTCAATTTTGTAGATGGTGGTTTGCCGGATACTTTGGGAGTAGGTAATAATATTTACCAATGGACTTACGAAGATGTAAGTCATGTGGATTGTGGAAGCTTACCAAACTCTAAATTTCCAGATCAAAAGAAAATACCTGCGGTAAAACCCTTGCTTGAAGATGTGATAGACACGGCAGAGGTTTATGCTAAAGCGAATAAACTACCAGCCCCAAATTATAACATTGAAATAAAAAGTCGCCCTGAGTGGGACAATCTGTACCACCCGGAAATTGAGGAATACGCGAGCTTGCTTGTAGAGTTACTTAAAAATAAAGATGTGCTAAGCCGCACGGTTATTCAGAGTTTTGATAAACGGCCTCTACAGTTTTTACATAAAGAATACCCCAAGATAAAATTGGCTTTGCTGGTTGAAGATGATATTTCTGCAAAGGATCATATTTCAGATTTAGGCTTTGAACCTGAAATATACAGCTGTTATTTTCCCTTGGTAAATCAGGATCTGGTAAACTATTGCCATGAAAAGGGAATGCGGATTATCCCTTGGACGGTAAACACCAAAGAGGAAATATCTCAGCTAAGGGCAATGGGAGTAGATGGCGTTATTACTGATTATCCTCAACTAAAACGAGAAGTGACTACTTCAGAAAACGATTAGCCTTTTCTGTTTCGCCAAGCTTGTGGTAAATAGTGGCAAGCAATTCTTTTGCCTTGGTGGAGTCTTTAGGGTTATGATACTTCAGTGTGTACATATTCATCAGCGATTCTGCACCTTTAAGCAAATCGTGATTAGCACTATTGCCATACTTTGTTAACTCCTCAGCTTTAGCTAGAATAAACTCGCCTTGCTCATGTCCTGCTTTAGTTTTTAGTAAAGAGAAAAAGGATTTTTGAGCATCTTGATTCCAAATATTTTCAGGTGGTATTTGCCTCACTATTTATTTGCTTATTCTTTCTAAAGCCTCTACGGCAGGTGTGTACTGAGGTAGTGCTTTGATGGCTCGTTGATAGTCTTTTTTAGCATTGATAATATCGCCCAGCATTTCATGAGAATAGCCTCTACCGTAGTAGGCTTTGTAGTTTCTTTCCCTTGCATTAATGGATTGTGTAAACAAATCTCTTGCCTTGGCAAATTGTCTTAGCGTTAGGTGAATGTAGCCCATGCTGTAGTAGCTTTCAGCATCAGCAGGATTTATTTGGGTAGCCTTGGTGAATGCTTCCAAAGCGCGGTTCTCCTCATTCTTATTCATATAATACGCTCCCAGCTTATAGTAAACATCCCATCGTTGTGGTTGCTGATCAAGTATCCTTTTATAATAAAACGGAGCTAGGGTGTCACCACGGTTGGCTAGAGTTACACCAAGCATATCCAAAGCTTCAATATAATCCTGCTTAAGGTCCACTGCATTCTGAAAATACTGTAAGGCCAGACCTGTGTCCTGCTTAAAATCGCGAATGATAATACCTTTCATAAAGTAGGCCTGAGGATCTTTATCGTCAATTTCAAGTTGGCGATTTACCATTTTCAATGCCTTTTCATATTCCTGAACAGTAATATAGAGTTCCGTTAAACTCAGCAAGCAGTTGGAATTTTTTGGATCAATCTTAATACACTTTTCCCAATCCTTTTGTGCAGCACGACCTTTATTTAGTAAGTAGCTCATTTCGCCCCTAGCTTCATACACTACTGCCAAGTTGCTATCTATTACATAGGCTTTGCCAATATCTATGCGAGCTGCATTTACGTTGTTAGCTCTCAAATATACTTTTGCTCTAAGCGCCAATTTTTTTGCGTTTAGTTCATCATTAGAAAGTAATTCATTGATAGAATCAAGTGACGATGCAGGGGGAGTGGCTACATTTTTCTGGTCAGAGCTATCATTTGTAGAATCTTCCGTTGGAGTATTTTGGCAGCTAGCCAAAAACAAAGTGGTAAAAAGGGCAAAAAGGATATTTTTCATAGGTGTCAAAACTAAAAAAGTCCGCTGTAAATAAGCGGACTTTTTGATAAGGTATTTCAATCTACTTTTTGATAGCTTCTCTGATAAGGCCTTCAATCTCATCAGCCAGCTCCGGGTTGTCAAGTAAAAGTTGCTTTACAGCATCACGTCCTTGGCCAAGCTTAGTGTCTCCATAGCTAAACCAAGAACCTGATTTCTTTACGATTTCATGATCTACACCAAGGTCAATTATTTCACCCACCTTGCTGATTCCTTGTCCGTACATAATGTCGAACTCAGCTTGCTTAAATGGAGGAGCAACTTTGTTTTTCACCACTTTTACACGGGTGCGGTTTCCAATTACTCCGTCATTATCTTTTATCTGCGATGCACGTCTTATATCTAAACGAACCGAAGCGTAAAATTTAAGTGCATTACCACCGGTGGTAGTTTCTGGGTTTCCAAACATCACCCCAATTTTTTCTCTAAGCTGGTTGATGAAAATGCAGCAGCAATTAGTTTTGCTAATAGTAGAAGTGAGTTTACGCAGAGCCTGCGACATCAACCTAGCCTGAAGTCCCATTTTGCTATCGCCCATTTCACCTTCAATTTCTGCTTTTGGTGTAAGTGCAGCTACCGAGTCAATTACGATAAGGTCTATCGCGCCTGAGCGAATAAGGTTGTCAGCAATTTCCAAAGCTTGCTCACCATTATCAGGCTGAGAAATAATTAGCTCTTCGGTGTTGATGCCAAGGTTTTCAGCATAAGTACGGTCAAAAGCATGCTCGGCATCTATAAAAGCGGCAATGCCACCTTTCTTTTGTGTTTCAGCTATAGCGTGAAGCGTAAGTGTGGTTTTACCAGAAGATTCAGGGCCATAAATTTCAACCACTCTCCCTTTTGGATAACCCGCAATGCCCAAGGCTACATCCAGGCCTAATGAACCAGAAGAAATAGATTCAACAGAAACTACAGGGCTGTCACCCATTCGCATCACCGCACCTTTACCATAGGTTTTGTCCATCTTGTCCATGGTAAGTTGTAGCGCTTTCAGTTTTGCGCCTTTATCATCGCTCATATCTAAATGTTTTTATTCTAAATCTTAAGAAAGGCAAATATAACCAATACGATGTGGGATTTGGGTGATGTTTATAAGTTGAATTGTTTAATTTAAAAGTGGTATTTTTCAAAGAACAAACTCCTCAACTAATGCTTGTAAAAACCTTTGGCAGCGCAGTTTTTGGTGTAGATGCCACCACAATTACCATAGAAGTAAATATTGATACCGGAATAAATTTCCACTTGGTGGGGCTGCCTGATAGCGCAGTAAAGGAAAGCCAACATCGTATAACTGCCGCTCTCAAAAACCGAGGGTATAAATGGCCAGGTAAAAAGATTACCATCAACATGGCTCCGGCCGATATTCGAAAAGAAGGTTCAGCTTATGACTTACCTATTGCCTTAGGAATATTGTCAGCTTCTGGTCAGCACGAAATGCCCAACATTGGTGATTATATAATAATGGGGGAAATGTCTTTGGACGGAACAGTTCAGCCGATTAAGGGCGCTTTACCAATTGCTATCCAGGCTAGAGCAGAAGGTTTTAAAGGATTCATTCTTCCTACAGAAAATGCACGCGAAGCAGCCATTGTAAATGACCTTGAAGTGTATGGTGTGGATAGTATTTCTGATGTGGTTGGTTTCCTTTCGGGAGAAAAAAACATTACGCCAACTATTGTAAATACAAGGGAAGAGTTTCGTCAACATTTAGAAAATCCAGCATTTGATTTTAGTGAAGTAAAAGGACAAGAAAACATAAAACGCGCTCTAGAGATCGCGGCAGCTGGTGGACATAATGTAATCTTGATTGGGCCTCCAGGAGCAGGAAAAACAATGCTAGCCAAACGTATGCCTACCATTCTTCCGCCCATGACTTTGAATGAAGCTTTGGAAACCACCAAAATTCATTCGGTAGCGGGTAAGTTGGGTAATAATGCAAGTTTGGTAGCGCAGAGACCTTTTCGAAGTCCGCATCACTCTATTTCGAATGTAGCCCTTGTTGGAGGCGGAAGTTTTCCACAGCCGGGAGAGATTTCATTGGCACATCACGGTATTTTGTTTTTGGATGAGTTGCCGGAATTTCAACGGACGGTACTGGAAGTAATGCGTCAACCTATGGAGGACAGAAAGGTAAATATAAGCCGCGCGCGCTTTTCGGTTGATTACCCTGCCTCTTTTATGCTGGTAGCTTCCATGAACCCCTGTCCGTGTGGATATTTTAATCATCCAAGCAAAGAATGCGTTTGCTCGCCCGGTATCGTGCAGAAGTATCTCAACAAAATTTCAGGGCCACTTTTAGACCGAATTGATTTACATGTAGAAGTTACCCCAGTGAGTTTTGATGAAATGTCTTCTGAAAGGAAAGAGGAAAAGAGTGCGGATATACGAAGAAGGGTAGTGGTGGCACGCGAAATTCAGAACGAACGATTTAAAGAAACAGAAGGCATTTACAATAATGCTCAAATGCAAACACGCCATTTACGAGAAGTATGCAGGATAGAAAAGGACGGTCAGGATTTATTGCGCCACGCTATTGATAAGCTAAATCTTTCTGCTCGTGCGTATGATCGAATATTAAAAGTGGCCCGCACTATTGCTGATTTGGAAAGCAGCGAAAAAATAGAAACGGGCCATTTAGCAGAAGCCATTCAATATCGTAGTTTGGATAGAGAAGGCTGGATGGGTTAAATCATCTTCCTCCTATCTTTAGGGTCTGGTGCGTTTTTCGTCCACTTTAATGGACCATCGCACATTATTTCAATTACCATCGTATTGTCCTCGCCAAAGTACTTTAGGAGCATATCTTTCCAATTGTCAAAACCATCATCTGAAAAATCGCTGCATTTGTAGTTACACGTAATAATTTCCAAATCATTGATAAGAATAATAGTGGGGGTTGCCTCAGGATAAGTACGCATATCACGACCTGGGCGCAAAGTTTCGCTGTTTATAAAATCGCCCATCCAGTCTTTTAGTCCATATTGACGATCTTCTATGGTTTCGTAGGAAAAGATGGAGAAGTAATACTTGGCGTAGCTCTTATTCCCAATGTTGTTTTCTTCCTTCTCTTTTGACTTTAGCATAAACTCATCCTTCCAGACATATCCGGTTTCTTCTATACTCCCCAAATCACGGTCGCTTATGTTGAGGTATTTCATTTCATAGGATTCCAGATCACTTTTAAAGGCGCTTACTTTTTGTTTCAGTTCTTCGCTTTGAGCAAAAGATTTTGTGGAGGCTGAAAGAAAAATAATGGCTCCAAGTAAAACGCTTTGTATTGATTTCAAGATTGTTGTGGTTATAATGTTCATGGATTGTAACTTTTTCGACATTAAAAATTGTAAGTACCTGTAAATAAAGATTAATAATTATTTGTTTTATGAGAACTTTTTACTTTATATTTGACACAGAGTAGAGTTTTCAAATGTTTCATGACTTGACCTTTTAGGTTTATTAAGCCCCGATTTTTTCGGGGCTTTTTATTTTTGCACCATTCTTAAAAATAAACGATTGCATGTTGAAACGTATTGTTGTCTTCACTTTACTCTTTTTCTGTTCAGTTCCTCTTTATTCTCAAATTGTAAATATAGAATCTTTGCGCAGTGCTGCCGATAGTAATGGCTGGTATGGTGTAGAAAATTTTAATGTTACCTATACAAAGAATACAAAGGAGCTTTTTGAACTTAATAACAATTTTACAGCTCAATACAAACAGGATAAAAGCACATGGTTGTTTCTTAATACTTGGGATGTTTCTATTGCGGCAGATGAAAAGTTGGAGCAAAATTTACTTTTTCATGCTCGCTACGGCTATCAGCAAAATGGATGGCTTACCTATGAAGCTTTGGCTCAGTATCAACAAAATCGACCATTAAGAATTCGTGACCGAGTTCTTTCAGGAGGGGGTACTCGATTTACACTCTTCGAAAAACCAAGTAGAAAAGGCTACTTGGGAACCTTGATTTTGTATGAGTATGAAAACGAATTGGATAATAACATTGAAAGGCATGATCCGCGATTTAGTGCGTATTTGTCAGCATATTTAGCAAAGAAGGATAGGTTGCAATGGTCCACCACAATCTATTATCAGCCTCGAATAGATTATTGGGAGGACTTTAGAACCTCAATTCAAACACAATTGAAACTAGGTATCATCAAAAAGTTATTTTTCGTAAGCACTTTAAATATGACCTATGATGCTTTTCCAGTACAGGATCCGGATATTCCCAACCTTACGGTAAAATGGGTGAATGGTTTAGCGCTTACTTTTTAAAGAATAATTAGGTCACCATTGCTAAATAACTTCTTCAGTTCAGGTGGCATTCCAATATTATCGTCACTAAACTTTTGGAGTTGATCCCTTGTGTGATCGGAAAGTAATCCTTGAATTTCTTCAATGATTTTATCACTCAACATGTAATAGCTGTGAGGGTCGGCTAATTGACCTCCACGGCAGTGTGCGTAAACTTGATACTCTTGCATATCGCCCAGGTTCTTACCACTTAGTAGGCATTGGTTCAAAAGTATTGATGGGTCGGGGTTTGGATTGGCTTGCTTTTGTTCAAAGCTCTTTTCCTGAAAGAATGTGCTTATGTTTTCGAGCGATTCTTTTGAAAGTTCACCTTTCATTCTTCCTGCACAATCAAAACAAACAGCAATTTCAAACAACAGTTCTTCACCAAGGTTGTCCGGAAAACGTTTGTAGGCTTTCTCAATCAAGTACTCTTGGTCAAAAGAGGTGAGGTCGCTATTGCAAACAGAACAATTGGAAAATTTTTTTTCTAAAATAGAGTTGTCAAATTTTGAAGGTATATCCAAGGTAAAAACATTGATTATTATTGAGATAGAATGCGAAGATAGGACGTGAATTTTAATCAGGGAAACATGATGGAATAAAAAAAGTTTGATTTTTTTCATCAGATGTTTTGGGAATTAGAAAAAGGCTCTATATTTGCCGTCCCAAAAATAAGGGAAGGGAGCTTAGCTCAGTTGGTTCAGAGCATCTCGTTTACACCGAGGGGGTCGGGGGTTCGAATCCCTCAGCTCCCACTTCTCAAGGGAAAGCCTCATCGTCATGATGAGGCTTTTTTTTTGCTCTATACTTTCGGTGAAAGTATCCAGATATATGGCGAAAACATTCTGTGGGTAATTCGAATCTTTGGCTATTTTAGCCGCTGTTGATTTAGAATCAAACGTCACATTGGTGAGCAGCAGTTTTAGACATACATCCATTTAAATAAAGATGAAAGATACCCTTAGTCAAGATATTTCAGCGGTTGAAGCAAAGTATGAAGCTCAAAAGATAGCTTTCGGTCCAATTACATTTCAATGTGCTATGACCATTAGAAATACTGGAATTCTTAAAGCTGTAGCTGATTCTCGTAAAGAAGGTATTTCTGCTGATGATATTAGTAAGAAGACTGGTATTTCTAAATATGGAGTAAAAGTATTGTTGGATATGGCGGCTAGCATGAAAGTAGTTCGTGAAGAGAACGAACACTTTTGGCTGTTAAAAACCGGGTACTTTTTACTTAATGATAAAATGACAGAAGTGAATATGGACTTTGTACAGGATGTGTGCTACGAAGGTTCATATTATTTGGAAGAAGCTATTAGAGAAGTAAAGCCAGCGGGTCTAAAAGTATTGGGTGAATGGGAGAATATTTATAAAGGCCTAGCCGAACTGCCAGAACAAGTTCGTAAAAGTTGGTTCGCCTTTGATCATTTTTATTCAGACAATGCCTTTCCTACTTTGCTTGAAATGGTGTTTAAAAATCCGCCACGCAAGCTTTATGATGTAGGTGGTAATACAGGAAGATGGGCGCGTCTTTGTGTGCAGCACGATCCTAATGTGGAGGTAACCATTCTTGATTTACCTGGTCAACTTCGTGATGCAAAAAAACAAGCTGAAGAAGCTGGGTTGAGTGAGCGTATTCATGGACATCAAATTGACTTGTTGGATGACAACCAACCTTTTCCAAAAGGAGCTGATGTATTTTGGATTAGCCAATGTTTGGATTGCTTTTCTGAGGAGGAAATTCTTGGTATACTAAAAAGGGCAGCAGCAGCAATGACGGCTGATACGCGCCTTTATATTTTAGAAACCTATTGGGATCGCCAACGCTTTGAGGGAGCTGAGTATAGTCTTAATGCTACTTCGCTTTACTTTACAGTTATGGCCAATGGGAATAGCCGTATGTATCACTCACGCGATATGATAAAACAGGTGCACGCTGCCGGTCTTATTATAGATGAGGATACTGATGACATCGGTCTTGGTCACACACTGTTCAGATGTAGGTTAGCCTAAAATCTTTTATTTATGGGGGGCGTATAATTTGTTAAACTGAGCTTTAACAAATTGCCTGTTGGAATAGTGAGTTTGAATAAGGTAATTCAATGCTCAATTCAAAAACTAAACCGATGGTGACTCGCAATTTTCAATCCCTTCTGACCATAATTTTATTTGTGTTTTCATACCAATTAGCCCTAGCTGGAGGGCCGATGGGTGGAGAGATTAGTTACAAATATGTTAATGGCATTGCTGATTATGAGGTCACTTTGGTTTTATACCAAACTGCCAGTGCTAATTTGGCAAATCAACCAGTAGAGGTAATCCTCACATCTTCTTGTTTTGGCAACGATACATTATCAATGAAACCTTTCATTCCTGGAAGTTTTCATACCGTGTCGAGTGGGGTGTGGTTTGCTTCCGGTGTAAACTGTGGAGATAGCTTAACATCCGACAGTATCCCTCTTTTGGCATTTTATTACAGAGATACTGTAGCACTTCCTGGAGGGTGTACTGACTATGTGTTTTCTTACCAACAGTGCTGTAGGGACAGTTTAATTGACAATTTAGTGAATTCAGAAAATACAGCTTTTTACCTTGATGCAAAGCTTAATACAACCTTTGGACCTAACACATCTCCACAGTTTTATAGTTATCCAAGGTTTAAATTTTACATGAACTCCCCAGTATGGAATACGGGAATGTATGCGGTGGATCCAAATAATGATTCGGTTTGGTTCCGGCTGGTTTCAGCTAAGGATTCCAATGGAGTTAACGCAACTTATGCAAACGGTTTTAGTTCTGGCCAACCCTTGCCATCGCAGTCACTGTTTGGCTCTGGAATGATTTTTACACAAGCAGGAATATATTCAGTGGTAGTGGAAGCTGTTGAGTATAGACTAGATCCGGCTTGGGGATGGTTTCAGGTCGGATCCGCAATGCGGGAGGTAACCTACTATGTAGAGTCCGCAGCACCTATGGGAATGGTGAGCACAGCCTTTGGAGGTGTAAATACTATTGATACCATCAAAAAAATATTCTGTAATGACTCTGTTATCTCATTGAGACTAAATAACTTTTCTACTAGCTCACTAACACAAAGTGGTTCAGAATTCAGGGTTGTTGGTAATGATTCAATACCATATCCAGTAATTGAAGCTGGTTTCTACAACATTAAACCAGACCTAACATTCGACTCTATCTGGGTAAAGTTGCATAGACCTGTTATGGCTAATGACACACTTCTAATCACATTGAAAAAGGGAACAGACGGAAATACCCTGATAAACTATTGCGGAATTGAATTCCCGGATTCAGATAACGGGGTTCTTATTGCGGGAGATTGTCAATTTACAGGACTACTTGAAACTTTAAATTCAAATACCTTCTCAGTTTATCCAAATCCCACCAAGGATAAAATTACCGTAGAGCTTGAAGAGGGAGAAACTCCAGAGCTAATCACCCTTTTTGATATTCAAGGCCGGGAGCTGAAATCCGTAATTCCTCAATCGTATAAAACGGAGATTGATATTTCTAAACTTTCAAAAGGTATGTACTTGCTGGAAGTGAAGTCCGATGGTTTGCAGCAAACGCGCTTGGTACAGAAACTCTAAAGAACATCGGCAACCACAAAGGTGCTTCCGCCCACAAAGATTAAATCATTAGCTGAAGCTGCATTTTTACTAGCTCCCAAAGCGGAGCTTGGGGAATTATAAACTTCGCCTTTTAGTCCAATGACCAAAGAATCTTGTTTTAGTTCTTCAGCATTTTTGCCACGAGGGATACTTGGTTTGCACCAATAGTAAGTTGCGTCTTTTGGCAATAATTTGAGAACGCTAGTAATGTCTTTATCTCCAACCATTCCCCAAACGATGTGTAGGTTCTCAAATGGCTCTTTGGCGAGTTGCTCCATGATAAGTTTTACGCCAGCTTCATTATGGCCCGTATCACAAATTATGCGAGGGCTGGTGCTTAATGTTTCCCATCGTCCGCGGAGGCCGGTAAGTTTGCTTGCATTGAGCAAAGCTTCTTTTAGAGTGTTCTCAAGTAGATATCCTTTCTCTTCCAGCTGCTGAACCGCTGCCAAAACGGTGCGAATATTTTTCTTTTGGTAAATGCCCTTTAAGTCCAGTTCATCCAATTCACGCATCGGAATAATATCTTCCGCAAAAGAGAGTGGAGCATTTTTAGCCCCAGCTAATTTGGTGAAAACAGGGTCGGTTTCAGGGTGGTGTTCTCCAATTACCACTGGAGTGTTTTCCTTTATGATTCCTCCTTTTTCACCGGCTATGCTTGCCAAGTTATTTCCCAAAAACTGGGTGTGATCTAAACTGATGTTGGTGATAATACTGAGTTCAGGAGAAACTACATTGGTGCTATCAAGGCGACCACCCATGCCTACTTCTACTATGGCAATGTCTACTTTTTTATCAGCAAAATATTGGAACGCCATGCCCACGGTCATTTCAAAAAAGGAAAGACCAACACTTTCAAATTTGGTTTTGTGATTTGCTACAAAGCTTACTACATCCTTTTCGGGGATCATTTCGCCATTAATGCGAATACGTTCTCTAAAATCCTTTAAGTGAGGAGAGGTATAAAGGCCTGTTTTGTAACCTGCTTTTTGAAATATAGCAGCAAGCATGTGCGAAGTAGAACCCTTGCCATTGGTACCCGCCACATGCACACTTTTGAACTTATTTTCTGGATGATCCAGCAAATGCATCAGTTTGTGGGTATTGCTGAGGTCAGCTTTATAAGCTGCTCCACCAACGCGTTGGTACATGGGCAGCTGCGTGAAGAGCCAATCGAGCCACTCCTGATACGTCATGATTTATCGCTTTTGGAAGTTGTAAACGATGTAACCTATTTGTGGATTTGGTGCATCGCCATCTGGCTGCCAGGTAGTGCGCATAGCTGCAGCTTTAGCTTTGTCAAACAAGCAGCTACTTGTAGTGGTGGTAGCTGATCCGCCAGGTACTCTTTCGCCAGGTATGGCGTTGGTAACTTTACCGTTTTGATCCACGTAAATCTTCACTACCACACGACCTTCTTCGGTACAAGGGTACTCAGGCTTTGGTTTATTTAGGGCTTGTCGGCCTCCCAGCATATAGTTTCCTGTCCCTCCAGTTCCGCCACCTCCAGTGCTTCCTCCAGTTCTGCTTTTGCTGTTGGGGTCACCATCAGCAGCGCCTTGGTCGCCTTCACCTTTCTTTTCTCCTTCGCCACCCGCCTTAGAGCTCTTTACGCTTTCCAGCATTTTTTCCAGTTCGCTACTAGGCTTTGGCTTTTCTGGTTCTACAGGTTTTGGTTCTTCTACCTTTTTGGGCTTTTCAGCTTTTTTAGTTTCAACGGCAGGAGCATCCACCACATCTTGTGTTTGAGTGGGCTCTACAGCATCACTTGGAGATTCCACAGGTTCAGGAGTGGTTTCTTCTGGCGTAGTTTCCACTACGGTTTGCTGTGCGCCATCCGCTTGATCGCCCATCCCGGTTTCAGAGTTCCCAAAGTTGATAACGATACCATCCTCGGGCTTTGGTTCGTAGTACTTCAATCCCACAAAAAGGAACAATAGCAACAATATGGCATGGAAAGTTATGGAGCCAATCAGCCCTTTCCTTCGGTCTTTATCGTTCCAAATTTCTTTAAACATACTACTTGGGGTTTGTGGCGGCAATCATTTTTAGCTTATTGCGATAAGCTATGTCCATCACCATTACCACTTTTTCATAAGGTACAGATTTGTCGGCTCTAAGCATTACCACGGCCTCCGGGTCATTATTGGCTTTAGCTAAAATAGCACTCTCCAGCTCTGCTTCGCTCACTATATCTTTTCCTACAGAAATGCGTAAATCAGGTGAAATATTTACCGTTACATCCTGGCGTTTTACAGTTTGTACTTTGCTGCTAGGTAGCTGCAAATCCAAAGCAGAACTTGTAACCAAGGTGGAGGCGATCATAAAGAATATTAGCAACAGAAACACAATGTCCGTCATACTGGACATGCTGAATTCTGCGCTAACTCTATTTCTACGTTTTAAATTCATCTTAAGCAGGTTCGTGTAATAGATCCAAAAACTCTACAGTATTGGCTTCCATATTATAAACCACCTTGTCTACACGAGCTACCAATACGTTGTAACCGATATAGGCAACAATGCCCACTGCAAGTCCGGCTACAGTTGTAGTCATTGCGGTATAGATACCTTCGGCAAGCATTTCGATGTCAATCTGACCACCAGCAGCAGCCATTTCGTGAAAGGCTAAAATCATCCCGATAACGGTACCCAAGAAACCAATCATTGGAGCGGCACCGGCAATGGTAGCTAAGGCAGCCAGGTTTTTTTCAAGACGGCTGATTTCAAGCTTGCCAGTGTTTTCAATAGCTGAGGTAATATCCTTCAAAGGTTTTCCGATACGGGAAATACCTTTTTGAATCATACGCGCCACGGGAGTGTCCTGACTTTGGCATAAAGCCTTAGCCGCATCTAAGCGCCCTTGACTTACGTGGTCTTTGATGTTGTTAATGAAATTGACATCTATTTTATTGGCTTTTTTAATGGAATTAAATCGCTCAATAAAGATGTAAACAGCAATTATGGAAAGGATAAAAAGCACACTCATAATGAGTATACCGCCAGGTCCTCCGCTGGTTATCAGTTCCCAAATGCTTAATGTTTTCTCTACCGGAAGTTCATCTCCAGCAGCAGTGGCCGTGTCAGGCACTGATATCTGTAAAAAAGGTGTGTACATTGAAGGTGCTATTATTTACCTCCAAAGATAACGGACTACACAAGCCTAGATTATAGTTGCCGAAAGAAAAATTAACAATCGATAGTTTACAGATGAAATATGCTTTCCTGAATGATGTAGGCAAACGCTCCTGCAAAATAACCTATGATGGCAAGTAATGAAATACGTTTAAGATACCATCCAAATGGAATGCCCTCAAGGCCCATTACAGCTACACCAGCCGCAGAACCGATGATTAATGCGCTACCTCCGGTACCAGCACAGTAAGCCAAAAATTCCCAGAACAAACCATCTTGTGAAAAGAAGTGACCTACCTCAGGATTGATGTCATACATACCGATTGCAGCGGCCACCAAAGGCACGTTATCCACAATGGCAGATAATAAACCAATTACCATACTGATGATGTAAATTCCACTTTCGTTAGATGTACCTATGCTTTCATCAAGAAATCCAGCCATAGTTTGTAGTTGGCCCGCAGATTGCAAACTAGCTACTGCCAAAAGGATTCCTAAGAAGAAAAGTACACTGGCGGTATCTACTTTTTGAAGTACACCAATTACGCTAAGGTTATACTTTGCCTCTTTGTTTTTACTGCGGTGAAGCACTTCGGTGATTACCCAAAGTACACCTAAGCTCAGCATCATTCCCATAAAAGGAGGGAGGTGTGTGTAGGTTTTAAATACAGGCACAAATAGCAATCCGGCTACACCAGCTCCAAACACAATGTTACGCTCCTTTGGGGTGGTAGGATTGGTATAGTGTTCCAGTCCTTCAGATTTCATGGGGCGCTTTACATTTCCTTTGGTACGCATAGAAACCACTAAAAGCGGAATAGCCAAACACACCAAGCTTGGTAGTATAAGCTTAATGATAATGGCGCCTGCGGTAACCTGAGAGCCAATCCAAAGCATGGTTGTGGTAACGTCTCCAATAGGAGACCAGGCACCACCAGCGTTGGCTGCAATAATTACCAAACCGGCAAAAAGCCAACGGTCCTCTTTGTCTTCTATCAGTTTTCGCAATAGCGAAATCATTACAATAGAAGTTGTAAGGTTATCCAATGCGGCAGAAAAGAAGAAAGTAAGAATACCCACGATCCACATTAGCTTGCGCTTGTTTGTGGTGCGAATACGATCTGTAATTACAGCAAAACCTTCGTGGCTGTCAATAAGCTCCACTATGGTCATAGCGCCCAAAAGGAAAAACAGGATGGAAGCTATTTCACCCAGATGCTCTAAAATTTGAAATTCGGTAACATAATGGGTAATAATCTCCGATTGCTCAGCAATAGTAGGAGCCCCACTATGACCGGGGTTATGGAAGAATATTTCTGAAATATACGCTGGTATACTGTCAAAGTCAACGATACCCTGGGCCCCAAGTACATATACGGTCCAGCAAAGAACACCTGTTATAAGTGCAGATGCAGCTTTATCAATACGAATAGTATGCTCCATTGCAATAGCTGCATAACCGAGCACAAAAATTACTACCATTAAAATATACATGGGGCCGAGGATTGAAAAGTTAAATTAGATAAGTTGTTTTAAAGCAATTTCATAAGCTGTTTTGGTCAAAAACTTCTTGTCAGAGCTTTTGTCAAAACATTTTTGAAGGGCATCCTTAATAGTATCTGAGCTATCGTCAAAGATTGCTTCATCGCTAAGAGTTACATCATCTCCCATTAGGTAGCCAAATACACGGGCCATACCGCAGTTAGAGATAAAGTCAGGGATGCAGGTTACTTTCTGGTCAGCATATTCTGAAATAGGACCGTAGAAAATTTCATTGTCAGCAAATGGTACATTGGCACCTGAAGAAATTACTTCAAGACCGTTGTCAATCATTTTGTCCAAGTGGTCTTTGCTTACCAAACGTGAAGCAGCAGCAGGGATAAAGATTTCCGCACCTACTGTCCAAATGCGTTCGTTGATTTCGTCAAAAGGAATCAAATTATCAGCTACTAAGAAGTTGCCATTTTTGGCATTGAACAAATCTGTGATTTCTTGATAAGAAAAACCGTTTTCGTTGATAAGACCACCAACACGGTCAATGATTCCAACTACTTTGGCGCCATTTTGAGCAAGGTAAAAGGCAGCAGCAGCGGCTACATTTCCCCAACCTTGAATAATCACACGCTTTCCGGCAAGGTCACCACCATAAATATTATAAAAGTGACGAACCGATTCAGCAGTTCCGTAACCGGTAATCATATCGGCTACCGTATAATTTTTTTCTGGCTTAGGAGTAAGGTTTTCCTTGGTTACAGGATATAAAACTCCTTCCTGAAGTTGCTTTATTTTTTTGGCTTTGTCAGCGTCATTTGGAGCAAAGTGACCCACCAAAACACCTTCTTGAGGATGCTCTATTCCAAGCTCTCTGGTTACAGGAATTACTTCGTGAATTTCATCCACGTTCAAGTCACCACCTGTGCCGTAATATGTTTTAAGTAGAGGCTTTACAGCTTTATACCATCTTTCCAAAACACCATCCTTACGAGGGTCATTTGGGTTGAAGTTGATACCTGATTTTGCACCACCAATTGCAGGGCCTGCAACTGTAAATTTAATTTCCATGGTTTTGGCCAATGAAAGCACTTCATGCTCATTAAGACCTTCACGCATACGAGTACCGCCACCGGCAGCACCGCCTCTCAATGAATTTATTACTACCCATCCTTCAGCGATGGTTTCACTATCATGCCAGTGAAAAACGATTTCTGGCGCCTTGCTTTCGTATATCTTTAGTAAATCCTTCATGGTATAATTTTATTGCGCGCAAATGTAATAAAACCTTGAAGTGGGAGGGGTCTTGGTTACAGTAATTTAATGCAAGCCCAATTAGGAGTAGATAATTCCTGAGCTATGTGAGTGAGGAGCGCCCGTAACGGTGCCAATCACATTATTTTTTTTCTGCCAGCGTAGTACGCCCATAAAGGCAAAAATCACGGCTTCTTTATATTCTACTATTTCCTTTTCAGGAATGTGAATCAGGCAATTGGTTTTACTCCTTATTAATTGGATAAGGTGAGCATTGTAAGCACCGCCTCCAGTTATCATACAGTTTTTAATCTGATAGCGGTTTAGGATATCAGTTACCTGAATAGCCACATGCTCAGTCATTGTTCGGAGTTTTTCAAAAATCCCCAAACCTGAATTTTCAATTAGCGGAAACACATTTTCATTCACCCACTCTGCACCGAGAGATTTGGGGTGTTTCATTTTATAAAAAGGGAGATCATTTAGTTTTTTGAGCAACTCCATATCCACCTTTCCTTTAGAAGCCAGTAATCCTTGATAGTCGTAATCATAGCCCAATTCTTTGGCTAAATCGTTTAGCACAAAATTTACCGGGCAAATATCAAAAGCTGTTCGGCTTTCGTTTTCAGCAAAAGAAATATTGGCAAAGCCACCGAAATTCAAACAGGCTGCATTTTTATGAAAAAGCAATTGATCGCCAATAGGCACCAATGGAGCGCCTTGACCGCCCATGGCCACATCTTGTCTTCTGAAGTCACATACCACCGGAATCTGAAATTTGGAAAAAAGCTCAGGGCCATTACCTAGCTGAAAGGTAAAGCCTTGCTCAGGGCGATGATAATACGTGTGCCCGTGGCTGGAAATTAAGCTCAAAGACTTTGCGTCAATATTATTTTTTTGAAGAAAGCCCTGAAGCATATTGCCTAATAAAATGCCGTAGTCATGATCAAGAGCCAGGAGTTCATTTGCCGAAAGGCTACCATTATAGGTTAGTCGTTCTTGCCACTGCGGATTATAGGGTATGGTTTCGGCTTTTAATATAGAAAATGCCCAAATGCCGTCTTTCTCAGTAAAGTCACAGAGGCAAATATCTAGCCCATCTAGTGACGTGCCACTCATTAATCCTATAGCCTTCATTGGTTTTGTTACCATTTTTAAGGTGTAAACATTACATTTGCACTCCTTCTAAAATCGAGTAAATCAGGTTTTAGTGAGAATGAACACAATAAACACCCGCTGTTAATTTTAGCTTAGGCGAAATTATTGGGATTATTGCAATTAACCATCATTGATTAATATAATTATAGACAGATGAAATTTGAGTTGACAGAAGAGCACTTGATGATCCAAAAGGCCGCTAGGGATTTTGCCCAAAATGAGCTTTTGCCAGGAGTAATCGAAAGAGATAATGAGCAAAGGTTTCCAGCCGAGCAAATAAAGCAAATGGGTGAGCTTGGATTTTTAGGAATGATGGTTGACCCAAAATATGGTGGTAGTGGATTGGACACTATTTCTTATGTATTGGCGATGGAGGAAATTTCGAAAGTTGACGCTTCTGCATCTGTAGTAATGTCTGTAAACAACAGTCTTGTATGCTGGGGACTTGAGAAGTTTGGTACTGAAGAACAAAAAGAAAAGTACTTGAAGCCATTAGCTTCAGGTCAGATTATTGGAGCATTTTGCTTGAGCGAGCCTGAGGCTGGTTCTGATGCTACATCTCAAAAAACTACTGCAATAGACAAAGGAGACCATTATTTGTTGAACGGAACCAAAAACTGGATTACCAATGGTAGTACTGCTTCCGTTTATTTGGTGATGGCCCAAACTGATGTGGAGGCCGGTCACAAAGGTATCAACTGCCTTATCGTAGAGAAAGGGCAGGAGGGTTTTGTAGTTGGTAAAAAGGAAGATAAGCTAGGAATCCGCGGAAGTGATACACATTCTTTGATGTTCCAGGATGTAAAGGTCCCTAAAGAAAATAGAATTGGTGAAGAAGGCTTCGGTTTTAAATTTGCTATGAAAGTATTGAGTGGCGGCCGTGTGGGTATTGCTTCTCAGGCTTTGGGTATTGCTTCTGGTGCTTATGAATTGGCATTAAAGTACTCTAAAGAGCGTAAGACTTTTGGTAAAGAAATTGGAAAGCATCAGGCAATCGCTTTTAAGCTAGCTGATATGGCTACTGAAATTGAAGCTGCAAGATTGCTTTGTATCAAAGCGGCTTGGATGAAAGATAATGGACAAAACTTCGACAGAGCTGGAGCTCAAGCTAAATTATTCGCTTCTTCAGTTGCAATGAAAACCACTGTTGAGGCAGTTCAAATTCACGGTGGATATGGTTTTGTAAAAGAATACCACGTGGAGCGTTTGATGCGCGATGCTAAGATTACTCAGATTTATGAAGGAACTTCTGAAATTCAAAAAATCGTAATCTCAAGAGATATTTTGAGAGATTAATTCCTCAGAAATGGATAAAACAAAGCCCTGCAGAAATGCAGGGCTTTTTCGTTTTATAGTAGTGGAAGGGCTCTTTCAATAGCCATTCCTCGGCTACCCTTTAGCAATATGGTTTTTCCTTTAACAGGGTTTGATTCGAGCCAAACAAGTAAATCAGAAGTTGCTTCAAATTGAATAGAGTCAGTGGTGGTACAGGCTGCAAATGCCTTTCCTACCAGGATAACTTTCTCGAAGTTTTGAGCCAGAGCCAAATTTGCAATACGCTGGTGTTCTTCCTTTTCAAATTCACCGAGTTCAAACATATCACCAAGAACCACCCATTTGTGCTCGCCTGAATAGGTGGCCATGTTTTTCAATGCTGCCTCCATGCTACTCGGGTTGGCATTGTACGTGTCAACAATTAGGGTGTTGTTCTCTGTCTTGGTTACCTGTGAGCGGTTGTTGGTTGGGAAATAGTTCTCTAAGCCTGATTTAATCTGCTCCGGTGTCACACCAAAATGGTCAGCAATAGCAATTGCAGCAGCGATATTCGGGAAGTTATATGTCCCTGTAAGGTTACTGTGAATGGAAACTCCTTTATAGGTCACATCAAGTCCGGAGCCTTTACTTTCCTGTTGTTTGATTTGAACATCAGCTGTAGGGTTTTGACCAAAACGGATGACTTTTATACCTGTCGATTTTTCAACTTGAATAGGGTCTTCAATGTTAACAAAGACTGTTTTCCTATTTTCTCTTAAGAAATTATACAGCTCAGTTTTTCCTTTTATAACTCCTTCAATGCCTCCAAAACCCTCAAGGTGGGCTTTTCCAAAATTAGTAATATAGCCAAAGTCGGGCTTACAAAGGGAGCATAGAAATTCAATTTCCTTTTGATGATTGGCACCCATTTCGACAACAGCAATTTCATGCTCAGGCTTAATCGAAAGTATAGTTAGGGGAACACCAATGTGATTATTGAGATTTCCTTTAGTAAAGGCAACTTTAAATTTAGGACGTAGAGCTGCAGCTATAAGCTCCTTGGTGGTGGTCTTTCCATTACTTCCAGTAAGACCAATAACAGGAATCGTAAGTTGATCTCTATGATAAGAACTAAGCTGCTGTAATGTGCTTAGAACGTCTTCAACTAAAACAGTTTTTTCAGTTTGATATTTTGGATCATCGATTACCGCCAAGTTGGCTCCAGAATCAATGGCTTGTTGAGCGAATTTGTTGCCATCAAAATTGTCGCCCTTTAGGGCAAAGTAGATGTCTCCGTGTTCTATAGCCCGTGTATCAGTTGATACACTTTTGGATGATAAATAGGTTTTGTGTAATTCGGGGATAGTCATAAAAAAGCCCCGTAAAAACGGGGCTGAAATTTTTAGTTATACTCGTGACGTTTAAACTTATCACGTTTAGGAGCGGTGTGCTCTTTCTCTCTCTTCTCGCTTGGGTTTTGGAAACCAAGTCTATCCATTGCACAACGGAAGCCGATGTCGTCAGTTGATTGATCTTCTTCAAGGTATCTTCTTGTACCTGGGCTTAGCCAGTAAGCTCTATCTTTCCAACTACCCCCTTTATATACACGGGTGGTGTTTCCAATCAAAGTAGTTTGGGCGTAGTCATACATCATTGCTTCGCCTTCTTCCACATCTTGATCATAGTAAATAGAAGATTGCTTATCACCATCAAGATGATCTCTGTAATCTGATTTTTGATAATTCCTTCTATTTAGGTTTTCTTCTTCGGTTACGGCACGAATAGGTAGCTCTCCTGGTAGTCTTACAATATCACTATCACTATTGTACTGTGGCTCCTGAAGTACTTCTAAGGCACCAATATCTTGATAGTTGTCATCGTAAACAGTAAACTGATTTCCACGGTAAGGGTTCAAGTCGGTCACATCTTCAGGTGAAAGTGGACGGTAAACATCGAGCACCCACTCAGAAACATTACCAGCCATATCATATAAACCATAATCGTTTGGAGGATAAAACTTAACCTGCATTGTATAATGAGCTTGGTCATTCAACCAGCCACCAACACCGGCCATATCTCCTCTGCCTCTCTTAAAGTTAGCAAGCATGTCTCCACGGTGCTTCTTGTCAGGGTTGCGCATTGAACTACCATCCCAAGTATATTTATTACCATCAGTGGTACGGTTATATACACGATGTCCAGAGTTTCCGTAAGCAGCATATTCCCACTCAGCTTCTGTTGGTAGTCTATATTTTGGTAAAAGAATACCATCAGTTCTTTTTACCGGACGACCTTCTTTGCCATATTGACTATTTGGGTCATTGTCAGGAAGACCTTTTTTGTTTTGCTGAGTATAGTCGCCAGGGCGATATAGGTATGTTTCGGTGTTAAAGTGATCAGCATCTTGTTGGTCAGGAAACTCATTAAATACACCTTCGTTGATCAAGATCTGCTCATTCACACGATCTGTTCTCCATGAGCAAAATTTCATAGCTTGAATCCAACTTACACCTACTACAGGGTAAAACCTGTAAGCAGGATAACGAAGGTAGTTTTCTACCATGGCCTCGTTATATGATAGCTCATCTCTCCATACCAATGTATCTGGAAGGGCGCTGGTATAAATTTCTGGGTAGTAATCACGATCAAATACACGATCTAACCAGTATAGATATTCCATATAATCCAAATTGGTAACCTCGTTTTCATCCATGTAAAAAGATGAAACAGATACTTGTCTAGGTACATTATTCCAGTCCTTGTAAAAGTCCTCTTCTACTCGGCCCATGGTGAAAGTACCACCTTCAACAAACACAAGACCAGGGCCAGTCACTTGACCTTTAAAGTCTACAAGTGAAAAGCCTCCGTTGTCTTTGTCGTTATAGTTCCAACCAGTTGAGTTACTTTTTTCTTTACAGGAAGAAAAGGTAACTATCGAAGCTAGCGAAAGCGCTGCTAATGATAAATTTGTATGGATTGTTTTTTTCATAACTCTTTATAAAATCGTTATCGAGTAGTTTTCAAAACTAGAATTTAGGACATTTTATTGCCTCGTTTCTCTTCTTTCTCACCCTGCAAGGGAAGTTGTAGCCAAGAGAAACTTCATGAGCACCGCCCAAAGAATTGGCTGCAGATGAGATTGTAATATCATAGCTATAGCCTATTTTCCAAGCACCCTCGGTGGGAGCGTAGCCTAGTAAAACTACTACAGCATCCGGGTTTGCAGTACTGGTTCTGAAACCAAGACCTCCACTAATGGGGCCACGGCTAAAAGCAGTACTCAGGGTCATTTGATCAAAAGTGCCTTGACGCTGATATACTACATTAGGAATCAGGTAATTCTGTAGTTCATTGTGAATGCGCTGACGGCCTAATGGAATGGTGAATCCAGCTTGACCTGATATTTTTAATGGAAGTTTTCCATCTTGAAAGAAAGCTTCATCTGGTTGAGTAAGGTGATGAAAACTTGCTCCGAAATAGAATTTCTCTGTAAAACCAAGTATTCCGGCACTTACATCTAGGTTTGTAGCGATATCACTACCTGGTGGTCTTTGTGCAGTTTCGAGTACAAAACCATAATAAGGATCAATTTGATCAGGGAAAGTTAGGTTGTCCCAGTTTATAGCACGCTGACGAAAAGTTCCTTGGAACCCTGCTAGTAATGTGAATTTTCGACTTACCTTAAGATGGTAAGAGTAAATAAGGCTTGCCTCTGTTGTAGACAAAGCTCCTCCACCTGCTTCATCACGCATTACAAGCACACCAATACCTCCATTTAGTCCATCCACATATTGATCATAAGAAGCGGAATAAGTTTGAAAAACGTCAAGTACTGGGTATTGATTTCGGTAATTTAATGAAGCTCTTGGGCAAATATTAGAACCTGCAAATGCCGGGTTTAGGTACAGTGGATTTGAGTAATATTGGCTAAAATGAGGGTCCTGAGCACGTAGCAAACTGCACGTACTCAGTATGGTGATAGCCAAAAGAGTTAGTTTTATATTCTTCATCCTTACTAGGAGTTTCAAATGACAATGATACAAATAATTAGACTAAATGCCACAATTATGGGCTGTCCTATTATAATTACAAATATGGTATTTTTTATCAAATACCGCTTACAACAAGTTAAAATTGCGTTTAATCATTCTTATTGTAGGGTTACTTTATTCTTAATAATACTTTTGCGAAAAACGCGTTTGTTTGGCAGACCTTAAATAATATGATGCACCTTAAAACAAAAATATCGCTACTTACTATAACGCTGCTAATGTGTGGATTTTTTGTATCTCAAGCTCAGCAGGTACTTTCTGGAAATATTGAATGGGATGGAATCAAACCCAATAATACAGCCTATGATGCTGGTATTGATATTCCAAAACATTGCGAGCAGATCAATATTTCTAATAATATACTCAAATCTGAAGCTTCGAATATTTCATTTACATATAAGGAGATTGGGGCTGCTGAGGCTAGAATGATCCGTAGTGAAATGGAACTTCCTGAAACTCCAAAGGTAGAAACACATTTGGGTGCTACTAATGGGGTAGGCCATGCTTCTGTTTGCTTTTATCCATACGTTTTACGAAACGGAAAAGTACAAAAGGTGGTTTCTTATAGTATGGAGCTAAGGCCTGTAGAAAGGGTTTCTTCCAGTGCTTTTCGAAAATCTACTGCCATGGCATCTTCTGTGCTAAGTGGTGAGGGTTGGTTCAAGATGTCGGTCAATAAGACAGGCTTGTTTAAAATCACTCCCGCATTTTTGGTTTCTAATGGTATCGCTACATCTCAGGTTAGCGTTAATTCACTTCGGATAGTGGGAAATGGTACAGGGATGCTGCCGGAGCAAAATTCAGTATCGAGGCCAAATGATTTGCAGGATGTACCTTTAAAAATATATGACCTGAATAATGACGGTATGTTTAACGGTAATGATTATGCCGTGTTTTATGCCAAGGGTGCTCACCAATGGGATGCTAATCTAGCGGCAGGTGTGTTTACACACCAAACAAATATTTATCGGGATGTTAATTTTTATTTCATTTCTGTGAAAAATGGAGTTGGGAAAGCAGTGCCTGTTGCGCCAGCTATTACTGCTTCAGCCACTGTGCAAAGTACCAGCTATGACGATTACGATTTTAGAGAGAGTGAAACTTATAACTTAGTAGGAACTGGGAGGCAGTGGCTGGGCGATATTTTTGATGTAGAACTTACCAAAGGATATGGCTTTTCATTTCTTAATATGGATAAAAACTCACCCGTGCGTTTGCGCGTACAGGCAGCCGCTAGGGCATCTTCTTCTAATACAATAATGCGGACACAAATTGGCAATCAGCAATTGCAAAACTTGCGCTTTAATCAATATGGAACTTCGAAAACGTCTAATTACGTACAAGTAACAGATTCGATTAGGAATTTCAACTTTACAGGAAACGCAAATGGTTTCACAGTACAACTTACCTATGATAATTCCATGAACCCATCGGCTGTGGCGTGGCTTGATTTTATAGAAATTCAGTGTAGAAGAAATCTAACTTATGGTGGCGTTCCAATTTTGTTTAGGGATATGAATGTGGTTTCGCCAACAGCAGTTGCTGAATTCACAATCAGTCAAGCCCCAAATGCAATGGTCGTTTGGAAAGTTACTGAGCATAATAATGTAGTAGAAATGCCTGTTAGCAACAATGGCACAATACTATCCTTCAAAGATAACGCGGTGGAGCTGGAAGAGTATGTGGCTTTTTCTGGAGTGAATTTTCCGGAGCCCGAGTTTGTAGGTTCGGTGCCAGTTCAAAACTTACACAGTATGGCTCCTCCCGAGATGATAATCATTACACACCCTAAATTTTTGACTGCGGCTAATAGGTTAGCAGATTTCCATACCAATAATGATGGAATTGAAACTAAGGTTGTAACCATAAACGAAGTGTATAATGAGTTTTCGAGCGGTGGGCAGGATATCACTGCTATACGTGATTTTTCGAAGCTAATGTATGATAATGCTCAAGCGGCAAATGTGGATTTCAGATATCTATTATTATTTGGTGATGCATCTTATGATTACAAGGATAGAATATCTAACAACAATAATTACATTCCTATATGGGAGTCTACGGCTTCATATAATTTGGAGCTATCTAGTATTACCGATGATTATTTTGGTTTGCTGAGCATGAATGAAGGAGGAAATGGTAGCATAGGTAGTCTCACCGGACAAACACTGGAAATTGGTGTAGGCCGGATTCCGTGCGAAACCACAGGTCAGGCAAATTCTGCTGTAGATAAGATCATTAATTATACTACTGGAGCAAATCGATTCGGTAACTGGAGAAACAAAATTTTAATGATGGCGGATGATCTGGATGATGAGGATAACTGGGAAGGGATGTTTGTTACGAATTCAGAAAATTTTGAAGACATCATTACAGGTATCAATCCTGCTTTGAATGTGGAGAAGATATATACAGATTCGTATAAGCAAATAAGTACCACAGGTGGTGAATCTTACCCAGAAGCGCATGACGATATGTTTAGAAAGGTGCAGCAGGGATGCTTGGTGACAAATTATATTGGTCATGGTGGAGAAATTGGTTTGACCTCAGAAAAGTTGCTTGGTTTACAAGATGTGAATAGTTGGACAAATTTTGATGCCTTATCATTGTTTATGACCATTACTTGTGAGTTTACCAGACTCGATGACCCAAAAAGGGTGTCGGCAGGTGAGCAACTTGCATTCAATGCTAATGGTGGTGCCATAGCTCTTTTGTCAACCACAAGGGTAGTTGGTGCTCAGTCAGCTGTCAATCTTAATGAAGAAGTATTTATCACAGCCTTTGAAAGGCCTAATAATCAGCCTAAAACTTTGGGTGAAATTGTGATGACAGCAAAAAATGAACTTAAGAATGATGGAACTAGATTGAAGTTTTCACTCATTGGTGATCCCGCAGTGAGGTTGGCTATACCTTACTATAGAATGCAAGTGAATGAGGTGAACGGTGTTTCGGTTTCTGCAGGAGGACTTGATACATTAAAGGCTTTGAGTAAAGTTAAAATTTCAGGACAGGTAAATGATTTTTCGGGTCAACTAATCGACTCGTTTGATGGAATTACAAGCATATCGGTATATGATAAACCTACTGATAAAGAAACTTTGGTAAATGATGGAATAGGAAGCCCAATTCCGTTTGAGTTACAAAATAGCCTCCTTTATAAAGGTAAAGTAGAGGTAAAGAAAGGTGAGTTTAGTTTTGAGTTCATTGTACCAAAAGATATTTCATTCCAATATGGTTTTGGTAAGATAAGTCTGTATGCGGATAACGGTGTTAGCGATGCTGGAGGTTCTTTTGACACAATACTTGTAGGTGGATTTAATGAAAATCCGGTGGCTGATGATGAAGGCCCGATTGTGGAGCTTTATATTAATGATGAAAGCTTTGTGCGTGGAGGTGTTACAGATGAAAACCCAGAGCTGTACGCTATTATTTCAGATTCATCAGGGATAAATACAGTTGGTAATAAAATTGGGCACAACCTAAAAGCTGTACTTGATAATGATGAAAGCCAGGCCTATATTATTAATGAATATTATGAGGCTGATCTTAATAGTTACCAATCCGGAAAAGTGAGTTATCCTTTTTATAGTGTAGCAGAGGGGACCCATACTTTGAGCCTAGAGGTTTTTGATGTACACAATAATGTATCCTTTGCCGAGACCGAATTTATAGTAGCCGACTCTGAAGAAATGGCATTGAAACGTGTTTTGAACTACCCTAATCCATTTACCACATATACTGAGTTTCAGTTTGAGCATAACCGGGCAGATCAACCTTTAGAAGTGCAAGTGCAGATTTTTACCGTTTCCGGAAAGTTGGTAAAGACCATTAACAAGCTGGTTGTTTCTCAGGGTAATCGTGTTTCCGATCAAATTACTTGGAATGGATTGGATGATTATGGTGATAAAATCGGAAAAGGGGTGTATGTTTATCGCGTCAAGGTAAGGTCACAGTTGGATAATTCTTCGGCTGATAAATACGAAAAATTGGTAATCTTGCGTTAAGCCTGTCCAATTGTGATTAATCAGTACTTTTGCCACTTTAAATTTATTTGATGAAAAAGATACTAGCGCTTACAGTAGGAGTTTTTTGCTCAGTAAGTTCATTATATGCTCAGCTACCAGGTAATGTTTCAGCTGAGGGTCAGGAGGATTATTATAATGGTCTACGGACAATTTCAACAGCGGTTCCCATTATTGCTGTTTCACCTGACTCACGTGCCGGAGGTATGGGAGATGTGGGGGCGGCATCATCACCCGATGCGGCAAGTTTGTATTGGAACCCAGCCAAGCTTGCCTTTCTTGAAGATGGGACAAAGTCACTTTCGCTTAGTTATACCCCTTGGCTCAATAAGTTAGTTAGTGATATCAATCTTGCTTATTTATCTTATGTTTTCAAAATTGGAGACAATCAAGGGATGGGTTTTGCGATGCGCTATTTTTCTTTGGGAGATATCAACTTTACAGACGAGAATAATACTTCACTAGGTACAGGTTCTCCTTATGAATTTACTCTTAACGGGGCCTATGCTCTAAAGCTAAGTGAAACAATGTCGCTGGCTGTTGGTCTTCGCTACATATTTAGTGACCTTACCAATGGTCTTCAAGATCGTGACGCTGCTCCAGGGCAATCTTTTGCAGCAGATTTAGGTTATTATTACCAAAGTAGAGAGTATAATATGGAAGGTGGTATGAAGCAGTCAGCCAGTTTTGGTATTGATATCTCTAACGTTGGTGCGAAAATATCTTATGGAAATTCAGCGCAAAGCGATTTTTTACCAACCAATCTACGCTTAGGTGGAGGTTATCACTTGAGGTTGGATGAGTATAATCGTTTGTCTTTTTTGGTGGATGTTAATAAGCTTTTGGTTCCATCTCCGGCAGTGGTAGAAGGACAAAACGGAGTTCCTCAGGATTTGAATGGAAATGATGTTGATGATGAGGTACTAAGTGATAATAGTGACGTAGGTGCCTTTGAAGGAATATTTTCATCTTTTAGTGATGCAGCCGGTGGCGGAAAAGAAGAACTTGAAGAGGTTGTGCTAAATGTGGGGGTAGAATTTTGGTATGATGATAAATTTGCAATTCGTGGAGGTTATCAATATGAAGATGAGCAAAAAGGAGGTCGTCAATACTTCACAATGGGATTGGGTATCAAGTACAATGTATTTGGGTTGGATTTTGCTTATTTGATTCCGGCTTCAGCTACAGTAAGGAGTCCGTTAGAGAATACATTACGTTTCTCACTTCTGTTTAATTTTCAGGATTTCTCCGATCAATAATATTACATTTTAGGATGTTTAGAATTTCAAAAGTTCCTCGCTGGAGGAACTTTTGTTGTTTCAGGGCAATTCTGTTTCTAGCTTATTTGAGGTATAGTATGCAAGTTTGTTGATGCACTGCATTTTTTAGGCTATACTTGCTGCCGTTATTGATGTGTATAGGTATAAAGACTATAAAGGATAATCCTTTTTTAGATATGCTGGGTGCTATAATCTACCTGCAAGTAAGTAACTTAGCCCTTCAGTATTTGATCATTTTAAGAAAAATCACATCATAAAATAGCGGCTTACATTTTATTATAAATTTGCCGCTGACTTATTTAATCGATATTCACGATGCCAAAAAAGAAAATTACCAAAGCAGTTTACCTGAAGTGGTATGAAGATATGTTATTGTGGAGGAAATTTGAAGACAAATGTTCCGCCATGTACATCCAGCAAAAGATTAGAGGTTTCTTGCACCTATATAATGGTCAGGAAGCGGTACTTGCCGGTTCATTATTTGCCATGAATAAGGGCGATAAAATGATAACCGCCTATAGAAATCACGTGCAGCCAATCGGTTTGGGCGAAGACCCAAGAAAGATAATGGCCGAGATGTTTGGTAAAAAAACCGGAACATCTAACGGAAAAGGTGGCTCAATGCACATGTTTTCTAAAGAGCATCACTTTTATGGTGGTCACGGTATCGTAGGAGGGCAGATTCCTTTAGGAGCTGGTCTTGCTTTTGGTGATAAGTATCAAGGTAATGATCACGTTACTCTATGCTATATGGGTGACGGTGCTGTGCGTCAAGGTGCCTTTCATGAGACACTGAACCTCGCTATGCTTTGGAAATTGCCAGTAGTGTTTGTAATAGAAAACAATGGTTATGCAATGGGTACCAGTGTGGCACGTACTGCTAATCATGAAGATATTTGGAAACTAGGACTTGGTTATGAAATGCCATGTGGTCCTGTTGATGGTATGGATCCTGTAAAAGTGTACGAATCCATGCAAGAAGCTGTGGATAGAGCTCGCGAAGGTGGTGGCCCAACTTTATTGGAGGTAAGAACCTACCGCTATAAAGGTCACTCGATGAGTGATGCTCAGCACTATCGCACCAAAGATGAAGTGGCACAATTTCAGGCTAAAGATCCAATCCTTATTGTAGAAAATGTAATTAAGGATAAAAAATACGCCACTAAAAAGGAATTAGAGGAAATCGATCAAAGAGTTAAGGATTTGGTAAACGAATGTGTGAAATTTGCTGAAGAGTCAGATTTCCCGGATCCTGAGGATTTGTTCAAGAATATCTACACTCAGGAGGATTATCCTTTTATAACTAATAATTAAGAAATAAACTTACAATGGCTGAAGTAGTCACTATGCCCCGTCTTAGCGATACCATGGAAGAAGGTACCGTAGCTAAATGGCATAAAAAAGTAGGAGATAAAGTAAGCGAAGGCGACTTATTAGCTGAAATCGAAACTGACAAAGCCACTATGGACTTTGAATCATTTCAGGAAGGTGTCCTTTTACATATAGGTATCGAAGAAGGAAGTACCGCTCCAGTAGATTCCATTCTTGCCATTTTGGGTGAGAAAGGAGAAGATATTAGCGATATTCTTGAAGGCAAGAGTTCTTCTGAATCTGAAAAAGACGTGAAGGAAGAAAGTACAGAGGAGAAGAAAGAAGGTAAGGACGAGGACAAGAAGGAAGATAAATCAGAGAAAAAGGAAGAATCTTCATCTGAGTCTAAATCAAAAGAGTCTACCTCCGATTCTTCAAACGATGATCGCATCAAGGCTTCACCACTTGCTAAGAAAATGGCCGAAGACAAAGGAATTGATCTAAGATCAGTGAAAGGAACTGGTGAAGGCGGTCGAATTGTAAAGCAAGACATAGATAATTATAAGGAATCAGCAGCTCCGGCAGCACAAACCGAGCTTGGTAAAGAAAGTTATGAGGATGTTCCTGTTTCGCAAATGCGAAAAGTAATTGCTAAGCGTTTGGCTGAATCTAAATTCACAGCACCACATTTCTATCTTACTTTGGATATTGATATGGATGCTGCAATGGAGGCGCGTAAGTCGATCAACCTTATTTCTGAAACTAAAATTAGCTTCAATGATTTGGTAGTAAAAGCGGTTGCTGCTTCTTTGAAAAAGCATCCGGCTGTAAATTCAAGTTGGATGGGTGATAAGATTCGCGAGAATCATCATGTTCATATTGGAGTTGCAGTTGCAGTGGAAGATGGACTTTTAGTTCCTGTGATTCGCCATGCTGATCAAAAAGGATTGGCAACAATCAACGGAGAAGTGAAAGCTTTGGCAGAAAAAGCCAAAAACAAGAAGCTTCAACCTGCAGAATGGGAAGGAAACACCTTTACCATTTCCAACCTAGGTATGTTTGGTATAGAAGAATTTACCGCAATCGTTAATCCGCCAGACAGCTGTATTTTGGCTGTTGGAGGAATTAAGCAGGTGCCGGTGGTAAAAAATGGAGCCGTTGTACCTGGTAATGTAATGAAGGTTACCCTAAGTTGCGATCACCGTGTGGTGGATGGAGCAACTGGCGCAGGATTCTTGCAAACGTTCAAAGGATTACTTGAAAACCCAATGGGGCTCATTTTGTAAAATGACTCCTTAATATATAATAGTTTTGTTGAAGCCCTTTTTATAAGGGCTTCTTCGTTTTTAATAGATTGATTTGACATGAAAAATATAATAGTAACAGGAGCAAGTAGAGGGATTGGTTACTACACGGCACTGCAGTTTGCAAAGGAAGGTCATCAGGTTTTGGCTGTAGCCAGATCAAAGGATCACTTGGAAGCTTTAAAATCCGAAAATGAAGCAAAGGGTAATATCAAAACTTTAGCATTAGATCTGTCTTCGGATTATAATATTGAGCAAATCACAAGTGTTTTTACCCAAGTAGATGTACTTATTAATAATGCTGGGGCACTCGTCAATAAGCCATTTTCGGAAATAACCCAGGCAGAAATGCAGGAAGTTTACCAAACGAATGTGTTCGCGCCTTATTTTTTAGTTCAAAAGCTGTTGCCAAACTTCTCCAGCGATGCACATATTATAAATATAGGAAGCGTGGGAGGTGTAAATGGTACTTTAAAGTTTCCAGGCCTATCTATATATAGTAGTAGTAAAGCTGCCGCATCATGTTTATCTGAATGTTGGCAGGCGGAATTTGCTGAAACCGACTTAACTTTTAATAGCCTGGCTCTTGGTTCAGTTCAAACTGAAATGCTGGAACAGGCATTTCCTGGGTATAAAGCACCGCTTTCCCCTGAGCAAATGGCAGCTTATGTGTGCCGCTTTGCGCTAAATGAAGCAGAATTTGTGCGAGGAAAAACAGTGGTAGTAAGCAGAACCAATCCTTAACCCAAAATTAAACTCCCTCAAAACCAGAGAATAAGTAAAGAGGAGGAAGAAAAAGGGGTGGGTGTACTTGCAGGAGTCAAAAACTGGAGTACATTTGCCGCCCCGTTAGAGACATAGTCACAACGGGAAGTTCATCGACAGATTGCGAAGACATCAGGTAGAGAGTAGGAAGGAGAGGGATTAGCTCAGGTTAATTTCAGGAAAGAAAAAGCTCACCTGACGGACGAAAAAAAATCTTCAAAAAAAGCTTGTGTAATTAAAAAAGCGCATTACTTTTGCCGCCCCATTCAGAGCGCTGAATGGAAGCAAAGAGATTAAAAATAAAATGAAAGAAAAAGCTTTATAGTTTAGAAAGTCGTTTTATATTTGCCGTCCGAAATTTAGAGAGCTGAAAGGCTTTTTAAAAAATGTTTTCAAAAAGGTTGTGAGAGTAGAAAATGTTCTTACATTTGCAGCCCGAAAAAATCGGAAGATACAAAAGAGAGTTCTTTACAATATTGAGAAGAAAAAGAAGGTAAGAAATGTAACCTCGTCAAAAGAGTTCAGAATCAAACAAACTTACAATGGAGAGTTTGATCCTGGCTCAGGATGAACGCTAGCGGCAGGCTTAACACATGCAAGTCGAACGGTAACAGGTCCTTCGGGATGCTGACGAGTGGCGCACGGGTGCGTAACGCGTATGCAATCTACCCCTATCAGGAGGATAGCCCAGAGAAATTTGGATTAATACTCCATAATATTATGAGATCACATGTTCTTATAATTAAAGCTTCGGTGGATAGGGATGAGCATGCGTCCTATTAGCTAGTTGGTAGTGTAACGGACTACCAAGGCAACGATAGGTAGGGGGCCTGAGAGGGTGATCCCCCACACTGGTACTGAGACACGGACCAGACTCCTACGGGAGGCAGCAGTGAGGAATATTGGTCAATGGACGAAAGTCTGAACCAGCCATGCCGCGTGCAGGATGACGGCCCTATGGGTTGTAAACTGCTTTTATATGGGAATAAACCCTCGGACGTGTCCGAGGCTGAAGGTACCATAAGAATAAGGACCGGCTAACTCCGTGCCAGCAGCCGCGGTAATACGGAGGGTCCAAGCGTTATCCGGATTTATTGGGTTTAAAGGGTCCGTAGGCGGGATATTAAGTCAGTGGTGAAAGCCTGCAGCTTAACTGTAGCACTGCCATTGATACTGGTATTCTTGAGTATAGTTGAAGTGGGCGGAATATGTCATGTAGCGGTGAAATGCATAGATATGACATAGAACACCTATTGCGAAGGCAGCTCACTAAGCTATCACTGACGCTAAGGGACGAAAGCGTGGGTAGCAAACAGGATTAGATACCCTGGTAGTCCACGCCGTAAACGATGATCACTCGCTGTTGGCGATATACAGTCAGCGGCCAAGCGAAAGCATTAAGTGATCCACCTGGGGAGTACGCTCGCAAGAGTGAAACTCAAAGGAATTGACGGGGGCCCGCACAAGCGGTGGAGCATGTGGTTTAATTCGATGATACGCGAGGAACCTTACCTGGGCTTAAATGTAGATTGACAGGCTGAGAAATCAGTTTTTCTTCGGACAATTTACAAGGTGCTGCATGGTTGTCGTCAGCTCGTGCCGTGAGGTGTCGGGTTAAGTCCCATAACGAGCGCAACCCCTATTCTTAGTTGCCAGCGAGTAATGTCGGGGACTCTAGGAAAACTGCCCGCGCAAGCGGTGAGGAAGGTGGGGATGACGTCAAATCATCACGGCCCTTACGTCCAGGGCCACACACGTGCTACAATGGTAGTGACAAAGGGCAGCTACACAGCGATGTGATGCTAATCTCTAAACACTATCTCAGTTCGGATCGCAGTCTGCAACTCGACTGCGTGAAGCTGGAATCGCTAGTAATCGCGCATCAGCCATGGCGCGGTGAATACGTTCCCGGGCCTTGTACACACCGCCCGTCAAGCCATGGAAGCTGGGGGTGCCTGAAGTCGGTCACCGAAAGGAGCTGCCTAGGGTAAAACTAGTGACTGGGGCTAAGTCGTAACAAGGTAGCCGTACCGGAAGGTGCGGCTGGAACACCTCCTTTTAGAGAATAGAACTTCTTTTGAGGTTATATTTCCCTTCTTTTTTCTTTTCTTTTTTTTCCTTTTCTGAAGTCTTACATCAGTTTTGAAACGGGGATCATTTCTTCAGGAAATAAAGTCCCGTAGCTCAGCTGGTTAGAGCGCTACACTGATAATGTAGAGGTCCGCAGTTCAAGTCTGCGCGGGACTACAATTTAGAAAAGGGGGATTAGCTCAGCTGGCTAGAGCGCCTGCCTTGCACGCAGGAGGTCATCGGTTCGACTCCGATATTCTCCACATAGGGAAAATAGAGTACAAAGTATGCAGTAGAAAGTACTAAGACTTACCGTCAAATACTAACCACTCAGTACTTAATACTTTTTCCAAAAGTTCTTTGACATATTGAGAGTGAATACATAAAATTTGTAAATCATTAAGAAAGTAATTAAGGGCGTACGGTGGATGCCTTGGCTTTTAGAGGCGATGAAGGACGTGACAAGCTGCGATAAGCTACGGGGAGATGCACATAATCTTTGATCCGTAGATTTCCGAATGGGGCAACCCAGCATACTGAAGGTATGTTACCCGCAAGGGGGCAAACCCGGGGAACTGAAACATCTAAGTACCCGGAGGAAGAGAAAACAATAGTGATTCCCTGAGTAGTGGCGAACGAAACGGGAACAGCCCAAACCAATCATGTTTCGGCATGATTGGGGTTGTAGGACCACGCTGTGGAATGTTCAACGAAGTAGAAGATACTGGAAAGTGTCTCCATAGAGGGTGATAGACCCGTATACGTAAGTTCGAATAATTCCTAGTGGTATCCTGAGTAGCGCGGGACATGTGAAATCCTGTGTGAATCTGCCGGAACCATCCGGTAAGGCTAAATACTCCTAAAAGACCGATAGCGAACTAGTACCGTGAGGGAAAGGTGAAAAGTACCCTGAATAAGGGAGTGAAATAGTACCTGAAACCGTACGCTTACAAGCGGTTGGAGCAGATTTATTCTGTGACAGCGTGCCTTTTGCATAATGAGCCTACGAGTTACTCCTCACTAGCGAGGTTAAGGATTGAAAATCCGCAGCCGAAGCGAAAGCAAGTCTGAATAGGGCGACATAGTTAGTGGGGGTAGACGCGAAACCCGGTGATCTACCCATGGCCAGGTTGAAGCTCTGGTAACACAGAGTGGAGGACCGAACCCGTTGACGTTGAAAAGTCTTGGGATGAGCTGTGGGTAGGGGTGAAAGGCTAATCAAACTGGGAAATAGCTCGTACTCCCCGAAATGCATTTAGGTGCAGCGTTGATATTGAGTCTACTAGAGGTAGAGCGACTGGTTGGATGCGGGGGCTTCACCGCCTACCAAATCCTGTCAAACTCCGAATGCTAGTAGATATGATCAGCAGTGAGGGCATGGGTGCTAAGGTCCATGTCCGAGAGGGAAACAACCCAGACCATCTGCTAAGGCCCCCAAATGTATGCTAAGTTGATCAAACGTGGTCCGATTGCTTTGACAGCTAGGATGTTGGCTTGGAAGCAGCCATTCATTTAAAGAGTGCGTAACAGCTCACTAGTCGAGCGATCGGGCGTGGATAATAATCGGGCATTAAGCATACTGCCGAAGCAATGGACTCGAAAGAGTGGTAGGGGAGCATTCTAAGGGCGTAGAAGGTGTACTGTGAGGTATGCTGGAGCGCTTAGAAAAGAAAATGTAGGCATAAGTAACGATAAAGCGGGCGAGAAACCCGCTCACCGATAGACTAAGGTTTCCTGAACAACGCTAATCGGTTCAGGGTTAGTCGGGACCTAACGCGAACCCGAATGGGGTAGTGGATGGACAATTGGTTAATATTCCAATACTTGTATTTACTGCGATGGGGTGACGGAGTAGTGAAAGTCCTGCGCACTGACGGAATAGTGCGTTAAAACCTGTAGATATAAGCTTTGTAGGCAAATCCGCAAAGCTTGTCGAAGGTGATAGTACTCAGAATCTTCGGATGACGAGATATGGACCTAATCAGACTTCCAAGAAAAACCTCTAAGCTTCAGGTAAATACAACCCGTACCGTAAACCGACACAGGTAGTCAAGGAGAGAATCCTAAGGTGCTCGAGTGATTCATGGCTAAGGAACTAGGCAAAATGGCCTCGTAACTTCGGGAGAAGAGGCGCCACACTTCGGTGTGGCCGCAGTGAAAAGGCCCAGGCGACTGTTTATCAAAAACATAGGACTCTGCTAAATCGAAAGATGATGTATAGGGTCTGACACCTGCCCGGTGCTGGAAGGTTAAGAGGAGATGTTAGCTTTGCGAAGCATTGAATTGAAGCCCCAGTAAACGGCGGCCGTAACTATAACGGTCCTAAGGTAGCGAAATTCCTTGTCGGGTAAGTTCCGACCTGCACGAATGGTGTAACGATCTGGGCACTGTCTCGGCCATGAGCTCGGTGAAATTGTAGTAACGGTGAAGATGCCGTTTACCCGCAGTGGGACGAAAAGACCCCGTGCACCTTCACTACAGCTTAGTATTGACTTCGGATAAACAATGTGTAGGATAGGTGGGAGACTTTGAAGCGGCATCGCTAGGTGTTGTGGAGTCAACCTTGAAATACCACCCTTTGTTTATTTGGAGCCTAACCCCGCAAGGGGGACATTGCTTGGTGGGTAGTTTGACTGGGGTGGTCGCCTCCAAAAGAGTAACGGAGGCTTCTAAAGGTGCCCTCAGCACGCTTGGTAACCGTGCGTAGAGTGTAATGGCACAAGGGCGCTTGACTGTGAGACCTACAAGTCGAGCAGGTACGAAAGTAGAGCATAGTGATCCGGTGGTTCCGCATGGAAGGGCCATCGCTCAAAGGATAAAAGGTACGCCGGGGATAACAGGCTGATCTCCCCCAAGAGCTCACATCGACGGGGGGGTTTGGCACCTCGATGTCGGCTCGTCACATCCTGGGGCTGGAGAAGGTCCCAAGGGTTGGGCTGTTCGCCCATTAAAGTGGCACGCGAGCTGGGTTCAGAACGTCGCGAGACAGTTCGGTCTCTATCTACTGCGGGCGTTAGAAATTTGAGGGGGGCTGACTTTAGTACGAGAGGACCGAGTTGGACAGACCTCTAGTGCACCTGTTGTGGCGCCAGCTGCATCGCAGGGTAGCTATGTCTGGAAGAGATAAGCACTGAAAGCATATAAGTGCGAAACTCGCCTCAAGATGAGATTTCTTTTAAGGGTCGTTATAGATGATGACGTTGATAGGCTATAGGTGTAAAGGCAGTAATGTCATAGCCGAGTAGTACTAATTACCCGTTAGCTTTCTAATGACAGGTTTTATGTATTCATTTTCTCGATATGTTATTTTAAAATATTAGTAGTTGGATCCACAATACAGGAACCCAATAAATCTACTTAAAGATTTATGGTGACTATAGCGGTGGGGATCACCTCTTCCCATTCCGAACAGAGCAGTTAAGCCCACCAGCGCAGATGGTACTGGAGTAATATCCGGGAGAGTATGTCGTTGCCACTTTTTAAAGCCTCGCTTTCTTCATTGATCGCGAGGCTTTTTTAGTTATTTTTGGTTCGAAGTTTGCTTAATGCCCATGATGAATATCAAAGCTCTCGCTTGTTTTTTTTTAATCATTATTTCCCTGTTTTCAGCGACTTCTTTTGGGCAGTTAGGAGATGGTGCTGTTAAGTCTACAAAACCAAAATTCAGCCATCAGTATTCCTTTTTTGAATCAGACTATTATTACTTCATAGATACCAGTTTTAATTCTCTTCACTGGTACCATCAATTTAATCATAGGAGCAAAGACAATTTCTCTTACAATGTGCTTGGAAGTATGGGCAATCCTATGAATGCGTTGACTTTACCAAGACAGAAAGATATTTGGAATTATAATGGCCTTGGTGCATATACTCCTTATTTTAAATCTTTAGATAATATACCATTTTACCAAACTAAATCTCCGATAACAGAGGCCAATTACTGGATGGGCTATGATAGAGGCCAGAGCTTCAACATTAGCCACACACAGAACATTACGGATGATTGGAACTTTGTGATAAACTATAAAAGGCTTAATGATCTGGGGTATTATGATCACAATAGGAATATTCAGTCTACATTTCTATTTAATACCAATTATATAGGCAAAGAGAGCGGTTATAATGCTCATTTCTACTACTTGAATGAAAAGTTTAATACCGAAGAAAATGGAGGGGTCGTAAGTGACTCCTTGTTTGAGTTAAATCAGGATCAACGTGTAATACTGGATGTTAACTTGGATCAAGATACTCGCGAGTTGAGGAACAGAGAGCTTTTTGTTGATCAGAATTTGGATTTGAATAAGATCTTGGGACTGATAAACTCCAAGCAAGATACAGCACTACCCGCTGCTGTGGATTCTATTACAGAAGTGGATCCTAAAGAAAAGGCAGTTATTGCCATCGGTCATACCTTTAGGTACAATGCCAGTTACAATAAGTATGTGGGGCATGCTCCAGAGGAAGGCTCTGTTGGCTACTATGATAATTATTTCAATGTTACCCTTGGTGAATATATTGACAGTTCGCACTACAAAAGTTACGAGAACGCAGTTTATCTAAAAGGGCAGGTCGGTAACAAAACACGACTAAATGTAAAGGGAGGGATTAAAAATATAATTACTGAATACGAAGGCTACAATTATAGGCTTGTAAATAATGGATGGGGTATAACAGGTAACATTGCGGGTAAAGTGTCGGAGATTGTTTCTGTGAGGGGAGATGTAGATTACATTTTCACAGGAAACCTTCAGCAGAGCTTGGATATAAAAGCGCAAGCAAACTTGAAACCTGTGGAATGGCTTAGGGCATTTGGAGGTTATCAATATAGCTTGAGATATCCCGATTACTTTGAGCAATTTTACTTTAGCAATAACTATATATGGCAAAACAGGCTAAAGAAACAAGGAGTAAACCGCTTGTGGTATGGCTTGGGCTGGGGGCGTAATAATAGCCTGGAGATTACTAATGCTGTGTATAGCAACTATACATATTATGATGCCGATGTAAATCCCGTTCAGTCAGACGAAGCAATCACAGCGCTAAAGGCTGAGTTAAATCAAAATTTTGAATTTTGGAATTTTGTGCATTTAGATAACCGTGTGGCGTTTCAAAAAGTAGGGGGAAATAGCGAAGCGATGCCTTTGCCCGAATGGAAGACACGAAATGCATTGTACTTTGAGTTTTTCTTGTTTAATAAAGCCTTGAAATGTTTGGCGGGAGCGGAGCTTAATTACTTTACAGAATACTATTCCCAAAGTTATAATCCAGCCACAGGACGTTTTTACAATGCCCGTGAAGAGCTAATTGGCAACTTTCCAATAGTTGATTTATTTGCAACTTTCCAGTTGAGGACCGCTCGAATATTTTTCAAGTATGAGCATATAAATCAACCAAGTAGTGGTGGTGCATATTATGCTGCTCCGCACTTTCCGTTTCCAGATAGAAAGTTTAGAATCGGAATCACCTGGAGGTTCTTTAACTAATAGACTGTTAAACAACTTTTAAAGTCTTTTGGATGAAATATTAACCGGTCTTTAGCTAAGGAGCGGAGGTTTAATTTATCACAAATTGTTTTTACTGTTATGATGGATACTAATTCGCCAAAAAATATAACCTATCTATTAGGAGCAGGAGCGAGTGCATCGGCACTTCCAGTTGTGAATCAATTCAAGGATGGATTAAGGGCATTGGTGGGATGTTTCAATGACGTTGCAGAAAAGGATGATCTAGGTATGAAAAGAATTTACCAGGATCTACTTTGGTTAGCAGAAAAGCATGATATCTATTATTCTATTGATACAGCAGCAAAAGTATTCTTCCATCAGGAAGGAAGTAATAGCGAAAACCTCAAAAGATTGAAGCGTACAGTTCTATTATATTTTTTACTTGAACAATTACCTATCCCTGAACTACTCGAATTTAGAGCCAGAGAACATCAGGCTCCTATTGACAATCGATACTTTAGGCTATTAGCATACTATTTGGGGAGCAATACGGTGCCCACTTTACCTGATAATTTGCATTTTATATCATGGAATTATGATATGCAGTTGGAGTTGGCGTTTAATCACTTTGGCTTTGAACAGAATCTTAGAACAACCTCTGAGGAGTTAAAGTCACTCCCACGTGGTGGTAGCTATAGAAGTATAACTAAGAATGATGTAGAAACAGCAAAAGTCATTCACTTAAATGGAGTAGCGGGTTTAGGTCTGCGTAACAAAAGGGAAGAAGAAATTATCGAAAACCTGATAGATGTGTTTTCAAATATGAGTTTAAAAGAAGTATTGGAGAAAATAAAAGCCATGAATTTTTTTGAAGACATCGAAGCGGATTACATGATTAATTTTGCTTGGGAAAAGAGGGGGCTAAGCCGAGAGTATTTTGACAGGGCAAAGGAAATAATGGCTAACACTTCAGATTTGATTGTGATTGGATATTCTTTCCCCAATTTTAATCGATTTATAGATAAGGACTTAATGAAACCTTTTATGGGAAACGATAATGCTGTAGGTGAAGCCCTCAAAGTTAATCCCAGAAGAATTTATTTTCAGGATATTTATGCTGAGGATAGAGTCAAAGTATTAAAAAGTCAGTTTGATATTTCAGACAGCATTATTAAACATATTGAAAACACGGGAGAGTTCTTCATTCCTCCTAACTATTAAATACGAGTTCATTCAGATTAGATTAGGTCTTCTGCTTTTCCTTTTTGGCAGCAGGAAAAAGAATGTTGTTCAGGATGAGGCGGTACCCAGGAGAATTTGGATATAGTTCTAATTCCGTCTTTGGATCACCCACACGATGCTGATAATCTTCAGGATCATGACCGCCATAAAACGTCCAAGTACCTTTTCCCATTTCACCGTGAATGTAACGAGCTTCACCTGCCGATTTTAGCTCTCCCATTATTAATACATCAGATTTTATCAAAGACTTGTTGAAGGCTGTAGTTTGTCCCATAAAGCCTTTCACAATTTGAGTATGATTTTGACAGAGCATAGTTGGAATCACATCCCATTTTGCCGAGAATTCAAAAAGAGTGAAATAATCTTTCTCAGGTTTTACTTTACGTGTTTGAGTAACATCAATGTTAGAAAACTCGTATTCCATGGGGTTTTGGCTAAGCTTATAATTTTTAAAAGCCAAAGTCTGTGTGTAGTCGAGTTTGTTTTGATAATTCGGATCAGAAGCATCTCCATCAAACATAGGCTCGCAAATATCCACTCCGGCTGCAGAAAGTGAAATATCATAGCTATCCGTAGCAGAGCACATTGCAAATAAAAATCCGCCACCAATGGTGTACTCTTTAATTTTTTGGGCCACAGCCAACTTCTGCTCACTTACCTTGTTAAATCCCATTCTCTTAGCTTCACTCTCAGCCTCATTTTTTTGCTGAATGTACCAGGGTGCATTTCTAAAGGCGGCATAAAACTTTCCATATTGGCCGGTAAAATCTTCGTGATGCAGATGCAGCCAGTCATACATGGGAAGAAGGTCATTTAATACTTCTTCGTCATAAACCAAGTCATAAGGGATTTCGGCATAAGTGAGAACCAGTGTTACAGCATCATCCCAGGGGAGTTTAGACTTTGGTGAATACACAGCAATTTTTGGAACTTTCTCCAATTTCACCACATTCATATTCACCGCTGGACTACTCAGTTCCTGACGAATTTGAGCCGCAGAGGCATCACTTATTTTTTCAAAAGAAACATTTCGTATTTGACACTCTATTTTAAAAGCATCATTATAAGGAATCAAAAAACTACCACCTCGATAGTTTAACAACCACTCCATTTCCACTTCTTGCTGCAATACCCAGTAAGCAATTCCGTAAGCTTTCAGGTGATTAGTTTGCCCTTCTTCATCCATTGGGATTAGTAGGTAGGCCGACTTTCCGCCAATGCTAAGTAGCAGTAAAAATGTGAGAAAAAGTGTTTTAAAACGGTTGTTCATCATAAGGGTCATCATCTTCATCAAGGAAGCTGCCGGTGTTCATTTTGGATTCCAGTACCATGCTCTCTAAACCTTCATTTTCTTCAAGGTCAGAGAATTTGGCCATGGCACCTTGGAAGCGTAAGCGAACGTTGTCTAAGCCACCATTACGGTGTTTTGCTATAATAAATTCGGCCTGTCCTTCTGAAGGTGAGCCATCAGCCCACTCGGTTATATCATAATATTCGGGGCGATAGATAAAGGATACAATATCCGCATCCTGCTCAATAGCTCCAGATTCACGAAGGTCAGAAAGCATCGGACGTTTATCGCCACCACGCGTTTCCACAGCACGGCTTAGCTGTGATAGTGCAATTACGGGAACATTAAGTTCTTTCGCAATACTCTTTAAGGAACGTGAAATGGTACTAATTTCTTGTTCACGGTTACCACCTGCCTTTCCTCCGGCAGTCATTAGTTGTAGGTAGTCAATGATAATCATCTTCACATCATGCTGAGCAACCAACCTTCTACATTTTGCCCTAAGGTCAAATACACTAATTGCAGGAGTATCATCAATAAATAAAGGAGCGCGTTCCAGGTTTTTCACTTTTGTGAGAAGTTGCTGCCACTCATGGTCATCCAGGTTTCCTTTTCTTAATTTCTCAGAAGTAAGGCCAGTTTCACTAGAAATCAAACGAGTGATTAGCTGAACGGACGACATCTCCAAGGAGAAAACCGCCACTGCACGTTTGTGATCTACCGCAATATTTCGAGCCATAGAAAGTACAAAAGCCGTTTTACCCATACCCGGACGAGCTGCAAGGATAACCAAATCGGAAGGCTGCCAACCTGAAGTAACGCGGTCTACTTTGGAGAATCCAGAAGGAATTCCACTCAAGCCTTCTTGTTTAGAGATTTCTTCAATTTTAGAAATAGCTTCTTTTATCAGATCATGAGCTGAGGAGTAGTTCTTTACAATGTTACCGTGTGCTACTTCAAATAAATCTTGTTCTGCTTGATCCAAAAGGTCAAACACATCAGTACTTTCATCAAATGCACTGGTGATAATAGTGCTGGCCACACGTATCATTTCACGCTGTATGTGCTTTTGAACAATAATGCGTGCATGAAATTCAGAGTGAGCTGATGAGGATACTTTTTGACTAAGTTCTATCAGGTAATATTCGCCACCAACGGAGCTCAAGTCTCCATTTTTGCGCATAAGGTTGGCTACGGTAAGAATATCTACTGGCTGGCTATCACCAAAGAGCTCTTTTACCGTTTTAAAAATAAGTTGGTGTTCTTCTTTGTAAAAGCTTTCGGGGCTTAGAATGTCAATCACTTGATTGATAGCGGAATTATCAATCAATAAAGCACCCAACACAGCTTCCTCAAAATCTACAGCTTGAGGCGGTATCCTACCTTTCTCTAGCTCAATTACATTTTTTGGTTGCCGTTTTTGATTGGCAAATTGTTTATTTCCAGCATTTTCCATCCTCGATCCGCTATGTTATATGATTGACAAAAAAGGTTTCAAATTTATTAACTTGCTTGCTGCATGACACATCAAACACCATTTATTTATTCACTAATTTCTTGTCTCCTCATTATAAGTATTTCATGTAAAAAGACAAATGAAACTTATCCTGAGGTTAAAATTCTATCACCTGCTGAAGGTACCACCTATTCTTTTGGAGATACCATTTTTGTAACGTTAGAAATTAAAGAATCAGATGCAACACCTATTGTAAATGTGCTGGATGGTTCAATTAATACAGGCTTGCCATTTGATCGTGTGAGTGCAAGTGGCAGTCAGCAAAATTTTCAGTTTTACTTTAACAAATCAGAGCTTAGTTCTGGAAAGTATACCATCAGGGTAACCGCATCAAATGGTACTAATACCAGGAGTGATTTTTTAGATATTTATTTGAAACAAGAACCTTTAGAATATTTAGGATTTATCTCAATCGCGGCCAGCTCTTTAATTAAGGTGGACAATCAAGGGGTGACAGAGGAAAAGTATCTTAATGGCAACTATTATTTATTGGCATATAATGAGAGGCAGGGTAGAGTAGTGACAGCTCCTGAGAGCAATGGTAACCTTAGGGGGTATTCATATTCACCACTACAGCAGGAGTATAACATAGTTTCTACTACAGGAGTAAAAAAATATAATGCTTTGGTGAATGATAAGGAAAGGGTTTACTCGCTGGCCGCAAATGGTGAGGTAAAAGCATATAGCAAGGAGGGAAGTATCGAGAGATCTTTTCTTACCAGAACGGACTTAGAACCAATTAGTGGATGCTCCAGTAATGAAGGTTTGTTGATTTGTGCAAAGGAAAGAGGAAAGGAGAATTATTCGCTGCAACTATTGAATGCCACAAATGGAGCAGAACTTAAGACTATGCAATTACCGGGGCGTGCAATAGGTATTGTAAATCCATCAAGTGGGATTTATACCATAGCTGTGAAAGGAACAGGTGAAACTGTTGTTTACAGCTATGAACCATCCACCAATACTCTAACCAAGCTATTTAGTTTGCAGGGTGAGCCTACTTGCCTCTTTACAGATTATAATGCCGTGGTACTCGTTTCAACCACAAATGCGATTTTCGCTTTTCAACTATCGAATGGAACCCAGCCTTACCAGATTTATAATTTTTCTGCAAATGATATTGCTTATGATAAAGTGAGCCAACAAATTTTGATTGCCAGTGGAAATCAAATCTTTCGAGGAAATGTAAATGGTGCTTCTGCAACAGTTTATCATCAGGAGATAAAGGATATCCTGCAAGTAGAAGCAGTGCACAATAGGTAAACCCCTAAACAGAAGAGCCTGACTATGTAGCCAGGCTCTTTAGAGTGTTTTTTGCAAAGGGCTTACTCGTTAAAGTAGCCCATTTTGCTAAACTTGTTTATCCTTTGGTTGATTAGCTTTTCAGAATCAAGTTTGGAAAGCTTCTCAATATTTTTCAGAATCTCGGTTTTTACAGTGTCAAACATAGCAGCGGGATCATTGTGTGCCCCACCCAGTGGTTCTTTAATGATGCCATCAATCAGTTTGTTCTTAAGCATATCATCTGCGGTAAGCTTAAGGGCAGCCGCGGCTTGCTCTTTATAATCCCAGGTTCTCCAAAGGATGGTAGAACAGTTTTCGGGAGAAATCACCGAGTACCATGAGTTTTCGAGCATCAATACTTTATCGCCTACTCCGATGCCCAAAGCACCACCAGAGGCACCTTCGCCTATCACTATACAGATTACAGGAACCTTTAGAAGTGACATGTCATAAAGGTTTTTGGCAATAGCTTCGCCTTGTCCACGTTCCTCAGCTTCTAGCCCTGGAAATGCTCCGGGAGTATCAATAAGAGTAACGATTGGACGATTGAATTTTTCCGCCATTTTCATCAGGCGCATTGCTTTGCGATAGCCTTCAGGATTCGCCATTCCAAAGTTGCGATACTGTCGCATTTTGGTATTTACCCCTTTTTGTTGACCAACAAACATTACAGATTGATCACCAACCATGCCCCAGCCACCTACCATGGCTTTGTCATCCTTCACATTTCTATCACCATGAAGTTCAAGAAAGTTTCCTTCTGTAATTGCCTCAATGTAGGCAAGTGTGTAAGGCCTCTGTGGATGACGGCTCAGCTGTACGCGCTGCCAGGGTGAAAGGTTTTTGTAAATATCTTTTTTGGTAGCTATCAGCTTTTTCTCAATTTCTTTAACGGTTTTACCCATGTCCACTTGGGTTTCCTGCTCTAGGTTTCTGGTTTTTTCCAGTTGTTCCTCAAGCTCCTGTATTGGCTTTTCAAAGTCCAAATAATCCATAAACGTCATTTTCTAAATGGGGGTGCAAATTACAAATTTTGAGAAAGGAGAAACCTAAAAATCCGCGAGTATGAAAGCTGGCTCAAAATGTGGCTTATCCTATACGCTTGGGTTGGTTCCGGTAGGTAGCTTTTTTTTCTTGTATCGCTTAATGAGAATATCGGCAAAAACGGTGGATAGAATAATACCGGCTCCCACATAAAAATAAGGGTTCATCATTTCGCTATCGCCAAAAAAGATAAGAGCCAAGAGAATACCATAAATAGGCTCTAGATTGATAGAAAGCAAAACTGTGAATGAAGATAACGTGCGCATTACAGCAACCGACTGGATGAATGCGTAAGCTGTGCATATACTCCCCAGAATTATCAGATAAAGCCAATCCATTCCATTTAATGAAAAATCAGAAACCTGAAGTGAACCTGAATAAATTGCGTAAAGGCTAAATAGACTTATGGCTAGCCAACCACCTAGCATTTCCAGAAAGGTAATCCTGAACGGACTATTTGTCTTTACCAATTTGCTATTGAGTACAGAAAATGAGGCACTCAAAAAAGTACTTATCAACGCGGTGATTATTCCGGCCGTATAATTTCCCTCAAAGCGGAAAATTAAATACAAGCCTAATATTACAAAGCCACCGAGCAACATTTCGGATTTGTCTACTTTCCTCTTGTACACAATAGGCTCAATAAGGGACCCAAAAAAAGCTCCAGTAGAAACACAAGCTAAGGCTACGGAAACTGTAGATATTTTAATAGCATGAAAGAAAGTAATCCAATGGGCAGCAATGATAACCCCGGCCAAAATAATGCGCCAAGCTTTTTTATCAATTTTAAAATCGGTGCGCTTGGTGGCAATCAGAAACAGAAAAATAAATACGGATGCCATCCACATACGGTGCCACACCAAAGGTATCGCATCAATGCTAATAAGGTTGCCAAGTATGGCCGTAAAACCCCACAAGAAAACTACAAAGTGGAGCTTTGCATAATCTGAGTTTTTACTTTGGAGCAATGTAGTACATGTATAATGCAATAAAGGAGAACACAATATTTGGGAACCATACAGCCATCAGCGGAGAGAAATTACCCAAGGTGGCAAAGGTGGTGGAGATTTGCATAAAGAAAATGTAAGCCACACAAATAGCCAGTCCTAGTGCAATGTTTAACCCCAAACCTCCACGTGTTTTTTTAGAGCATAAGCTTACACCAATAAGTACCAAAATGTATGTAGCAGCTGGCCAGCTGGTACGCCTGTATTTTTCTATTAGGTAGTAATTCAAATTTTCAGACCCTCGAATTTTTTCCTTCTCAATAAACTCGTTGAGCTCGGGAGTATTCATCATTTCTATGGTAAATAATCGAGGTACAATCTCTGCAGCTTTAAAATCAAAAACAGTGTCTAGCTGTCTTCCGCTGCTAAGGTGCTCTTTGCCTGTGCTGTCTATAGTTCTTATGGAGTAATTATCAAGGGTCCAGGTGTTTTTGGTAGTATCTAGTTTTATAAAATCAGCCTTGAGTTTACTTTGCATAGCATGATTTGCAAACACTTCGTAGGTAAAATGGTAACCAGAATTTCGCTCAGTATTGTAATTTTCAAAATATACAATATGCCCAGGTTTAATTTGGCGATGAATGTCTTTAAACCGGTCTTTTTGGTTTTTACCAGAAATGTAGGTGTGCTCAAAGTTTAGGCGGGTGACATTCGTTTTAGGAATCACATAGTTGCCCAGCCCCCAGCTTATTCCTGCTAATATGGTAGCAGCAATGAAATAAGGCCACATCAATCTTCTAAAACTAACCCCACCTGTAAGGATCGCTACAATCTCAGTATTTGCCGTCATGCGGCTGGTAAAGAAAATGGTAGCGATAAATACAATCATGGCACTAAAGAGATTACCATAATACATCACAAAATTGAGGTAGTAGTCAAAGATTATCTCTTTAGCAGAGGCACCTTTGGTTACAAAGTTGTCAATCTTTTCAGAAATATCGAAAACTATAGCAATGGATAGAAGTAGTGCTATGGTTAGAAAGAAGGTTGCGAGAAACTTCCCAATTATATATCTGTCAATTATTCTGAGCAAAGCTTAGAGGCGTGTTTGAAGTTTTTCTACCATCACATTTTTCCAGCTGGCAAAAGTGCCATCGATAATTTTTTCGCGGGCTTCATTTACCAACCAAAGGTAAAATCTAAGATTGTGCAACGAAGCAATTTGCCTGCCAAGATATTCATTGGCAGCAAACAAATGGCGTAAATAGGCTTTTGAGTAATCGCTATCTACAAATGAAGTTCCATTAGGGTCAAGAGGAGAAAAATCTCTCTCCCACTTTTTATTTTTGATATTGATAATCCCTTCGCTGGTAAAAATCATTCCATTTCTACCGTTACGGGTTGGCATTACGCAATCAAACATATCTACGCCAAGGGCAATGTTTTCCAAAATATTGGCTGGAGTCCCCACGCCCATGAGATATCGAGGTTTATCTTCAGGGAGATAGCTGCATACCAAATCGCTCATGGCGTACATTTCATCGTGTGGTTCGCCAACAGATAAACCGCCAATCGCATACCCATCGCAAGGATGCGAAGCAATGGTTTCGGCAGATTCTTTCCTTAAATCATTATATGTAGAACCTTGAACGATTGGGAAAAGACTTTGCTCAAAACCGTATAGTTCAGGGTTTTCTTTAAGCCAATCAATACAGCGCTGCAGCCAGCGGTGTGTCATGTCCATGCTGTTTTTGGCATACTCGTAAGTGCTCGGGTATGGTGGGCACTCGTCAAAAGCCATGATAATGTCAGCGCCAATATTGCGCTGAATTTCCATAGATTTTTCGGGGCTAAAGAAATGGCGAGATCCATCAATGTGTGATTTAAACTTCACACCTTCTTCGGTGATTTTATTGTTATTTGATAAGCTGTAAACCTGATAACCACCGCTGTCAGTGAGTATCGGACGGTCCCAATTCATGAACTTGTGCAAGCCACCAGCGCCATTTATTATATCTGTACCCGGGCGTAGATAAAGGTGGTAGGTGTTTCCTAAAATGATCTGAGCTTTTATATCTTCTTTTAGCTCGCGCTGATGCACAGCTTTTACAGAAGCCACAGTGCCCACAGGCATAAAAATTGGCGTTTGTATTTCGCCATGAGCGGTAGTCAATACACCTGCTCTTGCCTTACTTTTACTGTCCTGTGCCTTTAGTTCAAAATTCATAAATGTTGTTTTCCAATTATTCTCGGTTGACCCGAAAATCATAATACAAGCCCGCAAAAGTAAGCTTTCAATACCTTTTGGTAATACTGCTTTCTGACTAAGATTATCACCTATAGCTCAGCATAAGCTATTACCTTTGGCCCGTGGAAATTTTATTCTATATATGGGCAGCTGCTGCGGTTTACTTAATTCTGCACTATTTGTTTTTTCATAGTCGTTTGCTTTTTCATAAGGTTAAGCTACGCGACTTTCTAAGCCCTGTTAGCATCATCATATGCGCCCACAATGAGAAAGAAAACCTGAGAGAAAATCTTCCTATTGTGCTTTCACAGAGATACGAGCAATTTGAGGTTCTGGTAGTGAATGACCATAGCACGGATGGAACCTTGCAACTTATTGAAGAGCTTTCGCAGAAATATCCCAACCTAAGAACCTTGAATTTTACCAAAGAAAAAATAGGTAGAGGTAAAAAGGAAGCTTTAATTTTTGGTATTGAAAATGCTGCTTTTGAACACATAGTTTTCACAGATGCAGATTGCAAGCCAGCAAGCGAAAATTGGTTAAGCAGTACGGTCTCTTATTTTTCTTACAAAGACATTGTGCTTGGGGTGAGTCCTTATTATTTTAAAAATAACCTGGCGGGTTGGCTCACTCGCTGGGAAACATTTTTAACAGCACAACAATATTTATCTTTTGCAAAAGCAGGAATGCCATACATGGGAGTAGGAAGAAACATGGCTTATGCCAAAAGTGTTTTTGAAAGGTCATCAAAGATGAAGGCACACCTCAAGCTTCCTTCTGGCGATGATGATTTGCTGATAGGTGAAGTGGCAACGGCTTCAAATGTTGCTATTAATATGAATCCTGAAGCATTTACCTATTCAGATGCACCAGCAACCTTTAAAGATTGGTGGCAACAAAAACGGAGGCATCTTTCTACCTCATACCATTATAAAAGTAGATCAGCTATATTTCTTGGAATTTTTGGCTTGTCGCAAATGTTATTTTATTTGCTGTTGTTGCCCGTGTTCTTTTTTCATGGGCATACGGGTATTTTCTTCCTCCTATTATTGGCTAAGTTATTTTTGCAGATAATTACGATGGCACCTTTTGCAAGCCGCATAAAACAGAATAAAGCCCCTGTATTGTTTATTTTAATGGAGCCACTTGTAGTGGTTTTGTTGGCAGCGGTACATTTTCAAAACAAGATATTCGGAAACTCAAAAGATTGGTAAAAATGGAGTTGATCAAAAAATATTTCCCAGCGCTAAAAGCAGATCAGTATGAAAAATTGGAAGCACTAAAAGGCCTTTACGAAGAGTGGAATGCTAAAATAAATGTGATTAGCCGCAAGGATATGGATCAGTTTTTTGAGCGTCACGTGCTTCATTCTTTGGCTATAGCCAAGGTTGCCAATTTTGAGTTTGGCTCTAAAATAATGGACGTAGGTACAGGTGGCGGTTTCCCCGGAATTCCTTTGGCCATAATGTTTCCTCACTGTGAATTTACCTTGGTGGATTCCATTGGTAAAAAAATATTGGTGGTAAAAGAAGTGAGTCAGGCATTGGGATTACAAAACGTTACGGCTATTCATGGGCGTGCCGAAAGTGTAAAAGGCCCGTTTGATCATATTGTAAGTAGAGCAGTAACGCAAATGCCGGCTTTTATAAATTGGGTAAAGAAGAAGCTAAAAATGCCATCCAAAGATGTTCAATTACAACCTGCAATTTGGTACCTAAAAGGTGGAGATCTTACCGAAGAATTGAAAATGGTAAGAAGGACGAAGATTTATGAACTACCTGATTTTTTTGAAGAAGAGTTTTTTGAAACCAAGAAAATAGTAAGGGTTTCGTCACCCTTGTAGCTTATTCAGCAAAAGGATCAGAAAAACGTGGGTCTTCAAGAAATTCCCAGTCGGTAAGGGTTTTTAGAAATTCTTCTAAATCGTCAATTTGCTCCTCCGAAAGGTTTCGTGTTCCTTTTGCATCACCAGCAAAATCCATTTGGGGGTCTGTGTTTCCATTAGAGAAGCCTCCAAAACTGTAAAAGCGGATCACACTGTCAAGACTAGGAACGCTTCCATCATGCATGAATGGGGCAGTTCGCTCGGAGTTTCTTACACTTGGCACCTTGAATTTGCCAAAGTCTGAAGGTTCGTTTGTCACCCCCTGTCTTCCAAGATCACCTCGGTACTTCATTTTTAATCCGTTATTTCTAAACTGATTATTGACACCAAAACTACCGCCAAGAAACGCACCATCTGCCTCAATAGAATGGCAATGAAAACAGTCGCCAGTTGTACCTTTAAATAATAGCCACCCATTGTTTTTTGAGCCAGGGGTAGAAGCATCTTCTATAAATGGGGCGTCTATATTTCCACTAATACGTTTTACTTTGTCAAACTCGCTATTGGCTGAAATCATAGTTCGCTCAAATTGCGCAATAGCTTTTCCAATTCTTTTCTTGGATATTTTATTATCACCAAAAGCGGCTGCAAACATTTCTGGATAAGCAGTGTCAGCTTCCAGTCGGGCTATTACGGTTTCCAATTTCACATTCAATTCCAGCGGATCTTCAATAGGATGTAAAGACTGCTCTTCTAAACTTTGGGCACGACCATCCCAAAAAAATTTCTCCTGAAAAGCCAGGTTGAATAAAGCCATGGAATTTCGTCTTCCTTTGATTCCATCCACTCCTGTGGAGGTCGGGTCAAGTGTTACATCCGAAAAAGCGCGATGCTGAGCATGGCAAGAAGCACAGCTCTGGGTAAGGTCAGCTGATAATCTTTTGTCATAAAACAAATGCCGGCCGAGCTCTACACCTTCAATTGTTTGAGGATTATCAGCGGGAACGTTTGTTCTGGGAAAACCTTTGGGAATCTCTAATGGCTGAGGAGTGCCAAACATTACTGGAGAGCTTTGGTCTTCTGGTTTTTTACATTGGTATAGTCCTATGCTTAGAATTGCCAAAAGGAAAAGCTTCCAGATTGTTGAAGAATGTTTTTGCTGCATCAAGGGAAGGTTTTACTCAAAAGGATCCGAAAAGCGAGGATCTTCTAGAAAGTCATAGTCCGTAAGTGTTCTTAAAAACTCCTTTAAGTCCTGAATTTCTTGAGTAGTAAAGTTACGAGTGCCATTATCATTCCCAGCAAATTTCATGTTGGGATCAGTATTTCCATTATCAAAGCCACCAAAGTTATAGAAGCCGATAAGGCTGTCTAAGTTTGGAATGCTACCATCATGCATATAAGGAAATGACCATTCTATGTTTCTAACGCTTGGTACTTTGAATTTTCCCCAGTCACTGGCTTGATTTGTAAACTCTTTGCGGCCTTCATCATTGGAGTAATCCGTTTTAAGACCATTGTTTAAAAATTGCAAATCTTGGCCAAAGCCTCCACCAAGATAGGCGCCATCTTTATCTACAGAGTGGCAATGGAAGCAATCACCTCGCTCGGTGGTGAAAATCAAGAAGCCATTATTTTTAGAACCAGAGGTATTTGGGTCTTCGATAAAAGGAGCATTTATATTACCACTTAGGCGCTTCACTCTGTCAAACTCACTATTTAGCAGATATCATAGTTCTTTCAAACTGAGCAATAGCTTTACCAATTCTTTCTTCATTGATTTTAGTGTCTCCAAATGCAGCTTTAAACATACTTGGGTACGCGCTATCAGCCTCCAACCTACTTATAACCACAGTTAGGGTATTATCCATTTCTACTGGATCTACAATAGGGTGGAGCGATTGTTCTTCCAAACTTTGAGCACGTCCATCCCAAAAGAATTCTTCTTGAAATACTAAATTGAAAAGTGCCATGGCTTGGCGTCTGCCAATCTTTCCGTTTACACCAGTAGACACCTGATCGACATCAGAAAATGCTCGGAACTGCTCATGGCAGGTGGCGCAGCTAATAGTTAAGTCAGCAGATAATTTTTTGTCGTAAAACAAGTGGCGGCCTAGCTCCACGCCTTCTACCGTTTGCGGATTATCTGCTGGAATATTCATTGCGGGGAAACCAACCGGAGGGGTGATGGGAGCTGGGGTTCCAACACTTGTAGGAGGGTTACTTTCCTTAGGTTCTGGCTTACATTGCGAAAGCGTAAAAATTGCTACACAAAGTAACAGTACAATATGTATTTTAAGGTGCTTCATTTTAGGCATATACAATTATACAAAAACCTTGCCTGTAAAACTCTAGTGCTTTACTCTTCCCCGTCTGCCAGTTTGTGTTTGGCGTAATTTTCCCATTTACCGATAAGTGCAGCCATGTCTTCGGGAAGTTCTGAGTTGAATGACATTTCCTCGCCAGTTTTTGGATGGGTAAAACCTAAGGTTTTTGCATGAAGCGCTTGTCTTGGACAAGTAGCAAGGCAATTGTCTACAAACTGCTTGTATTTGGTAAAGGTGGTTCCTTTTAAAATCGAACTTCCACCATATTCTTTGTCATTAAAAAGAGGGTGACCTAAGTGCTTCATATGCACACGGATTTGGTGAGTCCTTCCGGTTTCCAACCTGCATTCTACCAAAGTAGTATAGCCAAATCTTTGCAATACTTTGTAGTGTGTTATAGCATGTTTTCCTTCGCTTTCGTCTTCGTATACACTAAATACTTTGCGATTTTTTTTGCTGCGGCCAATGTGGCCTATTATAGTGCCCTCATATTCTTTTACATCACCCCATACCAGTGCGTGATATCTACGGCTTGTGGTGCGGTCAAAAAATTGCTTAGCAAGGTGTGCTAATGACATTTCATCTTTGGCAATCACCATGATACCACTGGTGTCTTTGTCCAGTCGGTGCACTAGGCCTGGTCGTGTTTCATCTTTACCCGGAAGGTTTTTGAAATGGTAGATAAGTCCATTTACCAAAGTGCCATCATAATTGCCATAGCCAGGGTGTACTACCACGCCAGCGGTTTTGTTTAGCACAATTACCTGTTCATCTTCATATAAAATGTCCAGGTCCATGTTTTGCGGAATAAGCTCTACTTCGCGCGGAGGGTACGATAACACTACCTGAACCACATCCATGGCCTTTACCTTATAGTTGCTCTTTATTACGTTTCCATTTACATGAATATTCCCCGCAGAAGCGGCCTGCTGTATTTTGTTTCGGGAAGTATTAGGTAATAAATTATGTAAAAACTTGTCAACCCTTAGTGGTGCCTGACCTTTGTCCGCAACTAATCGATGATGTTCAAATAACTCTTCGTTGTCTTGCTCATCACTTAGCTTGTCTTCTTCTTCAATCATCTATTTTTCTATCACCAACTTTTGGGTGTAGGGAGCTTTTTTACCGGAAGCATCAATCACTTGTAAAAGGTATATTCCGGAAGTTATTTGGTTGTTCAATTGTACCGTGCCATTAACGCTTCCGCTTTGAACGGCTTGCCCAGAAATATTGTAAATCACAAATTGTAAATTATCATTCTGCTCGGTGCTTTCAATTGTGATTTCTTGATTTGCCGGATTCGGAAAAACATTCACACCAACCGTTCCAATAGTGGTTTCGGGTAAGTCAAAGTCATTTGGCAAATACCTGAAGTACGGACGGATCATTAGGTTTCCAGCAATAAAAGAGGTGTAATAATCATTGGGTTTGCCATAAAAAATCTTGTCCACATTAAGGTTGCTGTTCATATCAAAACCAATAGGAATAGGTGTGTTTTTTACTTGCTTGATTCCTACAAATACAGTTCCGCTCACGTTTACACCAGAGTTGATATCCTTCTTGATAGGGTAAGGGAGAAGAAAGTTAGTACTGGTAAAACGGGGGGTGTATATGGTGTCGCTTTCGTAAATCAAGTTCCCGGGCGCTTCGTTGTCGCTTTCATATACTACTATGGTAAATTGATTATCCTCAATATTAAACTCCGAGGGCAGGAAGTATATGTATAAACCCATCAGGTCATCTGCTTGGGCAATTCCAAATCTTGAAAGCATAAAGCCCCCTGCATTGTCATCTACCAAATAGGCTTGCTCAGCACTACCATCATCGTAAGAATAGTAGTTTCTGAATTGCTGATGCCTCCAGATTGTATCATTTGTTTCTGTGGCCGGATCTTCGTTACTACCATCATAGGATTGAAAAGCTGTAATTTCAAACTCGTTGGATGGCACCGGGCTTGGGTAGAAATTGTTGTAGGCGCAGTTAAATACGTTCTCAGCATTAAAAACTCCTTGGTTGGGGTCGATCAATCCTGTTACATTTCCATCCAATAAAGTAGGTCCTAAGAAAATGCCGTATCTGCAAACCTGAATACTTTGCGTTGCTCCATTGTTGTTTTTTCTGTAAAAGAAATTTTCATTGGGCTTATTCACCACATTGGAAGCGTAATGAAACCAAGGCATGGCGTCATATGTTTTGATAAGTGGAGGGTACGGTTGAGTAAAACTTACATCATTAAACAATGTGTCATTGATGGTTCGGCTATCGTCCAAACGTACATAATCAATATTCCACATGTCAAAGGCTCCAGCACGCGCTCCATAGCTTATTAGCCTAAACTGAAAATCTGCTTTGTGATAAGCTACTGGCACGGGAATCATTTCTTGCTTGAAACGTGTAAGCGTGTCCACTCCACTAATTCTCCATATGCTGCTCCAGGTACTAGCTTGTGGGGTATAGAAGTACAATGCTAAGGAATCCGAGTTTTCAGGCAGGTCTCCATGGCCACCCGCTTGCCAGAAAAAGGATAGGTAGACTGAGTCAGTAGGGCTTGAAAGGTCAATGGGCTGTGAAGTTAGAATGTCTGCGGTGTCTGTTCCAAAAACACCAATATCATAAGCAATACCATCTTTATCTAATCCATCAAAAGTAGCTACCCCAAGGGTTATAGGTGAAGTGCAGTACGTTTGGTTTACGTACACATTTTGGTCCAGCCAAATATTGGGATTGGGTTGGTGGCTATCGTAACTAAAATCATCTATCACCGGAAGTGAAAGTGCCATTGTTTTCTTTTTTGACGGAGCTACATTTTCTTCTGTAGGTCGGCTAGAAAAACCACTAAGACGATCCTTGGGTTGTGCCAAAGCACTAAAAGAACCAAGAAAAATGAATAGGATGAAAATTTTATGGAGTAGGGGCTGCTGCATTATTTAAGGAATCTGCTATTTCTGGGTGAAGAAACTGTAACGAATCATTAGGGATTTTGGTATAATCATCAGTAAGCCAAATGTCTACTTCTGCACCTGGGCGAACACTTGGTTCCAGGCTAGGTGCCGGGCGTTGGTTATATACCACTATTAGGCTGCTGTCTTTTATTTCTTCATCATAAATCACAGAACCTAAATTAAGAGATGCCTCGAGCAAAAGTTGCTTTGCTTCTTCTAAGGCAAGGTGCCTTAAGTAAGGCATTGGCGAAAGCTCGTTTCCAAGTCCCTGGCCTAAAACCAACTCTATAGTTGTGCCTTTTTCAAATTTCTCTTTTTCTTTTACCGATTGGCCATTTACCTTAATATCCACTACCACATCTTTTCCGATGTAAGGTACATAGGTAAGTTCGCCTACTTTAAAACCTTTTGACTCCAAGTCATAGATAGCACGCCTCTTAGTTTTTTCAATCAATTGAGGGATTTCAATTTTACGAGCCTTGAGTGGGTTAATCGTAAGTCTTATAGGGCGGCCTTTTTTTACAGTTGCCCCATCCTCAGGATATTGATTGATAATGCTGCCACGCGGAAACTCCGGGTCAAATTCTGAAGTATCCATTATTTCGGCAACAAGTTCACGTTGCTCCAAAGCAGTTACGGCTTCATCATAATCCATTCTGGATAAGTTGGGAACTACAATATTGTCGCCATGGCGGGTATAGCTGCTCAACCAACTATTCACACCCCAAAATATCAATGCGCAGGCAACTATGATAAGAAGCACGTTAGCCCAAAGAGTCTTAGATTTTATAAATCGAAATAATTTCACTTTCTGAAAATTGTATTTAATAGATGCGCAGAGCTGAGCTTTGTCGCTTTTGGCTCAAATATACTGTGTTTAAAATCTTATTGAACGCTTTGTAAAAAGCTCACGGTATCTACCTTGTCAGCATAATCCCAAAGATTAGGTTGCTGTGCTTCTCCCATGGTAATGGCATTGTTCACTTCTTTATCTTCAGATACAATGCACTGTAGTTGATTCTCCAACCCATCGAGCTTGTCATTTAGACTATCCAAATCAGAATACGTTTCGTGATACACGACCGCAGCAGGAGCATGTAGCGCTTCATTTTCTTTCAGAATAACAAAACCATTTTCTAAAAACTTATGCTGCTCCATCATAAAAATGGCACGGTTGTAATCGTAATTATTACCATATTTTTTGTTGTCTACCACATGACTAAAGTCAAAGAAGGCCTTGAAAATATTGTTGATATCATAGCCTTCCGGCAGAAAAAGCTTTGAAACATTGCGGCAGCCCAAACCGAAATAGCGGAACACATCCCAGCCTAATTCTTTCAGTTGTTCTGGAGTTTCATCTCCGGTAAGCACTGCTACAGAGGTTCTGTTTTTGCGAATCACATTTGGATATTTTCCAAAATAGTGGTCAAAATAGCGAGCAGAATTATCACTGCCGGTAGCAATCACCGCGTCAAATTCTTTCAGTTGGCCTGAAGCTAAATTGATAACTTCTGCAAAACGCTTGTCAATAGCTACAAGAATTTGAGCAAGAAACGGAAGCAATTTGTCATCGTCAGTGCTTGGCTTGGCTAGTACTTTATTTCCCGTAAGGAGAACGGTAAGAAAATCGTGAAAGCCTACCAATGGAATATTTCCTGCCATAATGATGGCGATAGTTTTTTGAGTTTTTGGCTCAAAAGCTTCTTTTGGGTATCTGCCAACCCAAGCTTCCAGATTATCTTGAGTAAGCGCATTGCTCCATTGCTGAAGTGCAAACTCTACATTATCCTTGGTAAACCAATTATTGTAAATTCCCGCTTCGGTAATGGTGTGGCGAAAGCCTTCCAAAAAGTAAGCATTGATTTTTTTGAGATCCTCATCAGGTCTTTCGTCCTGATACTGACTGATAAAACGCCCGAGTGTTTCAAATGCCGAAATACGTGCGGCTATATCCAACATACGCCCTTTCTATTTATTAAATTTGCGCAAAAGTAAGAATCAATATGGCTATTAAGATAACTGACGAATGTATTAATTGTGGAGCCTGCGAACCAGAGTGCCCCAATAATGCAATATATGAAGGTGCACAGGAGTGGCGCTTTAGCGAAGGCACTGACCTTAAAGGTAAAGTGGTGACCAAAAGTGGTGGTACTTATGACGCTGATGAAGCTCAGGAACCAGTGGATTATGATGTGTATTTTATTGTGACCGATAAGTGTACTGAGTGTATTGGTTTTCACGAAGAGCCTCAGTGTGCTGAGGTTTGCCCTGTAGATTGCTGTGTGCCTGATGAAGATAATGAGGAGAGCGATGATGAATTGATGGCCAAAAAGGAATTTTTGCACGTATCCTAAATAATATACTGGCACAAAATTTTCTCCGTTCATAGCTGCATGAAGTATTTCCTTTTCACACTTTTTACTTTGCCTTTTTTCTCCTTTGGTCAGGAAATAGCTTCCTCTCCGGAGAAATTTCTAGCTGAAACAGGAAAAGAGATTTTAGCAAATTCTGAATATGCCAAGCGGCAAGCAGCATGTGATACATTTTTGGCAGTTCTCAAAAACTATATTTCTACTGATGAGGGGTTTAATGATCCGCTGAAAAGCGTGACTAGCATGCTCCGGCTGGATTATGAGGATGAATTTAGAATCTACACCTGGCAAATGCCTGATGCAGATTTTAAGTATGTGAAGTATGGATTGGTTGCCGCTACTACCCGAAAAGGAATTGTGGTAACTGAACTGAATGATGGCAGTAGAATGCTGATGGAGCCTGAGTATAAAAATCTGAAACCAGATAATTGGTACGGAGCCATTTACTATAAATTAATTCCTGTAGGCAAAAAGAGAAATCCAACTTTTACCTTGCTTGGCTTTGCGCCAGATGAAACCCTCAACAAGAAAGTCATAGATGTGATTTCTATTGACAATCGTGGTCGCCCACGATTTGGTGATAAGGTGTTTCGTTTTGATGAATTCATGGACAAAACATATCGCAAGCCTCCGCAAAGAATTATTCTTAGCTACGGAGGAAAGTATGCAGCCTCCGTGCGCTGGAATGAAGACAAGGAGATGATAATAATGGACCACCTTTCGCCACCAGACTCAAAATTGAAAGGGGTGTATTCCACTTATGGTCCTGATATGAGCTATGATGCCTTGGTATGGGAAAAAGATTGGTGGCACCTAAAAACAGAGGTAAAGTTTGACAGCCGCCAAAATATACCCATAGTACCACCAAATAAGCCTACTGATTTGCCTCCTGGCAAAAAGTGATTTTAGGTTTCACAAACTTCTTGAAAGCCAATGTACATCCATTGTGGGAGTATTATAAAAATACCCTTCAAGATTAACCGCTCGTTAACTCATCTTAGTGACCTATTTTGTTAATTTTGCCAGCGATTTAAGCGACTACAAAATCTTAAATACCTAATAGATAATATGAAAGCACATAATTTTTCAGCAGGGCCATGTATTCTTCCGCCCGAAGTATTGCGTCAGGCATCAGAAGCAGTAATTAACTTTGATGGACTAAACTTATCATTGTTGGAAATCAGTCACCGAAGTAAAAATTTTGTGGCCGTAGTTGAAAAAACTCAAGCACTTATCAAAGATTTGCTTGATGTGCCTGCTGGGTATTCTGTACTGTTTGTACAGGGTGGTGCAAGCCTTGAGTTTGTGATGGTAGCCTTAAACCTTATGAAAAAAGATGGTGGAAAAGCTGCTTATACCGATACTGGTGCTTGGGCAGGAAAAGCCATTGAAGAAGCAAAACGCCAAGGTGAAGTTGTGGTGGTAGGTTCTTCTAAAGACAAGAACTACAACTTTATACCAAAAGGATATGAGGTGCCTGTCGGAATGGATTATTTTCACTGTACTTCAAACAATACTATTTATGGAACTCAAATGAAAGAGTTTCCAAAAGTGGACACGCTGATGGTATGCGATATGTCTTCTGACATTATGAGCCGCAAGGTAAATGTTGCAGATTTTGACCTTATTTACGCTGGAGCGCAGAAGAATATGGGGCCTGCAGGAGCTACTATAGTTATTGTAAAAGATGAAATTTTGGGTAAAACGGGACGTGATATTCCTGCTTACTTAAACTATAAGACTCACATTTCTAAAGAGTCAATGTTTAATACTCCACCAGTATTTTCAATCTATGTGATGATGCTTACCATGCAGTGGCTAAAAGACAATGGTGGTGTAGAATGGATTGAAGAAGTGAACCGTCAGAAAGCGGAATTGATTTATAATGAAATTGACCGTAACCCACTATTTAAGGGAACTGCTGAGGTAGAAGATCGTTCTACTATGAATGCATGTTTCTTGCTAAATGATGAGTCGCATACTGAAACATTTAATGAAATGTGGAAAGCTGCTGGCGTTAGCGGAATCAACGGTCACCGTAGTGTGGGTGGTTACAGGGCAAGTATGTACAATGCGCTTCCGCTGGAAAGCGTACAGGTACTTGTAGATGTAATGAAGGAATTGGAAAAGAAAGTAGGATAAAAGTTGAATAGTGGAATTGTTAATTGGTGAACAAGTTGATCTAATTAACCATTTTACAAATTGACTAATTAACAAGAAAAGATAAAAGAGATGAAAGTACTTGCAAACGATGGTATTTCAGCTGCTGGACAAAAGAGACTGGAAGAAGCCGGATTTGAAGTAGACACTACTACCGTTGCTCAAGAGCAATTGGGTAAATACATTAAGGAAAACAACGTGAGCGCTCTTTTGGTGCGTTCTGCTACCAAAGTTCGTCAGGATTTGATGGACGAACTTAATGGCCAGCTAAAGCTTATTGGCCGTGGTGGTGTAGGTATGGATAATATTGATGTGGAATATGCTCGCGGAAAAGGCATTCATGTAATCAATACTCCTGCAGCAAGTAGCCGCTCGGTAGCCGAGTTGGTGTTTGCTCACCTTTTCGGAATGGTGCGTTACCTTTTTGATTCTAATCAAAAAATGCCACTTGAAGGCGATACACAGTTTAAGGTATTGAAGAAAAACTATGCTGCGGGTATTGAGCTTAAAGGCAAGACTATCGGTATCATTGGTTTTGGTAGAATTGGTAGAGAAGTAGCTCGTATGGCTTACGGTCTTGGGATGAACATTACGGTGCATGACCATAACACTGAGGCTGTAGAATTGGAAATTCCATTTGCTGATGGACAAAGTCTTAAAACTAAAATTCAGCCAACGGATTTGAAAACCGTTTTGAATACTTCTGATTTTGTGACGGTTCACGTTTCTGGAGCTGGCAAAACTGTGATTGGCAAAAAAGAAATTGCCATGATGAAAGATCAGGCGGGTATTGTGAACACAGCTCGTGGTGGTGTGGTGAATGAAGTGGATCTAATCGCAGCACTAGAAGAAGGTAAACTTCGTTACGCAGCTTTGGATGTATTCGAAAATGAGCCAACTCCGGCCATGCAAGTTTTGATGAGCCCTTACACTTCGCTTACTCCACATATTGGTGCTGCCACTTTGGAAGCGCAAGATAGAATTGGTGAAGAACTAGCTGATCAGATTATTTCTCTTTTGAAGTAAAACTTAAGAGTCGGTAGACGGAAGTCAGAAGTCGGAAGACTGCTGGCACGTATTTATAAAATGAAACCCGTGGTGAGAGCTACGGGTTTTTTTGTGGTGATATGCAAAGAGTAGCTTCCTTGTAAAATTCGTAAAGTTGCAAATTCAATAAAGAGAGCATGGTAGAGCTTATATTTCTTCACCTTCCCAAAACAGGTGGGTCTTCCATTTTGGAGGTGCTTAAATACGTGTATGGTGAAGAGCATGTGCGACATTTTGAACGTGACGAATGTTTGGAGCTCAATAAACGTGGTCTGAAGATTTCGGAAGTGATAGCGCCAGAAGTAAAGGTCATTCATGGGCACATACGCTACCGGGAGGTAAAAGACATTGTAAAAAAAGATAAGCCAAAGCTTGTTACCTTTTTAAGAGAACCAGTTGCACGTGTTGTTTCAAATTATAATTGGTGGAAGTTTGATGTAAAATCAAACCCTGATCATCCAGCTTATGGCAGGAGGGATGAAAGTTTAGAACTTTACGTAAGTAGAAAAGAAACTCAGAATAAGATGAGCTACTTTTTGCGTGGATCTAAATTGAAAAGCTACTACTTTATAGGGCTGCTTGAGTCTTTTGATAGGGATATTCAAAAGCTTGCGGAAGTATTAAACTGGCCTGATGTACCGAGCTTTCATGAAAAAAACAGCAAACACTTTTCAAGCTCAAAACCAAAGCTGATTGAAGAGAAGTTACGAAAGAAGATCAGCAGACTCAATCACAAGGATTCTTCCTTATACAATCGGGTATTACGTTCTAAAACAGCCAAGTAAAACGGCTTATTTACGGCTTTATTTTATTTAAGGTCACTTTTTTTTGTGTTTGAATTCGTATCATTGCAATGTCGAACATTAAGAAATTAAGAAGGAATAGTTAACTCTAATCCTGATTTTGATACGAACCACACTGGAAACAGCGAGCAACATCTCATCATTTACCCAGTCAAATCCTTTGACAAGATCCTTGGTTATTTCCAAGGAAGGTTCATTACGAGCAGTTGAAAAATTAGACAGCAAGGTACAGGCAAAGCCAATTGCTATTGTACATGAGTGGCTGAGCACTAAAGCTGGTTCAGAAAAAGTTACCGAATCATTTATCAATTTGCTTCAAAACGTAGAAGTATATTCTACAGTGGACTTTATGTCTAAGCGCGATCGCAAAGCGATGATGGGTGATAGAGTTCCTAAAACAACATTCATTCAAAAGTTGCCTTTTGCCCGTAGGCATTTCAGATACTACTTGCCCATATTTCCTTTCGCAATTCGCTCTCATAAGTTAGCTGATCATTCTCTAATATTGTCAAGTTCTCATGCTTTTGCACATGGTGTAAAGTCGCGTCCTGGGCAGGTTCATATTTCTTATAGTCATACTCCCATGAGGTATATTTGGGATATGCAGGAGCTTTACTTGGAGTCTAATAATATCAATAAAGGCCCTTTAGCTTTGGCCAGCAGGCTGCTTACATACTTGCTTAGAAAGTGGGATGCACGGGTGTCTAGAAACGTTGATTACTATATTTCAAACTCTGGCTTTACGGCTCAGCGCATAAAAGATTTTTACGGAAGAGATGCCCATGTTATATATCCACCGGTAGAGGTAGAGAAGTATGAGGTGGAGGATGAAAAAGAAGATTTTTATGTGACTGCCTCTAGACTGGTATGTTATAAAAAAGTGGAGATGGTGGTAGAGGCATTCAATAAAATGCCGGATAAAAAGCTTGTAGTGATCGGAGATGGCAAGAGAAAGGAGTTAATCGAGAAAATTGCTGGACCAAACATTAAAATTCTATCTCACCTTAAATTTGATGAGTTTCACTGGTATATGCGCAAGGCTAAGGCCTTCGTGTTTGCTGGAAAAGAAGACTTTGGAATTACACTTGTAGAAGCCCAAGCTTGCGGTACTCCCGTAATTGCATTTGGCGAAGGTGGAGCTGCAGAAATTGTAAAAGACGGAGAAACTGGCTTGCTGTTTAAAGAGCAAACTCCTGAGTCTTTGATCGATTCTGTCAACGAGTTTGAGATTACACATAATGGTAAATTTTCGAGTACCGCTATCCGTAAAAATTCTGAGCGCTTTAGTTTGGATAGGTTTAATAAGGAGGTGCTAGCCTTCATCAATAGTTGTGTTAGTGAAAAGTCTACAAACTAGCGCTCGTATTAGTCAGTTTTCGTTTTATCTATTTTGCTCTTTCCCACTGCTTATTGATCTTCATCTTAAAGGCGCAGTGGCCATCACATTTCTGATTTTACAACTTTTTGTACTTACTCAAAAAAAAGCCAACTCCTATTCTTCTGGGATGTGGTTACCTGCGGTGCTTACTCTTCCATTTCTGTTTTATGTATTAAGTCTTACCTATAGTGATGATGTTGCTACTGGGTATAAATATGTAGAGCGCACAGTACTGCTAATTATGTTGCCTTGGCTGCTCTATTTAAACAGAGGGACCATATCAGCTTTTTCCTTTCGCAATACGCTGAGGTTTTTTGTTTTAATTACTACACTGCTCACAATTTATAGCCTTGGCAGTCTCTTTTGGCGAGGTACTTTTCAAAATGCCTATAGCGCTGGTGATGCGTACTATTGGATTAGGACAGAACTTGAGTTAGTAAGCGGTTTACATCCAACTTATTTTTCACTGATTTTAGCTTTGGGTTTGTTTACCACTTTGCATGAAATAAAGCAGAAAACTCTTGCTTCAAAAAAAATCATTTGGAGCTACTTAGTGGTGATTGTGCTTCTTTTCGGTCTATTAGTGGCTTCATCCAAAATGATTTTGATGAGCACATTCATTGGTGCAATAATAATCTATAGCGAGGGTCTTAGTCTAAAGGCTATTGCCTTGCGCTTCGGTCTGATAGCCTCGGTGATTTTAGTTTTTACAATTACAGTAAGGCCGTTGCGTGAAAGGGTAGAGACACTATATTACGCAGCTACCGAGTCTGGGGTAGAGCAAAATAATCCGGATAGCTTAAGAAAGGGTATTTATAAAAGTACCTATGAAGCCATATCAGAAAATATATGGTTTGGGACTGGAATTGGAGATTATCAAAATGCTTTGAGTGAAAAGTATAAAAAGTATGGGTATACAGTGGCCCGAGACAGGGTTTTTAATACTCATAACCAGTATCTCCAAATATGGCTTTCTGTGGGTGTTTTACCTTTATTTCTGTTTGTTCTTTCCATTGTTGCTCAGTTTTTTGTGGCTTATGTCTCCAAAAATTATTTGCACATAGCCTTTGTGGTAATGATGTCGCTAAGCTTTTTGACCGAAAATATTCTGGCTCGCCAAGACGGTATTTTTTTCTACTCTTTTTTTAGTGTGTTTTTCTGCCTGGCGGCTTGGTCTGGTTTTAAAGGAAGGATTTTTATCAATGGCCGTTTTCGAAGTCAAGCAATGTCAGGTGTTCAGCGCTTTGCTGATGAGGTGAGCCAATATTTGCTCAATCCAGAAAAGAACTTTACCCTTATAGTTTCAACCAAATCGGAGAATAGCCCAAGTCAAACCTCGGTGTCCTGGTTTGGGAGTCATGGAGTGATATGGGAGCAAGTTGTATTACCAATTTACCTTAGGTTGTTGGGGTCTCCATTATTATTGAATTTTTGCAATAGCGCACCTTTACTTTACAAAAATCAAATTGTGACAATACATGATTTAGCTTTTGTCAAAAGCCCATCATGGTTTGCAGAGCGATTTGTAAAGTGGTATTCGTATTTGATTCCTAAGATTGTAAAAAGAAGTAGACATATCCTTACGGTAAGTGATTTTTCCAAAACCGAAATTGTTAAAGAGCTTAATATCCCAAAAGAAAAAATAAGTGTTTGCTATAACGGGGTGCCTTCATTCTTAAAAGAAAAAAGTGTGGAGCCTAATCACATTGACGGAGATTACGTACTTACCGTAGGTTCTATCTCGGAAAGAAAGAACCAAGCCGTGATTTTAAAAGCCTTTCTTGAGAAGGATGATAGCAATCTTAAGTTGGTGGTTGCAGGAGGTGTTAATGAGGAGGTATTTGGCAGTCAACAAGGTCTGCTTGATAAAGTTAAGGAAGCTCCTAATATCATATTTATAGAACACCCTACAGATGATCAGCTAGAAGCATTGTACAAGCACTCGGTTTTTACTATTTATCTTCCGCATTATGAAGGGTTTGGTTTACCGGTATTGGAGTCTTTGGCATGTGGTACGCCTGTGCTTGTTTCTGATATTGCGGTCTTTAGAGAGTTGTTTTCGCCTTACGTGGAATTTCACAATACCGATAATAATACTCATATTCGCGGCAAAATTTTGGACTTATATTCTGCTTCCTTAGATTGGAAAAAACGCCTGCCGGGTGTTGAGGTTTTGGAAGAGCAATACTCTTATAAGAAGTCAGCTGAAAAAATTGAAGGGTTGGCGCAGCGCCTAATGGTCAGTATAAAAAACGAGAAATGAAAGTAGCTTACGAAAGCACTGCAACATCCGTGGGTTTTTTCCGCTTTTGGCAAGATAGGTTTAAGGCTGTGGCAAGAAACCGTCAGTTGATAAAGCAGCTACTCTTTTTGAGCCTTACTGAGCAGTATAAAAAAACCTTGCTAGGCAGTATTTGGCTTGTAATAAATCCAATTTTGAGTATTCTGATTTGGTTGATCATGAATTACTCTGGGATCTATCAGCCTGGCGAGACAACCATTCCCTACGTTGGCTATCTGTTGCTGAGCATGTCTATATGGTTGTTTTTTGTTAGTTTTTTTAAGCACCTCGCTACAGGTGTAACAGAGTCGGGTAGAATGTTGATGGAAGCACCATTTGAGATGGAAGCAAAGCTTGTCGAAAAAGTTCTGCTCAATATTGTCAATTTTGCCATTCCATTGACCATAAATATGGTAGTACTAATTATTATGGGGGTGAGTTTTGGCTGGTCTTCCCTTTGGTTCTTGCCTACTTTAATTCCATTGATGTTGTTGGGCATTTCAATTGGTGTTTTCTTTTCACTTATTGAGGTTGTGTTCAATGATATATACCTTATTGTAAATCAAGGAATGAACGTATTAATGTTTTTGACCCCGGTAGTTTATACCACCAAGGTTAACAGTGAATTTTTACAAACAATAATTTATTACAATCCACTTACCTACCTCATTAGTATTCCAAGGGACTTACTTATTGGGGCTCCTATTGAAGATTGGTCAGGCTATTGGGTGTCTTCAGGTTTTGCCCTTTTGGTGTTTGTCTTTGTGATGCACTTTTTTTTTAACTCAGTTTACAAAATTGTAGAGCGAATTTTTGAATAAGTATATGAAGGATGAAGCTATAGTTGAGGTGAATGGGGTTTATAAGAAGTTTTGTACCAACTTAAAACTGAATATGCTTTATGGTTTACAGGATATTTTTCGGTTCAATAATAGTACAGATTTACCACCCTTGCGAAGAAAGGAATTTTGGGCACTACAGGATGTGAATCTAAACATTCACAGGGGTGAGGTAGTAGGTGTGTTGGGAATGAATGGAGCTGGAAAAACTACCCTTATTAGAACTATAATGGGAGCCTTTCCTCCAACGCATGGAAGCATAAAAGTGAATGGAAGAATTACAACAGTATTTGAACGTGCACGAGCTTTTCAAAAATTTTATAGTGGTGTAGAGAATATTAGGGTAAAGTGCGCTTTGTTTGGAATGCCCACAGAAGAGATTGACGCTCGCTTGGGTGATATCCTCCGTTTTGCGGGAGTAAAAAAGTTTGCAGACGCGCCCTTTGGCTCTTATTCGGCCGGAATGAGGGCTCGTATCAACTTTGCGGTAGCCATTTTTGCACGGCCTGATTTACTTATTATAGATGAGGGACTTGCCGTGAGTGATGTTCACTTTCGTAAAAAATGCATGGATACCTTACATTCTATTCGTGAGGATACAGGGGTTTTGCTAGTGTCACATAATATGGAGCAGTTTGAGGAGCTAGCAACTCGCCTCGTGATTATGGAAAAAGGAAGGATCATTGGTGAAACTGATGATATTGCCTACGGCATAAAACAGGTTATGGATAAGAAGGGAAAAACCAAGATTAAATAGGAGCGATTTGAAGTTGGATGGCCAAAATATTGAGTTAGTTTCTTTGCATATTCCTAAAACGGCCGGAACATCTTTTCGTACTATTTTGGAAGAGTCTTTCGGCAGAAGGAGCGTTGTTCGTTTTGATATTTACAAATCTGGTGAAGTATATCTTAAGGATAAGCCGATAAAAGGAACCAGTTTAGGACGAAAGACCCGAGTGATACATGGTCATTTTTCGTATCAGGATTTTGTTGATAGGGTAGATTATGACCCTAATGTCCCCATGGTTACCTGGCTCAGGCATCCCCTCCAAAGAACATTATCTAATTATTACTTTCTAAATAAGATAATAGCGGATAGGCTAAAAGAAAGGCCGGAGGAGAACCTTATGAAGAGGATGGGGCGCAGCTTAATGGAGTTTGTCGCTCAGGAGGAGAATCGAAATATAATGAGTCGGTTTTTAGAAGGGGCCGATTTAAAGCAGTTCAAGTTTGTAGGGATACAGGATGATTTCAAAGAAGAGTTAGTACGCTTTGAAAAAGCAATGGGATGGAAAGGAGTGGTAAATAGAGTGCATAACGCTACCAATGCAAATCGGGAAAGCTTGACAGCTGAAGATCGAGCTTTCATTTTGGAAGTGAATAAAAAGGATATGGAACTGTATCAGGAAGCGTTGAGAATTAGAGATCAAAACCAAAATAAAGGAGAACTTCTATGATTTGGTTGAGTTCTTTCCCCCGATCTGGAAACACTTTTTTCAGAAACGTACTTTTTGAGGTATATGGTCTTGAGTCCAGTTCTTTTTATGAAAATGTAGGCGAACCCGTCAACTACATGGACTTCCCTTTTGTAAAAACGCACATGCGACCTCATGAATTACAGCCTTTGGATTTGAATATTCCTGCGGTTCACTTGGTGAGAGATGGAAGAGATGCATTGGTGTCTATGGCTCATCAGCGTAAAGACATTTATGAACCTGATTCCGATTTTAGAGAAAATTTTTTAGAAGCCTTAGTTGCAGCAGAGGAAAGCTACTTTGGCGGATGGAGCTTAAATGTAGAAGATTGGCTGAGCAGGGCAGATGTACTCATAAGGTTTGAGGATCTTATTGAGAATCCTATAGCACAATTAGAGCGACTAAGGTCAATTTATGAATTGCCCGAACCTAATGTAGAGAAGTTACCCGGTTTTAAGGATTTGAAATTTGGGGCACCTCAATATGGACGTGGGAAGCGTGTAGCTGGAAATGAACAGGAGGAACTGGAAATTGTAAGGAAGTCTTTTAGAAAAGGCAAGGCTTATGGGTGGAAGGAAGAGTTGGATCGAGAACTGCAAAATATTTTTTGGAGCTACCATCGCAATATGATGGACCGACTTGGATACACTCGCGAAGGTGGAATAAGGAAGCTAAACCCGGATTTTGATTATCAGATAATTAAGTTACTTGGTGATGAAACACCTTTGGCTGAAGAAAAATACCGCGTACTCATAGAGGCCAATAAACTCTTGATGCATCAAAATGATGGTGTAAAAAGATATCTTCTTGAGTTGTTGAAAGCACTTTATCCTGTTACGCAAAATGAAAACTCACGCTGGCAAATTGATATTTTTCTTAAAGGACGCGTGTATTCGTTAAAAGATTACGGAGAGCGCCTTTTTGATTCAAAAAAGAACGAAAATCATTATAATCGATATACTCGCATCTCAAAGTCTATTCGAGAGGTTTTGAAACTACTAGTGCCAAAAGCCTACAGAGATACATCTACTAAGTATGTAAAAAAGGTAATGATGAAGGTGGGGCTCAAATTTGCTAAAAGCATGGCTCGAACGAGGTATGCTTTTGAGCGAATGAAATCAGGTAAAGAGACTGCTCGTGAAAACTTTGAAGCTCAAATTGGCAGCGTAGAGCTTGGTGTTTATGATTTAGTTCATGTGCCACTTCCTCAGCATTATGAGCCCTTTAAAGGAACACAAAACAACTACTTGGTAACCCTGCATGATCTTACGCATAGATTATTTGAGGAGTACCATACTTCAAGCAATATTCAGGTTGCAGAAAAGGGAATGCAGTTTTTTCTAGATCAAAAAGCAGATTTTCTCTGTATTTCTGAAACGACCAAGAAAGATTTATTATCACAGGAAAATATTGAAGAGAATAGAACTCATATTGTTTATGAAGCGGCAGATAATCAAAAATTCAGACCAAATTTAAATAGTAACAAGGGCCTGTTTGTGAGAACCGTATATGGTATTCCTCAGTCGCCATTTTTATTTACGCTTTCCACTTTGGAGCCGCGTAAAAATTTGATGAATACAATTCGAGCATTTGATGAATTATTGGATGAGTATCCAGAAATGGATGTGAACCTGGTAATAGGAGGAAAGAATGGCTGGAAGTCTAAGGATGTTCTTCAATTAAAACATAAAAAGAGAATAATCTTTACTGGATTCATTGACGAAAATGACTTACCCATTCTTTATAATGAAGCTATGGCTCTTTGCTACGTTTCACACTATGAAGGATTTGGATTGCCTCCACTGGAAGCAATGTCTTGCAAAACGCCAGTTATTTTTGGTGATAATAGCTCCATGAAAGAGATTTTTGAAGGATATGGCTTGGCGGCCAAATCTGATGAAGTAGCTTCTATAAAGGAGCAAATGAAAAAGATACTTTTGGATAAGAACCTCAGAGAAGAGCTAAGGGAGAAGTCTATCGAGCGCTCTTTCGATTTTTCTTGGCGACAAACCGCGATTGAAACTTTAGGGGTGTATGAAAAGACAATAACTAAAACGAATAAAGGCTGACGGAATGGTATTTACGAGCATTCTCTTTTTGCTGGTTTTTCTGCCGTTTTTTTTATTGGCTTATCATTTGGCTCCTGTGTCAAAGCGAAATATTGTAGCGCTGGTAGGCAGCTTAATATTTTATATGTGGGGAGCACCCATGTTTTTTTGGCTGTTGATTGTATTATTGGTGGGCAATTTTTACATCGTTCGATCCATGGATACAAGTCTACAGCCAAAGCTTAGAAAAGCACTGTTAGTTGTATCCCTTTCAATAAATCTTGGTGTATTAGCTTATTTTAAGTATGCCAACTTTTTTGTTGAAAATGTAAATAGCATTTTTAAGGAGTTGGGTTTGCAACCAATGCAATGGATGGAGGTGGCATTACCAATTGGGATATCATTCTTCACCTTCCAGTCCATCACGTACACTCTGGATGTGTATTGGAAAAAGCATTCGCTATTAGATCGGATATGGGACTACTTGCTGTATATATTGCTTTTTCCCCAGCTTATTGCAGGTCCTATTATTCGCTTCAATACCATTGCAGATGAAATTAAGGATAGAAAGCAAAATTATACCACCGATTATAAGCTCAGTGGTCTTTACATCTTCATAATTGGTTTAGCAAAAAAGGTACTGATTGCTAATCAGATTGGTGAGCAGGTTGATGTAATTTTTGGGCATGATGGAGATGTGTCACGATATGCAAGCTGGGTTGGTATTATAGCTTATTCTATGCAAATTTACTTTGACTTTGCAGGCTATTCCGATATGGCAATTGGTTTGGGAAAAATGTTAGGTTTTAATTTTCCTGAAAATTTTAAAAGCCCATACACCTCCAAAAGTATCACCGAGTTTTGGAGAAGGTGGCATATTACTCTTGGAGCCTTTATGAGAGATTACCTGTACATTCCTTTGGGAGGTAGCCGAAGCAGCAGTGCATCAAGAGTATATTTTAATCTTATCGTGGTATTCCTGCTTTCTGGACTATGGCATGGTGCTTCTTGGAATTTTGTGATTTGGGGAGCATGGCATGGGGTGTTTTTAATTATCGAACGTGCTTTTTTATTGAGGTGGTTTAAAGTGGTTCCCAAATTTATTCAGTTAGCGTATTGCTATTTTGTAGTATTGATTGGGTGGGTTTTTTTTAGAGCCGATACTTTGCCTGAAGCCATGCGATATTTGGGAAATATGTTTGGGGTGAATCAAGGCTTGGTTCCGTTTGCAGATCTTCCCGAGTTTAGTTTTTACTTCTTTCTGGCGATAGCTATATTTTTCGCTTTTATTACACTGACGAGAGCCGGGAAAACCTTGGAAAACTTTTTCTTCAACACCAAATTTACAGCCAAGCAATACATGTATTTGTCACCGATGTACTTCGTTTTGCTAATCTTGTCCATTAGCTATATTGGGGCATCTGGCTTTAATCCTTTCATTTACTTTAGATTTTAACCTATGAGAAAGGAAGGTATAAAAAGATGGATTCTCGGCTTCTTTATGGTCATTATCACTTATCCTATTATAGAGACCTTTATTCCTGTCAGACTAGCTGGGCAAGTCAATAGGGCTGATCTTACCAGTAACTTGTTGCCGTTTAATGCTGAAACATGGTTTAGTGGAGATTTTCAGTCAACCTTTGAACGCTACATGAATGATAACATTGGGCTGTTTCCTTTATTTATTCGTATTCACAATCAAATAGAATATACCCTTTTTGGAAACACTTATACCGGAAATGTGGTGGAAGGCAAAGAGGGATATCTATATGAACAGATTTACATAGATTCCTATTTTGGTGAAGACTTTAAAGGATTGAGTGTGATTGAAAAAAACACGGCTCAACTTAAGGAATTACAGGATAAACTTGAAAGTAAAGGGCAGTATTTAATGTTTTGTCTTGCAGCGGGTAAGAGCACTTATTTTCCGGAGTATTTGCCTTACTCTCAAGAAAAGGACTCAACAAACTATGAGTATTACTCGAAAGAGTTTGTAAAGCAAGGTGTTAATCACATTAATGCGAATCCTTGGTTTTTAAAAATGAAGGATAGCTTAGGCTATCTTTTATATCCTCAGTATGGTATACATTGGAGCCACTATGGAGCTATGCTGGTAACGGATAGTATTGTTAAGTATATGGAAAAAGGAACAGGCTGGGATTTACCAAACATGGCTATAACACAATTAAACTACAGTCCTGTGGCTCGGTATTATGACAATGACATTGCCCATTCATTGAATCTTTTCTATGAAGTACAACCTGAGCCAATGATATATCCCGATTTTGAATGGCGTGGTGAAAAAGGAGATAAACCTAGAAAGTTGCTAATAATAGGAGATAGCTTTACCTGGGATATATTTGAGAACTCTAGGATTGGTGAGGAATGCTTTCATAATGTCCAGTTTTGGTTTTACAACCAAACGGTTCACAGGGATGTAAAGACTGAAGGAAGCGAAAACAATGGTTTGCCAACATTGACAAGACATCTGGATTTTTACAAAATCATGCAGGAGTACGATGCCTTTTTGATAGTTTCAAACGAGCCAAACCTGAGTAGTTTTGGATGGGGTTTTGCAAAAGACGCCTTGAGTATTTTAGAAGACCCAAACTATAGACCTCGCGAAAGAAATAATGAATATCTAAGAGATCAGGCCAAAAACAAAAAAGAGTGGCGAGAGGCCCTAACTCACCAAGCGAAAGAAAGAGATATTACTCTTGATTCCATGATCAACATTTACCTTCATGACCCCAATTACACACCTTAAGCATAGATGAAGTTTAATTCCGTTGAGTTTTTCGTTTTTCTGGCAATAGTATTTGGATTACTATGGAGGTTTAGTAAATCCCTTCGCTGGAATAACATCCTACTACTAGTAGCGAGTTATGTATTCTATGGCTGGTGGGATTATCGCTTTCTGTTTTTGATGTTTGCCAGCTCATTAGTTGATTATTTGGTGGGTTACTTTTTGCCGGGTTCAAATCGGAAAAAACTACTCATGGGTATTAGTTTGGGTGTCAATCTTGGTTTGTTGATGTTCTTCAAGTATTTCAATTTTTTCATCAACTCGGCAGAAGACCTTATGCATGGTTTGGGGTATGATTCCCACTTTCAGGTGTTGAATATTATCCTTCCCGTTGGGATTAGTTTTTACACATTTCAAACCCTTAGCTATTCTCTTGATGTGTACAAGGGAAAGCTCAAACCTCAAAAGAATTTCATAGCATTTTTAAATTATGTGAGCTTTTTTCCTCAGTTGGTGGCTGGACCAATTGAGCGGGCAGCTGTCTTTTTGCCTCAATTTCTAAAACCTCGAGTTTTTGATTACAACCAAGCTGTACTGGGTATGCGGCTGCTTTTGTATGGCATTTTCAAAAAAATGGTGATAGCCGATAATGTTGGATTGAGAGTAGATGAGATTTTTTCAAACCCTTCAGACAGAAGTGGTGCCGAGTTGATTTTTGGTATATCCTTGTTTTTTGTGCAGCTATATTCTGATTTTTCGGCATACACAGATATTGCCCGAGGAGTGGCGAAAATGCTTGGCTTCGAGTTGATGCGAAATTTCAGAACGCCATTATTTGCTAAAAGTATACCCGAGTTTTGGGCTAGATGGCATATCTCACTTACAACTTGGTTCCGCGATTATTTGTTTTTGTGGCTGGCTGGCCTTAACCGAAAAAGTACATTATGGCGAATTGTAGCCACGGTAATTCTCTTTTTTGTGATTGGTTTTTGGCACGGAGCCAATTATACCTTTGCCGTGTTTGGGATACTTAATGGATTGTATTTTATTCCAAGAATTTTGAGTCGTAAAAGCAGAGGTATGCGTGATGTACTTTCTATATTAAACAATCACCCTTTCTGGAGCAGTGTGTCTAGGCTGTTTACTTTCTCACTGATTTGCTTTACCGGAGTGTTATTTAGGTCAGAAAATATAGAGCATGCATGGAGTTATTATGAAGGAATGTTTACCAATAACTTTTTAGGGATAAATGAGTTTACCTATCAGGGTATTGCAATAGCCACAGGTTTTATGGTTTTTGAATGGTTTACCCGTCATAAGCCTCATCCATTTGATCTGGAAGATTATCCAACCTGGCTTAGAAGAACACTTTATGTTTTACTCATTTTAGCCGTATTCCTGTTTGGCTATTTCGGAAAGGAACCCTTTTATTATTTCCAGTTCTAATGAAAAAGTTTCTACAAAAAACATGGGTTTATGTCATAGTGGTACTGCTATATGTAGCTTTAGGCGAGTACTTTTTGATCCGTATTCAAGAAGTTACACCCATAGAAAAGGTAGCGGAAATACAGTCTACCTCAAAGCGTGAGCTGTACTATGGTCGTCAGGTACTGGGGAACTCTTTGAGTACCTACAAGTATGCAATATTTGAGAGAGTACAGCCCAAGAAAGTATTGGTATTGGGGCAGTCCGTTACTCTTCAGTTTCGCGACTTTTTGTTTGAGCCCTATGAGGATGAGTTTTACAATACAGGCCTGATGGCACGCAATATCGGAGACCTCAATCATGTGGCAGACCTATTTGAGAGCGGAGAGATTCAAAAACCTGAGTTTATTTTTCTTGGTCTGGATTTATCCTTTGTGCTGAAGCATACTGTTTTGGATAAAACCAGATGGATACAAGATATGCCAGATGATAAGGCTTTGCGAGCCAAATCTCATTTGCAGGGAATGCAAAAACTTATGCTAAACGCTAGATTACGAGCTAAGCCTGAGGGTGAAATAGGCTTCGGAAAGGCTGGAATGGAGGGGCGTGGATATAGAAACGATGGTACTTATAGGCACAAACCTGAAATTGAAAAATATATTCAAGACTCAACATATTATGATGGTGAGTTACTACAAAAACTTAAAGAGCGTAGGTTGCCATTTGTGGAGCCATTTGAATATGATGATGTAAAGGCTGAAAGGGTGCTGATAACTCTTGAGCGCTTTAAAAATATGGGTACTGAGTTGCTAATCTATGTTCCTGCCTATTCAGATTTCTTTTTTAATGAAGCTATAAAGGATAGCATGTTTGCCGGTTTTTGGCAAGATTTCATGCAGTTTCAGCAGGTGTTGGTGGATAAAAATTATGAGGTGATCATTTTCACAACACCTTCTGGTATTGGTCTTACCGACAATTATATGGTGGACGCTGAGCATCCAAGCGAAGTAATGTCTGCCATCCAACTGCGAAATTATGTTCGAGATAGAAAAGAAAGTGGTGGACTACTTGAGCAACTTACATTTCGCACGGTTGACTCTTTGCTGAATAACAACCACACCATCCCAATTTCATTTTTAAAGGATTCGATAAGCCAATCCCTGAAGGATTAAGCAAGCCATAGTACTTCCTTACCACATACCTTTGAGAATACTACTTTTGTAATGCACTTATGTGATTTATAACCCTGCACGGCTCCTTAATATTAAATGCGAATGGCAACAATAAACTCCAATAAAGCCTGGAATGCTTACGGTAAGAAAGACCCCTATTACGGTGTATTGACACATGAGGAGTTTAAGGATGAAAACTTGAATGATGAAAATCTTCAGAAGTTTTTTGATACGGGTAAAAAGTATGTCAACCATCTTTTTGAAATAATCGAAAAACATATAGTAAAGGATTTTAAGCCATCCAATATTTTGGATTTTGGCTGTGGCACTGGGCGCTTGTCTATACCGTTGGCACAACGGGGAAAGCATGTGGTAGGTATGGATATTTCTCCAGATATGCTTGAGGAGGGCAGAAAAAATGCTGATAAATTTGGCGTGAACAATATTGAGTTTGTGGTTTCTGATGATTCGATGTCAGCTCTAGGCGAGCAAAAATTTGATTTTATAAACTCATACATAGTGTTGCAGCACATGAACCTTGATAGGGGAATGCAGATCATTAAAAGAATGCTTCAAATCCTTGAACCTGGAGGGGTTGGTGCCTTACAAGTTGCGTATTTGAATAAGAAACCTAGAGAAAAGCGTTTTGCTGCATTTTTTCGCTACAGAGTTCCATTGGTAAATAACATACTAAATGTGATGGCAGGAGCCCCGTTTAATAGACCATTGATGCAGATGAATTCTTATGACATGAATGAAGTAATGGGTTTGATGCAGGAAAATGGGGTGCGGTCCTCACAATTCCTTTTTGAAAAACATGGTGAATTCTGGAGTGTAATGATGGTTTTTCAGAAGCCAGTGTAGCTGATGTGTAATAACAGTTCTTTACAGGGTATATTCGCCTTTTGTTTTAAATCGATGAGATTCATGAAGTTTTCATTTTTAGCATGCTCGCTATTTTTTGGCAGTATTTTGTTTGGGCAAATTATTACTCCGGCATACGTTATATCCAACGGTAGTAATGGTATAAAAAGCGTATCGGAGGAAGAGCGTACAGAGTTTAGGGACTTTAGGCTTAGTAAAAATACACGCTATAATAAACAAGGCTTTCCTGTTTGGGTGACGGAGTTTACCATTAATCATGAGATGATATCTACTCGATACGATTATATGATTAACGAGGATGACTCTATTATAACGGTCACTAAATCCACACAATTATTATCCTTAGAAAAACCAGAAGACGAGGTTAAGGAAATTTATAACTACCAGTTTTCAAATGGAAGTTTATGGGAGTCAAAACCAGTAGAAGGAAATGAAACGGTGACGGATTACAAACAGTTTCAATATGACGAAAATTGGAACCTGATAGCCATGAATGAAGTAAAGGTAATTGGAGCCGATACAAATGTGGTGAAGCGACATAGGTATTCTGTACAAACAGATGTTTTTCACAGACTTATAAGCACCAGCTACTCAGATGTAGGGACCCGCACAGATTATTATTATGGTAGTGAGGGTATGCTTCTAAGCAAAGCGATAATTGATGGCTCATCTAAACGCACCACCACGCATAGGGTTTATAATGAGGATGGTTTAGTAGAACTTACCATGGAAGTAATAAACCGTGGCGGAAATCTAATGGGTATTAAGCGTTATAGTTATAGAACCTATCGAAAAGGAAAACCTAGCATTTTTGAAAAATGGATGCCCGTGCAGCATGCCGAAAGTGTGATGCAGGAAAGGTGAGCAGAGTAGAGAATAGAAATAGATATTAGCTCTATATTTCCAACTTCCTACTCCTAACTAGCTTTCTCCACCCCCGCGTTTCCACCATTCACCGCCTTTTTATATTTCGCTTACCGCAATACCCTTTTGTATAGAGGGGGGCACTTATACTTTTGGTGTATCAATTAATTATAACCTAATCTAAAATTATATACACATGAGCCCAGAAGTGCAAAACAACAGAAGTAAAAAAGGAATAGTTACCGGAGTGGTAATTATTGGTTTTGGAGTAGTCCTATTACTTCGCAAAATGGATATTATCATTCCTGATTGGATTTTTAGCTGGCAAACGCTTCTTATTTTTATTGGTCTTATGATAGGGATCAGTAGCGATTTTCGCAAGCCAGCATCTTGGATTTTGATGGGGCTTGGTACCGTCTTCCTTATCAACGATATGTTCTACATCCCATTTCAAATCCGTGAATTTTTCTGGCCTGTTGCCATCATAGTAGTTGGTTTGATAGTAATTGTTCGCCCCAAAGGGAGACGTAAACAATGGAGCTCTGAAAGCTATAATGGAGATTATGTAAAAAAGGATACGAGCGGTTTTGATGCGGACAGGTCTAACCGCCTTGATAGTGTGTCCGTCTTTAATGGTAGTAAAAAACGAATCATAGCAAAGGATTTTCAGGGAGGAGAAACCGTGACCATTTTTGGAGGTACAGAAATTAATCTTCTGCAAGCTGACTTTGAGAATACCATTACGATAGATTGTGTGGCCATTTTTGGAGGACTGAAACTTATAGTTCCACCAAACTGGGAAATACAAAACAATGTTACCGGTGTAATGGGGGGTGTAGAAGATAAGCGTATATCTGCGGTAGAAGTTGTTCCAGACAATAAAAGGCTGATTCTTACCGGAGCCGTAGTATTTGGAGGGATGGACATTGTGAGCTATTAAAGTGAGCAAATAGTCAACAGGCAGTGGGAAGTTGACTTTATCGATTTTGAACTCCCGTTTCCCGACTCCCGACTTTTGCTTAATTCCAATTACATTAGCGTGCAAAACCCGGTAACCTTGGTCATAAACCCTTTAGCGTATCGCAAAAATACCCTGATACTCCTGCTTTGCCTGTTGGCTTTGGCGGGAGTTCAGTCTTATGGTATGTTTCGTTACTACGGCATTCCAATGGGCACTGGGTCTATTGATGCCGTCATTAGCTGGTTTTTTGTGGGCGCTTTAGTTTTTTTTACCACTAATACCTTGTCCTATTATCACCCTTCACGGGGAAAGGGACTTTACGTACTAATGTTGCCCTTAGTGCTGGCTTACCTTTGGCTCAAGCTTACCGATGTTCTCATTTTGGCCATTATTAATGATGCAGATTATATTTTATTCTTTGATTCAAGTGCCTTCTATCGCTTTTCGGTTTGCTATCTCATTTTAGCAGGAACAACTCTCTTTAGTTTTATTTGGTACCAACTGGGTGAAAAGGAAGGAGAGCAAAGACGTAAGGAAGAAACTGAGCGAATGGCGAAGGAGGCCGAGCTTTTTAAACTTCGTCAGCAGTTGCAACCACACTTTTTGTTTAATAGCTTAAACTCCATAAACTCACTGATAGGAAGCCGTCCGCAGGAAGCACGCACCATGGTGCAGCAGCTTTCTGATTTTTTAAGGGGCACACTTAAGCGGGAAGATCAACGGTTTATCACACTTGGCGAAGAGTTGGATTATTTGAAGCTGTACCTTGATATTGAGCAGGTTCGATTTGGTCATCGTCTAAAGGTGGAAATAGATTGCGAAGAAGAATATCTAAGTTGGAAATTGCCTCCGCTTATTCTTCAGCCCATCATGGAAAACGCCATAAAGTTTGGACTCTATGGCACCACTGAAAATTTGGTAATAACTTTTGCTTGTAAAGCGGAAGATAATATCTTACTGCTCACAATTAATAACCCCTACGATTCTGACATGCAACCTCCTAAAGGCACAGGCTTTGGCCTTCGCTCTGTAAAAAGACGATTATATCTGCTTTATACCCGCACGGACTTACTGGAAATGAGTGGCGATGACGGACAGTTTATAGTTCGCCTCAAAGTGCCAATGGTAAATGTATAGAAGGCTTGAATTGTTTTTTTACAAAATATCATGCTTTTTATGTGTTTGTCGTGCTTGCGTCATTTGCCTTTAAGGTAAAGGCTCAACCACTGAACTACCGTTTTGTAGAAGTGAAAGGGCACACGGGTATTCACATGTATTCAGGAGATGATCTCAATCCTTTTTTAGAAAAAGGCTATGGAGCCTACGAGTTTAGGTTTGGATGGCAAATGGACGGCAGTAAAGGATGGGAGCATAACTACAGGTACCCGTCTTTTGGCTTGGGCTGGTATAGCGGTTTTGTAGGAAGCCCCACCGTGATTGGTAATCCTAATGCTTTTTTTGGATTTGCGAGTTTTCCACTATCCAAGTTAAAACGTCATGTGTGGATATCGGAGGCAGGTCTGGGATTAGCGTATAACTTGCGTAAATATGATCCTGTAAAAAACCCACTGAATGATGCAATTGGTACATCCTTGGCTCTATATTATAACTATAGTTTTGGTGGTCGGTTTGCAATAAACCGTGAAATGGATCTACTATATGCTGTGGATGTTACCCATATAAGTAATGGCCGAATGGCTCAACCAAACCATGGACTTAATATGGTAGGTGTAAACCTTGGAATGAGGTATCATTTTAATAAATTACAAAGGAAAAACAACCCTGGACATAAGCCAGACAAGCTGTGGGACGTAAGACCTAGCTATGACAAACAGCTAGATGAAAACCTTCGTGATTATAAAGAGAGCAATTTCTTGATTCACTTAGCGGGTGGCTTTAGCCAAAACTTAAAGGACAAAAACACTAATGTTAAATACTTTGACGCAACCTCAATGGTGGAGTTCCAAAAGTTTTTTCATTTTAAACATGCGGCAGTGGTGGGCCTAGATTTCTTTTATGATGGAAATATGCTTGGTTTTGATGAAGATCCTTATGAAGTGGGTTATCATGTAGGATATGATTACAAAATATGGCGATGCACCATACGTATGCAGGTAGGTAGCTATATATATGCACCAGATATGAAAGGAGCATTCTTTATGCGGCCCGCTGGGAAGTATGATATTAATGATCGCTGGTTTGCCCAACTAGGACTAAAAACAAGAGCCGGTATAGCAGCCGACTGGTTGGAGTGGGGAATTGGAGTTAGACTATAATTAATATGAAAAAAATTAAAGCACTTTTAATTGACGATGAACCTCTGGCTTGTGATTTGGTGCAAGAGTATCTTCAAGATTATGCAGAGGTAGAAATAGTGGGCCGTTGCCATGATGGTTTTGAAGGACTGAAAGCTATTAATGAGCATCAGCCTGACCTTGTTTTTTTGGATGTTCAAATGCCAAAAATCAGTGGTTTTGAAATGCTCGAACTTTTGGATGAACCGCCAGCCATAATTTTTGCCACAGCATTTGATGAGTATGCCATCAAAGCTTTTGAGCAAAATGCTGTGGATTATTTGTTGAAACCATTTTCTAAAGAGCGCTTCGATAAAGCACTTCAAAAGTTTCTTGCCCGCCAAGGCGCCTCACCTGAAAATGTAAAAAAAGTAGTGGAAGAAGCCGTTCAAACTACTGACCAAAATAGAGTTGTAATAAAGGATGGCGCTAAGATTCGTATCATTCCTGTAAAAGATATTATTCGCCTGGAGGCGGATGATGACTATGTAAAAATATTTACGGCTCAGGGAAACTTCATGAAGAAGAAGACCTTGACGCATTTTGAAAAAACATTGACCCAAGATGTTTTTGTGCGAGTTCATCGTTCACACTTGATAAACATTTCACACATCTCAAGGATAGACCCTTATGAGAAAAATAGTCATGTGGCTTTGTTAAAAGATAACACCCGGGTGCCTGTTAGTAGAAGTGGGTATCAGGTTTTAAAGGGAGTGCTCAATTTGTAGGCATTGCTTACTCATTCCAGACGAAGCACAGCGGAGATCTGGAATCTTTATGTAAGATTCCGTCTCTACGGTCAGAATGAAGTTCTACCCCTGACGATGCGTCCCAGCCGAAATTATTCCTTGTTTCAAATTATCAATAAGCTTGAGCGAACGCTTGATGCGCGTGTCCACCGTTTTGGCAGAAACGATGTAATGAAGAAAGCTTCTTTGTAAGCCCGGTTTTAATTCTCTAAAAGCTTTATCGCCTTCAGGATCCTGGCGCATCACTTCGGCTAGCTCTTCCGGCATTTCAAAACCAAACTCTGTTTCGTCTATTTCCAAATAAAGGGATAGCTCTAGGTCAGGGTTTATTTTGGCTTGCTTCAAAGTGGATTTACCTAAAGCAATGCGTGTTTCCCCATTTTTAGTTCGCTTCAAAGCGCGATGTAGTTTGGCCCCGTTTTCCAAATACATGATTACTCTCACTTGATTGCTTTCGCCTAAAAGTGCATCAGCAATTTCAAAAGGAATATCCATGTGGGGGTAATGAAACATTCCGCCCTTTTCGGAGGGTGTAAGAAAGGTTTTGAACTTGGGCGATTTTTTGGAGCTAAGCATTCTTTGAGTTTAGGATGAGCAAGGTAAAGAATGTGGTGTCAGACAAACAAATGGAAAAAGAGGAATAAATTTACCTTTGTAAGAATAGATTATCATTATGGATATTAAATCGGTAAAGCTAGAGTTGATGGAGCGTTTGCTTTTAACTGAGAGCGAGGAACTTTTGGAGAAAATTCAAAGTATTTTTTCGGATGAGAAAGACTTTGCGTTAAGCGATGTAGCCAAAAGAGAGCTGGACTTAAGAAAACAACGATACCTTAATGAAGAGGGAGCTTCTTATAGTTGGGATGAAGTGAAAGCCAAAGCACAAAATTCCAAAAAATGAAATATTCCCTGAAAGTAAGGGGAGAAGCATCGATTGAAATTGTTGATGCTTATAATTGGTATGAAGACAAGAAGGACGGTTTAGGTGAAGATTTTCTGAAGGAACTTGAAAGGACATTCAAAGTTTTGAGCAAGCAACCAAGAATTTTTCAGAAAAAATATAAGTCTTTTCGGAGTGTCAGGTTAGGTAAATTTCCCTTTGCTGTATTTTATGAAATTGACGGAAACACTATTGTAGTGTATAGCGTGTTCCATTCTAGCAGAGAACCGCTGAGCTGGAGAGCCAAGTAAGTTGATTTTCATTTAATATTCTTTATAAAAAAAGCGATGCACCTTTCGGTACACCGCTCTCACATTAGTTAAGCTGAATGTTATTAAGGCATAAGCACCTTGTCCACTACATGGATTACTCCATTACTTTGGTAAACATCAGCGATAGTCACGGTGGCAACATTTCCTTTGGTGTCTTGCACCATTACTTTGCCATCCTTGCTCATTAGGTTTAACATTTCACCTTGTACGGTTTTTACTTCGGCTTTACCACCACCATCTTTTATGGCTTTCATTACGCCTTTTGCATCCCACTTTCCGGCTACTACATGGTAGGTAAGCACAGAGGTAAGCATCTTTTTGTTTTCAGGCTTTAGCAAATTGTCTACGGTACCTTTTGGCAGCTTTTCAAAAGCTTTGTTGGTAGGGGCAAATACTGTGAATGGTCCTTCACCTTGAAGTGTTTCTACAAGTCCTGCAGCCTTTACAGCAGCTACCAATGTTGTGTGGTCTTCAGAGTTTACGGCATTTTCAATAATGTTTTTCTTTGGGCTCATTTCGGCACCTCCCACCATCGGGTTCTTTTGTGCTAAACCAGAGGTAGCAAAAGAGAAGAATATTGCGGCAGCACCTAGGCTTTTTATTAAAATTGACTTTTTCATATTTTTTGAATTAAAATTGATTGTTTTACATCAGCACTTACGAGCTCTTGTGGGGAATGAGATTGGGGTGTTTGAATAAAACATTTTAAAACGCACGTTTTCAGTACTTTAAAATCAATATGTTGAATTTTGTGAATTTCACTTTGAGGTTTTTCGCATCTTTAGTTCACTAAAAACTGCTTATGAAATCAAGCTTAACGCTAATATTCCTTGTTCTCTGTTCTGTTTGCTCGGCCCAAGATTATGTGGATTTAGCCAAGTTTTTTTATGCTAATACTCCGGCCAATCAATTTGATAGCACCACGGCAGAAACGCGAGTGCAGGAATATGGTATGGACGTGACCCTTCCCGTAGAATTGAAAAATGGCAATGCTTTCCTTACGGGGTTTTATGCTGAATCTATTTCTACCAAGGTAAACCCGGCCGAGCCAAATCTTACTTCAGTGTATTCCACTATGCTAAAGCTTGGGATGAATATAAAGCATAGCGAAAAGTGGAGTGGAACTTACTTGTTGTTGCCCAAATTGGCTTCAGATTTTAAAAGTATTGACGCTAATGATTTTCAGCTTGGGGCAATTGCTTTGTTGAAATATGAAAAGCGGAAAAACCTAAATTATAAAGTTGGACTTTACTATAATTCTGAATTGTTCGGACCCTTCTTTGTCCCGATTCTCGGTTTGTATTATTTAAGTCCAAACGAAAAGCTGGAAATAAATGCAAGTTTACCGATATCAGCAGATATCAATTATAAAATACTTGAACGGGTAAGAACAGGAGTAAGCTTTGCTTCCTTTGTAAGAACTTATTATCTCAATGAACCCTTTCAAGGAAACCCAGATAACTACTTGACTAAATCTACAAACGAAGTATATGGATACTTGCAATTTGATTTAGGCAAAAGCATCATTCTTCAAACCAAAGTGGGTTACTCCATTGGTAGAAATTATCGGGTGTATGATAGGGATGACAACATAACATGGGGCTTGTCGGCTTTTAAATTTGGTGACAACCGAAAGCAGCTAAACCCTGATTTTAAAGACGGCCTAGTGTATCGAGCTCGGCTGATTTATAGGTTTCATTTAGAAAAATAGTGGAGGCTTTAAGGTTTTAAAAAATCTGTGCTCACCTTAGTAATCGGCTTGCTTATTCTATACTAAAAAAGCCACCCTACCCTTAGGCAAAGCGGCTTTCGAATTAACCAACAAAAACAAACTACATTATTTTGTTACCGTACCCATCGGGAAATTGCTGCTTACTTGATTGTTGAGATCATAAGTAACGTGGTCCATGGCTGAGGAACTAATCATATTCACCAAGGGTTTAAAAACAAATGGCGTTGGGGAGTTGTCGGGCTCGGGCTCAATAGAAATAACCGCTGTAGCGCCACTTATATCTGTTGGGAAAGTATGTGGGCTAGGAGCATTGGTTACAAAATCTTCACCAGGAAAGGGAGGTCCCGAAGCATCGCTTCCGCTAAAGGGGGCAGCCATATCAGCCATGTCTACATCTGTAAATCTTCCTGTCGTAATAGGTTCGCCATGCAAAACAACCCAACCTTCATACACCCAGCCCGTGGGTAATTCTGGTAGGTTTAGTCCGGTCATTGGTGAGCCACTGCTGATGTCCAGGAACCAAATCCCACTATTTTCATCGCTCATATCGGTGGTGGTTGGCGTTGCCAAAATGTATTTTCCTGATGCAGTGTTAAAGTCTGCATTGAGAGCTACTGGGTGATTTACACTTACAGCGGCATTGTTTCCTGAAAAGGAACCTCCTGCAATTTTGATTGCACTGGGTGCAGGGTCATTGTCCGGAAATGGCTCAATAGATAGCACATAATCTGTGGCTGCCGCAAGGTCAGAAGCTGCTACTTCAAAACTAGTTTGGGAAGGTGCCCCGCTTGAGCTCACGCTAAATGTACCGGTACTTATAGGGCTTCCATTTACAATTATCCATCCTTCATAGCGCTCATCGGCACCCAGTTCTCCAAGGTTGGAAATGTTCATTTTTAAACTGCTGGTGGTTGAAGAATTGTTGTCATCATTGTCTTCCTTATCACAAGCGATGGCGGTGGTCATTAAGGCTGCCATGGCCCATATTACTGACTTTTTCATTTGGTAGTATTTTTTTGATTATTACTATTCCAAATGTCTTTGTAAAGAATCACGGAAGTATCACAGAGATATAAACCTTTGGTGATAACTGAAGTGATTTCTTTAATCTCTACATTAGATCAAATCATTTTACTCTGGAAGGATTTACGTATGATAAAGCGAATAATATATTTTTCAGCAGTTTTTTCAATAGCATTGGGATGTATCAATCAGAATGAAACTTCTAGTCAAGATAATTTTGAACACAAAGTTATTGGAGATCACTCAGGCCTTGAGTTAGAGGAAAGGCTAAAAACCCTTATAGCTAAAAAGAATGATTCCAGCCATATTGGAAAATTAGTTCCTTCTTTACGGGCCGTTGATATAGATGGTAATACAATTGCTGGAAGTAATTTATCCTCAGTGGTGTTTTATAATTTCTGGTTTACAGGGTGCCCTCCATGTATAGCGGAAATTCCGTGGTTTAATAAGTTGGCCGGGGAGTATAAGGGTAGAGTGGATTTTATTGCAATAACATTTGAAAACCTTGAAGACCTTACTGATTTTTTTGAGCAGAATCCGTTTAATTTCCATCACTACACAATGGATCGGAATGAAATAAATAGGTTGAGTTTAACAGACGGTTTTCCAACAACTTTTGTAGCAATTAATGGGAGGATTGTTTATTGGAAAGCAGGAGGAATCACAGTAAAACATCAGAAATTTTCTGTAGAAATGGAAAAGCAGAATGAGTTTTATCGAAACTTAATTGAAGGTAACCTTCAATAGTCTGTTATTTAAGCCGCAGGCATCACAACGGTAAATGAAGTGCTCCCATTTTCGATGCTATTTACACTAATGTCAGCATCATGAATGTCTACAATTTTCTTCACTATGGCCAGTCCTAAGCCTGTGCCATCAATGCCGTGTTTGTCTTTGTCCAACATAAAGTAACGGTCAAAAATATGAGGCAACTGGTCTTCAGGAATGCCTTTTCCACTGTTGGTAATACTTACTTCAAGGCGCTCATTGATTAGGACAGATTTCACCGTTATCTCACCATCCTCAGGAGTGTATTTTAAGGCGTTGTCCATCAGATTTTGGATAACACGCTGCATCATTCCAATATCTGCTTTAATCAGAGATTCATGGCTTAGCTCCGTATGCAGCTTTATGTTTTTCTCTTTTGCTTTAAGCTGAAATTGTTTGGCAGTGTCCTGCAAAAGTTCGTTCATGTTAAAACGCTCCTTTTGAAGCTGAACTTGTCGGGCTTCCAATTTACTTAGTTCAAAAAGGTCGGCTACCAGAAGGTTTAGTTTTTCACTGCTTTTAAAAATGATTTCAAGATATTTTCTTCGGTCTTCATCACTAAGGTTGTCGCCTTTTATCATCATCGTTTCAATGTAGCCTTGTATTACAGACATGGGGCTGCGCAGGTCATGCGAAACATTAGCAATTAGTTCACGTCTTAGCTCATCTACTTCTTTTAGGTCTTCAATATTTTTAAGAATAGTGTCAGCCATATGGTTAAAGGTGTGCGAAAGATCAGCTAGTTCACCACTATTCTTTACAGGTATGCGAGCATAATAATCTCCTTCTTCAAATCGTTTTACCGTAGTGATAACCGAACGGAGATTTCTGGTAAGGAGAGCGATTAGAAAAATACCTAAGGCAAACGCTGCTACAAGAGTGATGGCAAAAGTTTGAGCGCCCAACTTCATAAAGTAGCTGGTAGAAAGTGCTCCGGCTATGTTTTCATATTCTTCGCTGGCCAGCACCATGTATACGTAACCTTGCAGTTGGCCATTTTCGTTTCGAACTTCTGTGGCCGAAAAAATTGTTTCCTCTCCTGGATTTCTTGGATCATCTCCAAGCACAAATGTTTTTCCGCTATCTGCTAAAAATTGTTTTACAGGCTCAAGTTTTAGGTTTTTTAGGCGTACTTTTTTATCCAGTACTACATATTTCAGGATGTTTCCCTGAGGGTCTAATAAGTAAACTTCCAGAGAAGGGTTTACTGCCATCATGGAGTGCATTATTTTACCCACTGCCTCAGCATTTACTTCCCCATTCACAAAAGGATTTACTTCTAATAACATATGCTCCGCAACGTGAGCATTTAACTTTTGCGTGGTCTCTTGGTAATATTTACGAGCAGAGTAGGTGGTAATAGAAACATAGGCAATTCCCAAAAAAATGAGCAACAGCAAAAGTGCGCCAGATAGCCTCCACAAAAGGCTTTTTCTAAAACTTGATTTTTTCATAGCCTTTATATTTCATCATTAAAGCGGTAGCCTACACCCCAGGTGGTGAGTATGTATTGCGGTTTGGAAAGGTCTCCTTCAATTTTAGACCTAAGCCTATTGATGTGTGAATTTACTGTGTGTTCGTATCCATTAAATTCATAACCCCAAACTGAAGAAAGCAGTTGGTCGCGGTCAAAACTTCTTCCCGGATTCTCGGCCATCAGGCAGAGGAGGTCAAATTCCTTAGGGGTGAGTTCTACTCGGTTTCCTTCTAAAGTTACCTTTCGATTATTCCTATTAATATAAAGATTGCCGCGTTTGATTTCTGAGACTTGTTTTTCTTCCGATTGCCCTTGATGAATTTCCTGCCTGCGCAGAATAGCTTTTACCCTAGCTATAAACTCCCTAATTCCAAAGGGCTTTGTGAGGTAATCATCGGCACCTGATTCTAAACCCAATACTTTGTCAAATTCTTCAGCTTTTGCGGTAAGCATAAGTATAGGAGTGAAATTGTCCAGTGCCCTAAGTTTTTGACAAATCGCAATTCCATCCATACCCGGAAGCATCAGGTCTAAAATGATAAGGTCAAAAGAAGAAGCTTGGGCTGCATTAAAACCTTCTAATCCGTTCATCTGCTTTTCTACAGCACAGTTTAAATCGGTAAGGTGGAGGCTTATCAGCTCGATGATGTCTGGGTCGTCTTCTATTACTAATACTCTTTTCATAAGGTAGGCTTTACCGATGGTGAAATTAAGGTCAATGTATCACGAAAGTATCACGGGCGAGACTTACAAAGGGTCGCGTATAAGACACAACCTCATCAATATTAGAGATTTTAATAGATTAATTTCCTGTTCATTCCTGCATTTCTCCCGTTCACTCCATTTTTATTGTGGCAGGCAACCACATCTTGCAATTTTGGGTCATAATAAATAGAGTAATTTCCCTTTACGGTAAAATACTCCAAACCTTAAATTATGAAAACCAATATTTTACTAACCTTAATTTTATTGACTTCAGTCTCGGCTTTTTCTCAAAATCTTACCCAAACTATTCGTGGCAGAGTGGTTGACAAGCAGAGTGAAGTTCCCCTTCCCGGAGTAAATGTGGTGACTTTAACAGAACCGCGAATAGGCACAACAACAGACGAAAATGGATATTACCAAATTGAAAATGTACCTGTGCAGCGCATCACGCTATCATTTAGTTTTATAGGATACCAACCGGTTGTTTTGCAAAGTATAGAGCTTTCAAGCTCAAAAGAGTTGGTGCAAAATGTGGCAATGCTCGAAAGTACAGAGCAATTGGACGAGGTGGTTGTGAAAGCAGATAATGAGGAGGACAGGGTGATAAACGAGAGAGTTAATGTTTCAGGACGAAGTTTTACGGTAGAGGAAACCATGCGTTTTGCGGGTTCGGTGCAGGATGTATCGCGAATGGCGAGCAATTTTGCCGGTGTGCAACGCACCAATGATGCTAATAATGATATTGTAATAAGAGGAAATTCGCCTATCGGTTTAATTTGGAGATTAGAAGGGATGGATATTCCCAACCCCAATCATTTTGGTGGATTGGGTGCTACCGGTGGCCCTGTAAGTATGCTCAATAATAATGTGCTAGCCAACTCTGATTTTATAACGGGAGCCTTTCCCAGCGAATATGGCGATGGACTTTCCGGGGTTTTTGACTTGAGCATGCGCAATGGAAACTATGAAAACCATGAGTTTTTAGGACAGGTTGGTTTTAATGGTTTTGAGCTTGGTGCTGAAGGGCCAATTAGTCGCGAGAATAGGTTTTCCTATTTAGTGAATTATAGATATTCTACACTTGGTTTGATGTCGGCAATTGGCTTAGATTTTGGAACTGGGACTGCTGTTCCAAAATATCAGGATTTAAATATTAAACTCCACTTTCCCAGCAGCAAGCGCGGAACAATTGATGTGTTTGCCTTGGGCGGAATCAGTTCGATAGAGTTTTTGGAAAGTGAGAACGAGGAGGGTGAAGATGGTGGTTTTTATAGTGATGGTGAAGATTTATATAATGACACTTACACTGGTGTAATTGGCGCTTCACATCAGTATTTTTTCAATAAGGATTTGTACTCCAAGTTTTCCGTGGCTCTGTCCAGCATGGGTAATGATGTAAAAGTGGACACTCTTAATACTGACCGGGACAAGCTAACCCCAACTTACCGCCAATCCTTTCAGGAGGATGATTTGCAGTTTAGTGGTTTTGTCAACAAAAAGTTTAATGTTCACCATGTACTGAGAGCCGGAGCTTATGTTACCTACAAAAATTACAATCTAGGTGATAGTACTTATGATTCTGACCTGAATGCTTTCCGAACCCTTCGTGACCAAAATTCATCCGATTGGCTCTATCAACCTTACGTAAACTGGCAATATCGCATTACTGATAAGTGGGAAATGAACACAGGGCTTCACGCCATGGTGCTGGCTTCCAATGGAAATTATTCTATAGAACCACGTTTTGGGATGAGCTATCAGCTTACGCAAAAGCAAAGCATCAATCTGGGGTATGGTAAGCATAGTCAGGCCGTACCTGTAGTTATTTTATATGAAAAACTAAGGCTGCCTGATGGAAGCTATATTTCACCTAATGAGAATTTAGACTTTACCAAGAGCCATCACTTTGTGTTGGGTTATGATTTGATGATGAAAAACCGTCTACACTTTAAGGCTGAAGCATATTATCAGCATTTGTATGATGCTGTGGTTACTCAGATGCCAAGCTCTTTTTCAAGCCTAAATGCTGGTGGTTTTGACTTTTATGCACCAGATTCTGTAGAGAATGGTGGTGCAGGTTGCAACTATGGATTAGACCTCACTTTAGAGAAATTTATGGATAAAGGCTTTTACTTCCTTAGTACGATTTCTCTATACCAAAGTCAATATCAAGGAAGTGATGAGGTGTGGCGAAACACTGCTTTTAATGGAAATTATGTAGCTAATCTCCTTGGGGGGAAAGAGTTTGTACTTGGCAAGAAAAAGCAGAATTCGGAAAATAGAAAGACCATTACACTTGATGGAAAAGTAACCTATGCAGGAGGGCAGCGATACACGCCAATAGATTTACAACAATCCATCATTGATGGAGAAGCTGTATACGCAAAAGATGATGCCTACGGAGCACAATTCGACCCTTACTTTCGTGCCGATATAAGAATAGGATATAAAGTTTCAGGAAAAAAAGTAACTCAGGAATTGGCTTTGGACATTCAAAATGTAACTAATAGTCAAAATCCGTTTGGCGTGGATTATAATAAGTCTACCCAAGAAGTTGAAACCACTTATCAGCTCGGTATTTTCCCGATGGTGCTGTATCGAATCACTTTTTAATTGCATTAAATAATGGAAGCAAAATATTACAGCTTCACCACTTTTACAATAAAATGGTGGTGGATGTGGCCCTTATTTCAGTGGCATGGAATGATGGTGACGATACAATCTAAAAAAACTCATGGACTATTAAGTGCTAAAGTTTGGAACAAGAAATTAAGAACCTATTACACCTTAACTTGCTGGGAAAGTAAAGAGCAGATGTTGGAGTTTAGAAATCGGAAAGCTCATCTGAAAGCCATGAAAATTCATAGAAAACTAGGCGAAACAAAGTCTGTGAGCTGGGTGTCGGCATTTGAACCATATCGAGAAGAATGTTTGAGTAGGCTAAAAACAAAACATAGAAATCGTGTGGCAGCTTGATTTATCGATAAGCATAAATCACTTTAATTTGTGACATGGGAAAATTTACACGTAAAGATGTTTGGGCGGTAATCATTATTTCTTTTGTGCCGGCTACTATAGGTATGCTGCGGTATTTTTTGGTCGATGACACGCATTACGGAAACGAGGCAGACGCTTGGACTAACTTTTTTATAGGAACACTATACTCCTTAATAATCACTTCAAGTCTGTATTTTGGATGTATGTCAATCCTGTTTTGGCTCAATAATAAGATGCCATGGAAGGATAATGTAGGCAAGCGAATTGTTGTAGAACTGGGCTTGATGTTCACCTATAGTACGGTGGTTCAGTTTCTCATCATTTTTGCTTTTTCCCGAAGTGTTCTTTTTGATGAGGTTCTCGTCAATGTTAGTTTTTACTTTGAAAATATCCTGTTTGGAAATACGATAACACTGGTGGTAATAACCATTGTGGAAGGCGTTTATTTTTTTAGAAGTTGGAAAGAAAGTTTGCTTTTGGCTGAAAAAATGAAGCGAGAGAATATGGAGAGTCAGTTGAATTCCTTACGCTCTCAACTGGATCCGCATTTTCTTTTTAATAGCCTGAATGTGCTTGCTTCGTTAATAAAAAAGGATACCACCAAGGCTGAAGAATTTGTTGGAGATTTTGCTAATGTGTATCGTTATGTGCTTGATGTAAAAGATGAAATGGTGGTAACGCTAAGTAGCGAACTCAAGTTTTTGGAGTCTTATGTGAGTTTGCAAAGAATTCGTTTTGGCGATGCTTTTCAGGTGCGCGTAAATATCAACCCAAGGCCGATGATACTTTTTATTCCACCATTGTGCTTGCATGAGCTAATTACCAATGCGGTAAAGCACAATGAGGTTTCATTGGAGAATAAACTTACAGTTGAAATTTTTAATAGAGGTGATAATTTGATCGTCCGTAATAATGTGCAAAAGCGAAACGAAGAAGTGACATCTACGGCTCTTGGTTTGGAAAATATTGCAAAACGCTACACTTTATTGACGGACAAACCAACTAGGTTTGAAATCATTGAAGGTCATTTTGAAGCGGAAGTTCCACTTATAGAAATTGAGGAATGAAGTCTGTAAACTATGTAATAGTAGAGGATGAAGCCTTGGCAGCAGAACGATTGCAGGAGATGATCCAAAAAAATCGACCTGACTGGAAACTGCTGGAAGTCATTTCTTCAGTTAGGCTGGCGGTGGCTAAGCTAGAAATGCTAAACCCCGATATTATTTTTTTGGATGTCCATCTTTCTGATGGAAATTCCTTTGCCATTTTTGATCAAATCAGCCCAAAATCGGCAATCATTTTTACTACAGCTTATGATAAGTATGCACTCAAAGCTTTTAGTCTTAATAGTATAGACTATTTATTAAAGCCCATTTCAAATGATGAGCTAAATAGGGGGCTTTCAAAGTTTGAGCAGCAGAGCTTACATAATAGTCATATGCCTGATTGGAAGAGTATTCTTCAGGATTTTAAACCGAGCTACAAAGACCGTTTTATGGTGAGCACGGGCGAGCGAATCAAAAGCTTACCAGTTGATGAAATTTGCTTTTTTTATGCTCAAGGCAAGCACACCTTTATTACGGATAGAACTGGAAAGGAATTCCTGATAGATCACACAGTTACTAAGATTTCTGAAGTTTTAGACCCCAAAAAATTCTTCCAAATCAACCGTCAGTACATTATTTCTTTTGATTGCATTTCTGAAATGATAGCCTACTCCAAGGGAAGATTAAAACTCATTACAAATCCATCTACTCCAAGCGAGGCGATTGTGAGTGTGGACAAAGCACCAAAATTTAAGGCTTGGCTGGAAGGGGAGTAGTTACAGCACTAATCGTAAATCAAATTTTATTTCCTTCACTTCCTCCACTTTTATTTGATAAAAATCTGGATGAAGGGGATTGAGTAGAAAATTGCTTTCAAAAGAATTCACAGCACTTGGCACCTGAAGAATAGCGGTGAGCCTGTTGTCAATCCAGTTATCACCATACTCCACAGTTGAGGGCGAATAAGGAAAATTTCTCCAGTCAGATGTAAGTTTGTCTTCGGTTAGCTTCTGGATGTGAAGATGATCGGGAATTGAGAGTATATTGAGTGAAAAGGGTTTTCGAAGCCACTCTACATCAGTATGTGTCATGGTTTCTAGCATAGCCAAAGAAATTGTACTCGCTGTATATACCACAGCTTTTCCTTCGGAGTTCCACCGGCCACCATATAGTTTGGCACCCATGCCACTTATGTCATAGGCATGATTGGGATGGGTAATACGGTACAACTTCATGAGGCAATACCCCACTCAATGCGACCGAGTACTTTCATTACTTCATTAAACCCTTGATAGGTATCGAGTAAATCCAAGGGGCGTTGATTGCCCAAAGCCGGAACAGTACTGTGCAACCACCCTGATATGTTTTTTGAGTCACCACCTAACACATCATTTGCCTTTTCGAATAAATCATTGAGCATTAAGAGCTTTTCGGTAACATTTATGGGAAGCATCTGATTGCTATCATAACGTTGCATTGTACGCGGGGAAACTTGTAAAATGTGACCCAACTCTTGGCGATTAAGCCCTGATTCTTTTAGAAAGATAGTAAGACTTTGAACCGGTAGCCCTCTGCGAATTAACTTTATACGTGAGTGGGTGCCATAGGCTTCCGATGGTTCGTTTACTTGAGTAGTTCCTCCTAAGTAGGTATAATTTGTGCCGCTATTACTTACTTTTTCATTATCCATCACCACGTCATTTGCCGTCAAATGTACGAATTTTGTCTTTACCTCCCAATTCACCCCCTATTTTTTACCAATATTGGTTCCAGTAATCGTAGTGCTTGATCTACGGTTTTTACATCGCCAAAGCTGAGGTACAGTTTGTTATTTCGCTCTTTCATTTGCGCTTTGGGCTGATCTCTTAAAAACTGAAGTACAAGATTGAATTTCTCACTTTGGAAGTACGGGGAGTTTTGGTCTGGAATAAAGTATCCGATCAACCTTTCTTGTTTTAAGACTAACTTATCAAAACCAATATCCTTACCCAGCCACCTCAGTCTTACAGAGTTTAGAAGTTCATAAACTTCATCGGGAGCTGGGCCAAATCGGTCGATTAGTTCTTTTTCAAATTCATCCAACTGTGCAGGGCTTTCCAGAGAATCCAGGGCTTGGTACAAACGTAAACGCTCGTCCACCTTATTTACATAAGTATCAGGAATCAAAATCTCCAGATCCGTATCCAGCAAAGTTTCTTTCACGAAATCCTTTTTTTTCTGATCATCGTTATAAAGATCCTTGAACTCTGTTTCTTTCAATTCATCTATGGCTTCAGCCAAAATTTTCTGATAAGTATCAAACCCAATGTCGGTAATAAAACCACTTTGGTCTCCACCCAATAGGTCACCACTACCACGTATTTCCAGGTCACGCATGGCTATTTGGAAGCCGCTGCCTAAGTCGCTAAACTGCTCAATGGCGGTAAGACGTTTTCGAGCTTCTTCCGTTAAAGTGCTCATAGGTGGCGCAATAAGTTTACAGAAAGCTTTTTTATTGCTTCGCCCTACACGACCACGCATTTGGTGCAAATCACTTAGCCCTACATGATGAGCGTTATTTATAATGATGGTGTTTGCATTAGGTACATCCAAACCATTTTCGATGATGGAAGTAGCAATTAATACATCAAAATGACCATTGATAAAATTGAGCATGAGCTCCTCCAGTTTTTTGCCTTCCATTTGCCCATGGCCAATACCAATTTTAGCATCGGGTACCATGCGGCTTATCATCCCGGCAACTTCCCTAATATTTTCAACTCGGTTATGAATAAAGAAAACCTGACCGCCCCGGCTCATTTCGTACATAATGCTGTCGCGAACCATTTCTTCACTAAAAGGCACCACTTGAGTTTCTATCGGGTGACGGTTTGGTGGAGGCGTATTCATTACGCTAAGGTCACGCGCTTGCATTAAGCTAAACTGTAAAGTACGCGGAATAGGCGTTGCCGTTAAAGTGAGGGTGTCCACGTTTACTTTCAGGTTTTTAAGCTTGTCCTTTACAGCTACACCAAACTTTTGCTCCTCATCAATAATCAGTAGGCCGAGGTCCTTAAATTTCACGTCTTTACCAACCAAGCGGTGGGTTCCAATCAAAATATCCAGCGTTCCATCTTCCAGTTTTTTTAGGGTTTCGGTTTGCTGCTTTTTGGTTTTAAAACGATTGATATAATCAACGTTACACGGCAAATCTTTTAATCTTTCAGAAAACGTTTTAAAATGCTGAAATGCCAAGATTGTGGTGGGTACCAAAACAGCTACCTGCTTACTATCAGCCACAGCCTTGAAAGCTGCACGAACGGCCACTTCTGTTTTTCCAAAACCAACGTCCCCACAAACAAGACGGTCCATCGGCATTGGAGCTTCCATGTCGGCTTTTACATCAGCAGTGGCCGTCACTTGGTCCGGGGTATCTTCATATATAAATGAAGCCTCTAGCTCATGCTGTAAATAGGTGTCTGGTGAAAATTGAAAACCCTTATTGGCCTTACGCTGAGCGTAAAGCTTGATGAGGTCAAAGGCTACTTCTTTTACTCTCTTTTTAGCCTTAGCTTTTGTTTTTGCCCAAGCCCCCGAACCCAACTTATGAGTGGAAGGAGTGGTTCCTTCTTTGCCGTTATAACGTGCAATTTTGTGCAAAGAGTGAATGCTGATGTAAAGCACATCTCCACCGTTGTAAATCAGTTTTATTGCCTCCTGATGCTTACCATTCACATCAATCTTCTGCAATCCACCAAACTCACCAATGCCGTGGTCAATGTGTGTTACATAATCTCCAACTTGTAAGCTGGTAAGCTCTTTTAGCGTGATGGCCTGCTTTTTTTCATAACCAGTTTTTAGCTTAAATTTTTGATAACGCTCAAAAATTTGGTGGTCGGTATAAATCACCTTTTTGCCCTGTGGGTCAATAAAGCCTTCGTGGAGGGTGTGAACGATGGGTTGAAAATCCACCTCATGGCCAATGTCCTCGAATATGGCGTAAAAGCGTTCCACTTGCTGAGCGGTCATGCAGAGAATATAATTCTTCCAACCGTTTTCTGTATTGGTTTTAAAGTCTTCTACAAGTAGTTCAAACTTTTTGTTGAATGAAGGTTGCGGCTTGGTGTCAAATTCAAAAACCTTGTTTGGAGAATAAAAAGTGTCATTCCCCCATTCCACAGTAGCAAAGCCCTCTAAGGTTTTCTTGAATGCTTCGCCATTAATGAATAATTCCTCCGGCTTGGCGTGTTTTAAAGTGTCGTTCAGTTCCCCATAAACTTCTTCAGCTTTGGTGAAAAAGTCGTCCAAACGTTTAGCGGAAAGCGGTACACTTTTTACCCAAACCACCATTTTGTCAGAAATGTAATCGAAGAAACTTTCACGGGTTTCGAGCATCATCTTATTCTCCACATTGGGAATAAGACTGAGCTTTTTTACCTTGTCTATACTCAGTTGGCTTTCTATGTCAAAGGTGCGAATGCTTTCTACCTCATCTCCAAAAAACTCAATGCGATAAGGCTGGTCGTGCGAAAAGGAAAATACGTCTACAATACCTCCACGAACTGAAAACTGACCAGGTTCTACCACAAAGTCAACACGCTCAAAATGGTATTCAAAAAGTGTTTCATTCAAAAAATCAATGCTTAGCTCATCACCTTCTTTTAGCGAAAATGTATTTGCGTTAAGCTGCTTTCGGGTAATTACTTTTTCAAAAAGCGCATCCGGATAGCTCACAATCATAGCCGGCTTTTTGCGGCTATTAATGCGGTTCAAAACCTCTGCACGAAGCAGCACATTTGCATTGTCGGTTTCTTCTACCTGGTAAGGTCTGCGATAAGACCCAGGGTAAAACAGTACATCTTTTTCATCAGTAATTCGTTCTAGGTCGTTCAAAAAATAGGCGGCCTCCTCTTTATCATTTAAAATGAATAGATGTGGACGCTCTGAATGTAAAAAGCTGGCACTGGCCGCCAACGAAGTAAATGATGCGGTGAGGCCCTTAAGTTGAAGTTTATGAAACTTATTGTTTCGAAGCTCTTCAGCTATTCCGCGAAAGCGGTCATCCAAAAGGTAATTATTGATAAAGTCCGTTGCTGTGTCTGCCATGGGTATAAAATGCAAAGCCACCCGCCCCGATTTTTTCGAGAGGGTGGTAAATTTTTACAAATATAACCGAGTGCTTTTATTACCGTGTTAAATATTGGTATTTGAAAGAACCACATTATAAATATTAATAATGATTAAACCAATTTGAACATTAGGTATCCTAGATAACATTGCGATCAACGCAGGTAGTATTAATATTACATTTGTGCACTTTGAAAAATATTCTAGCAGCCTTCTTATTCTTGAGCATCTTTAGTGTTTCCGCACAAGATTATTCTATTTCGGGCAATCTCTTCGACAGTAAAAGCAATGAGCCACTTATTGGTGCTAATGTGCTTTTAGAAAATAAATCCGATCAAAAAGTGTGGGGAGCGACCACCGCAGTAGATGGTTCATTTACAATTAAGAATGTACCAGGCGGAGACTATGTAATCAAGCTGAGTTTTATTGGATACAAACTTTATGAGCGAGAGCTTAGTGTGTCGGGTAATCAAAATTTGGGGGCACTTAAACTTGAGGAAGATAAAGAGTTGCTGGACGAAGTTGAGGTGGTGGAAATCCAGGATAGAGTGCAGCAACTGGGTGACACTACACAGTACAATGCGGATGCCTTTAAGGTAAACCCGGATGCGAGTGCCCAAGATTTAATTGCAAAAATGCCGGGAGTGCTAGTTCAAAATGGAGAGGTGCAGGCGCAAGGTGAGCAGGTGAAAAAGGTATTGGTGGATGGGAAAGAGTTTTTCTCAACTGATCCTACCTTGGCTTTGCAATCATTACCTGCCGAAATCATTGATAAAATTCAGGTGTATGATGAAAAAAGTGAGCAGTCGCAGTTTACCGGATTTGATGATGGGAACACTCAGAAAACGATAAACATATTGACCAAAGCGGGTAAGAATAACGGTCATTTTGGGAAGGGATATGTGGGCTACGGAACGGATAATCGCTACAATGGAGGTTTTAATTACAACTATTTTAATGGCGATCAAAGAGTAAGCTTATTGGGAAATTTCAACAATATCAATCTTCAGAATTTTTCAACAGAAGATATTCTGGGTGCAGTGGGCAATACTTCTGGACGAAGAGGTGGCTTTAGAGGCGGAGGCGGTGGAGCCGAGGACTTTTTGGTAGGGCAACAAACGGGTATCGTGACTACCAATGCGTTCGGTGTGAACTACTCAGATGAGTGGGGAAAGAAATTTAAAGTGAGTGGCAATTACTTTTTTAATCAAACAAAAAATAATAGTCAGTCCATTACCAACCGTGAGTATTATACTGATGCGATAGGTGGGCAAACGTATGCTCAAAATGACAGTAGTCATAGCAACAACCTCAATCACCGTTTCAATATGCGCATGGAATATGAGATTGACGAAAACAATTCCTTGCTATTTCGTCCATCGTTGAGCGTTCAGGATTACACGTCTTATAGTCTTTTGGATGGAGCTACTTTTAATGAAGGTCAGCTCTTGAACAGCACCACCAGCCTTACCGAAAGTAATCAGATTGGGTACAAGCTTGCAGGAGATTTACTATATCGTCACAAGTTTAAAAAGAAGAGGAGAACGCTCTCTTTGAGTCTGGGCTCTGATTATGATAGCAAGGATGGTTTGAGTACTACAGCTTCGGAGAACTTTTTTTCAGACACAATTTCTAGCTCCAGCTATAACTTGCGTCAACAAAGTGACTTGTACACAACCAGCACATCTTATAATGCTAGCCTACGCTTTACTGAGCCCGTAGGAAAAGCGGGGATGTTGCTGATGGATTACTCACCTTCGGTTACGTATTCCAATTCTGATAAGCGAACTTATTCTTACGATTCTATTACGGGAGGGTATGATTTTCTTCAGGATAATTTGAGTAACGTATTTTCAAGTAGCTACACCAAGCAGGAAGTGGGAGCTGGCTATATGTTGCGCCAAAAGGGAAGCAACTTGATGTTTCGATTAAACTTTCAAAATGCGGAGCTGGTTTCAGATCAAACCTATCCTCAGGAATATGATCTTACCCGCAGTTTCAATACTTTTTTGCCCATGGCGATGTATCGCAAAAAGATAAGCGATACTTCCAACATCAGGATTTTCTATAGAAGTGCCAGTACAGCTCCCACGGTGAGCCAACTTCAGGATGTGGTGGATAACTCCAACACCTTGCAACTTACAGGTGGAAACTCGGAATTGGATCAGGAAGTGCGCCATTTTGTAGTGGGTAATTATGCATTGAACACGCCTAAAAAATCTCGAACCTTTTTTGTTTTTGGACTGGCTGAGTACAAACAGGACTATATAGGAACATCTACTTTTATCGCTGATGCGGATACATCGATCAATGGGTATCCTTTGGCAGCGGGTTCTCAGTATAGTACTCCCGAAAATATGGACGGGTATTTTAATGCAAAAACTACGCTTACCTATGGTTTTCCAGTAACGAAATTGAAGAGTAATTTAAACCTAAGCGGAGGGGGAGGTTATACCAATGCTCCAGGATTAATTAATAATATCACCAACAATGCAAGAACCACTAATGTGAATGGTGGAGCGGTACTGGGGAGCAATATTAGTGAGAAAGTAGATTTTACGGTAAGCTATAATGCGAGCTATAATTTTGTAGATAACACGCTGGCCACCGTGACGGATAATAACTACTTCAATCAAACTACAAGCTTTAAATTCAATTGGCTTTTGGGTAATGGTTTTGTCTTTAATACAGACTTGACAAACACCTATTATTCCGGGCTTTCAGAAGGGATTGACCAAAGCTACTGGCTTTGGAATGCCTACATCGGGTATAAGTTTATGAAGAAGGACGCTGCCGAAATCAAGCTTAGTGCTTTTGATATCCTTGGGCAGAATACCAGTATTTCGAGAACGGTAAGTGAAACCTATTTAGAGGATGTGGAAACCACCGTTTTGCAACAATATGTGATGCTCACCTTTACCTACACGCTACGCGCTTTTGATGGTCCAAAAATTAGTGATGAGGAAAAAAGACGCCACGATATGATGGGGCCTCCACCACCTCCGGGAAGAGGGTAGAAAATTACTTTTCTTCCTGCCCTTCCTCGTACATCATATTTACCAATTTCCAACCTGTGCTGAATTTGTAAAGCCCAATAAAATCGGTGTGTTGCACCTTGCCTCCCACCATAAATTGCACGCAGGCATTGGCAATGTTATTTGAGATTTCAAGCTTAACGATGCTGAAGCTTACCTCTTGTTCGCCTTTTAGCGGAAGGTTTCCCGAAGCTTTGTTTTGCTCAGTTTTCTTTATCCAATCTTCAATGGTTTCCAGTCGGCTTTGATCTTTATCTTCAAATACGATAGCTGTAAAGTCAGGGCTGAAACCTTGGGTCACGGAAAGCATATAGCCCGTGTTGTACACACCATTTATGTAGGCTTCGCGAATCACTTCCTCAATGGCAGCGGCATTGTCATAAGCTCGGCTTTTGCTTTGCGCAAATGAGCTGGAAGAAATTGCAATGGTAAATACGGTGAGAATCAAAAAACGGAGTTTCATAGACATAGAAATTTAGAGACCGCAATTTAAGAACTGTGTTTGTTTAAAAATCAATCAGCAGCCTTTTATCGTGCTCAATTATTCTTGGCGTCATTCCGTAAACCTTTTCAATATTCTCGGAAGTCAACACGTGGGCTTGGTTTCCTTGGGCAATTAAATGGCCTTCTTTTAGTAAGATTAGGTTGTTTGCAAAACGCGCGGCCAGATTTAGGTCATGAAGAACACCAACTACCGTAAGCGGATGCTTTTTTAGAAAATCAGCAATCAGGTTCAGGAAGTCATACTGAAATTTGATGTCGAGATAGGTGAGGGGCTCGTCCAGAAAAAGGATTTTAGGCTTGTCGTTATCTGGCCATATTTGGGCCATTATGCGTGCAAACTGTACCCGCTGTTTTTCGCCTCCACTCAAAGTGGTGTAATCGCGATTCGCCAAATTTTCTATTTCAAAAAGTGTGATGGCGAGGCTTATAATTTCCCTGTCTTTTTTGGTTGGACTGCTGCTAAAAAGTGGATAGCGACCCATCATCACCACTTCATTTACCTTAAGGGGAAAGGCAAAATCTACACTTTGCGAAAGCACCGCCCTGAAGCGTGCAAGGTGTTCCACTCTGTAAGAAATCAGTTTGTGGTCATCATAAAAAACAGTTCCAGAACTTGGCTTTTGTTGACCGCTCAGTAATTTCACTAAAGTGGATTTTCCAGCTCCGTTGGGGCCAAGAATAAGATGCAGTAGGCCAGTTTCTAATTTTAGCGAAAGCGGATGTAGCAATGTCTTATTGCCGATTTGTAAGCTGAGGTTTTCGGTGGTAATCATCAGAAATAGAATTTGCCTTTTCGTAATAGAAAGATGAAAACAGGAACGCCCACAACAGAAGTTACAATACCAATGGGCAATTCTGCGGGGCGCAGACTCATGCGGGCAATCAGGTCAGCCAAGGTCACTACAATTCCGCCAAGGAGCACACCGTTGAGCAACAAATAACGATTATCCGAACCGCCCATCATGCGGAGGATGTGTGGTACAATAAGGCCCACAAAACTTATAACTCCCGTAAAGGCCGTTGCCACAGAAACGATAATGACGTTGATGGTCAGCACTTCCAGTTTTAGGCGTTTGATGTTTACCCCAATAAGCTGCGCTTCGTCCTCGCCCATCATCAAGGCGTTTAGGGATTTGGTATAGCGAAGCCCTAATAAAGCACAAGCAATGGTGCTTACTCCAACTATGAAAACGGAATGCCAATTGGCTCCCGAAATAGTACCTAAATTCCAAAAGGTGATGGAGCGTGCCTGAGGATCGCGGGCAATGTAGGAGAGGAAACCAATTCCGCTAAGGAAAAGCGCATTGATGGCAATTCCCGTAAGGAGCAAACCTACAATGGAAGCACGCGAGCGAAACGAGCCACTGAGCACAAAAACTAAATAAGTAGCGATAATTCCACCAAGGCAAGCCGCAATGGGCAGCGTCCATTCTCCGGCATTAAAACTCAAAACTGAACCCAACACAAAATACAGCGAAGCTCCAAAAGCCGCTCCGCTGCTGGTTCCAACAAGTCCTGGTTCTACAATGGGATTGCGGAAAAGAGCCTGCATTAAAACGCCTCCCACGGCCAAACTTGCTCCGGTAATTACACAAAGTAAAACTCGCGGCAAGCGCAACTCAGCAAAAATGCGAGCATTCAGGCCAACTTCCCCACCAGAGAAAAGCTGAGTAAACCCCTCTTGTATTTCTTCCCAAGTCAAATTGATGGCGCCAAAACGCATGGAGAGGAAAATAGAGATGAGAAGAATCATGGATAGCATGACAGGTATGAGCGTCAATTTCTTCATAAAGTGATTTAATATTTTCTTTCAAATTGTTTATTGTTCGTTTTTGGCTTGACCCAAAAAGAACCAAAAAGGTCAAGGCTTACAACAAAATGATAATCTGCCTTTTGCTCTTCCTAAGTTCGGCTGGGTGATCTCCTCAATCCTTCGGAGCTTCCCAGTCTCTCTAAGGAGGAGCTTCATTCAGTTTGTCATTTTGTTGAAGGCCAATCCTTTTCAGGAAGGCAATTACTTTTTATGAATCAACTCTTGAAGAAACTGTACATTCTCACCGGTACGTGGGCCGATGTAAATTAGGTCATGTTCTTCCACACGATAAATGCGAGCATTTTTTGCGGCATTGGTTCCGGCAACGCCTGGTAGCTCTTCAATCTTTTGCTGTGTGCCCAGGCGATCATAGCCAAAGTCGGTAAGTAGAATCACATCAGGGTTTGCTTTTGCGATAAGCTCAGGCGAGGAAAGGTGACGCATTCCACGTTCGCCATCGATGGCCATTTTTCCACCTGCCCATTCTATCATTTTACCAGCAGTACTGTTTTTGGTTACTGTAAGATAAATGTTTGAGGCGCGCCCAAAATGGATAACAACCACACTTGGTGTGTCGGTATAGGCTTTTGCTGCCTCAAGTGCTTCAGACATGTCAGCTTCAAGCTTGGCGCAAAGTTCTTCTGCTTTTTCTTCTTTATGAAAATAGGTGCCCATTTCGCGCATCAGCTCTTCAGTACCTTCAATGGTATGATCATACTCACCAAAGGTTTTCATTGGGATTTTTAAACTTTCCAATTGCGTTACCACATGTTCCGGCCCAATGTTATTGTCATGAATAATCAAATCCGGTTTCATGCTGAGGATGCCTTCCGCACTAAGCGCACGATGATAACCCACAGTGGTGAGATCTTTTATTTTGGGCGGATAAGTGCTGGAAAGGTCCACTGCCACAAGGTCTTTTTCCGCGCCAAGCGCAAAAATTATTTCATTGTATTGCTTGGCCAAGCAAACGATTCGTGGTGCTTTTCCTTCTGTTTTTTCTGCTGAAGTTGTGTTGGTGTCTTCATTGGCAAAACGGCCACAGCTACTTAGTAGCAGGACAGTAAAGCCAAAAAGGAAGAATATTTTTTTCATGCTTTAAAAATGTTATTGACTCTGCGAGACTTAGCGTTCTCTGTACCTCTGCGTTGAGGTAATTTACTTCAACGCAGAGGCGCAAAGACCGCAAAGAACCGCGAAGGCTTGTTTACAAAGTGTTGGTTTTTAGAATACGTACTTCAAATTAACCCCAGCATAATAGTTGATTTCATAGGGTGCTGGCAAATACGCATCAGCCAATTGATTCACAAAAATCATATAGTAATACTGCGTACCGGTGATGTTATTCGCGCCAGCAAAAACTTCTAAATCGAAGTGTTTACCTAAAGTTTTGCGGTAACCCAGTTTGGCATTAAGAAGGCTAAAAGCCTCAGTCATGTTTGCGCCATCAGAGGTGATCGGCATCGCATCTTTGAAGTTGTAATTTACGTTTCCGTAAATGCCATAACGCGTGTTGAAATCCACACCTAAATTGAAGGTGACAGGCGAAACTCCAGCCACTGCATTTCCATCATAAATCACAGTTTCTGTAGATGATGCATATGAGAAATCATTGTAAGTAAAGTCACTGTAGGTGAAGTTTGCCCATGGGCGTACCAAGCTAAATATCGCAGTGTTGGATTGGAAAGCGGTGTATTTCAGTAATACCTCTAAACCTTTGTTATCCTGACCGCCAGCATTGGCAATGTAGGTATAGTCCGTGGTTACACTATCCAATGGTACTGCTACGGCTGTCATTTTGTTGGTAAACTTGGCGTCAAATAGAGCCACTTCATACTGAAGCTTACCATTCATCAGGTTTCCTTTGGTGCCAATCTCAAACTGATCACCTTCTTCAGGTTTCAATCCGGTGTTCAGTTCACCAGTGTTTCCGATTACAATATTGGAGCTCACTGGCGCTTTGTATCCCTTGCTGTATGAAGCGTAAACTGATACATTTTCGTTGAACACCTTGTTCAAGGCAAAATGTGGCGATACCATATTTTCGTAATTGGCTTCATAATGTGTAGGGAATGTGCTAGCTGCATTGTACACTCTATTATCCAGAGTGATGTTCATATTGCTAACACCAACTCCAGCGGTAAAAGCAAATCCCATGGGCATGGCCAAAGTCCACTCGGTAAAGTATGAGTAGGTGCCTGTGTTTGAAATTTGATTGCTTCGAAGTCCGCCAATCACATTGTAACCATCAATATCCGAGCTGTCGGTTACCATGCTATAGCTCAGTGGCTGAGCTTTTTGCTGCTGCGCTTCAAGGCCTGCAATACCGCTCAAGCGGAAATTTGGGTTGAGGCTGTAATTGAAGTCCAAAGTTGAACGAACACCATAGTTTACCGGATGATTGTCATTCCAGCCACCAGCAGAGCTTGAGTTCATTGCGGCTCCGGAACCAAAAATGGTAGTGGTATTGGCAATGTGCTCACCAAAAGTGTAGTTGTGACTTAATCCTGCTCTAAAGCGAATTACCTCAGAGTGTGCGTTATTCTTGATATAACGGGCGTTTCCGCTGTAGTCAAAATCATTGTACTGATCGATGGTAAGCTCACCACCTCGTTCGTCATAGCTGTTGCTGTAGCCAAAATACGTGGTGATTTTTTGCTTTTCTGAAGGACGGAATTCTCCCATTACATTCACAAAGTCTTTTTGCGAGGCCGTGTGCTCCATAAATCCATCAGCTTCCTGATGACCATAGTTTATCAAAAGTGAGGAACGCTTGCTTGCTGTTTGAAATGTTGTAGTGTATCGCTGCACACCATAATCTCCAAACATCACACTTTGGCCAACAGATGTACGGCCAGGCTCAGGTTGTACGGTTTCAAGATTTACAACACCGGCAATGGCCAGCCCATACAAAGTACCCGAGGGGCCCTTGGTAACTTCTACATCACCTATGGATCCAAAATCGATGTCGTCCATCACAGTGATTCCTTCTGCATCTGTAACCGGAATTCCGTTGAGGTAAACTTTAGAACCTTGTGAGTCAAAGTTATTGTTGGCGCCTTTAAATCCCACGCCATTTCCATATCCACGGATGTTGAACTGCTGCCCTGAAGCAACCGCTCTGCGCGACATATACACGCCAGGAACATTGGCATTGATGGCGTCATCCAAGAATATGCCCTGACCACGGTTTATCTCCTTTTTATCAAGCTTTACGATAGAAGCAGGCTGGTTGATCAACTCCTTGTTAGAGTTGGAAGTTGCCGTAATTTCTACTTCGTCCAACTTGTTTTTAGAAGGAGTAAGGTTGATGCGAACCGACTTGCTGCAGTCTGCAATTTGCATTTCGGCAGTTTCGTAACCTATAAAGCTAATGGTGATTTTATCACTACATGCCAAAGAGAATTCTCCATTGGTATTAGTCGCAACCCCTTTATTATTTACGGTAATGATAGAGGCGCCCACAAGAGGATTGTTAGTGTTGGCATCATATACAACACCGCTCAGTTGTTGCTGAGCCATTACTGCAAAAGGCAGCATCAGCACCAGCGAAAATATAATTCGTTTCATTCTGTGTTTTAAATTTTTTTTATTGTGAAATAGGGGAACAGGCATGCTATTCGCGCTTAGGCGAAAGGCCGCAATGTTCTTAAGGACAGACTTATAAAGTCTGATTGATATTTAAGCCAATCCTTGCGGAGGTGGAGAGTCGGGCGAAGAGGCCCAGCATTTTTCAATAAAAAAATAAAACGAAGAGCCCTGTAGATGGGCTTGTGAAACATGGCTTAGTGTGAATTCAGCGTTTGTCGAAAGGTAAAAAGTGCTCAGAGCAGAGACGGCTTGTTGACTTTGTTTTTTGGCAGGAGATTGGTTCCAATGACTATTGGTGAGTTTGCTGAGCTGTGCAAAAAGTGAGGTTTCCTGATCATCTGTAATACACATCAAAAATAGACTGTCAGTAGTGCTTTCCTGGTGTACCACATCATACATGTGATTTTCAAAACGAAACTCATGATCGTTGTGCCAATGTATATTGGGATTGGATTTTGAAAATCGAAAGCGTACCATTTCCTCTTTGGGTACACCCTGTTTTATTTGAGATTTTATCTCCCTGCGTATTTGCGATCGCTGGATATGAAATAGGAGCTGACTACCCGAAAACTGAAAGATCAGGATAAGCGTGAGAAATATGGCTCCTATAATGCTTTTCACAAAAGTGATTTGTCCTTACCGGACATTGCGATTTGATACTTTAAAATTGAAGAAAAAAGAGGGGCTGGCGAAAATGTTAGCAGCAATCCAAATGGCCAGAACCTTACAGAACTAGCTAGGTGAGTGGCTAAGAGTAAACTCTAAGCTGCTGGAAAAGAATGTACAGCTTACTTGTTTCTGCAAGAGAAAGGCTAATTTGTCTATCTGATTTGGAAGTGCCTTCGTAGAAGAGTTTTGATAAATGCTCCTTAAGATTGATTCTTCCAAAGCCAGAAAAGGAAATTTCGAAATCACTGTCTGAAGAAGCTTCTTCAATAAGAATGGTGCTTTCTAACGTTTCAAGGTCAAATACTTTTTTACGCTCATTGGAGCCGCTATTGATAAATAGGGCAGTGCCGATGAGCACAAAAATAGAAATCAGTATTTGTGAAAATCTGCTTTTCAAAGGGCAGTAATTAATTTCCTTGATGAGGGAGCGAATGTAAAATAAAATCAGGCAGAGACTTTTATTTTAACAAAGTTTATCGGCTGCCCACTCTAAATTCCAACTTGTAATTGCATCACCACCATACCTTTTCGGGCAGTGGTTTTAGCATCTCCAAGAGCATCCGTTTCAAATACGGGTCGGCTTTGATATTCTAGAGAAAGCTTTGCATTATTTCCGGCAATCAGCCAATTTGCACCAAGTTCGTACATCAGCATTGGGTCGTCAAGTGCATCAAAAGTAGAATGTTGTAGCGCACCAAATAACTGGATTGTTCCAAGATCTTTTAATAGGTCTTTCCTAAAAAGGTAGCCCGCTTGCGCGTAAATAGTGTTTCCTGTACCATTCATAGGGAAGGCATTTCCGGCTCCGTTTACCACCGTGGAATTACTGTTTCCGGTGGCGGGATTCATCACTCCAGTGTTTCGGAGATAATTTTTTCCATAATCAGAAAACGTGTAAGCGGCATATGTAGTTACCGCGTTTTGCTTGGTTTTGTCAAGTGGCTTTTCAAAGAAGAAATCAGTTGAAAGAATTGACAGATTGCTGCGCAAAGTGTCTTGAAGATCATCTGACAGATTCCACATGGCTTGAGGTTGTTGTACAAATCCTACCCCCAGGTTTACTATAGTTTTTTTGCCATAATAGCTGCCAGCGTTATAGGGTGTAGTGTTGTCTTCCTGATCCATAAATTGGTACATAAAGTAACCATGTATCTGCGCTTTTGGCGGCTCTGAAGAGTACATAGAGCTAGTGCTTATTCCTCCTGGTTGACCCGTAGAAACAGGAATAGCCATAGGGTCACTCAAGGCTAAGCGGTAATCCAATTTGCCAATTTTACCTTTTGCATAAATGCTGAGCTTTCGTACAAACTGATCGGAAATATCGGCAGTGTATTGCTGATAAAGAGGAGCGTCTAAAGTAAGAATGCTACCTATGGCAGGAGAGGAATAGCGGCTGGCACCTGTCCAGGCAGTAAGGCCGGCACCTATCGAAACTGCGTTTTTGTAAACTTTAAACTCTCCTAGTGCATCATGAAAAAAGATGCCTTGCTTTCGCGGTCCGCTTGAGCTTAAATTGTTTTGCCCAAATTGAGTGTAGAAAAATATTCGATCAGTAAGCTGTCCGTACACCTGCATTCTCACTCTTCGCAGTCCCATGTCAAAGCTTGTAGGTTCGTCAAAACCATAAAGCGTGGTACCTGGATTATTGTCTGTGTATCGCCCCCAAATTTGTGCAAGAAAAGTAGCCTTTACATATTGCTCACCATCTTCACTAAAGTTGTACCTGAGTTCTTTGGGAAATTTCTTGGTGTTACTTTTTTCGCCTTGAGCGAAAGCAGCACTACTGATAAATAGAAATGATAAAGCAGTAAGAAAGGTAATTCTCATTTGTTTCTTTTTGGTGAGAGCGTTTCGCAAAAATCCTAAATTCTGAAGGAATAGAAAAGGTAAGTAGGAAGTATATATGCTTTTCAAAATTTGGCGCAAAACATTTCGACTTCGCTCAATGTGACCTTGCGAACTGGTTGTCACTTCGAGCGAAGTCGAGAAGCAAGAAATAGGGTTATATCCTATTCTCTTATCTGTCCATCTCCATGAACATAATATTTGTTAGTCACCAATTGCTTAAGGCCTAATGGTCCACGATGATGAAGTTTATCTGTGCTAATAGCCAACTCGGCACCAACGCCCATTGAGCCACCATCAGTAAAACGTGTGCTGGCATTGTGATACACCGCTGCGCTGTCTACCTGTTCCATAAAAGTTTCTGCGGTGCTGGCATCTTTTGTCATAATAGTGCTGGAGTGGCCACCGCTATTTTCGTTGATCAGATCAATGGCTTCATTGGGATTGCTCACTGAACCAACCACACTTTTAAGTGCTAAAAACTCTTCTTTCCAAATTGCCTTATCGGTGATGGTTTGCTCATCATTCAAGATGCCACTCACTTTATCATCTACCAATATTTCTACCTTATTTTCCTTCAGCACTTTTTGAAGTTCTTTCAGGTGACTTTCAAATTCAGGAAGGTTTTCATCCACCAAAATTTTGTCAAGTGCATTGCAGGCGGAAATCTTAGCTGTCTTTGCATTTACAATCACTTTAAGGGCTTGCTGCCAATCTGCATCCTTATGTACATAAAGGAAGTTGTTTCCTCTACCGCTCACCAGAACTGCGCATTTAGCGTGTTGTTTTACAAATTCTATCAATCGTTCGCCACCACGCGGAACAATCAAATCCAGCTTTTGGCTTGGGTTTCTTAAGAATTCCTGAGTTTCCTCACGATTCATCTGAAGCATCTGGATCCAGTCTTTATCAAGGCCATTTTCAGTAAGAGCTTCATGCCAGCATTCTACCAAAACAACATTGCTATGAAAGGCTTCTTTACCACCTTTTAGTAATATTTTGCTATTCGCCTTAAAGGCTAAAACTGCTGCTTCAATGGTAACATCGGGGCGAGACTCATAAATAATCATGATGGTGCCGAAAGGTGCTGTCTTATTGATGATGTTTAGGCCGTTTTCCAATTTTCTCTGTGAGATAACTTCTCCAACGGGATCATCCTGCTGCATCACTTCTTTTACAGCTGTGATCATACCATCAACCTTGGCTTCGTTTACGATCAGTCTGTCGTAAAGAGCCTGGTCGTTTTTGTCAAATGCGTCCAAATCCTTTTGATTGGCAGCTATAATGTCTTCACGTCTTTTGTCAAGAATATTCATCATAGACTGCAACACTTTGTTCTTAAGTTCAGTCTGTAATAATCTCATTTGTATCTTTTTTGATGTGGTCTTTTATTGCCACTGGTTTTATTTAATTTTTTAATGTTCATTTTGGCATTATGCGCAAAGTGCTTATGCTTTCGGTTGCACCTCAGGTGCCCCAAAACGAACTAAAAAGTCTAGGCTTGCAAGAAATGGATAACCTGCTTGTTACTCAGCTTAAGTTCGGCCGAGTGATCTCCTCAATCCTTAGGAGCTTCTCGGTCTCTCTAAAGATGAATTTAAATCAGAACATTTATTGCTTGAATGCCGATCCATCGGAACTTGCATTTTACTATGCTGTAAATCGGGTTCCCACTTCTTTGCCTTGCACTATATCCACAATTACATTTTCGCGTTTACCGTTGGCTATATAGGTAGGAATGTCTTTGGCAGCGGTACTTTTTGCAACACCTAGTTTGCTCTCCATTCCACCACGGCCTTCGCCTTCGCCTTTTTCACTTTCCTGAATGTATTGTTCTACATCTTGGTCAATTTGTACATGACGGATAATTTTTGAATCATCATGATCGGGATGACCGGTAAAAAGCCCATCTGTGTCCGTCAATAGGATGAGCATATCTGCATCAATCAATTCCGCCACCAGGCTGGCCAACTCGTCATTGTCTGAAAACATAGACATGGTAAGCGAAACGGCATCATCTTCATTTGCAATAGGAATTATCCCTTCGCTTAAAAGTGCTTCATAGCAGTTTATCATATTGTCACGGTGCTTACCTGGCGCAAAGTCACGCTTGGTGGCAAGTACTTGTGCACAGCGCATTCCATAATCATGAAAAATACTGTAGTAATGGCGCATCATTCGCGGTTGACCCACAGCAGAAAATACCTGTCTACGTGTGGTAGGATCTTGAATTTCGCTGTCACCCAACACTTCTTTTCCCGCAATAGCGGAACCTGAGGAAACTAAAACTGTAAGTACATCCTCTTCATAAAGCTTAGCAATTTGATGTACCAAACTTTTCAAAATGGGGCCTACAATGCGATTATCCTTGTTGGTCATTACATTGGTACCAACTTTTACCACTACTCTTTTCTTTTTGTCGCAATGTTCTGCCATGTCTTATACTGTTTCTTTTCCAAGTTCAACAGCGCGATTAAAGGCAGCATAAGCAGCTTCTTTAATCATTTCTTTCACGTTGTTATCTTCCATAGAATCCAAGGCTGCACGTGTAGTTCCTCCTTTAGAGGCCACTCTGTCCATCCATGAATTTGGTGAAAGGTTGTTACTATTAAAAAGCTCCACAGCACCTTCAAATGTTTGGCCCACCAATACTTTAGAGTCATGTTCGGAGAAGCCCATTTTAAGAGCTGCCTCAATCATACTTTGCATAAAGTAAAAGATGTAAGCAGGTCCGCTTCCTGAAATACCGGTAGAGGCATCAATATCATTTTCGGTATCCAGGCGTACCGTTTTACCGGTGGTGTTCAGGAGATTTTCAACTGTAAGAAGCTCCAGTCTGGAAACTTCTTCGGAAGCCGTGTAAGATGTAACTCCTTTTCCTACCTGCGCTGGTAGATTAGGCATGGCACGCACCACTTTGGTTACCCCCATGGATTCCTGCATAAACTTGATAGACACCCCTGCCATTATAGAAATGAAAACCTGCTCGGCATTCACCATGGATTTCATTTCGGCAAATAGGTCTTCACTGTGATATGGTTTTACGGCCACAAAAATGATGTCCGCTTTAGGAACGCAGGATTTTAAACTATCAAAAACTTCAAAATTTTTGCTCTTGCGCAGTTCCTTGATTTTTTCTGAATCGGTGTCCAAAATCATCAATTGGTTATTCTGGAGTAATTCCGACTTTGAAATTGCTTCAGCATAGGTTAAGCCCATGTTTCCGGCTCCTATGACTAATACTTTCATAGTATTGTTTTAAGTGAAATATTAATTTGTTTGGCTTAGCACCCATATAACTAATGGTTAATCAGCTATAAAGTTTGTAAGCTGCCATATAAGTTGCAAGCACCATGCGTCTTTGGCATCTTGTGATTTATTCCACCTTAACACACTGGGAAGCAGTGGTTTGTGGGTTTTGTGGGTAAAGATGTGCTATTTTAACAGAATGGAGAAGTCTGCAGAATATGCAGTAAAAAAGGACAAATAGGCGCAATTCGCGCAAATTCGGCAGAGAAAGTACTTATCGGAATGATTTTGGAATTTTCGCTAAAACTTTCAGTGTATAGTGATTGAGTTTGGTAATGTGATGACGTGAAGTCTGCTATTAAAATTTGTAAAATAATATAGTATTTTGCTACTGACTAATTGCAACTAACTCATGAAGAAATTTTTATCACTAATTATCACAGTATTTACATGCTCGTCCCTGTCTGGTCAGGGATTGCCTAATGTTTATGGAATTAACTCTGACGATACCTTGCGGTTATCTTTAGATTGTACTTCTTTAAGAATTAGTGCAGAAATTGGACACTCTAATCCAAGCACAAGTTATGTCTCAATAAAAACAAAATTTTTTATTTCCACTGATGGAATTCTGGATAGTACTGATCAACTTTTAGGAACTAAGAGTATAAGTACCAATGGTCCTGTAATAAATTGGAACCAAACTTTTACAGTGCCAACATTCACTACCCCAGGTTTCTATTATATCCTCCTACAGCATGATTATACGAATACAATTCAAGAATCTAACGAAACTGATAACCTGGGCCGAATCGTACTAATGCTTGAGCAAGTATTAACTCTTCCGCATTTTTGGGATTTTGAGACTTCAGATTCGTTGTGGTCCCTTGGTCAATCGTCTTCTTCAAATCCTCAAATGTGGGCTAGAGGTAGTGGTTATAGTCATCATCTTGAGGGGACGCACTCAGGCAAAAATGCATGGCACACAAGTAAGACGGTTGTTGCAAACTCTATTGGCGTCCAGTATCTTAATACTCCCTACTTTGATCTTTCAGCGGCTTCGGGAAATCTAATCCTAAACTTTTGGTTTAAAAACCACAGCAACTCAAATACAACTGAAATAGAATATAGTACGGATTGCGGAGTTTGGTGGAATTCATTAGCCAATATTCCAGCTGGACGAGATGATGACTGGGATTTTATGAATACTTCTCTATCTAGCCTTTCTAATGCTAATAATGTAAAATTCAGATTTAAGTTTAGTGCCGGTTATTATGATCCGGAAGGTTTAAATATTGATGATTTATATATTGGGCCGGCTAAAGCAGACCTTACACTTGAGCGAGGAAAAATGGATCGGTTCACAGATGTGGCATCTTCTACCTACACGCTTTCATACTACATAAATAATTGTGGTTCAGTTGCAGCTCCTGCTTCAATTTCGTCATTTTACTGGTCTACTGATACCATTCTGGATATGGGGGATACATATCTTCGAAGTGCAACAGAGGCTTTAGTGCCCGGCCTAACTGGTGTGTGGAGAAATGTAACGTTCACCAAGCCTACTAGCAATGCTGGCAAGTATTATGTCCTTTATAAATTAGATACTTCTAATGTAGTAAGTGAAATGAGGGAGTACAACAATGCCGGTTTTTTTGAGGTATATCAGCAGCCGGTACAAAGTATTCCATACAGCAATGATTTTGAATCGCAGAGCACGGGGTGGCGGCATGATGCTAGTTTGGGGACTGATGATTGGGAGCTAGGTGTGCCAAGCGGAAGTGTGTTAAATCAGGCCTTTTCCGGATCTAAAGCTTGGGTTACTAATAAAAATGGCCAAGTATCTCCAAAGAGTAGAATGCATCTTTATACTCCTGTTTATGACCTGACGACTAGCTCAGAGCCAGTGCTGTCATTTGATATGTTTTTGCATGGAGATGCTAATTGTGCTTGTTCTGAAGCCTCTACTAATTTGAGCTATTCAATTGATAGTGGAAAGACTTGGCAAATATTAGATACCGCTAGTCAATCTTTCAGCCGATGGTATTACAGAATGGATTATCAAGATTATGTTGGTACCGATAGGGTATGGGGTGGCAACTACTCGGAGCTGCTTTTTGATCTTACGGAAAGGGCTTTTGTAACGAAGCTCGAATATAACGGAAGGGATACCTATCGTAACACTCATTACTCTATTGATATAAGCCATTTGGCAAAGCACTCAAATATTCAGTTCCGATTTAACTTGGGAACACTTACCGGTGCAAACTCGCTTTACAATTTGGAGGGCGCTCTAATTGACAACTTTGCAATAGAAGAGGCGGATGTGGATTTGAAGGTAGCGCTCGATAAAAATTTGATGATAAGCAGAACGGCAGATTGGATTAAGTTCAATATGCTGATTTTTAATTCAGGAAACTCAAGAGCTAATCCAACTAAAGTGAGATTTCACCTTTCGGCAGATAGTATTTTGGATACCAACGATTTTATTGTTAATACAAAAGACATTCCAGCTATACGCCCCGATAAAGGGTATTACCTTACTGTAAGGGAGTTATTAAATACAGGTTTAGCGAGCTATGAGTATTTGCTTTATGAGCTTGATTCGAATGACTCTCTTGCTGAATACAATGAAAGTAATAATATAGGTGCATGGGCCTTAGGCAAAGGAGGAATTGATAGTTTTCCATATCAAGAAAATTTTAATGATTCTTTGACTGAAGGCTGGCATGAATATTCACTTGATCGGTATAACGTACTCCTTCAGGATCAGTTTCGATTTCGAAACAAGCTATCTCCTGGTGAGCCAGTTTATCAGTCAAAGCGTAAATCTGGGGAGATGTTTACTGATCAGGTAAACAATGTTGTATACATAAATCAAGTTCCATTCTGGCATTTGGAAACCCCAGGATTTGATTTTAGTCATCAACATAAAATCCATTTGTCATTTGATCTTCTTTGCACTGGCGTTATGCATGGTAATGATGCAGATGGTGGAACTTTGGAATACTCTACAAATGGAGGAGGAAACTTCACCTCTTTAACCGATCAGGCAGGTACCGCTCAGAATTGGTTTAATAATCAAAGCATGGATCAAGTAAATAATCAGCCAGGCTGGTCTGAAATGCCTCCCACCAATGGTTCGGCACCCCTTACCAATCGATGGATCGACATTAGTTTTTTACGTGGTGAGAAGAATGTGGTGTTTCGTTTTAAGTACAGAAGCAAATGGCATAATATGGGTCTGGGATTTGTACAAGGAATGCGTTTTGACAATTTTAGTATTACAGCCACCAGTCCTGATTATGTTGCGCTTGACTCCGCGGTCTCAATAAATGCTACTGTGGCACAAACAAATATTCAGGTAAACTACACCTTGAAAAATGAAGGTGACCTTAATGGTGGAAATACTAAATTGAAGTTTTTCTGGTCAGAGGATAGTCTGCTCGATCCTACAGATCTTCAGGTTCAAAATGTCAATGTGACCGCTATTTCTATGGGAGGTAGCCGAAGTGGTAATGTAATTATAAGCATCCCAAGCCCTTTGATTCAAAATGAGTATTACCTTTTCTATGTCTGCGATGCAGATTCTACTTTGGTGGAAAAAGATGAGTCAAATAACCTAGGTTCTTATAAAATCAATTTCCCACCATTCGCTGATTATTATGCTAAGTCTCCACTGGATTCAATCTCTGCGCAAATGTCCAAGCCGGATATTCAGGCTCCTTACTCGATAATAAATACCGGCTTGTTAGACGGTGAAGTGAGCGAAACTCGGTTTTTTTGGTCTACTGATAGCACTTTCGACTCAGGAGATATTTTTGTTCAATCAGTTCAGGAAAATATTATACTAGCAGGAGATACATTTTTAGGTATGCAGCAGGTTTTTTACCCCACTCCAATTTCTCAAAAGGACTATTACCTGTTTTATTTTACCGATGCTTTGGATAGCATTATCGAAGGGAATGAAGCAGATAATATTTCCCGTGTAATGATAAACTTTGACTATGGAGTGGGTATCGAGGAATCAGTATTGTCAGGGTTAGAGGTTTACGCTTTTGGGCATCAACTATTCATCAATTCTACGGCTCGTCTTTTTGGCTGTACACTCAAGCTGTATAGCTTGAATGGTCAAGTTTTGTGGCAGAAGAATGTGAGTTTAAATAAAGGTAACAACAGGGTCGATCTTCCGGAAAACCTTGCTTCAGCCATGTATGTAGTTGCATTGAGTAATGAAGCTGAATCGGTTAAAACAAAAGTGTTACTTGATTAAATTGTTGGGAAAAGGAAAACTATATCAGTGCTTTTTCACCGTTGTCGCATTAGCCTGAGCTGTAGGTAAAATTAAAACATCAGCAAGGTTAACATGAGCTGGGCGAGTAGCCATAAATAAAATCAGGTCAGCCAAATCTTCAGGTTTTAAAGCATCATAACCTTCATAAACCCCTGCGGATTTATCAGCATCACCTTTAAAACGGATTAGTGAAAACTCAGTTTCTACTAATCCTGGAGCGATTTGAGAAACCCTTATGTTGTATTCGTTGAGGTCAATTCGCATTCCATTATTGATAGCGTCAACGGCATATTTGCTGGCGCAATACACATTGCCATTGGGGTAAACCTCGCGGCCAGCAATGGAGCCAATATTAATAATGTGCCCAGTGTTGCGCTCTATCATATTAGGGATAATAGCCTTTGAGACATACAGCAAACCTTTCACATTAATATCAATCATGGCGTCCCAATCGTCAATTGAGCCATTTTGAATGGAAGCCAAACCATGCGCATTTCCGGCATTGTTTACCAAAAGATCGATGTTTCTCCAATCATTAGGCAAAGAATCGATGGCCTTAAAAACAGCGTCTTTCTCACGAACATCAAAACTAAGCGTATACACTTCTGTGAATGCCGCTAATTCGCCTTTCAATTCGTCCAAACGATCTTGCCTGCGGCCGCAAGCAATAATTCGATATCCACTTTTACCTAATAAAATAGCGGTTGCTTTTCCAATACCTGAAGTGGCGCCTGTGATAAATGCTGTTTTCATAAAGCTCAATTTGGCGATGAAATTACAGCATAATGTGGAGAAATTTGATGATGATGGATTAAGAAAAACAATCGCACCCTACAAGGCGAGGAGTGCGATTGCCACCAACATAAACAAAACACCATATATCTTTAGTTTGAGCTTAGTGCTGAAGTATCCATAGCTGTGATTTCCGACTTATGCCATCCGAAAAGTGAACGATATAGGTTGCAGCGGGTAAATGACTCAAGTTTGCTGAAATGTCATTTGGGTTATCAACGCTTATCTCTGACACAGATTGGCCATTCATATTTGTGATTAACACCTCACTTATTTCAGAGTCTGCCTTCAGGTTTAATTCTCCAGTGCTAGGGTTTGGGAAGATTGAGAAGCTTAATGGTATTATTTCTGAATCACTTAGGCCTGTACTTAAAATATTACCACATGATTTCCACCAGCACACTGTTCGAGTTATATCTATCACGGGTTGCTGGCAGGTAATTACACATTCAATCAACTCATAACTCCCTTCAATGAGAAGTATATTAAGCTTAGTTTTTTCTCCACTTTTAACTTTCACCTGTTTAAATACTTCTGTTTCATACCCGGCAAATGAAGCTTCAATGGTGTAGTGTCCAGGGGCGATAGGGTTGATGTTGAATTCTCCATCCAAATCTGAGACACCACCTGCTATTATGTTGCCTTTGATGTCTTTAATCACAACATTTACAAAGGGCAAAGTTTCCATATTTTCCAAATCAGAAACCACTCCTATTAATGCTCCAGCCTTTTCTTGAGCAAAACCTGGTTTTAGGCATAATACAGCCAGGCCGATAATCAGCAATTTAAGCGTCTTCATAATCTCCAAATTTTACGTTACTGAAATGGGAGTGTACTCCCGAGAACTAGCAGGCCTGCTAACAAAAAGTTGAATTCTATCCTTTAATTAAATAGAGACTAAAAAGTAGAAAGGGTTGCTTCAAAAAATGAAATATTATGCAAGCATAAGGAATTAGGAGTCTCTAATATGGGTGGCTAGTCTGAGTACCACGAAGAATGAGCGGTGTATCGAAGACTGTTTGAAGGTATGATGTCACCCTAGCCCTTCACCCTGCAGGGCAAGCTGATACAACCTTCATTCTGTCGGCCACTTAGGATAACAAAAGGGTATAGAAAACTTTAAATAAAGAAAAGGGCAAAAACAAAACGGGCTTGCAGTATAAAACCACAAGCCCGCAACTCATCATATTTTAAAAAGGGCTATGCCTTTTAGTCTCTGTATTGATCCATAAACTCTTCAGCTTTGGCTACCATAGTTTTGCTTCCACAGAAAAATGGTACACGCTCGTGAAGCTCAGTAGGGTCTAAATCCATAATACGGGTGTAACCATCGCTGGCGGCACCTCCCGCTTGCTCCATCAGGTAAGCCATTGGGTTGCATTCGTACAACAAGCGAAGTTTTCCTTTTGGAGCAGTGGTCCCTTTCGGGTAAATATAGACACCGCCTTTAAGTAGGTTTCGGTGAAAATCAGCTACCAAAGAACCAATGTATCTTGAAGTCAATGGACGATTGGTTGCCGGATCTAATTCCTGACACCATTTGATGTATTTTTTTACACCTTCAGGGAAGTGAACATAGTTTCCTTCGTTGATTGAGTAAATCTTTCCATCTTCCGGAATCTGCATCTTAGGGTGCGAAAGGAAGAACGAGCCAATACCCGGATCATAAGTGAAACCATTCACGCCATTACCAGTGGTAAATACTAACATGGTTGAGGTTCCATATGCCAAGTATCCGGCAGCAACCTGCTTATTGCCTGGCTGAAGAAAATCTTCTAATGTTACAGGGGTTCCTGGCTCTGAAATTCTGCGGTAAATGCTGAAAATTGTACCCACAGTTACGTTTACATCAATGTTTGAAGAACCATCTAGTGGATCAATTAGCACAACGTATTTGGCGTCTTTGTGAATATCTTCGTCAAAAGAAACATAGTCTTCCATCTCTTCAGAGGCAATACCACAAATCTCACCACGTGAGCGAAGTGTACTGATAAAAAGGTCATTGGCCAGTACGTCAAGCTTCATTTGCTCTTCGCCCTGTACATTGTCAGAACCAAATTTTCCAAGTATTTCGGCCAGTCCGGCTTTGTTGATTTCCTGGTTTACCATTTTCCCCGCAAGGCGGATAGAGCTCAAAAGTGCGCTCAGTTCACCTTTCGCGTATGGAAAGTCTTTTTGGTTGCCAATAATAAATTCACCGAGAGTGGTATGTCTTTGCATGATTTCTACGAATTATGAAGTGCGCAAAAGTATAGTTTACAAGGAAAAGGAAGGGGGTATTTCGGTAAAAAACAGGTTGAGACGTTGTTTTTTGATGATAATTGAGATTCCGGCTCTATGGCCGGAATGACTTGTTGAAAACATTCCGGGCGTAGGAACGGAGATCCGGAATCTCAAATCACTTCTTCCGAGCTATCATCAATCCATCACGTATGGGGAGTAATACGTTTTCTACTCTGGGGTCGTCTTGCATCTTTTTGTTAAAAACCAAAAGAGCTTCGGTATCGATATCCTGAGCTTTTAGTGGTTCAGTTACTTTGCCACTCCACAACACATTGTCAGCTATAATAAAGCCTCCCGTGCGAGTGTGCTCAATTACCAGGTCAAAATAGTTAGAATAATTTGCCTTGTCTGCATCTATAAAAACCATGTCCCAGGTTTCGTTTAAGCCTGGAATGATTTCCAATGCATCACCAACGTGCATTTTTATTTTACTCCCGTATTCCGATTTGTCGAAGTAAGATTTTGCAAAATCTTCCAACTCTTCATTGATGTCAATCGTGTGAAGAACTCCATCTTCGGTTAAGCCTTCGGCTAAGCAAAGGGCCGAATAACCAGTGTAGGTACCGATTTCCAACATACGTTTTGGTTTCAGCATGTGGCTAAACATACTCAAGGTTCTTCCTTGCAAATGACCGCTAAGCATCCTTGCTCTTAGTATTTTGGCTTGGGTGTCGCGGTTTAGATTTTCCAATATTTCACTTTCTGGTGAAGTGTGGTTTTCGGAATAGGTGTTTATTTTTTCGGGTAAGAAGTCCATAAAGAGGAGGTGTTTGTGGTTTGTTGTTTAGCAAGAATGAATCAGTCAAATTTAGTGCTTATTACTTTTTTCCATTTGCCTGATTCAGCAAAGTCCTTGATGGTTTGATTTCTCTTTTCTAAAAGTTTTGCCATGTACTTTTTTAAGAAAAGTTTATTGGCAATTTGCTCTAAAAACCCTAATGGTGATTCGAATTCGAAAATATCAATCATTATTGTGATTTTGTCTGAAATCGAGAAATGATGCTCATGGCGGAATTTTTTAAAAATCCCTTGTTTCATTTCATCCACAAAGTAATTAGGGTGATTGAACTCAGTTATATGAGAGGTTAAATTTTGATAAACCCCAAAGTGTTTTGCTCTCCAAGTAACAAACTCGTTTAGTTCAATTAAACCACTTGTTCTGCCAGCGATGGCAGTTTCATCGGTTTGTTCTGTCGATATTTTATGTAAATCAATGCTTCGTGAAAGGTCAAATACTATTTCTTTTCTTGCCTTGATTTCTGTTTTCAGTTCAATTCTAGGCAAGGGAGTTTTTGCGTTCGGTAGAAATGTACTTTAGTTTGCTATCGGCTTATAAACTATCGAGCTCATCTGCTCAGGTGCTAAAATTTCATTGGCTACATCCTGCAAATCCTCAGAAGTTATACCTTCAATTTTGGCTCTAATTTCTTCAAAAGTGTCCACTCTATCAAATACCAAAAGTGATTTGCCCAAGGCTAACATTAGCGAGGCATTGTTTTCTTGCCCCATGGCAATTTGCCCTAAAATTTGGCGCTTGGCCTTGGTGAGCTGCATAGTGCCCAACTTTATTTCTCTAAGTTTTTTAAGCTCCTTATCAATCAGCTTTAGTGTTTTGCCAATAGTTCCGGGGTCGGTGCCGGCATATATCCCAAACACACCTGTGTCAGAATATGGATTGTAAAATGACTCAATATTGTAGGTGAAACCATACTTCTCCCGAATGTTGAGGTTCAGGCGTGAGTTCATCCCTGGGCCACCCAAAATATTATTCAATAAGTGAAGTGTTCTGCTTTTCTCATGATTAGCATAATAGCTTCTAGTGCCCAGCACCGCATGTGTTTGAAAGTTTGACTTTTCGACCGATACATGTTTGGTTTGATAGGCTGGTGGAGCAACTCTGGTATGAGTAGAGATTTTGGCAGGAAGGTGCTCTGTAGCTTTGTCTAGCATACGTTTTAGCTTAGCAGAGCTGATATTTCCCACACTGCTAAACACCATGCGGTTGTTTCCGTATTCGCGAGAAATAAAATTCAAAATATCCTTTCGGCTAAAGCTTTTTACCTTTTCGGGTGTACCCAAAATATTCATCCCTAATGGGTGATTAGGAAAAAGCGTTTCCTCAAAATCATCAAAAATTAGCTCAGAAGGGGAGTCCTTATAGCTATTGATTTCATCAATGATCACCTCTTTTTCCTTTTGTATTTCCTTTTCAGGAAAGATGGAATTGAAGTTAATATCAAAGATTAGGTCAATGGCGCGATTGTAATCACTTTCTAAAAAAGAACTGTAAATAACCGTAGTTTCCTTGTCGGTGTAGGCATTGAGTTCACCTCCGGCATCCTCCATTCTGCTTAAGATGTGGTAGGCTTTTCTTTTGGTAGTTCCTTTAAAAAGTACATGCTCTATAAAGTGTGCCAACCCCTCTTCTTCGAGCGACTCATCTCTGGAACCTGCCATCACCATCAATCCACAATGAGCTACTGGTCTATCCATTTGTTTGTGCACCACACGGATGCCATTGCTCAATTCAAAAATTTCAAATTCCATTCACCATTTTTTCAAGGCCGCAAAGATAGGCTTTGTATTGAGGGAATGAACAGGATCGGATAAGGCTAAATCTTAAACTCAAGATTGAAGCGGGAGAACAATTCCTGTGTGGAAAGATTGTTGTTTTTTATTACAATTTCTTCATCACTGATTATCTCGTGATCGAATGGTTTCAGGAGATTAGAGTCAATTTTAAAACCACTGAGCAAAATTTGCCGTGAAGGCAATGATGATGAATAAAGCCAAGTGCGCCTGTCTCCATACAGATTGACGGAAATTATCTTTTTTTCACCTTTCCGGCTATGGTAAACAATAGGGTTGAAGGCATAGCTATCCAGAATATATTCATAACCATTCATGTTAGCATGAACGATGAGGTCTACATCATTTTTCAGCGCTATTTTATTTAAGTGCAGAGCCCGTGTTACCAAGGTTTCATTTTTTACCGAAGGAAAAATATTGCCATCCAGGATGTGGTCAATTTTTCTATCTAAATGGTTATTTTTCAAAATCATGAAAACCACTGTGAGCGCGAGGAGTGGTAGAGTTAACCTATATGCGTTTTTAGATTTTTTAAAGATTATAAAAAGGCTAATGATGAGCAAAATGGGTAACACGATGAAAAGTCGACTTGGTGTAAAGAAAATGTCTGCCTCATCATGTCGTTCCTGAACTTTAGGTATGGCAAATGTGACCATCAGCATGAGGAATGCAACTGCGCTAAAAAGGGCTTCTTTTATCAAAGATTTTCTATAACCTATCACCGCCAGAAGAATGAAGAGGAGTGGATAAACAATTCCCCAACTGGAAAAGAAGGGAAATAGATTTTCAAAGTGATCATAGGTTTTTAGGCTTTCCCAAAATGTATCAAGGCTAAACCCAACATTTGCATGGGGATGCACAATGCGTTCTGAATGTGAGGTGTAAAATTCCTTTGCCAAATAATCCAAAAACAGAATTGGTAGGACAAGTAGAGCTTTTATGTAAAATAATAGCGACTTATAGTGATAGGAGAAAACAAAAAGAAATACCGGAGCAATGAAGAGTGCCGAGCTTTGATTGGCAATAAAGCAAAGGGCAGAAGTAATGTAGAGTAGGGTGACACTACCTTTTTTTTGAGGATAAAACAAAGGGATATATAAAAGTGGAAGAAATAAAAATGCTTGGACGAATCCTCGGGAAAGACTGGTGAGAAAGTTGAATTCTACTGGTAAAAGTACGGGGAGGGCTAAAGTGAGAAAAGCCCAGAAGGGATTTTTTGTTTTAAAAAACAAAAAGGCCAGAATAATAAAAGGTAGTAGCACTATGCAACTTGTAGTCATAGGCATTGCAATGTAGACGGGGATATTCATCCAATACAATGGCACCGCCACAAGTGACTCAAGCATATAATTATAGGGCTGCCCATAAAAGAAAGGCTCAGGAAATATTCCTTGCGAATAATCTAGCAGACCATTCCAAAGCACCGTTTGATCAATGTCTGTGTAAACAAAGCCAAAATTCACAAGCGCTACGATGCGGTCTATAAGTAGGATAGCTAGAAACAAACCGAACAGAGAGCGCTTGTGGAGGTAGCTTTGAGAGTTTAGCACTTCGGTAAATTGCTTTAGTTTTCTGTTCATAGTTTGAGGTACAGCAAGGCCTAAATGGCTCAGGGGATAAAACTAAATGATTTTGCAATGTCCAAAGAAGTATCCATTCTTTTTCTAATTTCTATCAAGGATTAAGCTCTAATAAAACACATTTCTATAATTTCAGGCATAAATATGAATGATCAACATAATAGTTAATTGTTATTTAAATTTTAAATCAATAGCTAAAAATTATATCAACTTTATCCAGTCAAACAATTCAAATAAATATGGGAAATAATTCAGATTCTAATGGCTCACGTAGTTTTGATGTAAATAGTGGAGGCAAGTGTCCGTTTCACGGTGGAGCACCTAAACAGGCGGCTGGCGGTGGCGCTAGAAATCAAGATTGGTGGCCAAACAGATTAAAAGTAAATATGCTTCGACAGCACTCCTCTTTATCTAACCCTATGGGAGAAGATTTTAATTATGCTGAGGAATTTAAGAAGCTTGACTTACAAGCTGTAAAAAAAGATCTAACCGATTTAATGACCGATTCGCAAGACTGGTGGCCCGCTGACTTTGGTCACTATGGAGGTCTGTTTATTCGCTTGGCTTGGCACAGCGCAGGTACGTATCGTATTGGTGATGGTCGCGGTGGCGCGGGTTCTGGTCAGCAGCGCTACGCTCCACTTAATAGTTGGCCAGACAATGCCAGTTTAGATAAAGCACGCAGGCTACTTTGGCCCATCAAGCAGAAATATGGTAACAAAATTTCATGGGCCGATCTTATAGTTCTTTCTGGCAACGTGGCGTTAGAGTCTATGAACTTCAAAACCTTTGGTTTTGCAGGAGGGCGCGAAGATGTGTGGGAACCTGAAGAAGATGTGTATTGGGGCTCGGAAACAGAGTGGCTTAGTGATAAAAGATATTCCGGTGAACGAGATCTGGAAGATCCACTGGCAGCTGTGGTGATGGGGCTGATTTATGTAGATCCTGAAGGCCCTAATGGAAACTGGGATCCGATTTCTGCGGCAAAGGATATTAGGGAAACCTTCAAGCGAATGGCGATGAATGATGAGGAAACAGTGGCACTCATAGCTGGTGGTCACTCTTTTGGAAAGACACATGGCGCGGCTGATCCTGGTGAGTTTGTAGGTCCAGAGCCGGAAGCTGCACCTATCGAGGATCAAGGTTTTGGTTGGAAAAATAGTTTTGAAACAGGAAGTGGAGCGCATGCCATTACTGGAGGGCCAGAGGTTACCTGGACAGAAACACCTACAAAGTGGAGCAATAATTTCTTCAAAAATCTATTTGAATATGAGTGGGATCCGCATAGAAGCCCTGCTGGAGCTAAGCAATGGATAGCACGTGATGCGGAAGAAATAATTCCTGATGCTTTTGACTCTTCCAAAAAGCGCAAGCCAACTATGCTTACCACCGATTTGTCCCTGAGAATGGATCCTGAATATGAGAAAATATCAAGACGCTTTTACGAAAACCCCGATGAGTTTGCGGATGCTTTTGCGCGTGCATGGTACAAATTAACACATCGTGATATGGGGCCGAAAGAGCGCTATCTGGGGCCGGAAGTTCCGCAGGAAGAATTGCTTTGGCAAGACCCAATCCCGACCGTGGATCATGAGCTGGTAAATGACGAGGATGTGGCTAGTTTGAAATCAAAAGTTTTGAATTCCGGATTGTCAGTTTCTGAATTGGTTTCTACAGCCTGGGCTTCGGCTTCCACATTTAGAGGTTCTGATAAACGTGGTGGTGCCAATGGTGCTCGTATTCGTCTGGCCCCTCAAAAAGATTGGAAGGTGAATAAGCCTGAACAGCTTAAAAAAGTATTGAGCACTTTAGAAGGAATTCAAAAAGAATTCAACTCAGGAAGTAAGAAAATTTCATTGGCAGATCTGATTGTTTTGGCTGGATGCGCTGGTGTAGAAAAAGCGGCTAAAAATGCTGGGCATAATGTTGAGGTGCCATTCACACCCGGTCGAATGGATGCTTCTGCCGAGCAAACTGATGTGGAAGCTTTTGAATATTTGGAGCCTTATGCTGATGGTTTCCGCAATTACCGAGGCACTAAGTTTGACGTTTCCACGGAGGATTTACTAATCGATAAAGCACAATTATTAACCTTATCGGCTCCGGAATTAACCGTTTTGGTAGGAGGAATGCGCGTGTTGAATACCAATTATGATGGTTTCAATCATGGTGTGTTTACCAATCGCCCGGAAACATTGAGTAATGATTTCTTTGTGAATCTCTTGGATATGCGCACGCAATGGAAACCGACTTCTGATGAAGCTGAGGTGTTTGAAGGCAGTGATAGAAAATCGGGAGCACCAAAATGGACAGCCACCCGCGCTGATCTTATTTTTGGTTCCAGCTCAGAACTACGTGCCTTAGCGGAAGTATATGGATCATCAGATGCAAAGGACAAGTTTGTAAATGATTTTGTTGCCGCCTGGGATAAGGTGATGAACTTAGATCGCTTTGATTTGGCCTAGAAATAGGGTGAATTATCATTAAAAAAAAGAGGTGGCTCTATGCGGAGTCACCTCTTTTTACATTTATAAAGTGTAGAGTTTATTATAAACAATTACCCTGACGAGTAGCTTCATCAAGCTTGTTGGATTGATAGAGGTAAAACCCAAATAATAAAATAAAGAGTAAACCTAAACCCCAAGTGACATAATTCATAAAGGAAGTTGGGGCAAACCCTATTCCTGCAGTAGAATTGGCAGTATGTTCCACAAGTTGGTTTCCTTTAGCAAGGAGTTTTATAGAGTGTTGATTTTTGTCGTCTAGCACAAACTGCTGCTTTTCTAGCCCACTCTTTATAATCATCAATGCACTTTGATTATAACCAATATGCTCAAAGCTTTTATTGCTCACATCAATAGACTCAATTTCTTCCGGAATTCCTGTAGCCTGAAAGACCACGTTAGTTTCATGGCCCAACTTCACAAAACCTTTTATGAGCTGAACGGTATTTTCTCCATTTACCTGTATAGTTACATTTTTCAAGATGTGACTAAGGACCAAACTTTTAAACTCTTCAGGTGTGCTGAAAGAAGTCTCACCATTGAGTTGTTTTATTTCATACTCAAATGCAGAAAGGGGTGAGCGTACTTGTAAAACCCAGCTGTTGTCACCCTGTTGGGATAGTATTGTTGATGAAACACTGGGTTGATGTGCCCAAGCGCTTTGCATTCCTATCATCAGCAAAAGACCTATTATCCACTTCATAATTTTATTTCTTTAGTTAACGTAAGCGCCAGCAAGGCAGTTGATAAAGTTGTTGCTACCAGGTGCGTCTACATGGTAATGGTAACCTCTCGTATCGTCATAATGTCCACGACATTCGTCTAAGTCTGTTGGTTCTGTTCCGTCCTCATTTAATTGTGAGTAAATGGCGTGTCCATCCATGGCATAACCTATCATAGTAGCATGTCCGTCATTTTGGGCAACCTCCGTACTTACACCAGTAGCCGCATGATAGTGATATCCTTGATGAACATTGATGTGCCCACCAGCATCATCAAAGGGAGCAAGAGTATAGGCTCCCAATATTGCATCTACGGGTGCCGCACCAGAAAATTCAATACCATTAAAAGCAACTCCAATTACGGTAGGTCCGGTAGATCCCATAGGTCCTCCACCCATAGCGAAGTTGGCTGGAGTACTTTGTTTTACGGGGGTCACGGGAATCAACCACGTTTGTGAAAGATTGGAAATATAGGAGGGTAGGCACTCCACACAGTAATTTTCATAAGCTGCACCTACATTTGGGTTTGCGGCATTAATGCAGTCCTGTTCAGTGTCTGTTATATAAATGTCGCCATTGGCATCGTACATCATCCAGGTATTGTCATTGTAAAAGGTGGCCATGTTTTGGATAAAAGCACCATCCACATCATACACCTGTCCATTTTCTAACCAGATACCTCCGGCTTCTGCTCCGTCAGAAATATTAGTCGGACACCACGGACCCATGTCATGGTCGGACGCCATACTGTTGGTTACAATTTGATAGCAATCTGTATTTGTTCCATCAGAAAGGGTGCACGGTACCGTAGTAACCGTGGTGCCGCTTAAAAAAAGACCTTCATCTACATTTATGACCACTCCATCATCATTAGATGCAGTGCCTTGATCGTCATCATCTTTCGAACAACATGATATGAATATTGCGGTGGCTAGTAGTAAGATGCCAGATTTTAATTGTGTCATAATGTTTCCCATATTTAATGGTTAGACACAAGTTTTAACCTAATCCTTCGGTCAACATACTTTTTTGTGAAAAAAATAAAATTAGCGGACGGGGTTGTGCTTAGAGGTTTTGCCTTTCTAAAAACTGAAACGCCTCCCCGTTTTTGGATAAAGCATGGTTATGCAGTTTTTGATGGTTGGGAAGCCAGCCCAGCAAAAAGCGATTGAAATCAGCCCAAGCTACCGGGTATAGTTCTCGCCATTCTTTTTCCAAAGCTGCCTTTTCGGCTTCATTCAAATCTTTAGCTGATGCCTTTAATGTTTCAAAGTAATACTCCAAGAGTGAACCTTCATAAAGCTGACTTTCTTCATCGCTAAAGCAACTGCCCAGGAAATAAGCTAAATCTTTTACCCCAACACCTTTACCTACATATTGAAAATCAACAGCAGCTACTTCTTCATTATTGCTAAAGCAAAAGTTGGCCACCTTGGCATCTCCATGTATTATGGTTTGAAATTTTGCCTCGTTTAGCACAAAGTCCAACGCCTGGGCTTTTTCTTTAAGGGGTGAATCTTCCATAGCTTTCCATTCATCAGGTCTGGTGTTTAAGTGCCAGTAGCTTCCAATAGGCCAAAGGCCATCAGTTGGTGAATTGATAAAATGAGCATGAAATTGCGCCAACCATCTTATAACCGTTTTGGCTTCTTTGTAAGTACAAGATTGTTTCAGGTTTGGATAAAAATGTGAAAGGTCTTCGAGAACTAAAATTTGTACAGAAGTTTGCTTTTCCCTGTAAAGTAGCTGAGGTACTTTTACCGTAGTGGGAAGCGAAGCAGCATACATTTCATACCAATGGTTTTCCACTTGATAGGATTTAACTTTTCGCTCGTGCGAAAGATTAGAAACCCACCCCTGTGGGTGCTTATCTTTTTCTTCAAGGAGGATACATTTCACTACTACCGAAGGCACTTTTGCTCCTTTCAGGTTTAACCTAAAAATTCCACCATAATCGCTCCACAAGCTTTGCATTTTGGCAATGCTCAAAATGTGGCTTACGCTAAGTTCTTTTTGAATGTTAGGGAGAAAGGGCTTCAGCATACTGTCCATAGCCGCAAAGGTAGCGAAGGCGAATTTTTATTTCCCTCGTAAATGGAGATGGGTAATGAAAATGTTGTCTGAAGGGTATATTGAAATCAACAAATCCAATTATATTCGGAGCCTTAAAACTAAAAATACAGAAACGATGAGCTACTTAAATACCACAGAAAAAGGAATATTACTAACGGATTTGATTGACATGGCAAAGAGCGATGGTATGGTCAATTTTTCTGAAATGACTTATCTGGTATGGGTGGCGCAAAAAATGGGAGTAAGCCAATCTGAGTTGGAGCAACTGATGGAGCGCAAGTCATCCGCTTTTGATCATATTTCTCCTAATCATCGCCTGGAGCAGTTTCATAGATTGCTAAACATGATGTTTGTAGACACACAAGTGGAAGCTGAAGAAATTGAAAAATGCCGTGAACTGGCTTATAAAATGAAGCTGGATCAAAACAAGGTGGATCATCTCTTAACAGAAATCGAAAAGAATCCTAAAGTGATGGTAGACCTGGAAACTTTGAAAGCCAAGTTCAGGTAAGGAGGTAAAGTGATTTATAAGCTCGACTCTATAGACTTAAAGTTTATATCCAACCACCAAGTTTATCGAGTATGTGTGGTCTTTTAAGGTTCCATTGCCATAGCCGTATGTAACGTGTTTGCGTGACCACTCGTAATTAGCAATATGAGTGAAGTTGAAATAATAGTCAAAACGTACACCAAATTGAATTTTTTGTAAGCTATATTTTGCTCCAGCACCCAAATGGCATCCGTACATGAGTTTGTCCAATTCACCAGTGTTTTTGCCCGATAAGTTTTCAATTATTTCTCCTTCGTGAGAAGATAGAAAATCTATTCGTGGCCCAAAGCTTAAGAAAGGGGATATTGATTCGGTAACAGGTAACTTTAAGTCCAATGATGTGTTTAAAGATAAATAGTGCAATTGAGCCTTTTTTACGGAAGTATACAAAACATAATCTACTGTGTATTGGCCTCCTTTTTGGATATATCCAATGTTTGTAGATAAATTATAATACTTGTGGTCGAAATAGTCAACTCCAATAAATGCGGATAGTCCTAGAATTGGCTCTGCATAAGCAGACTCATCAACACCAAATACACTCGGTTGGCCAGGTATATCTTCTACCGTCCAGTCAAGCTTTGAAATAGCTGTGCCTACTTGAATATTAATAACCTGACTAATAACTTGATTTGAAGTAAAGCTTATCAAAGCCAGAAGCAGCGCTTTTTTCATTGTGAGAGGTTTGAGAATAGGGAGCAAATATAGGTTTTGAGGTTGTTCGGCTAAGGCAAAAAAAAAGCCATGGCTAATAACTTTTTGCAGCTTATACCCCTGCGGCTACATGACAGCTAAGCATGAGTTTGTGTAATTCACCAGATTTGATGCCAGAGTTATTGGAGATTTGTTTTATCAAGGCTCCATAATTGTACGGTTGTATGCCTACTTATGACCCTAGAAAGGCTAGGTAATTCAACAGTAAAATGTTTTTAAAGAAATTTATCATACCCACTTGTAGGTGAATAGAACTAGACTGTTTTATGGCAAGTATTTAGTCATGCCATCCCCTCTTAAATATTCCTCTGTTGTATAAATAGCATTAACAACGATGTTTTTATTTTCTTTGATTACAAACTCGCTTAAGCACACATGAGATTGATTTTTAGGGTTCCAGTCGTAAGTGTAGCCTAGTTGGCTCCACGGGTAGTTGTCATATAATTCGCAATTGTAATAACGGCTAATTCTATTTTCATTTATCCAAGCTATGTAAGAAGGGTCTGTTTCCTCAGGAAAGCATAAATCACATTGGCTGTCCGTAATTTCATTGTCAGGGCATGGTCTTATGAGGCCTGAGGGATTTAGCCAAAACTCTACAAAATAACTATATATGGAGTTTGGAGGTAATCCTAATAATTGTTTTAGGCGTAAGTCTACATCCTGAGCATTTTTCTTTTTCATCTTTTGGGCTAGCTCAGGCGCTGTAGTTACCCATATAGGGTGTTCTCCGGTATTAAAGTATCCTGAATCCAAGTAAGGTTGGTAATAGGAAATGTTTTGTTTCCAGGTAGCTGCCAAAATATAATCTTCTCCATTTATATCTTTCCAAATGAGCTCAGTGTTTTCGGGGCTAATGGAGACAAAATCCTTATAAACTTTTTTTTGAGAAGGAGCCATGGAGTTTTCTATGGATGCTTGATATAGTGATTTATTGCTGGTGTCGGTTTGAGTCCCGGTTTTTAATGATTGACATCCTCCCGCGATCAGGACTAAGGGTAATAGGAATAGTTTAAGGTTTTTCATGTTATGAATGTTAATGGTTTGATGCAATTAAGATATTATAAAATTTCGCATGAAACATTAACGTATTTCAAAGGACTAGAGCCTAAATTGACCTGAGGCTAGAGACTAATCTAGTGTAAACCCTAATCTATAACTTTTGTAAACGATGTATCTTAACGAACGCGGCTTTTAAACCGAAGGTTAGAGTCTAAGCTGGTGTGCATTTCATGTCGTGAGGAGTGTGCGAGCGAGTCACTGGTTTACTGGCTGTCTATTTGATTGTACTTGGGCTTTACATTGCAAACTATTTATTACCCAATATCTTGTCAAAGAATAGTTTTGTTAGTTTCAGTGGGTCGAAAAAAGTTTTTCGAAATCGTCTAGATTGGCGTCTTCCCATTTAAAGTATTGTAAAGCTGAATTTGGATTGAATTCATTGCTGTGAAGCATGTTTAACAATTCTAATGGATAGTTACTGGATATATTAAATGGAAAATTACTTGACTGTGTATCGAAATTCCTATCGAAGAAATTTTCAGCCCATTCACTATGATGAAGGCTATCATTATATAGTTGAGCAATCAATAACTCTAACTTTTCGTTTTTGATCACTAATTTTTTAGCTTTGAAAAAGGTTGGTTTTCTTGAGTTTTGTCTATGATAAAATTCTAGATTCTTAGACTGTATGAGTTTTGATGATGCGTCTCCAAAGATATCTGCCAATTCAACATTCTCTGAATCGGTCGCAATTTCCAGTTCCGCTCCTTTAGAGCTAGAGACTGCTAACGTCCAGTTGTCCATGGTTGCACAGTGAGTTACTACGTATAACTCACGAAATGAATAAACAGTCTGTGTTAGCTTAATAATAAGTTGCTGCCAAATGTCTGACCAATTTTTGATTCTAACCGCCAATGGGGCTTCACCTTTAAAAAGGTAACTGCCTTTATCCTTAAAGGCAATAAGTAGTTTGCTGATTTCAAAAGCTCCATTAAAAGGGTTGTCACCCTTTTCTTTACCAATATAAGGTTTTGTTATTCCATCACTGAAGACCCAATTAGCGGGGTCGAGCTTAATGTTATATTCAATCTCTACTGTTTCAGTATCTACAATGGCTTTTCTGAAAATGTTCCCTAAAACAATAATTTCTCCATTCTTAATTAGAAAAAAATCACCAGGGTAAACATTTTGACCTAATGGTATAGAAGGAATAAAACCACGTGTTTGTAAATACATTCCTGTTAGAAATTTTTCATACGGCTCCTGCATCAGTTGTTATTTTATAGTTAATTGCAATTAATTGAGTTTTGCTTTATACTTGCTGTTAATGGTTTACATAAGTGGCATGGCAGCCGATAACGGTCATGAACTTTTTAGCCCCTATGTAAAAGCAGTGTCCTAAGTTCGGGTAAACTTTTAAAATACCTGTACCATGTAAGCTCAAAACACTACCGCATCAAAATATTCATTGTATCGATATCCACAAGAAGAGTTGGCGGATCCATACCACCACTATGTCTGCAGAACCAAAAGCCCTCCAAAAGTAGGGATGCAAAATTCAAGAGGGAAGGGCTGAGAAATGAGGGAACTGCCAAGGCGGACTTTTATCGTAATGACAAACCCAAAATATTTTCGAGATACCCGAGGGTGGTGAAGGTTTTTGTCAACACTCTAAAAGTTTAAAAAGGACAATAAAAATGGAATAGAAAAATCTTAAATAGTATCTTTAATTATCTAATCTAAGGTTGGGAAGACTGCTTTACATGGGATACGTTGTTGGTAATAGTTATTTTTAATTTCTTATCCTTGATAATTCAATTTCCAACTCTTCTTTAGATTTTTTTTCAATAGTACTTATTACCGAATTCAGAATGTTGTTTTTTTCGTATGGATCATTAATTAAGTTGTACATTTCTTCTTTTCCATTAGCAAACACTAATAATTTGTAAGTGCCATCGCTAATGGTCCAAGCATCATTTTTTTCATTCTTCATTTCAGAATACTGATACTTTCTAATTGATTTTTTTTCGGACAAAAGCGACTTAAAACTTTTGCTATCGTTTATTTCATCAATTTCCACCCCAGCTATTTCGGCAATCGTAGCAAAAATATCTGTACTTGTAATTAAATTGTTGTCGATCCCTTTGCGTTCCACACCCTTGCCAGATACAAACAAAGGCATATTAATGCCACCTTGATAAAGACTTCTCTTCACTTGATTTGAAGCATATGGGGCTTGTGTCACAACAGGTTCGTTACCATTGTCACCCATAAAAATGATAAGTGTATTTTCTCTTTCTTCTTTTGATAATGAATTCAATAGTTGTCCTACTTGATGGTCCATTGCTTCGATTGAAGCCATAAAATAAGGTGTTGGGTCTACACCTTCTTTGTAAGGAGGTAAATTTCCTTGTTTATGCATTTCATCTGGAGGAATATGAAAGGGAGTGTGTGGTGCATTATATGCTAACCACATAAACCAAGGTTTGTCTTGTTTTTGAATCCAATGAGAAGCTAAATCGGTAAACTTTTTGGTGGTGTACTCTCTGCTATTGTATTGTTTTCCATTTTTGGACAACGGCCAGTTATAATAATTTTTTACAGAGCCTATAAAAATACCTTCATAATAATCGATACCAAAGGTTTCTGGGTTAATTGTTGCATCATATCCAGATATATGCCATTTGCCAACTACAGCAGTTGCATAACTATTGTTGGTGTTGTCGTTGATGTATTTTTGTAACAGGATTTCACTTTCGCTTAATTTTTGATTTGCCCACCTTACATCGGTTCTGTACCCATATTTACCTGTAATCATTGATGCTCTTGTAGGTGAGCACGTTGGATAAGTCCAGAAGTTGGTAAAATTTAACCCCTTTTTTCTAATAGTATCAATATTCGGAGTGTGTGGTTTTACACTCCCTTCTGTAAAGCCGGCTAAAGCATCTTTCCCCATATCATCTGCAATTATCAGCAATATGTTCGGGGAATTTTCTATCTCTATTTTAGTCTGATTATTATGGCAGGATATTAAGAAAGTTGCTACCGCAATAAGTATTATATATTTCTTCATGAAGTGTTATGCTGAATCTAAAGTTGCAAAAACTTTATCAATGGAGAAATAAAAGCTTCAAATTTTTCGATATGGGGAAGATGTCCAACATTCTGTAACTCTATTAATTCAGCGTTGGGTATTTTCTTTTGAGTTTCTTTTCCTAACTGGTTATATAAGCCCATTGTATTTCTTGTGTCTTCACTTACAAGCGGTTTGCCAAGTGCGGTTCTGTCTCGGGTTCCAATAATAAGCAAAGTTGGGGCAGTGATGTTTTTAAACTCATACACAACGGGTTGTGTAAAAATCATATCATACGTTAGGGCATTATTCCAGGCTATGGTTTTGTAATCAGAATTTAAGGTCCAACCCGCCAATAAATTTACCCATTGGTCGTATTCGGGTTTCCAATTGTTGTCATAGTAATTCACCAATTGATATTTCTTTATCCCTTCATAACTTTTTTTAAGTTCATTTTTATACCACCATTCTACAGGTTTGTAAGGTACTTTTAGTTTCCAGTCTTCCAAGCCAATGGGGTTTTCTAGAATAAACTTTTCTGTCATTTCTGGATACATTAAGGCAAATCGAGTGGCTAACATTCCGCCCATTGAATGTCCTAAAATGGCTGTTTTTTCAATACCCAATGTGTCTAAAAGTGATTTTGTGTTTTGTGCTAAATGCTGAAAGGTATAATGAAAATGTAAAGGTTTAGACGATTTTCCAAAGCCTATTTGGTCTGGGACGATTACACGAAACCCTGCTTTAGCTAATGCTTTAATGGTTGTTTCCCAATAAGCACCATTAAAATTTTTACCGTGAAAAAGTACAATGTTTTTGCCGTTATATGCTTCAGGTTTAACGTCCATATACGCCATTTTTAGGTTTTGTTCTTGGATGTTTAACTCCAAAAATGAAACTTCATACGGATATTGATAATTGGACAATTCAATATCTAACCATTGTAATTTTTCAGCTTGTGCTGATACAAAATGGAAATTCAACAACAAACAAACCCCAGATATTATGTTTCTTATCATTTGGTATAGTTTTCTGAATTATTGCAATATCTGCACCAATAGCTTGATCCAAAATCCATATAGAATGATTTTTTGCTAAAAATAGCTGAACTTGATCGATATCAGCAGGTTCTGTTTTGCAACTTTGCACTCTACCTAATCCAGAAATCTTGACATTGATTAAATTATTGAACGGAGGCAGATTCTTTTTAACTAATGTTAATGAGCGTATAACGGGAATTTACGTTATATAATTATTTACATAAGAAGTTTGAATCAGGCTGATACGGTATATGCTTACATGTGCGTAGATTTATCTACGGTGCTGCTACGCGGTCAGTCGTTTTTGTGATGCTGTGTTCTGACAGGGCCTGTGTATACCGAATATCTGTGCCATCTTCCAACAAGTGAGTCGCAATACTGTGACGTAAATCATGCAGTCGAATCGATTTGCGAATACAACATGTTTCTAAACTTTGTTTTAGTGTTTTCCTTAAACTGCTTTTTGTATAGCGTTTTCCGGTTGGTCCTTCAATGAGCTACTTTTATTGCGTATACGTTTTGTAATACTACCGTAATAAAGACTAAAGTATTTCTAGAAAGTAGCTTTGAGGCTTTTTATTTTGGAAGCAAAGTATTAAAGCTTAGCATTACCTTATCCACACTGCCAGAATTTTGCTCTACAAATGTTCGCGCTTGCTGCTGTAAGATTTTAAGATGAGTCTTATCCTTTAGCATTGGGTTTAGTACTTTTTGTAAATCGTTGGCACCTTTTATCTCTGTGGCAAAACCTTCCTTTAGCATAAGCTGCGGCTCGATAAAAGTTTGGTGATTGGGCCCAAAAAACAGAGGTAGGCCATAAGCTGCCGCTTCCAGCGAGTTGTGAATTCCCTTGCCAAAGGCTCCGCCAATGTAGGCCATGTCGCCATAGCGGTATAGGCGGCTCAGTAGGCCAATGTTATCAATTATACAAACACGGCTTTCTGTGGTTTGGTGCCCTGCTTGGCTGTAGCGAAACGCTCCGTAGGGTTTAAATAAATCCGATACACGTTTTATATTTTCCTCTTTTATATTGTGAGGAGCAATTATCATTTTGAGATCAGGGTTTGCCTTCAAGACTTCTGCCAGTATTTCTTCCCCTTTTTGCCAGGTGCTTCCTCCAATAAGGGTTGTGGCGTTTTGGGTAAAGTCGTGCAAAATTTTATCCTCAAAAGGTGTAGCGGCATTTTGCAATACCCGGTCAAATCGGCTATCTCCGCATATATTAGATTTTACACCATGTTCAGCCAGTAGTTTTTGTGAATTTTCATCCTGCACCAATATTTGATCAGCTCCTTTTAGCAAAGGAATAAAGTGTTTTTTGTGAGGATTCTTAAAGTAAAAAAAATCAGGAAGGAAAACAGCCGGAGCGATAATTAATGGTATTCCACGGTGCTTGACTTCTCTAAAGAAATTGGGCCATATCTCATACTTCACAAAAAAGGCCAGTCCTGGTTTTACAATGTCCAAAAATTTACGTGCGTTAGACTTTGTGTCTAAGGGTAGGTAAAAAACAAAGTCCGCCAAGTCCTTTCTCTTAAAGTGATCCATCCCGGAAGGGGAAAAAAAAGTTAGCAATATTTTGTGCTGATTATATTCTTTGCGTACAGCTTCCAGTATGGGCACAGCTTGCTCAGCTTCACCTAAGGAAGCGGCATGAAACCAAATGATTTTAGTTTCGCCATCAAGGGCTTTTTCCAATCGAGGGAATAGGTTTTTCCGGCCTTCATATCCGGCTTTCAGCTTGTCATTAAATTTTCCTACCAAGCCAAGTGATGCGCCAAAGAGGTGCATAGCCCAATTGTAGAAATTCAGGTACATCAATCGTAGTAATAGTGATTGCCACCAGTGGATTGGGTTCCATATATCGGAAGTATCCATTGCGCTTTGAATCCATAAATGAAATCATTCATGGTGCCGGTTACCGGCTTACCTGTGCTGTAGCTAAACTTGCGATAGTTGGTAGTGAAAGCTTCCATTATTTCAAATGAAATTTTAAAGTTCACCCTTCTGTTACGGCTCAGGTATACGTAGCCGATGGATTGCTTTAGCATAAAGCCGCCACTCATTTCATCATAGCCTTTGTCATACTCACCCATTACCTGTGGGATGTCTTTTCCCGGGGTGTTAAAGTTTATATAATGCCACAAACCGCCAGCTCCAAATAATAGATTTATACCGGAGTTAGGGTTTACACTCAAAAAGTTGAAAGTTTTGGAAACATCTAAAGAGCCAAGCCATCCGCGTTGGTTTACATCAATGTCGCCATAGTTTCCTGTTTCATTAAGTATGTTGCCTTTTTTCGTAAGCATTGTATTCAGCAGCGGTCCTACATTTTTCACATTATTACCAAAAGTAAACTGTGCATCCACACTTACTATCCAATTATTAGCGGTTTTGTAACCTACACCTAGCCCCACACCCATAAAGTCGCCAAAGCGATTTTCCATGTCGCCACCGGAAAATAAGTAGGAGTAGGACGGTTGAATTAGCCAAGCCGAAGCTGCTTTTTGGCTGCGCTGTCCATATACTATGGAGGCCGTTGCCAAAAGTGTAAAAAGTATAATGAATCTTTTCATATTGAAATCTGTTCGGCAAATTTAGGTTTTCATTGCGGGAATAGCGCAACGGGGTCTTTAATATCAATATTGTGTAGGACACCGATAATAAAAATGAGTTTAAAGTATAATAAGCCTGAGTTTTTTGTGTCGATGTATATATTTGCTCAATACAAAAATCACCCAATGAAAAAAATTCAGATGGTTGACCTTGTCAGCCAATATGAAAAGATACAGGAGGATGTTGATCAGTCAGTGCTTGAGGTTATTCGTTCTTCGGCCTACATCAATGGTCCTGAGGTAAAGAATTTCCAGAAAGAACTTGAAGAATATCTGAAAGTAAAACATGTAATACCATGTGCTAACGGTACTGATGCTTTACAAATGGCGATGATGGCGCTAGGGTTAAAGCCCGGTGATGAGGTGATTACGGCTACTTTTACATTTGTGGCTACAGCCGAAGTGATTGCTCTTTTAGGATTGACTCCAGTATTGGTGGATGTTGATCCAGATACATTTATGCTAGATCCGCAAGAGGTGGAAAAAGCAATTACTCCAAAAACTAAAGCGATAGTTCCTGTACACCTTTTTGGGCAATGTGCCGATATGGAGGCGATCATGAAAATCGCCAAGGAGCATAACTTGTTTGTGATAGAAGATACAGCTCAGGCCATTGGTGCAGATTACACATTTGCTGATGGAACCACCGCTAAGGCTGGAACCATGGGTGATATAGGGACTACATCATTTTTCCCAAGTAAAAATTTAGGATGCTTTGGAGATGGAGGAGCCATTTTTACTCAAAATGATGAGTATGCAGAGAAGCTTCGTGTGATTGCCAATCATGGAATGACAGTTCGTTATTATCACGATGAAATTGGCGTGAACTCTAGATTAGATAGTATTCAGGCGGCAATACTAAGAAAGAAACTTCCTCACTTGGATACGTATAACGCTTCACGCAAAAGAGCTGCTGATTTTTACAGTGATGCATTTGCTGCAAGCGATAAAATAAAAACACCAGCGAAGGTAAAAGGTAGTACACATGTTTTTCATCAGTACACTCTTAAGTTAGAAGATGTGGACAGGGCTGAACTTATCGAACACCTTAACAGGAAGGGAATTCCTGCAATGATTTACTATCCGGTGCCCTTGCATATGCAAAAGGCGTATCAGGATGATAGGTATACTGAAGGGCAGTTTCCAGTGGCAGAGATGCTTGCAAGTCAAGTGATTTCGTTACCTATGCATTCCGAATTGGATGATGAGCAATTAACGTTTATCACTGAGTCATTTTTAGAATTTGTCAATTAAACAATGAAACATAAGCCCAAACCTCTTTGGGAATCACACTCTTAATAATCTAAAAGCATGAAAATAGTAGTAGTAGGCACAGGCTATGTAGGCTTGGTAACGGGCACATGTTTGGCCGAAGTAGGTATCGATGTAGTTTGCGTAGACGTAGATACCAAGAAAATCGAAAACCTAAAGCAAGGCATTTTGCCTATATACGAACCAGGGCTGGATAAATTGGTACACCGCAATTATGACAAAGGCCGATTGAAGTTTAGTACTAACTTGACCGAAAGCATCAAAGGAGCCGATGTAGCCTTTATCGCTGTAGGAACGCCTCCCGGAGAAGATGGTAGTGCCGACCTTCAGTATGTGCTTACCGTGGCTCGCCAAATTGGCGAAAACATGAATGATTATGGCGTAATCATCACCAAAAGCACCGTGCCAGTAGGCACAGCGGCCAAGGTGAAAAATGCCATTCAAAACGCTTTGGATGCCCGTGGAGTAAACATTGAATACGATGTAGCTTCCAATCCAGAATTCTTAAAAGAAGGAGCAGCCGTAAACGACTTTATGAAACCAGACCGCATTGTGGTAGGTATAGAAAGTGAGCGCGCTCGTTTGGTTTTAGAAAAATTATATCATCCGTTTGTACTAAACGGTCACCCGGTTATTTTCATGGATATCGCTTCCGCTGAAATGACAAAATATGCCGCCAATGCTATGCTGGCTACCAAGATTAGCTTTATGAACGACATCGCAAACCTATGCGAAGTGATGGGGGCTGATGTGAACTTGGTACGCAAAGGAATCGGTTCAGATCCACGTATTGGCAACAAATTCATCTACCCGGGTATTGGATACGGAGGTAGCTGTTTCCCAAAAGATGTAAAAGCATTGGTACGTACGGCCCGCGAAAATGGTTACGAAATGCGTATCCTGCAATCGGTAGAAGATGTGAACGAAGACCAGAAGCACGTCCTTTTCAATAAGGTGAAGAAGAAATTTGGCAACCTTTCCGGAAAGAAATTCGCCATGTGGGGACTATCCTTTAAGCCCAACACCGATGATATGCGCGAAGCACCATCATTGGTAATTATTGAAAATCTATTGGCCGAAGGAGCAACCGTTTGCGCATACGATCCGGTAGCCAAAGAAGAAGCCAAGCACATGATTGGGGACAAAATAGAATACGCAGTAGACGAATATGACGCCCTACGCGATGCAGATGCCCTCTTGGTAGTAACCGAATGGTCAGAGTTTAAAGCTCCAGACTTTAGCGAAGTAAAAGCCCGCCTAAAGAACAACCTAATCTTTGATGGTAGAAACATCTTTGACAGAGCAGAAATGGAGCGTCAGGGAATTGAATACCACAGCATCGGAATTAAATCACTTTAAGATGAAAAGAATATTAATTACCGGAGCTGCCGGATTTTTAGGTTCACATCTCTGTGATCGTTTTATAAAAGAAGGATACCACGTAATTGGGATGGACAATCTCATTACCGGTGACCTTAAAAATATTGAGCACCTTTTTGCACTTGAAAACTTTGAGTTTTGTCATCATGACGTTTCTAAGTTTATCCACGTTCCTGGTGAGTTGGATTATATCCTGCACTTTGCCTCACCAGCCAGCCCTATTGATTACCTAAAGATTCCTATTCAAACTTTGAAGGTAGGTTCTTTGGGAACGCACAATTGCCTTGGTTTAGCTATGGCTAAAGGAGCGCGTATTTTGGTGGCTTCTACCTCTGAGGTGTACGGTGACCCTGAAGTTCATCCTCAAACAGAAGAATATTGGGGACATGTAAACCCTGTTGGTCCACGCGGTGTGTATGATGAAGCCAAGCGTTTTCAGGAAGCTATGACTATGGCTTACCATACGTATCATGGTTTAGAAACCCGCATCATCCGTATTTTTAACACTTACGGGCCACGTATGCGTCTAAATGATGGTCGTGTATTGCCAGCCTTCATTGGCCAGGCTTTGCGCGGTGAAGATCTTACTGTATTTGGTGATGGTTCGCAAACGCGTTCTTTCTGCTATGTTGATGATTTGGTAGAAGGTATTTACCGTTTGCTTTTGAGTGATTATGCTCAGCCGGTAAACATTGGTAACCCTGATGAAATCACAATTGGCGATTTTGCGGAGGAGATTATCAAATTGACAGGAACCACCCAAAAAGTGATTTACCAAGATCTTCCTAAAGATGATCCTACTCAGCGCCAGCCAAACATTACTAAGGCCCGCGAAATTCTTGGATGGGAGCCAAAAGTAAATCGTGCTGAAGGTTTAAAAATCACTTATGATTATTTTAAGAACCTTCCTGAAGATGAGCTTTACAAAAAAGAGCATAAAGATTTTGAAGGCTATATCCGCAAAGCAAAAGTAGAAGCAAATGGCTAAAATTCTTGTAACCGGTGGTTTGGGATTTATCGGTTCACATACTGTGGTGGAGCTGCAGCAGGCAGGTCACGAAGCGGTGATTATTGATGATTTGAGCAACACAACAAGTGATGTGTTGGAAAGGATCGTAAGTATCACTAATCAAAAGCCGGAGTTTGTGGAGCTGGATCTTAAAGACAAAAGCGCTGTCTATTCCTTTTTTGAAAATCATAAAGATATTGACGGTGTAATTCACTTTGCGGCTTACAAGGCTGTGGGTGAGTCTGTGCATAAGCCACTGGAGTATTACGAGAATAATTTTGGATCGTTGGTTCACATCCTACAAGGGATGCGTGATTATGACTTGGATAACTTGATATTCAGCAGCAGCTGTACGGTATATGGCGAAACGGATGATTTGCCCATTACCGAAAACAGCCCTGTGGTAGAAGCGCTTTCTCCTTATGGAAATACAAAACAAGTAGGGGAGGAGATTTTGAAAGATGCCATTCGTGCGCATAATTTCAACGTTGTTTCTCTAAGATATTTTAACCCGATTGGGGCTCACCCAACAGCTAAGATTGGTGAACTTCCTCTTGGTGTTCCGCTTAATTTGGTACCATACGTTACCCAAACGGCTATTGGTTTGCGTGAGCAACTTGCAGTTTTTGGCAATGATTATGAAACCCGCGATGGCACTTGTGTGCGCGACTATATTCATGTGGTGGACGTAGCCAAGGCACACGTGATAGCTGTTGAGCGTTTGGTTAGCAAAAAGAACGCGGATAACTACGAAGTTTTTAATCTAGGAACAGGGACTGGCAGCACAGTTCTTGAAGTAATTCAATCTTTCGAGAAAGTTTCTGGAGAAAAGCTGAACTACAAAATTGTAGATCGCAGACCCGGTGATGTAACTGCAGCTTATGCAGACACGACTAAAGCCAATGAGGTTTTGGGCTGGACTACCGAAAAAACTTTAGATGATGCCATGGCAGATGCCTGGCGATGGGAAAAGAAAATAAGACAGGAAATGGCTGATAAAGTTAAGTCCTGATTTACAATACAACTAAGCCATACTTAATTAGAGAGTTTTACTTTCTTTGCACAAATTTTAAAGCATGTCAGCTAAAAAAATATTAATCACAGGTGGTGCCGGTTTTATCGGTTCACATGTGGTGCGTCTTTTCGTAAATAAATATCCTGAATACAAGATTTATAACCTTGATGCTCTTACCTATGCGGGTAATCTTGAAAATCTTAAGGATATTGAGGATAAAGAGAATTACGAGTTTATAAAAGCTGACATTGTGGATGGTGATGCCATGGACAAGCTGTTTGCTGATTATAAGTTTGACAGTGTAATTCATTTGGCAGCAGAAAGTCATGTCGATCGCTCTATCACTGATCCTCTTAGTTTTGTAAAGACAAACATCATTGGCACTGTAAACTTGCTAAACTCTTTCAGAGATACCTGGAAAGGTAATTTTGAAGGCAAGCTTTTTTACCACATTAGTACAGATGAGGTGTATGGAACATTAGGAGAAACGGGTCTTTTTGAGGAGACTACTTCTTACGATCCAAACTCTCCATACTCTGCTTCTAAAGCAAGTTCTGATCATTTTGTGAGAGCTTATGGTGAAACCTATGGTTTGCCGCACGTGATTACAAACTGTTCCAATAACTATGGTCCAAATCAGTTTCCTGAGAAGTTGATTCCATTGTTTATTCACAACATAAAACACAACAAATCACTGCCTGTATACGGAGATGGTAAATACACCCGTGACTGGCTTTATGTGATTGATCACGCTCGTGCCATTGATCAGGTTTTCCATGATGGAAAAGAAGGTGAGACCTACAATATTGGTGGTTTTAACGAGTGGCAAAATATTGACTTAATCAAGATTTTGATTAAGCAGATGGACGAAAAATTGGGCCGTGAAGTTGGCGAATCTGAAAAGTTGATTACCTATGTAACCGACCGCCCAGGTCACGATAGACGATATGCTATTGATGCCAATAAAATTAAGAACGAGTTGGGCTGGGAGCCATCGGTTACTTTTGAAGAGGGCCTTTCTGAAACTATAGATTGGTACCTTCAAAATGATGAGTGGCTAAACAATGTTACCTCTGGTGACTACAAGAAGTACTATAAACAGATGTATAACGAGCGCTAAAAGCGACCCGCTATCAATATATTATTGAGGGAGGCTTTTAGGTAAAGTCCTCCCTTTTTTTATTTATAAACACGATTAATAATTAGTTTCAAAATGCAAATTACTGAGGGAAATTATCAGATTTCAGGAGTGAATGCTCTTGACCTTTGTAAGGAGTATGGTACTCCGCTTTATGTTTACGATACCGCCAAAATGGAGGCGCAGTATAAACGGTTGACAAAAGCTTTTAAGGGTACCAAACACAAGATGAACTACGCTTGCAAGGCTCTTAGTAATATCAACGTTTTGCGCTTTTTCAAAGATTTGGGAAGTGGGCTCGATACTGTTTCTATTCAGGAAGTGCAGCTTGGGCTAAAAGCTGGGTTTGCACCCGATGACATCATCTTTACACCAAACGGAGTTTCTTTTGAGGAAATCAAAAAGGCGGTAGATTTTGGTGTTCGAATTAATATCGACAATCTGAGTATTCTTGAGCAATTTGGTAGCTACTATGGTGGAACATATCCTGTGTGTATTCGTTTGAACCCACACATTATGGCTGGTGGAAACATTAAGATTTCCGTTGGACATATCGATTCAAAGTTTGGTATTTCCATTCATCAAACCCGCCACTTGGAGCGTTTGGTAAAAAGCCTGGGTATAAAAGTAGAAGGTGTGCACATGCACACAGGTAGCGACATTTTGGATGTTGATGTTTTCCTCCAAGGAGCGGACTTATTGCTGAATGTAGCTCGCGACTTCCCTGATTTGAAATATATTGACTTTGGTAGTGGCTTTAAGGTGGCTTATAAGCCAAATGATATTTCTACCGATGTGGAAGAGCTTGGTAAAAAGATGACTAAGATTTTCAAGGAATTTTGTGCAGAATATGGCCGCGAGCTTGAAATCGAGTTTGAACCAGGTAAGTTTTTGGTAAGTGAGTCAGGCTACTTTTTCTGTAAAGTAAATGTGATAAAACAAACCACTGCCACTGTTTTTGCAGGAGTAGACACCGGAATGAATCACTTGATTCGTCCTATGTTTTATGATTCGTATCACCACATCGAAAACGTGAGTAATCCTGCTGGTAAAAAGCGTGTTTACACGGTAGTGGGCTACATCTGTGAGACCGACACTTTTGCCAGCGATCGTCAGATCAATGAAATTAAGGAAGATGATATTCTTTGCTTCCGCAATGCCGGTGCTTATTGCTTTACCATGGCGAATAACTACAACAGCCGATACAAGCCGGCTGAAGTTTTGATCCACAAAGGCAAAGCACATCTGATCACCAAAAGACAAACTCTGGATGACCTGTTGGCCAATCAGGTAGAGATTAAGTTGTAAGAAATTCTTAACGGGCCTCGGCATTAGCCGGGGCTTTTTAATAAAATACAAGATGATAGATTTCACCATCCGAAAGGGAGAGGAAAAAGATATTCCTGCATTAATGCAGCACATACACGATTTGGCAGAGTTTGAGAAAATGCCAGAAGAAGTAGATGTTACCACAGAAACCTTACTTGCCGATTGGAAAGATCACAAAGCCTATGATTTTTTGGTTGCTGAGTTGGAAGGAGAGGTTGTTGGAGTTTCTCTTTATTACCCACGCTATTCTACTTGGAAAGGACGCTGTTTTTATCTGGAGGATCTGATTGTTCAGCCGCATTTACGCGGCAATGGAATTGGTTTGGCACTTCTCAATGCCACGGCTGATGAAGCTCGAAAAGCTGGAGCTATCCGTCTCGATTGGCAAGTGCTTGATTGGAACGAAGATGCCGTTCGTTTTTACGAGCGTATTGGTGCCCACATCGAAAAGGAATGGTGGAACTGTAAGTGGAGGATAGGTTAGTTATTTGAAGATTCGATAATTCGAAAATTGTGAGGTTTCGACTTCCCTTCGGCAAGCTCAGGACAGGCTTCTCAACCTGATACGTTCGTAGTAAGTTCGTACGGAGTCGAGAACTTAGGGAGTGGTTTTCTTTTATATTTGATTATGACTCGAGTAAAACAGATTGGACTGCTTCTCCTCGCACTTTTTGTAACCTATGGCTTTGCGGCATTTTTTATTCCAAAGTATTTATCCCGCAGTTATATTGAATCATTTAACTCTAAAAGGAAGGAGTTACATCTACTGGAGATTGGTAATGCCTGGAAGCTTGATAGCATAGTTTTAGAAGAGATAGGGAATTATAGTATTGAGGATCGAAAGAATATTTCAGAATTTCAACTGAGTCTAGAAGATGAACGACTTTACTGTCAATACTGGTCTCCAGTCACCTCAGAAGATGTTCATGCAAACTTTGTAGGAAAACGGATTTACTATTGGGAAAGCTTTTGGTTGTGGAAAAACAAGCGTCTTTTTGAACAAGATACTTATGAGAAAAAGGGTTTGGATAATATTTATAAAGAGCTAATAATCGGTTTCAATTTTAAGAATGATAGCAGCTATGCTCATCAATTCAAATTTATAACAGCAGGCTTCAGAGATAGTGTTAATACATACGCGGAGAATAACAATCTGGAAATATGTGGTAATGGATTGGTGGTTCTTGAGGGGAGTGAGTTTATAAGTGTTTCTGATGCTTTGTCTATTTTGAAAGACTGGTAATACAGAATTTCAGAACTGATACAAACAGGAGTAAAAAAGGGCCAAAGCTTTCGCCATGGCCCAATCTAAAATCGTCAATCAAAGATCCAAAATAGATTTATCCTTTAATAAAGCTTTCGAAGCTTTCAATTTCTGGAGAATCCATTTCACTTTTCTCGAGCTGCTTCTGCATTTTCTTTACAGAACCATCCTTTATTTTCTCAAACTTCTTTTGAGCCTCACCATACTCGTCAACCACCACTTTTAGATTGTCATATTCAGCGGGTGTTGGCTTGTCAAAGCGGGTGGCAATTTTGCTATACAAATCCAGCATGTCTTCACGAAGCTCATTTTCGGCACGGCCTACATAATTGTCACCAGTGGTGGTTACCAAGGTTTTCTTTAATCCGTTGAGGTCGTCAATCACCGCCTGAGCAGTTTTAGCAGCAGCGGGGTCGGCTTTCTTAAGCTTTTCGGCTGTGGCAATGGTTTCATCTATTTCATAAACCATGTAGGCCAATTGCTCTGTCATATTGTAAAGCTCCATGGTAAACTCACGATTCATTTTCCGTTCTTCAGGTGTAATCAATGAGGTGGAATCGTTCAAAACGGTAAATTCAGTTTCATAGGTTTCTTTCCCTTTTTTGAGAACAGCCTTATATGTGCCAGCTTCTACGTTTGGAGAGACAAATCCACCGTAGGCAAACGACTTTCCTTTGGCCACTTTGGGTTGACGAGTGGCATAATTCCAAGTTACTATGTTTATTCCCCGCGATTTATTGGGGCCAATTTCAGAAATGAGATTACCATCCATATCCTGAATTTCCATGGTCATCTTCCCAAACGTGTGGCGCTTTTTGAGGTAGTATGAAATTACGGCTTGGCGAGTAGGGTTGGGGCCCACAAACTGCGTTTCTGTACTGGCTCCACCAAATCCGCTCTCCTCCATCATCATTGCTGGTTTGGTGCTAAAGAAGTGAACATCTTTCTCCAGATTCTCTGGAGTGAGCTCACGTAAAATAGCCACGTCATCAATAATGATAACTCCACGGCCATGGGTACCTGCTACAAGGTCAAGCGTATTTTTTTGCATGGTGAGGTAGTGCACCGCTGTTGCGGGAAAATTGTTGGTGAACTTTTTCCAAGAAGTTCCTCCATCTATACTAATGTAAAGGCCAAGCTCTGTTCCTAAAAACAGAAGATTTGGGTTTTTTAAATCCTCTTGAAAAGCTCTGGCAAAACCTTCAATATTTGGGGTGGCCAATGATTTCCACGTTTTTCCATAATCAGAGGTCTTATACACATAAGTATTCATATCATTTTTGGTGTGCCCGTCAAACACAGCGTAAGCCGTGCCTTTATCATGATGGCTTGCTTCAATATGATATACCCAAGTGTTTTTGGGCAATCCTTCAATGTTCCCTACTAGGTTTTTCCACTTTTTCCCGCCATCAGTAGTCAGTTGCACATTGCCATCATCTGTACCAACCCAAAGAATATTTTCATCCAATGGTGACTCGGCAATAGTAAAAATGGTAGTGTGGTTTTCCGCTCCCGAGTTATCTTTTGAAAGACCTCCTGAATTCTCCTGATTCTGCTTTTTTGGGTCATTGGTTGTCAGGTCTGGAGATACTTTCTCCCATGTATCGCCCATATCGTCTGAGCGATGTACAAACTGGCTACCTATGTAAAGTCTGTCAGGTTTGTGAGCACTGGTTGTCATAGGGGCATTCCAGTTAAAGCGGAGTTTAGGGTCACCCTCAGCTTTTAGCGGTTGCACCGTTTTTTGTTGGTTTTTCTTAATGTCATAGCGCCACACGTTTTCAGCTCCCTGCATTTCAGAATAGATAATGTCTTTGGTAGGGTGCTTTAGTACTCGAAAGCCGTCTCCATAACCAATTCGGTTCCAATCACGTGCCTCCACACCACCGGGTGAAGAAGTGGGGCCGTACCACGAGCCATTATCCTGAAGGCCACCATATACATTGTAGGGGGTTTTATCATCCACATCAATATGATAAAATTGAGAAACAGGCATGTTTTCAACCATTTCCATGGTGGTTCCGGCATCCCATGAGCGGTAAAGTCCACCATCTGTTCCAACGTACATTCGGTCCGAATCTTTGATATCATACGTTATGTCATGGATGTCGGCATGCATATTTCCCAGACTTTTAAAGGTCTTTCCTCCATCGCGACTCAATGAGCCAAACAGTCCTCCTTTTACCAAAATATCTGGATTGCGTGGGTCTACTACAATTCGTGAGAAATAGAATGGGCGCACCACAATCCCGAAATCATTGTTGAGGTGTTTCCAACTAGCGCCTCCATCATCGGAGCGGTAAAGTCCTTTTTCTGAATCTTTCTCGGCCTCTATAGCCGTGTATAAAATTTGTGAATTGGATGGTGCCATGGCAAAGGCAATTCGGCCTAATTTACCAGAGGGGAAGCCCTTATGAATCTTCTTCCAGTTTTTACCACCATCGGTAGATTTATAAAGAGCACTTTTTTCACCACCAGAATTAAACGACCAACCGGTTCTCCTAAATTCCCACATAGATGCATAAAGAATGTTCGGATTAGTAAGGTCCATCACCAAATCACTTACACCAGTTCCCGGGCCTATATAGAAAATTTTATTCCAGGTTTTACCACCATCTGTAGTTTTATATACGCCTCGGTTTTCGCTATCGCCCCATAGAGCACCAAGCACACCAATGTATATTTCATCACTATTGTTGGGGTTTATTTCAATGCTGCTAATGCGTTCACTTTTTTCAAAACCCGGAACTTCATCCCAGTTATTTCCGCCATCGGTAGTTTTGTAAAGCCCGTAACCTATAGAGGTGCTATTTCGTGTCCATATTTCGCCAGTTCCTACCCATACCGTTTGTGGATTATTTGGGTCTACCGCAATATTTCCAATAGATTGTGGATAGTCATCAAAAACGGAGTAAACGGTGGCTCCACCATCACTGCTTTTCCATACACCACCACCAGCGGTGCCTACATAAAGTACGCGTGCATCAGTTGGATGAGGTTCAAGGTCAGTCACCCTGCCGCTCATAAGTGCAGGTCCAATTTGTCTGGCTTTGATGTCTCCAAAAAGTTCTTTGCCGGAAAGGTTTGCGACCGGATTAGAATCTTGTCCTACAGCAGTTGTATATAGGCACAAGGATAAACCCGCAAAAAAAATACGTTTAAACATAATGCTTAAGATTTGGTGTTGAATGATAGAATTGGAATTACTCTTCGCTTGGTGCTTCTTCAGGAAAACTAAAAGAACGCTCCGAAACATCTGGATTCACAGTAACTGTAGTAATTTCAAGAGGTTGTGCACCTTGGCCTTTTACACCCTGAGAAATACTAAACGGAAAATAAAGTCCCTCAACTTCCTGGTAGTCACTATACAATATCTGGGCGATAGAACCTTTGATGGGGCCACTAGTGATTTCACTTTCTACAGCAATTAGCACATTGTTTTCGTTGTCAAAAAAGTAGTACTCAATATTATCTACTTCCTGTCCATCAACGATTTGTGGTTTTTTGGTGAGTTTCACTTTGTGGCATTCCGTTCCTTCTATGGTTTCTTTACCCACATACTCAGCTTCGTAGCCTTTCTTTTTATAGTCAATAAGTGGGTCAGGGAAATCATCGTCTTCTTTTTTTTTGTTTATCAGGGCTTCTTCATCTGCTTTTTCGGGCTTCATGGTTTGAAAGTTTGTGCTCCACAGTGATTTGCCATCGTAAGCGGTTAATACAATTTCTTGCCCTTGCAAATTGTATGAAACCATTTCACGGCCATCCTGCATATATATTATCGTTACCGGAATTTCCATCCCCCCTTGATTTGTTTTGGCATCCATTTGTACGCCTTTAATTTTTTTCCAATTATCAGCTCCACCAGTTACTTGGTGATATTCATTAATTATTTCATCAGCAGTTTGCGCTGTTAACCCGAGTGAGGTGAAGGCCAAAGCAAAAAGGAATAATCCAAGTTTTTTCATAATGTAAGTTTGTGTTTGTAGGTATTATTTTGAGTTAATCAAGGTAAGTATTTTACCCATTCCTGCACAAAAGTCAATCAAGGTGCCATCCTCTAGACTTTTGATAGTCAAGATAGTGGTGTTTTGATGAGGATGCGAAGAGTTCAATAGTGGACAGGGACTGTTCGATACTGGACAGTTGTTGTGCTTTGGCCACCATATATTTTTCAATCTTTGTGGAATAATTGAAATACCAAAGTCCAAATGGATAATAAGATTCTAACCTATGTAATATTGGGTATTATGCTAAACACTACTGGCGTAATCATAATGATGACCATGCAGAATATGATGATTGCTTTGCCAATATTGGGAATCGGATTGATATTCACTCTTTTGGCTGTGGTAGGAGCGTTAAGGGCTAAGAAGTGAACGTTGCTTAAAGCGTTTGCTTGAGCTTCTTACAAAGCTCAAGTGTTAACGGTTTTTCCAAATATTCTTTGACAAGAGAATAATTTCGAGCCCTCTCTTTATCACTGGATTCAATAGAAGAGCTAAGCATTATTATATCAATTTGAGAGGTGTAAGGTTTCTGTTGGATTGAATCTAAGAAATCCCAACCATTCATGATGGGCATATTAATGTCAAGCAAAATTATATATTGGGAGCTTGGGGTAAGATTATTATCTATAAAATTTAAGGCATCTTTTGCATTAAGAAAACAATGAGGTGCCGCATGCAATTCGCTTTTTTTCACAAGTTTTTCTTGGAGCCAAACAAACACCTTATCATCGTCTATTATGATTATTTCGAATGCCATTAAGCGGGTTGATTTTTCATAAGTTCAATTTTACTTACCACACCTCTTACAATTTGGTCAAGTTCTTTCGATGAATCAGAAAGATAACGCAAAACTTCATCATTTTCAAAGTCATTTTTGTTAGTTGCCTCCATTACATTTAGCAAACCCATAATTCGAGCCAAAGGGGCTCTTACTTTGTGAGACTGATCCCATGAAATTTGTTTCAGTAGAAGATTTTGTTTTTCTATCTCACGTAAGTATTTTTCTTTATCAGTAATATCTTCCATGGCACCAATTATTCTAATTGGCATTTGATTGTCATTTTTGATCACATATAAGCGCTCAAGAATGTAACGATAATCGCCACGGGTTGTTTTAAATCTATATTTGTGACTAAGTTGAGGATTATCGTTTCGAAGATGTTTTAAGATTGTTTGAGTGACATTTTCTTTATCCGCGGGATGTATTTTGCTAAGCCACCACTTGTAATGTAAATGATCCTCTTCTTTGTTATATCCAAATTTTTGGAATAACCCTTCGGTGGATGTCATTTCCTCTGTAGCAAGATTATACTCCCAAATAATATCATTGGTAGCACGAGCTACTATGTCGTATCGTTCATTTGACTGTTTGAGGTCTTCGCGGGCCTGCCAGTTTTCCATTATAATACCAAGAACGTTTGCTGCCCTTTGAATGAGTTCTAGCTCAAAACTGTCAGGTTTCCGAATCGCATTATAATAAGTAGCGAAACTTCCGATAACTTTACCATTTTGATGTTTAATAGGTACTGACCAGCAAGATTTTAAACCGAATTTTAGTGCAATTTCTTTATAGTCTTCCCACAAAGGATTAGTAGCGATATCTTCAACTATGATTATTGAACCCTCATACATAGCTGTTCCACAAGAACCCACTTTTGGACCTATGGAAACCCCATCAATGACTTGTGAATAGGCGGGTGGAATTGAGGGAGCGCTAAGGTGTCGGGCGCAATTACCTTTTGTTAATTTTAGTATGCTGCACATCGCTCCATCTATAAGTGTTTCAATTGCTAGTAATGCTTTCTCTAAAACAACCTTTATTTCATTATTATCTTTTGCATAAAGCGTTAGCATATTGTTTTCGAACTCCTGGATCGATTCATGTGTTTTACGCAAACTAATATCTTGTAAAGCTCCTTGTATTTGCCCATGACCATCGTTTTTATTTAGAACAAAAAAGCGATCTTGGAAATGGGCGTATTTGCCATTTTTCTTTCGAAGACGATATTCGATTAGTCCTTGGTTTATTTCATTATTGGCAAGAACCTTACTCATGTATTGAATAACATTATTTCTATCCTCTGGATGAAGTAGTAATTCCCAGTCAGCCCTTGTAAGACTTTGATTATTTTGATAATCGAATAGTGAGTCAGAGTGATTGCTGACAAATTTCATTTCACGCGTTTCTAGATGAAACTCATAAATAATATCGCTTGCAACGTCAACAATGTTTTTATAACGAATAATGCTAGCTTCAAGTTTTTGTTGATTTTGAATTTGGTTAGTAATGTCTCTTGAAGAGGCAACTATGCCATTTATGGCAGAATCATTTAGCTTATTTAAAAAAGTAGTCTCCAGCCATCTCCAATCACCATCGGTATTTTTTACCCTATACGGTCCAACTTTTATTTGATGAGTGGCATTTGGCAAATCTGCATGTGTCTTTTGCATCAATGGAACGTCATCTGGATGAAGGAAGTCAAAAAGGGATGTGTCCATAACACCTTCTTGCTTTAAACCTAAAACACGTTCTATACTTGGGCTTATGTATAATAATTTTGCGTTCGCAGAAAGTAGAGCGATTATGTCTGATCCATTTTGAACCAATGCTTTAAATCGCCTTTCACTTTCTATTAATCGGTCTCTGGATTGCATTTGGTCACTAACATCCTCGATTAATACCATTCTCACCCGCCTGTCTTTAATTGAAATAGGCATACCCTTTAATTCTACATAGATAATCTGTCCATCTTTTGTTAAGTGTCTAAAAGTATTTGGATATTCAGTTTGAGCCTCATCATTAATTCCAGAAATAGTTTTTTCAAATATTTCTATGTCTTCCGGTGGTCTTATATCTCGTATCGAAATATGCTGAAGTTCATCTTTAGAATAGCCATATAGGTCAACTGCTGCTTGGTTTGCCTTTAATATTTCTTGTGTAGTTAGATCAACAATTAATACAGGGAGGGTATTATTCTCTATAAATTGATGGTAATCTTCAATTTTATTATAAAGCTTTTGATTTACATCATTCAGTTTTATTGTGTATTCAATACTTTTTGATAAAAGTGCAGGGGATAAATCGTCTATGAAAAGATAATCTGACACTTTTTGGATGGGGTTTTTCTTGTAGATAGGATCATCTTCGGATGAGGTGAGTAAAATGCAAGGAGGTAAATCACCCAAACCACCCTCATAAATATTAAGAGTTGTAGTGTCAAAAATTATTAGATCCGAATGCTCATTTTGCCATAATTGATGAGGTTCTATATGCTTAAAATCTATGTGAGTCAACATGCGGTGGCTCCACATTTTTTCCAATCTTTCCTGAATGTTGCGGTCTAATACGCACACAGTAACTTGAGATTTTGACTGTAACCTGAGCAGGGAGGGACTTGAATATTTTTTGGATGCTATCATTGTTATATACTTGAGGAGAAAGAATAACAAATGCTGGGGTAAGTAGCTTTGGTTATTTTTTGGGTTTATAAATGTCTTATAAGTTAAGGTATAGAAGATACGAATAGTTCAAATTTATTATGCATGAATAGTATTACTGATTTCTTTGGCGTCCTAAGGTGGTGTTTAAACCTTTCCTAATTACCTTCGCGAGCTTATATTTTAATGAGAATGAAAGTTTTTAAGTTTGGAGGAGCCTCAGTAAAAGATGCTGAGAGTGTGAAAAATGTAGCCAATGTACTTGGCCATTTTCCAGGAGAAGAGATTTTAATAGTAGTTTCTGCTATGGGTAAAACTACCAATGCTTTGGAGGAGTTGGTGCAGAAGTTTTACAATGGAAAGGAGGGCTGCTCCGATATTATCACTAAAATTAAACAGGATCATTTTTCCATTATCGATGAGCTGTTTCCATCAGATGAACATCGTGTTCATAATGATATCGAGATTCTTATCACTCAACTTCAAATCATTACTCAAGGTACACCAGAAGGTAACTTCAATCAGGTGTATGATCAGATTGTTTCTTTTGGTGAATTGATTTCTACCAAAATTGTAAGCAGCTACCTTAATAGTTCGGGCTATCAAAACAAGTGGCTCGATGCACGCAGGCTTATTCGCACTGATCAAAATTTCCGTTTTGCAAGAGTAGATTGGTCATTTACCGAAAGGATGGTAAAGGATACTATAAAGCCAGGCAACCGTTATGTTATTCAAGGTTTCATCGGTTCTGATGACGATTTAAACCCTACAACTTTAGGTAGAGAAGGCTCGGATTACACGGCATCGGTTTTGGGTTATGTGCTTGGCGCAGAAGAAGTGGTTATTTGGAAAGATGTACCGGGAGTTTTGAATGGGGATCCAAAGGTGTTTGATAATGTAGAATTACTGAATGAAATAAGCTACCGTGAGGCAATTGAGCTTGCCTACTATGGAGCTTCGGTAATTCACCCAAAAACCATTCAGCCACTACAGAAGAAGTTGATTCCACTTCGCGTAAAGTCTTTTGTGAACCCTTCTGAGGTGGGCACACTTATTCGTGAAGGTTCTGATTTGAGTCCATTCCTTCCTTGTTTTATCAAAAAGGATAATCAAACTTTAATAACCATTTCTACCCGTGACTTGGCTTTTATTGTAGAAGACCACCTTAGTATGATTTATAAAACGCTACATCAGTTTGGTGTTCGCGTAAATATGACTCAGAACACAGCAATTAGCTCGTCCTTTTGTATTAATAATGACCCTATTACCGTTCCTAAATTGATCGAAGAATTAGGGAAGGATTTTGATATAACTTACAATGAAGGCGTAAATTTATATAGTGTGCGCCACTATGATGATAATGCGGTTTCCAGAGTTAAAAAGTCAGGTGAAATACTTCTGGAGCAAATAAGCAGAAATACTTATCAGGTGGTTACTATCTAGCATTTTATTTAAGTTTATTCAAATTTTTGGGATGGGTCTCGTAGACAAGAAAGACATAGCGCGCGTAGTTCAGTTGGATAAAATAGGCATGAGTATGCTGGCAAAGCCAATCATGGATATACTGCGCATTTCTGATGTAAACGAGGTGTATGAGAAATTTGAGGAACTAAAAGGTGTAGAATTTATCGATGCTCTTTTGGATGAGTTTAAAGTGGAGTTTGATTACTATGAGGAAGAGTTAAAGCGCATTCCAAAAGAAGGTCCATTCATTACAGTAAGCAATCATCCGCTTGGTGGTATTGATGGTATTATTTTGATAAAACTCATCGAACAAGTGCGCCCGGATTATAAGGTAATGGCCAACTTTTTATTGCAAAAAGTAGAGCCGCTTCAGGATTATTTTATTGGAGTAAACCCTTTTGAGAACAAAGATTTAAAATCCAGCTACAGCGGTGTAAAGGCGTCACTGGATCACTTAAAGGAAGGCAAAGGCTTGGGGATTTTCCCTGCCGGTGAAGTAAGCACCTATAAACTAGATGAAAGAAAAATAAGAGACAAACCTTGGGAAGAATCCATAATGAAGATGATTCAGAGGGTTAAAGTTCCTGTTGTACCTATTTATTTTAAAGCTAGAAATAGTGCATTTTTCTACCTTTTGTCCTTGTTGCACCCAACACTTCGTACGGCCAAATTACCTTCGGAGCTGAGGAAACAAAAAAATAAGGCTATTGGTATTCGCATAGGTCGTCAAATTTCTGTAAAAGAGCAGGCTGGTTACCCTGATATTGAACATTACACAGAATTCTTACGACAGCGTACTTATCTTTTAAGTCAGGCTTTGTCACCTTCTAAAAAGTTGTTTCCTATAAGAAGGCCGGATGAAGCACAGCCGATAATTGATGAGGTTGATCCTTCATTAATACAGAGGGAAATAGAGGGCTTGAGAAATACTTCTACCTACTTGTTTACTCAAAAAAATTATGACGTTTTTATAAGTGCATCCAAGAATATTCCATCTATTTTGAAAGAGATTGGTCGCCTGCGCGAAATCACTTTTAGGGATGTAGGTGAGGGTAGCAATCTTCCTTTGGATTTGGATGAGTACGACTATCACTATGAGCATCTTATCCTTTGGGATAATGAAGAAAAACAAATTGCCGGAGCGTATCGTTTGGGTATCGGAAGTGAAATTTTTAAGCGATTTGGTATCAAAGGCTTTTATGTAACTACCCTCTTCAAGGTTGATGAGTACGCTTATGATATGTTTTCGCAAAGTTTGGAAATGGGCCGTGCCTTTGTGGTGAAAAATCAGCAACAAAAACCATTGCCACTTTTCCTCCTATGGAAAGGAATAGTGCAGGTTATTTTACGTCACCCTGAGCTGAAGTACATCACTGGCTGTGCGAGTATTAGTAATAGCTTTTCACGTTTTAGTAAATCTTTGATGGTGGAATATTTATTTCAACATTATGGCGATGAAGAACTGGCCCACCACATTCGTCCACGAAAACCATTTAAGCCTAAGCTGGATGAAAAATATCGCCAGCTCGTATTTGAAAGCAGTCATGATGACCTCAATAAATTTGACCGCATTATTGAAGAAATAGAGCCAGGGAACAAACGCTTTCCAATTCTCATCAAAAAATACCTCAAGCAAAATTCACGTATGGTTTGCTTTAATGTAGACCCTCTTTTTAATGATTCTCTGGATGGATTTATGTACATCAAAATAGAGGATTTGCCGGAAGGAACTTTGGAGGGATAGGAGTTTACAATTAGCAGATTGCAAAAAGCAAACCCTAAGCCCGAAACTCTAAATCTTAAACAAAACTTGAAAGAGGAAATATCAAAAGGTAAAAGCCTTGATAGATGTCTGATACATTATGGTTTAAAATTTTACTTTTAATACTTTCTGCTTTGTTTAGAGTTTAGTTTTTAGCATTTAGAGTTTACAAATTGCGAATTGAAAAACTGCTAACCGCAAATTGCCAACTGTAACCTACCTTCGTCCCCATGAACGAAAGCACTAAAAACTGGCAGGCGTGGGCGTTGTTCGCGCTGCTTGCACTTATTTGGGGGAGCTCCTTTATTTTAATGAAATACGGCTTGCAATCCTTTTCCTATAGCCAAATTGGGATGATTCGGGTGTCGCTTGCTTTTTGGTTCACCTTCGTTATTGCCTTTAGGCGATTGCGATTTCTTCGTAAAAAAGATATTCTTCCATTACTCGTGGTTGGACTTTTAGGAAATGCAATTCCATACCTTTTATTTCCATTGGCTGTTACCAAATTGGACAGTGGTTTGGTAGGGATTCTCAATTCCTTGGTTCCGCTTTTTACTTTAATAATAGGCGTGCTTTTCTATAAAGCCAAAGTTGGTATTCCTTCTGTCGTTGGAATTTTAATAGGATTGGCCGGGGCTGTTTGGCTGCTGATACCAGGTATTGAAATTGACCCAACAAAACTACAGTATGGGGCGCTACCGATTTTAGCAACCTTGTGTTATGCTATTTCCATCAATACTCTCAGCTCATGGCTTAAGCATTTAGACTCTTTAACCATCACATTGTTGAGTTTGCTATTTGTGGGTATCCCTGCCACTATTTATGTTTTCACCACAGACTTTCTCCATATTATGCAAACGGATGATCAGGCGTGGATTAGTCTTTCTTATGTGGCTATTTTAGGAATAGTAGGTTCAAGTTTAGCGGTTATTATTTTCAATTATTTGATTAAAAATACCGACTCGCTTTTTGCTTCATCCGTTACTTATTTGATTCCCTTGGTGGCACTTATTTGGGGCTTGGTAGATGGTGAAAATATTGGAATTGACCACGTTTTTGGAATGGGAGCTATTTTGCTAGGAGTTTATGTGGTGAATGCAAGGAGGAAATACAGGGAGAAGAAAAATTAAATTCTAAGCACGAAGCTCTAAAATCTAAACAAGCTCTCAAACAAGGAAATTCAAAGCTCCAAAAGACAAGTCTGCTAAATGTTTTGATTTTTTAGGCTTTAGATTTTTTGAATTTGTTTAGAGTTTTAATTTTCAAAATTTAGATCAAGACCGCTGCCGGAGCTAAAAAAAAAGCGGCACTCCCTTTCGGTAATGCCGCTCTTCGATTATAATAAAGCTAAGTCTATTTAGTAAATTCTGAATCTTTTAATCCTGAGTTTACTTTAAGATCAGTTACGGTCAGTTTGATTTGCTGGCCTTGGTCCATCACCATTGTGTGAGGAAACATTACACCTTTTACTGCCTTGTAATCACCATAAGTTTGAGAAACAGTCATAGGGCCTTGTGGGCCTTCTTCAGTGCTCTCTTCTTTTAGTTTAAGTCCGGTTTTTGCCGAATAGTACTCCACAGAAGTGTTTTCTTCTTTGTCGGTTACTTCCATTACATAAACTTCCTCTTCACCTACCTTATCCATGTGGGTAAGCTTCAGTGTGTACTGGTCAGAAAGGTAGTTTAGCTCGGGATAAAACTCACCTTGCTTTTTAATTTCTTCCAATTCTTCACCTTCTATGTCTTGAGCCCCTTGCATTCCAGACATACTGGCTTTTTTACCATCAAAAATGGTTTTGTTCAAGGTACCCATTCCTTCAGCGCTAAGCTCCATCTTAAATTTGTTTGGACGCTTCTTCATGCTTACAGCAGAAATCTTCATTGGTGCGCCAGAAACCGCGGCATCATAATAGATAGCCACATCTTTCACCTTATTTAAGTTTTCTTTTCCACCCAAAGCTTTGATGTACATATTTACTACACTATCAGCGGTAAGTCCGGCAGGGATAGGAGTAGAAGGAGGGCCGGTTTCATTACCTTCTTCATCATAAAAAGTAACCGTACCAAATTGCTCAAGGTTTTCAGCTACCTCAGTACCTTTTCCTACCACTACTATGTGCATAGCGTTAGTTTTGATGTACTTGTTTGCAGCATCCATTACATCCTGTGCTGTAAGGGCTTGTAATTTGGTAAGGTAATCTTTGTAGTAATCCTCATCAAGGTTGTAACGCTGTACATTAAGTGCAAATCTTGCTACAGTCTGAGGGCTTTCCAAAGAACGACCAAAGCTACCAATGATGTAGTTTTTAGCACCTTCAAGTTCTTCTTCACTTACTGGTTCAGTTTGTAGTTTTTTGAATTCAGCTAAAAACTCAACAATAGCGCTGTCGGTTACTTCATTACGTACGCTGGCTTGTGCGCCAAATTCTCCGATAAGCTCATCATCATCGTAGCTAGAGTAAGCTCCGTAGGTGTATCCTTTATCTTCACGGATGTTTTGGAAAAGACGACCAAGACTTCCTCCACCCAAAATTTGGTTGGCCAATTGAAGTTTGATTACATCCTCTGCACCAGGCTTAAGCTCAATAACGTTTCCAAGAGCCACAACTGACTGTACAGAAGAAGATTTGTTTACAAAACTCACTTCGGTAGCGGCTGGCTCAGCTGGCTTTTCGAATACATTTTCAGCAACGTTGCCCATTTCCCACTCTCCAAAATATTTTTGGATAAGTTTTTTAGCGTCTTTTGCTTTGATGTCACCAACTACGGCTATGTAGGTGTTATTTGGCACCCAGTAGTTGTTGTAGTAAGTTTTACAATCTTCAAGGCTCACTTTCTCTACAGTAGACACGGTGGTCATTTCCCCATAAGGGTGATCTTTACCATAAAGTACAGCGTTAAAAGCATTTGTAGAAACTGCAGAAGGATCATCCTTTGCAGACTCTAAACCAGAAATAGTTTGCTTTTTTAACTTTTCAAATTCTTCTTCAGGAAATGAAGGGTTAAGAGCTACATCAGCCGTAAGGCTAAATAGCTTTTCGGCATACTTGCTAAGTCCACTAGTGTAGATAGAGGCTGAACCCGTGTTTAGATTAGCACCGATAAAGTCGATTTCTTCATCCAGTTGACTTTTAGTAAGATTGGTAGTTCCTTGGCGTAGCATCTCACCGGCCAATGATACATATCCTGCTTTGTCACCTTCTTGAATCGGATCACGATCTACTATAAGGTTCATGCTAAGGCGAGGTAGCTTATGGTCTTCAACTACAATAATTTTAAGACCATTTTTAAGCTCATAGAGCTTGTATTTTCCAAAGTCCAATTTTGGAGCTGGACCTGGTTCCGGGCGTTTGCTTCGATCAAGCTGAGCGTTAGCTCCAAGAGCCAACATCAGTGCAAATGCTATTGAAAGTATCTTTTTCATTACTATACGTATTCTTATGTATTAATGATTATTGCTGTTTTGGTAGGTAGTAAAGTATCACTCGATTTTGATCGGTAAGGTACTTTTGTGCAGCAGCCTGAAGATCTTCGCGAGTTACTTCTCTATATTTTTCTATCTCAGTGTTGATGAGGTTTGCATCGCTAAAGTACACATGGTAGTTTGCTAAGCTTTCAGCAATACCGGCCATGGTAGAGTTTTGTGATACAAAATCATTCTCCAATTGATTAAGTACTTTTTGGTACTCATTTTCAGAGATTAGATCATTGCGAACTTTTGAAAATTCACCATCAATACCTGCTTTAAGATCTTTAAGATCAACGCCCATATTGGCAATTCCTAAGGTGATAAAAATACCACCGTTTTCAAGTCCGTATGGGAAAGCTTGAACGGCAAGACCTAGCTGATCCTGATCAACAAGTTTTTTATAAAGTCTTGAGCTTTGACCACCTGAAAGTAGAGTGGTAAGCATATCCATAGCATAAGCATCTTTAGTGCCTTGCTGAGGGATTTTGTATCCTAAGAAAAGTGCAGGCAACTGGATGTTGTCATACACAGTATCAACTATAGCATTATTAAGAAGTTTTAGTTCAGGCTTAGGACGTGGAATTTCATTAGTTCCTTTAGCGATTGGGCCAAAGTACTTTTCAATCATTTCCTTCGCTTCTTTTGGGTCAATGTCTCCAGCGATGCTTAGTGTTGCATTGTTTGGAACATAAAAGGTTTCGTAAAAATCTTTGAAGTCTGCGATTTGCGCAGCATTCAAATCTTCCATTGTACCTATAGGCGTAATGGCGTAAGGGCTTCCTTCAAATGCTTTTCCAAACATTTCAGCTTGAAATGACATGTAAGGTTGGTTGTCAATACGCAATCTCTTTTCTTCTTTTACTACCTCACGCTGAGTTTCTACTCCGGTAATATCTACTGTAGCTTGAAGCATACGCTCACTTTCTAGCCAAAGACCAAGCTCAAGTTGGTTGGCAGGAAGGATTTCGTAATAAAAAGTACGATCAAAAGAAGTGTTGGCATTTAATGCACCACCATTGTTTTGAACAATTTTCATGAAATCACCACGCTCAATGTTTGGCGATCCTTCAAACATAAGGTGCTCAAAAAAGTGAGCGAAGCCTGAGCGGCCCGGCTTTTCGTTTTTAGAACCTACATGATAAAGTACAGATACGGCCACAATAGGGGTAGTGTGATCCTCGTGCAAAATTACGTGAAGGCCATTTTCCAGGTCATACTCCTGAAATTCAATATTGGTTTGGCCATGTGCGCCAATAGCTGATCCAAGACCGAAGACCAGCGCAAACAGTTTTCTCATAATGAGTTTGATTTTATTATTTGATTTGTGTCAAAATACAAGTAGCGAGGCCAAAAGTAATAAAAAGAGCGCGCTAAGCACCGCGTTGATTAAGCATGTACCTTATTGAGGGTATAATAAGAGATGATTTAATAAGTCTGAATGTGGAATTTTATATTTGCCATTAAGGAGGATAGAGGTCTGGAATAGCGGAGGTTGAAAATAAACTTTCTTCAATATTTTAATTGAATAGTAGTGAGGCAAGAATTCTTTTTATACATTTGCAGCCCTTAAAAAATTAAGTAAAAATGTACGCAATTGTAGAAATAGCAGGGCACCAGTACAAAGTACGTCAAGACCAGCAGATCTATGTGAACCGTGTTGAAGGTAATGAAGGTGATGCTTTATCATTTGATAAAGTTCTTCTTACTGATAACGATGGAGCAATAGAAGTTGGCGCCCCGGTTATAGAAGGTATTGAAGTAGGCGCTAAGATCGTGTCTCACCTTAAAGCTGATAAAGTAATCGTTTTCAAAAAGAAAAGAAGAAAAGGCTACCGTAAGAAAAACGGTCACAGACAAGCAATTTCTTTAATTGAAATTACTTCTATCGGTAAAGGCGGAGCTAAAAAAGCAGCCCCTAAAAAGAAAGAAGAAGCTCCTGCAGCACCAAAAGCTGAAGCTAAATCAAATGATGATTTGAGCTCGCACACTGTAGCTGAGCTAAGGGAGATGGCTAAGGACAAAGGTGTTACTGGTTACTCTTCTATGAAAAAGGATGAATTAATTGCAGCTTTAAGCTAAAAGCAAAAACCTTAAAATTAAAAGAACATGGCTCACAAGAAAGGAGTAGGTAGTTCGAAGAACGGTAGAGAATCAGAAAGTAAACGCCTAGGCGTGAAAATTTTTGGTGGCCAAGAGGCTATTGCCGGAAACATCATCGTACGCCAACGTGGTACTAAGCACAATCCAGGCCAAAATGTAGGTATTGGTAAAGACCATACTTTGTTTGCATTGGTTGACGGTACCGTGGTTTTTCGTAAGAAAAAAGACAACAAATCGTACGTTTCTGTAGATCCAGCGAACTAAGAATCCTACGATTTTATAATTTTCATAAAAGCCCCGAGGATTTATTCTCGCGGGCTTTTTTTGTTTTTACATTTGCCCAAATTCAATAAAAAATATGCTTGAGCTTTCTTACCTCCGCAATAATACAGATGCGGCTATCAAAGGGTTGGCCAAACGAAAAATAGATGCTGCCCAAACTATTGCTGATATTTTAAAACTAGATGAACAACGCAGGGAAAACCAGGTGCAACTGGATTCGGTGTTGGCAGATAGTAATGCAATCAGCAAAGAGATTGGTTCTCTTTTTAAAGCAGGGAAAGCAGCCGAGGCCAATGAGATGAAGGCTAAAACAGCCGAACTTAAAGACAAGAGTAAAGAGCTTGGGCAAGAGCAGGAGCAGTTGAAGCATTCGCTTGAGCAACTTTTGGTGAGTTTGCCAAACGTGCCGCACGAGTCTGTGGTAGAAGGTTCTCACGCTGATGATAATGTGGAAGTAGGAAGTGTAGGCGAAATACCAACTTTGCATGAAGGTGCAGTTCCTCATTGGGAGCTTACCGAAAAGTATAAGCTTATCAGCTTTGATCTAGGTGTTAAAATCACCGGAGCAGGATTTCCTGTATATATGGGTAAAGGTGCTCGCTTGCAACGTGCCTTGATCAATTTCTTTTTGGAAGAAAACCAAAAGGCAGGCTATGAAGAATATATTCCTCCACATTTTATAAACGCTGCAAGTGGTTTTGGTACTGGCCAACTTCCCGATAAGGAAGGACAGATGTATCACATGACAGAGGATGACCTTTACGCCATCCCAACGGCTGAAGTTCCAATCACCAACTTGTTTCGTGATGAAATTCTAGATCTTGAAAAACTGCCAATAAAATGTACTGCCTACACACCTTGCTTCCGTAGAGAAGCAGGTAGTTATGGTAAAGATGTTCGTGGCTTGAACCGTTTACACCAGTTTGATAAAGTAGAGGTGGTGAATGTGGTTCACCCTGATGAGTCTTACAAAGTGCTTGACGAAATGGTAGAGCATGTTGGTGGACTTTTGCAAAAGCTGGGTTTGCCCTATCGTATCCTTCGCCTTTGTGGTGGAGATATGGGCTTTACTTCTGCACTTACTTATGATTTTGAAGTATGGAGTGCTGCCCAAGAACGATGGTTGGAAGTTAGTTCTGTTTCAAATTTTGAAACCTTCCAGACTAACCGAATGAAGGTGCGCTATAGAGGCGAAGATAAGAAGACGCACTTATGTCACACTTTAAACGGAAGTGCATTGGCATTGCCACGTGTGTTGGCTGCATTGTTAGAAAATAACCAAACCGAAGACGGAATAAAAATTCCAGAAGTATTAATTCCTTATACATCATTTGAATGGATAAAGTAAAAGTATTGGGGGGCCTCGTGCTCGCTGTTATGGTAATTGGTTGCAGTAATCCTGCAAAAGAGTTTAAAGCTGAATTAGAAGCAATAGATTCACTTCAGACTATTGTAGAAATAAATAAGGCAGGCATTGATTCTATTGATGTGGAGGAGATGAATGCTTTGGCGGAAGAAGTAGATCGTCAGTACACTTTTGTGACTGAAAACTTTAAAGACACTACTGCTCGTGACTTTTGGGTAAGAGATGTGAGCTACTACAAGGGTGTTATGAAAACGTTCACACATTTTGCAAGTGGTCAGGAAAAAGTGAAGAAAGAACTTGCCGAAAATGAAAAGCAGCTTTCTACTTTAAGAAACAGTATTGAAGATGGAAAGCTTGAGCGCCCCGAGGTGGAGAAATATTTGAAGGAAGAGGTGCACGCAGTGCAGCAAACGCAGATGCACTACAATAAGATTGTTCCAAATCTGGCAGATCAGCGTAAACTTTATAAGGAGTTTAAACCCAAGATGGATTCAGTGGAAGCTCTAATTAGAGCGACTGCAGAATAAGGAATAGGCCTTTCTCTCGTTAGCCTAATTAGCATTAGCTTTAAAAGCTTAATTTAATCTCAATGAAAGGTTTTCTAGTTACTATATTTTTTGTCATTCAGCTATTGGCGGTACCAACCGCTTATGGGCAGGGTGTGAATATAGGTGGGCCGGCAAAAGCTCCTCAGGAAAACACAGACTTTGAGCTAGCACAGGAGTATTATGTGAATGAAGAGTATGAAAAGGTTCTGAATTATCTTGATAAGCTTCCTGCTAATTTTCGTATAAATCAAGTTTATGAACTAAAGCTTGGCTGCTACCTTGAGCTTTTGGAGTACGATAAAGCTGAGAAACTTATAAAGTCAGAGGTAAAGAATTCCAGAAATAAAAAGGCTGAATACCAAGCAGATTTGTTGATGGTTTACCAAAAGCAGCAAAAGCAATCCAAAGCTGATAAGTTGGTGGACGAAGTGCTGCAGGAGGTAGAAGAGCGACCAGCAATGGCTTATAGTTACGCTAATGCTTTCCAAAAGAAAGGATATCCACAAATAGCTTTGGCAGTATATGAGGCTGGCGAGCGTCAAATGCCAAATGCTAATTATGATTATCAGAAAGCATTGCTTTATGGAGAGCTTGGTGACATCAAAAAAATGTACAGTATGTACGTAGAAATGGTGGAGCGAACGCCAAATTATCTGTCAACAGTAAAGCAATTGCTTGGCCGAGCGCTTCGAGAAGAAACGAGCATAGAAAATTCAGAATACCTCAAAACTGTACTTATTCAGAAGATTCAGGATGGTGGGGCTGAAACTATGAATGAGTTGCTGATTTTTGTTTTCATTCAGGAAAAAAACTTTAGTGGTGCATTCTTGCAATTAAAGGCTTTGGATAGAAGGACGCCCACAACCAAGGCGGGAATTTATAACCTTGGAAATGTGGCTCTCAACAATGAAGAGTACTCATTGGCCATCCGCATATTTGACTATGTAATAAAAGCTGGAGATAGGTATCCCTTTTATGAGCAAGCCCTCATTGGAAAATTGAAAGCCCAAAGTTTGAAGCTTGAAGAAGATGGTGTTACTGAGATTGCTGGTTGGAAGGAGCTTCAAAAGGAATATTTTAAAACCATTGAAACCCTAAAAGGACTTCCGGATGTGGGACCTCTAACGATTGATATGGCACACCTCACAGCTTTTAAGCTAAATGAAACAGACACGGCAGCAGGTATGTTGCGGAAGCTGATTTCTACAGGCTTTATTAGTAAAGAAGATGTGGCTAGAGCAAAAATTGAACTAGGTGATATTTTGCTTTATAATGGTGATAGATATGAGGCTATACTTCTGTATGGTCAAGCCGAAAAGGCTTTTGAGCAATCTCCTATCGGGCAAGAGGCTAAGTTTAAAAGAGCAAAGGCCGCTTATTATGTGGGCGATTTTTTATGGGCTCAGGGAATTTTTGATGCTTTGAAAGCTTCCACTTCTAAGCTTATTGCAAATGATGCCATGCGTTACTCTTTACTCATTAATGACAACATTGCTCTAGATACCAATATGGAAGCCATGGAAATGTATGCCAAGGCTGACTTGATGAATTACCAGGGAAAACGCGACTCGGCACTGCGCTTGTTGGATATGATGGAAATTGCTTTTCCCGGACACGGTATACAGGATGAAGTACTATTTTTAAAAGCGCAGATTTTGACAGATCAAAAGAAATATGATGAAGCTGCAAGTGCTTATCAGCAGTTGATAGATTTATATACTAAGGATATTTTGGCTGATGATGCCATGTATGCCTTGGCCGATCTTTATCTTGAAAAATTAAACAAGCGCACAGAGGCCATGGATCTCTATCAAAAAATATTCACAGACCATCCGGATAGCTTTTTTGCGCCTGACGCAAGGAAAAAATACCGCGAGATGCGCGGTGATGCGGTTATCAATTAGTGGGGAGTAAGGAGTAAGTAGTAAGGAATAGGAAGTGTTCTACATACAACCTTTCACGTTCAACTTATAACACATAAAGAATGTACATATACAACGTAACTGTAAACATTGAAAAATCAGTGCATGATGAATGGCTGGCTTGGATGAAAGAAACGCATATACCTGATGTGATGAGCACGGGGATGTTTGTAAGCAATCGCATTTTGCATGTGATGGTAGAAGAAGAAGCTGGAATTACGTATTCCATTCAGTATGAAGTGAAGGACATGGAAACACTCAAGCTTTACCATGAAATGTATGCGCCAAAACTACAGGCGGAGCACACCGAAAAGTTTAAAGATAAGTTTGTGGCCTTTAGAACCATTTTACGCGTAGAGCATAATCATAAACCTGAGTAAAAATTAGGTGAACGAGCAGCCAAAAAAACAATATTCAATGCAAGAAGCCCGGGAGAAAATCCGGGCTTTTTGCGCTTATCGCGAACGTAGCCAGTACGAAGTGCGAGAGCGATTGTATGAATATGGGCTTTATACGGATGCTGTAAATCAGGAAATTTCATCACTCATTCAAGAGAATTTTCTCAACGAGGAGCGATTTGCACGAGCGTTTGTGCGGGGTAAATTTTCTATCAAAAAATGGGGGAGGGTAAAAATCAAACAAGCGCTTTACCCACATCAACTTTCAGATTATGTTTTGAAAAAGGCCTTCACGGAAATTGAGGAAGACGATTATCTGAAAACTTTACAGGATGTAATCGAGAAAAAAGCCCGTACTGTAAAGCTTAAAAACGAATTTGAGCGCAATGGAAAAATTGCTCAATATGCTATTAGTAGAGGTTTTGAGCCTAGCTTGGTATGGGAGATTATTAAAAGTTAAGTTTTTTTACTTCCTTGTAGGCGCTAAAACTGAGCTCAATTGAATCTTACACTTTTCACCCCAAACATTAAGCTTGCTATAATACTTGTTGGTTTTCTCTACGCTTGCGGAACACATGCTCAATATGGACACAATGAAATAACCTTAAATGCAGGAATTAAGCAGGTAAGTCTTGATTATGCTTATTGTATTGGTAAGAATAAGAGGCATATAATAGAGACTGGTTTTTTAATCAATCAGGCAGCTTACGGGGTAGGAATAGATCATTTGGACGGTGAAAGTAGTGGTGCTTCTGGCGAAATGATTTACCACTTTGTTTTAAACAAGAGTGAAAAAATGAATCTCAGTATTGGTTTGGGATATAGGATTGGTACTTATGAGTTGATTTGTTTGCCCCTTACTTTTAGACGTAAGTTTGGAGGTTTTTACGTCTTTCGTGCAAGACTTACTGGGGCAATTCCAAAATCAGGTGAATTTGGTGTAATGCCTTCATTAGGATTTGGAGTAGTGTTTTAAGGTCTCATTAAAGCAATGCCTCCAGAAACTTCATACTTTTCTCCAGTTACGTATTCGCCATTCAAATTGAAATAATAGGTCGCTTCAGGCAAGGTTTTGCCATTACTACTTTTGCCGTCCCATGCTTTTGATGTATCGGTGGTATTAAAAACCTGAATCAAATCGCCATCATAAATTTCAAAGTTATAGCTCTGTAAAGGTGGTGTACTGGGTGGAAACACCGGCTTTAGGATATCATTAACTCCATCGCCATTAGGTGAAAAAGCATTTGGAATAAAGATTCCATACGGAGCTACAGTTGAATCTTTGGCCTCAATACAGCTAACCAATGCGGTGACTAAAAAAAGGAAGCTTAGAATACGAGTCATACTTATAGCTGAGTGAAAATTGAAAAATGATAAAAGATACGGTCCGTGTATCCTGTAATTTTATTGTCACTATAAATGGAAGCACCGGCAGTGAGGCTTAGTTTATCTTTTATTCTGCCGCCTGCCATAAATTTCACCATACCATTGGAGGAGTAGCTGTAATTTGCCATCACTATGCTGCGCCATTGAAAGTTTACCAAAGCGCTCGAAACAGGATTGGGTTTTGAAAAATCAGAATTTATTTGAAAACCAGGGCTAAGAAAGAAATCATTAGCAAAAGTAAATTGGTAAACAGCATTTACTCTTAAAGTGGCGGGGAGGTAATCATAAGAGCGGGAACTGAAGAATTCTGCTTTTTGATCATCTTCACCAGAGAGCAAAATCGGGGCAATATTTTCACCATGAATATTTACCATCAGTTTATGGTACTGGAGCGAGGCCCCAAACTCTGCGGTTACAAATGATGATGGAGAGTTGTTACTCAAACCTTCGCTGGATTCAAGAACAAATCCATAATAAGGATCAATTTGATCTGGGAAAAGTAACGACTCATAATCGTTTTTTATATGAGCATACTTTATCGCTCCACCAGCCCTCCATTTTAAGCTTTTGCTTACAGTGCCACTTCGCGAATAACCAAGTTTGAAATTGGATTGTGTGCTGTATCCTTGAGCCTTTCGGCTGAATTCAGCACCAAAGCCGTTTGTTTCGTTTCCTTGATTATAAAATAGTGTGGTTTGATTGTTTGGAAATTGATGCTTCTCAAGACCGCCATTATAGATTATTCCAAAAGAAGGCGTTTGCCAGTATCCAAATAAAGCAGGGTTTGTAGAAAAATCTTCTAAAACGGGAAAATTGGAAATTGCCATCTCGTCCTGCTGAGCATGACCATAAAAGGAAATCAAGATGGCGCTAATCAATAAAACGGGAGCCTTAAATATTTTCCAAAACATTGGCTACTTGAGAGATTTGAGTTGAACTTATGTCAAGGTGGGTAACAAATCGCAATTTGCCTTGACCCATCCCTACTGCCAAAATACCATTTTCTTTGAGCATTCCCATAAATGCATCTTGCTCTAAGCCCTCCTTCAAATAAAAAATCACAATGTTGGTTTCTACCGGCTCAATGCGATCTACCCAAGAGCATTTTTCTAAAGCTGACTTTAGTACCTGTGCTTTCTCGTGATCTTCTGCCAAGCGGTCAATATGATTTTTTAAAGCATAGATTCCGGCCGCAGCCAAATACCCAGCTTGGCGCATTCCCCCACCAAATCGCTTACGTATTCTCCGTGCTTGCATGATGTGTTCTTTTGAACCTAAAAGCAAAGAACCTACCGGGCAACCCAATCCTTTAGAAAGGCAAATTGAAATGGTGTCAAACAGTTTTCCGTAATCTTTCGCATTTTGATTTTTGGCAACTAAAGCATTGAAAATTCGTGCTCCGTCAATGTGATAGGCCAAATTGTTGGCGCGGGCAACTTTGCCAATAGCTTCCAAAGTGGAAAGCTCATAGCAGCTTCCACCACCTTTGTTGACGGTGTTTTCTACAGAAACCATTGAAGTACGTGCAGCATGTACATCATGAGGATTGCCAATGTTGGCGGCCACCTCTTCTGCGGAAATAAAACCCCGGTCACCCTTCAGTAATCTGGTTTGGCAACCAGAATTTGCTGCCAAGCCACCTCCTTCATAATTGTAGATATGTGAATACTCATGACAAATAATTTCATCGCCTGGCTGAGTGTGCAGCTTTATCGCAATCTGATTCGTCATGGTTCCGCTTGGGCAAAATAGGCCAGCTTCCATTCCAAACATTTCTGCGGCCATAGCCTCCAACTTATTGATGGTAGGGTCTTCACCAAAAACATCATCACCAACGGGAGCGTGTATCATAGTATTTAGCATTTCTTTCGTTGGACGGGTTACAGTATCGGAGCGTAAATCAATCATGGGTGTTTTCGATTATGTTTAGACAATACACTTCTAGTTCGAAATCGGCAGATAACATTCGTATTCTATGTGCTTGCTCAAAATTAAATTTAGCCAACGCAGGAGAGCCTTCCGGCCAAAGTGTTAGGTGTTTTTTTGCGAGATTCTCGACTATATCGAAATCATATTCAATATCGATAATTAACAAAGTACCAGGGTCTGTGAAGTCAGGCAAATAATTTAATCGAAGAATACTATCAAATGTAATTGAGTGGCTTTCATGTTCAGAACTTTGGGTGCTAATCTGAATCAGATTTCGATTGATGTCAATGTGAATATTGTTAATTTCAGTTCCTTCAAGGGAATGGATCAATATTTTTAGAGAGTCCATGTAAAAGCGCTTTCAAATTGTTTGAGGCAAGTTGGGGAAAATTCAGGATTTGAAGATCTAAAGATTTGAAAAGTTATTCGCGTTATGCCAACCTGTGGTTAAAGTTTATCGTTTGATTATTTGTGGTAGAATTGCTACCCGCATAACTAAACTGCATAAACAATGAAACGCCTACTTTTTACTTTAAAACTACTTGCTGTTCTCTTAGTGGTGGATGCCTGCTTTAAGTGTAAAGGAGATCCACTTCCTTATTCTGACTTCAAAGAACTACAAATTAACTATTGGGGGAGTTGGAATAACGAGATTCCCATTGGGGAGGAGTTTAATTTCGTAGTGTATCCAGCTGAGATTATCTACATGGTTTCAAATAACACGGGATTAAATTTGATATCTAGCGCTTGGGCTAGGGAAGAATGTCCTCAGGATGGCCACAGAGGATTTAAATATGGTATTGATTCAGTAAGAGTTATTAGTTCCGCAAATTGGGATGTGGATCATTTTGCCGGAAGTTCTCTAAATGAATTTGTTTACTTGGAACAATGGTGGGATAAGGCTCTCGATGATACGGTGTTATTGTCAGAAGTATCGGAAATACCAATTTTACAACATGCTGGAATGGCTTTCCAAATAAGAACCTTCCCCACCGAAGACCTAAAACATGTTTTCCATCTTACCTATTATAAATCTAATGGCGAAACGGTGGAAGGCTTTACCGATACAATTACTTGGGTGCCGTAGGTTTTAAGAAGCACAATAATTTTAAGACCCTGACTTGTGTGAATAGATGAGTCGGGGTTTTTTTGTAAAAAAGAATTGCTAACAGAAAAGTATGCCTATGACTTTTCCTTGTGCAAATCAGAGTACGCTCATGGAGGTTTATAAAATATATTTAAGTCTCAATATGCCTTAAGTAAAATAGGTTTACCAGGAAAGTAATATAAAGTAGTAGAGCATTTTGTGTTCAGATATTCTCAATTGAAAAAATAGATAGTGAAACAATTGCAATGATTCATCAATTTACGTTAAAGTGGAGTAAGAAAACTTTTACAAGATAAATGTGTAGGGTTGTCAAGCTCCATTTCTGTAAAATAATTGTGTTTTAAAAGCAAAAATTCATACTGTACCTTTAAAGGGTTAATACTTAGTAATGTCGGTAGAGTAGGGAAGGAAAAATCCTACTGTAAAATCTTGGTTATGAGGAAGGTGTTTTGGCATTGGGTTTTAGAATTGCTATAATTGTGGTACTATTTCTAATTATTTTAATCCTTATTTATGAAAAGAATATTACTATTATTCAGCATAATATCATGCTGGATTACGGGTTATGCCCAACAGGCATACACATTTGGCACGGGAGGGGCTACAGGGCAGTTTGGTCCTAGTCAATCCGATATCACAACAGCTTATACAGGAACATCGTTGGCAGGGCAAGTTACCTCCAATGCAGGTGTTCAGTATTGGGTAGTGCCCCAAAGCGGATACTATAGTATTCAAGCTTTAGGAGCTCAAGGAGGAGGAGTTTCTGGAGGAAAGGGAGCTTCTGTGACAGGCGAGTTTTCGCTATTAGGAGGGGATACCCTTTTTATTATAGTTGGTCAAGAAGGTATTGATGGGATGGATGGATCTGCCTCAGGAGGAGGAGGTTCTTTCGTAACTATCAAAGATCCTACTTCAACAACAATTACATCAACGGGAAAAAAAGTAACACCACTAGTGATAGCTGGTGGTGGTGGTGGAAACCCAGGAACAGCCCACGCTGACAGTGACGGTAGTGCTGGTACTGCTGGTAAAGATGGAGTTGGTGCCAATGGTGGCGGTACTGGCGGAATGAATGGAAATGGCGGTGGAATAGCTGTGCCAAATGGTAATAACCGTGGTGGTGCCGGTGGAGGTTTTCTCACCGATGGAGATATGACAGGAACCTGTGGTACAGGTGGGGCAGAGTCTGGTTTGAGCTTTTTGAACGGAGGAGTTGGTGGACTATCAGTTAATTGTAGTACGCCTTATGCCGGTGGTTTCGGAGGTGGCGGTGGCGCCATATCTTCAGGCTGGCGTGGATCCGGAGGTGGCGGTGGCTACTCTGGTGGTGCTGGTGGTCAAACCAATACAGTAGCTACAACTCACCGCGGTGGTGGTGGTGGTTCCTATAGTTCTGGAAACAATCCAGTAACTGTATCAGGATTTCAAACTGGTGATGGTATGGTCGTGATTTCACCATTAAGTACGGGGTCTGCTAATGATGTTGGTGTGACTTCAATAGATGCGCCAACTAACTTTTGTGCTGGCACAAGTAATGTTCTTGTAACGATTCAAAACTATGGTGTTAATCAAGTGACATCTGCTACCGTAAACTGGAGTGTGAATGGTGTGGCTCAAACTCCATATTCTTTCACAGGCACGTTGGATACCACAGGAGGTTCGGGTTCTGTTTCAGCTCAAATAATATTAGGTAGTTACGCTTTTGCATCTGCTACGCCTTATAACTTTGTAGTTTGGACGGATTCACCTAATGGCCAAACAGATACTGTTAATGGTAATGATACCATTAACAAAGTTCTTCAGACAGGCTTGATTCAGCCAAATAATTTTGCTGCTGGTAATATTCAGGCTACCAGTGCCGATCTGACCTGGAATACTGTAGGAGCTTCTAATTTTAGAGTTACTTATGGCACCGCAGGTTTTAATCCACTAACAGGAGGTACTACTAATCCCGCTACAACCGGGGCTTTAACTATTACGGGCTTGTCAGCGAATACAGCTTATGAAGCTTATATAGTATCAGCTTGCCCCACAGGAAGTGTATACAGCGACACCACGGGTCCAATAAGTTTTAGAACCCCTTGTGTTGTTGCTACAGCCCCTTTCAATGAAAATTTTGATAGCACTTCAAGCTGGTTTGCCAGCGGAAGTAATACAAATAATACTATAGACCCATGCTGGTCATCCTTACCAGATGTAAGTCAAGGAGCAGAGCCCTTTAAGTGGATACCAAGAGGAACAGGTCCTACCAGTGGTAATGGTCCATTGCAGGATCTTACCGGAGGAAACTTTATGTATGCAGAAGCATCAGGTAGTTCTGCAAATGATGAAGCTTTCCTTACCACGCCACCAATTGATGTGAGTGGATTGACAACACCAGGACTTTACTTTTTTCAGCACAGATATAGTGGTGCTACGATTGCCGATATGGAAGTTTTGGTATCTAACGACTTTGGAACAACCTGGACAAGTGAGTATTCTGTAACGGGAGATATCCAAACTTCAAGCAGTGACCCTTGGTCATTGGAGTTTGTGAATTTGGCCAATTACACCGGAGATACTGTAATGATCCAGTTTAAGCAAACGGGTAACGGATGTTGTGGAGATGCAGCGATAGATAGTGTAGTAGTAGATGAGGCCCCAACATGCCCATGGCCAACAGGTTTTGCTATGACGGGTCGTTCAGATTCATCAGTAGTAATGAGTTGGAATGACCCAACGGGAAGCACTTGGGATTTACAATGGGGACCTCCCGGATTTACTCAGGCTTCACCAGGAGCAGGTACACAGTCAACCACTACTAATCCTGATACCATTCACGGCTTACAATCCAATACGGACTATGAAGTATACGTTCGTACAGACTGCGGCCCTAATGGAACCAGTATATGGATAGGGCCAATTTTGGTTAGAACGGCATGCTCACCTTATACAGCACCTTATTCGGACAACTTTGATAATTATCCATCAAACATAACCCCATATTGCTGGAATTTGGCCCAAACGGGTGGTAGAACCACTGTTGGACAGGCTTATACCTATACTTTTGGCACCCCCAACAGTGCTCCTAATCATATCTATTTTTATAATGGAAACCCTGCAGGTCCTAATGACACCACGCTATTTATTAGTCCTAGGTTTAGCGATATGGTAGCCTCGGATAAGCGCATACAGTTTAATGCTAAGGCCTCTTTTGGGACAAATACTATTGTTGTAGGATCCATGGGTGACCCTATGGATATGACATCATTTAACCCAATTGACACGTTAAGCCTTACAGCTACCTATTCCCTATTTGTTGTGGCTTTTGATGCGGCAAGCGGCTATAATGGCACAGATCAGTATGTAGCTTTCCGCCATGGCAATGGAGGTACTTTTACATTAATCTATATTGATGATTTTGTGTATGAGCAAATTCCAGCCTGTAACCCACCATTGGTAAATACCTTAGGCCTTGCGGGAGCTTCAACTACCACAGCTAATATTTATTGGGGATCAGGTAGTGATGGTAATGAAACCCATTGGGAAGTAGGTCCAGTAGGTTTTACACCAGGAACCACTAGTTTCATTTCTACAGACTCAGTAGCAGGCAATGTAGATACTACCATGATAACAGGTCTTTCTGCTCAAACATGCTATGAATTCTATATTAGGGACAGCTGTGCTTCCAATGGGTTTAGTCCTTGGATAGGGCCTTATCAATTTTGCACACCGTGCGTAGCTCAGTCAATGCCTTATTATGAGAGTTTTGATGCGGTTACCCCAACATGTTGGGATTCAGTTGGCGGACAGTGGTTCTGGAACTTATTTGTAACGGGTACTACTGATAATTATGCCGAAGCTAACTTTTGGGGTCAATCCTCAGGTCAGGCAGTGCTTACATCACCTCCGATTAGCATTACTCAAGATGCGCAAGTAAGGTTTGATTGGTCACACTTATATAGCACAAGCTACCCGGATGATGAGCTAATGGTACGCGCTTCAGTAGTTGGATCTGGTGTATGGGATACCATTTTGTCTCTGAAGGGACCAAATAATTTTAATGACCCTAGCGCAGGAAATAGTAATACCCCTGGTACTTTTATTACAGAAGAGGTGTTGCTTAATCCATTGGTATACACTGGAAATGATGTGATTGTTGAAATGCGTGCCATCACTGACTTTGGTCCAGATCTATTCATCAATGACTTTTATGTGGAGGATGCACCGTCATGTCCTAAGCTAATAGGCTTGAATGCAGTAGGAGTAACAGATACTTCAGCAATGTTTGATTGGGTACAGGCTCCATCAGCTCAGTCTTATGAAGTATGGTATGGCCCTCAAGGATTTTATCAGGGTACAGCCACAATAGGTGGGTCTAAGGTAGCTACCACAGGTGATAGTCTTACTGTAGATACATTAAGTAGCAATACGTGCTATGAATTTGTAGTACGCTCAGTATGTACCCCTGGTGATACTAGTCAGTGGACAGGCCCTTATGTGTTCTGTACCGACTGTAGTCCATTTACAGCATCTTATTACACAGGCTTTGATAACATGACCACTACAGAGACTCCGGAATGCTGGACTCCATACTTTGTAGGAGGAACAGGAAACTTTGCAGTGTTTGAGGTGTATAGTCCGGGTACGCCCCAAACTAGTCCTAACCATGTGCGTTTTTACAACTACAATCAGGATACTACGATGGGTATAAGCCCTCAGTTTATAGATCTAACTGCAGGCGATAAGCGTATCCGATTTGATGCAATGGTGACCACTACCTTGTCACCAAACTCAATTATAGTAGGTACCGTTAGTGATCCATCAGCGGGTAACACCTTTAGTCCAATAGATACGATCGCTATTACCAATACCTATACAGAATATATTTCTGATATAACTGTAGCTAATGGCTATAATGGTACAGATAATTATATCGCTTTGATGCATGGAAATAATGCCACGTTCAGAACGTACTACATTGATGAGTTTAACTATGAGGTGATCCCAACATGCTTGAGGCCAAATAGCCTTACTGCAAGTGGTATAACAGTAAATAGTGCAACTCTTGGCTGGAGCCCCCATGCAGCAAGTACAGGTAATACCTTCGAAGTATCGTATGGTGTTAACTTATCCTCTCCAGGAGCAGGGACCAAGCAAACCGTTACCGGTACAAGCGTAGCCTTGACCACGTTGATGAGCAGTTCTAAGTATTGCTTCTACGTACGAGAAATGTGTAGCGCTACCGATAGCAGCTTCTGGGAAGGACCTTATTGTTTCAACACTCCATGTGTTACCGTAATGGCACCGATATCCGAAGACTTTGAGAATCATACCCTCGGTTTCTATGAAGGCGAAGACAACTGCTGGACCCTTCAGAATACTGTGGTGAAAACTTCAGCCACAAGTGGTTTTGGATGGGATTTGAGAAATGTGGTTCAAGCGACCTCAGGAACCTCTACAGGAGCCAGTGGAGATAATACACTTTATCCGGCCATAGGAGGTCAGTTTTTCAATGCGGACGTTTCTTATGGAACAAGCGGAGACTCATCGATGCTGATTTCTCCGGTAGTAGATATTTCACAGCTGAACGCTCCGGAGCTTGAGTACCACCTGCATAGAATGGGAACCCAGATGGGAGATTTTTATGTAGATGTGTATGACGGTACCAACTGGATAAACGGAGTACATGCCTATACCAGTTCATCAGGTATTCAGACCTCACAATCAGCAGCGTACTTAGATACGGTGATAGATCTAGCACCTTATATTGGAACCACAAACTTCCGTGCAAGATTTAGAGTAGTGAGCAATGGCTGCTGTGCAGGAGATAATAGTTTGGATGACATCAGTATTTATGATGCGATGCCATCAGCCTGTACCCCTGTAACGAATGTAGCAGCCAATGTGATTGCTTGCGATAGCATAGAAATCACCTGGAATGGTTCAAATGACTCAACTGTAGTAGGCTATGGCCCAACAGGAGCCATGCCTACCATGGGTACATTGATACTAAATGATAGCACCCACTACATTACAGGCACCATGCCCAATACATCTTATGATGTGTATGTGGCCAATGTTTGTGATGGTGATACGAGCGCTGTTACCGGTCCGATTACCTTTAATACAGGAACGACAGGAGCACCAGTGGCAGCATTTACCGGAGTACCAGCGGGAGCAGGAAGTCTGATGTATGACTTTGATGCGAGCGCATCTACCGGAAACGGTAATGTGTACACCTGGAACTTTGGAGATGGAAGCTTAGATACCGGAATGATAGTATCCAATATCTATACTACCGGAGGTTCCTACACCGTAACCTTGGTGGTGACGAATGCTTGTGGAAGCGATACCTTGGAGATTACTTATGCCGATGTAAGCTTAGGTGAGAATGTACTTTCTCAAAACCTTAAGCTGTATCCAAATCCGGCAACAGATGTACTGAATGTGGAGCTTAACCTGGAAGGGAATAGCGAAGTGTCTGTACGTATACTGGATATGTCAGGCAAGCAAGTGCTAGCTGTAAGCAAAGAGAAGAAGGATAAGTTGATGACTGAGTCAATTGATATTTCTAGCTTGGCTAAAGGCGTGTATATGATAGAAGTGTCTACGGAACAAGTAAAAACCGTAAGACGTTTGGTGAAGGAGTAATCCTTTAGATAAATAAATACTATTTAAAATAGTAGAGCCCGCTCCGGAGTAATTTGGAGCGGGCTTTTTATTGCCGTGTCTCGTCCTAGAAAAAGTTGACTCCAAATAAGTATTTATGTCAACAAGAAAAGGAAATGGGAATTTCAGGTCATCCCCATCAGTATACAGCGAAGCGTTCAAGCGGCAGGTTGTACAGGAGTTTGAATCCGGGCTTTACACCAAAGCCAGTCTCAAGCGCAAGTATGGTATAGCAGGCAACTCCTGTATAGACAGGTGGTTAAAGAAGTATGGTAAATTGTCTCATGCAAACTACCTTAGTATAGGAAGACCGATGAAAGACAAGGACAAACAGTATATCAAAGAGCTGGAAGCAAAGCTTCGAAAACGCGAGAAAGGGCTGGAGGCGGAGTTGCGCAAGAAAAATGCGGAGTTGTCAGCCTATAAACAGTTTATATCTATAGCTGAGCGAGAGCTAAATATCAGTATTACAAAAAAGTCTGGCATCAAGCCGTCCAGGAAATAAAGACCCATTTCCCCTTGAGCACCATGGAACTGTGTCGACTGTTTGGTTACAGTAAGCAAGCGTATTATAAGCGAAAAATGCGTTCTACCCCTTTTGCACAACATCAAAATGTTTTACAGAGCGTGCAGCGGATCCGTCAACAACTGCCCCGTTGTGGAGCTCGTAAACTTCAGTATATGCTGAATACCGCTGAAGCGTCAAAAGGCAAAAAGGTGGGACGGGATTACCTGTTCAGCCTTTTACGAAACCATGGCTTGTTGATAGGGAAGCGCAAAAAATATCACAAGACCACCAACTCCAAACATTGGATGCGTAAGTATCCCAATATCATAAAAGAGCTGGAGATTGTAAGACCAGAACAGGTATGGGTTGCCGATATAACTTATCTAGAACTTGAAGATGAACATCAGTACCTACACCTAATTACAGATGCCTACTCTAAGCGTATAGTGGGCTATGAACTTGCTGATAATATGCGTGCTACCACCACCATTAAAGCTCTACAAAGGGCTTTGAACCAAAGAGAGTATCAGGAAAAGTTGATCCATAATTCCGATCGGGGCCTCCAGTACAGTAGCGCTATGTACACGAAACTACTGCTGGATAACAAAATTGGAATCAGCATGACGGAAGAATCCGATCCTTATGAAAATGCAGTGGCAGAAAGGGTAAATGTAATTTTGAAAGACGAGTTCGGCCTGGATAAAGTATTTACCCATAGCGCCCAAATGAAAAGACAAGTCGATCAGTCCATTGCTTTGTACAACCAACTTCGGCCTCACCTATCTATAGATATGCTTGCACCCAACCAGGCACATAAGTAGCGACAAATAACCCTCAAAAGGTGGAAAACAAAACAGCCAACAAAAAATATTCTGTTGGCTGCTTCATATAAATGTAATTTAGAAGTTTAACTAGTCAACCTTTTTTAGGACGGGGCAAAATTTTTAGATTGAAGATTTTGAATTAGCAAGTTGGGGAAAATGAGGGATTTGAAAATTCGGCATTCGAAAATTTTACTCGATTAAAGCTTTTCAAGCTGATCCATACAGCACTCCACTTCATCCTTCAAAAGTTGGTAATGGGTTTTGTTTTCTTCTTTTAGAAGTTTGTAATTGAAGAAAGCTTTTCTGGCTTTAGGGTAAATTTTTGCATTATATCGAACAGGTTCGGCATAGGCACCCCACCTGGTTTTAAATACGGCATAAAAATGAAGGCATTCGTAAATTTCTGAAGAATCATTTTGTTGTAAAACAAAGGCATAAGTGAAGGGTTCTTCAAAGCTATACTTTGCATTTTCGTGAGTCCAGACTCTGACTTTAATATTCTTTTCAAGTTCTCCTTTAGTGAATTGTTTCTTGACATAAAGTTCCACTAAATATGGACTTCGCATAAAAATCGACTTGGAAGGGCCTGTAGTAATGATTGAACCATTTGAAGCCGTATCAAACACTGCTTCGTGTTCTTTTTTCCACTGCTCAATTCTCAAGCTATCCTCAATTTCGCGTTTTTCAAAAGCTGCACGGTCAAATACAATAGATTGCACCTCACCAACTATCAATTCAAGTGGAGATTCATTTTGACCAATAAGAAATAATGGTAAAAAACAGAAGGCAAGTATAAGTGAGCGTGTTCTCTTCATAAGGTGAATTTAATCAAATGCACAACTTTGCCAACTGCCAACTGCCAACTGCCAACTGCCAACTGCCAACTGCCAACTGCCAACTCAGAAAATTCCCGACTAAGCCTTAACGCTGCGCCAAACTATTCACCTTTTTCAAATACCCCTTTACAAAAGCAAATAGAAGCATAAAGCCACTGATGAATAAACTCACTCGGCCAAGTACATCACCGGCTTTTGAGTAGTAGGTCAGTTCTGTGTTAGCTTTGATTACTCCTTTTATGGCAACAGGCTTTTTATAAGGCTGTGGCTGAATGATATCTCCACGCTGGTTGATAAAACAACTGACGCCTGTATTTGCCGAACGGGCAATACTTCTGCGATTTTCAATAGCGCGAAGACGAGCGTAATGCAAATGCTGAATGTAACCGGGAGACTCGTCCCACCAGTCATCATTAGTGATAATGAAAAGAAGATTGGCACCCTTGCGTATATATTCAGTCACATATTCGCCAAAGTCTGATTCCCAGCAAATAAGCGGAGCTACCTTAAATTGGCCATCAGCAGAAGTGAAAACTTCACGGCTTTTTTGGTATCCAAGACCATTGCTTGTTCCGCCCATACTGCTTATTAGGTTGCCCAAAACAGGTTTTAGAACGCTGCTAAACGGCATCATTTCTACACCCGGCACTAGTTTTGATTTGTGATAATAAGGAATGGAATCATAACGATTAATCATGATTGCAGAATTGTACACATCATACCAAGCTTCAGTATTGTTGTATTCGCGAGCGGTGGGGCTGGTAGGAGTGGTGGAGTAATGCTGCAACAGAGTGGCGCCACTTACAATATTCAAATTGGGATATTGACCGACCACCGCTTTATACAATTTTAATGGGGAGGTTTCCTCGAGTTTGTCAATATAAGTGCCTTCGGTCAAAAGGTCTTCCGGGCCAACCAAAAAGTCAACAGTGCTGTCCATCTCAAAATTACCAAGGCGCAAAAACTTAACGGCTTGCTCTTCATTGGACATTATATTTTTTTCGGTGTAGGTGTCAATGCTTGGCTGCACTACCACTATGTTGGCTTCTTCACCCTGTTCTTCATAATTAGAATATCTGAGGTGCGAAAGCTGAATAGGAACTAAAACTGCGGGAATTATAGTGAGCACCAACCTTAGTGCAAGGCTGCTCCAGTTTTTAGATTTTTGAAATGCTGTCAGGGCAGAAAAAAGAAGTAGGTTTACGAGCCAAATCCAAAAGGTGCCGCCAAAGGCTCCGGTATATTCATACCATTGAATCCATTCTACATTTTCGGTAAAACCGTTGCCGAGATTGAGCCAAGGAAAGCTGAGGTCCCAATTTTTATGAAGTATTTCCAGGCAAATCCAAAGGAAAGGAAGAGCGATGTAGCCGCGCTGGTTTCCAAGTTTTCGCTTGATAAAGTGAAAGATGGTAATAACCAAAGCCATCAAAGCTCCGTTTACCAAAGTGGTCATTAAGAGCCCGCTCCAATGTGCGTTGATGAGCCACCAGGTGGTGAAAATATTCCAAAGACCAAAGGCTAGCCATGAATAGAGAAATATTTTTTTGCCGGTGCCACCTTCCCCCGAAAGGGAAAGATTGCGCTCCAAAAGGAGGATGGGGATAAAGGCAATAAAAAGTAGTGGAGTAATATTATTGGGCGGCCAAGCTACCCACAGTAATAGTGAGGTGAGGATGGCATACAGTATTCTTTGAAACATTTAGCTGCTTTTGAAGTCAGCAAAGTTAAATTTAACCGAGAATATATTACTGTAAAGTGTGCCGGATGCGCTGCCGATGTTGGATAAAGCATAATCTATAGAGATGCCTCGATATTTGAAACCGATGCCCATGTTGGGCTGAACGTTGTAATACGTAGCGCCAGTAAACTCTTTGGCACGAACCACATTGCCCACACCACCTCGTAAGAATACAAAGTTTCTATAGCCAACTTCTACTCCAAAATTGGGGTTGATGTTTCCGAAATCAGCAGAAACTAAAGTGTTTTCACGCCCTCCAAAAGTGAAGGCTGCACTAACTTCAGTCCTAAGGCTGTAGTTTTCGTTGAGCTGAAACTGACGGCCAACTCCAATCAAAAGACTAGGGATGGTAAGCTCCAGGTTTTCGGTGGGTAGTTCATTTCCGGTTTGTTGAAAAACATCTTCAAGTTCTTCGGTATTTATATTCCACGCATTGAAGGTAGAGGTAACATCACGCAGGTTGGCACCAAATTCCCATTTGTTGATTTTATATTGAGCTCCAAGATCAAAACCAAAACCGATAGCGCTGGCAAATTTTCCGATGTGTCGGTAAATGATTTTCACATTACCACCATAACTTAGGTTTTCAATTTTTTCGGATTTGCGGGCGTAAGAGCCAATCAGAGCGTAATCGGCAGTTGAGAATTTGCTGATGCGGTCATAATCCACATCGCCATTATTGTCAATCAGTTCGGTGGTATTGAGGATGTCATCTACCCCAAAACGGATGAAAGAAATACCGATAGTGCTTTTGTCATCAATAGGAGCTGCAAAGCCGATATAATCGTACTGAGCAATGCTTGCAAAATATTCGGCATGCATCGCTGCACCTTGCCAGGAGTCGGTGATATTGGCAAGCCCGGCAGGGTTCCAGTAGGCAGCCGTTACATCGTTTACGCTGGCAATTACCGCGTTGCTAGTAGCAAAAGCTTTGGCATCTACACCAATATTTAAAAATTCGTTACTGTATTTACGAGCCTGACCGAAGGCCAAGGCGGGCAAGAGAAATAATAGGGGCGCTAGGTGTTTCAAATGGTATTGAATTTTCGCAAATATACTCAACAGTCCTTACAGACAATTTCCGCATTAAAAACTTCATATTTGCACTAATATTGCCTAAAAGCCATTTACAATTTTGAAAAGCTTCATTCCTAACTTACTTACACTTGCTAACCTTGCCTGCGGCTTGTTGGCCATCGTGTCCATTTTTTCTAGTGATTATAAACAGGCGGCCATCCTTATGGCTATGTCTCAGGTTTTTGACTTTTTTGACGGCTTTGCCGCTCGTCTTCTAAAAGTGCATTCCGAACTTGGAAAGCAGTTGGATTCATTGGCTGATTTGGTGAGTTTTGGGGTGGCTCCTGGTTTTTTGGTTTTCAAAATGTTTCAAATGTCTTACCTGAGCGGTGAGCCAAGCCCTGATTTTTTGCCCTACATAGCTTTGTTGATTCCCTTGCTTTCAGCTTTGCGATTGGCAAAATTTAATATTGATACTCGCCAGGCGGATTACTTTATTGGAATGCCTACTCCTGCAAACGCGCTGTTTTTGTACTCTATCGGCTTGATGGGAATTTATACAGACAATGAAACGGTTCAGAATATTATCCTTCACCCGTTTTTATTAACGGCCATTACCATCATCACATCATTTCTTTTGGTGGCTGAGCTTCCGCTGATGTCGCTAAAAGTGAAAAACACGAAGTGGAAAGAAAACAAAGGCCGGATTATACTCTTACTGGGAATAGTTTTGCTGCTGGTGATTTTCCGTTTTCGTGCATTGGCTTTTATCATTCCATTTTACTTGTTGCTGTCTTTGGTTTTTAAACCAAATAAGAAATAGAAGGGGATATATTTCTACGCACAGTATTCCCCTTCAATGTTTGAAGAGCTTGCTCCTATAGCTATCGGAGGGTGCCCGTAGGGCGGGGTGGTTAGATAAGTTCTGATGGGGTATTGAACTTTGAGTGATGTTTGTTAGTTATTTAGAGAGATGAGAAATATTACGTTGACTTTTAGTTTTTTATTAGGTCTTTCAGCATTTGGTCAAGCAAATCTAAACGAATTCACTAAAGCTCTTTTTTCTCAAAGATGTTTTAATTGTATACATTCCATTGAAGCCGAGACTCCAGATATGAAAATGGAACCTTTGCTAGGTGAAGTTTTAATTACGGATGATAGCCTAATCTATTTCTTTGAAGATCATGGGGTGATTATTGAGTCTATGACCTCAAATAAAATGAGTATCGTGGTAAATCATACCATTGGATTTGTTGAGTATAGACAATTTCAAGATGATGAGTTTTACTTCTGGGCACCACCAAACTTCATTATGATGATAAGGTACGCTACCGAGCATGGTGATACTATTTGGCAAAGTGATATAAATGAGGTGACGGTTGGCTTTTCTGAAAATGACAAACATATTTCAAAAATGATATTTCAGTATAATGAGAGTTTAGGAATTGAAGTATATGAAGATTATGTAAAAGGATCAACTTATCGATTTTTACTTAAACCAGGAGAATGTGAAAATTTAAACTTTCCTTCAATTCAGTTCTTAGAATCAGATTCTTTAGTTCTTCCTGAGGAAATTTCACATTATTCTTATCGCATTAATAAGCATTAATGAACTATTAGCAGTATTGGAAGGACCGAAACTTTCCGCATAGTATTTGTTAATGTACTGGTAGATTGAAATACACTTTACTCACCGTACATTTACTCCATGAATTTTTTAGCACACCTTTTACTTTCCAATAATGACGATGATATTATGGTCGGCAATTTTATTGCTGATTCCGTAAGGAGTGCAGAGTATGGGCAGTTTAAGCCAGAGGTAGTAGAAGGCATTAAGCTGCATCACAAAATTGACTTTTTTACCGATAATCACTCGATAGTAGAAGAGAGTAAGGAGCGATTAAGACCAACACAAAGCAAGTATAGCCCTGTGGTAGTAGACATTTTGTACGATCATTTTTTGGCAAAAAACTTCGACCAATATTCTGATGTTCCTTTAGAGGAATTTGCGGCCAACGCTTATGACCTTTTTAATAGGCGTTGGGATGAATTGCCTAAAGGTGTCCAGCGCATTTTGCCCTATATGGAAAATGGAAATTGGCTGGTGAACTATGGCAACCGTTATGGGTTGGAAAGAGTATTCATGGGGATGAGTAAAAGAGCGTCTTTTCAAAATGATATGAAAGCTGCCGTTGCCCAAATGTTTGATGACTACGATTTATTTGCAGACGAATTTGCTCGCTTTTTTCCCGAACTTAAAAACTATGTTGACGGTGAAATCGCCCGAATACCATGGGGAATTGGTAGATGATTTTCTATTTGAAGATTCGAGAATCTGAAAATTCACAAACCATAAACCAATAACATTTAACCTTCAACTTATAACATAATAACCTTCACACAAAGAATGGAATCACAAGAAATGAAAATCGAATTGCGCAATCTTCAAGTTGAAGATTATCGTGATTTGAAGGCTGCGATGGAAAAAGCATACACTGATTATGATGATGATCCGTGGCGCTTAAAGGATATTCAGCTGCTTTTGGAAAAATTTCCGGAAGGGCAGATTTGCGTTTGTGTGAATGATAAGGTGGTGGGCTGCGCGCTTTCCATAGTTGTGGATTATGATAAATATGGAGACAATCATACCTACGAGCAGATTGTGGGCAATTACACTTTTAATACTCACGACTCTGATGGCGATGTGCTTTATGGAATAGAGGTATTTGTGCACCCAGAGTATCGCGGTATGCGCTTGGCGCGAAGACTATACGATGCACGTAAGGAAATCTGCGAAAGCTTCAATTTACGCAGTATCATTTTTGGCGGACGAATGAGCCGTTATTCAAAGCATAAAGAAGAATATACGCCAAAGCAGTATATCGAAAATGTGAAGAGTAATAGCGTTCACGACCCTGTTCTGAACTTCCAGTTTTCAAATGGCTTTCACGTGAAAAAGCTAATCAGAAATTACCTGCCGGATGATGAGGCTAGCCATGATTATGCGGCTTTGATGGAGTGGAACAACATTTATTACGAGGCCAAAGAAAAGGTGATTAATCAGACCAAATCTGTGGTGAGGATTGGTTTGGTACAATGGCAAATGCGTGAGATGCGCTCCTTTGAGCAGTTGGTAGAATACATGGATTACTTTATAGATGCGGTAAGCGAGTATCAAAGTGATTTTATCCTTTTTCCTGAATTGTTCAATGCTCCGCTGATGCAGGCGTATAATCATATGGGGGTTTCACAGGCCATCAGAGAGTTGGCATCTTACACGGAACCTTTGCGTGATATGCTGCTGGAAAAAGCAGTGAGCTACAATATCAATATCATTTCGGGAAGTATGCCGCACTTGCGTGATGATAAATTGTACAACATTACATACCTCTGCAGGCGTGATGGTACCTGGGATTCGTATGATAAAATTCACATTACACCTTCTGAAAAAGAAGCTTGGGGAATGCAGGGAGGAAGTCGTATAAAAACCTTTGACACCGATGCCGGAAAGATTGGGATCCTGGTTTGCTATGATGTGGAGTTCCCTGAACTAAGCCGAATATATGCCAATGAAGGGATGCAAATTCTGTTTGTTCCTTTCCTTACCGATACCCAAAATGGCTACATGCGTGTAAGAAATTGCAGTATGGCGCGTGCTATTGAAAATGAGTGCTATGTGGCTATTGCTGGTTCGGTTGGAAACCTACCAAAAGTGAGTAACATGGATATGCAGTATGCTCAGTCAGCTGTGTTTACACCAAGCGATTTTGCTTTTCCTACCAACTGTATAAAAGCAGAAACTACTCCCAACACTGAAATGACCATTGTGGCTGATGTAGATATGGATTTGCTAAAAGAGCTGCATAATCACGGTAGCGTGCGTACGCTTACTGATAGGAGAGGTGATCTGTATGAAGTAGTTTGGAAAGGAGAGGGGAGCAATGGTTAGTTATTAATTGGTTGAATGGTTAATTTGTGATGTCACCCTAAGTGATTTTGGGGAAGAAGGGACTGTGTTAGCTTGCTCTGCGAAATGGCGGGGAAGTGTGGTTCAACTCCGAAATTAGGCTTCGATACTTTAAAAGCTGTGCTCGCGCCAGCTTTTAAAACTCAGCCTGACGGATGTCGCCCTGAGTGACCGACCAGCGGGAGGTTGTATCGAAGGGTGAGAGATTTGTTGGGTTTTTTGAAAGGAAGTAATCCGCTTTGTGATTTTAGGTTAGTGGTCAAAGAACCTTCTCCCCACATTTCTCGTTGATATAGGAGTATGAAAACGAGAGTCTTCCAGAAATTTACTTTTATAGTTACCATTATTTTTTTAGCTCAATCATGTGGGCGAAATTCCTTGAGTTTCCTTGCGGGAAAACAGTCAGCCTATGAAGAATACAGTGGCAAGCTAGATAGAGCTGGACTTTATAAAACTAGTGTAGGTTTAGCATGGCAGGCCTCAGGCAGTCAGTCTTTGGTAGAAGCACTGGAAAGTGATGTGCCTTTTGCCTTTTCAACTTTATTCAGGGCCAAAGAAGTAAAAGCAGTTGCCTGGAAATTCAATTTACCTCGCGGTCAAAGTATCAAGTTGTCAATGGATTTTAATGCTAAAGATTCCAGCTTGGTGTTTGCTGATATTTTTGAGGAATCAGGTTTGAATAATGTTGGTTGGTTTACCTCGGAAGATGGTTCCTATTCTTTTGAATCTAAAAAAAGCCAAACCTACATTTTGAGAATTCAGCCCGAGCTTTTTGCTGAAGGTAACCTTACCCTTACGGTGGAGAAAGCGCCAACCTATGCGGTATTTCCTATTTATGGTAAAGATGCCAGCTCAGTTCAAAGTTTTTGGGGAGCACCTCGCGGTGGAGGAGCAAGAAAACATGAAGGCATCGACATTTTTGCCGCCCGTGGAACTCCGGTATTAGCTCCCGTAGATGGTGTTGTAAGCTCGGTTCGGGATAGAGGCTTGGGCGGTAAGCAAGTTTGGCTTCGTGATGCCGAGCGTGGATTCAATCTTTATTTTGCGCACTTAGATTCGCAGTTGGTAAGTTTTGGGCAAAGGCTAAAAGCAGGAGATACTTTGGGCCTGGTAGGGAATACAGGTAATGCACGCTTCACCCCGCCCCATCTTCATTTTGGGATTTATTCTGGTGGTGCCTTCGACCCTTTTCCTATGGTGGATAATCGAAATCAAAAAGCGGAAATTTCTGATTTGAATGTTGATGATTTTGTGTTGAACATAAAAGGAGCTAAAGCTAATTTTAGAAATAAGCCAACTACCAAGTCTGACATATTAAACACATTGGAAAATGGAAATCCTGTAAAAGTGATTGGTGCCCAAGGAAGCTGGTATCGGGTGGAAACGCCTAACCTGCAGGAAGGTTATATTCACGCATCTTTGGTTGGAGCCATTAAAAGTGAAGCTCTGGAAGCGAAAGATTTATGGGTTTGGAGCAATCCTTTTCAAAACCCAAGCGACTCCCTTTTGATAAATGGCGAATTGGCCAAGGTTGGGGAGTTTGAAGGTTTTGCCATGCTCACCGATGATTATAAGAATGTGTATTACTCAAGAGTGGAGAGGTAGTAGAGATCGATTATCAGCATTTCGAACTCATCTTTAGGGATGAGGGTAAGTAATGGGAATCATTCCAGACGAAGCTTAGCGGAGATCTGGAATCTCCGAGTTAGATTAAAAGATTCCGGCTCTTCGGCCGGAATGATCCTCTGATTCTAGTCTGGGTAAATCTAATATCTCAAGTCTAGCGTCTAATTCTCTCCCAGGTACAAACAAAAAATCCTGGCTAAGCCAAAGCTTGCCAGGACGAATATTATAAATGAGGATTGATTCTTAACGAATCTCTTTTCCTTCTTTGTAGCCAATCATTTTGTGAGCCAACTTCGGATTTATCGCTTCTACTGCGATAAGCGTAAGCCAGTATCCTACAAACCCACCAAGAAATAACAACATGCTGAAGCCCATCAAGAAGATGAACAAGAAAATGAAAAATCCTAAAGTCTTAGTAAACATTCTTTCTAATTTTGGGCTGCTAATTTACAGCAAAAATACTTTTGTAAAAGCCTAAACCAACCTTTCTATGCGAACAGGTCCAAAAAACTTTATTTTTTTCAGCTCCATCATCTGCAGTTTGATATTTGTTGGCATTTCTATTCCATTGGTAAATAGAAACATTGGCCCCAATAAATTTTACGGAATCCGCATTGATAAAGCTTTTGAGAGCGATGCCATATGGTATGATGTAAATGAATATGGCGGTTGGGCAATGATTGTTGCTGCGGCTATTATCCTTTTAGGAAACATCTTGCTTTTTTTCTTTGGTAAAAACTTGAAGGTAGGAGCTTACACTGGTATTTTTGTGGCCATTTTGCTGAGCAGCCTTTTTGCCGCCTCAGGCATCACATCGTATTACGCATCACAGTTGTAGGTGCTTTTTTTAGAATTTTAAAAACAATAGATAAATCAATCGACTGATGGATTACAGAATTGAGAAGGATACCATGGGCGAGGTAAAAGTACCTGCCGATAAACTTTGGGGAGCACAAACCGAAAGATCTAGAAACAACTTTAAAATTGGACCTTCGGCTTCTATGCCGCTTGAAGTTGTATATGGCTTTGCTTATTTGAAAAAAGCTGCAGCACATGCCAACTGTGAGCTGGGTGTGTTGGAAACCGAAAAAAGAGATTTGATTTCTCAGGCTTGTGATGAAATCCTGGCAGGAAAACATGATGATCAGTTTCCTTTGGTAATCTGGCAAACGGGTTCGGGTACTCAAAGCAATATGAATGCTAACGAGGTGATTGCAAACCGTGCTCATCAATTGGCCGGAAAGGTAATTGGCGAAGGAGAAAAAACCATCGCTCCTAATGATGATGTGAACAAATCTCAGTCGAGCAATGATACTTTCCCAACAGGGATGCACATTGCCTGCTACAAGATGGTGGTTGAGAAAACCATCCCAGGAGTAGAAAAACTAAGAGACACACTTCAAGCGAAAGCGGAGAAGTATAAAGATGTGGTGAAAATTGGCCGTACCCACTTGATGGACGCTACACCACTAACTGTTGGACAAGAATTTTCGGGTTACGTTTCTCAGCTAAACCACGGACTTAAAGCACTTAGAAATACTTTGGAGCACCTTGCTGAGTTGGCTTTGGGCGGTACTGCTGTAGGTACAGGTTTGAATACGCCTGCTGGTTATGATGTGTTGGTAGCTAAAAAGATTGCTGAGTTTACCGGCCTTCCTTTTATTACTGCAGAAAATAAATTTGAAGCACTAGCTGCACACGATGCTATTGTGGAAACACATGGTGCATTGAAACAGCTAGCTGTGTCTCTAAACAAAATTGCTAATGACATTCGAATGATGGCTTCTGGTCCTCGCTCGGGAATTGGTGAGTTGATCATTCCAGCAAATGAGCCGGGAAGTAGCATTATGCCAGGAAAAGTAAACCCAACTCAAGCTGAGGCGATCACAATGGTGTGTGCGCAGGTTATGGGTAATGATGTTGCTATTACTGTAGGTGGTACACAAGGACATTATGAGCTGAATGTATTTAAGCCAATGATGGCCTACAATCTTTTACAAAGTGCTGAGCTGATTGGCGATGCTTGTGTGTCTTTCAATGATCATTGTGCCGTAGGTATTGAGCCGAATTACAAAACCATTGAGACATTGCTTAACAATAGCCTTATGTTGGTGACAGCATTAAACACCAAAATCGGTTATTACAAAGCTGCTGAAATTGCCAACACCGCTCATCAAAATGGAACTACTCTTAAGGAGGAAGCTATTAATCTAGGTTACGTTACCGCTGAGCAGTATGACGAGTGGGTACGTCCTGAAAATATGGTTGGGTCGCTGAAGTAGACTTTTAGTCCATAGTCCGCAGTCGGTAGACCAGAGACTGTAGATATTAGAACCACAAATGGCAAATCGAAAGGTTTGTTGTTTGTGGTTTTTTATTTCCCTTCAATGTTTGAAGGGCTGCCCGAAGGGCGGGGTAGGTAGAAACTTTATGTGTTACGAGCTAAAATTAGTTTTACGCATGGCTTCAAACTACCCCGTCTTTTGTTTCCGATGATCGCAAAAACCACCTCTTTTAACTTTGAAGGGGAATTCTTTCCTGAAAACTTTGCTTCTCCGCCTCTTTGCGTGAATCTCTTCCTTAAATTTTACAATCTTCAAATCGCTCTTAGCTTCCTCTTCACTAAATTGCCCAAAATTGCAATTCATGCTAAGACATATATTCAAGCTCCTTTTTGTTTTAACCATCTTTGGGTCCTGTGATGATCACCCTCAGGTAGACCTTATTATTTACAATGGAAAAATCTACACGGTAGATTCTGGTTTTACTGTAGTTAATGCCATGGCAGTAAAAGATGGGAAAGTCTTTGAAACAGGAACTCTAGATCATATTCGTAGAACGTACAGAGCACTAAAAAATATTGACCTTGAAGGAAAAGCAGTGTACCCGGGTTTTAATGATGCACATTCGCATTTTATGGGTTATGCAAATACGCTTCGCTGGGTAAATCTTGTTGGTGCAAAATCATACGATGAAGCCATAAAGCGATGCAAAGATTTTCAAAAGAAACATGGACTCACCTTTGTCATTGGTCGTGGCTGGGATCAAAATGATTGGGGAATGGAAGGTTTTCCAGATAAAGCCAAACTGGATAAAATGTTTCCATTTCTACCTGTCTATTTATATAGAATTGACGGCCATGCCGCTTTGGTAAATCAAGCCACACTCAATTTTGCAGGGATTGATACTTCAACCATTATCAATGGTGGAATTATTGAAAAAGATACTGATGGTCGGCTTACGGGAATATTGGTAGATAATGCCATGGGATTGGTAGATCTGCCAAGTTTGCCAAATGAGGATATGTTGGAAGCTTTGAAAGAGGCGGAGAAAAATATTTTTAAGGCGGGCCTTACCACAGTAACAGATGCTGGGCTTGAGCGTAGCCAAATTGAACTTATTGATAGCTTGCAACAAGCAGGGAAAATGAAACTTCGCGTTTACGCTATGGTTTCTGATAAGCCCTATTTGCAAGAGTATTATCTAAATCATGGACCTATTAAAACGGATCATCTCAACGTAAGTAGTTTCAAGTTTTATTTGGATGGAGCTTTGGGTTCACGTGGTGCACTTATGCTGAAACCGTATAGCGATGATTCTTCAAAGGTGGGATTGCAGTTAAGTCCTTATAGTCATTATGTAGAGTCTGCCAAAAAGCTGAAAGAAAACGGCTGGCAAATGTGTGTGCATGCCATTGGCGATTCGGCCAATAGGCTTGTGCTTAATGTGTATGAAGAAGTGCTTGAAGGCAAAAAAGATCACCGCTGGAGGATTGAACATGCTCAGATTGTGGCACCGGAAGATGTGACGCGGTTTGGTGAGCTTGGCGCAATTCCATCTGTGCAGCCTACCCATGCAACTTCTGACATGTATTGGGCCGAAGATCGATTGGGTTGGGAAAGAATGATGGAAGCATATCCTTATCAAAGTCTTTTAAATTCGGCAGGGATTTTGCCTCTTGGAACTGATTTTCCGGTGGAAGATATTGACCCACTTCGCACATTTTACTCTTCGGTTTTTAGGCAAGACACGGCTGGTTTCCCACAAGGTGGTTTTACCCCAAAGGAAGTGCTTTCGCGCGAGGATGCCCTGCGTGGAATGACCATTTGGCCTGCTTATGCAGCTTTTGAAGAAAATGAAAAAGGCTCTTTGGAAGTAGGGAAGTGGGCAGATTTTGTAATTTTAGATCAGGATATACTTACAGCGCCAAAACCTAAGATTCCTGATACTAAGGTGCTAATGACTTTTGTGGGTGGAGAAAAGGTTTTCGAAGTAAAGAAACCATCCCACAATTAGCCGAATTATTTATATTTAGGCAGCAAATTGAAATAAGATTATGACCCTCAAGCAACCCACTCGTCTTTTTGACTTTCCTCGATATCAATTACAAAATACTCCCGTTCCCGATGCCCTTACTACCAAGTTTGATGGTACGTGGAAGAAAGTTTCTACACAAGAATATGTAGAATGGTCGGAGCAAATAAGCCGTGCTTTGATAGAAATGGGAGTGCAGCCAGATGAGAAGATTGCTCTAATTTCTTCTACCAACAGGTATGAATGAAATATTATGGACATGGGGATTTTGCAGGCTGGTGCTGTGAATGTACCTGTTTACCCCACTATTTCCAGTGATGATTACAATTACATTTTCAATGATGCGGAGGTAACGTACTGCTTTGTTTCCGATCGTGAACTTTACGATAAAGTAATTGCCATAAAAGATAAAGTTCCGACCCTAAAGGAGATTTTCATTTTTAATGAAGAAGATGGAATTCGCAACTGGAAGGAAGTACTTGAAATTGGTAAGAATAGAAAGCATCAGGACGAATTACAGCGTAGGATGGATGCTGTAAAAAGCGAAGATCTTGCCACCTTGATTTATACTTCGGGTACTACCGGAAAACCAAAGGGAGTAATGCTCTCACATAATAATTTGGTTTCTAATGTGATTGATAGTGGGCCGCGTGTTCCGGTGTTTAAGGGAGCCAAGGCTTTAAGTTTTTTACCGGTTTGTCATGTATTCGAAAGGATGCTTACCTACCTATATATTTATAATGGTATTCCAATTTATTTTGCGGAGTCCATTGAAAAAATAGGTGATAATATTAAAGAAGTACAGCCTGAGATATTTGCGGCTGTACCACGCTTGCTTGAAAAGGTATACGATAAAATTATAGCTAAAGGAAACGAGCTGAGTGGAATCAAAAAGGGACTTTTCTTTTGGGCAGTTTCTCTTGGTGAGAAATATGATCCTCAAACCAATTCAGGTTTTTATAATTGGAAATTAGGAATTGCACGCAAGCTTATTTTTAGCAAATGGCAAGAAGCGCTTGGAGGAAAAGTGGAAGCTATCGTTTCGGGCGGAGCAGCGCTAAACCCAAAGCTTAACGCTGTGTTTTCTGCGGCAGGATTTAATGTTCAGGAAGGTTATGGTCTTACCGAAACTTCACCGGTGATTGCAGTGAATGGTCCAAATTGGGATTTGAAGCGAATCGGTACGGTAGGGGAGCCCATCCGAAATGTAGAAGTAAAAATAGCCGAAGATGGCGAGGTGCTTTGTAAAGGTCCGAATGTGATGATGGGCTATTATAAACAGCCCGAAAAAACTTCTGAGGTAATTGATAGTGATGGCTGGTTTCATACGGGTGATATTGGTGAAATGGTAGATGGCCGTTTGCTAAAAATCACCGACCGCAAAAAAGAGATGTTTAAAACCTCGGGTGGAAAATATGTTGCTCCTCAAATTATTGAGAATAAGCTGAAAGAATCTCGCTTTATTGAGCAGGTTATGGTAATCGGGGAAGGTGAGAAACATCCTGCGGCCATTGTTCAGCCGGACTTTGAGTTTCTTAAAGGTTGGGCAAAAAGGAAAGGAATTAGCTTTAACGATAATAAAGACTTAGTGTCCAACGAAAAGGTGCGCGAGCGCATCATGGGCGAGGTAAGTGAAAAGAATCAAAGCTTTGGTCATTCAGAGCAAGTGAAAAAAATTGAGTTGACTTCTGATATATGGAGTGTGGATGCAGGACATCTTACACCTAAGCTTAGCCTTAAGCGTAGAAACATCATGAGTATGTATAAGGATTTATACGTCAATATATATGACCACGAGCCAAGTCGATAGGACTTGGTTATTCGGTATAAAAGGGCTTTTAGATTTTAAGTTTCAGCACATAGTGATTGTAGGAAAATAATCACTATTTTACTATGCGCGCATAGTAAAAATTTGCTATATTTGAGTTTCACTAATCCTTATACCATTGAAACAAGAAGATACCATAGATTTTCATATTAAGAGAACCTGGCAAAGCATCGCGAAGATGTATAATGAGGAGGCCTCTAAATATGATGCTACCATGGCTACAGGATATGTTCTTCTTAATATTGATAAAGAAGAAGGTACACCCTCAACTTCTCTTGGCCCAAAGATGGGAATGGAAGCCACTAGTCTTTCGCGTATTCTAAAGAATATGGAAGAGCGCGGGCTAATAGAGAGAAGGAAAAATCCGATTGATGGACGTAGTGTTTTAGTCCACCTCACAGACTTGGGACTGGAAAAGCGGGCGGATGCCAAGCAGGCAGTCGTTAGGTTTAACGAGGCTATTTTTTCAGCTGTCCCCGAACAAAAGCTCGAAATCTTTTTTGAAGTAATTAGTAAAGTCAACGAGCTTATTACAAACCGAAAAATTTATTTAAAAGAAGTATGAATCAAACAATTCAAAAAGTGGCGGTGCTGGGCTCAGGCGTAATGGGTTCGCGCATTGCTTGCCACTTTGCCAATATTGGCGTACAAGTATTGTTGCTGGATATTGTGCCACGAGAACTGAATGACAAGGAAAAAGCTAAGGGCTTAACCTTGGAGGATAAGGCCGTTAGGAATAGAATTGTGAATGACGCCTTGCAGAGCACCCTTAAGAGTAATCCATCACCTATTTATGATAAGGCTTTCGTTAGCCGGATTACTACCGGAAACTTTGACGATGACCTTGATAAAATTAAAGATGTCGACTGGACCATTGAGGTGGTTGTAGAGCGTTTGGATATCAAACAGCAAGTTTTTGAAAAAGTAGAGAAACACCGTAAGCCAGGAACTTTTATTTCATCAAATACGAGCGGTATTCCAATTCATTTGATGACGGAAGGCAGAAGTGAGGACTTTAAAAAATTCTTCTGCGGAACACACTTTTTCAACCCGCCACGTTATCTGGAACTTTTAGAAATAATTCCTACCAAGCACACCGATCCTCAAGTGATTGATTTCTTGATGAAATATAGTGATGTGAATCTTGGGAAGACCACAGTTTTGGCAAAAGATACCCCTGCGTTTATTGCAAACCGAGTGGGTATTTTTGGAATTATGGACCTTTTTAATAGCGTTCAGGAATTAGGACTGAGCGTGGAAGATGTGGATAAATTGACGGGTCCGGTTATCGGCCGTCCAAAGTCGGCAACCTTCCGTACTGCGGATGTTGTGGGGCTTGATACACTTATCCATGTGGCCAATGGTCTTTATGAAAATGTAAAGCAAGACGAACGAAATACTACGTTTAAGCTCCCTGAGTTTTTAAATAAAATGCAGGAAAACAATTGGCTGGGTTCTAAGTCTGGTCAAGGGTTTTATAAAAAAGTAAAAGACAAGGATGGCAAATCTGAAATCTTGTCTTTGGATCTTGACACATTAGAATATACGTCTCAAAGCAAAACTAAATTTCCAGTTTTAGATCAAACTAAAGGAATTGACAAAGTGGTCGATCGCTTTAAGGTTTTAGCTGGAGCTAAAGACAAAGCCGGAGAGTTTTACCGTAAATCTTTCGCAGGGCTTTTTGCTTATGTGTCCAATCGTATTCCTGAAATTTCAGATGAACTTTTTAGAATAGATGAAGCCATGCGTGCCGGTTTTGGTTGGCAGCACGGGCCATTTGAAATTTGGGATGCAATAGGTGTTGAAAAAGGTTTGCAGTTTGCCAAAGATGAAGGTCATGAAGTAGCAGGCTGGGTTCGGGAAATGCTTGATGCTGGTTTCAAATCCTTCTATGAAGTGAAAGATGGCATTCAGCATTATTACTCCATCCCTGATAAAAAGATGGTAGAAGTTCCCGGAGTACGTGAACTCATCATTCTCGACCATATTCGTGAAAGCAAAACCGTTTGGAAAAACGAAGACTGCTCGGTAATTGATTTGGGTGATGGAATCCTTAATGTAGAATTCCATTCTAAAATGAACTCTCTAGGGGGAGGTGTTTTAGCAGGAATCAACAAAGGAATTGAGCTGGCCGAAAAAGAATATCGCGGAGTGGTGATTGCCAATCAAGGGCAAAACTTTACTGTAGGTGCCAATCTTGGGATGATCTTTATGATGGCCGTAGAGCAGGAATATGACGAGTTGAATTTTGCTGTAAAGCACTTTCAGGATACTATGATGCGTATTCGCTATTCATCAGTACCCGTGGTGGTAGCACCTCATAATATGACCCTTGGAGGTGGCTGCGAAGCCACACTTCATGCGGATGCTGTTCAGGCTTCAGCCGAAAGTTACATTGGACTTGTAGAGTTTGGTGTAGGTGTGATTCCTGGTGGAGGTGGTTCTAAAGAGCTTACCAAACGTGCTGGAGATCGCTATGTAAAAGATGATATAGAGCTAAACGCTTATCGCGAAAATCTGATCAAAATAGCTCAGGCTAAAGTTTCCACTTCTGCTGTTGAAGCTTTCAATCTTGGCTATTTGGTAGAAGGCCGTGATGGCATTACCATGAATAAGCGCAGGCTGATTGCTGACGCAAAGGAGAAATGTATTGCTTTAGCAGAAACAGGGTATTCCAAGCCTATCAAAGAAAAGAATGTAAAAGTTCTTGGAAAGCAGGCTTTGGGAGCCTTTATAGTTGGAGCTCACCAAATGATGGAAGGTGGATACGCTTCAGAATATGAAAAGAAAATGGTGGAATCTCTTGGAAATGTAATGTCGGGAGGGCCGCTTAGTGAAGCTACTGAAGTTTCTGAACAATACCTTTTGGATTTGGAGCGTGAAGCTTTTGTGAAACTTTGTGCAAACAAGAAAACCATGGAGCGCATACAGCACATGTTGCAAACGGGAAAACCACTTAGAAACTAGTATAAAGTACTCAGTACAGAATATTCAGTACAAATTGGTAAATGAAAAAGTAAGATAATTAGCATGGTATAAAGTGGTTGGGTTATTTTCTCAGTACTTCATACTATGTACTTAATACTTAAAAAAAATGCAAGAAGCATATATAGTAGCCGCAAAAAGGACAGCCGTAGGAAAGGCTTCGAGAGGAGTATTTCGCTTTACGCGTCCTGATGATTTGGCGGCATCAGTAATAAAAGACTTGATGAAAAGTCTGCCTGCTCTTGAAAAAGAAAGAGTGGATGATGTAATAGTGGGTAATGCCATGCCCGAGGCCGAGCAAGGCCTGAATATGGGAAGGTTGGTGTCGCTCATGGGATTGGATACGGATAGCGTTCCTGGAGTTACAGTAAACCGCTACTGCGCATCCGGTATAGAAACTATAGCTATGGCTACGGCCAAAATTAAAGCTGGAATGGCGGATTGTATAATTGCCGGTGGTGCCGAAAGCATGAGCTATATCCCGATGGGAGGCTATAAGGTTACCCCAAATTATAACACGGCCAAAACCAATCCTGATTGGTACAATAATATGGGTCTTACGGCAGAAGCTGTAGCTGAAAAGTATAAGGTGAGCCGTGAAGACCAGGATGAGTTTGCCTACAATTCTCATATGAAAGCTTTGAAGGCAATCAAGGAAGGTCGCTTTAAGGATGAAATTCTACCGATTGAGGTTGAGGAAACTTATCTTGATAAAAACGAAAAACAGCAAACCAGAAAATACATTGTAGATACGGATGAAGGCCCGCGTGCAGATACTTCAAAAGAGGTGCTAGCAAAGCTAAGACCTGTATTTGCGCAAGGTGGAGTGGTTACTGCTGGTAATTCTTCTCAAACTTCTGACGGTGCTGCATTTGTTGTGGTGATGAGCGAAAAGATGGTGAGAGAATTAAACCTTGAGCCAATAGCTCGTTTGGTTTCTTACGCTGCAATGGGCGTGGAGCCGCGTATCATGGGTATAGGTCCGGTAGAGGCAATTCCAAAAGCACTGAAGCAAGCAGGAATGACATTAGATCAAATCGAATTGATTGAACTGAATGAGGCATTTGCTTCTCAATCTTTGGCGGTAGTGCGTGAGTTAGGAATCAATCAAGATATACTTAACGTAAATGGGGGCGCCATTTCTATGGGACACCCACTAGGCTGTACAGGAGCTAAATTGAGCGTTCAGATTTTTAATGAACTGAAAAAACGCGACAAAAAATACGGAATGGTAACGATGTGTGTAGGTACAGGGCAGGGTGCAGCCGGAATTTATGAGATGATGTGACCCCGGTTTACCGGGGAAAAGGTAGTGGGTATTGAGTAACGGGTATTCTCAATACTCTATACCCATTACCCAATACCCACTAAGCGGCTTCAGCCGCTTTTTTTATGTCCTAATGTCACTTTTTATAGAAAGCCTGCGTAGTATGTAGTGAAGGTCTTTTAATCAAAACATAAAAATGAAAAAACTTTAATTATGAAAAAGATATTATTCAGCTTTTTAAGCATTATGCTTTGCGGATTTATGGCGCAAGGGCAACTTTCTGGTACAATTCAGGGAATAATTACAGATGCATCCTCGCAGCCAATACCAGGAGTGGCCGTTTTCTATTATGGGTCACATATGGTAAACAACCCTTCCAGCCCATCTTTTGATGAGACAAGTTTTCTATATTATACTTATACAGATGCAGTAGGGCACTATTCCATTGGTTATGGTAATTTGAATAGCACAGACTCCGTAGTAGTTGGGGTATTTGATTGCCAAATGAACCCTGCGTTTCTACTCAGGCAAGCCTTTAACGGAGCTATTACAACAGGCTCTGTGCAAGTCCAATGTGTACCTTCGGCTTGTGACGCATTAGTTAGCGTGGATTCGATGATTTATTTGCCCTCACTTCCACCACTGTTTCAATATACAGCAGCTTCTTTACGGGATTCTAATTTTGCTGCAATTAATACCCCTGTCACTCATACTTGGTCCTATAATGGGATTACTAGGACAACCACCCGTCTTTCTTGGGAAGGGCCTAATGAGGATACCCTATGGATTTTTTCAAATACTAATCCAGGACCGGTTTGCTATCAGCGAATGACTGCATGTGCTCCGATCTGTGTTGGAGGTTCTACTCCACCACCTCCAGCAAGTCATTCTTGCCAAGCAGATTTCTTTGTAGATTCTGTAAACTCCATCAATTTTAACGGTCAGGTGGTAGTTTGGGAAAATAGCAGCACAGATAGTATGGCCAATATTATCGGTTACCGCTGGGATTTTGGTGATGGTTCGCCAACCGTAAATCAGCAATACCCAAGTCATACTTATAGTGATACTGGTGTGTATCAGGTATGCTTAACCATAGTTTCTGTTGCCCAAACTGCTACTGGAACAGATACCTGTACAAGCACTTACTGTGATTCCATTGGCTTTGATAGCAATGGTAATTTGATTTACAAATCATCAGGGCAAGGTTTTACTATTAATGTAGTAGATCCTGCAACGGTTGGTCAAAAAGAAATAGGTCTTGAATCTAAATTTAACTTATTCCCTAACCCAACACATGGTGAAGCAACTCTTGCTTGGGAAGCTAGTATTGGTGTGGAACAAATAGATGTAATTAGCATCAACGGACAGTTGATAAAAAGCATCACACCAAATACTTCTTCCATCAAATTGAACGGATTGGAAACCGGTGTGTATATCCTTCGCGTAAAAAGCGAACAGGGAGAAACAGCGGTGCGCATGATGGTTCAATAGTTTTGGATTAATTTAAGAGTTTAATTGAGTCTCTTACCCCTAGCAAATCCTGCCTCTCTTTTATAGGGAGGCGGGGATTTGTTTAAAAAACCGATGGAAAGGCAACTGCAAAAAACCATAACGAAATGCCTCAAAAATGATCGTCAAGCCCAGTTTGATTTATATCAGCTGAGTTTTGAGCATCTTATGAGAACCTGTAGGCGCTACAAGCGCAACAGGGAAGATGCGGTATATCTTGCAAATGATGGTTTTTTGAAAGTTTTGCTAAATCTGGAGAGCTACGATAATTCACGTGATTTTTTTGCTTGGGCATCTACCATTATGGTGCGGACGGCAATTGATGATTATCGAAAAAACAAAACGTATACTGAAGAAACAGATTTAAAAGATAGTGATGCCGACTTGGAATTTGCCAGCCTAAAGAAAGGTCATGAGCAAATCATTGAGCAACTCACTGCCGAAGAAATTCAGGATATGATTTTTAACCTTCCAGAGAATGAAAGGTTGGTTTTTAACCTTTATGAATCAGAAGGGTATCAGCATCGCGAAATAGCCGAAAAGCTAAACGTGACCGAGCGCACTACAAAGCGCTATTTGAAAGCTGCAAAGCTTAAGCTAAAGAAGATGATAGAAGCACACAGCGATTTGAAAAAAGTAATTTGATGGCCAATAGCTGGAAAAAAATAACAGACAAAGTTGATAGCGCTCCGCTGAGTGGTCCCCAGGCAAGTGATTGGGAGGCCATGAATGCGAAGATACAGGCACATCCTTCTATAGCCAACCCTAAGGGGGGCATTGGTCTATGGTTTAAAACTGGTTTGGGTGTTCTTCTTTTGGCGGTGCTCGGCTTTGGATATTTAATGTATTCGTCAAGCGAAGATGGGCAGAATAATTCTAGTGATAATTCTGTTCAAGTGGAAAGCCCAATTATTGAACCTGTTAGCAATAGTGGGGATGCTGCTAAAGGAAGTAGCATTTCGGAAAAACCAGAATCTCAGGATGAAGTAGTGGAAGTTTCTAATATTGAGCCAAAAAAACAGACAGCTGATATCAGCGCAAACAATCAAGAATCTGTCGAAGTGATAAGTGCAATCCAAAGTGAAAATGGTGATGAAGCTAAAATTATTAGCACCCGACTAGAGACGGAGGGAAGTGATAACAACATTGAAAAGGCAGAAGAAATTTCTACAAAAGAGGTAGTTGCATCAGATGCAAAAACTCTTGACGAATCTCTGGTAGTTGAAAATCCTGCTGATGAGGCAAAGGAAGTAGCAGCAGCAGAGGGCCAGTCAATTTTGTCAGTTGAGGAGGAAGTAAAAGTAAAAACAGAAACTGAGAATACAGAGGTGTCGAGTTCAAGTGAGTCTGAGGCTGATGAAAATGAATTTCAAAATGAAGAGTTGGTACTGACTTCTCAAAATGAGGTAAATGAAAATGAGCCTGACAAATTCATAGTTGATGATAACCTTGAAGAGGCAACTATTGATGAAGAGCCTGCTGAAAAAATAGAAAAATCACTTGAAGAGGTTTCTGAAGAACTTGATGATGAAGAAGAGCTAAGTGAAGACAATTCACAGGATTTGGTTCAAAGTGATTATGAGGAATCTTCCACTCCAGCTGAGTCCATAAATCTTAGAAGTGCAGGGTTTAGCCTCAATGGGCTGAATGTTGGTGCTGGTTATAGCACAGACTTTAGTGGCAATTTATATGGCACTGGAGTTGGCGTTGATGTGGATATTCAGCGCGGAGGTTTGTTGTTGAATACGGGTATACATTATTATCAAATGAATACGCTATCCGAGTTTATTAATTATTCTTCGCAGACAAACTATAATACCACACACAATACAGTTTGGGATACTACAATTACTACGGTAAAAGATTCTGCATGGGTAATTGATTCGGCTTACTCGGGGCACTGGGCAGATAAGAGTTATACCACTACAACGGTAAGTTCTTCTACAGATACTATCCTGGATAGTACCGTCACTAAAATTGAAACAACAGAAAACAGACGCGTAAAATTATCTTACATCGAAATGCCGATTATGGCTGGACATCGTTTTAGGTTCAACCGATTGGCTGTAGATATTTTTGGAGGAGTAGTGCTAAATCAGCTCACTACCGGAACGGTGGAGGGAGCGGATATTCAAAAGAAATTTGGAATGGATGCCGTAATACAGCCAGCCATACGTTTTTACCTAAAGCCCGAGTGGTCAGTATTTGGACGAGCAGGTTTGAGGTATGGTTTAGTAGCCAATGAGTATCGACCCCAACAGCTGTATTGCAATTTTCAAATAGGACTCACCTATCATTGGTAGAGGTTTAAATAGAGAATGTGCCCTTGAGAAATCCGGGGCATTTTTTTAAGCTTTTATTATGCATGCATAGTTTATTTTTTTATCTTTGGAAAGCTCAATTCTAAAGTTTAGAAAAAGAAGTGCAATCATAAAATTTAAATAAGTCATGTCAACCACAACTGCAGAAGAACAAAAGTTTCTTAGAGGCGGAGAGTTTATCATCCGTGAATCCAAATCTGAAGATATTTTCATTCCTGAAGATTTTAATGAAGAACAGAATATGATGGCTCAGGCCACTACCGAGTTTATGGAAAAGGAGGTGGTTCCATATCGTGAGCGCTTTGAGAAAAAGGACTATACCTTTACTGAAGAGCTAATGAAAAAGGTGGGTGAGCTTGGACTTTTAGGAATTACGGTTTCTGAAGAATATGGCGGATTGGGTATGGATTTCAATACTTCTATGTTGGTGACAGATAAGATATCTGGGGTTACAGGTTCGCTTTCTACGGCTTATGGAGCGCACACGGGTATTGGTGTCTTGCCTATAGCCTTATATGGAAATGAAGAGCAAAAGAAAAAGTATTTGCCTAAGCTGGTAACTGGGGAATATATGGGAGCATACTGCCTTACAGAGCCAGGTGCTGGTAGTGATGCAAATAGCGGAAAGACCAAAGCTGAGCTAACCGCTGACGGTAAACATTATAAAATCAATGGACAGAAAATTTGGATTTCAAATGCTGGATTTGCGGACATCTTTACTGTGTTTGCCCGTATTGAAGATGACAAGTATTTGACTGGTTTTATTGTAGAAAGAGGTACCGAAGGTTTAAGCTTTGGAGAAGAAGAAAATAAACTTGGTATCCGTTCAAGTTCTACGCGGCAGGTATTTTTTAATGATATGCTGGTACCTGTAGAAAACCTACTGGGTGAAAGAAATGGTGGTTTTAAAATTGCTATGAATGCTTTGAACTATGGGCGTATAAAATTAGCTGTGGCTACTTTGGATGCTAATAAGCGCGTGATTACTCATTCAGTAGAATATGGTAACGAGCGCAAGCAGTTTGGTCAAAGTATCACAAATTTTGGAGCCATTCAGCAAAAACTGGCTGATATGGCAACTCTTACTTGGGCAGCAGAAAGTGCTTCTTATCGTGCAGGTCAGGATGTAGAGAATCACATAATCCGATTACAAGAAGGAGGCATGAGTGCCCCTGAAGCGAAGCTTAAAGGAGTAGAGGAATACGCAATCGAGTGCGCTATTTTGAAAGTATTTGGATCTGAAGTAAACAGCTTTGTTGTAGATGAGGGTGTACAGATATATGGAGGTATGGGTTACAGTGCTGATGCGCCCATGGAAGCTGCTTATCGCGATGCTCGTATCACCCGTATTTACGAAGGAACCAACGAGATTAATCGCATGCACAGCGTAGGGATGCTTCTTAAAAAAGCTATGAAAGGTGAAGTAGACTTGATGACTCCGGCCATGAAAATTGGTAGTGAGTTGATGTCTATCCCTTCTTTTGATACACCTGACTATTCTGTTCTTTTTACAGAAGAGAAAGAAATGGTGGAGAAGCTTAAAAAGGCATTTTTGATGGTAGCTGGAAAAGCTGTGGAGAAGTTTACAATAGAAATAGAAAATGAGCAGCAATTACTTATGAATGCGGCTGATATGTTGCTTCAGGTGTACGCTGCTGAAAGTGCAATATTAAGAGCCGAGAAATTAGCCAATAAAAATGGGGAGGATGCTGCTGCTAATCAAATCGATATGGCTCGTTTAAATCTTCATTTCGCCATAGAAAAAGTGGGCCAAGCCGGACGAGAAGCTATTTACAGTTTTACTGAAGGTGATGAGCAGCGTATGTTGCTAATGGGTTTGAAGCGTTTTACGAAAGTGCAAAACCCTGTTAATGTAAAAGAAACAAGGAAGCGTATTGCAGGCAAGGTGATTGCTGAAAATAAGTATCCATTTTAGATTGAAATTTGAGTTTTTAATGCGGTTGAACAGATGTTGATACATCAACTAGGAGCCTGAGAGCCATTGGTTTTCAGGCTTTTCTTTTTTTGGTTTAAACTATTTATTCTTAGTTTTTGGTAAATTTATAGACCAAACCAAAACTTAACCGAAATGCGAATCCTTAAAATTATAGGGGTACTCTGTGTACTCATTACTCTTGTCTTACTGGGCGGTTTTATTTATGTAAAAACAGCCCTTCCCAATGTTGGTGATGCCCCAGACCTTGTAATTGAGTCAACCCCTGAGAGGTTGGAGCATGGCAGGTATTTGGCTAATTCAGTGATGGGCTGTATGGATTGTCATGCTCAGCGAGATTTTTCTTTATTTGCCGGCCCAGTCGTAGAAGGAACCAGAGGTGCCGGAGGCGAACATTGGGGGCACCATAATGGTTTTGATGGTGAGCTGGTGGCACCCAATATCACCCCTTATGCCCTAAAAGATTGGACTGATGGTGAGATTTACCGAGCGATTACCATGGGTGTGGATAGAGACGGAAATGCCCTCTTTCCCATTATGCCATATTTGAGATATGGGCAATTAGCTGACGAGGACATCTATTCTGTAATTGCTTACTTAAGAAGCACCCCTCCAGTAGTTTCGGTAATACCTAAACGAGAACTGGATTTTCCACTTAATCTGATAGTGAATACCATCCCAATGAAGCAAGAGCAGAAAATGGAAAAGACCACCGTAGCCAATAGAATAGCCCATGGTAAGTATATGTTGACTGCTGCCGCTTGCGCGGAATGTCATACTCCACAAGAAAAAGGGGAATTTATCACCGAGCTAGAACTGGCTGGAGGCTTTGAATTTGTAATGCCAAATGGTGTGGTGTGTCGGTCAGCCAACCTTACTCCATGTAAAGAAACAGGAATTGGCATGTGGAGCTCTCAGGAATTTGTGGATCGCTTCAATGCTTATGGAGAAAACTTTGTTCCACATAAAGTGGGAAAAGGAGAGTATAACACCATTATGCCTTGGGGCTATTACGCATACATGAAAGATGAAGACCTGGAGGCTATTTATGCCTATTTACAAACTCTAGAGTCTAACAGACATTCAGTTGCGAAATATAGTGTGGTTACCTTGGAAGAGTAAAGTGTTTCTCGTTAAGGACTTAGTAAATACCAAAAATCAATACATAGTAATTTGCTATTAGAATATCGTTTCCAATAAAAGTTAGCTATATATGTTTGCGGTATAATCAAAGCGAACAAAAATGAGGTTACCGGTAATAAAGCATATAGTAGATTTTGTTGATCAAAATGACGAGGATTGGGTAGTAGAAACTATCGAGTTACTTGAGCATTTAGCGGAAGCGAAAGGAATAAAGGATGAAGAGCTGGACGTAATCGGAGAAATTCTATCGAATCTTTATGGATCACTGGAAGTAGTGAAACAAGTAAAAGAGGGAGCTTCGCGCAAAGACGCTATGAATGACTTTATGAAAAGGGTGACCGGGTCGATAAACTAACGTTTCAAGTTTTAGTTTTTGAATAGCTATAATCTCTCCCTGAACTCACTCGGGGTGCCACCTTCCATTTTTCTAAAAACTCTTGTGAAATAGTTGGGGTCGTTGAAGCCAGCGGCATAGGCTACTTCTTTGATGCTTATTTCTTGATGGTTACTAAGAAGACTTTTGGCAAACTTTAGCCTTTCTTCAAGAATTAGCTGAACAGGGGTAACTCCATACTCATCCGTAAAGGCTCGATAAAATGTGGATTTGCTCATGCATGCAATTTTGCACAATTCTTCAATCTTGATATCTGAGCTAAGGTGAGTAACGATAAAGTTAAGTACTGCATCAAATGGTGAGCGATTGCTATTTGAGCGGTAATCACGCTGCAGGGTACCAAGATTCTGAAGTTTCAGCATGTGAAGCACTAATTCTCTCAGCATCAAGTCAGCCTGGTATTCTTTAAAGGGGTCATTGCTGGTGAGTACCTCAAGTAGCCGTGAGCTTGTGTTTGCCAGGGCTCTATTATTTTTAATAATCAGTTCATCTGGATTTACTTTCCATTCCGGCTGACTAATGCGGGTGCCTTTCCACGAAGCATTGATAGTATTTACTTGTTGACTAAGGTAGCTGTTGTCAATCACCAAGGCAGTGCATTGTGTAGGTGCGCGCATTTCTGCTTCAGGAAAATCAATTCGCATAAGCGTGTCGGCTGGTGCTACCACGGTTTCTCCAGGCACATATTCAAAATCATCAAAGCCGTCCAGGTGCATTATTTTTTTTCCCCTAAGCATTGAGGTGATGGTAAATCCATCAAACTTCAGATTGAAATCTGAGGCCTTTTGGCGAGTTTCAAACACGTTAAGTTCACAAAAATCAAGACTGAATTTAGAACGGTGCTCCACTAATGAGTGAAGTTGATCGATGTCAGTCAATTTATAAGGAACTATATATTCCACGATGGTGCTTTTCTATTTTACAGATGATGGCTATTTAGCTAATATATTGAATTCTGACCTGCATTATTGATGTGAATAAACCTTTGGGAAGATTGTGCTATGGATTGATAAGATACTCCACTTCATCTGGGAAATAAATTCAGAAAATTGGGTAAATCAAAAAGAAGAAATTATGGAAGCAGCAACAGCATCATTTCCCTTTGTTGGGAAATCAGTTGAGTTTAAACCAAAATATGAGCACTTCATTGGAGGTGAATGGGTAAAACCAAGCAATGGTGAATATTTTGAAAATATATCCCCAATAAATGGACAACCTTTTACTCAAGCAGCCCGGGGTACCAAAGCAGATATTGAGTTAGCATTGGATGCAGCTCATAAAGCTTTTCCTTCATGGAGTAAGACTTCAGCGGCAAGCCGATCTAATATGCTCAATAAAATAGCACAAGTAATAGAGGATAACTTAGAATATCTGGCCACTATAGAAACTATAGATAATGGAAAGGCTATTCGTGAATGTATGGCGGCAGATTTGCCTCTAGTGATAGATCACTTCCGCTACTTTGCCGGAGTTATTCGTGCTGATGAAAGCACTATTTCTGAGCATGATGAAAATACGGTGAGCATCGCTTTGCACGAACCATTGGGCGTTGTTGGTCAAATTATTCCATGGAACTTCCCTCTATTAATGGCCACATGGAAAGTAGCTCCGGCATTAGCCGCAGGAAATTGCATAGTGGTAAAACCAGCCGAGCAAACGCCTACCAGCATTATGTGCCTTATGGAGTTGATCGATGGCATTCTTCCTCCGGGAGTTTTAAATGTAGTTACAGGTTTTGGTCCAGAGGCAGGAAAACCTTTAGCCACTTCACCAAGAGTTGCCAAAGTTTCTTTTACAGGAGAAACAACAACAGGTCGTTTGATTATGCAGTATGCATCGGAAAACTTAGTACCTGTGACAATGGAGTTGGGAGGTAAGTCTCCAAATGTTTTTATGAAATCAGTAGGTGATGCGGATGATGAGTTTTTTGACAAAGCAGTAGAGGGAGCCGTGATGTTTGCCTTAAATCAAGGTGAGGTGTGCACCTGTCCGTCTCGAATGTTGGTGCATGAGGATATTTACGACAAGTTTATGGAGCGCGTAATAGCACGTACCAAAGCCATCAAAATGGGGAATCCTCTTGATCCTTCTACAATGATGGGAGCTCAGGCTTCAAATGATCAGTATGAAAAGATTATGAGCTACCTAAATATTGGTAAAGAAGAAGGCGCTCAGGTACTTTGTGGAGGCGCTAAGTTTTCACAAAATAGTGGACTTGAAGAAGGCTATTATGTGCAGCCAACCATCTTCAAAGGGCATAATAAGATGCGCGTATTCCAAGAGGAAATTTTTGGCCCTGTAGTGGCCGTTACCACTTTCAAAACTACAGAAGAAGCAATAGAAATTGCAAATGACACCATGTATGGATTAGGGGCAGGTCTCTGGACACGCGATGCTCATGAAATCTATCAAGTACCAAGAGCCATTCAGGCGGGCCGTGTTTGGATAAATAATTACCATGCTTATCCTGCTCATGCTCCGTTTGGTGGGTACAAAAAATCTGGGTTTGGCCGTGAAAATCACAAAATGATGCTCGATCATTATCGTCAAACCAAAAACATGCTGATTTCTTATGACAAGAAGAAATTAGGCTTCTTTTAGACTTCAAAATATTTTGTTGTTAAGTTAGGTGAGACATCGACCTCGGTAGCAGTTTGCTACCTGAGGTCGTCTTGCTTTTATTGTATAATCAAAAACAAAAATTATGGTTACGCCCAGAGTTTTAATTACAAAGGAAGCCGAAAAGGTAATGGATGAGTTGAGGGAAAAATATGGTGAATTGATGTTTCACCAAAGCGGAGGATGTTGCGATGGTTCTCAACCCATGTGTTTCGAAAAAGGAGACTTCAAAATAGGAAGTAGTGATGTGTGCTTGGGCACCATTGCGGGTTGTGAATTCTGGATGAGCAAAGATCAATTTGAATATTGGAAACACACCCAGCTTGAAGTTGATGTTACGAATGGGAGAGGTTCTAGCTTTTCATTAGAAATCCCAATGGGTAAAAGGTTTTTCGTTAAATCACATCTTTTTTCTGAAGGGGAAGCAGCCAACCTTTCTCCTTTGACTTATCTTGAAGATTAATAAAAAATGAGCATTTGTTTTGTAGGATAAATCCGCACAAGCGCTCATTTTTTTAGCTTTAAGCAAAATATTGAAATAATTATAAAACATATTATATGTCCTATCGGATCAATTCATTTGAGGAATATAAATCTGAATATCAAAAAAGTATAGATGACCCAGCCGAGTTTTGGGCTGGTATAGCTGAGAATTTTCTTTGGCAAAAGAAATGGGATACCACCTTAGAGTGGGAGTTTGAAACTCCAAAAGTGGAGTGGTTTAAAGGTGGTAAGCTAAATATCACGGAAAACTGTCTGGATCGCCATTTAGAAAAACGTGGCAACAAACTGGCTCTTATCTGGGAGCCAAATGACCCTAAAGAAAGATTTGTTCGCCTTACTTACCGGGAGCTTCATGAAGAAGTATGCAAATACGCCAATGTGCTGAAAAAGCATGGTGCAAAAAAGGGTGATCGAATTGCGCTCTATATGCCCATGATTCCTGATTTGGCTATAGCCGTAATGGCTTGCGCCAGAATAGGGGCTGTGCATACGGTGGTGTTTGCAGGTTTTTCGGCTAGTGCTTTGGCTGATCGCATCAATGATTGTCAATGCAAAATGGTGCTTACTGCAGATGGATTGTATCGTGGCACGAAAGAAATTCCCGTAAAGGCTGTGGTGAATGAGGCGCTAAAAGAATGTACTTCTGTAGAAACGGTGATCGTTTCTGAACGCACCCAGTGGAATGTGAAAATGGAAGAAGGCAGGGATTTTTGGCTTCACCAGGAAGTTGAAACTGTAGATAAAAATTGCCCTGCCGAGCCTATGGATGCTGAGGATATGTTATTTATTTTATACACTTCCGGAAGCACAGGAAAGCCAAAGGGAGTGGTGCATACCTGTGGTGGCTATATGGTATATGCCGGATATAGCTTTGCTAATGTTTTTCAATATGATGAAAGCGATATTTATTGGTGTACGGCTGATATCGGCTGGATTACCGGGCACACATATATTCTTTATGGCCCACTTTTGAATGGCGCAACTACTTTAATGTTTGAAGGTGTTCCTACTTATCCTGGCCCAGGTCGTTTTTGGCAGGTAATAGACAAGCATGGTGTGAATCAGTTTTACACAGCACCTACAGCAATCAGGGCGCTTATGGCCTGTGGTGAAGATCATGTTTTGAGCTATGGCCTATATTCACTCAAAGTGCTGGGAAGCGTGGGTGAGCCTATCAATCAGGAAGCATGGGAATGGTACCACATTCATGTGGGTAAAGAAAAGTCTCCCATTGTAGACACATGGTGGCAAACCGAAACAGGTGGAATTATGATTTCAGGATTAGGCGGTCTTTCACCAATGAATCCTACTCATGCGGGCTACCCCTTGCCGGGAATACAGCCGGTGCTTTTAGATCAGGAAGGGAAAGAGATTACAGAAAATGGAGTGGAAGGTTATTTGGCTATAAAGCATCCGTGGCCCAGTATTTTGCGCACCACCTATGGTGATCATGAGCGTTGCAAAAACACATATTTTAATACCTATAAAGGATACTACTTTACGGGTGATGGAGCCAAGCGCGATGAAAATGGAATGTATAGAATAATTGGTCGTGTGGATGATGTAATCAACGTAAGTGGCCACCGATTTGGCACTGCTGAAATTGAAAATGCCATTAATTCATTAGATGAAATAGTCTCGGAAAGTGCGGTTGTGGGTTATCCACATGATATAAAAGGCCAAGCCATTTATGCTTATGTAATTACCAATAAACCTGTAGAAACCCCTGATAAAATAAGGGCTGAAATAATTGAAGCTGTGGTAGGTGAAATTGGAAAAATAGCTAAGCCTGAAAAAATTCAGTTTGTGAGTGGTTTGCCCAAAACCCGTTCGGGTAAAATTATGCGAAGAATTTTAAGAAAAATTGCAGAAGGTGATACTTCAAGCCTTGGTGATACTTCTACATTGCTCGACCCTGATGTGGTGGATGAGATAAAAGAGGGTGCGTTGTAAAGCTCCGAATATTTAATACGAGAGAAGGGCCATGACTGAATGGCCTTTTCTTTTTGTTCCATTACTTTTGACTGCTCAATACAATCATCATGAAGTACTTATTTTCATTTGCATTTTTCATTAGCGCTATTGCGTCCTACGCTTGCTCCTGCGCCAATCCTGGTAAAATGGATAATAAGCAATATGAGCATTATGACTTTATTGCCACAGGTGTAATTGATGGTATTGAGGAAGATGATGAAGTCAAAATGGTTTTCTTCAATGCGAGTCATTTTTATAAATCAGGAGCGGAACTTAATGACATTGTTTTTACGACAGCTTTGTCTTCTGCTGCTTGTGGTATTTCGCCAAACGTGGGCGAAGAGTGGCTGATTTATGCAACTAGGCACGCTGATGGGCTTCATGTTTCACTATGCAGTCGCTCTATTGTAATGAAGGCCGAGGGTATGTCTGGAATGCCCGATCGTGCGCAGGAAGATTTACTTTTTTTAGAAAATAAAGAGCAGGAAAATGAAAAGTATGTAATTGGTAATATCGAAACCATTCAATCAGAAGCGCTAGGTGAAAGCCGAACTCTAAATATTTATTTGCCGGAAGGCTATAGCGCAGACAGTACTTATCCAGTAATTTATCTTTTGGATGGCTCCGCTCATGAAGACTTTTTGCATGTAGCTGGTCTTCTTCAGTTTTGCAACTATCCATGGCACAAGTTTATGCCAAAGTGCATTTTGGTAGAAATAGAAAACGTAGATAGAAAGCGTGATTTTACCTATCCTTCCAGCGATGAAGATTACAAGAAAAAATACCCAACTACGGGAAGTTCTGCGGCTTTTATGCAATTTATTGAAACAGAGTTGCAGCCATACATTGCAGCCAATTATCCTGCAAATGGAACCGATATGTTAATTGGTCAATCATTAGGTGGACTTTTCGCTACGGAGGTTTTATATAAAAAACCTGAGCTGTTCAATCACTATTTTATTGTGAGCCCTAGCTTGTGGTATGACAATTTTTCTTTACTTGAACAAGAGCCGGCTTTTGCAGCTGATAATTTTGATAAAGAAATTTCAGTTTATGTAGCTGTGGGTAATGAAGGCCGCGTGATGAAGGCTGTGGCTAAAAAACTGTATAAAGAAGTGAAAAGTGCGAATAAAGTAAAAAGTCAGTTTCAATTTTTTAAAGATGAAGATCATGCGTCTATTTTGCATGAGGGACTTTATAGAGGCTTCAAAGGATTTAATGCAAGAATAGCCGAATAGGAGATGATCGAAAAAGCAAAAATATTAGGAGAAAAACTAGGTCTTGAAGCGCACCCTGAAGGAGGATTTTACAAAGAAACTTATCGAAGTAAGGAGGTAATTATACAAGGTAGCCTTGCAGCAAATTTTGAGGGTGAGCGCAATTGCTGTACTGGAATTTATTTTCTACTAACTTCAGAAACCTTCTCGGCTTTTCATCGCATTAAGCAAGATGAAATGTGGCATTTCTATCAGGGTTCGCCATTGTTGCTTCATACATTAGGCCCGGCAGGAGATTACAGGTGTACTGAAATAGGCGCTGATGTCATTAATGGTCAGCACCCACAGTTTGTGGTAGAAGCTGGAACTTGGTTTGGAGCCACGGTTAAAAATCCAGATGATTATTCTTTGGTTGGCTGCACGGTTTCCCCGGGCTTTGATTTTCGTGATTTTGAGTTGGCAAAAAGGGAGAGTTTAATTGATTTGTTTCCCAATCATTCTAAGATAATTTCTTCTCTGACGCGCGAATAATACTTTTTTAATTCGGCTATCTTTCTGCTTCCAAACCGAAATAAATTTGGGTATGAATGGAAAGCAGCATTTTATTCGTTACGATTTTAAACAAATAATGTCAGCCTTTAGAGTGGTCATGATACACGCATTTCTATTTTGCTGCCTTTTTCCTTTGTTTAGCTACTCCCAGTTGTTTAGCAAAAATGCCACGTTAGAAGACCTTAGTTTTCTAAAGGAGTCTATCATTACGTACAACCCCGGGGTTTATCGCTTCAATCCTGACTTTGATAAAAGGGCGGATAGTCTTATTGCAGCTGTAGACAGCGATTTAGATATTCACCAATATTTCACCAATATTTCACCAATATTTCACCAAGATTTCGCAATTATGCGCTTTGAGTAATGAAGGGCATTTTAATGTGGGCGACTGGGAGGATACCGTGCATTATGGTTTTTTGAAAAATAACTACCGCTACTTTCCTTTTTCAATAAAGATGGTGGACGGGAGAGTTTTTATTTGGGACAACTATTCGAATGATTCAAGCCTGAAAAGAGGTGATGAAATAATCTCAATAAATGGAAATTCAATTCAGAGCATTATTGGACGCATGTACAAATGCATTTCTTCTGATGGAAATATTGAGAATAACCTGAGAGTGAGGTTGCAGTCTGGTTTTGCATGGATGTATTATTTGTTTGAGGCCCAGCCAGAATTTTTCGACTTGGCAGTGATAAAATTTTCAAGTCAAACGAAAACCAAAGTAAATGTTGAAGCTTTGACAAGGTCTCAAATGGGTAGTAATTTTTCTTCCCGAAATGAAACTAAAAAAGGAAGTGAGCCGGAAAAAAAAGGAGAACTGTACGATTTAAGTTTTCAGGACAGTGTGGCTTTTCTTGTTCTAAAAACTTTTGACTGGAAAGTGGTGGAGGATGGAAAATATGATGCTAAAAAGTTGTACAAAAAATTGTTTACCCAGATTAAAGAGAATGGAGCTGAGGTTTTAGTAATTGATTTGCGTGACAATACCGGTGGTCGAAACGAATTTGCAATGGAGATGATTCCCTACATCATAAAAGGGAATGACCAAGGTGAGGTTTATAAAACCAGCATTTCATGGAAAGTGAAGAGTAAGACGTATAAGATGCCGAAGAGGAGTAGGTTGGCCTTTGATGGAAAAATATTTACTCTTACTAATGCCTGGACCTATTCTGCAGGAGCTTCCTTAGCTCGCTATTTAGCAGAGTATGGTGGTGCATTCTCTGTTGGCTCAGAAACAGGCAGTAGATACGAAGGATTTGCAGCAGGATCCAAGCAAGCTGTTAATTTGCCCAGCTCAGGTATTAAGGTTGGAATTCCAAGATATGTATATGTCTTTCCAAATTCTAAAAAAGAGATACCTTCCAACCGTGGGTTGATTCCCGATTTCCCTACCTATCCTACATTGGGGACTTATATGGATGAGATAGATTTGGAAATGCAAAAGGTGATTAACCTAATAAAGGATTGTGCAACCTGTCATTTGTGATAATGAATTATGAAGTTAACAAGAAAGGTATAACCAGTCCTTCAATCTTATACAGCGAACGATTGATTTTAAAGCCGGTTTCGGAAGGCCTTCGGGATTATGTGTTTCAGGGTTTGTCAGATCATGAAGTGAGGCACAATATGCAGTTGCCTACTTTGAATACTAAGGAGAAGCAGGACGCGTGGTGGCAAAAATTCTCTGAATGGAGAAACACAGGAAAAGCTGTGCAGTGGTGTGTTTTTGATAAAAAGACAGATAGGTATATAGGCCTTCTGACCATTAAAGAAATTGAAATTTCGGTGTGTAGAGGTGAAATTGGCTATTCAATTTTAAAAGAACATTGGCGCAAAGGCTATGGAAAAGAAGCTGCAGCGCGGGTGCTTCAATATGCTTTTGAAGATATAAACCTTCATACCGTTTTTGCAATGATCTCTCCACAAAATGAGGGCTCACAAAGAATTGTAAGAGGAATGGGCATGATGCAAGAGGCGCATTTTAAGGATATTCACTTTTTTGAAGGTAAGTTTTATGACCTTCTTCAGTTCTCCATTATCAATCCTTCACACCTTAAATAGTAAAGGTCACTACAGTGTGATGTAGCGACCTTTTTGGTTGACCCAAGGGTCAGAAAAATGCAGCATTCACTAGGTTAAAGTTCTGAGCTTTTTTCTATTCACTAAAATGAAATTTTACTTTGTTGAAATCAATACGCATAATGCCGTACATTCTTTCTTTGATCTTTCAGATGTGGGGTAAATATGTAATTTCACAGGGTTTTTAAGTTAACAATTTATATCATGAAAAAGATAATATTGGCTTTAGTTCTAATTTTGGTGGTCATTCAATTTATTCCAGCCTTGCCTGAAAACAGCCCCGAGCCACAATCGAGTCTTTTGATACGAGAAGATATTCCAAAAGATGTGCAATCAATATTGAAATCGGCTTGTAATGATTGCCACTCTAGTTCTGCAATTTGGCCTTGGTATGCGCATGTAGCCCCACTTTCATTTTGGATCGGTGATCATGTGGAAGAAGGGCGTGAGCATTTTAACTTATCAGAATGGGAAAATTATGAGCCAAAGAAAAAAGCACATAAAATAGAAGAGCTTGTAGAAATGGTTGAAGAAAAGGAAATGCCTCTGGAAAAATATGTTTGGCTGCACAGCGAGGCTGAACTTTCTGCAGATCAGCGAGCTACTTTGATAAGCTACTTTAAGTCTCTGTAATTAGAAAAGTATGGTGAAAGTAGTGCCTTCATGCTCTACGCTTTCTACAGAAATTTGCCCGCCCATAGCTTCTACTTGAGCTCGTGTCATAAAAAGTCCCACCCCCTTTGCTTCTTTATGGCGATGAAAAGTTTTATGAAGACCGAAAACCTTATGGCCATGTCTTTTTAGGTTTATACCTATACCGTTGTCAGATATTTTTAAATAGGTTACACCTTTTCCTAATTTCCCTGTAGAAATCCTGATGATGGGGTTACGGTCGGGAGAGCGATATTTGATAGCGTTAGAAAGCAGATTTAGAAAAATACTTTCCAAATAGGGACGGTGGTAAATTATACTGTGAACTTCACTAAAGTCAGTTTCAATTACCGTGTCTGTCTCCAAAATTTGAGCAACTAGAATTTCTTTAGTCTTGCCTAAAACTTCTTCAAAAGAAATCGACTCACGAGTCTGATCTAGGTTCTCCTGAATTTTTAAAGAATCGATGAGGTCATTTAAAGTAGAAGAAAGATGATTCACAACCCGCTGAAAATTCTTGTACACTTCTTCGCGATCTTCCAGTTCATCCACTTGATTGTACATATTTATCAATGTGGTAAGATTGCTCACAGGAGCCCTTAAGTTATGCGAAGCTATGTGGGCAAAATCTCCAAGTTTTTTATTTCGAGCAGTTAGTTTTTCAGTGAGGGCAATTAAGTTGGCTTCTGTTTGTTTTCTTTTGGTGATATCTTGTATTTGAGAAACAAAGTGAAGCGGGTCGCCTGCATCATTAGTGATAATGGAAACGTTCAGTTGCACCCATATTATCTCTCCATTTTTATGAAAATAGCGCTTCTCTATTTGATAATGATTCCGCTTTCGATCAATCACTTCCTGAAGTAAATCCAAGTCGAGACGTAAGTCTTCAGGGTGTGTTATGTCTTGAAAAGTGGTGGCAAGCAGTTCGTCATTGCTGTAGCCTAGTATATCGCAAATCTTATTATTAACCCTGATCCATTTACCCTCCAGCGATACTAGTGCCATTCCGATAGATGAATATTGAAAAGCCCCTTTAAACTGTTGTTCACTTATTTTTAGGTCATCCTCAATTTTCTTTTGCTTGCTAATATCTATATGACAACCTATCATTCGAACAGGATTGAAATCTTCGTCCCATTCTACTACTCGGCCTATAGCTTGCACCCAAACTGTTGATCCATCTTTGTGTTTATACCTTACTTCTATCCGGTGAGGTATTTCTCCTCGGCTTTTTACGTGCTGTTCAAAGTTTTTGTACAGTTTATCCAGATCTTCAGGAAAAATGATTTGTTCCCAGCTTTCAATGGAGGTGAGCATTTCCTCGTCTTGGTAGCCAAACATTTTCTTGAATGCAGGACTGAGGTACCCAGTGTTATCCTTAAAATTCCTAACCCAATAACCGGCTAAGGTATCGTCCAGTAGTAGTTTGTAGTAATTGTTTTCGGCAAGCTGCCAGTCTGGTTTTTTTTCCATAAAAAGCTCAACGTGGGTTGAAGCGTTTAAAGGTAATTTAATTAGGAAAGAGCTACAATGTGATTATCTTTAAGGAGTGGGTTTGCCATCTCGCTTCAGGGCTATGACTGTGTGTTTAAATCAGCAAATACTCGTGCCAATTCATCGGGAGTAAGAGGCTTCACATAAAAGTTTACAACGTTACCATAGCTTTTGCTTTTCTCCATATCCTCATTACTGGTAGAAGAGGTAAGAATGGCCACTTTTTGAGATAATTTATCGGTCAGCATTTTGTCCAAAAATTGCCACCCATTCATTATAGGCATATTAAGGTCTAAAAAGATGATGTCAGGATTGAAGTCATTAATACCATTAAAGGCTTCCGCGGGGTCGGTAAATTCCTTTACTGTAGCATCCGGCTTCCTTATTTCTATGAACTTTCTCATTATGAAGTTTGAGATGTCCTTATCATCTACGAGCATTATTTTCATGATGGTATTTGTTTGGTATTAGTAGGTTTTTCAGCTGTTAATATTACTTCCTTTAAGGCAATGTCTAGTTCGTCTGAAGACTGAACGAGTTTTGGCAGTATTTCCTCTTTTAAAGCATCAGCACTATAGTAAGGTGATATTTCCATCAGTCCCAATATTCGCGATAGGGGCTCGCGCACTTGATGGGCATTTAGTACAGCAATTTTTCGAAGCTGCTTATTTTGCTGCTCTAAGTCATTGGTTTGCCGCGAAATTATTTCGTCCTGATGCTCAATGATTGTTTGAATTTCAGAATTTCTTTCTTGAATTGTAACCAACGCATTATTGAGCTCATCATTTTTAGAGGCTATTTGATCAAACAATAAAATCTGCATGAGCTTAGACTCTAGTATCTCAATAAAAAGTTTGATGTAAGGCACCTCTCTTTCTAAAAAAGATTGGCTGGCGTTAGCGACCAAAGTGAGGGTTATACCACTTTGATCAGAGTTATTAAACTGCCATCCCCAAGCTTTTAAATCCTTTGCTGGAATTTGTAAAGCTGTCGCATATGTTTCAAGTTCTGATAAATCCCAAACCCGAGGAATTCCTTTTCTCTGAAGCTCTACCTCATGTGGGTAAAGCTCCGGAGAATCGGATATAATAGCTGTGCTTTCCTGAGAACTAACATTTATGTGAATCCATTTTTCGCCAAGAAAAGAACTTATCCGCAAATATTTATAGTCAAAAAGGTACTTGGCCTTTATTTGTAGGCATTCACGAAGTTCATCGAGAGTGCTAGTTCGTGCCAGGCTACTCGAAAATTGCGAAAAGGCTTCGTAAGTTACCCTATATATTTGCTGGTGCTGATTCACAGGAGCTCATTTGGAAATTACATTTCAGCTTCAAGTAATTCGTTGTCTACCTTTATGCCTGAAACATCGGCAATGGTGTTGAGCATATTTACCAAATCCGCTTGAGCCATAAGCTCTTGAATTTCATTGTTAGAGAAACCTGCCTCTTGCAACTTTGCAAAATCTTTTTCATCTACATCCTGAGGATTTAGTGCAGCTTTGGTAACCACACTAATTGCCGTTTTGTAGCTGGCTGGTATATGTGGTGAGTCCATATCTTGACTAGGTTTGAATCCTGGCTCCTCAGAAAGCATAGAGGCCATACTGTCGGCAAATATGCCATGTGCGTGAGCGCAGTATTGGCAACCTCTAAGTTTTGAAACGTTGTAAATAATAAGTTGCTTAAGTACATTAGGCACATCTCCCTCCATAAGGGTAGACTTTAGCTTTGCCCAGTTTCCTTTTAATAGGGTAGCATTATTCCCTTGACATTTAAACCAGTTTAGTACAAAAGGTAATTGCAGCGTTTGCATCGTGTCGTCATAAATAGCCTGAATGGTTTCGGGAGCATTTTGATATTCAACAATGCCATAGCGACTTGCGCCAAGAGTAGTAGTGTTCATGATAATTTGGAGTATTTGAGTTTTTAAATTATTTCAAAAATATAATTACGGAAGGCACTTGCAACTAAATCAGCATTTTTATTGCTTCTTTTTTCGATAAACGGTTTTTACTTTTTATCGGTCAAATTTCTCACTTCCTAAAGTAATGCCTGTTTTTCCATGTGGAGCAGGGTTCCCATCTTTTCCTAAGTTTACAAATACGAGACGTTCAATAGTAAGGATTTGTGCACGTGTTAATTTATTTCTCACTTCACATTTGAGGGTGATGGATGTTTTTCCAAAATGAGTGGCTGTAAAGCCCATTTCAATAATGTCGCCTTGTACTGGGGCATTGATAAATTCCACTTCAGAAATAAGTTTGGTCACTACATGGGGGTTATCAAGCTGCACAATGGCATAAATTACTGCTTCCTCATCAATCCACTTTAACAGGCTTCCGCCAAAAAGTGTGTTGTTTGGGTTCAAATCTTCTGGTTTTACCCATTTGCGGGTATGAAATCTTAATGGGGCTTGATCTTTATTCATAATTGTAATTATTTGTTTGTACAAAGTAACCACGTTTTGTAGGTCAATGTTGGTTGGTATAAATATTATGAATCAACACAGTTGTATCACTTATAAAAATCGGTTTGCTAATTGGTTCAAAGCTTTAGTATTTTCGCAGCATGATAAGTATAAAACCCTTCAAGGCCATTCGTCCTCCACGCGATAAAGCATACTTAGTTGCTACGCGCTCATACCTTAGTTATTCAGAAGATGAGCTTGACGAAAAGTTGCAAAACAACCCTTTTACCTTTCTTCATGTTATCAATCCTTCAAAAGGAAGAAGTTTGCCTTTTGGAAAGGAGAAATATCAAGAGGTAAAAAAGTGTTTTAAGAAGTTTGCTAACCAAGGGGTTTTTATTCAAGATTCAACTGAAAACTATTACCTGTATCGTCAGGTAAAAGAAGGGAATGAATACATCGGACTTATCGCTGCTGTTTCTGTAGAAGATTACTTTGAAGGTAAAATAAAGAAGCATGAAAACACTTTGACCAACAGGGAAAAGATGTTCACTGATTACCTTGAAAGTACAGGGTTTAATGCCGAGCCGGTTTTACTTACTTATCGTGACGACTTTCGTCTAAATAAAATTTTTGCTGAATACATTGAGCAGCGTTCAGAGTACGAATTTACCAGTACCGACAAGGTTTTGCATCAGCTTTGGCTTATTGAAGACCAAAAACATATAAAGCAAATTACTGAGGCATTTAAAGATCAGGAGGCTTTATACATTGCAGATGGGCACCATCGTTGCTCAAGCTCATCGCTTTTGGCCGAGCGACTTGCCGATAAGCCTGGGCAAGATCATCGTCATTTTATGGCTTTCCTTATAGGTGAAGAGCAAATGAAGGTGTACGACTTTAATAGGCTGATAAAGGGAACTAATGGTAAAAGTGAAGAGCAGCTGGTAGAAGAGCTTCATCATGAATTTTTGGTAGAGCCTATTGAGGCTGATGTGTACAAGCCTGAAAAGTTTCATGAGATTGGAATGTACATCAATGGAAATTGGTACAAGCTAGTTCCAAAAACCGGTAGCTTCAATCCGCAAAGCCCCGTAGGACGATTGGATGCTGAAATCTTGAGCAAGAAAATATTGAAACCAATTCTGGGTATTCAAAACCTAAAAACGGATAGCCGTGCTGGATTTTTGCCGGGAACCGAAGGTGTATCAGGTTTAAAGAGCAAGGTAGACAGTGGTGCCTTTGATATTGCTTTTGCTTTATATCCTGTAGCGGTGGAGCAAATAAAGCAGGTTGCCGATGCTGGAAAAACTATGCCGCCAAAGAGCACTTACATTGAGCCAAAACTGAGAAGTGGACTTACTATTTATCAAATTTTGGAAAACTAAAACTTTCCAATTTTTAAGCTGTTCATTTTAAAAACACTCCTGAATATGTCTTCACTTGTAGCCGAAAATATCAAGCAATTTTCCAAAGCTTTGGAAGGAAAAGCCACGCTTATTGCTGTGAGCAAAACCAAACCTGTAGAAGATATTGCAGAAGCTTATGAAGCTGGTCATCGTGACTTTGGCGAAAATAAGATTCAGGAAATGGCGGATAAATATGAGCAATTGCCAAAAGATATTCGCTGGCACATGATAGGTCATGTGCAGGGTAATAAAATAAAATACATGGCGCCATTTGTACACTTGGTGCATGGTATTGATAAAGCCAAGCGCCTTAAAGAACTGGATAAAGAAGCAGCTAAAAATGATAGGGTAATCGATTGCTTGCTGCAGGTGCATATTGCTAAAGAAGACACCAAATTCGGTTTTGATGAAGTTGAATTGACAGAGGTGTTGACCGAATCTCCAGAAGAAAAATACCCAAACGTTCGTATTCGTGGATTAATGGGGATGGCCACTTTTACCGATAATGAGCTACAGGTGAGAAATGAGTTTAAAGGCTTATTTCAAATCTATTCAAAAGCAAAAGCCCAGTTAGGGCTTCCGCATTTTGACATTCTTTCTATGGGGATGAGTGGTGATTATCAATTAGCTATTGATGAGGGTTCAAATATGGTGCGAATTGGCTCATCAATTTTTGGCGAGCGCAATTATCAGTCTAAGTAAAAACCCATTTTGATGCTCAGCCTCGGTGCAATTCCAGAGTAATCGAGGTCATCAAAAAAATCACCACTGTTTTCGCTAAACTCTTCCGGAGGGGTATCGTTAGAAATTACACCTTTATACTGTGCGCCAAATGAAAACTCAGTAAAGAAAATACCGGCCTTGAGCTCCACGCCCATTTCCATTCCAAAGGCAATATTTTCTACGTGATAATACTTTGCCACATCTCGATAATAGTAGTATGTGAGACCACCTGATGGTTCGGTTACCCAATCTTTTTCAAAGTATTTTATATCAGCATTTTCATAGGATAAATGCAATTTGGTAAATGCAAAAGTGTTTCCCTTTTCTGAACTAAAGACATAGTATTTGTAGCCTAAGTTGGTGTAAATACTATTTGCAGGATAGTTGCTTCGGTTAAAAGGGTTGTCATCCATGTCCATACGGCCGAGGTGGGTGCCTACCCCAAGAATTAAGGTATGTGGGCCAGCAATACGGTAAGCTCCTTCCATTCGAAAGCGATCTACAATAAAGTCAGAAAGAACAAAGCCTATACTTAGGCGATTTTCAGGAAAACTATTTCTGATAACAAGTTCATCTACTTGCTGTGCTTGGGCAAAAAAGCTAGCACACAACAAGAGAAGTTGGGTTAATCGTTTCATATTTTGCTTAGAAATTTGAGTTCGCCTTTGTGATATTCGTACTGCTCAAATCCGGTGCTGGTGGAGATAATCATTTGCTTACCGTAAGGAATAATATCCACAGCATCTATTTCCTTTTGAGTGGTAATGAGGTAAGGGTTGCGAGGATCAACGGTGCTAAAAACTTTTATCCCATCATCGCAAACCAGCAGGGTGTCGCCATACAAACCTAGCCCGATGGGGTGATCCATGGGTATGCGGTTTACTTCCTGCGGCATAGTTAGGTCTGAAATATCCAGAATGTCAAGCTGGTTTACACCTCGGCTGCAAGCATTGTTATTTACCGAAGAGCGCAATGTTACATAAGCGTAATTTTCATTTGCCACCACAGGGTCGCAGCTTGTTACGTGCCTGTAAGTGCTGAGGTGTATAATGTTCGGAGCATTGCTAATGTCATAAATAAACATGCCATCTGTAGAGCCGATAAACAATGTTGCGGAGTCTCTCAAAAAGATGGTTTCTACATTTACACCAAGGTTTTGGGTAGAAAGCAACCGTGGGTTTTCCGGGTCACTAAGACTGAATACTTTTAGAGATTGACCATTTACGGCAAACATAAAATCAGATGAAATGGCGAAACGTGCTAAACTGCCGCCTTGGCCAGTTCCGGGGATAGCGCTTGTGTCTGAAACTCCATCTTGGCAGCTCACTAAAAAAAGGATGGACGCAGTAAGTAAGAGTAGCTTTTTCATAGTTTTTCCCATTTTACGATTACGGTATTTTCAGGACGATTTGTGGCGGTATATTCATCTGGTATATTTCCAAAATCAGGAGCCACGATTTCTGGAAAGACATCTCTGTCGCGATCCAAAATTTGAATTTGCTCATTAGAATATCTCAGTGCCACAAGGTCTACAGCATTGTCTGCATAAATAATGTCGTTATTAATGGTAATGTCAACATTGCCCGGAATTTTGATTAACCCTAAGGCCACAGGTTTTTTCGGATCACCATTGTTGTATACGTGCACACCTTCAAATTTTTCATTGATAAAAAGAAGGCTTCCCTTGCGGTAGATTTTACCAGCATCCTTTATTGGACGGGCGCTTTCTACTTTAATAGATTTTTCAAGGTCAGATCTTTTGAGGAGTACAGGTGTGTATTCTGTGTAGGTTTCGGGCTCTTCGCCACATGCTGTGAGAAGTAGGGCAGGGATTAGTAAATACAGTAGCTTCATAGGTTGATAGATTTATGAGCGTACACGAAAGCTTAGCCTGAAAGGTTGGCTGAAGAAGAGAAAAAATTACCTTTTATTACGAACGTAATAAAGATAATTGAAGTCGATACCCACCAGAATGGTTGGGCGTACATCGTTGATATTGTGTATGCTACTTGCAATTTCTATTTTTAGAATATCCATGATATTATCTATTCCAAAAACTACTTCCAAAAACTGAGGGTCACTGAAATTATTCAGATAATTAGCACCGCCAAACGCATGAATTCCGGTATTTCTTAAAAAAGAAATCTTTGATAAAAGCGCTCCGTCAAAATGATGTTCTACGTGCGCTTCAATAAAGGCCTGATCGGTACTGTAGCTATAATATCCCAAAGTGCTAAATCGTTTGATGGAACTATAAGAATAGGCACTTTGCTGCAGGTAAAAAGTTTGAGTACCATTAAAATGTTGATAATCGATAAATTCCATGTACTTGTTGTCCATAAAACCACCTGCACTAAAATCCCATTTGGTGTGACCTGCATTTCCTAAATCAGTATTGAAGGAAATCCCTGCTGAGGCAAAAGCAAACCTTGTGTCGCTAAAGCTGGATTTTATTCCTTGTCGGTAATTGAGGTACACTCGCGGAGTATTCATTTGTAGAGCTACCTTTTTACCATTTATGGTTTTGTATCTCTGATGAAATTGATAAGCTAGCTGAGTTCTAAATGTTAAAGCATGATGTTCCTTGAATCCATTTTCATCAATCACATCATCAGCCGTGGGGTTGTTTGGAGTAAAATTACTTCCATCACCAAAAAAGGTGTAATCTGTATTATTATACACAGCAAAGCGGTTACCATATTCCAGTGACGACTGGAACTCCAGGCCGTTCACAATTTCAAGCTGGTATCCCGCACGAATGTAGTCTTTGCCATATAGCTTCATGTAGTTTTTGCCAAGAACCAAGCTGTAGTAGGTATTGATAAATGGCGATATGGGATCTTCTTCATTAAACTGGTCAAAAACATGGCCTACTTCCAGTGATACTTTTTTTGGGTTTTTGAGGTCGTACGTGAGCTCAGCTGTCATCCTTGATTTAAACTCATTGTCCGCAAAACCATAACGCACCATAGGGGTAAGGCTCCATTCCGTATTTGGTTTGTATACCTTTATCGGAACTTTGTAAGTGAGATAGGCGCCTTCTACTGTGTTGAACCCTGGCATGTAATACAGAGGAGAAAGATTAAAATACAGATCATCTTCTCTGTAAATGTATCTCTTATAGAGCAGCTGAAAAGGTTTAAATTCAGTGTGAAAGTGTAGGTTTCTAGCGTATTTTCCTCTAAATATTTTATTGAGATTCTCACTTGTTAAAACTCTTTCGGCTTGTGTAGATATAGGTTTAGGAGCATGGTTTTTCCAAATGTTGCTATCACCATTTATTGCTAAAGAATCTAAATGGTAAACCTCTGTTCCTAGCTTTATTTCAGGGTTAGAATTTTGATACTCATAATCCGAAAAATAGGTGTTGGATTCATAGTTTCCACTAAATCCGGTGATGTGTAGATAATGGGTAAGGTGATTGTGAACCTGGCGGTATTCATCATTTTGGTAAACAAAAAATTGCTCCACGGCAACGCTATCCAATGATTTGAGGTGGTGTGCATTGTCAAAACTAAATTTGGCGAAAGCCAAGGTGTAGGTAGAGTCATAAAGCTCCATATATCCTTTTAAGGTAGCGCTACCGTATTTTTTTGGTTCAAAGCTTATGCGAAAGACTTTGCGATTTCCATCCATATAAGTACCCTTGGCGGAAAACTTGTAGTAACGCAAACCTCTATCACCAAGAGGTGAAAAGTACTTGCGATAATCCAACTCAGGCAAGGACAGCTGATTGTGGTATAATGACAAGTCTTTATCCGATACATAATTGAAATTAGGAACGGGGAGGTTGCCACCAGCTCTGTAGGCTATCACGCTGTCGCTAAAACTGTATTCATTTTGAAAGTTGTGTTTACTGATTTGCTCTGAGTAAAACATTATTCCCGTGTCTCCCTTTCCGGGAAGGATAAAACCGCTGGCGATGGGTATCTGAAAAGGGACATTGAAAAGATTGGCAGTAGTGGATTTGAATGCTGTTCCGGTGTAGGCTGTGTATTTCTCTTCGTTTTCTGCTCTTTTGTTTTTTGCCAGTCGTACTACTTCATAAGGGTTGAAATATTCATCAGTAATGTTTTGTTCCAAGTAAATAAGCAAAGGCTGATTATGATTATATGGCAATACTATTCTTTTGGATGAAAACTCTGGAGCAGTTACTTTCAAATAATGTTTGTGAGAAAGTATCGGGATGTTAAAATCTCCATTATTGTCGGAGTAAAAAATAGTATCCATATCTGAAACCCAAAGTAGAGCCTGCGAAATAGGTTCTCCATCTTTGTCTCTCACGCTTCCGTATATACTTTTAGGCTGAGCCAAAGCAATGTTGCTTAGCGCAAAAAATAGTATTAACAGATAGAGTTTCGGTCTCAAATTATAGCTCCGTGTGGATGTTTTACTTAATGATTAAGCATTTGCTAAAGTATAAACCTGAGTTCGAATATTATTTGGGATTCAGGTATTAAAGTCAGGCTCTATTAATGATTACCTTTGCCGAGTGTTTTGCATATTAGATATAGAATCGTCTGGCGGTCCTTTTGGCAAAGAGGCCATGATTGAGATTGCCGTATACCGTTTTGATGGCCACGAGGTGGTAGATCAACTCATTAGTTTGGTGCATCCGCATCGGGAAGTTCAAAAATTTGTAACCAAGATAACTGGGATTACTCCCAAAATGTTGCAGCGGGCTCCTCGTTTTCAAGAAATCGCTAAGCGCATTATTGAAATTACGGAAGGAGCAATTTTGGTAGGCCACAATGTGGAGTTTGATTACCGCATGGTACGTCAGGAATTTGCTCGTTTGGGTTATGAATATGAGCGTGAAACCTTGGATACAATTGAAACTGCTCAAGAACTCATACCTGGTTTACCTGCCTATGGTTTGTCAAAAATCTGTAAAGAACTGGGTATTCACATGCCTAACAAACATAGAGCTGAAGATGATGCCTTGGCTACTTTAGAGCTGTTTAAAATCTTAAGAGAAAAAGATAGCAAGAAAGATATAAGTGTGCTAGGGCAAAGCATACAGGAAGGAAATTACATGCGGGACAAGCTGAGCGATTTGGCACGTTCTATCAAAACCCAAAAAGGAATTTTTTATTTACACGATAAAGACGGGAAGGTTCTTTATTTAGCTGCCTCTGATAATATAAAGAGTGCCCTCAATAGGGTTTTTGTGGCCGATAGCAAGCGCGCTGATGACTTGCGCGAACGCGTACATTCTGTGCATGCTGAGGCTGTGGGCAACTGGCTTATTGGTCGCGTCAAGCGTGAGCAGGAACTAGAAAATACCCGTCCTCCTTTCAATCGTATTTCTGAAACACATCTGGAGAGAGGGATTTATATAGATAAGAGAGGAAAGTCTCCAAAGCTTATTCAGCGTGATATAAAAGATGCAGGCAAGAAAAAACCTTTGATTAAAAGTATTAATCAAAAGCTTACTTCTAGAGCTTTGGCCATGTTTGGTCGAAACTTTAGAAAGTCGGAATCACGCCAAGCTATTATAGATTTATTGTCTGATTTTCCAGCGGAAGCTGTGTATTATGGTTCAGGTAGAACGCGAACCGAATACTGTGCATTTATAGTAGAAGATGGTGATTTGATTGGCTACTATTATTACAATCTAAACGATCAAATAAGTCATGCAGAAAGACTGCACAAAAGCATGACGAGCATAAAGCCTAAAGAAGCTTATACCGAGCTTTTGAAGTTGGGTATACTGAGTGGAGAGTTTAAAAAGTTTGAAGGAGTTGTGGAAAGAATTAAATAGATTCGATTTCAACTTTATTATTTGCCAGATAAAAATAAAAACTAACATGCTTATTTTCTCTCAAAAGCTTTTTCATGTAGTCTCAATCATCTTGTTATTCAGTTTAACTTCCTTGGCACAAGAGGTTTCTTTTAGGAGTTTAGGTGTAGGAATGGGAACGGGAGTAACATCCACAGGGATGGATGAAGGCCCTAATTTCACACTTGGGTTAGATATAAATCATCAGAGGAATTTTTCCGATTTTTTCTCATTGCGAATCGGTCTTGGTTTGAATTACTTTTTGCCAACCCACTTAGAATATTATAACGAAAACGGTACTAATTGGTCATCAACTGAGTATAATCAAGTACACATGAACGCTACCTTTTTTGCGATGCCGGTCTTTTATATAAGAGCAGAAGCGGTGTCTGTATATTTTGGAGTTGCATCTGGGGTAGGAGGTCATATTACTAGTACAGAGGTGGTCGAGGAAGCAGATATTGGTGTGGGCGAAATAATAAGTGATGAAAGCAGAACTGTGCGAAATTACTTGATGGTCAACTTAAGACCTGTAATAGGGGTTAGTTTTAATGTATTTGAATCTGATGAACTGCAGCTTGAGGTTTCGCAGAATTTTTGGAAGGAAGCACAGGATCTTGCTGATGATGATTTTTGGGAGCCTGATGTTAGCTTGTTTTCAGTTACACTTTCCTACCGTTTTGGTTTTTCAAGATAAGGAAGTGTACAAATCTTATTTATATTCGTTCGCTCTCAATTAAACTAACACATGAATTTGAATCTCAAAAAGCTTTTGCTCTTTACTGCAATAGCACTCTCTTTCTCTCAGGTTTCATGGTCGCAAGATTATTTCCCTCATGGTTTGGGTATAGGTATTAATGGTGCCGTGGCAACCAACGGAAGCAATTTTGATGTTGACCATGAAGCTATTGGTCTGCACTTTGACCACCAAAGAAATTGGTCAAGATTTTTCTCGTTCCGTACAAGTATTGAGGCGAATTATTTTTTACCAGATAGGAATTCTTACACCAGTTCTAGTGGAAGTAGTCCCGTGAATGTTGAGCAAATCACTAAAAAGTTAAACACTACTCTTAGTTTGGAGCCTATACTGTATCTAAGAACTAACGCTGCTTCATTTTATCTGAGCTTGGGTATATTGGCTGGAGATCACACACAATATAATAAGAGAATAATGCGCAGTGTAGATGGCGAAGAGGATGTATCTAAGTATAAGGACAGTTATTTTATTGTGGGGATCAAACCTTCGATTGGGGTGACTTTTCACATGCGTGATAATTCTAATGATATAGATTTTCAGTTTTCGCAGAATCTATGGGGAGGTTTTGAAGATGTAATTGATGGCGGCCTGTTGGAATATGGGGAATACATGTATGTGCTTACAATTGCTTACCGTTTTAACTTTCTAAAGGGATGAAAAAGCTTATTTCAATAGTGGCTCTACTGCTTGTAAGTTTTGCCGTCAAAGCTCAGGACTTTGAATCTTACAAGGCATTTGGATTACAGGTATCTAAAAGGTTTACGAATTTAAACGTAAAGGATAGGGAGGATGTCGAATTGACGAGTACCGGCCAAGCAGGTCGGGGTTTTGACGTCATCGCTCATTATGATAATGGAGTAAAAAAGTGGTTTGGTGTTGGTGTAGGCCTGGGCATTAGTTCAATAGGAAGTAGTGTAGGAGGGGATAAACAATTGTATTATGCTGTGTTGCCCTTACGGATGCAAATTAAGATGGGAAGTGTGTGGTTAGAACCAGGGTTAGAAAATCGATTTTTTCTGTGGATGGATGAAGGTAACCGGCCTAATTATGTAAACTCAAAATCGGCAAACACTTATCATTTGGCCGGTAATTTGGGGTTGCGTTTTAAACTATTTAGAGGGCTCTCTATTAATGCGGGCGTGTCTGCTAGTATTACTCCTGTAATTAGTCTCGAAAAAGTGGACGTTAAATATGGGAATACCTATTACAACTCAATCGCAGGTTTTGTAGGTGTGAGGTATATGTTTAATCAGCCTTATTGAAAAGTGTGCGTCATGCTAACCTGACTAATCTCTATAGTTTCTTGGGAATAACACTTAATTTCTAATGAAAAATATTAGTGGTTTATGGAAGTGTCTATTGGTTGTACTCGTACTATGGTGGATTGTTGTGTTTACTTTTGCCGATAAATTTAGCTCAGTAGTAGAGGGAGTTGGCATGGCATTTACTATTGTTTTAATATTTGCTTATGCGTTATATCGGTATGAGCTTTCTAAAATGATTAAAGCTAAAGGAGACACTTTCTTTAATCAGTATTTAGGATTAGGAAGTATGAATGGGATAGAGCTGGTAACAACAAGTATTTTTAGGGAGATTGGTTCTGATAAATTGAAAGGAGAAGAACGGAAAATGCTTTTGGGTTACAGGAATTCCTTGTATTTATTCTTTGCAAATGTAATCTTCATGATTCTATACGTATTGTTGAGGTGAGTTAGGGTTAATAAACTAAAAAGCCCCGCCAGTTTTCACTAGCAGGGCTTGTCTAATATCTAATCCCGATAGCTATCGGGACTACTTTCTCAACTTCTCCAACTCCTTCACCACATTCTCCTCAATTCTCTTTTCAAGATCTGAAGAATCATGGCGCTTAAAAGGTTCGCCAGTGATTTGCTCGTAAAGCTCTACATAGCGATCAGAAACGGAGGTGATATATTCTTCAGTCATTTCAGGAACTTGTTGTCCTTCCTTTCCCTGAAAGCCATTTTCAATCAACCATTGGCGCACAAACTCCTTGCTTAGTTGCTTTTGCTGCACATCATTCTTTTGGTTTTCTTCATAGCCATCAAGATAAAAATAGCGGCTGCTATCGGGTGTGTGAATTTCGTCAATCAGTACGATGGTACCATCTTCTGTTTTTCCAAACTCATATTTGGTGTCTACCAAAATCAAACCGCGCTCATTGGCGTATTCTTGTCCGCGGGCAAATAGCGCACGGGTATATTTTTCGAGCTGCACGTAATCTTCTTCTGAAACAATGCCTTGCTTCAAAATTTCTTCACGGCTAATATCCTCATCATGATCACCTTGATCAGCTTTGGTGCTTGGTGTGATGATAGGCTCCGGAAAAGCATCATGTTCTTTCATTCCTTCAGGAAGAGTAACTCCGCAAAGTACGCGCTCGCCAGATTTATAAGTTCTCCAGGCATGGCCTGTCAAAAATCCACGGATTACCATTTCCACTTTAAATGGATCCGCCATGTGGCCAATGGTAACCATAGGGTCTGGTGTAGATATTTTCCAGTTTGGAACGATGTCCGAAGTCATGTCCAAAAACTTATTGGCAACCTGATTTAGCACTTGGCCTTTTCCAGGTATTCCTTCAGGAAGTACTACATCAAATGCAGAAATTCTGTCGCTGGCAATCATCACCAAAAGGTTGTTGTCAATGGTGTACACATCGCGCACTTTGCCACGATAAAACTTAGTTTGCCCCGGTAGGGTGAAGTTGGTTTCTTTTAAAGCGTTCATCTTATTCTTCGTCTTGGTATGCTCTGATAATATGTTTTACAAGGTCATGGCGGATCACATCGCGGTCATCCAGCATCACAAATTTTATCCCTTTTATGTTTTGAAGTCTGCCCATAGCTTCTTTCAGTCCCGAGGCTTGCTTTCGCGGAAGGTCTATCTGCCCTGCATCACCGGTAATGATAAACTGAGCATCAGACCCCATTCGCGTAAGGAACATTTTCATTTGGCTATGAGTGGTGTTTTGGGCTTCATCCAAAATCACAAAGGCACGATCTAAAGTGCGTCCACGCATAAATGCCAATGGTGCAATTTGGATGGTTCCGGTTTCTAAATAGTAAGCCAGCTTTTCTGGTGGAATCATATCGCGCAAAGCATCATATAATGGCTGCATGTACGGATCTAACTTTTCCTTAAGGTCACCAGGAAGAAATCCTAAGTTTTCACCAGCTTCTACAGCAGGTCGAGTCAGAATTATCTTTTTGATTTGTTTGGTTTTTAAGGCTCTCACGGCCAAAGCTACAGCAGTATAGGTTTTTCCGGTTCCGGCTGGGCCAATGGCAAATAGCATGTCATTGTCTTTCATGGCGCGCACCATCGCTCGCTGGTTTAGAGTGCGGGCTTTTATTGGGCTACCAGTAGTACTATATAATATAGTGTCATCCTCATTATTCGAATCGTCAGCCACGGGCATTTCATCCTTTAGGATTCGCTCCAGCTGATTTATAGAAAGTGAGTTGTATTTATTGAGATGCAAAATGATTTCCTCAATTTTTGACTCAAAATGATCTATGCGATCAGATTCGCCATTTACCTTAAGATTTAGGCCGCGACCAATAATTTTGAGCTCGGGAAAATGCGCCTTTATGAGATCAAGATATTTGTTATTACTGCCGTAAATATCTCTAGGGTCGGCATTCTCTATTACTATCGTTCTTTCGATCAAATTATTAAAAAACTATTAGGGTAAACCCTCGATTGAGGGTGTAAAATATTAATACTTTTGAAGCCACAAAGTAACAACATTTCTAGCCACGTGTTGTTCTTAGCTACTTAAGTTTATATGCCTCAATGCCAATAATTACGCTTACATCTGACTATGGTATTCTGGATCACTATCTGGCCTCGGTAAAGGGGGCTTTACTTAGTGAGTCTCCAGACTTTACTTTGGTGGATATAAGCCACACTATTGAGCCGGGCAATTTTTTTGAAGCAGCTTTTATCCTGCGTAATTGCTACGCAAGCTTCCCAAAAGGGACGGTTCATTTAGTAGCTTTTCAAGAAATTTCAGAGAATGGCAAACTTTTAGCTGCCGAGATGGACGGTCAATTTTTTTTGATGGCCGACAACGGTTTGCTACCCATGATAAATCCAGATCTTAAGATCAAGAAAACCATAGAGATAGACCTTCGAGCGGAGAAGTCACACTTTCCCGCCAAGGATATTTTGACCCGAGCAGCCAACCACTTGGCTCGTGGTGGGTCTATAGATTTGCTGGGGAGGCAAGCGCGCGATATTGTGCAAAAAACTATTAGCCGCCCAATTATCAGTAATGATAAAAATTCAATAAAAGGATCGGTGGTGTACATTGATAATTTTGGAAACTTGATTAGCAATATTTCGCAGAAGACCTTTAGAGAAGTGGGGCAGGATAGGAGTTTTGAAATACAGTTGCCAAGAAGCCAAAGAATTTCCAAGTTGAGTGAATCTTATCACTCAGTTTCTTCGGGAAGTGTAATGGCTTTCTTTAATTCGCAAAATCTGCTGGAAATAGCGGTGAGCGATTCGCGCGGTAAAGTTTTTAATGGCGCCAATACCCTGTTGGGGATAGAGGTGCAAAATGTAATAACTATACAGTTTAGATGATTGTACGCATAGTGAAGATGACTTTTCAGCCTGAAAAGGTGAAAGACTTTTTAGAGAATTTTGATGCCAATAAAGCCAAGATTCGCGGATTTGAAGGTTGCGAACATTTGGAACTACTAAAGGAAGAAGGCCGTGAAGACGTGTACTTTACCTACAGTTACTGGCAAAATGTGGAGGCTCTGGAAAATTACCGACATTCGCAGCTCTTTAAAGGGGTTTGGAAATTTACCAAAACCTTGTTTGCCGATAAACCACAAGCGTGGAGTGTACAATCAATAGATAAGCAATAGTATGGGGGCTTTGATGCTCAAAGAAATCAGGAGCTTTTTAAATTCAATTACCGGATATCTGGTGATTGTAGTTTACCTGCTCATCAATAGTTTTTTACTCTGGATGTTTCCTGGGGTGTTCAATATTTTGGAGGGAAGCTACGCTAGTATAGACAGCCTTTTTCTTGTTTCACCTTGGGTGTTTATGTTCTTAATTCCGGCTATTACCATGCGCATGTTTGCGGATGAAAAAAAGGCGGGTACCATGGAACTTCTTCTTACACGGCCAGTCACTGATATGCAAATAGTGCTGTCCAAGTTTAGTGCTGGATTTATTTTGGTACTGTTTTCAATTTTACCAACCCTCATCTATTATGTATCGGTTTATCAGCTCGGTAATCCTGTTGGCAATATTGATAATGGTGGTGCTTTTGGTTCGTACATCGGACTATTGTTTTTGGGTGCCAGTTATGTGAGTATTGGTGTATTTGCATCATCTCTTACCGAAAATCAGATTGTAGCTTTTTTGATTGGTGTATTCCTTTGTTTGTTTATGTACATCGGTTTTGAGCAAATGTCCGAGCTAAACCTTTTTGGTAATGCGGATCTATTTATCCTTTCTATGGGAATAAGTGAGCATTACACTTCTATGAGTCGTGGGGTGTTGGATAGTCGCGATATGCTGTATTTTATTAGCCTTATCGTTTTCTTTTCGTTGGCTACCCGATTGGTAATTCAAAGCAGAAAGTGGTGATGAAGAGTAGAAGAACAAAAGACATCATAAACTTCTTGGTGATCACGGCCATCATTTTGGTACTGAATGTGATTGTCTCCCTCAAGTTTTTTAGAATTGACCTTACCACTGAAAACAGGTTTAGCCTTTCGGATGCTACCATTGATCTGCTGGAAAGCTTTGATGATGTAATGTATATTAAGGTATACCTGGAAGGGAATTTCCCTGCAGATTTTCAACGTTTGCAGCGTGAGACGCGTCAAATGCTGGATGAGTTTAGAGCTTATAATAATAAGATTGAATACGAATTTATAGATCCTTCAGCATCTGAAGATTCTAAGATTAATCAGGATGTATTTGAGCAACTCCAGTACAAAGGACTTAAGTATTATGAACTTCGGGTAAGTGAAAAAGGCGGGAACAAAACGCAGCGTGTTTTTCCTGGGGCTTTGGTTACCTATGGAGAGAAGGAAGTGCCCGTTCAGCTTCTTATGGATCAGCTTGGAGTAGCCCCGCAAGCACAGGTAAATGCTTCGGTTCAAAATCTTGAGTACACATTGGCCAATACCATTCGAGGTTTGGTTCGTCAGAGAAAACCGCTTGTTGGATTCCTACAGGGACATGATGAATTGGATCTAAAGTATGTTGCTGATTTTGCTCGTTCATTAAGTGAAAACTATAGTGTGGATAAGTTTAATATCCGCAAGTTTAAATCAGACAGCACAGGTCAGGATTTAAGCATTATGGAGCAACAGCGAAGATTAAATCGCTTTGATGGATTGATCATTGCTAAGCCACAAAAATCTTTTAATGATTTAGATAAATTTCTGCTGGATCAATACCTGATGACCGGAGGGAAGGTTCTTTGGCTGGTAGATGCCATTCACGCCAATATGGATAGTTTGAGCGAAAGCTCACAGTTTATTTCATACCCTATTTATGATCGCCTCAATATTCAGGATATGTTGTTTCGCTATGGTGTGCGAATAAATACAAACATTGTACAGGATTTGGTCGCTGGCGGGGTTGCTGATCGCCAAGGTGTTTATCCGTGGGTGTATTTTCCTATGATAATGCCACAGTCCAAGAACCCCATTACTAAGGATTTGAGCGGGATAAAGTTGGAGTTTCCTTCTTCTATTGATACCATTATTGCCAAGGGGGTAAAGAAGACTTTTTTGCTTAGGAGTTCGCAGTACTCTAATGTGGTGGCTACTCCGCATATGGTGCGATTGCAAACCTTGTATGAGCCTCCAAGCGAAGATCGATTTAAAGCAAAAGGAGTGCCTTTGGCTGTGTTACTTGAAGGAAAGTTTGAGTCAGCTTTTAAAAATCGCCTAAAGCCAAAATCTAATGGACAAGAAATGCCAAACCTGGTGGAAGAGAGCCAATCTACGCAGATGCTGGTGGTGGCTGATGGTGATATTATCAAAAACCAATTGAATATTGTAAACCCAAATATTCCAAAAGGAGCGCCATTACCACTTGGTTTTGATCAGTTTACTCAAGCCCAATATGGCAACAAGAATTTCCTCTTGAATGCTGTTGATTATATGCTGGATGAATCTGGTCTTATAGATATTCGCTCTCGAGAATTGAAAATTCGCCTTTTGGATGTAAATAGAATAAACAATAATAAGCTGTTTTGGCAGCTGCTTAATACAGTTGCACCTATCCTTATAATTTTCCTTTTTGGGGTGGTGTATATATATTTAAGAAAGAGGAAATACGGAAAAGCATGAAGAACAAAAATCTTGTATATCTAGGAATTTTAGTAGTTCTGTTGGCCATAGCAGGCTGGCTTCTTACCAGTAGAAATGATGGTGGTACGTTGGAGCGTAAGATGGATTACAACTTTACCATAAAGGACACTGCTGATATTGATAAGATTGTAATCAAGGATAAATCTCCGGCTGAGGTTACTCTTACTAGAGAAGGCAAGGAGTGGATTCTGGATAATAAATACAGAGCAAGACAAGGGGCAGTAAAAACTTTGTTGGGAACTCTGTACAGAATGGAGCTCAAGAATTTCATTCCCGAAAGAATGAAAGAAACTGTGATAAAACGTATGGCGGTTTTTGGTAAAGAAGTGCAGATTTATAAAAATGGGGAGCTTTTTAAAACCATTTATGTAGGTACAGAAACGCCTGACGAAATGGGAACTTACATGATGATTAAAGGTTCTGACGCTCCATACGCTGTGCATATGCCTGGTTTTAATGGTTTCCTATCCACGCGATTTTTTACACAACAGCACCTTTGGAAAAGCCGTGATGTAACACGCATGGATCCCCGCAATATTAGAGAGGTTACTATGGTGTATCCTGATTCGTCATCTGCATCTTTTAAAATTCAAATGTTTTCGCCTGATAGCATTTTTGTAACTCAACTTTCTACCGGAAAGGTTTTACGCAACGTGAATAAGGTGAAGACTCGGTTATACATTGGCTCGGCAGCACGTATGAAATATGAAGGTGCTATTTTGCCAACCGATCCTATTTCGGCAAGAAGAGATTCACTTTTAGCATCAAATCCAGTGTTTGAAATTACCGTGAAGGATACTAATGGTAAAACCACTTCGCTGGAGGGTTACCATATTAAAGCGCCAGAAGGCATGACCAATGATGCCGGAATAGAACATAAGTATGATCCGGATAGAATGCATGGTTTTATAAACAAAGAGGATATGGTGCTTATACAGTATGCTGGTTTGATAGAGATTATTAAGCCAATAAGCTTCTTTGTAACGCCCTAGTTTTGTTAAAAACAATTGAAAACAAAAAGTCCATTAGGGATTCAATTCAAATTATATTTGCTCTTTAACCTAACCAAGGTCAATTAAAATACATAGTCCCATGAAGTTTATCGTTTCCAGCGGAGCATTATTAAAGCAACTGCAAATTGTAGGCGGAGTATTGAATAATAACAATACCCTGGCCATTCTTGATAATTTTCTTTTTGATCTAAAGCAGAATGAACTTACCCTTTCTGCAAGTGATTTGGAAACAACCATTAGCGCTACCCTTGAGGTAGATAGTGAAGATGAAGGTCTGGCCGCCATCCCGGCCCGTCTATTGCTTGACGGACTAAAAGCTTTGCCAGAGCAACCAGTAACTTTTGTGCTTGATCCAAAGACAAACTCATTGGAGATGAGCTCGGACTATGGTAAGTATTCATTGGCTTTTGTAGAAGGTGAAGAATTTCCGAAACTTCCAGAAATGGAAGACGTAAGCACCACCGTAATCCCTGGGGAAATTATGGCGAATGCTATTACTAAAACGCTTTTTGCAGCTGGTAATGATGAGCTTCGTCCAGTAATGTCGGGTGTGTTTTTTCAGTTTAGTAGCGATAGTCTAACCTTTGTTGCTACAGATGCACACAAGTTGGTGCGTTACCGCAGAAATGATTTGAAGAGTGATCAAACAGCAGAGTTTATTATGCCACGTAAGCCACTTACTATTTTGAAGTCTACCTTGGCTTCTATAGGCGAGGAGGTTACTATTCACTACAATGAAACCAATGCGCGCTTTGAGTTTGAAAACATCATTCTTACCTGTAGGTTGATTGATGGAAAGTATCCAAACTACGAAGCGGTAATCCCTAAAGAAAATCCTAATACCATGGAGATTGAGCGAACCACGTTTCTTAGCTCGGCTAAGCGTGTAGCTATTTTCTCTAATAAAACTACCCATCAAGTTCGCCTAAAAATTGCTGGCTCGGAGTTGCAGCTTTCCGCTGAGGATCTTGACTTTTCTAATAAAGCTCATGAACGTCTTAGCTGTAATTATAGCGGTGAGGATATGGAAATTGGCTTTAATAGCCGTTTCTTAAATGAAATGCTTAGCAACCTTGATTCAGATGTAGTTACCCTGGAAATGTCTGCGCCAAATCGTGCGGGTATCATTTTACCTAATGATGGCCTTGAAGAAGGCGAAGATATTTTGATGCTGGTTATGCCAGTGATGTTGAATAGCTAAAAAGCTATCGTTCCCTATGAATTTACTGGTGATTGGTGACGTTCATGGATGCTATCATACTTTAAAACAACTAGTGGAGGAACACTGGGATGTGGAAAACGAGTTGCTCATACAGCTCGGAGATATGGTAAATAAAGGGTCTCATTCCATAGAATGCATCAAATATTGGCAGCAGCTGCAGGCTAAGCATGGCGATTATGTGGTGATGCTAAGAGGTAATCACGAACAGCAGTTTGTGAAAGACAACCTGGAGCACCCTCGTGATTTAGAGAATGCCCTGTTGCAAAGGGATGCTTTAGCTCAAGGGATGAAAGTAAAGTCATTGAGAAAATGGTTTACTCATCTGCCCTTAGGCTGGGAAAATGATGACATCTTAGTTACCCATGCCGGAGTTGCCAAAAACGGTATCAACCCTTTTTCTGCAGAAAATAAAACAGGCGTACTTTATAATAAAGGTCCTTTGAAATGTTTGAAAAAGCTTCAGGTGAAAGGACACTCTATTGTGGCAGGAGATAAACCTGTGTTTGTACCTCGTGAAAATGCTTGGTATATAGATACGGGGGCCTGGACAAAGAAATATCTTTCCGCCATACGTTTGTCTCCAAAAGGAGAAATGCTAAAAGCAGTTCGGGTGAAAACACACCCTGAAGACAAAAGAAAATAGACTCTTAATAGACTGTGTTAATCACCATGGTTTTATCACTTGCCAGTCCTCATTAGAATACTAATTTTGTGGCCACTTTATTAATTTCTAAATCAACGAGATATGTCCAAAGGATATTACGATATTCCCTTAGCGGTAAATGAGCCGGTAAACTCTTATGCGCCAGGCACCCCAGAGCGCGAAAGCTTGCAAAAAGCCTACGATGAAATGTGGAACCAGAAGCTTGACATCCCAATGGTAATTGCTGGCAAAAATGTAACTACAGGTAACACTCAGCGCGTAATTTCTCCACAAGACCATCAGCATGATTTAGGTTCTTATCACTTGGGTACTGCTGATCATGTACATCAAGCTATTGATGCTGCACTTGCTGCTAAAGAAGGTTGGGAAAGATTACCATGGGAGCACAGAGCTGCAATTTTCTTAAAAGCAGCAGATCTTATTGCCGGGCCTTACCGCGATAGAATCAATGCAGCTACCATGATTGGTCAGGGTAAAAACGCAATGCAAACTGAAATTGATGCAGCTTGTGAAACAATTGACTTTTTACGTTTTAACGTACAATATATGGCTGAGCTATATAGCCAGCAGCCAGAATCTTCTGAAGGTGTGTGGAACCGTACAGAGTACAGAGCTTTAGAAGGATTCACCTTTGCAATTTCTCCATTCAACTTTACAGCTATTGCTGGAAACTTGCCTACCTCTATGGCAATGTTGGGTAACACTGTGGTTTGGAAGCCTTCTTACAGCCAGATGTATTCTGCACATGTGTTGATGGAAATTTTTACAGAAGCTGGTGTTCCAGCTGGTGTAATCAACATGATTGCCACCGATCCTCAGGAAACAGCTGATATCGTATTTGGTCACAAAGATTTTGCTGGACTTCACTACACAGGAAGTACTACAGTTTTCAAAAATATATGGAAGACCATTGGTAACAATATTGATAAGTACAAAACTTATCCACGTATAGTTGGAGAAACTGGCGGTAAGGATTTTATCCTTGCTCATCCTTCAGCTGATGCCAAGCAAGTTTCTACTGCAATGGTTCGTGGTGCTTTTGAATTCCAAGGTCAAAAATGTAGTGCGGCTTCTCGTGCTTATGTTCCTTCTAATATATGGGAGGATGTGAAGAAGTATATGATTGCTGACTTGAAAGACATCAAAATGGGTACTCCTAGAGACTTTACCAATTTTGTAAATGCAGTAATTCACGAAGCTTCTTTTGATAAGTTGGCCTCATTTATTGATGGAGCTAAAGCTGATGCAAATGCTGAAATCATTGCTGGTGGTAACTATGATAAATCTGTAGGATACTTTGTAGAACCTACGGTAATCTTGGCAAAAGATCCTAAGTACACTACCATGTGCGAAGAGCTTTTTGGACCAGTACTTACAGTATATGTATATGACGAAAATGAATACGATGCTACTGTTGAGTTGGTAGATAATACTTCTATTTATGGTCTTACAGGAGCTATTTTCTGCAAAGACAAAGCTGTTGTTGCTGAAACTGCACATCGCTTAAGAAATGCAGCGGGTAACTTTTACATCAATGATAAGCCAACCGGAGCTGTTGTAGGTCAGCAGCCATTTGGTGGAGGTAGAGCTTCAGGAACCAATGATAAGGCTGGTTCTATGCTTAACCTATTGCGTTGGGTAAGTCCACGTACTATTAAGGAAACTTTTGTTAGTCCTACTGATTATCGCTACGCCTTTTTAGGTGAAGATTAGTCTTTAGAAACTAACAAATAATACATACAAAAGCCGGGTGTTTATGCAACATCCGGCTTTTTTTGTAGGCTCCAATGTTAAATTTTTATGTTTCAATGTTAAGTTTTTGAGGCTAAACCATTGGTAGCTAGTGTTTTGGTTTTTCAATGTTATCTCAATGTTAAGAGAAGGTTTACTCAAAGTGAATTATTGGGTATATTTGTTAAGAATAATTTAAATCAGGAACAGATGAAAGCAATGACAAAAATATTGAGCGTGATGATGGTTTTCCTGTTTGCAGTACCTACTCAAGCTCAAGAGATAAAAGACGAATATACCCGCAAAGGAGATAAAGTGATGGTAACTCGCTACTATGAGAATGGAGCAGTGAGGGAACAAGGAACTTTTGCTAATAATGTAGCCGATGGTCGTTGGGTAGAATACAAGAGAGACGGAAGCGTGAAGATTGAAGCGTTTTACGAAAACGGCAAAAAAGAAGGAAAATGGTTTGTATGGTCTGATGAAGGCGAAGTAATGTACGAACTAGTTTATGCTGATAATTATCTTCAAAACTCTAATCGCTGGAAGTTGGAAGAAAATAATGTAGCGGATAAGTAAACTCATTAAAAAATTTAATTTTGAAGGTGTCTCAATTTGAGGCACCTTTTTTAGTTTATACTATATGATATTATTTCTTTCGCCAGCCAAAACCCTTGACTTTGAAAAAGATGTGCAAATAGGGGAGGTTACCAAGCCTGTGTTTTTGGAAGAGTCTCAAAAAGTAAATGCCAAGCTAAAGAAAGTTTCCAGGAAAAAACTGATGGAACTTCAAGGTATTAGCACGCAACTGGCCTCACTAAATTATGATCGCAACCAGCAATGGAATGCGGAGCACAATGAAAATGTGAAGCAGGCAGTATTTAGTTTTAAAGGTGATGTATATGTTGGCTTGCAAGCCGAAAATTGGAATGAGCAGGACATGAGTTTTGCCAACGAGCATGTTCGTATTCTTTCAGGCTTATATGGTATTTTGAAACCTTCAGATTTGATAATGCCTTACAGGTTAGAGATGGGAACTTGGCTAAAGGTGGGACGAAGGGAAGACCTGTATCACTTTTGGCAGGATAAGATAAAAGCCTACTTTAAGGAAAATATTGATAGTGAAGAGCTTATTGTAAACCTTGCTAGCATAGAGTACTTTAAGGCCGTTGAAAAAGCAAAGGTGAAGAATCAGGTGTTGAACGTTGAGTTCAAGGATTTTTCAAATGGTAAGTTTAAAATAATTAGCTTCTTTGCGAAGAAGGCAAGAGGCTTAATGGCAGATTTTATTGTGAAAAATAGAATTAGCACAGCCGAAGACTTAAAGAAGTTTGACACTGATGGATACTATTTTGATGCAAAGGAATCCACCGAAGGTAATTATGTATTTTTGAGAGATAAAAAATAACAGAATGAAGAAAATTTGGTCATTTTTAGTGGTGATGGGTATTGGCGGAAGTTTATTTGGCCAGGCTCGTACCGCGTATTCAGAGTTGGGTATTGGTATTGGAACCCTCAATCAGAAAAGTGAAATTGCCAACACCACAAGTGCGGGTGCTTTACTGGCCGAAGTTCGACCAAACTTTTCTGCCTTTGCCGAGCGTCATTTTAATGATTGGTTTGCACTAGGAATAATGGCAAGCTATGGCTGGACGGTGGCTAATGATGAGAATCACAACAATCAAACAAGAGGTCTGTCTGTAAAAACGGATATGTTTCAGGTAAATCCTTTTGTAGAAGTGAACCTAATTAAGTTTGGAAAGTATCATTTGGATAGAAAGTTCACGATTTATCTTAGGGGAGGTGCAGGATTTTTAGCCTATAATCCTACTCCAAATGCTGCAAAAACATATCCTGATGAATTTGACGTGGAGCCGGATGCTTACAGTGGTGTTAACTTTTTCGCTGGTACTGGAGTGAAATTCCGAGTATCGTATGATTACATTCTTACGCTGGGTGTTCAGGTACACAACTCTGGTGCTGATAACTTAGATGGAATCATGAACAAAACTCCGGGTTTGCAAGGCAAAAATGATAGTTACGGAGGCATAAATATCAGCTTCAGTAAAGCACTTTTCTAGTATTTTCTTTCGTAAGCTCCCAAATCAGGTTGTCCATCCAAGCGTGGATATCCAATGATGTCAATGGGTGTTTGCCTACTTACAGTTCCCTGATCCGTAGCTTGCGAAGCGGAATCCAGCGCGTATATGTTTTCTGAGGCATTTATAAAGCCTGGTTCCTTATTATATAGATTGTTTTGAAAGTGTGTCTGATCATCAATATCATACGCTCTATCATCTACATCATCAAAGATGTCAATCATATTATATTGTAAGAAGTATTCCAAAGCTCCACTGTTGTCCTCTAGTATAGATAGCTCTTCTTGATTGTTTCCTACAATTAAACAGTTGCTAAAATTTGCCTGATTTAAATCTCGTACCAAACGGTAGGTCTTGTTGTTTTCATCCACTAGCTCCAAATAATTGCTCAGTGTTACACCTCCACCAGAACGAGTGCCACCTTGCCAATAGTTGGCAAAAGTACTATTGGTAAAATCATAGCTCCCGCCAAAAGCATATAGAAGATGGACGCCAGCGTTGGCTACCACCACGTTTTCAGCCTTTAGGTTTCCAAACCCACCATAAATACCTACTCGCGAAGAGTTGAGAATATAAGAATTGGTAAGCGTGGTGAGCGAACTTACATTACTATCCAACCTAAGTGCGGTAGTTGCGTTTTTTATAACAGTATTATTAATGATGTGGTTCCCACTATTTCCTTGAATAAATAGGCCTCCAAGCACACCACCCCATTGACCGGGCACATCTTCATAAAACGGCTCTAGTCTGTCTCCTGCAAAAATTACCGAGTCTCCAATTCCTGAAATAGCATTTTCAGCAATTTTTAAGGTAGCACCTTCAAATACCCACATACCACTGTTTTGATGAAAGTAAACCTCGGTTCCAGCCGGAATGTTAAAGTTTGCATTCTCGTCAACTACACCGTAACCATATACTACATGGGGTTTGTCATTTGACCAAGTGGTAGTTTGATTTTCAGGGGCTATAATGGAATAAGGAATAGGGATACCGTCAATAAGTACAAAACTTGTGGGAAAGTGAAAGTATGCATCACGGACGGTGGTGACAAGCTTTACATTTTGGGTGGTTCCCTTATTCACAAATATTATGCTGTCTTCAGCAATAAAGTTTAATGAAGTAGGCTTCTTGTTATGCTTTACCTCCACAAAAATGTGGATACTATCTTTTCCTAAAATTTCTACATCCTTTAGGTCATTACCAGCTGTGCCGTTCACGTTCATGGTGTAAAACCCTGCTGGGTTGTTAATATATACCCGATCCAAAATCACCTTATCTTCACTTGGATTGAATACTCTAAGATTGTAAGTGCTAGAACCGATAGATGTAAATACGGTATCAAGGAAAACAGTATCGGTAGAAAATTTTAAATTCACCCCGTTACTGGCTACAGGCTCATCTTTGCGGCATGAGTATAGAGCTAAACTTATAAATGCAATAAGTAGGAAAAGTTTTTTCATCTTAATGAAACGGTCAGTTGCGACCAATATTTTGAGGAGTGAAATTCTTTAAATCAAAAGGTTGCCTATAAAAATAGCTTGTTCTATATTTGCAGCCCTTTAAAAGGCTGGGCAAAATCCTAGCGCAAAGAAACTAAAGTATTATGAAAAAAGACATACATCCAGACAACTATCGCTTTGTAGTATTCCAAGACATGGGTACTGGCGAAGAGATCCTTACTCGCTCATGCTTAGAGACTAAGGATACTATTGAAAAGGACGGTGAAACTTATCCATTGTTCAAAGTGGAAATCTCTGCTACTTCTCACCCTTTCTATACTGGTAAGATGAAGCTTGTGGATTCTGCAGGACGTGTAGACAAGTTCCGCAACCGTTACGCGAAATTCAAAAAGTAAGATTTACTTTTTTAGCATAAATTTTAAACCCCGGTTAATTTTATTAATCGGGGTTTTGCTTTTATAGGTATTCCTTCTTCCTTTCATTTAAATTAGCCCTCTCGTTTATTAAAATTAGCATTCATGAATATTATACTCTTTGACGGCCCGTCACGTAATCACCTTCTACCATTCACTTTTACACGACCTGTTTCTGAAATCAGAGTAGGTATTATTACCCTAAGGGAAAAGTGGGAAAAGCGCATTGAGGGAAATTATTCGTGGCAAACGGAAGAGTACCTTCAGGGTAAATACCCAATGAATACTGGTGCTGATAATCTTTTTATAAATAGTGCTCTTTGTGCGAATGATGCTTTAGCGAAAGCTGTAGGTGATCTCAAGCTCGGGCAAAAACTTGTAGCTGGCGACACTTTCCTTGCCGCAAAACTGGAAGGTCAGGATTTGGAGTCAAATCTTGAAGCGGTAAGTTTTGAAGGCGAATTCAACCTTATTGATCGCCCATGGAAAATATTCTCTTTGAATGGAGCAGAGCTTGAATCCGATTTTGACCTTATCACCAAAGGAAGAAAGTCGCAACCATTAAGTGAAACCAACACTGTAATTGGCGATCGCATTTTTGTTGAAGAAGGCGTGGAGGCTGAATGTGCTGTATTTAATACCAAAAGCGGAGCAATCTATTTAGGAAAGGATAGTTCGGTGATGGAGGGTTCTGTAGTACGAGGAGGCTTGGCTTTGGGTGAGCATTCTCAACTTAAGCTTAGCGCAAAAATATATGGCCCTACTACTATTGGACCTCACAGTAAAGTAGGTGGTGAGGTAAATAATTCGGTAATATTTGGCTACAGCAACAAGGGGCATGATGGCTTTTTGGGTAACTCCGTAATTGGAGAGTGGTGCAATATTGGAGCGGATACCAACAATTCTAACCTTAAGAATAACTATGATGAAGTGCGTATTTGGAGCTACGTTCGCGGTGGCTTTGAGCGTACGGGCCTTCAGTTTTGTGGTCTTATGATGGGTGACCATTCTAAATGTGGAATCAACACCATGTTTAACACAGGAACCGTGGTTGGCGTAAGTGCCAATATTTATGGAGGAGGTTTTCCCCGCAACTTTATTCCATCATTTAGTTGGGGAGGTTCCGGAGGTTTTGTTGATTATAAATTGGACAAAGCCCTGGCCACAGCCGGAAGGGTAATGGAGCGCAGAAAAATTGAGCTTGACGAAAATGAACGTTCTATTCTTCAGCATGTTTACGATACCACCAAGGCTTCTCGATAATTAGGTAGGCCTTTTGGCACACCAATTGACTTACATAGGGCTCTATTAAGGTTGCGCCTTTTGCGTGACATAATGGCTCAAAAAATCAAAGAATGAAATCCAGAGATATTTTTGATATGGACAGCTTGTCATTGGATCAGGTGATAAGTGAAGACACGGAATTTATTCCGTTAATGACTCATGATGATGAGGACAACATGGAGAAGGAAGAGGTGCCAGAAACACTTGCGATCTTACCATTACGAAATACAGTGCTTTTTCCAGGTGTGGTAATTCCTATCACAGCAGGTCGCGATAAATCAATTCAACTTTTGCAACAAGCCAATAAGGATAAAACCCTGATTGGTGTAGTGAGCCAAAAAGATGGCAACAATGAAGATCCTGGAAAGGAGGATATTTATGGTGTAGGAACCGTTGCCCGCATAGTACGAATGTTTAAAATGCCTGATGGAAACACCACTGTTATCATTCAAGGGAAAAAGCGATTTGAAGTAGAAGAGGTAACGGAAGAAGAGCCTTATATGAAGGCCCGCGTTACTATTCTTACTGAAAAGAAAGTACGCAAAGACAATCAAAAGTTTGCGGCACTTATTGATTCCATTAAGGATATGGCGCTTAAGATTATTAAGGAATCGCCAAATATTCCTAGTGAAGCGGCTTTCGCCTTAAAGAATATTGAGAGCGATACTTTCTTGCTAAACTTTATTTCATCCAATATGAATTTGGATGTGGATGCGAAGCAGGAGCTTTTGGAAATCCGAGACATGAAGGAGCGCGCCAATATGGTATTGAAGCATCTACATGATGAGCTTCGCATGTTGGAGATGAAGAATGAAATCCAAAGCAAGGTAAAAACCGAGTTTGATCAGCAGCAGCGCGAGTACTTTTTGCATCAGCAGATGAAGCAGATTCAGGAAGAGCTTGGAGGAAATACTTCGGAGGAAGAAATTGAAGAAATGCGTGCCCGTGCCGAAAAGAAAAAGTGGCCGGATAATATTAAGGAGGTTTTTGAAAAGGAATTGAAAAAAATACAGCGCATCAATCCACAGGTTCCTGAATTTAGCATTCAGCGCAACTATTTGGAGTTTATGCTCGACCTGCCCTGGAATGAATATTCAAAGGACACTTTTGATTTAGCGAAAGCGGAAAAAATACTAGACCGCGATCATTACGGTTTGGAAAAAGTGAAGGAGCGTATTTTGGAACACCTTGCTGTGCTTAAGCTAAAGGGTGATATGAAGGCGCCAATCCTTTGCTTATACGGCCCTCCGGGAGTTGGTAAAACCAGTCTTGGAAAATCTGTAGCCGAAGCTTTGGGACGCGAGTATATTCGTATGTCTCTTGGTGGAATGCGTGATGAAGCAGAAATCCGTGGACACCGCAAAACCTACATTGGCGCCATGCCTGGCCGATTGATTCAAAGCATAAAGAAAGCTGGTACGTCAAATCCGGTTTTTGTGCTGGATGAGATAGATAAATTAGCAAGTGGAGGAGGGCATGGTGACCCACAATCTGCCATGCTTGAGGTGCTTGACCCTGAGCAAAACAGTGAATTTTATGATAACTACCTGGAGTTGGGCTATGACCTGAGCAAGGTGATGTTTATTGCTACAGCTAATAATTTGAGTTCGATTCACCCCGCGCTTCGCGATAGAATGGAAATCATTGAAATAAATGGCTACACGGTAGAGGAGAAGGTGGAAATTGCAAAGAGACACCTTTTGCCAAAGCAGCTTAAAGAGCATGGTATTAAGCCAAAAGATTTATCTGCTGACAAGAAAGTGCTTGAATATATCGTAGACAACTACACCCGTGAATCAGGTGTACGTGGCCTTGATAAAGTGATGGCTAAAGTGGCTCGCTATGCGGCCAAAAATGTAGCCATGGAGAAGGATTACATCAAGAAGCTAAAGGTTTCTGATGTGAAGGAAGTGTTGGGGCCAGAGCGTTTTAATAAAGACAAATACCAAGGTAATGATATTGCAGGGGTGGTTACGGGCCTTGCCTGGACGCCCGTTGGTGGCGCTATTCTTTTTATTGAATCATCATTGAGCAAAGGGAAAGGTAAGCTTACCGTGACCGGAAACTTGGGGGATGTGATGAAGGAATCGGCTATCATAGCTATGGCATATTTGAAGGCCCACGCTGATGAATTTAACATCAATTACAACTTGTTTGACCAATGGGATGTGCATATTCACTTCCCTGAAGGTGCCACACCAAAAGATGGACCTTCAGCCGGTATTACAATTTTAACTTCTTTGGCTTCGCTATTTGCTCAAAAGCAAGTGCGTGAAAAGACAGCTATGACTGGTGAAATAACTCTTCGTGGAAAAGTACTGCCAGTAGGAGGTATTAAGGAAAAGATTCTTGCTGCCAAGCGTGCTGATATTCAAAATATCATTCTTTGTGAAGATAACAGAAAGGATATCGAGGAAATCCGTGCTGACTATTTGGAAGGGTTGAACTTCCATTATGTTGAGAATATGATGGATGTGATAAAATTTGCATTGACGGATAAACCTGTGAAAAATGCAATTGACATGTCTGATAAAAGGCCAATTGGTTTGAAACAAGCTTAGGATAGCGAATTAAAGGAGTTTACTCTTTAAGATATATAAGATAGCCCCATGAACTTCATGGGGCTATTGTTTTATAAAGCTAAATCAAAAAATGCTGTTGGAAAATAAAACGGTGGTAATTTAATTGAACCTTGTACGTTCTATAATCTGATTTAGATATTTAGCTTGCCATTAGCTATAAATAGATATTTTCGCATTTATGAAGAAACTGCTATCGCTGCTTATTCTTTTATCCGGTACACTCAGTGCCCAAATTGGTGGTCAAAATGCTTACCAATTTCTGAACATTGTTCCTTCGGCTCGTGTGGCGGGGCAAGGAGGAGTAGCTATTGCTAATACTGAGCAAGACGTAAATTTTGCCCTATGGAATCCTTCGCTTCTCAATAAAGAAATGAGCGGTCAGGTTAGTATCAGCATGGTAGATTATCTAAGTGATATTTTGCTAGGAGATGTAACCTACGCGCGTCATTATGATAGTATTGGTACGTTTTCAATTGGCTTACGCTATTTAGATTATGGTGATTTTGACAGAGCAAATACCTTGGGTATAAGAGCTGGAGAATTTGGCGGAGCAGATGTAGCCCTCACCATTGGTTATGGTTATCAGTTAGACACCAATTGGAGTTTTGGTGCAAACTTAAAAGTGATAAACTCTACTCTTGAAGCTTACTCGTCTACAGGGATGGCACTGGATTTAGCAGCTACTTATCAAATTCCGCGAAAGAGACTTTCTATTGCCTTGGTGGCAAAAAATATAGGATTCCAGTTTAATGCCTATGATGCACAAAGAGAAAAACTTCCGTTTGAATTACAATTAGGTATTAGCAATAGATTTGAGCATTTACCGCTAAGGTGGTCACTTACATGGGAGCAGTTGGAAACTTGGGACCTGAGGTATGATGACCCCAGTAATGTAAAAGTGAATAGCCTTACAGGAGAAATAGAAGAAGATAAGCCGGGTGTGATGAATAACGTATTGCGACACTTAGTAATTGGTGCTGAGTTCGCGCCTACTAAGAGTTTCAACATCCAGTTTGGGTATAATTTTAGAAAAAGACAAGAGCTTAATTTGGATACCAGAAGGACTTCAGCAGGATTTTCTTTTGGCTTGGGCTTGAAAATTTCAAAATTTAGAATTAACTACGCTCGAAATATGTATCACGTTGCCGGAGGTGCCAACAATTTTAGTTTGGTCACTAATCTTGGTGACTTTAAAAAGTAAAGCGGGCCATGCCTAAATCTATCAATATAGCCGTAGATGGCTATTCTTCTACAGGAAAAAGTACACTTGCCAAAGATTTAGCAGCAGCACTTGGATATCGCTATGTAGATAGCGGAGCAATGTATAGAGGCGTCACTCTTTATGCCCTCAAAAATGGCCTTATCAAAAATGGCCGAATTGCCGAAAATCTTGCTGATTATCTAGAAGATATGCATTTAGAGTTCATTTTCAATCGTGAACGAGGAGCCTCCGATTTACACTTAAATGGTGAAGATGTAGAGGAAGAAATTCGTGAATTGGAAGTTGCTAAGTACGTGAGCGATGTAGCTTCTATTTCAGAAGTGCGAAAGTTTTTGGTGAAGGCTCAGCAAAAAATGGCTGGCAAAAAGGAGGTGGTAATGGATGGCCGCGACATTGGTACGGTGGTAATGCCTGATGCAGAGCTCAAAATATTTGTAACAGCAAGACAAGCGGTGCGTACTTCACGCAGACATGGTGAACTTATCCGTAGAGGAAAGGATGTAACCAAACAAGAAGTGGAAGCTAACCTTATGCAGCGCGATTTGATTGATAGTACTCGCGAAGACAGCCCTTTGATGCAAGCAGAAGATGCTCGTCTTTTGGATAACTCTGAACTAAGCTTAAAAGAGCAGCTGGAAATTGGCCTAAATTGGGCTAAAGAAACTTTGGCTACTACTTAACTTACTCACCGCCTTCTTTCTCCAATAACTTTATAGTGTCAATATACTTTTGCATGGCTTCTTCTTTGGGCATGCCTTGAAGGCGGTACCAGGCGTCATGCTTGAAAGTTTCAATTACGTTGGAAGATTCGTGAGGGCGGGTGTGGGTATTGTTACCAATAGTACCTTGCTTAAAGTAGGCGTAAGCGATGAGCATGTTGTCTGCCGTTTGAGGAGGAAGGCCGCTGCCAATTTCCACATACTTCCAAAATTCGGTGTCCAGACTTTTGTCCTCCATTACTACTAGCTTTGCCATCAAATTTACTTTAGTTCTGCTAAAATCTGCTCCCCTCCGCGAGCTTTGTCTCCAACTTTTACCAACACATTTGCGTCAAGCGGTAAAATAATATCTACACGAGATCCAAACTTAATAAATCCTGAGTCAGTACCCTGCAATACTTTTGCGCCCTCTTTGGCATACATTATTATTCTTCTTGCCAATGCTCCAGCAATCTGCTTGTACATTACAGGTGTTCCTTCTGGGTTTTCTACCACTACTGAGGTACGTTCATTAAGTAAGCTCGACTTTGGGTGCCACGCCACCAAATATGCACCAGGATGATATTTTGCGTATTTCACCAATCCTGAAATAGGGTAGCGATTTACGTGTACATTTAAAGGTGACATAAAAATACTGATTTGTATTCTTCTGTCTTTAAAATATTCTTGTTCGTCAATTTCTTCAATTACAACCACCTTGCCATCACATGGTGCTATCACTTGATTATTATCTACCTGATGGTAGCGCTTAGGATTTCTAAAAAATTGAAGCACTAATGCGTAGATGACGATTGAAACAATTAGCACAATGTTTTCTACCCACTCATTGGTAAAAAGCAAAAACACAGCTACATTAATTACGGCAAGTATGAGCAATGCTCTAAAGAGGATAGTTTTTCCTTCTGTGTGAAGTCTTATCATTGGGCTAAATTTTCAATAATGCGAATGTAAAAATAAGAGAGGGGCAAGGTAAATAAAAGACTGTCAATACGATCTAAAATACCACCGTGCCCGGGCATGAATTTTCCACTATCTTTTCTATCAAAGCTTCTCTTAAGAGATGATTCAAACAAATCTCCTACAGTACCAAATATCAAAACAATTATGGCTAAACCTACCCAACCCACAATAGGCATAAAGGTGAGGTAGTGGGACATAATTGTCGAGGCAACAAGGGCTGATATGGCGCCACCGATAAAACCCTCCCACGTTTTGTTGGGGGAAATACGCTCATAAAGTTTGTGTTTGCCAAATGTTCTTCCAAACAGATAAGCAAAGGTGTCATTACACCATATAAGTATAAATACTGAGGCCAGCATCCATGGTTGATTTTCGCCCATGTACTGGGGCAGCATTGGTAAAACTATTAGTGGAAAGCCGATATATACCAAACCAAAAATGGTGTGAAAGAGTTTTTTAGGAACGTCTCTAGAATTAAAAGCTAAATTCATCATTAGGGTGGTCAGCATCACAATAAGTAGGGCTTTTAACCATCTTAGTTGTTCCACATCTACATCAAAAATTCCTGTAAAGCAGTAGATGGAAAGAAAGATGCTACCGATGCTTAGTGCTGTAGGAAATGATATGTCCTTGGCTTCTTTGTCAAACTGCATCCATTCTGTCATGGCGGCAATTACTAAAAATGCCGAGAGGAAAACCTGGCCAAACTCTCCGCTAAAAGTGGTTAGAATTACAAGGGCAACATACAGCACCCCGCTGATAGTACGTATAAACATGTTTGACATCAGAGCTGGTCTTCAAGTAATAGTAAATATACTTCTTTGTTACAAGTGCTACCTCCAGCTTCTTCGGGGGCGCTGGCCTTTATTGGGCCTTTTATAGTGGTGATCTGCGAAGGGATGTTTCCGCTATATTTATTACGAATACCGGTAAGGCCCGAACGTAGATTCTCTACAATCTGGCTGGTGCGGGCTACGGTAATAAAGGTTTCAGGAAGATCATTTAATTTATTTCCCATTGTTTGGTTGGCGGTAATCATAATGCCACCATTAAACGAAATGAGATATTCGCAAGATGAGCAGAAGGCATCAGCACTTTTTACATCATCAGCCAGCACTTTTATTCCAGCTTTTTGCAAAATAGATTGCAAGTTACTTTCATTGCAAAAGATGGAATTGAGATGGGACTCCTTGGCTATTTGAGCAAGAAATTCATAGGCATCTTTTTCCTCCTCACAATAAAGAAATTTACCGCCAGAGGCGGTAAAGTTTTTTACAAAAGAAAGGTCAACCGGCTCTTTTTTAGAAGAGCTGCTGAATAGGCTTTGAGTTTCAGGCTCAGAAGAATTTTCCTCTGGCCTTCCACTTAGCACATTAAGAAATTTACCAAAAAAACCGGTCTTCTTCTTAGATTCTGCCATTTGCACTTTTAAGGTTGTGCGAGGTTTTTCTAGCTATTTTCCCCCGGTGATGATACTTCTTCTTCCTCAGTTTTAGAACTTTCCAAGTCAGCTTCGATTTTCTCTATTGCTTTTTGTTCTTGGATTTTCTCTTCCTGATTTTTCCAGGGGCGTTTGCCAAAAATTTCCTCTAAATTTTCCTTAAAGATAACTTCTTTGTCAAGCAGAAGGTCGGCAAGGATAGAGAGTTTTTCCTTGTGCTTTGTTAATAATTCCTTAGCTCTTATGTATTGAGCCTCAATTATCTTACTGATTTCTTCATCAATTACCTGTGCAGTTTTTTCGCTGTAAGGCTTACTGAATCCGTAATCGTCATTGTTTTGACTGTCGTAATAAGTGATGTTTCCAAGCTTATCATTTAGGCCATATACAGTAACCATGGCACGAGCTTGTTTATATACTTTTTCTAGATCACTAAGTGCTCCGGTAGAAATTTTACCAAACACTATTTCTTCAGCAGCTCTACCACCAAGGGCAGCACACATCTCGTCCAAAATCTGATCAGTGTTGGTTATTTGTCTTTCTTCAGGAAGATACCAGGCAGCACCTAATGAACGGCCTCGTGGAACGATAGTAACTTTTACCAATGGAGCAGCATGTTCCAGCATCCAACTGGTAGTAGCATGACCTGCTTCGTGAAAGGCAATCACTTTCTTTTCCTCTTGCGTGATGATTTTATTTTTCTTTTCAAGCCCGCCAACTATACGGTCTACAGCATCAAGAAAATCTTGCTGATCAATTGCTTTCTTGTTTTTGCGAGCTGCAATAAGTGCAGACTCATTACAAACATTTGCAATATCAGCTCCAGAAAAACCTGGTGTTTGCTTAGCTAAAAATTCAGTATCCAAATTTTCAGCAAGCTTTAATGGCTTAAGGTGAACCTGAAAGATTTCCTTACGCTCATTAAGATCTGGAAGATCTACAAATATCTGACGATCAAAACGGCCGGCACGCATAAGTGCTCTGTCCAATACGTCAGCACGGTTGGTGGCAGCAATTACAATTACGTGTTCTTTGGTAGCAAAACCATCCATCTCAGTAAGCAGTTGGTTAAGCGTATTTTCGCGCTCATCATTACCTCCACTAAAAGAGTTTTTACCACGAGCTCTACCAATCGCATCAATCTCATCAATAAATATAATAGCAGGAGATTTTTCTTTGGCTTGCTTAAACAAGTCACGAACACGAGAAGCTCCAACTCCTACAAACATTTCTACAAAGTCAGAACCTGAAAGAGAGTAAAAAGGAACCTTGGCTTCTCCAGCTACGGCTTTCGCCAAAAGCGTTTTACCAGTTCCGGGAGGGCCTACAAGTAGTGCGCCTTTTGGGATTTTACCACCGAGGCTAGTGTACTTTTCAGGGTCTTTTAAAAAAGAAACAATTTCTTCAACCTCCTCTTTTGCGCCTTCCAATCCGGCTACATCTTTAAAGGTGATTTTTACATTTGTGTTTTTGTCAAAAAGCTGTGCTTTAGATTTGCCAATATTGAAAATCTGAGCACCAGCTCCACCGCCACCACCGCTCATTCTGCGCATGATGAAAATCCAAATAGCAATCATAAGGATGAATGGAAAAGTCCAGGCGAGAATGTCGCCCCAGTAATCTTTTTGCTCTTCGTAAGTAACTACGGGTTTGTTTTCTACAGCTTCCGGATGTTCCTCATAAAACTCACGAAGGTTAGTGTTAAAAGCTTCAAATGGCATCTCAAAAGTGTAATGCGCAGCACCACCCAAGTTGTTGTCTTTAAGCTCCTTGTACTTATCCTTTTCAGCAATCACATCTTTCTTTACGAAAACTTGGATTTGTTTTTCGTTCACAATTTTTACTTTGCTCACATCACCATCTTCTACCATAGATGTAAACTCTCTAAAGTCTATAGTAGTGCTGGATTGGCTAAAGCTTCCAAAGATTTGAATGCCAATAAATGCTATAAAAATGGCTGCATATACCCAGTAAAAGTTGAAGCGCTTATTTGGCCCACCGGGCTTCTTTCCGCCTCCTTTACCGTTATTTTTGGAAAACTGTTCTTTAAGTTTATCCAGTTGTTTTTTATCTTTTGTCTCCATGGTTTCTTTAAAAAAGTAGATCAGAAATTGTTTTCAAGCACCGTTACTTTGGCATCGCCCCACAGGCCTTCCAAATCATAAAAATCACGGGTTTCGGCTTGAAAAACATGAGCCGCAACATGAACATAGTCCATCAAAATCCACTGAGAATTATCAAGTCCTTCTACATGCCAAGGCTTTTCATTCAGGGTTTTACGAACGTTATCTTCTACACTGTTACTAATCGCTCTCACTTGCGTGTTTGAGTTGGCATCGCAGATAATAAAGTAATCACAAACGGAATTTTCCAACTCGGTAAGATCTAAAATGGTGATATTTGAAGCCTTCAAATTTTCCATACCATCCTTGATGGCTTCTACAAGCTCGGGGAACTTGTTTTTTTGATTTTCTTTGATCATTTACTTGTTTTGGTCACAGCCTGTAAAAATAGAAAATATACAAGCGGCATCAGTTATCTTTGTGTGTAAATATGGCAAGCACTTCTCATTTAAACACCCTGTTCATCGGTCATCATCGACTGCATTTTGAATCTCTGGATTCAACCAACAATTATCTTAAAGAATTGATTGGTAAGAAGGATGTACAAGAAGGACTTGTAGTTACCGCAGATTATCAAACATCAGGCCGAGGACAAATTGGCAATACATGGGCTTCGGAGCCGGGAGTGAACCTGCTGATGAGTGTGTTTTTCAAGCCACATTATCTGAATGCTTCTCATTCTTTCTATTTTAATATGTCAGTTTGTCTTGCGGTGGCGGATACCCTAAATTTCTTTCATGCCGGTTTTCAGGTAAAATGGCCAAATGACATTCTCTTTGATGGCAAAAAGGTTTGCGGTATTTTGATTGAAAATTCACTGATGGGAAAGAATATCCAACACTCCGTTGTGGGAATTGGCGTGAATGTAAATCAAAATATTTTTGATAAAAACACTAACAAAGCAACTTCTCTTCGTCAGATTTTAGGCCATGAGGTGGAAATGAGATATTTTACCAATAAGGTTTTGGAAATGTTGGAAAAGAGGTATCACCAACTTCAGCGCGACAGGTATGGTTTACTGCAGGATTATTTTGCCTTTTTGTATGGCTACAAACAAACCGTGGCAGCCTTTATAAATGGTAAAAAGGTAATGGCCACCATAATAGATGTGCTAGCCGATGGGCACCTAAAAGCGGAAATAAATGGAAAGACAGAGCTATTTCAGTTTAAGGAAATAAGCTTTGAGCTTTAAATGGTGTTTAGCTTGTCAGCTAAAACTTCAATAAAATTCTTCAACGGCTTTTCTACCATCATGCGAAGCATAGGATTGAACTTTCCTTTAAAATCAAAGTAAGCTTCGCAGCTATTGTCATCAATCGGGCGAATGCGGCATGCAAGACTAAAATCTAATTTGCTGCTTGCGGCTTTGAAAGCAATAAGCTCTGGCTCATTCTTTTCTTCCAATACCAAGCGAACTTCTGGCATTCCTTTCATTCCAAAAAGGAAAGAAGTTTCGTCTGCTTCAAATTTGGTAACGGATTCAGGCATGGCTTTGCCAAAGTTTTCAAAATTCTCCAACTGCTTATAAAGCTCCGTTGCAGATTTATTTACGATCACTTTTTTAGATTCTATATTCATGCCTGATTTATTTGAAATTAATTTTGAAAAGAAGAATTACACACCCTTCCAAGCAGAAGGATCTTTTCTCCATTCTTGAAGTGTGGCAAAAGTGGTGTCTTCTAAAAAGCCATTGTCACGAACTTGCTCCAATAGGTGATTGTAATCACTTAAGGTCAAAAGGTCGCAATTAGCGTTTTTGAAATTTTCATCAGCTACTGGAAAACCATAAGTGAAAACAGCGGCCATTCCTATCACTTTAGCATTTTCTTCGCGAAGGGCTTCTACAGCTTTTAGGCTGCTACCTCCGGTGCTAATCAAATCTTCTATTACCACCACACTTTGGCCAGAGTCAATTACTCCTTCAATTTGATTTTTGCGGCCGTGGCTTTTGGCTTCCGGGCGAACGTATACAAAGGGTAGTCCCATTTCCTGAGCTACCAATATTCCCATGGCAATGGCACCTGTGGCTACTCCGGCAATTACATCTGGTGTGCCATATTTTTCCTCAATAGCTTTTACCAAATGTTCACGCACATAGTTGCGCACCATTGGGTAGCTGAGGATTATACGGTTATCACAATAAATAGGAGATTTCCATCCGCTGGCCCAGGTAAAAGGGTCTTCGGGTTGCAATTTTATTGCCTTTATTTGCAGGAGTTGTTCGGCCGTTTGTCGGGCTATTTCTTTGTCAAAAATCATGCGCCAAATGTATAAAGTTTTCATCAACGATTCCTCTATTAGCTTCATAGAAAAACCGATTTCAGGTGAGGTTTCTCATCTTTCTTATGAATCCAAAGATCATCTGGTAGAATCTATCAAGAGTTTGGAGAATAATTCAGAAATAAAGCACCTCACTTTTGGGGTCGATAGTCTTCAGGAGGTGTGGAATGATTTTACAGAAATGTATGAAATTATTGAAGCGGCTGGTGGAATTGTGAGAAATGGTGCTGGTGAGATTTTGATGATTTATAGATTAGGAAAATGGGATTTGCCAAAAGGCAAGCTCGAAGAAGGCGAAAGTGTAGAAGAAGGAGCCGTACGCGAAGTAATTGAAGAGTGCGGAATAAGCAACCTAAGAGTGATTCGCGAGTTGCCTATTACATATCACACTTATGAAATTGGCGGAAAGAAGATTTTAAAACGAACCTATTGGTTTGAAATGCACACCAAGTTTATTGGTGATTTAGTTCCTCAAATAGAAGAGCACATCGAAAAAGCCCAATGGGTAAAGCCAGACTTTTTGGATGAGTATATGGGAAATACCTATGCTAGTATTCATTGGCTATTGGAGGCTAGTAGGGAGCTGCTAGAGCATTAAAGAATATTTTTCCTCTAAGATCAGCTGAAGATTGCAAAAAGAAAAACCGCCCCGAAATTTTTCGAAGCGGCTTTTGAAAAATTCAAATGTTTCGCAACATCTTATTTTTTATGCAGATAAACTGCTGATGCACCACTGAACTGTGTGTTGTAAGAAGCGCTCTCACTTCCACTATTGTTTGGCACGTCATAAGCCATAATGCGACCACCAGCATTGGCACGTTCTGCGATATATACTTTGTCGGTACGGCTATCATACGCGCAGTCTACAGGGTTACCTAGCATTCCGTCAGCATCTTCTACACGAATTTGGTTGCTCAAAGCAATCATACCTCCATTTCCGGCAGCATTCATTTTTGAATTCCAATCGGCAATTACAGTAAAGGCACCATCATTATCAGAGCTGGCATCACCAATATCGGTAAGGACCATCACATCCGCATCTGCATCATAATTGATACCATGAGTACGCACAAGGCCTTCAATAGAAACAGTCATATCTGCAGTGATTGCAGCGGCAATACCTTTATTGAAAAAATCATTGAATACCACAACATTATTAGATTGATCCTCTACAGCATACATGGTATTTCCTTCAAGTTGAATTCCCCAAAGTAAAACAGGAGAGATATAAATATTCGACAAATAAAGGCTGTCATTGGTTTTTGTGTAAATGTAGAATGAGCTTACCACACTTGCACCAGCTGGACTTTGAGCAATCACAATCTTATTACCGCTTTTGGCAATTTCACGTCCATTTTGGAGTGGGCTCAAAGCACCTATAACCGCTGAAGCATCTGTACTCAATGATGCCTGAATAGTTGAACCTTCAGTTTCTGCTGAAAAGTTAGTGTAAGCTCGCAATTGGTTATTACTACGATCATTTTGGTACAGAATATCTGCTTCAGAGTCGTAATAAATACCATCGGCATCGGCATAAGCTACCGTGTAAGTACTCATTTCATTGGTTTCATTTTCCCCATTTTCATCTTCAGAAAATTCAGTTTTTGAAACCTTCTCTTCAGAGTTACTTGATCCGTAAACCGTAGCTTCCTTTTTGGTAGTTGGGTTCGTTGTCTGTTTGTCATCATCCTCATCGCAACTGGTGGTGATAAAAAAGGTTGCCATGCAGGCGCTTAGTGTTAAAAATTTTAGAGACTTCATGTGTTTCATTTTTTCGATTATCAAATTGATTGAAAAATAACAGAGAGATAGAAACAGATATATTATCCATTACCGTTTCTCTGGTTACATTAACACATACGTAACATTGGGGGAAAAGGTTTACTAGAGAGTAAATAAAGGTTTACGGAAAATGAAATAAGCGAAGGTTAGGCCTTCACAGCACCAGGCACAAACTGCGAGTAATCGCCATCATGCCTTAGCACATCTCTTACAATGCTGGAGCTTATAGATGAGAGACCAGAAGAAGTTAATAGAAAAACGGTTTCCAAGCTTGGCTCCAACTTTCGGTTGGTTTGAGCCACAGCTTTTTCAAATTCAAAATCGGCAGGGTTGCGCAGGCCACGAAGAATAAAATTGGCGTCTTTTTCTTTACAGTATTTTACTGTAAGTCCGCTGTAGGTGTCCGTCTCAATTTTTGGTTCGTCCTTAAAGGTTTCCTTAATCCAGGCTATACGCTGCTCTAAGGGAAACATGTATTTCTTGCTGGCATTTTCGCCCACGGCTACTATTATTTTATCAAATAAAGGAAGACCACGAGAGATGACATCGTAATGACCAAGTGTAATGGGATCAAAGGAACCGGGGAAAACCGCAATTTTCATGTTGAAGCGTTTTGTGCGTTTACTGCAAAGTACTAATACTTTTACTTTTTGCTGGCCAGGGTTTGCTCTAGGGTTTGATCAAAAAGATCTCCCAAACTTATACCAGCGTAATTAGCCTGTTTTGGCAAAATACTTTCTTCGCTTAGGCCTGGAACAGTATTTACTTCAATAAAAAATGGAACACCACTTTCGTTAACGATATAGTCTACACGGGCGAGGCCATTGAGGTTTAAGCTTTCATATATGAATTCACTTTCTTCCATAATTTGGTTGTAAGTATCTTCAGAAATACGTGCAGGAGTAATCTCTTCAGACTGTCCGCTGTACTTGGATTCGTAGTCGAAGAAATCATTTTTTGGAACAATATCAGTAGCCGCTAAAGCTTTGATATAACCTTGATGATTGGTCACTCCACAGCCTACTTCCACACCTTTTACCATTGCTTCAACTATCACTTGGGTGTCAATAGAAAATGCTTTTTCGATAGCGGGAGAAAGTTCTTCGGGAAGGCTAACTTTGGTTACACCAATGCTCGATCCGCTTCTGTTAGGCTTCACAAAGCAAGGAAGACCTACTTGCGAAATTATTTCAACGCTGTTGTAATTTTCGTGGCTAGCCAAATAATAGGCAGATGCAATGTTTACACCTTGACCTTTGAGCAGCATGCTACACTCAGCTTTGTTAAAGGTAAGTGCACTTTCAAATTGCCCTGAAGAAGTTTGTGGCATACCAATCAATTCAAAATACCCAGCCAATGGTCCGTCTTCACCGGGTGCACCATGGATAGCATTGAACACTGCATCAAATGTTAGCTTTTCGCCATTGATGTTGGCTGAAAAATCATTGAGATCTATTGGGTATTCTTGTTCGTCATTTCCAATCATCACCCACTTTTCGCGTGTGATAATCACTTTGTACGGAGCGAATTTTATTTTGCTCAGGTTTTTGTAAACTACGTTTCCTGAATTGATAGAAACTTCATATTCGGGTGAAAAACCACCCATCACTACAGCGATGTTGTACTTCATGGCAAATTTGAAAAAAACGAAAGCAAAGGTAAATTTTAAAGTAACCGAAAAAAGGTTTTTCGTCTTATGAATAGAACGTTAGGGGTAGAGGACAAACTACCCCGTCTTTCACATGCTCCGCGCGAAATCCACCCCTTCAGTTTTGAAGGGGAATTAAGGCTTAGTCTAACTGCCCAAAAACTTTTTGAAGAATAGCATTTACACGAGCCAGCGGATTACTGCGAATGTCAGCTTCTTCTTCAGATATTTTAAGGAATAAACCATCCAAACCTTTTTCAGTGCTGTAGGCAGAAAGGTCAGTGGTGGCAATGGCATTGATTCCCATAAGGGAGCCAATTGTACCTATACCAACACTAGTATTTAGCACGGCATTATACTGTGTTATAAAATCTTCATATTCATCCACCACACTTGAGTTACCGACTTTTACAGCTTGTAAAGCGGCATCAATTTTAGGTTCAAAATTGTTGAACAAGGTAGCTTGTGTTCTTCCTTGAAGGTAAGTGGTGGCCGCAGTGGAATCTCCACCAAACAGAATGTCGTAGCCGTCTTCTATGGTAATATCCGTAATGGCATCAATAAAAATAGGGCCGGCTGTGGAGGCTGCACTTTCAGCCGCACGGTTTATTCCTTTTATAAGTTCATCTTCTTTACTTTTTAAGCCTGGGATATTGATGCCGAGGGCAGTATTAGTGTAGCCATCGTACAAATTTTCGCCTGTAACTGTTACAAAACCAAGGTTTATTGATTTTGATTTAAAGGTCTCGATACTGGTTTGCACCTCAGTGGGTAAAAGAAGCTTTACTGCAAGATCAGCGTAATATCCGTCTTCAGTGCCAAGCTGTGCGGTAGAAGTGTCCGTTCCCACGGCAAGTGCCGATTTTAGACCATCTACAATCTCTTCATCCGTAAGGGAAGTGTCTAATATATCTTTTACAGCATCTGCAGTTTCGCAAGAAGCAAATGAAAATGAAATAGCTGCAATTGCAGCTAGACGGGCAAATTTTATCATGAATTGTGATTTTGAAACAAAGTTAAAGTATATGAATCTTACTGTGGAGCTATCCATCTGAAATATTCTCTAGATAGCATTTCCAATTTTTGTTAAACGTACTAAGGTCCCATTTTGTGATTTCCAAGATTGTTTGCAGGAGCTTTTCATCATCCGAAGTGTCTTTTTCTAAAAGGAGCTTCAGTTTTTTTGTTCCGTAATAGTGATGGATTAAGTCGCACAAAATGGCACCTTGAGCATAAAAACTAAGCGTATGATCTTTTAAGAGATCTGTAAAGTTCCCATCCACTTTTTCAATAGCCCTAGATGAAAAGTCCATGGATATGACTTTATAGTTTTGATTCATAGATCCACCCAACCAGGTTGCTATACCTTCATCCAATAAGCGATTTCGCTTGTCATTTTTAGGCCATATTTGATGAACAAATTCATGCGGGTAGTACGGGCTGCTATTGCCACTTAATATAATGTTGTTGATGGATTTGCCTTCAGCATTACCATAAATGTAGTATTCGTAGCCAAGCAATTGTCCTAATTCATGTGTGCCATTTACAGTATATACCGAAAATGGACTTGGCTTTTTGAGGTTGTAATGATCACAAATGGAGTCGCAAAACTTAACACTGTTTTGGATTGTAAGCTTATTATTTATATCAGCAGAGGGAGCGTAAAACGTGATATAGTCCTGTTGATATTTATTCCAGTTGGAGGTTTCATAAGGTAATATATTGGCCATTTTCCACTTTCCGTTTTCTTTCACCACCGCATATTTCATTATAGCCAACGGGTCGTAAGAGGTGTATTGAGGTCCTAAATGGGCTTTTGCTTTTAAAAGGGAGGTGAGTTGATAAACGGTATCCTTTTTTTCAATTTTCAATAAGACTGGAATAAAACTGCTGAAAATTGCCTGTGCTGTTAAAGTACCTTGAAATATGGAGTTCCGACTCAGGTCAAAATCTTTGTAGAGAATTTTTTCCCGTTTGTTCCAATTGGGATTGTCATAAATAGAGTCAGGAGCGGAGTTGATGTAATTCGAGTATAAGTTCACAAATGGCTTCAGCTCTGGATGATTTGTAGTATCGGTCCACCAGGATAACTGAACTTGAATGTTTTGATCCTGTGCTAATAAAATGGTTGGCATAGCAATATTCAAAAGAAAAAATAAATAGAGGTACTTCAGCATGAAACTAAGTTTAGATAGCCTCTAAAATATTTTAAAAATCTAAAGTTAACTGCACAGATTGCGAATTATCACTTTCGTCATTTTTGAGATTGGAAAGTGTAATTCCCAAAAGTCGCACCGGCTTTTCTGGGAAAGGCTGGTAAAGTAGCTGAATTATTTTGTCAAAAATCTCTTCCTGAGAATTTATATAATGATCAAACGTGAAGCTGCGGGTGTGTTGCTCAAAGTCAAAGCTTTTTAGTTTTAGTGTAACTGTTTTTCCACTGGCTTCCGAGCTTTCTATTCTTTTGTGAAGAATGGTCATAATTTTTTCAAGCTCTTCTTTCAGGTCACTTTCTGCGTGAATGTCATCAAAGAAAGTACGTTCTGCTCCAATGGATTTTCGGATGCGGTCAGGTTTTACTGTACTCTTTTGAAGGCCACGGACAATATTGTAATAATGAGTTCCGCTTTTTCCAAACTCTCTTACCAAAAGTGGTAAATCCCATTGCTTGAGGTCGCGGCCAAAATGAATGCCAAGCTTTTTCATTTTTTCGGCTGTCTTTTCACCAATGCCGTAAAATTTTTTGATGGGTAAATTTTCTAAAAAGGGAATCACATCGTCCGGCATTATGGTTTTTTGGCCATTTGGTTTGTTGATGTCTGATGCTACTTTGGCCACAAACTTATTGATGCTAATTCCAGCAGAAGCGGAAAGTTGGGTTTCTTCCCAAATGCGCTGACGGATTTCTTTGGCAATGCGGGTGGCAGTGGCAATTCCCTTCTTGTTTTCGGTTACATCCAAATAAGCTTCATCCAGTGAAAGCGGCTCCACCAAATCGGTGTATTCAAAAAAGATTTCCCTGATTTGCTTTGATACCTCCTTGTATTTTTCAAAGTGAGGTTTTACAAAAATGATGTGAGGGCATTTGCGATAAGCAATGGAAGAAGCCATGGCAGATCGTATCCCGTATTTACGCGCTTCATAGCTAGCGGCTGCTACTACTCCACGTTCTCTAGAGCCGCCCACAGCCACAGGTTTGCCCATCAATTCTGGGTTGTCGCGCTGCTCTACGGAAGCGTAAAAAGCATCCATATCTACATGGATTATTTTGCGGATGTACTCTTCGGGAATCAAGTTTGGGAATTAGTTCCGCAAAGGTATGGATAGAAAATTCAGGGCTCAGGTTTCATTTTCAGGATATTAAAACTACTTATCCAATATTCCCTTAGGTTGATGTTTACATTCAGTATTTTCGCCACCCTATATGCTATCAAAAAGATCAAAATACGCGATAAACGCTTTGGTATACCTTGCTCGTCAAGCGAAGGTAGATCCTGATCGCAAGGTGCAGATTGCTGAAATTTCTGAAGCACAGCATATACCACGCAAGTTTTTGGAGGCCATTCTTTTGGATCTTAAAAACAATGGAATTCTTGGTTCAAAAATGGGCCGTGGTGGTGGCTATTATTTGCGTAAGCCGGCTACCGAAGTAAATCTTGCCGAAGTCTATCGCATTTTTGATGGAGCCATTGGATTGCTGCCTTGCGTTACTTATAATTATTATGAAAAGTGCGAAGAGTGCCGCGATGAGGAAACCTGTGGGATTCGCGATGCTATCTTAGAAGTCCGAAATAAAACAGTAGAAATTCTTAAGGAAAATACGCTGCAGGCTATTCTTGATACTGAGGATAGGAAGATTGCAAATCATAAATAAAACTAATAATTAAAATAGTTAAGAAGTTATTAATTTCTGTATTATTGATATTATTATGCAACAAAATTATTAGTTATTATTCGTTAAGTTTTATTTAAAATGCATCGATATTTATATTTACTCATTTTGGTAATTGGTTACTGTGAAATGTTTGCCCAGCATTATTGTGAACAAACAATTCAGACACCCCTATTTCATTTTAGCACCGAGTTAGTGTCTCTTAATGGCTCACTGTATCATGGGTATGCTGAATCAGACGGATATACTCCGGGCATTAGTCAGCCAAGAAAGAATTATATTCTAAAAACAGATGATTGCCTCAATGTATTAGATTCAGTTAAGGTTCCGTTGGATTCTGCTTTCTTCCGTTTTATAGCCAATTTGAGTGTGGCTAACGGTTATTTATACTGCTTAACACGTACAAGTGATGTGGAAAGATACGACACAATTGGAAATCAGGTGAAGTCTGAAATACTTGTGTATGATTCGTTGCTAAATCTTGTAGGGAGACACGATATCACAAGGGATTTGGGGGTGTATAACTTCAATGTAACGATGGATGTATTAGGAGATAGCCTCCTTATGATTAGGTCAACTACTTTCACAGGTTCAATAAATACATTAGTGAGCGTATTTGGATTGGATGGTATACTTAAGGAAAGTATACTAGATAGTTTGTATGGTTTTCACATTGGCCCTATCGGTTCCTTTAAAGGTGTAGGTAATTACTTTATTTGGAGAGGGCAGTTTGAAATTGATTTTTCCATCAATCCTTTGTCTTTGGCTACAAAGATTGACACCATTATTCATCATACAACTTTAGATGAGGTAAATTCTGGGTCCATTGTTTCACACCCCAATGGATATACCTATTTGGTTGCCGAGTGGAGCACTTTTGACTTTGTCAATGCACATTATGGTCTTCGCGTATTTCGGTTTGACAGTTTAGGAAATAAAATAGATTCCAGTGTTGTTTTAGGAGACAAGGATGGAAGGGAGGACATATTTAGTAGGGATGCGGTTTCAATTGCTACAAATGGTGATATCATAATTGCATCCGGTCTCTCTGTTGCGGATAACGGTGGGGAATGGAATATGCTGGTAACCCGGATAGATGAAGATATGAAGCTTAAGTGGTCTAAAGCGGTTAGGGTACCTAATACACTTATGCTACCAACGTTTTCAGAGGGAACCTCTGATAATGGGGTTACTATTATTTCTGCATTGCGCGACTCCTCCACTCAGGATATTAGCCGCTCTTTTAATGATTTGCACTATATACACATGGATAGCACTGGGTATTATAGTCCGATATCTTCTGAGGACTTTAGTTATATGTGGGAGCAAAGTGTAAATATTTATCCTAACCCAGTAGAGGACAGATTTGCACTTAGCGGCTTGGATGAACATGAGGTGTATCAGGTAGGACTGTATGATGTTTCAGGTAATCTAATTAGTCGCTTTGAGCTTGCGTATCCATTCAATAAAAAATGTGATGAATTAGTACAGGGTACCTATTTATTAATTCTTCAAGATTCAAGAGGAAAGAGGGTTTCTAAAAAGATATTAAAAAACTAAAGTAATTAGCTCAAAGCTTCCAAAAACTTTGTTACATAATTTTCCTTGCTTTTTAGCTTATACTGCATAATGTAGCGCGGATGCTCGAGTGGAGTAATTTCATCAAACAGTTGAATTTTCTTGTTTAGCTTTTGAAGGTATTTATAGTTTTTACCCGTGCCGAGTACTACACATTTTCTTGGGTTTCCACAGATTTCTAGTTGTTCTTGTAACTTGTCAATGATAAAAGGTCGAACAGCTTTTTCAAGTTTTGGGTCATCGTAATAATTGTAGTTTACCCAATTGCCCTTGGAATTTTGATGGATGAATCCGAGCGGACTTGTGGCACCAATAAACCAATTGCTATAAAATTTTTTTGCACCTCCAAATGCTTGTATTACATCATAAACAAACACAGATGAAGTTTCTCTGGTGTCAGTTGGGAAGTCAATATCACAAAACTCTTTGAGGCGATAAGAATCAGTAAATGGGATGCCAGTGATTCCGGCTCCAAATCTTCCTGGGTTTATACCCAAAATCAATCCTCGTTTGTGATGGTCTCCATAATATTTATGATAAAATTCGTGAAGTACCTTTTCCATTTCGGGAGAAGGATTTTGGTAAGGATTGAGCACATCAACTTTTAGCGGAAGCGTAGAAACATCAATATTGAGGTTTGAATAGAAATCAAGGATTTGCTCGGCTTTTGTCATTTAGCTAAAATAAAAAAGGCTGCCCGATATGGACAGCCTTTGGGAGTGTGTTTGTGACATTTTATTTCTTCACGGCCTTTATGGCTTGGCCTTCTGTATTTTTGATGATGTAGATGCCGGCCGGCTGATCTTTAAGATCAATTACAGTATGGTTGGTTATACTTTTCACCAACTTTCCATCCATGTTGTATACTTTATAATCTCCTTCATATGTGGTGTTAAAAATCCCGGTAGATGGATTTGGGAAAATGGCCTCATCTTCCACCATGTAATATTCTTCTATACCAATGCCAATTCCCATTTCGTAGGCAGTTATAGTACCGCTCACTTCATTGGCTACCAAAAGCATAGCGAAACCAGTAGGGCTTACGTTAGCAGGTATAAACTCTAAACTTGAAGGTCCCAAATCTCCTGCTCCAGCACTATTTGCAGCTTTACTAAAGTCACGGTTTAGCTCATACATTTCAAATTTTGGGCTGGTAGGGTCAGAAATGTCATAAATCATAATTCCTCCCATTTTCTTTAAAGTTATGAAGGCGTAAGGCGTGCCATCTACTTCTCCAATAACGATAGACTCTGGCTCTGGTCCTTTTTCATTACTTGTGCTTTTGCGAGAGTTATTGTCGTCATCGTCAGAGTTAAATTCATTGGGGAACATCTGTGCAGTAATTTGCTCAAATTGATCTCCACTATCCCACACTAATTGACCATTTTCATCCCATATAGAGAAGGAACGTCCGCCAAAGCAGAATAGTGAATCCTGAAACAGATCATTATCATTATTTCCTAATGTATTTGTAATGTCCAACCTACCTAATACGCTGTCTTGGTATATATTGACATAATTGGGAAAAGCGTTCGCATCAAAAATGAAATCGGTAACCTTGGCGAGTTCTGAGTATGCAGAGTAGTCACGCGCTTTACCTTCATTTGCAGTAGCAAAATAGATGTTGCCATTTGCCGAGTAAGAAGCTATTCCATCGGGCTGATACATTCCAAATAGGCGATTGTAGGGTTTAATATCAATATCTGATTCCGTGTCGCTGGCATCTAGCCCTGTAACCGAAAAATCTTTGTAGCCTAGTGCAAGTACTGTATCAAGTGTGGCTGTAGCTAAGTCAATTACTGCTACAGCATTATTTTCCTGAAGTGTAACATAGGCCTTGGTAGAAGCCGGGTTTATGGCAATATGCTCAGGCTCCAAATCTTGAGAAGGTAATTGTAAGCCATTATTTCCATAGATGTGTATTAAGTAGTCATAAGCAGTGGTATCCAACCCTTGGAAGTTTACAAACTTCACCGAAGATGGAGATGTATTTGCTACGCCATTACTAATGTTTAGCATGGATACAGAACCTTCGGGATCAGTAGTATAGTCATCACTAGGTTCACCTTCGTTGGCCACTAAAACCCATGTTCCGTAGATGCTAAAGGTAACCATGCTTGGCATTGCCCCAGCAGGAAACTGTCCCGTAGGAGTTCCTTTTTCATCAAAAAACATAAGTTTTCCTGGTGACTGTGGATTATTATATCCCACTACAGCTACTTGCTGAAGGTACACATCTACACCAGTAATTGTACTTACATAAGGAGAAACATCAAGATAATGTAAGAATTTGGGTTTGCTTACATCCGAGTAATCATATACCTCTACGCGGTTCAAGCTTCGATTAGTGGTATAAACGTAGTTGTTGTTTTTATCAAAAGCTACAATTTCTGTACCTCCGGCATCAAAAATGCCAGTACCACGAGTGTTTAATTTAGCAAATGGTATTGTTTGCGAAAAGCTATTAAAGCTTAGGCTAAAAAGTAAGGCTACTAGGGAAAGATATTTCATCGTTTAGTTTCTGCGATTTTACGGCTCGCAAATTACTAAGAAAGGTTGGGATGGAAGGTGAGTCAGAATAAGTAGACCCTCACCTTTACTAATTACTAAAAATGAAAAAACCGCCCCATAGTTTCTACAGGGCGGCCATGTAATTAATTTTGAGCTGAGATTATTTCTTCAGGATCTGAAGGCTTAGCTCTCCTTCTACCAAAGTATAAATACCTGTAGGTAGATTTTTAAGGTTTGCGGTAGTGCCATTGATAATCATCATTTCACGACCACCCATGTCATAAAGTTTAGCATTGCTTACTTCTCTTGTAAAAGTTACTTCGTCCATTACTGGATTTGGGTAAGCTTGTAAAAGGCCTTTTTGTGAAAATTCATTCAAACCAATAGTTCCGCCTACTTGGTAAATTGAAAGTGTACCAGAAACTTCATTTGCGTTAAGCAAAAGATTTTGTCCATTTGGGCTTTCATTTGCCGGAATGAATACTAGGTTCTCAGGGCCTAGGTCTCCGGCATTTGCATCATCTGCATCTAAGCTGAAATCACGGTTGATGTAATAGCTAACAAACGTTGGGTTAGTAGGGTCTGTAATATTGTAAACCATTACACCACCCATACGCTCAAGGCCGATAAAGGCAAAACGCTGACCGTTGATCATGGCAACTTCTACAGCTTCTGGCTCGCAACCTTTGTCATCACTACGGCTTTTAAAAGAGTCGTTGTCATCATTGTTGGCGTTAAATTCATTTGGGTTGGTGCTCAATAATGTTTGAGCAAAAAGCCCTTTGCTATCCCACACTAGGTTAGCTTGGTCATCCCAAATAGAAAATGAGCGGGCACCGTAAGCATAAAGCTCATCGTAGTCTCCGTCATTATCAATGTCACCTAAAGAAGTGGTGATATTCAAACGACCCAAAGAATCTTCATGCTGAATAGCTGCTGCATTGGGAAAGGCAGTCGGGTCAAGAGTGATATCTTCTACACGCTCTTCTTCAGAGTATGCGTTGTAGTCGCGTGCGTCACCTTCATTAGCTGTAATAAGATATACAGAGCCGTTGTTTTCAAAAGCTTTCATGGCATCAGGCTGATACATTCCAAACACTGGCCAGTTGCGGATGTTTACGGTTGCTGGTTTGTTGCTGGCATCCATTTTATTGTCACCGGTTGACCAATCTTTAAAACCTAAAGACTTCAAAGAAGTGATGGTATTGGTACTAAGGTCAATGATAGCCATGGCGTTGTTTTCCTGGCATACAACATAAGCTTTGTCAGAAGTAGGAGAAACAGCGATGTATTCTGGTTCAAGGTTACGAGCTAATTCAGGATTAGCTGTTGGGCCAAAGTTTCTGATGGCTGGATCATAATTGGTGTTGAAAGAAATGAAGTCCAAAGTAGTAACGTCAGTTTGTGTTACGTTTTGTACTCCTCCAGAAATATCAATAATAGAAACCGTTCCGTAAGGATCTACAGTATAATCATCATCAGGCTCACCTTCGTTTGCTGTAAGCACTTTATTTCCATCAGGGGTAAAAGTGATCATATCCGGAAGAACACCTACTTCTGCGGAAGCAAGAAAAGCTCCGGTCGCGTTGAAGAAAACAGCTTTTCCATTTTTATCGAAATCATCATGCTCTACAGCTGCAGCTAATACACCATTTTGGAATGCTACAGAATTAGCGTGATCTCCATAAGGAGAAACATCTATTGTTGCGGTTTTGGTAATATTGGTTGGATCAGAAATGTCAAGAACTTCTATGGTTCCGGTGCTTCCGTTTACGGCAAATACCTTCTGTGTGGTGGCATCGTAAGCAGCAATTTCCATAGCGCCATCATCAAACACACCTGTCTTGTATGTGCCAATTACACTAAGGTCAATAAGGTTTTGTGCCTGGCCGGCAACAGCCATAAGTGAAAGAAAAAGTAATGTAGTTAATCTCATCATGTGATTTATTTTTTAGTAAACCGCAAATCTTAAGAATGGAGACTGTAACCGTGTAAAGGGGAGGTTAAGGAAAGGATAAGTTAGTTTTAGATAGAGGACAGACTTTAGTTAGGTGAACTAAATAAAGGTTTAAAACTTAACCCCAACACCCACATAAATACTTCTCGGTGCAGCAGTGATAATTCCAGGGCCGGGGTAGCCATCGGCTCTGCGTGTAAAGTAGGTATTGTTGGTAATGTTGTTTATGCCTCCTTCAAAGTTGAACATCTTGATACTGTAGCTTAGTGATAAATCCAAAACATCATAAGCGGGGATTATTCCATAGATGCCAGTGGGGGAGGTCTCGGCATTGGTAGCTTCTGAATATTGGTCAGAAACAAAAGAATACTGCAACGATGCCTTGATGTCTTTATATGAAATGGACCAACCCGTTTTTAGGTTGACCTTGGGGACTTCCTCCACCTGGTTTCCCTCGATAGCGGGTTCCTCAGAATTATGATAGGTGCCAATGATATAAGCGAAATTCACAAATAGACTTGATCTGAAGTTTTTGCTTTCGATATGGAAAAGCTTCATCAAGTCACTTTCCAGATAAAGCTCAGTTCCCAGAATGTTGGCATCAGCCACATTGGTGGTATAGCGAACTAAACGGTCACCAAAAAACTCATCTTCTACAACCCTTAGCACGGAGCCAATTCTGCCATTGTAGCTTAGCCAAAAAAGCCCTGCGTCCATAGTAAAAGCTTTACCCAATTCACCACGTACACCAAGGTCTAAATTGAACCCGCTCTCATCTTGTAAATTTGGGTCAACCGCAGCAGAGGGCGAAACCACGCGCATATCGTTGAAGGTAATTGCTCGATAATTTTGGGAAAAATTGCTGTACAGTTCCAGCTTTTCCGTAAGGCGATAAGCAAGGCCCAGCCCAAATAAAACTATGGAGCGGCTGCTTTGGCGGATTTCATAAGTAGCGCTGTCAATCACAATTTCTCCAGTATTTGGGATGCGCACCGAACTGTCATAAAAACCATCAGCGGTGGTGCGGATATATTCATATCGCACACCCGGAGTCAGGCTTAGCCTATCCGTGATGTTGAAGATGTTTTCACTGAAAAGTGCAATGTTGTAGCTCGGAAATTTATAGTCTGATTTTAGACCAAGTGAGTCTGTTTCAAATTCAAAATCAGCATCGGTGCCGTTACTTCCATAGCCTTGCGTTTTTTCGGTATAACCGCGATAAGCTCTAAAGCCAACAAGAAATGCAGAGGGTTTATTCCAAAGTTTATACTTGTGCAAAAGGCGGGTTTCGTTTCCTACATTTCGGTAATAATCCACCAATAAATCGCGAGGGTCGCTCAGGTTGTCAATACGCCCAGGATTGGAGCGAATGCCAAGTGCTTTTCTAGAGCCGATCAAGGTAAATGTTCGGCTGTTCAAAGCGGTTCTTTCATTAAGCTGAAAGTCTAAATCTGCAGCGATAAGGTTCCAGTTTACATAAAAGAAATTGCGAGTTCTAAAGCTTTGGTAGGGGTCTTGATCATACAGCGCATCTGTAAGCCCACCGGGCTGTTGCGCCAAATATTGCATATTGGTATAATCCAGCTTTAGCGTGAGTTGCTCATTGAATTTATACCCAAGATGAGCGTAGTTTGTATTGGCACTAAAGTCAGAGTTGGGACAGTTGCAATCTCCTTTTCTAAAGTTGATAAAGGTGTAATAATTCAACTTTCCGATTTGTCCACCAGCTTCATTAAATGTGTTAAAGTAACCATTGTCTTTCCCTATAAAATTGTAGGTATTCATGGTGCTTCCACTGAATTTCTTCTCAGGGTTTCCCTCCTTTAGTTTCAGGTTTATCATTCCACCAAACTGGGTTCCATATTGGAGGGAAGCGGCACCACGGACAATTTCAATTCTATCGATAGCCTGCATGGGGGGAGCGTAATAACTTTCGGGGTAACCCAAAGCATCAGCGGCCATGTCATAGCCATTTTGACGGGTGTTAAAATTGGAAGTTCTGTTTGGGCTCAAGCCTCTGGCACCAACTCCTAGCTGAAGTCCTGCGCAGTCATTTTCCCAAACTACTACGCCTGGCACACGTGCAAATACTTGGCGGGCATTGTTGCTGCTGAGGTTGGCCGTAATGTTTTTGAGTTCAATAACCTCATTTTTTTTGGCAGCATAAATAGCTACTCCATCAATGTTTTTGAGTCGGTTGTAGACAGAAGTTTGCTCGGGACGGTCGGTGATATCTATGGGGCTCAGCTCTTCACTACTTATTTTTAGTTGAACATCCAACACAATTTGGGTGGTGGAGAAGGTGATTTTTTCAGTGTGCTTTAAATAACCAATGCTACTGACAATCACTTTGTGGGTGCCAGCAGAGATATTAGAAATGGAATATTCTCCATTGATATCGGTGCTGGTTCCTTGTTTTGTGTCTGCGATATACACATTAGAAAAAGGAATGGGCTTACCATCCTGATCGGAAACAACACCCTTTAGCCCAGCGCCTTGAGCGTAGCTAAAAAGAGAAACGATAGTAAGTAAAATGCTAATCCCGACCCTCATAAGGTAAAATCCATTCTTTGGCGGCAAAGCTATCATTCACTTTCGTGAGATCAGTGTTTGGATCAATAAAAAGTCGGCTGCCTTGACCATTTAGTGTTACGTACACTTCGGCTGTGATTATTGGGTCCTCAATTCCCTTTTCTTGGTATTCTTTTTCTAAGAAATGAGCAAACTGTAAGATGAGGTCTGGCTGTGTGGCCAATTGCTTTTCTTGGTTTGGGGTAAGATAATCACCCGGATGAACTTCGCCTGTATTTCCGGTTGTTGGGTCTGTGATGTGATAAATGGCATAGCCTGCTTTTTCCATCAGCATTACGCGCCAGCTTAGACGGTAGCCTTGCTCAGTCCAAAATAAGTGACCAGGATAGGCGAGGAAGCGCCAAGGCCAAATTAACTGGAAGCAAATGAAAACTATAAATCCACCTTGTAGTAATGCTGGGAGCTTTAATGGGGAAGTAGAAATTTGGTGGTTTTTGAAAACTGGTTTCAAAAGGTGTAGAATCTTTTTGTGAAAATCATCTGAAAAGAAAATGAGGGTGCTGAAAATCATTACCCATGGAAAAACACCGATAGGAAAAAGTATCCAAGTAAGAAGATGAAAAACTACTACAACGAGAAAGGCATATGGTCGTGTCTTTTTATTCCAAAGGAAAAAGGGTACGGTAAGATCATAAAATGCACCAAACCAACTGAAGGCATAGGCTACCCATTCATAATCGAACAGAAAACCAATGAGTGGCATATCGGCTTGGGCTGGTAACCACATTTTTAGTGGAAGTGCCTCCAGAAGCCAGTCGGGGTTGAGCTTAGCTACACCTGCATAAAAATACACGATGGCGAGTTGAAGGCGTATAATATTGACGTACCACCAATTTCCTTCTTTGGTCAAAGGAGCCCTGCCATACCTTACATCTAGTGAGCTTAGGCGATGTGCCGGAAGGAATATCATGATTAATGAAATAAGACTTACAAAGTAGTAATGGTTGAGATAATTGGCTACGTCCAGCAATTCCACGTAAGTGAAAGTGAGAAAAAAGAGCGTGGCTGAAATACGGTAATAAAAACCCAGAGCAATGCCAATAGCGGCCAATGCCATGATGGCAAAAATCACATACATCCAGTTACCTGGTAGGGCGTGCACCCATTCAAAACCATAATACTTGAAGTGGAACTGCGGAGCAATATATAAATCGTAAATCCAGCCTTTGATCCAAAAACGTATGGTTGCAAACAACATTAGCAAACCAAATATGATGCGGAAAACCGCGAGGGGGGCTAAAGAAGTTTGTAGTCGGGAGTTTGTAGTTAGGAACCTTCCTTGTACGATATTTTTTGTTTTCATTCCCTACTCCTTATTCCCAACTCAGTTTTAGTCTCCATCATTATCACTAAAGGTAAGCGTTACCGAAAGGGCAGAGGTCATATCAGTTTTCACCAAAACCAAGAGAGCTTTCAGGTTTTGATAGAGTTCTTCTACATTTTGAGGTGAGGAGGTGAGTTCATTGCTCAATGAGCCGTTCATGTTTTCAAGATTGGATTGCACCAAATCTGCTTGTTCCAAAATGGCGGTACTTAAAAGCTTGCCATCCTTCATTGCTCCCAAATAATCCAGATAATCATCAAAGCCGGTATTGTTTTCTGTTCCAGTAAAAAGGCTTTTGAAAATCTTGATGTTAGCAATTAGCGCTTCTTTTGAAGTTTCGCTGATATAGGCTTCAAGTTGGGAGGTTCTAATACCTGTGTTTAATTCTTTTCCAAGAGGTTTGCCAACTTTGGTTACAGTCATAAACTCAATGTGGCTGCTCATTTGGTTTACCGTTTGGCTCAAAGATCCATCAAGTCCACCGCCAGTATTTGCGGAGTATTGACCTAGGTAATTATCACCAAGAGGAGACCAGAAGCTAGCGATTTCGAGTGCTTTCAGGCTGAGGTTTTCGCAGCAGGCTACTACATAATCTACTCGTCTTGAGTTGCTGCTGAGTTCGGAAAGTACAGTAGCATTATCTCCATTTTTAAAAATCAAATATTCGATAGCGGGCAAACCTTTGGAGGTAGCACCTTTGCCGTTTATAAAACTGTTATTGATGGGATCCGTGCCGCTGATAAAGCCTTCTATAAAACCATCATTGGTAGCCCATTTGTCCACCAAACTGTACATTTTGGTATCATTGAGTGGGCCAAACTTTAGCTGTTCAATTTTTTTGGAAGATGTTTTTGCCTGCACCCAAGCTGTTTGTAGTTCGGTTAAAGTATTTGTGCTAGGTTGGTTTTGAAAAGCTAAAGCCTTTTGAAAAAGGGAATCAGAAGTATTTACGAACTCTAAGAAAGTTGGCAGAACAACCTTGTCTCCCAAATTGGTAAAAAGCTCTTTGCGATTGAAATTGTCAACGGGATCTTTATCTTTTTCATCCTCCTTGCCACAGGCAAAAAGTGTAAGAAGCGCTAATATGGCCAGAGTAGGCTTTAGTTGAATCATAGAGATTCCAGGAATTTTATGAGTTTTTCACGATCGGCCAAAGGTAACTTCTTATAGCGTTCGCGCGAATTTTCTGCTTCACCTCCATGCCAAAGGATGGCTTGTTCTATGTTTTCGGCACGGCCATCATGTAGATAGCGAGTGTGTCCATTTACAGTTTCAAAAAGTCCAATTCCCCAAAGTGGAGGCGTGCGCCATTCAGTTTCGGTTGCTTCAAAATCACCCACGCCATCGGCCAAATCAGGCCCCATATCATGTAGGAGCATATCGGTATAAGGACGAATAGTTTTATTTGAAAATTCATCCATTGTAGGATGCTGGCCTGTTGTAATTTTGGGGAGGTGACAGCTGCCACAATTTATTTTGTTAAAAATAGCTTTGCCTTCAAGCACAGCTTGAGTGTTGTAATCTCTTCTTGCGGGCACTGCTAAACTGGCTACGTAGAGAACTACCTTTCCTAAATCATCATCATCAATTTCGGGGTATCCACCAGTGGGAGCATCATTACAAGCTTGTTGCCCACCAGCGCAATTTTGATTTGGGAAAACAGAAGTGGTAATCCCCATATCTCCATTAAATGCTCCTGCAGATTGCTGTAGTAAATTGGGCTGATTGGCTTTCCAGCCAAAACGGCCAACGGTGCGGCTTTTACTTACTTCATCCCACACATAGTTTGGTCGGCCACTTATCCCATCATTATTTGCATCATTTGGGTCTGCCCAAGAAAGTAACTGTTGCTCAGAAATAGCTTCTAAAAAGCCAAGACCGATTACCTGATTTGCAATTCGTGGGGAAATGAAAACATCCGCTTCTAGCGGACCATAAGCTAAATCAGTAACAGAATAGATGGGTTGTTTTAAAGTATAGGAAGTACCATCTGCAAATTGTCCCTCAATGTTTTGGTAGGTAATAGAAATTGTCCCTTCCTTATCTACGCCACCGATACTTCTATCTTGAAACTGGCCACCGTAATGGGAGTCACCAATATTTTGACCATTGATATCTTTTGCAGCTTTGGTTAGGCGAAGTAATAGCCCTGTAGCTTCTTCTCCGGGATATAAAGGGGGACGTCCTCGACCATCTTTAAAGTGGCATCCACTACAAGCACGAGAATTAAACAAAGGCCCGAGGCCATCGCGAGCCGTGGTAGAAGAGGGGGATTGTACCCAGTTTTGATTAAAAAAAGAATTGCCCACAAAAAACTCGAGTTCATCGGTTCCTTGAAGGCCATCTATTTGAAATCCAAAAGCATTTGGACCATCATTAAAAACCGTACCGGGGCCGGCAGAAAGTTCCTCACCTTCTTCAGGGCTCAGTTCATGTACTTGTTCTTTGTCTTTTTGGCAAGAGCCAAAAGCTACAAATACGCTGAGAAATGCGGCTCCCAGTACGATTCTTTGCTTTCGCATATTTTACTTTCTAGTCAGGCAGGTCAGTAGAAATAGAAATTCCTAATGCCGCTGCTGCTTCAGCAATTTTATCACCCTGATCTTGAAGTGAGTGAACAGTAGTCATAATCGGACCATTGCCTCCAACTGTTTCTTGTGTAAGAGCTTGGTCAAATGGAACCGGAATGCTCTCTGCATCAGATACGCTTGTTGCAACCATGGTGTTCAACTCTTCGGCAAGAGTAGCGTCTACCTCTTTAAGCAATTCATAAATTGAAGCTCCGCTTACTACCGTACCATCTGTACGTATATAAGTACCTGTATATACATTTTCAATTCCTTGAGCATTTAGGATGATATCACGATGTGTGTTATCAGAAAAACATGAATGCTCATCTTCTTGATCCTGGTTGTCAAGAGCTACATAAATACGCTCTCCAGCCAATTCTGATTTACTCAAAACACCCATTCCTGTAAGCATATTTTTGATGCTAACATTGGCAGCTTGACTGGTAAAAGTACCACGGTAGTTAGAGCTTCCTTCTTTCCATGCTTCAACCATTGTAGCCAAGTCGTCAACCAAAATTTTGGCGGTTACTTTAAGGTAATCACCTCTACGATCTTGATTGGTAGCTGTGCCGCTGCCATCGGTTACATAGTCAGTATAAGGTCTGTCTCCAGGTGCACCAGCGTTAAAATCCTGACCCCAAAGAAGAAACTCTATAGCGTGGTAACCAATAGAAATATTCTTTTCGCCACCATTTTCATTCAGCCCAATAAGTGTAGCCTCATCAATGGTTGGATAATCTGTGGTGTTATTAATAATGTTAGCCTCGTTTCCGGGATTGTCATCATTTCCGGTTCCAGCCTGTACGTAATCAACGTGTGCTTCATCAAGAGGCCATGCATTTAGCGCACCTTCTGGACCATCATTGTCATCAATTGGCCCTGAGTAAAAGCGGTAAACTTCCGTTTGACCGTAAGGCTCACGAGCATCAAGCCATGCTTGTTTTGCTTCGTCAAAAGCAGTTTGCGAAGGAGCATCTACAAATGCATCAAGCTTATTTTTTAGAATCACAGCTTTTGCATGAGCATCTTCGTAACTAGCAAAAACAATATCTGCATAGTTGCTTACTACAGACTGTTTCAAAGCAGCATTTGGATCTGCATTGTCAGTGTTTTCGTCATCCTTACTGCAGGCTGCAAATAGCATTGCAGAACCAGCCAAGGCAAGCATAGACTTGGTAAATCGAATATTCATTATTTTAATTTTTAGTTTGAATTAATCACCATCATTATCCTGATAGGTAATGAGTACACCCATAGCTGAAGGCATATCTACCTTTAGATAGCGTACATTTTGCTGTATGGTGAGGTATGCATCACTCACTGCATCAGCATCATTTATTACGGCATCAGAAAGAGGTGTGGTAATTTTTTCTAGAGCAGTCACCGCTTCGGTAAACTGTGTATTGATCACAACATCAAGTTGTTCATTATCGGTTGTGGTTCCTAATTCTATGATATAGTCTTCAAGGCTTGATCCTTTTAGGTTTCCATCAAAACTGTAACCTTGGAAAAACTTGTGAATAGCTTCGATATTGGCAATAGCTAAATCTATAGAGTGCCCGCTGTAGTAGGCTTCACAGGTTTCTGGGTAAGGTTTTCCTAAAGTTTTTTTACCAGCTGGAAAGCCAATCTTGGCATTTTTTACAATCTCGTAATCCTTGTTGATGGCATTCACCATTTGTCCAAGAGAACTGCCTAAATCTGTCCCTGAAGCTGCAATAAATGAAGCTCGCTCATTTTGCCAATTAGTATAAATACTGCTTGCTAAAGCAGAAATATCATTTGCCAAGAGCTTAAGGTAAGCTTGTGTTTTAGGATCGTTAAGGTCTACACTAGAAGAGTATAACAAGTAATCCATAGCAGGAAAACCTCTAGCGGTAAGGTTCGAAGCGCTGCTGATATCACTTACCTCATTCTGGATATTATTATCAATTTTGGCGGCATCAGCTGGGTAGGTGTTGATGGATGCACGAAGGCTTACATCCTCGGAAGGACCTATCTCAAAAGCCTTTATTTGCTGAAAAGCCGTGTAGGTTTTTACAAACTGATCTTGTAAGGTCTGAAGGTTAGCATCATCGCTAAAATCATTAGCAGATACTTGAAGTGCAGTTGCTTCTGTGCTAAAGTTTTCAAAAGCCGGAAGCATGATGTTGTCTATCCAATTTGTGAGCATTGCTTTGCGATCAAAGTCCACTTTATTGGTTAGAGGTTTGTCATCTCCACAAGCACTAAAAAGTATTCCGGCCACAAGGACCGGAAATAGTTTAATACAAAATCCAGATAGGATATTTTTCATCTTTATAGAGCGTCTTTTACATCAGAAAGACCATAGGTGGTGGCCAACGTGTCAATAATGTCATTTAAATCCTGAACGCTAACTTCATATAGGTTAGGCAATTTATTTTCAAGAATGTCCATCACTTCACTTTCGGTCATTCTGGTTTCGGGGTTAAATTGAAGGCTCCAAATAAATCCGGCAGCTTCAGAAAGTTGGTGATTTCTTAGGGCATCATCGGCTAAGTCAGCTTTAGCACCATTAAGGTAATGGATAGCCATACCTGCAACTACAAGCTCCCACTCTTGACGAACTTCAGAAATAGCGGCATCGCGAGTTTCATAGTCTTTACGATTGATAGCATCACGACCTTTGATGAACGCTTTCATAATTTTAGTGTTGCATCCAAGCGCATCATTTAATGAGTTGGTATACTTTGCCCAAAAGCGGTTGTAAGTAGCAGTATTGTCGAAGTTAAAGCCTGCTGATCCAAAATCATTTGGTGCACCAAAATATCCATAGGCCTCATCCCAATGATGTTGCATATCAGTTCCTTTTCCAGCTTCCACAGTTTCATTGTCCACATCCATTTTAGATGAACTCATATATACTGCTGTAGCCTGATAAAATGCTAATGCACCCATCATACCTTTTTCAATCAACTGGCCGTATTCCATACCAAATTCGCTGAAAAGGTATTGCTTAGTACCACTGTTACTCTGTACAAGTCCTGCGGTACCATTGCTCCCGGTAGTGGTGCTTCCACTAATGCTTGAAAGTTCTTCAATCCAATTTCCAATTACTATCCCGGCTTCTGGCTCTATTTTATCAGCTATCTGCTTAGTTGCACTGTTTAGCTCTGTATTGGTCCAAGTGTAGTTTTCGTTGGTAAGCATGTCAAACACAATGTCTTTGTCTACCAGGTCACCATCATTGCTGGATTTTACATAGCTGGCGATTTCAACAAACATATCCAGGCGTTGATCTTGACCAGAATGATCTACATTTTCAAAATTGTAAGTGTCAGGTAGGTTTACGGTGTTGTCCACTGTATCGGTAGTTTCTTCTTTGCAAGAAGAAAGGAACATTGTGCTGAGAATTGAAACTGATAAAAGTAGCTTGCGCATTACGTTTAGGTTATTTAGACTTATTTAAAATAGCGAGGCAAATGTAATAGGCATGATTTAATTGACCAAGCCTATTTAGATAATTTCTAAATAAAGTTTTTGAGCGATTTAACACTCTGTTAATAAGTAGGTACGAGGGCAGTTTGGATAGGGATTAGAGGTGCATTTGAATCAAAAAAAAGCCGCAAAATGCGGCTCTTATATTGTTGTCATGTTGGTTAGAAATTACCCCATCTCCGCAAAAGTCTCCTTCGCAGCTTCCAAAGTTTTTTCAATATCCGCGTAAGTCAAAGCATTGCAAAGGAACCAGCTTTCGTAAGCAGAAGGTGGTAAATACACACCACGCTTTAGCATTCCATGGAAAAATTGCTTGAAATAATCATTCGCCCCTTTTGCCGATGACGCAAAGTCACGAACGGGCTCATTTGTAAAATGAAGACTGATCATAGAACCTCTGCGATTGATAGTCCAGGGCAGGCTGGTTTCTTTCAAAGCTTTTTCCAGACCAACATGAATGGCCTCACATTTTTCAGCAAGCTCAGTATATATCTGTGGATTTTCCTTTAAATGCTTCAAGAGTGTGTAACCGGCAACCATGGCAATCGGGTTTCCACTCAAAGTTCCAGCTTGATATACCGGTCCGTTTGGCGCTACATATTCCATAATGTCGGCTTTACCCGCATAAGCACCAACGGGCATTCCGGCACCAATTACTTTTCCATAAGTTACCAAATCAGCTTCCACACCAAGTGCTTCTTGAGCACCACCAAAGCCCATTCTGAAGCCGCTCATTACCTCGTCAAAGATTAATATGATTCCTTCCTCAGTACATATTTGGCGTAAGCCTTCAATAAAACCCGGTTCGGGAAGTATACAGCCCATGTTGCCGGGAATTGGCTCAATTATCAAAGCTGCGATTTCGCCTTTGTTGGCATCCACTACTTTTTTTACACTTTCCAAGTCATTGTATTCGGCCAGCAGGGTGTCCTTGGCTGTGCCAACTGTTACCCCCGGGCTACTTGGGTGGCCAAGGGTTACAGCGCCACTTCCGGCTTGTATCAAAAAGGCATCACCATGGCCATGGTAGCAGCCTGCAAATTTTATAAACTTGTCTTTTCCTGTGTAACCACGAGCCAAGCGAATAGCACTCATGGTTGCTTCCGTTCCCGAGTTTACCATACGTACACGCTCTACATTTGGAATGCTTTCGCAAATAAGGCGGGCGAGGTCAATCTCCATTTCGGTAGGTGCTCCAAAAGAAGTTGAGTCAGCTACTTTGTCTTGAATGGCTTTTACCACAGGTTCCCAGGCATGGCCCAAAATCATTGGCCCCCAAGAGGCGATGTAGTCGATGTATTTATTGCCATCCTCGTCATACATATAAGCACCCTTGGCCTTCTTTATAAAAATAGGATCACCACCTACAGATTTAAAGGCACGTACCGGGGAGTTTACTCCACCAGGGATATATTTTGATGCGGTTTGGAAAAGGGATTTGCTGTTATCTGTAATCATAAAATTGATTTATAAAATTCTAAAAACTAAACTCGAAATTCTAAACAAATTCAAAGTTCAAAAAGCCGAAAATTCAAAAATAGCTACACTTGGCCGCCTTCTGAATTTCGGATGATAGCCCCGAGAATTTTCATTATTTCGGTTGCTTCAGTGTGAAGTTCCGTTCGAGCGGGTTCTAAGTCGGGTTGAATATTATTTTCTAAGCAAGACAACCAAAATCGTGACTCTTTGACTTCCTTCCTTGATATCTTTGCTCGGAAGAGGAAATCTTTCTTGCTAAATGACTCATTGGCTTCAATATAGTTTGCTCCAACTGAGCCGGATGATCGGATCAACTGCCTACAATCACTTTCATTTACGGTTGTAAGCTTAACCGATTTTATAAATTTTCGAATTTCTTTGGCAAAACGCAATGTTCTTTCTTCAAGATCATAATGTGCCATGGTTTTGAAATTTTTAGTTTAGTGCTTTGTTTAGAATTTCGAATTTAGGATTTCGAGTTTATTAGCTTAATAATATCCTTCACAAAGTAAGTAGCTATCAAATCTGCTCCGGCTCTTTTGATAGAAGTCAAAACTTCAACGATGGCTTCCTCTTCATTCAACCAGCCTTTTTCAGCGGCAGCTTTTATCATGGCATATTCACCACTTACATGGTAAGCCGTCACCGGAACTGGGGAAATATCTTTTATTCTGCGGATTACATCCAAATAAGAAAGAGCAGGTTTTATCATCACCATGTCGGCTCCTTGATCGATGTCCATTTGAGCTTCTTTCACACCTTCCACAGCATTGGCAGGATCCATTTGGTAGGTCTTTTTATCCTTTGGAATATCTGCCATATCTACCGGTGCAGAATCCAAAGCATCACGGAAAGGGCCGTAAAAACATGAAGCATATTTGGCGCTATAAGCCATGATTCCTGTATGGGTAAAGCCCGCCACGTCCAAAGCAATGCGCATGGCTTCAATACGGCCATCCATCATGTCGCTTGGTGCCACAAAATCAGCTCCGGCCTGTGCATGGCTAATGGCCATTTCACATAAAAAACCTACGGATTCATCATTGATAATCTCACCATCTTCTACAATGCCATCATGGCCAAATTCAGAATAAGGGTCAAGGGCAACATCCGTCATCAGGCAGATTTCAGGAACAACTTCCTTAATCATGCGAATACCTTGTTGCATCAATCCATCCGGGTTTAGTGCTTCTTCTCCTTCATTGTCTTTCAGGTCATCTTCTACCTTCACAAAAAGCAAAGCCGAGCGACAGCCCATATTCCAAAGTTCATTTACTTCTGCTTCAAGCAAATCCAAGCTATAGCGAAAGTATCCGGGCATGGAGGCAATTTCTTCCTTCTTGTTTTTACCTTCTATCAAAAACAATGGAGCGATAAAATCGGAAGGGTGCAATCTGGTTTCGGCTACCATTTCTCTAAGGGCAGCAGATTGGCGTAATCTTCTTGGTCGGTGTAACATATTTTAAATTCTAAGTTCTAAACTCGAAACTCTAAAATGAGCACGTTGTGTTTTTAGCATTTAGAGTTTCGTGCTTCGGATTTAATAACTATACCCAATCCTTCGGGTTTTTTAATATCTCTACAAGCTTGGCTTCTTCAGTGCTAGCCTTCGGTTCTACATTGTAATCCCATCTTACCCTTGGCGGAAGACTCATTAAAATACTTTCGGTACGGCCATTGGTTTTTAGTCCAAACAAAGTTCCGCGGTCGTGTACTAGATTGAATTCAACATAGCGTCCTCTGCGTAACTCCTGCCAATAGCGATGCTCATCCGTCCATGGCATGTTCATGCGCTTTTCTACAATGGGTAAATAGCCCGGCAGAAAAGATTTTCCCATGTCCATATCAAAAGCCATCCAATCTTCAGCAGTACGCTGGCCATCAGGTTTTAGGTAATCGAAAAAGGTTCCTCCAATGCCTCGAGATTCATCTCTGTGTGAGTTTCTAAAGTATTCATCACACTGTTTTTTAAACTTTGGATAAAGATCTTTACCGTGTCTGTCGGCAGTTTCTTTTTGAGTTTTATGAAAATGAATAGCGTCTTCCTCAAAAAGGTAATAGGGAGTTAAATCCGTACCTCCGCCAAACCAGCCATCAATTCGTTCACCCGCTTCATTGTACATTTCAAAATATCGGTAATTGGCGTGTACGGTTGGCACAAAGGGATTTTCGGGATGAAGCACCAATGAAATACCACAGGCAAAAAAAGTATCACCTTCCACTTTCATGTTTTTCTTCAGGGCCTCAGGCATTTCACCGTGTACGGTAGAAGTGCTCACTCCGCCTTTTTCAAAAACGTTTCCTTTTTCCAATACTCTTGAGCGGCCACCTCCGCCACCGGGTCTTTCCCACAGGTCTTCTACAAACTTTGCCTTGCCGTCAATTTTTTCAAGAGCTGTGCAAATTTCATCTTGAAGGTCGCGTATGTATTGGGTGAATTGATCTTTCATATTGGTTGGTTAATTGGTTGATTAGTGCATTTGTTGATTAGTTTAATCACCACTAATTAACCTTTCTACTATTTTTCCAATTAACTTTTAGTAGCTCTTAATTGCATTCACAAAAGCCCTTGCATGATCGGCATCCACATTTGGTAAAATACCATGTCCAAGGTTGGCAATGTATTTATAGGTTCCAAAATCGTCAACCATTTGCTTGGCAAGTCTTTCTATTTCAGGAATAGGACTTAGCAATCTGGCTGGGTCAAAGTTTCCTTGAAGGGTGGTGTTGAACTTGGTGAATTCACGTGCCATTTGTGGGGAAATTGTCCAATCTACACCAAGGGCAGAAACCGGCATTTGCGACATTTGCTCTAAGGCAAACCAGCATCCTTTTCCGAATACGATCACGGGAACTTCAGTGTGCAGTGCATCTACAATCTGGCGGATATATTGCAGCGAAAAAGTTTCATAATCATTTGGTGAAAGCAATCCTCCCCAGCTGTCAAAAACCTGAATAGCATCGCAACCATGCGCTCTTTTTTCTTTCAAATAAGCAATAGTTGCATCAGTGATTTTTTGCAAAAGCAAGTGTGCAGCCTCAGGTTGTGAGTAGCAAAATTCCTTTGCTTTATCAAAAGTTTTACTTCCCTGACCCTCTACCATGTAGCAAAGAATAGTCCATGGCGAACCGGCAAAACCGATAAGTGGAACTTCATTTGCCAAAGCATCTTTTGTCATATCGATAGCCTGATACACATAGCTCAAGCGGTCTTTCACATCAATATCCGGAATAGCCTGAACCTGCTCCATCGTGCGGATGGGGTTGGGGATGTAAGGTCCTTTTCCGGGAACCATTTGCACCTCTACCTCCAGCGCTTGGGGGATCACCAAAATATCTGAAAATAAAATGGCAGCATCAACGCCTACCTGATGAATAGGCATCACGGTAATTTCTGAGGCCAGTTCAGGAGTTTCTACACGGTCAAAAAAGCTGTACTTAGCTTTTAATTTCATGAAATCAGGAAGGTAGCGACCTGCCTGGCGCATCATCCATACAGGTGGACGGTTTACTTTTTCTCCGGCAAGTGCCTTTAGGAACAGATCATTTTTTAATGTGCTCATATGTATAGAGGGATATTTTTGGGTTTGTGCTTAAATCTTTGAATCCTCAAATTTTTGAATTCCAAAATGTTCAATCACCTTGTCGATTACCGATTCAAGATTTGGCTCATTGGATGGAATTCTTGGATTGTTACACCTAAAGTGAATAGCTTCAGATGTCGTGGCTCCAATACAAAAACAAGGGATTTTTGGGTTGAGGTTGTTTTCTTTAAAGAAACTATAAACGGCTGTTGGCGATAGAAAAATCATAGCGTCAACATCTGCGGTATTTAGCCTTTGTGAAACAAGCTCGGTTTTATAAACGATTTCTTTGTGAACGCGGATTCCCTTGCTTTCCAAATATTCTGGCAGGTCATCCAAGGCTTTGTTTCCACAAAAGAAATCTACAGATTGAACGCCTTTGTTTCTTGCAATTATTTGCGCCAAGCTAATGGCATTTCCAGCACGGGCATTGGTTTCTACGCCAAGCTCTTGTAGCATTTCAGTGGCGCGAATTCCAACGGTAAAATTCTTCTTTTGCTGAATTTCAATAGTCTCACTGGCCAGCAATTTTTCTAAACTAAAAACAGCGTTCTTGCTCGTAAAAATGCGGGCCTGCGAATCGGGATTGTTTAAATATTCCCGAAAAGTGGTTTTATCAAACTCATGAGAAACCTGAATGAAGTCATGTTGTTTTACAGAGATTCCCGCATCATCTAGCTTCTGAAGAAATTCATCTTCGAGCACACGGGTAGAAAGCACAACGGGACGTCCATTTTTATCAGGCATGGTCAATGTTTTGCATTATTTCTTTTCCTCCATTGGCAAGTACTTCTTTAGCGGCAAGCTGGCCTGCGTTTTTGTAGTCTTCCATTTTGAAGGTTTTGTTTACCACAACTTTATTGCTGCCATCAAGTTCAAAAACTCCGGCTGTTAAGTGAATTTTATCTCCCTCAATCGTGGAGAAAGCTCCAACAGGGGCGGAGCATCCACCTTCTACGGTGCGCAAAAATTGTCGTTCTACAGTGGCACGGATTTCAGTTTCACGATGATTGATAGTTTTCAATACATCTACAATTTCCTGGTCTTCATTTCTGCATCCAACGCCAATTGTACCTTGTGCTGGCGCGGGAATCATCCAATCTAAAACCTCAAAATGTTCAGGTAATAAATCGATACGCTCCAATCCAGCTTTCGCGAAAATAGCTCCATTCCAGTTATTGTCAGCTAGTTTTTGCAATCGGGTTTGTACGTTGCCACGCAAATTGGTGGTTTGGTGTTTTGGAAATTTACTTTTCCACTGGGCTATTCTTCGAATACTCCCCGTGGCAATAAGCCCTTCCTTTTCGTTATTCAAAAAAGACAAATCACCTTTATGTACCAAAATATCCTGTGAGGGGCCGCGCTCCAAAACTGCAGCAATGGTGAGTCCTTCCGGAGATTGTGTGGGGTAATCTTTTAGTGAATGTACGGCAATGTCAATCTCATTTTTAAAGAGAGCATCGTCCAATATTTTAGTGAAAATACCCACGCCTCCAAACTGATGAAGAGGAGTAATTAAATCTATGTCTGCGGGAGATTTTACCATTACCAGCTCAGAATTGATGCCGGCATTTTTTAATAATCGCTGAACAGTCTCTGCTTGCCAAACGGCAAGTTTACTATCGCGCGTTCCTATACGAAGATTGTTGGTGATCAAGTAGCTATTTCTTTTCTATCTCAAAGATATGATGAATAGTACGAAGGTCGTTGTTTATATCCGGTCCATTTTTTAGCTGGCGGGCAAATTGGCCGGTTATGCGGTTTAGTAGTTGGTCTGCCAATAGGTCGGCATGCTCTTCATTTAGCTCCGGGAACTTCTTAAGTAAAGTTTGTACCTCCTTACTCTTCCAGCTTTCCATTTTGCTACGTACAGCTTGTAGGGTAGGGGCAACCCTACGGCTTTCCAGCCAAATGTAAAAGTCATCAATCATACTGTTGATGATAGCCTCGGCTGCAGGGATTTCAGCTTTTCTTTTTGCAATGCTTTCATCAGCTATAGCTGAAAGAGCATCTACATCCACTACCTCAAAGTTTGGGTTTTCATAAAGAGAAACTTCAACATTTCGAGGTACGCTCAAATCCAAAATAAGGCGATACTTATCTTCGGTAAATTGCTCAGGAATTACTGTAGCACCAAGAGCACCGGTGGCTACAATTATAATATCGGCCGCGTTTAGGCCTTCGTTCAAGTTTGAAAAATCTATATGCTTTACACCAAATCTATCAGCAAGACGTTCCGCTTTTTCTTCCGTACGGTTGATAAGGGTGATGTCTTTTAGTCCAGTCTGGTTTACCAAATTCTCACAAGCCGTGCGACCTATTTTTCCGGTTCCATACAATAGAACTTTAGGTTGAGCACCTGCCGGCAGAGTAGATAAATGTTGCTTTACTTTTTGCACAGCAGCAAAGGCTACAGAAGCAGCTCCCGAGCTCAGCTGAGTTTCATTCTTTACCTTTTTAGAAGTTTGAACAGCGCTATTTACCAATCTTTCAAGGAAGGTATTGTGCGCGGCTTGCTCTTTTGCAAAAAGGAAAGACTTTTTAATTTGACCAATAATTTCAAAATCACCCAAAATCTTAGACTCCATTCCAGAGCTTACCTTAAAAAGGTGCTCAATGGCTTCGCGGTTTTGCTTAATATTTTGATGGCGATAAAAAAGTTCAAGATTGGCCTGTGTATGTTTGCAAAACAGGTCGATAATGTCGCGAGGACAATTTGCGAAAGCATAGATTTCGGTACGGTTGCAAGTGGAAACCACCATCATACCATCACCTCCAAGCGTTTTGTAGTCATAAATCAGATGACTGGCTTTTTCTTCATTTAGTGAGAATAGTTCCCTCACATCTACCGATGCATGGGTGTGATCTATTCCTACTAAGAAGAAGTTCGAAAATTTACTTACCTGGAAGTCTTTCATAATTTGGTGGCAAAAATATCCCGTTATGTAGTAGCGCAATACCCGAAAACGAATAATTAATACCCAGATTCATAAAATCTATTTATTTAGATTCGTTCTACTTAGGCTTTGTTATAAGTTTGCGCAAACGTAATGAGGATGCGGTTTTGAAAACTACTTACACATACACCTACGAGAAAAATGGAGATGGAGTTGACTTTTGAAATAGAAAATTCAGAAAAAAATACCTCAAAAGGTAAAATCGAAAATACCCGAGTAGGTGACGGCTTCTTTATGGTGCGGGTAGAAAACCATGAAGACGGGCCACTGCGCATAAAGCGGGACATAGATAAGAGCTTAATTCAGTTTTACTTTGCCGTACAAGGCGGTGCGGAATTTTTATTCTATAATGGAAATTATAAGCTTAAGCTGGAGCAGGAAAAGTCACTTTTGTTTTACAATCCGCTTGTAGCTCTTCCTTTAGATATTGAAGTTCGTCCCGGCTCAAAACTGGTGTTCCTATATATTACTGTTGAAAATCTGCACAGGATGTTTGTGACAGGTTCTGAGGAAATTGAATTTATCAATAAAGAAAACATTGGCAAGAAGTTTTATGCTGACCGCCCAATGTCTCCTGTGTTGATGGTTACGGTAAACCAACTTTTTAGTAATAACGTAAATGGCCCTGCGAAGGGGGTTTTTGAGAAAGCCAAAGCTTATGAGATTTTAGCTTTGTTTTTAAATAAAGAAGAAGGGAAAGATGTGGAGCAATGCCCATTCTTGAATGATGAGGAGAATGTGGAGCGCGTGCGAAATGCCAAGAAAATTTTGATTGAAAAAATGACGACTCCGCCTTCTCTTAAAGAACTTTCTCGTGAAGTTGGCCTTAATGAATATCGCCTAAAGGAAGGTTTTAAAAATATATATGGCAAAACGGTTTTTCAGTTTTTGAACGATTACCGATTGGATATAGCGCGACAAATGCTGGACAAAGGAAACATGAAGGTTAATGATGCGGCATATCATATCGGCTACACAAACCCGAGTCATTTTATAGCGGCCTTCAAAAAGAAATTTGGGGTAACCCCAAAAAAATATCTGATATCTAATATTTAGAAATAAGAACTGTTTTGAACTTGTTTTTAGAATTATTTAGAATAGATTTTTTGGTCAGGTGAAGGCTTTGTTGAAGCGCGTAGTTTTGCTACGCAATGAGATAAAGACGATATATGGCCGAAAAAGATGCCTAAATAAACGGAAGGATAATTTTAAAACAGTTCTAGAAATTTCAACCCAAACAACATGAGTAAAAAAGGAATTCTCTTGGTCAATCTTGGTTCACCGGATTCGCCAGAAGTAAAGGATGTAAAACCTTACTTAGATGAATTTTTGATGGACGAAAGAGTGATTGACAAACCTTATTGGTTGCGTTCACTTTTGGTGCGAGGCATCATTCTTAAAACCAGACCAAAGAAATCTGCTGAAGCTTATCAAAGTATTTGGTGGGATGAGGGTTCGCCTTTAATTGTGTTAAGTGAAAGGCTTTTGGAGCAAGTTCGTAAGAATACCGATTATCCTGTGGAGCTTGGTATGCGTTATGGAAATCCATCCATTGAAGCCGGTATCCAAAAGCTGGTAGATGGAAATCCTGATTTGGAGGAATTTGTGATGATTCCTTTATACCCGCATTATGCCATGAGTAGCTATGAAACCGTGGTGGTAAAAGCTAGGGAAGTGATGGAGGCTAAGTTTCCAAAACTTAAGATGAAGGTGAAAAACGTGTTTTATGATGACCCTCGCTATTTGGAAGTTTTGGCTAATTCGATGAAGCCATATATAAATAAGGAGTATGATCATATTCTGTTTAGTTATCATGGCATTCCGGAAAGGCATGTGCAAAAAACAGATGTTACCAATAGCCATTGCTTAATGGTGGAAAACTGCTGTTCTAAGGATTCACCCGCTCAGCAAACTTGCTATCGCCATCAAGTATTTGATACTACGGAAGGCGTGGTAGAAAGATTGGGAATCCCGAAGGAAAAGTACAGTAACAGTTTTCAAAGCCGCTTGGGTAGAGATCCTTGGTTACAGCCTTTTTCTGATAAAGTAATAAAGGACCTGCCTGGTAAAGGAGTGAAAAAGCTGATGGTGGTTTGTCCGGCTTTTGTTTCAGATTGCCTGGAGACCATTGAAGAAATAGGAGTGGAGGCTCGTGAGTTTTTTATGGAAAATGGAGGAGAGGAGTTTACTTTGATCCCCTGCATGAACGAAAACGATGACTGGGCTAAGCTCGTGGCAACTTGGGGAGAGGAGTTATTGTAAAAGTCTAAAGTATACATATCGATATTTTTTTCACCGCCCTTCAATCCGAAGGGCGGTTTTGTTTCGTACATATGGGAAATCAACAACCATGGCACGAAAAAAAATAATACGAATCGCTTTAGTTTTAGTTGGAGTTTTTGTGCTCCTATCCGCCACACTAGTGGTTCACATCTATATGGTGACTAGCGAGCCAGTAGTAAACTCAAATCTTAATTTAAGTAGAATTGATGTTGAAGGTTCTCTATCTGATGAGGACGTGGCTCAATTAAAATCTAAGGTAAACGCCATACCAGGTGTTCATAAAGCTTATGTAAATGCTGATGCTGGTACCATTGTGTACGGCTATTACAATGATCAGCAAAACCCTGATGCGGTGTATGCTACTCTAAGTAGTTCTACCGACTACAGGTTAACAAAATTTGAAGTTAGTGAGGAAGATTTAGCCAAAGGCTGCCCTGCCTTTGATGAAAACTCCATCACCTTCAAAGTAGGTGCATTCGTGCAAAATGTTATTCATTAATTATTAAACCAAAAATTCAACACAATGAAAATGTTATCAAAATTTGGCGTACTACTATTGGTAGGCTCCATAGGATTTATGTCATCATGTAAGGATGACGACAAGGACGATGATATGACCCCAGCACCAGAACCAACTCTATATGAAAAAGTAGGAGGAACGGAAATGGTAAGCGACCCAGCCAATGCAGGAGCAATGATTGAAAAAGGTAGGTTGAGCTTTCGCGCAGTGGTAGATAGTACCATCTTCGTGATTGCGGGAGACCCAGCTTTGCAACCTTATTTCCCAGTACTTCTAGGCGAGGTGCAAAATGGAGATTTGAGTGGGTTTGCAGTTTTGAGTAAAAACCTAACAGACTTTTTCTCTGTAGCTGCTGGTGCTGAAAATTACACCTATAGTGGAATGAATATGGTAGATGCTCATGATCCTTCAAAAAACAGTCGGATGGCTATGAAGTCGGATGATGCTGCTTTTGATGCCTTTGTTGCTGATGTAGTTACAGGAGCTCAGCAAAATAATGTTCCCAATGAAATCATTGGCGAGGTTGGAGAGTTGCTTGAAACCCTTCGCGGTGATATAGTACAGAAATAGTTAACCCAAACTTTTCTTTTCAAAAGGTCACCAAATGGTGGCCTTTTGTTTTTTACATCCAAATGTTTCGCCTTTCGGCATGATTTGTGTCATCTGTAAGACAACCATTTTAGAACGAATTGGTCAAATTTGTAATTGAAAATATATAGATTATGAAAAAAATATACACTCTTTTTATTTCAATAATAACTTTTGCTGCATCGGCACAAGTGATGGATGTCTCCGTTGCAGATTGCAATAACAATGCAAGCTCGATTCATGCGGTTTTGGGCACTGGTAAAGTTTTGGTGGTGGCCTCTGATGGTTTGGATTGTTCTATCTGCAAGAGTAAAGCACCGGGCTTACAAAGTTGGGCGGCTCAAAACAAAACTAAAATTCAAGTTTGGGGGGCAATGACATTTACCTACAGTAATAGTACACCGACTTGCACTGGTGTGGATAGTTGGGTAAACAGCTATGGCTGGACGGATATTTATACGTTTGTGGATGCAAATAGACATTGGTTTATGTCAGGAACTCCTCGTTATACGGTGTATAGCCCATTGGATAGTTCATTGGCATATCAGGGTTTCGATGAAAATGCAGCTTTGAACACCGCCTTACAAATAGCCGGAAATACCACAGTAGGGATTGACGAGGTATCTCAAAAGGACTTTTATGTTTCGCAAAGCCCAGGAGCCGTTAGGCTTCATAATTTGCCAAAAGGTGCAAATACCATTCAATTGGTGAATTTGACAGGGCAGGTGGTGAAATCTATTAACAATGTTTCTGAGGACGGTAGTTATACACTGCTTACCTCAAATATGAATGCAGGAATTTATTTGGTAAGCGCACAAAATAATAAGGGCTTTAAAGCCGTTAGAAAAGTATACGTAAAGTGAAAAGAATTTAACACTTATGGTTTGGTTTGGTTGGAAAGAGCCTGGGCGAGTTTTCGTTCAGGCTCTTTTTTGTGTGCTTAAGTTCGGAAAATGAATAAATTACATTTGAGCAGAATTAATTTGCTAGTAATATTTTGCGAAGTATAAAAGCGTACCTTTGCCGCCATTTTAAAAAGGGGGCTTCTCGTAAGTTCCATTAAAGGCTTCTATATGAAATTAAGAAACATTGCCATCATTGCGCACGTAGACCACGGTAAGACTACCTTGGTAGATAAAATGCTATTGGCAGGCAAATTATTTGATGATCATGAAACTCCTGGCGAGCTTATCATGGACAATAATGATATTGAGCGCGAAAGAGGGATTACCATTCTTGCCAAAAACGTTTCAGTAAAATACAAGGATTACAAAATCAATATTCTTGACACCCCCGGTCACAGTGACTTTGGTGGAGAGGTAGAGCGTGTTCTAAACATGGCTGATGGTGTAGTTCTTTTGGTAGATGCTTTTGAAGGACCGATGCCTCAAACTCGCTTTGTATTGTCAAAGGCAATTGAGCTTGGATTGAAGCCTGTTGTAGTTATTAATAAAGTAGATAAGCCAAACTGTACTCCTGATGAAGTGCATGAAATGGTGTTTGATCTAATGTTTAACCTTGAGGCGACTGAAGATCAACTTGATTTTCAAACTGCTTATGGTAGTGCCAAAAATGGCTGGATGAGTGATGATTGGAAAAATGAAACTACAGATATCACCTATCTTTTAGATACAATCATTGAAAATATTCCGGCTCCTGAACACCGTGATGGAACTCCTCAGTTGCTAATTACCAGCTTAGATTACTCGTCATTTGTTGGCCGTATTGCTATTGGCCGAGTACACCGTGGTGTGCTTAAGGCTAATCAACAAGTTACCCTGGTTAAGCGTGATGGCACTAAAGTGAAGTCTCGTATTAAAGAACTTTTCGTATTTGAAGGGTTTGGAAAAGTAAAAGTTGATGAGGTATCAAGTGGAGAAATCTGTGCGATTACCGGTATCGAAGGTTTCGAAATTGGAGATTCAATCGCTGATCTTGAAAACCCCGAAGCTCTTCCTACCATCAAAATTGATGAGCCTACAATGAGCATGACTTTTACCATCAACGATTCTCCGTTTTTTGGTAAAGAAGGAAAGTTTGTAACCTCCCGCCATATCAAAGATCGTTTGGCTAAGGAAACTGAAAAGAACCTTGCCCTTCGTGTGGAAGAAACTGATTCTGCAGATACATTTAGAGTATTTGGACGTGGTGTACTTCACCTTTCGGTTTTGATCGAAACTATGCGTAGAGAAGGGTACGAACTTCAGATTGGTCAGCCACAAGTTATCATCAAAGAAGTTGATGGTGTAAAAATGGAGCCGGTAGAAGAGTTGAGCATCGACCTTCCGGATGAGGTAAGTGGAAAAGCTATTGAAGCCATCACTTTACGTAAAGGAAATATGTTGCAAATGGTGCCTAAGGGTGATCATATGCACCTTGAGTTTGAAGTGCCTTCTAGAGGTATCATCGGCTTGAGAAACTACTTGCTTACTGCTACTGCCGGTGAAGCTATTATGTCTCACCGCTTTAAAGAATTCCAGCCTTACAAAGGGGAAATTCCAGGAAGACAAAACGGATCATTGATCGCATTGGAAACGGGTACTGCAATTCCATTTTCATTGAACAACCTACAGGATAGAGGTAAATTCTTTATTCCACCAAATGATGATGTTTATGAAGGTCAGGTGATTGGTGAAAACAACCGTGCCGGTGATCTTGTAGTAAATGTTACCAAAGCTAAGAAGATGTCTAACATGAGGTCTTCGGGTGCTGATGATAAAGTGCGTATCGCTCCTCCAATCGTATTCTCACTAGAAGAAGCTTTGGAATATATTCAGGGTGATGAGTATGTTGAAGTAACACCAAAATCTATTCGCTTGCGTAAAATCTTTTTGAAAGAACACGAACGTAAGAGATCGGGTAAGTAAATTTACCTAGAATAAAATATGAAACCCGCTTTGAAATAGTTTGAAGCGGGTTTTTTTATGTCTGATAATCAGGGGTGTATGATGTTTTTGAAAAAAGTTTGCCTTTAATTGTCCTATTGAGATTTGCATGAGCGTATTAAAGGTGAAAACACAAAATGAAAAAGCTTCTATTTACATCTATAGTAGTGTTAAGTGCCCTGCTGGCCCACGGTCAGCAGGCACTTTCTATTTCAGGTTTGGCGTTAGATAGTAGCAATACGGCTATAGCCAACCAGCCAGTTTGGATTAATAAATATTCTAACGGAAGTTTTTTTACCCAACAGTTAGTATACTCTGATGCCTTAGGGTATTATAACTATACTACCTTCTCTCAAGCAAGCACTACTTTTCAGGTAATGACAAATGATTGCAATGGTCGCTTTTATAGTAATAGTTATTTGGCTACAGCAATCGATACTAGTTTTGATGACACCTTGCGAATTGGTTGTCAGGGGTTACCTGCTTTAAATTGTGCTCCAAACATGGTGAAAATGGCGAGTTCTTCAGGTTTGAGTTTAAGTTTGCGAGATTCAAATTCTTCCAATCCAATTCCTAATGCCATGCTAATGCGCTATTGGACTTTTGGTGATGGAACTTTTTCTACAACTTATAATAATGCTAATGTTTCACATTCCTATTCACAGGCAGGTTCGTACACGGTATGTATGATTAAAAATATTGTAGACACACTTACTAAAATGGTTTACTGTGAAGATACCGTGTGTAATGCTTATACTGTTTCCAATTCGAGTCCTCCCACGTTTTGCACGGCTTATTTTGAAGTAGATACTATGGCTTCTGGAGGAGCTAGTTTGGTATTGTATAATCGTTCAACTCCTTTGCATAATAATACCCGTTACGCCACGTCCTATGCTTGGGACTTTGGAGATGGGGGAACTTCCAACCAGGCATTTCCAACGCATACTTACACGGGCGCAGGGTCTTATACCATTTGCCTCACAATAACGTCTATAGACTCTTCACAAAATATATGCACTAATACCTATTGTGACACCTTGGGTGTAGATAGTGCGGGGAATGTTTTGTATAAAAATTCTGGCGCTGGTTTTACACTAAATGTGTTAAACCCAAATGCTTTAGGAGTTGATGAAATAAAGAGGGATAATACTGTGGAAGTGTTTCCAAATCCAACAAATGGAAATGTGATTATAAAATTAGCGCAGACGCCAAATGATAAAGTGCAATGGGTAATAATTAATAGCAGAGGACAGGAAGTGCTCGGTGGAGTTGAATCGTCTCATTCAAGAAATTTTAATATAAATGTTGACCCCCTATCTAATGGAGTTTACCAGCTAAAAATATTGGATGGTAACGCTGTTAGTAGCTGCAAGCTCATGGTTTTCTAGGTGTGATTTTCCTCCCATGAGTATCTTAAAAGAGCAGGTTGTGTGATCCTGCTCTTTTTTTTTGTTAAAAAATTACCGAATGCTGTCCTATTTGTTACGTTTGATTCGTATTAATAATGAAACGTAAAAATGATCAGATTGATGCAATGGCCTTCAACTAAGCAACTAGTGCTGCTATGGTTACTTTTGCTGGGCATATTTTCTTCTTATGCCCGGCAGAGTTTCCCTTTTGGGGAAGATGTCTTTTTATTGCAAACAGTTGACAGGTCAACGGCTCAAGCCGATTCTTGTACCGCAGATTTTTCGGCAAACTCTTTAAATAATGCTTTTAGGCTAGTGTTATTTACCAATTTAAGTTCCACCACTTTTGGAGTGCCTAATGGTAAGGTGGAGTATACTTGGTTTTTTGGAGATGGTATATTTAGTTATGATCGTGATCCCAGGCACAGTTACCTCACAAATGGAAGTTATAACGTGTGCCTAGCTCAAGAGGTAAAAGACAGTGTGACAGGACAAGTTTTTTGTGCTGATACTATTTGTAAAACGGTGGTTGTAAATTATCAGCCACCCCCCTGTAATGCTGAATTTATTGTAGATACGGCAAACTCATATTCTGGAGATATTATAGTTTGGAATTCATCTATTCCCAATAGCAAGGATACTCTGTATTCGGTTTATTATGATTGGGATTTTGGAGATGGAGGAACTTCTACTTTGGCATATCCAAGCCATACTTACTCGTCAGCAGGTGAGTATCAGGTTTGTCTTAAAGTTTCAAGTTATGATAGTATAAATAACCTGTGTTCGGAAACTTATTGTGACACTTTTGGAGCTGATTCTTTGGGAAACTTAATTTATAAAAAATCAGGAGCAGCTTTCACTATAAATGTGCTTGATCCGTACAGTATAAGTGTTGAAGAAATTGAACTGTCAAGTTTTGAAATTTATCCAAACCCTACAAGCGATTATGTTAATATATCTACTGAAGAGGAGGATGGACAGAGGATTGATTGGGAAATATTATGTGTGAATGGAAAAGTGATGTTATCAGGAAACCGTCACATTTTTCATAACGAAACAATTCAAATAAATACAGCATTCTTAAATGAAGGAATGTATGTATTAAAACTAAATGTAAATGGTACAACCCCTGTTTCCTATTACAAATTGAGAGTCGATAGATAATTGGTATCTCAAACAACAGAAGTCGGTTGTGGTTTACCGGCTTCTGTTTTACTAGATTTGCGAGGCCTTGCTCATATAGGCAGGCTACACTACTTGAAGAAGAATAATCGCATAATAGAGGGTTGTATAAAGAATGATCGTAGGAGTCAAAATGAACTCTACAATCAATTCTTTGATCTGATGATGTCCATTTGCATGCGATATTGTAAGGATGAGGATTTAGCTATGGAAACCCTCAACCTGGCGTTCATGAAAGTGCTGAAAAATTTAGAGAGTTATAATTCAAAATATGAATTAAAACCATGGATAGCGAAAATAACGGTAAATGAAGCTATTGATGCTTATCGCAAAAAGATAAGAAGGCGTGAGTTTATCGATGAAAATGAGGACGAGCTGGAAAATGTTTCGGCTGATTTTGATTCGGCTGACTCTCATGGATGGGAAGAGGCGGAATATTTGGAACACCTGATGGAATGCTTGAAGGATTCGGAGAAGTTGGTGTTCAACTTATATGCAGTAGATGGTTTCTCGCATAAAGAAATAGGAGATATGATGGGTATTACCGAAAGGTCGTCCATCAGGCATTTGACCAATGCACGAAGAAAACTGCAGGAAAGACTTCCTGCACCTGAATTAGGAATAAAGAAAGCGTGAGCTGGATAGATAAGAAATATAAAAATCACTTTAAGGAACAGAAGTATTCTGAAGGCATGAAGCAAAAGGGCTGGGACTCTATGCAAAGCCTTTTGGATAAGCAGATGCCTGTTACTCCTCCTAAAACTATGATGTCAAATCCCTTGTATTTAACTGGATTGGCGGCTGTTGTAGTTACTGTGATTGGTATTCCTTTCTTTATTGCTAATCAGCCAAAAGATGTAAATCCTGCTAAAGAACTGCCTACACCCACAACTATTCAGATGGATCCCGCTGATGGGGTTTCAATTAGTTCTGATGATAAAGAATTGTATCCTTCGGATTTTTCAACTGAAAGTTTAAATTCCTCAGAAGCAGATGTTGTAGAATCTACAATGGATAATGCTCAACAAACTACTATCATTCCTGAAAGCAAGGAGCAAGAAAATGGACAGGAAGCAATGGCTGCCACCCCTATTGTAGAGAAATCTGTAACAAATACGGCACAGGGTGAGTCAAATACTGAAGAGGCAGGAAGTGAAGTTATAGTAGCTAATGAGGTGGCTAAAGAGTCTGTGAAAGATGCGGTGGTTATTTCGGAAGAAAAAGAAATCGAGACACTCTCAGAGGAGGATGTTATAATACCCGTTGCAGAAACATCTATTGCAGCGGCAGATGAAGCTTTGATTATAAATGAAGAGCAAAAATTACAGGAGGAAAAGACAACTTCTGCAACTGAGGTTATATTGGAGGAAACTTCAACTAATCAAATAGAAGAAGAGACAGATTATATAGAGGAAATTTCGGTTTCTGAAAGTACAATTGCGGACATAGCATCTGAAAACACTGAGCAAACTGTATTGGAGCCAGAGGATGAAGGTTTAGCTGTAGCTGAATCCAATGATGCTGAAGAGTTAAAAGAAGAAAGCTTAGTAGAGAAAAGCCCAGAAGAAGAAATTGCAGAATCTGCCAGCAATCTCCTTACTACAAAAGCTGCACATTTGGCATTTTTGGAGGCAGAAGAGGATTTGCCAATACCTGATTTACTGACCTTTTCTAAGGAGCGTTTTGCACTTTCTGTTTGGGGTGGTTATTTATTCACCGGGAACGTATTGAGCGGTGGTAATGAAAGTGATATTGATAAACGTAAAGCTTTTGAGAAGCCTATTTACACTACTCCGACAGGTGTAGGGTTGGATTACTTTGTAAATAAAAACTGGACGGTAGGAGTTGGTCTTGGATGGGCCGAGTATGGTGAAGATGTGGATTATACACTTTATGACGTTACCTCTTCAGTTGAGACCGTTGCTTTTGATGGGCGCTATGATTCTCCATCTAACTATCCAAATATCATCTCGATTGACTCTACGCGTGTCATAGATACAGTGAACCAAGGACATTGGAATTATCATCTTTCGTATAGAAATGATGATAGTACGGCTAATTCTTACTCAGGACGAAATACTTTCCGATACATTGAAGTACCATTGACCGTAGGTTATCGTTTTGGCACAGGAAGAATTAAACCTTGGGTAAAAGCCGGTGTAATTGTAGGGTTGCCAATTCAGGCGAGTTACAGATATCCTCAGTTTGGAACTTCAACTTATACCGAAGGAGGAAGCAAAGCAAGCTTATCTGAAATTCAGTATAGTGGGTTGCTTCAGGTGGGAGCTGATTTTTACATCAACCGAGCCATAAGTGTACGCCTCAATGCATTGGGTAGTTATCAGATAAACTCTATGCTAACCAATGATGGTGTTCGTCAACGCTACTATCGTGTGGGAGCTTCTGTAGGTGTGGCTTATAATTTTTAGTCGAATTAATTTTCCATTTATATTCAAATACACATTGTCCTCTAATTTATTTTTATGAAAAAACTATTACTTGCTTTAACTCTATTGTGTGGAACCTTTTTAGGTTCAGCTCAAACATATCACTCTATATATGTAGGTGTTTGGACACCAACATCAGTGGGAATTCCAGGACAAAAAGTATGGATAAACGTTTATAATGGAACTACAATTGTAAAGAGGATGTCTGGGTACTCTGATAGTTCCTCATTTGGAGGTTACTCAGATTCTATTAGTAGCTCCTTGATTTTTGATAGCATAGTAAGCTTTTCCTATGATTGCAATGGAAACAAAATAAAAGGAGTAGCAAGTCCAATGCCCCCAAACACATGGGGAATGTATGAAGATACTATAACTCAGACTTGCTCGATGAATTCCTACACAGGTACAGCTGGGGTTACTTATGCACAGTCTACAAGTCAGGCCAACACAATTGATTTTACAGATAATTCAGTTGGAGCGGGTTTCCAAGGCACTAAGAGCACTTATTTCTGCTTTTATGGTGATAATGATTCTGCGCTGGTAAACTCAAAATTTAGTCACACCTACCCGGGTCCTGGTAAATACTATGTTCAGTATTCGTTTACAGAAAGTGATTCTAGTATAGGCAATGGTTATTTTTCTCAAGATTGGTACAGAGATACAATTGAGGTGCTCCCTTTTAACCCACCCACGTTTTGCCAGGCAGCATACTCTGTAGATACCGTAAATTCGGGAAATGGTTATGCCTTTATTTACAACAATTCCACACCATCTATAAGAGATACAAATTACACTACTACCTATCACTGGGATTTTGGGGATGGAGATACGTCTAATCTTCCCTTTCCTGCGCATACCTATGCTAATGCCGGAGCTTATGCCGTGTGTCTTACTGCAACTTCTATTGACAGTGTGGGAGCGGTGTGCACATCTACATTTTGCGACACTTTAGGTATTGATAGTGTGGGAAATTTGATTTATAAGAATTCAGGATTTACGCTTACAGTAAAGGAACCTACTGTGGGGGTTGAAGAGTTTGATACACAGGCGATTTTTGAGGTTTATCCAAATCCAGTAAAAGATATACTTAATGTTTCTTTGGTGTCTGAAGGTGCTAAGGTTAAGGCTTATTCAGTTACTGATTTAAAAGGTTCTGTTGTGACAAAAGGACTGGTAAAAATCGATGAGATAGATTTGAAACTTAATCTTACCAAGTTGCAAAATGGTGTTTATCTTCTTCACCTGATCAGCAATGATGGAGTGCAGTCTCATTATAAAATTATTAAGCACTAAGACTTAAAAAGTGTATTATTTAAGAACCCCGGAGGTTATTCACTTTCGGGGTTTTATTTTGTCTAATACAGTTTCTGAAAATAAAAAAGCCTCAACTAATTCAATTAGAATTAATTAAGGCTTTGAATTGTGGAGCTGGTGGGAGTCGAACCCACGTGCAAACAAGGAAATCAGTAGCTTTCTACATGCTTATTTTGTCATTAGATTTTCGACTAGAGCCTGGGAACAAACACCCCAACTATAGCTTAGTTACGAATTAGAGTTTCGAAAGTGGTACGCAACGCTACACTTACTAGTCCGGATTTAATGACACCTCTTGATCAAACCCAACCAGACCTAGGGTTTGAGAGATGACTTGCTCCCGCGTCTTACGCTGAGATTAGCTGTAACCCTCTATCGAGTGATTACGCGGCAAGTGCGAAGTTATTTTCGCCAACTATAATTTGAAGAACCTTGATATCGGAAGGTAACCTCATACTCCGGCATGCTTACGACCCATTTCATCTTGCTGTCGAAACCGGTCAGCCCCATAATTTTAAAGAACACACTTCCCTTTCAGGAAGCCTCAAAGGTAGTTATATTTGATGCAAATAGCATACCGTATGAAGTTTGGAATTATCCGCGAAGGCAAAACCCCACCCGATAAAAGGGTGCCTCTTACTCCGCAACAATGTAAAGCCTTGAAGGCCAAATATCCAGAAATGGAAATATTGGTTCAACCTAGTGATGTTCGAGCTTTTAAAGACAAGGAGTATGAAGCGGAGGGTAGCACAATAGCTGAGGATTTGTCAGATTGTGAAGTGTTACTTGGCGTAAAAGAAGTTCCGTTGGATATGCTTATTCCCAACAAAACATATATGTTTTTTTCGCATACATATAAGAAACAACCCTATAATAGTAAGCTCTTAAAGACAATTCTGGAGAAGAAAATTCGCCTCATAGATTATGAAATGCTTACCAATGAGTTTGGAATAAGACTTCTTGGTTTCGGTCGTTTTGCCGGTATTGTGGGTGCTTACAATGCTTTTAGGGCATGGGGCGAAATGACCCATGACTATTCTTTGAAACCAGCTCATGAATGTGCAGATAGACGTGAAATGGAAAGTGAACTGATAAAAGTAAAATTGCCTTCAAAGGCAAAAATTGCGATTACTGGAGGAGGGCGAGTAGCTAGTGGAGCGCAGGAAATTTTTTCAGCAATGCACCTGAAGCAGGTTACACCAAAAAAATACCTTAATGATGATTTTAATGGTGTAGTTTTTACTCAGCTCGAAGTGTCGGACTACTATGAACGAAAGGATGGTAGAGAATTTAAGAATGCTGATTTTTATAAAGATCCAACAGGGTTTAAGTCTGTGTTTAGGCATTATGCCCGCACTACTGACATTTATATACCATGTCATTTTTGGAGCAACAAGGCACCGTTTGTTTTTACTAGAGAGGATGCCCGTTCTCCGGAATTTAAGATTCGTTTAGTGTCGGACATCAGCTGTGATATTGACGGCCCCGTGGCTTCTACCTTGCGACCATCTACTATTGCCGAACCTTTTTATGCTTACGATCCTCATGGTGAAAAAGAGGTGCCATTGGGTACACTAGGTTCTATAGGTGTTTCTGCAGTGGATAATTTACCGTGTGAATTACCCAAAGATGCTTCCGAAGATTTTGGAAACGAGCTTATCAAAAATGTAATTCCGCACTTTTTCAGTGGAGATAAAGAGGGCGTTTTGGACAGGGCTTCAGAAACCACTTTGGATGGAAAGCTCACCCCAAAATTTGCCTATCTAGAAGATTATGTAAATTCTTGATGTCTTGAAGAAATTGTATTCTTGCATAATAAATTGAAGCGTAAAAGCGCCACACCACTGGATTTGTGATTTGGTGGCCCTAAATTTTTCCTTTTTTTAATTAAAGATTACTTTGAGTACACCACAGAAATACATCGATATCAATGAAGTGATAAAGAGTAAAAGTGAAAGGCTGGCCAAATGGTTGCCTTCATTTGTGGTGCGTTACATCAAGCGTATAGTTCATGAGGATGAGGTAAATGAGGTGATGCGAAATACTGGCCATTTGCAGGGTTTGGAGTTTGTAAATGCTGTGATGAATGAGCTTGATATGACTATTGAGCTTGTAGGTGGTGAAAATATTCCACAAACAGGAGGCTGCATTTTAGCGGCCAATCATCCACTTGGAGGCTTAGATGGAATTGCTTTTATGCAGGCTGTTGGTCAGGTTCGTGCGGATATGAAGTTTTTGGTAAATGATATTCTCTTGAATATTAAAAATTTTCAACCCCTATTTTTACCTGTAAACAAGCATGGTTCAAATGCGCGAGAGGCTTTAAATATGATAGATCAGGCTTATGCATCAGACGAAGCTACCCTGGTTTTTCCTGCAGGTCTTGTTTCGCGAAAGCTACCAGAAGGAATCGCTGATTTGGAATGGAAAAAAAGTTTTATCTCAAAATCAACGAAGTACAAAAAGGATATAATTCCAGTGCATATTGGAGGTCGTAATTCCAACTTTTTTTATAACCTTTCCAACATTCGCAGAAAACTGGGAGTAAAAGCCAATTTAGAAATGTTTTATCTGGCTGATGAATTGTTTAAACAAAAAGGGAAAACTTTGAAGGTAACTGTGGGAAAACCAATCCCATATACTACCTTCAGCAAGGATAAAACACAGCAGGAGTGGGCAGATGAGGTGAGAAGACGCGTATATCAATTGGCCAACGGAAATAACTGACATGGAAAAGATCATAGCACCGATAGATCGTAAATTGATTATTGCTGAGCTTACTGAAGATAAGTTCGTGCGACACACCAATAAGCTGCGTAATCATTTGTATTTGGTTACGCATCACAATTCGCCCAACATTATGCTGGAGATTGGTCGCTTGCGCGAAGAGGCTTTTCGTATGGCAGGCGGTGGTACTGGAAAGTCTGCCGATATAGATGCTTACGATACTGCTAAGCACCCATTTCTTCAACTTATTGTTTGGGATCCGGATGACCAAGAAATAATTGCCGGTTACAGACTTATAAAATGTAGTGATGCCGAAAAAGATGAGAATGGTCGAATCATTTCAGCCACAGCACATCTATTCAATTTGAGTCAGGATTTTTACAAAAATTACTTACCCAATACCATTGAGCTTGGTCGCTCATTTGTACAGCCAAAATATCAGCGTGGAGCTTCTAAGAAAGGATTGTTTTCTATGGATAATCTTTGGGATGGACTGGGCGCTTATGTGGTGCAAAATCCTGACATAAAATATCTTTTTGGCAAAGTAACCATGTACCCTCATTTTCAGCGTGAAGCTAGAAATATGATTCTTGCCTTTATGGAGCACTACTTTCCCGATAAGGAGAACTTGGTAGAACCAATTGAGCCACTTATTAAAGATGGTGAGCTGGATGAATATAAATCTATGTTTAAGGAGCTTTCATACAAGGATGGATATGCGCTTTTAAATAAAGAAGTGCGTGCACGTGGGGAAAATATTCCACCGCTTATCAATACCTACATGAATATTTCCGCTACCATGAAAACCTTTGGGACTTCCTTAAACTATGAATTTGGTGAGGTGGAAGAAACTGGTATTTTGGCAATAGTAGATGATATTTACCCAGCGCGAAAGGAACGCCATCTGGACACTTATGAAAGGGATAAGGAATTTTTAGGGCCGCTAACAAAGAAGCAAGACTGAAGTGAGAAGTACTGAGTATTTTGACTACTGACTACTGACTACTGACTACTGACTACTGACTACTACTTCTACGCTTTCTTAAGTCCAGCGATAGTTTCGATTGGATTCTCTGATTTGAACACGAAAGATCCGGCTACCAACACATCAGCGCCAGCCTCCACTAATTGAGCAGCATTTGCAGAAGTTACACCTCCATCAATTTCGATAAGGGTAGAAGCTCCAGCATCGGTAATGATCTGCTTTAGCTCTTTTACTTTGTCGTACGTTTTTTCGATAAACTTCTGACCGCCAAAGCCAGGGTTTACGCTCATCATGCACACCAAGTCAATATCCTGAATTACATCTTTTAACAAAGAAACAGGAGTATGTGGATTCAAAGCCACGCCAGCTTTCATGCCTTCAGCTTTGATTGCCTGAAGAGTGCGGTGCAAGTGTGTAGAAGCTTCGTAATGAACAGTTAAAATATCAGCGCCAATTTTTTTGAAATCGCTGATATATCGCTCCGGCTGCACAATCATTAGGTGAACGTCCAAAGTTTTTTTAGCATGGCGATTTATAGCGTCAATCACGGGCATTCCGAAAGAAATATTGGGAACGAAAACACCATCCATTACATCAATATGGAACCAATCGGCTTCACTTTGATTGATCATTTCACAATCGCGTTGAAGGTTGGCAAAATCGGCTGCTAATAAGGATGGAGCTATAATAGGCATGTGCTAAATTTTTTTGGTGTTGCAAAGGTAGTAAGCCTAAAGCAAAAATGAGACATTAGAATAGATAACTAAAAACAAAACCCCCAACATTTCTGCTGAGGGTTTCATATACATTTTAAAGAACTTAATCTTAGCCTAAGTAAGTTTTTAGAATCTTACTACGAGAAGTGTGTTTCAATCTACGGATAGCTTTTTCTTTAATCTGACGAACACGCTCACGTGTCAGGTCAAATTTTTCACCAATCTCTTCAAGCGTCATTGGGTGCTGGCCACCAAGCCCGAAGTACAAACGAACTACATCGCCCTCTCTTGGAGTGAGAGTGGCTAATGAGCGCTCAATTTCGGTACGAAGCGAATCCTGCATCAAATCATCATCAGGATTAGGGCTGTCGCCTGTATTCAATACATCATACAGGTTGCTGTCTTCTCCTTCCACAAGTGGAGCATCCATACTAATATGGCGACCACTATTACGCATGCTTTCCTTCACATCATTCTCACCCATCTCCAGGTTATCGGCAATTTCATTAGCCGAAGGTGCACGTTCGTGCTCCTGCTCCAGAGTTGCGTAAGCCTTGTTGATCTTGTTGATTGATCCAATCTTGTTAAGCGGAAGCCTTACAATACGCGATTGCTCAGCCAATGCTTGCAAAATACTTTGACGGATCCACCATACAGCGTAAGAAATAAACTTAAAACCACGAGTTTCATCAAATCTCTGCGCAGCTTTAATAAGCCCAAGGTTACCTTCATTAATCAAATCAGGAAGGGTAAGCCCTTGGTTTTGGTACTGCTTTGCTACAGAAACTACGAAACGCAAGTTTGCCTTCGTAAGTTTCTCCAGCGCCACTTGGTCACCTGCTTTAATGCGCTGAGCCAACTCCACTTCCATCTCGGCCGTAATCAGTTCAACTTTACCAATCTCCTGCAAATACTTGTCTAGTGATGCAGTTTCACGATTAGTAACCTGTTTTGTGATCTTCAGCTGTCTCATATCTCAAATGTGCTTATATACTGTGAATAATAAAGAACGTCAAAAACTGTTCCTTGTTCTACTTTTTCTATTAATTGTCAGATGGTTGAGGCAAAAGTACTTTGCGGCTCAATTTCATCTTACCTCTATCGTCAACTCCGATAAGTTTTACCTCTACAGAATCTCCTTCTTTTAGAACTTCGTCTACAGTTTTTAATCTACGGTGATCGATTTCAGAAATGTGAAGAAGACCATCAGTACCAGGAGCGATTTCTACAAAAGCACCGTAAGCCTGAATAGACTTTACTTTACCTGTGTATACTTCGCCTACCTCAGGAACAAACGCGATAGCTTTGATGCGAGCCATAGCTGCATTCATGTTCTCACGGTTGGTTCCACTGATTTCGATCATTCCTTTATCACCTTCTTCTTCGATGGTAATAGTTGTTTCAGTGTCAGCTTGTAGCTTCTGAATATTTTTACCTCCAGGTCCAATAATGGCACCAATGAAATCCTTAGGAATAGTCATGGTTTCGATTTTTGGAGCACCTGGTTTCACATCTTCGCGTGGCTCAGAGATGGTTTTCATAATCTCACCAAGGATGTGAAGACGGCCAGCTTTAGATTGCTCTAATGCCTTTTCAAGGATTTCGTAAGAAAGCCCTTTTACTTTAATGTCCATTTGGCAGGCAGTGATACCATCTTTGGTACCAGTTACCTTAAAGTCCATATCACCCAAGTGATCTTCATCACCAAGGATATCAGATAGAACTGCATATTTACCGGTATCAGGATCAGTAATCAATCCCATTGCAATACCGGATACAGCTTTCTTCATTTTTACACCAGCATCCATAAGTGCAAGAGAACCTGCACATACAGTAGCCATGGAAGAAGAACCGTTTGATTCTAAAATGTCAGAAACTACACGGATGGTATAGATGCTATCATCGGGAAGCATTACTTCCAAAGCTCTTTGAGCTAAGTTTCCATGTCCTATTTCTCTGCGGCTGGTACCTCTAATTGGGCGAGCTTCACCTGTAGAAAATGGAGGGAAGTTATAGTGTAGGTAAAAACGTTCAGAAGAAGTTTCAGTTACTCCATCTCTACGTTTTTCATCAAGGCGTGAACCTAGAGTTACAGTTGTCAATGATTGAGTTTCACCACGAGTAAATACGGCAGAACCGTGAGCTCCTGGCAAATAATCGATTTCAGACCAGATTGGGCGAACTTCGTCAAGAGCACGACCATCAAGACGTTGACCATCCTCAAGAATCATGGCACGCATAGCCTTGTACTCTACATCGTGGTAGTAAGTATTGATAAGTCCAGCTTTTTCAGCTAGCTCTTCTTCAGTATACTTTGCTTTGTAGTTTTCACGGATTTCCTTGAATTTTTCAGAGCGCTCATGCTTAGGAAGACCACTTTTAGCTACAGCGTAAACATCATCATAAGTTGCTTTTAGCACTTCTGCTTTTAGCTCTTCATCATGTGTTTCATGGCTATATTCTCTTTTAGTTTTTGATTTCTCAACTTGAGAAGCCAAAGCTAACTGAGCATCGATTTGTGATTTAATAGCTTCGTGACCAAAAGCAATGGCTTCCACCATTTCTTTCTCAGAAATTTCTTTCATCTCACCTTCTACCATCACCACGCTATCTTTGGTAGCACCGATCATCATGTCAAGATCAGACTTTTCCATATCAGATGGAGAAGGGTTGATCATAAGTTTGCCATCTACACGACCTACTCTTGCTTCAGACATTGGTCCATCAAATGGAAGGTCAGAAAGAGCGATAGCGGTAGAAGCAGCAAGACCACAAAGTGCATCCGGAGATACTTCTGGGTCATAAGAAAGAAGGCTAATCATCAACTGAATTTCAGCGTGATAATCTTCTGGGAAAAGTGGGCGCAAGCAACGATCCACCAATCGCATTACCAAAATTTCTTCGTCAGTAGGGCGAGCTTCTCTTTTCAAAAATCCACCAGGCATGCGGCCGGCAGCAGCAAATTTCTCGCGGTAATCTACGGTAAGTGGTAAAAAGTCAACACCTTCTTTTGCTTCGGGTGCAGATACTACGGTAGCCAAAAGCATGGTACCGCCCATCTTCACAACAACAGAACCATCAGCCTGCTTGGCAAGTTTGCCAGTTTCAAGGGTGATGGTTCTACCGTCTGCTAGTGTTATTTCTTGGGTAATGGGATTTGGAATCATCTATTGTATTGTGTCTATTATATGTGTGTATAAAATTGAAGAAAGGCAATTCGTTAAAAATTGCCTTTCCTCGAAATGTGATAAATTATTTTCTGATACCTAGTTCAGAAATAATTGCACGGTAGCGAGCAATATCTTTATCCTTAAGGTAATTAAGAATTTTCTTTCTCTTACCTACTAGGCTTACTAGAGCTTTTTCAGTGTTGAAATCCTTGCGGTTTCTCTTTAGGTGCTCGGTAAGGTGATTGATACGGAAGGTAAAAAGTGCTACCTGTCCTTCTGCTGAACCAGTGTTTTTAGCAGTTTCTCCGTGTTTTTTGAAGATCTCTGCTTTCTTTTCGCTTGTCAAATACATGCCAAAATCGTTTAGATAAATGTTATGCTAATAAAAAATGAGGTGCAAAAGTAAACAAAATTTATTTTGTAGCTACTGCTTCCGTTTCATTTTCAGGACTTACCATTCCAAGGAAGCTGCCTATTTTTTTCTTAAGATGTTTTCTTTCACTGATAAAGTCCAAGAATCCATGTTCTAATAGGAATTCCGCAGTCTGGAAGCCTTCCGGCAAATCTTTACCAATGGTTTCTTTTACTACCCTTGGCCCTGCAAAACCTATCAAAGCACCTGGCTCAGAAATGTTGATATCTCCAAGCATGGCAAATGATGCGGTAACACCACCAGTAGTTGGGTCAGTAAGAAGAGAAACATAAGGGATTCCTTCTTTGCCCAACAAAGCCAACTTGGCACTGGTTTTTGCCATTTGCATTAATGAAAATGCAGCTTCCATCATACGTGCTCCACCAGATTTAGAAATCATAATGAACGGCTTTCTGTATTTGATGCTGTGATCAATTGCACGGGCTATCTTTTCACCAACTACCGATCCCATTGATCCTCCAATAAAGTTGAAGTTCATACAGGCAATTACGATGTCTTGATCATTAAGCTTGCCATATCCTGTGGTTACAGCATCATTAAGCCCAGTCTTTTTTACAGAAGCAGCATAGCGATCCGTATACTTTTTTGTGTCCTCAAATTTCAGAGGATCTCCTGACGTCATTTTAGGATTGAGCTCGGTAAATTTTCCATCGTCAAATAAGAAGGTGAAGTATTCCGCTGCATTAATACGGTCATGGTGTCCGCAGTTGCTGCACACCCACATATGCTTGGCATGATCATCTACTGAATGGATCACCTTGCATTTTGGGCATTTGTGCCAAAGGCCTTCAGGAGTCTCCTTTTTGTCTTTGGTACTGGTGGTAATCCCATCTTTATTTCTCTTAAACCAACCCATTTCTTTATTTTTTAATGATTAGTGGTAAAAGTGTGAAGGTTTAAGACCTCATCGTTTTGAAGCCTTAAACCTAACCACTAGTAATTTTTATGAGCCTTAAATTAGGCTATAGTAACACCCTTTTCAAGATACACATCTTGAATCGAATTCAAAAGCTCAATTCCATCAACCATTGGTTTTTGGAAAGCTTTACGTCCTGAAATAAGACCTTGACCCCCAGCACGCTTGTTGATTACAGCCGTGCGAACAGCTTGAGCCATGTCGCTATCAGCATCACCAAGAGAAGCTCCGCCTGAGTTAATCAAACCTTGGCGTCCCATGTAGCAGTTTGCCACCTGGTAGCGAGTAAGGTCAATTGGGTTGTCACTTGAAAGTTCTGAATAAACTTTATCGTGTGTTTTTCCAAAGTTAATAGCAGTGTAACCACCGTTATTTTCTGGAAGTTTTTGCTTGATAATATCTGCCTGGATAGTTACCCCAAGGTGATTTGCCTGGCCGGTAAGGTCAGCAGATACGTGGTAATCTTTATCTTTTTTGAAAGCAGAGTTACGAGTGTAGCACCATAGGATGGTAGCCATACCTAGCTCGTGAGCATATTCAAAAGCTTCTGCCACTTCCTGAATCTGGCGATTGCTCTCTTCTGATCCAAAATAAATAGTAGCACCTACGGCTACAGCTCCCATATTCCAAGCGTCACGGATGCTACCAAACATAATTTGGTCATATCCTGCTGGGTAGCTTAAAAATTCATTGTGATTAATTTTTACAATGAAAGGAATTTTATGGGCATACTTTCTAGATACACTTCCCAATACTCCAAATGTAGAAGCTACTGCGTTACAACCACCTTCCAGTGCAAGCTTTATAATATTCTCACCGTCAAAGTAAATAGGGTTTGGGGCAAATGAAGCACCAGCACTGTGCTCAATACCTTGGTCAACAGGAAGGATAGAAACATATCCGGTGTTGGCCAGTCTACCATGACCATACAATGCCTGAAGGCTACGAAGTACCTGTGGGCTTCTGTTGCTCATGCCAAAAGCACGATCTACAAAATCAGCTCCTGGCAAGTGCAGGCTCGATTTTGAAATAGTTTTACTTTCATGAGTAAGTAGATTTTCGGCATCAGATCCAAGTAACTTGGTTATTTGATCAAGGGTCATGTATATAGATTTAATGGTTTTGTTCTTTCACAATATTCGAGCGGCAAATTTATAATTTTTTGCAGGGCATTAGAAAGGATATCCTAAAGCAAAATTATAAGTCCAGTTTTTTACAAATGCTGGCTGACTTAAAAACACCCACTCTTCGTTAGATTCAAGCAGGCCAGGGTCTCTGAGCTTCATCCCTACATCAAATCGAATTACAAAAAAGTCGAAGTCGAGCCTTAGCCCCACACCTCCACCCAAGGCGAGCTCATCATATAAGTCTTCAATTTTCAGGTCAGTTTGCTCGTTTTCCAGTCCTCCGGTAAGCCAAATATTACCTGCGTCCAAAAATATAGCACCTTGTAAATAGGAAGCAATCGGAAACCTGTATTCTGATTGTATTAAGAGTTTAAATGTACCCGTAGCAAAGGTAGTATCATCACCAGCAGCATAGTCGGTATTGAATTCTCTACCAGCACCAAGTCGGTAGGCAGTCCACGCTCGCATGTCATTACTACCTCCCATATAAAAATACTTGGAGAAAGGAGGTACACGTGCCACTCCGGTGTCAGTTGGGATTTTACTATTTCCGTAAGGTAAAATATAGCCAGTATAAAGACGGTTTATCCAAGATTGATTTTTAGCAAAATTCCAGTAATAGCGGCCATCAAGCTCAAGCTTGGCATATTGAAAATATTGCACCTTAAAAATAGAAGTGGCGCCATTGCTTGGATTTTCTTCGCCTATATTAGTTGTGTTATCCAGTAGGTTTAAAAAGTTTCCTGCCAATTCAAAAGTTCCCTTAAAATATCTCGGATTTTTTCTTCTAGTAATCAGATTTTCATTTAACGTGTAAGTGTAACGAGTAGCTGAAATAAACTCAGAAGTAAAGGCCTGTTGCTGGATTTCGGACAAGTCATTATAGAAGGTAGCAGTAGTATCAACGATCTGTGAGTAGGTGATATCAATCAAATCCAATCTGTGTGACTTTCTTTGTGACTCTTTCCAGTTATATGAAAGTTTGGTTCCAAAAGTTTGGCGCGTAAATTCCTGACGGGAAAGCAAATTATAACTTAAACTTACTTGAGATTTTGGCTGCATTCTTTTAGGTAGCATTCCTTCAGTATTGATAAAAGGAAGGATAAATCGAGGAAAATCAATAGAAATTTCTCCTCCTACTTCAAATGCGGGTGTTACTTTATTTGCATCTCCAATGGTTGTTTGATATTCCAAACCGCTATTTAAGCGGATATTTAGGGCTTCACCTCCCTTAAAGAAATTTCGGTTTATCACACCAATACTTCCGCTTATACCAAAGTTGTTACCTCCCGAAGTAGTTAATTCTGGCTCAATGGTAAAAGTTCTTTTAGGAAGTGGGTTAAGGTTTACAACGGCATTCAATCCCGGTACCCCTAATGAATCTATTGTGCCGGTAGGCGTAAAGCTAATATCGCTTAGTTGAAATGCCTTGTAACCAACTAGGTGCGAGTAGGTTTCTTTTACCTTTTCCTCGTTGTATCGTTCCGTCTTTTCAAAATGAATGGCGTCAGTAAGATATCTAGGCTTGTATTTTAAGCTATCATATACCAATTGATAATCATCTCTAATTAAGGTGTCCCTTGGAACATCTCCTGCTTTGTGATAATTGTAATCTGGTCGCAGATAAATATTTTTGAAATAATATTGTTTATGATTTGAGGTATAGCTTGAGTCACCAACTTCTACAATAGCTTGGTCTATTATAAGTTTTACATTAACACGGTCACCTACTAAAAAGGTATCTGCCTCAAATCGGATATAATTTTTTGAAAAACCGTAATAACCTGTATTTCTCGCAACGTTGGTTATGTCAGATCTCAAGGTTTCGAATAAGTCAGCATCATATGGAATTCCTTTTTTTATGATACTATCTTTCGCAATCACTATACGGACTATAGTTTCTAGTGATTTGGTATTAGCCATGTAGCTAATCTCATTTACAGTGTATCGATTACGTTTGGTTACAAAATACTTAGCCTCAGCCTTTTTTTTTCCAATCGAGTCGATGGCATAACTAGTTGAGGCTTTAAAGTAACCTTTGTTAAAATACCAATCCTGTAATTGATTGGCTCCAGTAGCTACTTTTACTGAATCTAAAATCCTGGGAGCTTCACCAAGTTTAGCAAAAAAATTACTGTCATTGCCATTACCCCAGTTGTAAATGGCCAAATTGGGACGCATAAACCTAAACCCGAGTTTACTGTTGGGCTGTTGTTTTATAATGTTTTCAGCTTCTGAGGGAGCACCTTTTTTACCGTCTACAATAATGGTGTTTTTCCATAATAGACTTCGACCCTCAGGTACCAACTTGGTGTATGAGCACGATTGCAGGATCAAAATTCCTAAGGCAACCCAAATTATGTAGAGGTTTTTTGTCAAGTTTGCTGTCTCAATTCTAATTTGCAAATGTAATAGGATATGTTGTCCCGCACCACCGAAAAATTATTGCGTAAACTAACCACTAGGAAGTACCGTTGGCAGCTAAAGATGTTTATAGCTGAAGGTAGAAAAGTGGTGCAAGAACTTTTGGATGAAGGTCTTCATTTGGAGCATCTAATTATAAAAGAGGGGAGTTCGTTTGTACACAATTCGGGTATGGTGATTCCTGTAAAAGAATTTGAAAAGCTGAGCCAGCTTGATACAGCGGATGAAGTGATAGCTATTTTTCGTTTTCCGGAAGTGAAGAGAGAGCTTGGCAACCGAGTGGTGATTTTAGATAAAATAAATGATCCGGGAAATCTGGGAACAATTATCAGAACTTGTGACTGGTTTGGAATAACGCAAATTTTTTGCACTACGGGAACCGTGGATGCTTACAATTCTAAAACAGTGCAAAGCACCATGGGAAGTGCTGGCAGAGTAAATGTTTCTTATGCTTCGGAGGTGGAAATATTGGAAGAATTGAAGGCCCAAGACTTTTCCTTTTGGTGTGCCGATATGGAAGGGGAAAATCTTAACGAAGCAGAGGTACCTCAAAAAATGGCTTTGGTAATGGGGAGCGAATCTCACGGACCATCTGATTTTTGGAGGAAAAATAGTCAACGCGTGACCATTCCCCGTAAGGGAAAATCTAAAACAGAAAGCCTGAATGTAGCCATTGCCACGGCCATCATTTTAGGAAATATTAGTTTGGGCAGATAGAGCTTTTCTGCGCTTTTGTGATTTGTAAATAATATTGATAATCACACCTGAAAGTACCATAGCAATTCCTACTAGCGCCATTGGTCGATATTGTACATCAAAAATCAGGAAGTCGAAACCCAAGGCAAAAATTACTCCTAGATATTTCAGCCCGGTTATTTCATTTACTTCAGCATTTTGCAAAGCTTTGGTCATGTATACTTGAGCTATTTGTGTAAGAGTACCCATTAATAAAAGGAGTCCCCATTCCCAGCCAATGGGCGTTACCCAATTGAATAAACTAATGATGCCCATTACAGGTACCGCCATCAAGGGAAAGTAAAAAACCACCACTAATGGATGATCGGTGTCTTTTACCTTTCGAACGCAATTGTACGCTAATCCGGAAAATACAGCAGACCCTAAGCCCATAAGAAATAATGGTAAGCTAATATTGGGATCAAAACCTTTGATAACGGCAATTCCCGCAAAGGAAACAGCGAAAAAGAGCCATTGTATTTTGTACATCTTTTCACCCAAAATGAAAATGGCAAAGAATGCGGTGAAAATAGGAGAGAGGTATTGTATGGTAATCGCTGAGCCCAAGGGTAGTTTCTGTAAAGTGTAGAAAAACAGGGTGAGCCCAATAACTCCGAAAATCCCTCTAAGAATTAGATATTTCTTCTGGTTTCCAAAAAGTGGGATATGTCTTCTTTTTAGAAAATAAACCGTAAGAACGATGGATATAAGGCTACGAAAAAGTACTAGCTCTGTGGCAGGAAGTCGCCCAAGAAACTTCACTGTAAGATTCATCAGTGCAAAACCAAGCACCGAAATAAGCATATAGCCGATGGCCTTTTTCATCAAAAAAATGATTGAGCGCGCAAAGGTGCAATTCTATAGGCTAATAATGGTTAAAAAAGGCTAGTAAGGTTAATTTTAAAACCAACCTTTTCTCTTAAAATAATAGAGCATTCCTCCGGCCATGGTAACAATCACGCCCCAAAAGATGAAGTAGCTATATTTAAAATGTAGCTCAGGAAAGTAGTCGAAATTGGTGCCATACACCCCAGCAAAAAAGGAAAGAGGAATAAAGATGGCCGAGAAAATGGTAAGCACTTTCATAATGTCATTCATCTTGGCGCTCACATTAGTGTGGTATACCTGAAGGTAATCAGTAAGCACTTGGCGGTAAGCCTCGGCAGATTCAATAACATGCGTAATCAAATCGTCTAAATCTTTATAAAAGGCTAAGGTTTTTTTCTTGTCAATAAACTCGGATTCAGTACGAATTAAGTTGTGGGTAAGCTCTCGTACAGGGCGAACTACTTTCAAAATAAAATGAAGCTCACGCTTGTACATATTTATTTGCTGCAAAGCATCTTCATCTGGGTCTTCCAATATTTTTAGCTCCAAATCATCCACCTTTTCACCCATGCCTTCTATCAGGTATACATAATTATCTACGATAGAATCCATAAGTGCATAAGCCAAATAATCAGGGCCAAGTTTCCTGATGTTGCTCTTGGGATTTCTAAGGCGCTTGCGCACCGCATCAAATGTGTCTCCCGGTTCTTCTTGAAACGTGATAAGTGTAGTTCCTTTTATTACAAATGAAACCTGCTCGGTAATTACACGGCTAGCTTTACTGTCAAATTGAAGCATTTTTAGCGTGGTAAATGCAAAATCCTCAAATTCCTCAAACTTGGCGCGCTGTCCGGTATTCATCACATCTTCCATGGCCAAGGGGTGAATGTTCAACCTCTCCTGAATATGGGCCATAAACTCCTCATTATCCAATCCTGTGATATTGTACCACTGTCTTTTTTCAGGGTCATTTTTAGGAACATTCTCCACCCTTAGAAACTCAGACTCCGTAAAGTTTTCCTGATCGTACGATACATACTCTACAGTTGGGGTATCTACTTTTTTGGTGCCAATAAATACAAGGCTACCGGGTGGCAATCCTTTGTTGGCGGAACGTTTTTTATAAAATCTTGCCATGAAAAAATGTTTGTTGTTTTACCGAGTGTGACTTCTATCTGGAAATCTACAAAGTTTACGGGTAATAAATTACCAATAAAATATTGGACTAATTACTTAAATAACTCAACACAGCCTCGGCACAATTTTCACCATCAATACCAGCCGAAACAATTCCTCCGGCATAGCCAGCACCTTCGGCACAAGGAAAGAGGTTGTCAATCTGTGGGTGCTGTAATGTGTCGCGCTTTCGCGGAATGCGAACAGGGCTGCTGGTACGGCTTTCTATTCCTACAATGTTGGCATCTTCAGTATAATAGCCGCGCATTTTTTGACCAAACTTTGGGAAAGCCTGGCGCAAGCGGTCACCAATGTGTGAGGGTAAAATATCATGCATAGGTGACGAGTGCAAGCCTGGCATATAACTGCAATCATTGAGGGTGGAGGAGGTGCGGCCTTTTACAAAATCAGTCAATCGCTGTGCGGGAGCTGTTTGGTCGCTGCCTCCAGCTTTCCAAATCGCTTGTTCTGTTTCCTGCTGAAAAGCAAGACCGGCCAATGGGCCATGTTTGGCATACTTTCTTAAATCGCTTAGTTCAATAGCCACTACAATTCCTGAGTTGGCAAATTTATTATCGCGCTTGCTGGGACTCATTCCGTTGACTACGAGTTCATTTCCCGCTGTAGCGGCAGGAACGATAAACCCTCCAGGGCACATGCAAAAAGAATACACGCCTCTATCCTGAACTTGCTCCACCAACTTGTAGGAAGCTGCGGGAAGCAAGTCTCCACGCTCCTGGCCGTGGTATTGTATTTTGTCAATCAGCTCTTGTGGATGCTCCACACGAACTCCCATGGCAAAAGGCTTTGCTTCAATGTCAATTTTGTGACGATGCAATAATTCAAAAACATCACGGGCGCTATGACCGGTTGCCAGAATTAAGGCCTCACCATCTATTACATCGCCATTTTGGGTACGTATTCCAGTTATTCGATTTCCTTTCAAAATAAGGTCATCCATGCGGGTGTCAAAGTGAATTTCTCCACCAAAGTGAAGAATGGTTTCGCGCATGTTTTCTACCACTTTTGGTAGCTTATTGGTGCCAATGTGCGGATGAGCGTCTACCAAAATGTCTTCTACCGCTCCATGGTTCACCAAAATATCCAATACACGTTTTACACTTCCGCGCTTTTTGCTGCGGGTGTAAAGCTTGCCATCTGAGTAAGTTCCGGCACCACCTTCGCCAAAGCAATAGTTAGATTCTGGATTCACAGTGTGGTCACGATTTATCGCTTTCAGGTCACGTCTCCGTGATTTAACATCCTTACCACGTTCAATCACAATTGGTTTTAAGCCGAGCTCAATACAACGCATGGCGGCAAACATTCCTGCAGGACCGCAGCCAATAATGAGAATACGCTTTGCTGAGCTTACATCTTTATACTCTGGCTGTAGGATTTCCCTTGGTTGAATTTCTTCATCAATAAAAAGGCGGCCACCAAGATTGACCTTGATGTTTCTGGAGCGCGCATCAATCGATCTGTTGAGCAGCTGGATACCATTAATTTGATTAGGTGAAACTCCTGCCTGACGGGCAAAAAGTGGGAGGTGTTTTTGGTAGTTGGCGGCTTCTTCCGGGGAGCAAACCAACTGAATGTCCTGTATCACGGGAACTATAAGTTAAATGTTATAAGTTGCAAGTTAATGGTTATAAGTTGCAAGGGGAGATGTCACTCAATGCAGGTGGTAATTTGTTTTTTGCCAACTGCTAACAGACTACTCTATTCAAAAGTAAAGTTCAGGAATATACCACGGGTTTCGAGGCGGTTAATTCCTTTGATATAGAATGTGCCATCGTCCACAATAAGGTCGGCAAAGCCCCAAGAGCCTTTGATTTGAGGCGAGAATTTGAAAAATTCAAAGTAGATATCCACACCAAAACCAAACTCATAGGAAAAGTCATTGTGCGGGATTTTGAAAACGCGGTCATCCTCTACATGTTCGTTTGAAGAAACATCATAACTATACTTTGCTCCACCTAAAACATACAGCCTATAATTATTAATACGCTGGGATTTCCACTTTAGCTCAAATGGAAAGTCAATGAAGCTACTTTGTATGTCACGTGTTACCTCAGTTCTTTTTTCAGAGATGGGTTCTATTACGTCAAAAATCAATGTACGCTCGGTGGCGGCAAAGGCCGGGATAAATCGTAAATCTAAGTAATCTGTTAAACGAAGGTTGGCAATAATACCAATCGTATATCCTGGTGCGGTTTCGCTACGCACCGAATAATATCCGGGTACGGTGGAAAGATCTTCTATCGTTTGAATATGAAAGTCATAGTAATTAACGCCAAGTAAAAAGCCAAAGTGCACAGGCTTTTTGTCATACTTAGGTTGGTTTGGCGGAAGGTTTTGCGCAAAGCTGCTCATGGCAACCAGGCATAGACCCATTACTATGTAGGTTCTCAGTTTTTTCACGATTACCAAACGATTACCGATGTGCATTATTTTACAGCTTCATAAATAGTAGCTACTCCAAAAGTAACTGGCTGAAATTTATTTTGCGTAAAGCCAACATTCTCAAGTACATCAATAAATTTTTGTCCGTAAGGGAAAGCATTTACTGATTCTGGTAAATAGGTGTAGGCACTAGCATCTTTCGAAATCGCTTTGCCCAGTGTTGGCAATATATTTTTGAAATAGAATTTATAAACCTGCTTGAAAGGAAATCCAGTGGGTTGGGAAAATTCTAAAACCAAAGCTTTTCCACCAGGCTTTAAAACACGTCTAATTTCTGACATTCCTTTTTCAAGGTTTTCGAAGTTACGCACTCCAAAAGCTACAGTTACAATATCAAAAGTGTTATCCTCAAAGGGAAGGTCTTCAGAGTCTGCTTGTTGCAAAGTGATGATTTGGGTAAGGCCTTTTTCCTTGATCTTCTTGCGGCCTACTTCTAGCATTCCATTAGAAATATCAATTCCCATAATGCTATCGGGCTTAGCTTTGGTAAGGGCAATTGCAAGGTCGCCAGTTCCAGTAGCTACATCCAATATTTGCTTCGGGCCTTCTGCTGCAGCTATTTTCACCACTTTCTTACGCCATCCTTTATCGATGTTCATAGAAAGCATGTGGTTGAGAAAGTCGTAGCGTTGACTGATGCTATCAAACATCTGTGCAACTTGTTCTTTCTTGCTGCCTTCGGCTTCTTTATAGGGCTTTACTTCGTTCTTCATTTTCAAAATAATGGCGGCAAAGGTAAGGGTTCAAATGGTATTTTTAGGTCTTTATCAGGCTACATTATCCGATCAGTAGACTGGCCTTGGGATACTTGTAGTCATGCACTTTAGTGTTTCGCCCTAAGGCAAAGGCAAGGGAAAGTATTCCCACTCTTCCTAAAAACATGCTGAGCATAATGATTACGCGGCCTGTGGTGCTTAAATCTGCAGTGATGCCTGTGCTCAGGCCTGCGGTACAAAAAGCCGAAACCTCCTCATAGGATAGAGCTATCAAAGATTTATCAGGCTCTGAAATGGCCAGGCCAAAAATGCCGAGAGCAATAAAGCAGATTGAAATGAAAAATATTAGAAATGCTTTATTGAGCAAATCATAAGGAATAGTTCTTTTAAAAAGCTCCAACCTGGGTTTACCTCTAGCTGTGCTCCACGCCCCAAGAATGATAATAGCGAATGTGTTGGTTTTTATACCACCACCAGTAGAGCCAGGGCTGGCTCCAATGAACATTAGAAAAATGCTGAATATCAAAGCTGGTTTTGCCAAAGCACCCACGTCTACTGTGTTAAAGCCAGCAGTACGTGTAGTTACTGATTGAAATAGCGCACCAACCACTTGTCCCCAGATGGATGCATCTTTTAAGGTATTGTTTACTTCAAAAACGTAAAACACCACAAACCCTGAAAGTATGAGGATGGCCGCACTGTAGAGGCTAAGTTTGGTATCAATACGGAGTGAGCGCCAGCTTTTTTGGTAACGTTCTTTTATTCTGCTAAAGCTAAAAAGGTCACGCATGGTGGTAAATCCAATTCCGCCAAGAATAATGAGAAGCGCTATAACCAAGTGCAATGTATAGGCGTTTCGAACTCCTTCCTCAAAAAGGCCATTTGAGAAAACGGAGAAACCAGCATTGTTAAAAGCAGAAATACTATGAAAAATGCTGTAGAATATTTTGTCTGACGTGGCACTTACCTCAGGGATGTCTTTCCAGGAAAAGAAAATGAGCACTGCACCTGCTATTTCTATCAACATGCTAAACAGAAATATCTGTCGGAATAGTGAAGAGCTAGCGCTTAATGATTCGGCATTGAGACTCTCCTGAAGCATGCTTTGATGCTTTAGCCCAATTCCGCGCCTAGCGATGAGCGCAAATACACTTGCAAAAGAGATAATATTTAAACCACCCAATTGAATAAGGAGCATGATTACCATTTGGCCCTTTAGGCTAAAATAAGTCGCTGTATCCACTACAATCAAACCTGTAACGCAGCTAGCCGAAATAGAGGTGAAGAGTGCATCAAAGTAGGGCATGGATTCTCCGCTAGATGTCATTTCGGGAAGAACTAAAAGACCACTTCCGAAAAGGATAAGAATAAAGAATGAGCCAATAAGCATGGCTGGTGGAGAGAGGTTGAAGGAGCTTAAGCGGCTGCCTGCACGCCCAACTTCATTTACCAAAATGAGTACAAAGTAGAGTTGAATGCCAACTGCAAAAAACCAGTTAATATTTTCAATATTGAGAAATTGACCTAGATGATGAATCAACTCCCAATCAAAGAGAAATGCAAAGGAGGCATTGAGAATCACCAGAAGAATAAGGACTCCTTCAAATAGGGAGTTTTTAAAATCTTTGAGAGGTTGCAGGCTAAAAAGTAGCCGGACCAAATACTTTATAACAAAGTAGCCGAATGCTACCCTGAGTATTATGGTGATTACCTTGTTCTCTTCACTGGTAATGTTAAATCCATGAAAATAGAGTATGCTTAGTACCGCTATAAAGGCAACTATCACACTGCTTACCCGAAATAGTTTTAAGACAATATCCCGGGAGTCGTAAATAAAGAGTTTGACCTTTTCCCTGATTTCTTGAAAAATCATTTTACAGCTTTTGCTTAGTTGCCAAGATTACTTTTTCCAATACAGATTGTGAGGAAAGATAGTTCAAACAGGCGTAATCTCCTCTAAAGCATGGCTTGTTTCCAAACACAGAGCATGGGCGGCAATCCAGTTCTTCTTTTGGAATTTCGGCAATGAGGTGATCATTTTTGCCCAAAGGCCCAAATCCCGCCAAGGTGTGTGTTGCACCCCAAATAGAAACTACAGGAGTGCCAGCTAATGTTGCCAAATGCATATTGGATGAATCCATGCTTACCATGGCGTCAAGCTTTTTCATCAAGGCAATTTCTGCATCAAAAGGTAATTTTCCAGCAAGGTTTGAAACCAAAGTTTGGTTCAGCGTGAGTTTGTCCAAGATTTCTTTATCGCCTTTACCTCCAAATAGAACTACCTGAATTTGCTGTTCACACAATTGCTGAACAAGTTCTTCTACTTTTTCCCAAGGCCAAGTTTTACCTTTGAAAGTGGTGAGCGGAGCGATGCCTATAGTAGCTGTACTTTCGGTTTTTATTTCGGCCCAAACTTCTTCAGCTTTTGGATTGGTGTACTTTAAATGTGGAATAGATTCAGTTTTCCAATTAATAGGAAACCCTGCTTCAGCAAATACTTCAGCGTATCGGGTGGTGCTGTGTTTTTGCTGTTTCCAGACTTTGTTTTCTTTTCGGGTAAGCTCCTTTTTGCCTTCCCTTCCTTTATTAATACTGAAAAACGGGATTCGGTTTAAGCTGAAAAAGCGCTTGAGAATATGTGTGCGTAAAACCCCATGAAGATCTATAATCTTATCGGGGTTTAGTTTTTTGATGTCTGAATGAAGTTTTTTGATGCCCTTAAATCCTTTGTGCCGACCATTGAGGTCTGCCTCCAAAAAGTTGACATCCACTGCCGAAAAAAGTGATTTTAAAAAACCTCGGGTTACAACGGTGATTTTTACTTCGGGATAGGTCTGCTTAATTTGAGCAATGACTGGCACGGTAAGGGCCACATCGCCAATTGCAGAAAACCGAAGTACCACCAAATGCATTAGCCATTGTTCTTTTTGGCGTACAGCACGGGGTTCAGTTCCGGATCATTGTACATCTTCATTTGGCGATATACTTTCATAATGCGGTCGCCACTTTGAAGGTCCTCAATAAGTTGGTCGATGGCAAGGCTCAAATCTTCACGCTGAGTAAGCAGTACATTTAGTTTAAACTGATTTTTGTTGAGCAATTCGTCATTCACATCAGTACGAGAAGCCTCCACGCGCATGTGGTAAATTTTGAGTGCCAAAATAGAAAGGCGATCAATGGCCCATGCAGGACTTTCGGTATTCACACGAGCATGTTTCTTTGGGTTAATGTCACCAAAAGAACTTAAGTAATAATCATCTACCTGCTCTACCAAATCTGTACGATCCTGGTTGCTGGCGTCAATTCTACGCTTTATTACAAGTGCATCTTCTGCTTTTATTTTTGGGTCACGAATGATGTCTTCGAGGTGCCACTGAACGGTGTCAATCCAGTTTTTGTGATACAGAAGATGGTCAAAACTATCTTTTGGAAAAGTGTTGTTTTCAGCGCTATCCACGTGATCAGTTTGGTGATAATCAGCAATACACTGATCAAAAATATCATTCATTCGGGCCGCCTTCATCCTAACTAAGTTTTTCTATTGCTGATTTAATTCTTTTCAAGGCTTCCACCAAAGTTTCTTCAGAAGCAGCGTATGAAATACGAATGCAGTTTGGGCTTCCAAAAGCATCTCCGGGAACCAACCCTACTTGAGCCTCCTCCAAAAGGTAAAGGCAAAGGTTGTTACAGTTTCCAATCTCTTTTCCATTGTGCTTTTTGTTGAAAAGCTTAGTCACATTAGGGAAAATGTAAAATGCACCTATTGGTAAGTTGGTTTCAATTCCAGGTATTTCATTGAGTAGTCCCAGAACCAAATCACGCCTTTTGGCAAAAGCATCCTTCATATAGCTAACCTCAGAAGGATCAGCTTCTAACGCGGCAAGCACTGCACGTTGCGTAATGCTACATGTAGCTGAGGTAAATTGGCCTTGCATTTTGTCGCAAGCTTTGGCCAACCAAAGTGGTGCGCCAATGTATCCACATCTCCAGCCCGTCATTGCAAAACCTTTGGAAACACCATTGATGGTGATAACCTGATCATAGATTTCGGTATTTGCCGCAAGGCTGGCGTGCTTGCCTTCAAAGTTTATAAGCTCATATATTTCATCGCTAATCACCAACAAGTTAGGGTGAACCTTAATAACCTTGGCCAAGTCCTCCAACTCTTCGGCCGTATACACGGTGCCCGAAGGATTACAAGGCGAGCTGAAAATCATCATTTTGGTTTTAGCATTGATGAATGACTCTAATTCTTCGCCTGTAATTTTAAAGTCATTTTCAATTTTGGTAGGAATCACCACGGGAATACCTCCAGCTAGTTTTACTATTTCATAATAAGAAACCCAATAAGGGGCGGGTAGCAGTACTTCATCACCAGGATTGATGGTGCACAGTACCACATTAGCAATGGATTGCTTGGCTCCTGTAGAAACTACTATTTGCTCAGGAGAGTAATCCAGCCCATTATCTCTTTTAAACTTTTTGCTAATAGCTTCTCTCACATCCTTGTATCCGGCAATGGGTGGATAGTAGGTGTAGTTATCATCTATAGCTTGCTTGGCAGCTTCTTTAATAAAGTCTGGCGTGTTAAAATCGGGCTCTCCCAAAGAAAGACTAATCACATCGATGCCGTTTTCTTTCATTTCGCGGCTCTTGCGATTCATTGCTATTGTTTGAGATTCAGAGAGTTCCTGAATACGGTCCGAGAGAAGGTTCATAGGCTTAAAAAATTAAGCGGCTAAGCTACAAATTTCAGTATTGAAGCTTTTTAAAATTTAACGATATTTGACGCCCACTTAGCTTTTAGATCACCCTATGGACATAGTTTTAGATATTCTTAAATACGCACTTCCTTCTGTATTTCTTTTGATTTTATGTTATATGATGCTTTCCAATTTTATGGAGAATGAGGAAAAGCGCAGATCATACTTTTTGAAAAAAGAAACTCAAAAGAGTGCTTTGCCCGTACGCTTGCAGGCATATGAACGTCTTTCTTTATTTCTGGAGCGTATTACTCCTGATCGTCTTTTGGTTCGTTTGCATTCTCAAGGCTTAACAGCGCAACAGTATCAAACCTTGCTTACGGAGACTATTCGAGAAGAATTTGAGCATAACCTTTCTCAGCAGATTTATATTAGCGATGAAGCCTGGAAGCTGATTGTCGATTCTAAATCAGCTACGGTTGGTATCATCAATAATATTTCTCGCGAGTTTAAGCCCAAAGATGATGCTATGGCACTTCGCAAAACCATCCTCAATAGAACTATGGAGATGGAATCTTTCCCTACTAAAAAGGCTTTACGCTATCTAAAAGGCGAGGTAAAAAGGGATTTCTAAATTTTAACATTTTCTGTAGGAATAGTTTTATAAGTTTGTTTTAGAAAACTAAATAAACTATTACATGAAAACCCCTATTTCTTTTCTAGCACTTTTCCTGTGCATTTCTCTCAGTGTTTTTGGTCAGAAGTTTAATCGGTCTTACACCAATCATCAATACTTTGATGATGTGATGTTGAGTGGAGGTCGTTTTTTTTCAACAAGTCCGGGTAGCTTAAACTGGTCGGAAATTGTAAAATGGAGTGACGAAGGTAAAGTGGTTGCGAGGAAATTAATGCCTCACGATTCCTTGCGAAGGGTTGTCAATTTAATTAAGAATGAATCTGACTCCACTTTTCTTATTTCAGGAGCTTCGTTTGATACCACTGTATTTTGGGTACATGACTATGGCTTTATTGCGCGATTGGATACTGCATTGAATATTTTAGAGTTGAAGGATATTGTGGATAGTTCCTGGAACTTTGGGACAGGTATTCAGTCCTTGCCTGATGGCAAAATATTAGCTTTTAAAGGAGCTGGAATCTATAAGTTTAATAAAGACTTTAGCTTAAATGACTATTACACTAAGGATGGTACTCACAACGACTTTGCTGTGCCGCTGATTGGTGATAGTGTTTTTGTGCAACGGTCAGGTGGCGGAAGTTGGAGTTATGCTGTAATTGACATGGGAGATAGTGTTGAGTATGCTGTTGCCGGATTACCGGGGTCTAACACCCAAGGGAATTATGGAAGTTATGATTCTAAAAATGATGGACTTTGCATTTATGACTTTCCCAGTAATAATGGAAGTGGGGTATTGAGCTTTTACAATAAAGAAACCCTGAGCCTTGAAAACTCATATTATTTGAGTGATACTGCTGGTTTTGATGTATCAAGAATAGAGTTTTTTGAAGATGGAATTGTTGGAACTGCTACGACTGGAGAGTATATCGTTTTGCAGGGAGATTTTCCTTTTACCAAGTATATCGATTCGGTTCGTAATGAGGATTTGACCTCAAGAAGCTTTCGATATACAAGAACTGCTTTGGAGGGAAATACAATTGCTTTGGTAAGTGAAGCTGAAAGTTGCCATAGACATTTAGAGATTTATCCTTTTAATCAAAAGGCGGAAACATTTGGCGAGGTAAATTTATCTTCTTCTGTTAATTCAGCTGTAATTACGGGGAATGCAAGAACATATACGGAAACAGATACAACTTTTTACTCTTATGAAATAGACGCAAGTTTAGATGTCTGGATAAAGAACAATAGTACTAAGACTTTGGATAGTCTGGATATTCTTTATACAGCATATAATGGTTCTTGGAGTTGCGGTAGGAAGGCTGCTTATCAGAACATGAATTTAGCTCCGGCAGATTCCGTGATGGTTACAATTACTGACGATTTTTTATCCTACACAGCAGATAGTAATATTGCTGATTTAGATATTCAATTGGTGGCTGCAGCTGCTAATGGAAACATTCTTTATCCGGTGGGAATAAATTCAGTGAATTCTCATTTTGAAGGAATGAACCTTAAAGAAACCAATCTAGCGGAGCGCATTGAGGTTTACCCTTCTCCGGTAAATGATGTACTGAATGTAAACTTGAAAGGTTCGGGAGTTATCAATCGCTTAACAGTTTATTCCATTACAGGGCAACAAATTCTTACTAAAGAAATTTATGACACAAAAGCGCCATTAAACGTAAGTGGGCTGAAAAGTGGAATCTATATTCTTTCAACAGAAGTTGACGGAGAAGTGTATTCTCAGCGCTTTGTAAAGCAGTAAGATCTAAGAAGTGGTCTTAAATAAAAAGTCTACCGCCTGATTGGCGGCATTAAAAGGTTCGAGTTTCTCGGACCTTACTTTTTCTTTTAGCTGTTGCAAATTTTCTTGTGCTTCAGGGTTCCTGTTGAATTTTTCTAAAAGAAGTTCGCCAATAGATTCTTCAAACCATTTTAGGGCTTGCTCTTGGCGCGTAGTTTTAAAATACCCCTTATTTTTCTGTTGATTTTCAAATTCAGTAATTACTTCCCAGGCATCGCTCATACCTGTTTTCTCGATGGCCGAAGCCACACTTACACGAGGTATCCATTCATTATCGTTGGCAGGAAAAAGATGTAGCGCACGCTTATACTCTCCACTAGCGCGCTTGGCATTGCGGGCATTGTTACCATCTGCTTTGTTGATAATAAGCAGATCGGCCATTTCCATGATGCCGCGTTTTATGCCCTGAAGTTCATCACCAGCACCAGCAAGCATTAGCAGCATAAAAAAGTCGACCATAGATTTTACAGCAGTTTCGGACTGACCAACACCTACAGTTTCCACAATAATTACATCATATCCAGCAGCTTCGCAAAGAAGGATAGATTCACGAGTCTTTCGAGCTACACCACCCAGTGAGCCAGCCGAAGGGCTGGGGCGAATGAATGCCATCTCGTTTTGTGAAAGTTCATTCATTCGGGTTTTATCACCCAAAATACTGCCACGGTTTTTGGTGCTGCTAGGATCAATAGCGAGGACTGCCACCTTTTTGCCAATGGAAGTAAGGTAAGTCCCGAACGCCTCAATAAAAGTGCTCTTACCAACTCCAGGCACACCAGTTATCCCAATCCGAACAGAATTCCCAGAAAGGGGAAGTGCTTTATGAATAAGCTCTTCGGCCACTTTTCTGTGCTTTTGGCTTTTGCTTTCCACTAAAGTAAGAGCACGGCTAAGTGCTGCTCGATTCCCTTTACTGAGTTCACCTAAAAGCCAATCAGCGGAGGGTAGCTCCGCTGATTTGAATTTTTTGAAATTGGGGTTGATGTTGTCCATGCAAGAATAAAGGTAGGAGTTTTATTTACCGAAAAGGTTTCCCATACCCGGCATATTCATCATGCCGGCAGCAGCTCCCTGCATTTCACTTTCGTTTACATTGTTTGCTTTTTCCATAGCCTTATTCAGCGTAAGCACGAGGTTATCGCTAAGCTCTTCTGTGTCCTGCAAAAGGCTTTCATCAATGTGAATATCTTTTATTTCGCGAGCAGCACTAATAGTTACTTTTATTTTTCCATTGTTGGATTCTTCAACCATGGTAATAGATTTCAACCTTTCCTTGGTTTCTTCCATTTTTTGCTGGGCATCTTTTAGTTGGCCCATCATATCTCCCATTTTTCCGAACATTGTTTATGTAGAATTTATTGTTTTTTAGCCTTAATGTGAATCTCGCCATGACCACCTGCTCTGCCATGCACAGCAAATCTATCTGCTATAATACTATCACCTTTAAACTTAATATAGGTGTATTTGTAACTAGACCCTCCTGGCACGGTATCGTGAAAGACTCCATTCGAATCAAGCTGAAATTCGCTATCATAAAAAAGTAACAGGCTATCATTTTTATCACGGTAATAAAGCATGAGTTTGGATTGATCCCAGATTCCTGGTTTTACCTCAGTTTCGCTAGGGTTAAGGTGATAGTCATACGGATTATTAGTCCAATTACCTAAGCTATCTTGTCTGTAGTAGCTCTCTCCAATAAAATGAGAATCACCTGAATAAATTCCAAAGTAATTGTTCTTTTCACTTGGAGTTTGAGTATCAATTTCACTCTCTTTTTCGCATGCAACTAGTATGGATAAACCAAGTAGTATGATTGTCAGTTTTTTCATTTCAATAGGGTTTTAATCTTTTCGTAATTCGAAGATATTAATTTTTGCGCTGGATTAATTCTTATTTCAGGGTATTCAAAATCATGGCCTTTGGCTTTGTTGCTAAGTTAAGTGTTTAGTTTCTTGAAGTAAGTACAATCGGATAGACCAAGGATAGCCTCACAAAAATGAATAGTTTATTAATCCAATTTCTCTGCTTTCGCCTCCCATACATAAAAATTTGGTCTACCTACGTGCTGGACTCTATCCACAAATAAGCTGTCTTTTTCAATTCTGATATAAATGTGATAATCAGGCATTAAATATCCTCCCCAAATCGTGTCTCTAAATTCGTTGTTTTGATTTAGCTCAAAGTTATCTTTTATTGGGATGACATCTCCTGTAGAAGAAACTCTATTTAATGTGTAGTGAGAAGATTTCTTAGTCAATATGAATAAGTTTGTGGAAGAACTGTCATAAGAAACTTGTCTTAAGGTATCGTTAATGGTGGTTATATAAGAACCATATTCCCGAAAGGATCCTATATATGTGGTTTTATCAAAATCTTCTTTTTTACAAGTAGTAAAGGTTATGATAGAAGCAAGAAAAAATACTAGCTTTTTCATTATAGGGAAGCTTTAATGTTCTCTTTATAAATATACTAATTTCTCCCCTCAATCATTACCTCCAAAATTCGAGCAGCAGCCTCAGCAATAACAGTTCCTGGACCGAAGACGCCAACTACTCCTGCCTCAAAAAGATACTTGTAATCGTTTTGAGGAATTACTCCTCCTGCAATCACCAAAATATCTTCTCTTCCTTGTTTTTTTAATTCATCAATAACCTGAGGTACCAAAGTTTTGTGGCCGGCAGCGAGTGATGAAACACCCAATAAATGCACATCATTTTCTATGGCTTGCTTGGCTGCTTCTGCCGGAGTTTGGAAAAGGGGCCCTATGTCTACATCAAAGCCAAGGTCAGCAAAAGAAGTAGCTACTACTTTAGCACCACGGTCATGGCCATCTTGTCCCATTTTGGCAATCATAATTCTAGGGCGCCTTCCTTCTACTGCTTCAAATTTATCGGCTAGTTGTTGCGCCTTTTCAAACTTTTCGTCTTTCTTCATTTCATTGGAATATACACCAGAAATAGAACGGATAGTGGCGGTGTAGCGGTCAAAAGCTTTTTCCATAGCCAGGCTTATTTCGCCAAGCGTGGCTCTATGACGAGCTGCTTCTACAGCTAAAGCTAAAAGATTTCCTTCACCACTTTTGGCAGCCTCAGTGATAGCTTTCAGGTTTGCGTCCACTTTTTGTTGATCACGCGTAGAACGAATGCTTTCCAGTCTTTCAATTTGCTTTTGACGAACCACAGCATTGTCTACCTCAAGTAGTTCTATCTCTTCGTCTTTCTCGTTTTTATAAGCATTTACACCAATAATCCATTCTTTACCAGAATCTATACGGGCCTGCTTTTTGGCCGCAGCTTCTTCAATACGCATTTTAGGGACACCGGTTTCAATAGCTTTTGCCATGCCACCAAGTTCTTCCACTTCTTCAATCAGCTTCCATGCTTTTTCTACCAATTGATCGGTGAGGTATTCTACATAATAAGAACCACCCCAAGGGTCTACGGTGCGGGTTACGCCAAGCTCTTCCTGAATAATAAGTTGTGTGTTTCGAGCAATACGCGCAGAAAAATCTGTGGGAAGTGCGATGGCTTCGTCAAGTGAGTTGGTGTGCAGCGATTGTGTTCCACCAAAAACAGCAGCCATAGCTTCGATAGTGGTGCGAGCTACATTGTTAAATGGATCTTGCTCTGTAAGACTGTATCCAGAAGTTTGTGAGTGCGTCCTCAAAGCCATCGACTTTGGATTTTTAGCACCAAGGCTTTTTACAATTTTGGCCCACAGCATGCGTGCAGCACGCATTTTGGCGATTTCCATAAAATGGTTCATCCCAATTCCCCAAAAGAAGGAAAGGCGAGGAGCGAAGTCGTCAATATCTAAACCAGCTTGCATTCCTGTGCGGATATATTCCATTCCATCGGCAAGGGTGTAAGCTAGTTCAATATCTGCTGTAGCACCAGCTTCATGCATGTGGTATCCCGAAATAGAAATACTATTGAAGCGCGGCATATTGTTTTTTGTGTACTCAAAAATATCAGCCACAATGCGCATGGAAGGAAGTGGTGGGTAGATATAAGTATTCCGCACCATAAATTCCTTCAGAATATCATTCTGGATGGTTCCAGAAAGTTTTTCAGGAGAAACTCCTTGCTCCTCAGCAGCAACAATGTAAAATGCCATAATTGGAATCACAGCACCATTCATGGTCATCGATACTGACATTTCATCCAGAGGAATCTGATCAAAGAGAATCTTCATATCCTCCACAGAGTCGATGGCAACACCTGCCTTTCCCACATCACCCACCACGCGCTCATGGTCGGAATCATAACCACGGTGTGTGGCCAAGTCAAAAGCTACAGAAAGTCCTTTTTGGCCGGCAGCCAGATTTCGTCTGTAAAAAGCATTACTCTCCTCGGCTGTTGAAAAGCCCGCGTACTGGCGGATGGTCCAAGGGCGGCTAACGTACATGGTGGAGTAGGGACCACGCAGGTATGGCGGTAAACCGGCTACATAGTCCAGGTGGGTAAGTTTTCCGAAGTCTACCTTGGAGAATTGATTTGGAACTTTAATTTCTTCTGGGGTATTCCACGTAGCACTGGACTTAGTTTCCTGAGCCTGTGATTTGGAATAGTTTGTATTTTGAAAATCGTGTCTTTTCATAATGTGTTTAATTGGTCCTCGACTCCGCTCGGACAGTCAATGTACGGTAGTTTTGCTCTAAGCTTGTAGCTTTAGGACTCGAGTTTTTCCGACAACCTTCTCGGCACAATTCTTTTTATCTCCGTGTCTTTATCCTTCGCAGTAAACATTCCATATTCAATGATCTCTTTCAGGTTTTCATCTTTCTTGGCGTGTTTGTTAGCCCCAATCAAAACGGTTTCCTGAGCATCAAATGCTTTTTGTTCCGCTTCCGCGAAAAGCTCAACTTGCTCTTGTAGCCAACCATTTTTCATGGCTTCTACATAGCCTCCTTGCTTTTCAATTTCTTTGAAAAATGCCCAACCTTTTTCCGCTAGCTCTTCAGTAAGGTTTTCAATAAAGTAGGAACCTTTCGAAATATCATTTACAGCATTCACGTGGCTTTCATGCTCCAACATACTTTGTTGGTTTTTGGCAACTCTCTCTCCAAAAAAGTCAGGTTCTTTAAAAGTGTGATTGAATCCTTTTACAGAAATTTCATTTGCCCCGCCAATAGCCGCAGCCATACTTTCGCTGGTGGTGCGAATCATATTATTATAAGCGTCAAGAATAGTTTTGTTGCGGAAGGCTGTTTCGGCATAAATGAAAGCTTCCTCTTGAGGTAAGCCCAGCTCTTGGCTCAGTTGGGTAAACAATCTACGGAAGGCGCGTAGTTTTGCTATTTCTCCAAAATAATCCGAACCTATGGCAAAGTTGATCCAAAAAGGCTGTGTGCTTTTTAATTCTAATCGATGAATGTATTCATACATCATAGAAAGAGAGATTCCCAACTGCTGACTTAATGAAGCACCAGCGTTGGCAAAAAGATTCGTATTAATGCAAGTACCTTTTATGTTTTCTGGTAAAGCTTCGTTTAGCTTTTTTATACGATCAAAATCATTTGATTCGCTATCTAGCCAATTTCCCGTGCGGGCAATGCTTTCGAGACAGTCTATATTTACGGATCCGGCAATCTCAATTTTTTTTAGTCCCCTTGCAGAAATAAGCTTTTTAAAACTTTCGGCTAAAGCCAAAGCATCACCTTCTACCACAAAGTTGGTGCGGATATACTCAATTTGAATACCGTCCAAAAGCTGATTTAGATCTACATCTGCATTGCAATAAAATAGTAATGAAGTTGCTCCGCGGTTAAGGTGATCCAGCGCAAGCTTATTGGCAGCTTTGGCATCTTCTACCAATAGCTCTTGTACTATGTCCCATTTGGCCATAGCCTTAAAGGGCTGACCGGAAACCTCAGTTTGTGCACGGTGATAAAATGGTTCTATCGTAATCCCATCAAGCGTGGGAGATAGGAGGGTGTCAAAACTTTTGCCGCGAAGGTCTTTTTCAATTTGAGCTTTCCACTCATCGGGGGTAGTGGGGCTGAAGCCCTCAAACAGATTTGTATTTGCCATGTATCCTTATGCCTTTTGCGCAAAGGTCATAAAAATAGGGGATAAAGCCACGAATCCTCTATAGTTTGCTTGGCTTGACTTCCAAAGCGGTCATTAGATCTTTCAGGCGTGGTTCGTCTTGAAGGTAAGATTGATACGTTTTTTGAAAACGATATTCGTATTCGCTTTCTAAAAAACCAATAAGTCTGCTTAACTCCAAGTCATCTTTTTTATAGGCTTTATAAAGACATTTGGTTTGAGACTTTCTTACATCGTACAAGGCACTCTGCTGTAAAATGAGCAGTGGGGTTTGATTAGCTGTTTCTCCATAAAGCTCCTTTTCGGGATAACCGTATGTGTTGAGATAAGTGTCAATTCGGTGTGTAAGGACAACATCCACTTGCTTTAAAGAATCAATTGCAGCAAGATGCTCTTCTGAACGAAATCCGGAAACCACCATTACAGAATCTTCATAAAAATTGATGGCCTTGTAGGTGTTGTAAATAGAATTAAGGTATTTGATTCGCTGCTCAAGGGTGTTTTGCGGTTGAGCAAATCCAATTCCCGAAAGGGTAAGAATAAGAGAGAGTGTAAATAGTAGTCGCATATTGATGGGGTTATTTTTATGTTCCAAACACCCTTCCCCGCCATTTAACGGGCAAGTTGATACTTTCTTTCGTGCCTCAAGACCTACTCAGGATGATAAATCATAGTTTTAATTTACAAGCCAAACCCCCCAGCTCCATACTCCCGATTCCGAATTACTCCTCCACTTCTTCTACTAAGTAAATCTCTTCACCTTTCTTTTTCATCCAGTATTGCTCGCGGGCAAATTTTTCAAGCTTTTCGGGGTCGGAAGTAAGTTCTTCAAGTTGCTTTTTATCACGGCTTATTTCGGCTTCGTAGTACTCAATACTTTGCTCCAGTTCATCAATTTCCACATTTAGTTCATGGTGAATTAAATAGGAGTTGACATCCAGAAAGAGCATCCAAATGATAAAACCAACTGTGGCCAGTACAAACTTGTTGCTGGCGATAGCAAACCATCGGGTCTGTTTTATTTTATCAATTTTGGCGCGGAGCTTTTTCATAGGGGCAATTGCCTGTTTCAACTTTTTCAAATATAAACAGCGATACAGTGCACATCGTATACATGTGAACCAAGTTTTTAACTATTGATGGTGAGTATCAGGTGGTAAACTGAAGCTGGCTGAGATTACGATAAATTCCCTCTTCGATATTGAGCAATTCCTCGTGCGTTCCAATTTCTTTTACCTGGCCTTTTTCAAGAACTACTATGGCATCTGCCTGACGTACGGTGGCGAGGCGGTGAGCAATCACAATAGATGTACGGCCAATCATAAGTTTGTCAAGCGCATCTTGCACTAATCTTTCTGATTCTGAATCTAGTGCTGAGGTAGCTTCATCCAAAATAAGAATCTTTGGATTTTTGAGAACCGCACGGGCAATGGCCACGCGCTGGCGCTGACCTCCTGAAAGCTGAACGCCACGTTCGCCAACCAAGGTGTCTAACTTCTCGGGGAAGTCTTGAATAAATTCCCAGGCATTGGCTTTTTTGGCCGCTTCTATAATTTCTTCTTCCGAGGCATCGGGCTTACCATAAGCAATGTTTTCGCGTATGCTTCCGCCAAAAAGGAAAACGTCCTGAGGTACGACCGCCATTTGGTTACGCAGTTCGCTCAGTCCATATTCAGTGGCATCCTTATCATCAAAAAGTAAATGACCAGAAGTAGGGTTGTAAAAACGTAGAATCAAAGATACCATGGTAGACTTTCCGGCTCCACTCGGTCCTACCAAAGCAATTTGCTGACCGGGTAAAGCTTTAAAGTTGATTTCCTTTAATACAGGAATGTCTTTCCTATTGGGGTAGGTGAAAGACAAGTTTTTGAAAGTAACCTTACCGGAAAAGTTTTGCAACTCCGACTTTGTTTCTTCTTCCTGAAGATCTTCGGTAGGCTCTTCCAAAATTTCCATCAGCTCTTCGGTAGCTCCAAGTGCTTTTTGGATGCTAGCATACACATTGGCAAACCCACCAATAGAAGCTCCAATAAACCCTGAGTAAATCACAAAGCTGAAAAGCTCTCCGGTTTGTAATTCGCCTTGAGCGATAAGATTCACACCTTGCCAGATTACGGCAACGATAGCACCAAACATTCCTAATATTATAAATGAACTGAAAGCCCCGCGATACTTGCCGCCTTTCATTCCAGTTTGGGCTACTTCTTTAGTCTTGGTGCGGTATCTGGCTATTTCTAAAAACTCATTGGCGAAAGCCTTCACATTAAAAATTCCCTGCAAAGTTTCCTCCACAATCGTATTGGATTCCGCTACTTGCTGCTGCGCCATTTTAGAAAACTTACGGATAAAACGACCGAAGAAAATGGCCAATACCACGACTACCGGAACTACGGCTAGCATGAAAAGTGTAAGCTGTGGAGAGGTGTAAAGCAAGATGGCAATACCTCCAAAAATTATCACCAATTGACGAATGAATTCCGCCAAAGTGGTAGTGAAGGTTTCCTGTAAAAGTGAAATGTCAGAAGAAATGCGGCTGTTCAATTCACCTACACGCTTTTGATTGAAAAAGGTGATGGGCAACTTTATAAGGTGTGTATAGGTAGCTTGGCGCAAAGAGGCCAAAGTTTTTTCGGTAACGTTTACAAACAGGACTACGCGAAAGAAAGACACAATGGCCTGAATAATTAGAATCCCGATAAGTATAAGGGAAATCTGCTGGATGTTTTCAACGATGCTATCGCTATTGGTAGCATCTACAAGCTCACCCAAGTACTTTGGGAAAGCCAGGTTGGCCAAACTCGAAAGCAAAAGGAATACTAATCCAACAGCAAATTCACCGCGGTAAGGTTTTATGTATTTATAGAGCTTAAGTGACTTCTTAAGAGTGTCTTTGCTCATGCGAGCTTTCTTTTCTTCTGTCTTCATTGCGGTCTTCCAAATGGGGTGCAAAAGTATGAACTATGCCCAATGATATGAGTTGAATAGTTAAAAGAAGCTTGAGTAAAATCAAAAAAGCCCTGTTCTCACAGGGCTTTCATTTATTTCTTCGTTTCCAGGATTTCTCCGTTTTTAAACTTTTTCCAGTAGGATTTCAGGTCGGAGCGAACTTCTCCGCTAAGGAGCAGTAGACCGATAATGTTAGGCAAAGCCATGGCGAGTATCATCATATCTGAAAAGTCGAGTACGGCTCCTAAACTTACAGATGAACCAATTACGATAAATACAAGGAAAATCAATTTGTATACGATTTCGGTAACCTTGCTACGTCCGAATAGGAAAGTCCATGCACGCAAACCGTAATAGCTCCAGCTAATCATGGTAGAGAAGGCAAAAAGGAAAATAGCCAACACAAGCACGTAGGGGAACCAACTGATAACGCTACCAAAAGCTTGTGATGTCAATTGTGCGCCACCCATACCGTCATCCTGGTAGAAGCCGGTAAAAATTAAAACCAAAGCGGTAAGAGTACAAACTACTACAGTATCGATAAATGGTTCTAAAAGTGCAACGAAACCTTCGCTTACAGGATGCTTGGTTTTTGCGGCAGAGTGAGCGATGGCGGCAGAACCTACACCAGCTTCGTTAGAGAATGCCGCTCTTCTAAACCCTTGAACCAAAACTCCGATAAATCCACCAAGCATGGCAGATGGAGCAAAAGCGCCATCAATAATAAGGGTGAAGGCATGACCTACATTTCCAATGTTTTTGAAAACAATAATTAAAGCTGCTAACACGTAAAGACCAGCCATAAAAGGAACAATTTTTTCAGTAACCTTAGCAATACTTTGAATTCCACCAAGGATAACAACTCCCACCAAAACAGCTAAGAAAACACCGAAGTATGGACCCATACCTTGTAGCATTGGAAATTGGCTGGAAAGCTGCTCATACGCCTGATTGGCCTGAAACATATTACCACCACCAAAGCTGGCACCGATAGCAAGAATTGCAAAAACTACGGCCAATACTTTACCAAGTCCGCCCATGTTTCTAGCTGCAAGTCCTTTACGTAAGTAGCGCATTGGGCCACCTTCTACTACACCGTCAGCGCCAATGTCACGGTATTTTACTCCAAGTGTACACTCTGTAAATTTGGAAGCCATACCGAGTAATCCGGCAAGAACCAGCCAAAAAGTAGCTCCAGGGCCACCTACAGAAATTGCTACGGCAACACCCGCAATATTTCCAAGTCCTACGGTAGCACTTACGGCTGTAGCCAAAGCTTGAAAGTGAGTTACTTCACCCGGTGCATCATCTTCGTCAAATTTTCCTCGAACCAAGGCAATGGAGTGGCGCCATCCCCAAAAGTTGATAAAGCCCATTCGGATGGTGAAAAACAGTGCGCCAAAAATCAACCAGATTACAATAAATGGAATTTGATTGGTGCGTACAGTTCCATTTGGATTTTTTACAACTTGACCATCGTCAGTGTACACTTTATTATCATACATCCCCATTGCATAGAATGGGTCCCAAAAAATTACCGATGCAAACACATCCACTATTGGTTTGAATGTTCCATTAAAAGTTTCGGCAACAGATTCTGACTCAACTTCAAATTCACGGCTTAGTTCTGTGCCGACAGCATCGCGTACGGTAACTGAATGCGAAATGCCTTCTGTCAAGCCATTGCTTTTGCTGGCATTGGTGTCAGTACTGGTTTTTGACCAATAATATCTATAAGGAGGTGTTCCGCCTTTTACATCAATTTCGGCAGTAGCATCATTGATTTGATTGCTTACGTTGTCGATTTTGAGGTCTTCAATAACAAGGGGAGGGTTTTGCGCTTGAAGATTTAATAGGCTAAGAAATAGAAATGATAACAGCGGTATTGCTTTACGCATTTTGTGCATTTTGGTTTTTGAAAGTTTGCAATGTTCTTAAAAATATACCGCTATGGCAAATTTAAGATGTCAACAAGCTATTTTGGAGGTGCTTATATTTATATATTTAATGCGGTTTACTTTTTAACTAAAGACCTTATATACCGCTGATGAGTACAAATAAAGAAGCCTGGGGTTCCAGGATAGGGCTGATTTTGGCAATGGCCGGAAATGCCGTAGGACTTGGAAACTTTCTTCGATTTCCTGTTCAAGCTGTTCAAAATGGAGGTGGCGCCTTCATTATTCCATATTTAGTTTGCTTTGTTTTAATGGGAATCCCAATCCTTTGGATAGAGTGGAGCATGGGGCGCTTTGGCGGCAAAGGAGGAAATCACAGTACTCCATTTATATTGGATACCATGGGTAAAGCCCGTTTTTGGAAATACTTTGGCGTGTTCGGTATTTTCACCAACATAGCCGTTGCTTCCTATTATTGTTACATCGAGTCATGGACAATGTCCTACGTTTTTCATTCCATTAGTGGCACCTTTACGGGAATGGAGCAGGGAGCCGTAGCCGATTTCTTCAACACCTATCTTACTATTGGTAAATCTACCACTGGCATACCTTATGAAGCGGTGGTTTTTTATGTGATCTGCTTGGCGCTGAATACCTATATATTATCAAGAGGACTAAAAGGAGTGGAGCGTGCCGCCAAAATAGGTGTGCCCATGTTGCTTATTTTTGGTGCTTTTCTCGCTTTTCGCGGATTGACCCTTGGCACGGATGGAGCTTCGGCCATGCACCCTGATTCCAATGCGTGGGACGGTCTTAACTTTTTGTGGACACCACAGTTTGACTCACTTTCCAACCCTACGGTATGGTTGGCGGCTGCGGGCCAAATGTTTTTTACGCTTTCAGTAGGAATGGGTACGGTGCATTGTTATGCTTCCTATATAAAGTCTAAGGATGATATTGCGCTCAACGCAGTATCGGCTGGTTTTATGAACGAATTTGTGGAAGTGGTTCTCGGTAGCCTTATTGTAATTCCTATCGCGGCTGGTTATTTGGGCATTGATTGGGTAAAGGAAAATGCAGGCTTTGGAATGGCGTTTCAAACCATGCCTTATTTGTTTGACCAATGGGGAAGCGTCATTAGTAATCTCGCAGGTGTCTTCTGGTTTGGACTTTTATTCTTTGCAGGAATCACATCTTCCTTAGCTATGGGTACACCATGGATGGGCTTCATGCAGGATGAATTTAGCTTTAGCAGAAAAAGTGCCGCGTGGTCTTTTGGCCTTATCATATTAATGTTTGGCCTACCCACGGTTTTAATTTATCAAGTAGCGACCAATGGGGTGGTGGACCAAATTTTCTTTAATGAATATGATTACTGGGCAGGCACCATGTCGTTGGTGGTTTTCGCTACAGCGGAAGCAGTGCTCTTTGCATGGATATTTGGAATGAAACGAGGCTGGGCAGAGTTGCTTTCTGGGTCAGATATGAAAGTGCCAGTATTCTTTAAATATGTAATGATGTACGTTACTCCTTTATTATTGATGGCCGTATTTTTTGGCTCGCTCTTTTTGCCGCAAGGCGGAGATTGGGCTTCAGCTTTTAGTGGATTGTTTTCGGGCAACGGCTGGCAATTGGATAATAACTCTATCATTTTGATGCTTCAAAACACAGGTCTGAAAGAAACCATGGCTGCAGCATCCAACCCTGAAGAAATCGCAAGATTGACTCAAAAAATAAATTATGTCAATGCCGCTCGGGGCTTGCTCGTTTCTCTCTTTTTAGGAATTAGTATCTTGGTGTACATCGCTTATCTCAAACGTCAAAAGAATCTTAAAACCGAAACAATATGAATACCAGCGCGATAATTTTGATGGTCAGTACTCAACTCGTGGTAGTTGGTTTTACTATATATTTTTTCAAAAAAGTACTAAGCACACCACCCAAGCCCGAGCCGGATTCGTATGATGAAAATGATGACGAACCAAGGCCATAGATATGTGGAAGGGGCTTAAAGAAATATTCAATTACAATAAAAAGCAACGCAACGGACTTTTGATTTTGATAGCTGTAGCCTTGGGTATTCAGCTATTCCTTTATTTCAGTGACATTTTTGTTGAGCCACTTCCTGAAGAAGATACAGCGCGCTTTGCCGCGGTGGTTAAAAATTGGGAGCGAGAAAAGGATTCGGTAGAAAATTACTCATCAACCAATGAAGTTGCACTTTTTGATTTTGACCCCAACATAGCAGATCGTGAGGAATTTGAAGCGCTGGGTTTACGTCCCTTTTTAGCAGAACGAATTATTAAGTACAGAAATAAAGGCGGGCAGTTTTATAAAAAAGAAGACCTTCTTAATATATATGGTATGGATTCGACTTGGTACAGTCAGTTGGCTCCGTATGTGGATATTGAAGGGGCGGAGCGGATAGAATCTTTTACCAAAAAGGAAAAGAAGCTAAACCTAAAACCGTTCAAGATCAATTCCGTTTCACAAGCCGAGTTGGAATCGTATAATATAAAGGAGTGGCAGGCCAAGCGCATTATTACCTTTCGGGAAAAGGTGCATCCTTTTAAAACTAAAGAAGAGCTTTTTAAAGTTTACGGTTTTGATTCCGCTTTTGTAAAAGAGCTGCTGCCTTTTGTGGTAATTGATGAGATGGAGGAGGAAAGCACTCCTACAGAAATGGTGAAAGTAGAAATCAATTCTGCTGATTCGCTACAGCTACTTTCCCTTAAGGGAATTGGTCCGGCATTTTCAAAGCGTATTTTGGAGTATCGAAATAAGCTGGGAGGATTTTATACCAAAGAGCAATTGCTGGAAGTGTATGGCATGGATGCGGAGAGATTTGAAAAAGTTGCTCCTTATGTAAATGTGGATGAGTCACTAATAAAAAGATTAGATATAAATAAGGCCACTTTTAAGGAGCTAGTGAATCACCCATACCTTAGCTATGAGCAGGTTAAGAACATTGTGAACTTCCGTGAGAAGGTGCGCCCATTCAAGACTAACGAAGAGTTAAAGCACATTGAGTTGATTGATGACGCAATATTCAGTAAAATTGCAAACTATCTAAACCCCTCACCCTCTCAGTAATGGGAGGGAAATATTAAAAATTTGATAATGGAATTAACAGCAGATACGATGGAAGGCGGAATTTCTTTCGGTATGACCGAAACGCAAAAGATGATCGCAGAGACTGTAAAAGATTTTTGCGCACAGCATATCACCCCTAATATTATGGAGTGGGACGAAGCCCAGACTTTTCCCAAAGAAGTTTTTCAAAAGCTAGGTGAACTTGGCTTGATGGGTGTTTTGGTGCCAGAAGAGTACGGTGGTGCCGGGCTTACTTACACAGAGTATGTTACCGCAATTACTGAATTGAGTAGAGTCGATCCATCTATTGGATTGTCAATGGCGGCTCATAATTCACTTTGTACCGGCCATATTCTTCAGTTTGGAAACGAAGAACAGAAGAAAAAATATTTGCCAAAATTAGCTACTGCTGAATGGATTGGTGCTTGGGGATTGACCGAAGCCAATACAGGTAGTGATGCCATGCGTATGAAGGTGACTGCTAAAAAAGATGGCGATCACTGGGTGCTAAATGGTGCTAAAAACTGGATTACTCACGGTATTACCGGAGATGTTGCAGTGGTGCTAGCTCGTACTGGTGAGCTCTTGGATAGTCACGGTATTTCTGCGTTTATAGTAGAAAGAGGTACTCCTGGTTTTTCTGGTGGTAAAAAAGAAAACAAGCTGGGCATGCGTGCTTCAGAAACTGCTGAGATGATTTTTGACAATTGCCGTATTCCTGCCGAGAACCTTATTGGTGAAGAAGGTGATGGTTTTATCCAGGCTATGAAAGTTTTGGATGGTGGTAGAATTTCTATCGCATCACTTTCTTTAGGAACTGGTTTTGGAGCTTTGGATGCAGCTACTAAATACTCTAAGGAGCGTGAGCAGTTTGGAAAGCCAATTAGTCAGTTTCAAGCAATCGCTTTTAAATTGGCGGATATGGCCACTGAGCTAGAGGCTGCAGAACTACTAACCTTAAAGGCTGCCGATATGAAAAATAAAGGCATGAAAATCACCACAGAAGGAGCGATGGCAAAGCTTTATGCTTCAGAAGTAGCGGTAAGAGTTTGTAATGAGGCTGTACAGATTTTTGGAGGTTATGGTTTCACAAAAGACTTTCCAGTAGAGAAGTTTTACCGTGATGTAAAGCTTTGTACCATTGGTGAGGGAACCTCAGAGATCCAGAAATTGGTGATCTCTAATAATATTATGAAATAAATAAAGGCGCACTTGTATTGGTAATTAAATTATTACGCATACATTTGCAGCCCTAAAAATTAAGAAGTTTTAACAATGCTTGTAGTTTCTGTAAAAGAAGGAGAATCAATTGAACGCGCACTTAAGCGCTACAAAAGAAAATTCGACCGCACTGGTACCATGCGTCAATTGCGTGGACGTCAGCAATTCAATAAGCCTTCTGTAGTAAGAAGGAAAGAGGTTTTGAAAGCCGCTTATATTCAAACCAAACGTCAGGACGAAGAATAGATTTCTCGTACTTTTAGGTTAACAATATTCATATTTAAAGCAAGGATTTGTAGATTTACATCTCCTTGCTTTTTTTATGTCTATAACTCTCTTTTTGGATTATCTCCAAAACCATAAGCGCTATTCAGCGCATACTATTACAGCTTATAAAAATGACCTGGGTAGCTTTCATGACTTCCTGCTTCAGTCTTATGAAATAGAAGAGGGGTGGGATGAGGTTTCACATCACATGATTCGTGAATGGGTAGTTTCCTTAATGGAGGCTGATGTTTCTCCACGAAGCGTAAATCGCAAGCTTTCGGCTGTAAAGAGCTTTTATAAATATTTATTGCGTGAAGGAGAGGTTGAGGCTAATCCCGCGCTTCGTGTGGTTGCTCCCAAGCAAAAGAAAAAACTTTTACGCGTAGCGTCTGAAGATGATATGTCAGATCTTCTTAATAATGATCTTTTCCCTGATGATTACTGGGGGCTGACTCAACGCGCTATAATCACCACTTTTTATCATACAGGAATTCGTTTAAGCGAACTCATCAATATAAAAGTTGAGGATGTTGATTTTTCGCAATCAAAACTTACGGTGATTGGGAAAAGAAATAAGGAAAGAAGTGTTCCGTTGACCTCTAAGTTAAAGGAAGAGTTGGGGGCTTATCTTGCGGTGAGGGAGTCTCAAGAAGAGGGGTGTGATCCAGATAATTTGTTTCTATCTAAAAGAGGAAATAAGCTATATCCGAAGCTTGTTTATAATACCATTAATACATACCTTGGTTTAGTCTCCGATTTGGAAAAGAAGAGTCCTCATGTGTTGCGCCATTCTTTTGCTACACACATGTTAAATCGGGGGGCTGACTTGAATTCAATTAAGGAATTACTCGGGCATTCCAGCTTGTCAGCCACACAGGTGTATACGCACAATAGTATAGATCAATTGAAGAATTTGTATAACCAAGCCCACCCGAGGGGCGATGATAAAAACTAAAGAAGTATGAAAGTAAGAGTTCAGTCCGTAAACTTCACAGCCGATCAAAAATTAATAAATTTCATTCAAGAAAAATTAAATAAGCTAGATCAGTTTCATGATCGAGTAATTGATGGGGAGGTGTTTTTGAAAGTAGATAACAACCCCGGAAAGCAAAATAAAATCTCAGAAATTAAGCTCAATATTCCTGGGCATGAGCTAGTTGTGAAAAAGCAATGTAAGTCCTTTGAGGAGGCGGCTCAGCTAGGTGCGGACGCTCTTCGCAGGCAGCTTAGAAAGCACAAGGAAAAAGTAAATGCGATAGCATCGTAATTTTTTTTTCAGATCGCTTGCAGCAATTCAAAATTGTTTTACATTTGCAGTCCGTTTAAAAAAGCGGGCTGCTCTTGTTTTTATTGGAGTCAATGCCGATGTAGCTCAGTTGGCCAGAGCAGCTGATTTGTAATCAGCTGGTCGGGGGTTCGAATCCCTCCATCGGCTCTTTAATTTCCCATCATTTTTGGTGGGAAATTTTTTTCGGGGAGATACTCAAGCGGCCAACGAGGACAGACTGTAAATCTGTTGGTTTTACCTTCGCAGGTTCGAATCCTGCTCTCCCCACTTAAGCCAGACTTGGTTTTAGTGAGAAGCTAAAAGTTGAAAATTCTTTTTCAATAATAAGCTTTTAAATTTTAATCAAGTGTACCAGCGGGAGTAGCTCAGCTGGCTAGAGCATCAGCCTTCCAAGCTGAGGGTCGCGGGTTCGAATCCCGTTTCCCGCTCAACTTAAAGAAGAGAATCCGGTTTTTCCGGGTTCTCTTTGTAAGGTTTAAAATAATTGGTTATTGATTTATCGAAACTTCTTTTAGTAGGAAGTTTGTAGGTAGATTAATAATCTTTTGTGATGAAAAAAGCCGATGTAGCTCAGGGGTAGAGCGTTTCCTTGGTAAGGAAGAGGTCAGGGGTTCAATTCCCCTCATTGGCTCTAAGTGAAAGACCACGGTGGTCTCGCTTTTATTAATAGATTATAATATAATTAAGTTTTTTAACCATGGCAAAAGAAACATTCAAAAGGGATAAGCCCCACTTGAACATCGGTACCATCGGACACGTTGACCACGGTAAGACCACTTTGACAGCGGCTATTACCACCGTACTAGCTAACGCTGGTCTTTCTGAACTTCGTTCGTTCGACTCTATCGACAACGCTCCTGAAGAAAAAGAAAGGGGTATCACTATTAATACTTCTCACGTAGAGTATCAAACTGCTAACCGTCACTACGCTCACGTTGACTGCCCAGGTCACGCGGATTACGTAAAGAACATGGTTACTGGAGCTGCTCAAATGGACGGAGCTATCTTGGTAGTTGCTGCTACTGATGGTCCTATGCCACAAACTCGTGAGCACATCCTTCTTGGTCGTCAGGTAGGTATTCCTCGTATCGTTGTATTCATGAACAAAGTGGATATGGTAGATGATGAAGAGCTTCTTGAGCTAGTTGAGATGGAAATCAGAGAATTGCTTTCTTTCTACGAATATGATGGTGATGAGTCTCCTGTAATTGCAGGTTCAGCTCTTGGTGCACTTAACGGTGAGCAAAAGTGGGTTGATACTGTAATGGACTTGATGGCTAAAGTTGATGAGTGGATCGAAGAGCCAGAGCGCGATAACGAGAAGCCATTCTTGATGCCTATCGAAGATGTATTCTCTATAACTGGTCGTGGTACTGTAGCTACTGGTCGTATCGAAACTGGTGTTGCTAACACTGGAGATCCTGTAGAAATTATCGGTATGGGTGATGAGAAGCTTACTTCTACTATCACTGGTGTTGAGATGTTCCGTAAGATCCTTGATCGCGGTGAAGCAGGTGATAACGTTGGTATCCTTCTTAGAGGTATTGAGAAAACTCAAATCAAGAGAGGTATGGTAATCTGTAAGCCAGGTTCAATTACTCCTCACAGCAAATTTAAAGCTGAGGTTTATATCCTTAAGAAAGAAGAAGGTGGACGTCACACTCCATTCCATAATAAGTACCGTCCTCAGTTTTACCTACGTACAACTGATGTAACTGGTGAGATTTATCTTCCAGAAGGAACTGAAATGGTAATGCCTGGTGATAACGTTTCTATTAACGTAGAACTTATCTCTCCAGTAGCAATCAACAAAGGACTACGTTTCGCTATCCGCGAAGGTGGTAGAACTGTTGGTGCTGGTCAGGTAACTGAAATTACTGACTAAGACTTAGGTCTTATATAATAAATAGGTAAGAAAAGGTGTCCCGATTTGTCGGGATACCTTTCTGCCTAAATACGGGTGTAGCTCAGCTGGTAGAGCAGTGGTCTCCAAAACCGAAGGTCGTGAGTTCGATTCTTACCACCCGTGCTAAGGACAAAAAGAATGAGTAAAGTAAAAACTTATTTCCAGGAGTCGTACGAGGAGTTAGTGCACAAAACTTCTTGGCCTACCTGGTCAGAATTGCAAAAGTCAGCAGTGTTAGTAGCTGTTGCATCGATAATTATTGCGTTGATAATTTTTGCAATGGATAAAGTTATCAGTACTGCATTAGAAGGATTCTATAATTTGTTCTAAACAACACTGGCACAAAATTAAGTATGAGCGACAGCGGGAAAAAATGGTATGTAGTTAGAGCTATTTCCGGACAGGAAAATAAGATAAAAGGCTACATCGAGGATGAAATCGAATTCCAGGGATTGAGCGATTACTATGGTCAGATATTAGTACCTACTGAAAAGGTATATCAAATACGCAACGGCAAGAAAGTAAGTAAGGAAAGAAATTACTTTCCTGGTTATATAATGATCGAAGCCAATCTTATTGGTGAGATGGTGCACACTATAAAAGGAGTGCAGGGTGTAATTGGCTTTCTTGGTGAAGTAAAAGGTGGAGATCCTGTTCCACTTCGTCAATCTGAAGTAAATAGAATGCTTGGTAAGGTAGATGAGCTTACTGAAGTAGATGAGAAGATAAATATTCCTTTTATGGTTGGAGAAACTGTAAAAGTTATCGATGGTCCATTTAATGGATTCAACGGTTCGATCGAGAAGATAAATGAAGAGAAGCGTAAGCTTGAGGTAATGGTGAAAATCTTCGGTCGAAAAACTCCTTTGGAACTTAGCTATATGCAAGTTGAGAAGGAGGCGTAATTAACGAATAGTATGTGAGCTATATAAAAGTCCGGTCTTGCTTCCACAGCCGGCAAATAGTTTAGACTTTTTTAATAGAAAAATAACAAAATGGCTAAAGAAGTAAGCGCTTTAATTAAGCTTCAGGTAAGAGGCGGTGCTGCTAATCCAGCTCCACCAGTAGGACCTGCATTGGGTGCTAAGGGTGTTAATATCATGGAGTTTTGCAAGCAGTTTAATGCTCGTACTCAAGATAAGCAAGGAAAGGTACTACCGGCAGTTATCACCGTATACGCTGATAAATCTTTTGACTTTGTAATCAAAACCCCACCAGCAGCTGTACAGCTAATGGAGGCGGCCAAAATCAAAAAAGGTTCTCCACAGAGTAACCTTCAGAAAGTAGGAAAAGTAACCTGGGAACAGGTGAAAGCAATTGCCGAGGACAAGATGGCGGATCTCAATGCATTTACTCCTGAGTCAGCAATGATGATGGTTGCGGGTACTGCTCGTAGCATGGGATTGAATGTTACTGGACAAAAACCATTTTAATCATAAAGATTTAAGAAATGGCAGCAATAAGCAAAAAGAGAAAAGAAGCACTAAGCAAGCTAGATGTAAATAAACTTTACTCTCTAGAAGATGCAAGTGCCCTTGTAAAAGACATTAATACTACCAAATTTGATGCTTCAGTAGATGTAGCAGTAAGATTGGGAGTTGACCCTCGTAAAGCAAACCAAATGGTTCGTGGTGTAGTAACACTACCTCACGGTACAGGTAAAGACGTAAAAGTATTGGCACTTGTTACTCCTGACAAAGAGCAGGAAGCAAAAGATGCTGGTGCAGACTACGCAGGTTTGGATGAGTACATCGAGAAAATAAAAGGTGGATGGACCGATGTGGACGTAATTGTAACCATGCCAAGTGTAATGGGTAAGATTGGTCCCCTAGGTAGAGTATTAGGTCCTCGTGGCTTGATGCCTAACCCAAAAACCGGTACTGTAACTATGGATGTGGCTAAAGCTGTATCTGATGTGAAAGCTGGTAAGATTGACTTTAAAGTTGATCGTTACGGAATCATTCACGCTGCAGTGGGTAAAGTATCATTTGAAGCAGAAAAAATCAGAGAAAACGCAGAAGAGTTGCTTAAAACTCTATTGCGTATGAAGCCATCTGCTGCAAAAGGAACTTACATCAAGAGCATCAGCATGAGCAGCTCTATGAGTCCGGGAGTTTCTATTGATGCAAAGTCAATCTAATCCCACAGTAAAAGAAATTAGACGATGACAAGAGAAGAAAAAAATCTAGCAATAGACAACCTTACGGAGGTACTAAAAGGTGCAGAAGTACTTTATGTAGCTGACATCGCTGGCTTAAACGCTGAGCAATCAAGCAGCCTTCGTAGACTTTGCTTCAAAAATGAAGTAAAGATTAATGTGGTAAAAAATACACTTCTTAAGAAGGCTATGGAGCGTTCTGAGAAGAATTTTGAGGACTTGTTTCCTACCCTTAAAGGGAATACCACAATCTTGGTTTCTGAAACTGCAAATGCACCTGCTAAGCTTATAAAAGAGTTTAGAAAGAAAGCTGAAAAGCCTTTCTTAAAAGGAGCATATATTCAGGAATCTATTTATGTAGGTGATGATCAACTAGAAGCCCTTGCAACCCTTAAATCTAAGGAAGAGCTTATTGGCGAAGTTATCACCTTGTTGCAATCTCCTGCCAAGAATGTTATCTCTGCTCTACAGAGTGGAAAGAACACTTTGGGTGGTCTTATGAAGACCTTAGAGGAGCGCGCGGCATCTTAAAAGTGTACGCACTCAGCTTCCATATATTGGCGTAATTATTTATTTAAATTTTAAAAAGAATACCGAAATGGCGGATATTAAAGAATTAGGCGATCAGCTTGTAAACCTTACTGTTAAGGAAGTAAACGAATTAGCAGACTACCTTAAAGAAGAGCATGGCATTGAGCCAGCTGCTGCAGCTGTTGCTGTTGCAGGTCCTGCAGCTGGTGGCGAAGCCGGTGGTGGTGACGAGCAAACTGAATTTGACGTAATCCTTAAAGCTGCAGGTAGCTCTAAGCTAGCTGTTGTAATACTTGTAAAAGAACTTACAGGATTAGGTCTTAAAGAAGCAAAAGAGCTAGTTGATGGAGCTCCTAAGCCTCTTAAAGAAGGTGTAGCAAAAGACGAAGCAGAAGCACTTAAAGCTCAATTGGAAGAGGCAGGTGCTGAAGTTGAGATTAAGTAATCTCACTTAGCTTTCTTATTACGGTTTAGGTCTTTCCCGCAGAAGTGCGGGATAGGCCTAAACCCTTTTGTGTTTATTTTAACTTTATTTAAATTCCAATGTCCAAAAACCCAGTTACAAAAAATCTTTCGGAAAGAATAAACTTCGCGTCTATCAAGAACGCTTTCGATTATCCTGATTTTTTGGATATTCAATTGCAGTCTTTCCACGATTTTTTCCAGCTAGACACTAAACCTGATGATCGACATGATGAAGGGCTTTATAAGACGTTTAGTGAAAACTTCCCCATTACTGATGCCAGAAACCAGTTTGTGCTGGAGTTTCTGGACTATTTCATAGACCCACCTCGCTATAGCGAAGAGGAGTGTATCGAAAGAGGACTTACATTCAGTGTACCACTTAAGGCTAGATTGAAGTTATATTGTACAGACCCTGAACACGAGGATTTTGAAACCATTGTTCAGGATGTGTACCTAGGTACCATTCCTTATATGTCACCACGCGGTACTTTTATCGTAAATGGGGCAGAAAGAGTAGTAGTGTCTCAGCTACACCGTTCTCCTGGTGTATTCTTTGGCCAAAGCTACCACGCTAATGGTACTAAATTGTATTCAGCACGTATTATCCCATTTAAGGGTAGCTGGATAGAATTTGCAACAGACATCAACAGTGTGATGTATGCTTATATCGATCGTAAGAAGAAGTTACCACTTACTACACTTCTTCGTGCTATTGGATATGAGCGCGATAAAGACATTTTGGAAATCTTTGATCTTGCAGAAGAAGTAAAGGTTTCTAAATCCGGCCTTAAAAAGGTGTTGGGCAGAAAACTAGCTGCTCGTGTATTGAAAACCTGGGTTGAGGATTTCGTGGATGAAGATACTGGTGAAGTAGTATCTATTGAGCGTAATGAAGTAGTGTTAGATCGTGACACTGTTTTAGAAAAAGAACACATTGATGAGATTGTAGATGCTGACGTGCAAACTATTCTTCTTCACAAAGAGGATATCGAAGCATCAGAATTCTCAATCATTCATAATACATTACAAAAAGATCCAACTAACTCTGAGAAAGAAGCGGTGGAGCACATCTACCGACAGTTGAGAAACGCTGAGCCGCCAGATGAGGAAACTGCTCGTGGTATCATCGACAAGCTGTTCTTCTCTGAGCAACGTTACAATCTTGGTGAGGTAGGTCGTTACCGCCTAAACAAGAAATTGGGTCTTGATATTGCAGCTGATACTCAGGTATTAACAAAGGATGATATCCTAAACATTGTAAAATACCTTATTGAGCTTATCAACTCAAAAGCTGAAGTGGATGATATTGACCACTTGAGCAACAGACGTGTGCGTACTGTAGGTGAGCAAATGGCTAACCAATTTGGTGTAGGTCTTGCTCGTATGGCTCGTACCATTCGTGAGCGTATGAACGTACGTGACAACGAAGTATTTACCCCGATTGATTTGATCAACGCGAAGACACTTTCTTCTGTGATCAACTCATTCTTTGGTACAAACCAGCTTTCTCAGTTTATGGATCAAACCAATCCATTGGCCGAGATTACGCATAAGCGTAGACTTTCAGCCCTAGGGCCTGGTGGTCTATCTCGTGAAAGAGCAGGTTTTGAAGTACGTGACGTTCACTATACCCACTACGGTCGTCTTTGCCCTATTGAAACTCCTGAAGGACCAAACATTGGTTTGATTTCTTCTATGTGTGTTTACTCTAAGGTAAACCGTATGGGATTCCTTGAAACTCCTTATCGTAAAGTGGTAGAAGGTAAAGTAGATTTTGCTACTCCACCAGTATACCTAAGCGCAGAAGAGGAAGAAGAAAAGGTAATTGCACAAGCAAATGCTCCGGTAAAAGAAGATGGATACTTTGAAAACGACCGTGTAAAAGCACGTGATGAAGCAGATTATCCTCTTATTGAGCCAGATAAGCTTGATTATATGGACGTTTCTCCTAATCAGATTGCATCTATTTCTGCATCTCTTATTCCGTTTTTGGAGCATGATGATGCGAACCGTGCATTGATGGGATCAAACATGATGCGTCAGGCCGTACCATTGTTGCGCCCTGAAGCTCCAGTTGTAGGAACAGGTCTTGAAGGCCGCGTAGCTAGTGATAGCCGTGTGCTTATCAACGCTGAAGGTAGTGGAGTAGTAGAATATGTAGATGCTGAAAAGATCACCATTAAGTATGACCGTACTGATGATGAGCGCTTGGTAAGCTTCGAAGATGATTCCAAAACTTATAACCTTGTTAAGTTCCGCAAGACTAACCAAGGTACATGTATCAACATTAACCCAATCGTTGTAAAAGGCGAAACCGTTAAGAAAGGTCAAGTACTTTGCGAAGGTTATGCAACCGAAGGTGGTGAATTGGCACTTGGTAGAAATATGCAAGTGGCATTTATGCCTTGGAAAGGGTACAACTTTGAGGATGCAATTGTAATCTCAGAAAGAGTTGTTCGTGAAGATATCTTCACCTCTATCCATATTGATGAATATTCATTGGACGTAAGAGATACTAAGCTTGGTGCTGAAGAACTTACTGCTGATATTCCAAACGTGAGTGAAGAGGCAACTCGTGAGCTTGACGAAAATGGAATTATTCGCGTAGGAGCAGAGGTAAAAGCTGGTGATATCCTTATCGGAAAGATTACTCCAAAAGGAGAATCTGATCCTACTCCAGAAGAAAAATTACTTCGCGCCATATTTGGTGATAAAGCTGGTGATGTAAAAGATGCATCCCTTAAGGCTTCTCCATCATTGCAAGGTGTGGTAATTAATAAAAAGCTATTCTCAAGATCAGTAAAAGACAAGAAGACTCGTCTTGCTGACAAAGAAGTTCTTGAAAAACTTGAGGAAGAATTTAACATGCAGGTGGAAACTATCCGCCAGAAATTCCTTGAAAAGCTAAATATACTTGTTGCCGGTAAAACCAGCCAAGGTGTAAAAAATGATCTTCATGAAGACGTGATTCCAAAAGGAACCAAGTTTACTCAAAAGATCCTTAACAGTATAGATGACTATACTCGCATCACTGGTGGAACCTGGACAACAGATGCTGAGAAGAATGACCTTATCGCTACTCTTATCCATAACTACAAGATCAAGGTGATGGATGTATTGGGAGTATACAAGCGTGAGAAATTTACCATCAGCATTGGTGACGAATTGCCATCAGGTATTGTGAAAATGGCCAAAGTATACATCGCTAAAAAGCGTAAGCTTAAAGTGGGTGATAAAATGGCTGGACGTCACGGTAACAAAGGTATCGTTGCTAAGATCGTTCGTGATGAGGACATGCCATTCCTTGAGGATGGAACTCCTGTGGATATCGTATTGAACCCACTGGGTGTACCTTCTCGTATGAACATCGGACAGATTTATGAAACCGTACTAGGATGGGCTGGTAAGAAGCTTGGTAGAAAATATGGTACTCCAATTTTTGATGGAGCATCACTTGATGATATCAATGCAATTACCGATGAAGCAGGAATTCCACAGTTTGGTCACACCTTCCTTTATGATGGTGGTACCGGTGAGAAATTCCACCAAGCGGCATCAGTAGGTGTGATTTACATGCTTAAGCTGGGTCACATGGTAGATGATAAAATGCACGCTCGTTCTATTGGACCTTACTCGCTTATTACGCAACAGCCACTTGGAGGTAAAGCTCAATTTGGAGGTCAGCGTTTTGGAGAGATGGAAGTTTGGGCTCTTGAAGCATTTGGTGCTTCAAACATCCTTCGCGAAATTTTGACTGTAAAGTCGGATGACGTAGTGGGTAGAGCTAAAACCTATGAAACCATAGTGAAGGGAGAACCAATGCCTGAACCAGGTATCCCTGAATCTTTCAACGTGTTACTACACGAATTGAACGGTCTTGGTTTGAAGATCACTTTGGATTAATCATCATTTTTAAGAACTTAAGTTTCCGAATTCATGGCTTTAAGGAAAAACGATAATAACAGTTACAACAGCAACTTCAAGAGCATAACAATTAGCCTTGCATCTCCTGAGTTTCTTTTAGAGAGATCTCACGGAGAAGTGCTGAAACCAGAGACGATTAACTACCGTACTCACAAACCAGAGCGTGATGGTCTGTTTTGTGAGCGCATCTTCGGTCCTGTAAAGGATTACGAATGTGCTTGCGGTAAGTACAAGCGTATCCGATATAAGGGTATTGTGTGCGACCGTTGTGGTGTTGAAGTAACTGAAAAGAAAGTACGTAGAGAGCGTGTAGGTCACATCAACTTGGTGGTGCCTGTAGCGCATATCTGGTACTTCAAATCTTTGCCAAACAAAATTGGGTACTTGCTAGGTCTTCCTACCAAGAAACTCGATATGATTATTTATTACGAGCGCTATGTGGTAATTCAGGCGGGTAATGCTACCAAGCCTGATGGTTCACCACTAGGCTACATGGAGTACCTTACTGAAGAAGAATATCTAGAGGCATTGGAGCGCTTACCAAGCGAAAACAATTACCTTGATGATAGCGATCCTAACAAATTCATCGCTAAGATGGGTGCTGAAGCACTTATCGATTTGTTAGCGCGTCTTGACTTGGATCAACTGTCTTATGACCTTCGTCACAAGGCTAGCACCGAAACTTCTCAGCAACGTAAGCAAGAGGCTCTTAAGCGTCTTCAGGTTGTGGAAGCTTTGCGTGATGCAAACACTCGTATTGAAAATCGTCCGGAGTGGATGATCGTTAAGGTGGTACCAGTTATTCCACCAGAACTTCGTCCATTGGTGCCACTTGATGGTGGTCGTTTTGCAACTTCGGATTTGAATGACTTGTACCGTAGAGTAATCATCCGTAACAACCGTTTGAAGAGACTTGTGGAGATTAAAGCTCCAGAAGTAATCCTTCGTAACGAGAAGCGTATGCTTCAAGAAGCGGTAGATTCTCTATTTGACAATACACGTAAATCAAGCGCAGTAAAGACTGATAGCAACCGTGCACTAAAATCTCTTTCTGATTCATTGAAAGGTAAGCAAGGTCGTTTCCGTCAAAACTTACTTGGTAAAAGGGTTGACTACTCTGCACGTTCGGTGATCGTTGTAGGTCCTGAAATGAAATTACATGAGTGTGGTCTTCCAAAAAATATGGCAGCAGAGCTTTACAAGCCTTTCATCGTGCGTAAGCTTATCGAAAGAGGTATTGTAAAAACTGTAAAATCAGCCAAGAAGATTATTGACAAGCGCGAGCCTGTAGTATGGGATATCCTTGAAAATGTAATGAAAGGACACCCTGTATTGCTAAACCGTGCACCAACTCTTCACCGTTTGGGTATTCAGGCTTTCCAGCCAAAACTGATTGAAGGAAAAGCGATCCAGCTTCACCCGCTTGTATGTACTGCATTTAACGCGGATTTTGATGGTGACCAAATGGCGGTTCACTTGCCACTAGGATCAGCAGCGGTTTTGGAGGCTCAAATGTTGATGCTTGCATCTCATAACATTTTGAACCCTGCAAACGGATCTCCTATTACTGTACCTTCTCAGGATATGGTTTTGGGTCTGTATTACATGACCAAAAGCCGTAAGAGTACTCCAGAGCATCCAATCAAAGGAGAGGGGCTTACCTTCTACTCTGATGAAGAAGTTCAGATTGCACACAACGAAGGTCGCATTAACCTAAATGCACCAATCAAAGTGCGTGCTCGCGTACTTGGAGAAGATGGAAACCTTACCATGAAAGTTATTGAAACTTCTGCTGGTAGAGTTTTGTTTAATCAAGTAGTGCCTAAGAATGTACCGTTTATCAACGAAGTACTTACTAAGAAAGCACTTCGTGAGATTATTGCTGATATTCTTAAGCAAACTGATATCCCTACCACAGCTAATTTCCTTGATGATATTAAGTCACTTGGATATGGGTTCGCATTCCGTGGAGGATTGTCGTTCTCGCTTGGAGATATCATTATTCCAGAAGAAAAAGATAGCCTAGTAAAAGGTGCTGAAGAGCAAATCGAAAGCATTCTAGCTAGCTATAACATGGGTCTTATTACCAATAACGAACGTTATAATCAGGTAATTGACGTATGGACAAATACCAACGCCCGCCTTACTGAGCGTGCTATGCATCACCTTATTACCGACCGCCAAGGGTTCAACCCCATCTATATGATGCTTGACTCTGGTGCGAGGGGTTCTAAAGAGCAGATTCGTCAGCTTTCCGGAATGCGTGGTTTGATGGCCAAGCCTCAAAAATCAGGTTCTAGCGGTGGTGAGATTATCGAAAACCCGATTATCTCAAACTTTAAAGAAGGTCTTTCTATCCTTGAGTACTTTATTTCTACTCACGGTGCGCGTAAAGGACTTGCGGATACGGCACTTAAAACGGCTGATGCAGGATACCTAACTCGTAGATTGGTAGATGTGGCTCAGGACGTAATTATCAATGAGCCAGATTGCGGTACTCTTAGAGGATTGGAAGTAACTGCACTTAAGAAGAATGAAGAAGTAGTAGAACCATTGTTCGAAAGAATTTTGGGACGTACTTCACTTCATGATGTGATTGATCCTGTTTCAGGTGAAATATATGTGAAGTCTGGAGATGTTATTGAAGAACCAGCTGCACGCCAAATTGAAGAGTCTCCGGTAGAAATGGTGGAGGTTCGTTCAGCATTGACATGTGAAACCGATAGAGGTATTTGCGGTAAGTGCTACGGTCGTAACCTAAGTACTGGTAAGATGGTACAAAAAGGTGAAGCTGTAGGTGTAATTGCAGCCCAGTCAATTGGAGAACCAGGAACACAGCTTACCCTTCGTACATTCCACGTGGGTGGTACTGCGGGTAACGTTGCTGAAGAATCTTCTATCAAAGCTAAGTTTGATGGTCAGATCGACTTTGACGAACTACGTACCGTAACTGGTGAGGATGGTGATGGTAATGAAGTGGAAACTGTAATCGGTCGTACTGCAGAAATGCGTTTGGTAGACGAGAAAACAGGAATCACTTTGGCTACCAACAACGTACCTTATGGTTCATTCCTAAGAGTGAAAAACGGTGCTAAGCTTAAGAAAGGTGATGTAATCTGTGATTGGGATCCATATAACGCGGTTATCATTTCTGAAACTGCTGGTACTATTAAGTTCCAGGATATTGATCAGGGTGTAACTTACCGTGTAGAGATTGATGAGCAGACAGGTTTCATGGAGAAAGTAATCTCTGAAACCCGTAGCAAGAAAGTTATTCCTACCATCTCTATTGTAGATGCTAAAGGAAACGAACTGAAGCATTATACACTTCCTGTGGGAGCCCACATTATTGTGGAAGAAGGTGATAAGATTAAAGCAGGTAAAACACTTGTTAAGATTCCACGTAAATCTGCAAAAGCGGGTGATATTACTGGAGGTCTTCCACGTGTGACTGAGCTTTTTGAAGCACGTAACCCTTCTAACCCTGCTGTGGTTTCTGAGATTGATGGTGTAGTTTCTTATGGTAAAATCAAGCGTGGTAACCGCGAGATTATCGTAGAAAGCCGTACTGGTGAATTAAAGAAATACCTTATCAACCTAAGTAAGCAAATCCTTGTACAAGAGAACGATTACGTTCGTGCAGGTATGCCACTTTCTGATGGAGCTATTACTCCAGCTGATATTTTGGCTATTCAGGGACCAAACAGAGTTCAGGAATATCTTGTAAATGAAGTGCAGGAAGTTTACCGTCTACAGGGTGTGAAGATTAATGATAAGCACTTTGAGGTAATCGTTCGTCAGATGATGCGTAAGGTAGATATTCAGGATCCGGGTGATACCATGTTCCTGGAAGGAAACCTTGTTCACAAGAATGACTTCATCAAGCAGAATGACTGGATTTTTGATAAGAAAGTAGTGATGGAGCCGGGAGAGTCTGAAAACCTGAAAGCAGGTCAGATTATCACTGCTCGTAAACTAAGAGATGAGAATTCACTTCTACGCAGAGCTGATAAGCAATTGGTAGAGGCACGTGATGCACACCCTGCAACGGCACGTCCGATATTGCAAGGTATCACAAGAGCTTCGCTACAAACCAAGTCGTTTATCTCAGCTGCTTCCTTCCAGGAAACTACTAAAGTACTTAACGAGGCTGCCGTAAATGGTAAACGCGATACTTTGGAAGGCCTGAAAGAAAACGTAATTGTAGGACACAAAATACCTGCTGGTACCGGACTCAAAGAGTACGAAAATATCATAGTAGGTAGCCGTGAAGACTACGATCGTTTGAAAGCAAGCGAGGCTGTAGAAGATGTAGAAGAAGTAAAAAGCTAAGAGATGGCTGACGAAAATCAACAAATGCCTAAAGAAGGGCAAGTAAACGTGGAGTTGAGTGAAGAGATTGCGGAAGGAATTTATTCCAACTTAGCTATCATCAACCACTCATCAAGCGAGTTTGTGTTGGATTTTATCAAAATTATGCCAGGTGTACCCAAGGCTCGAGTAAAGTCGAGAATTGTACTTACCCCACAGCATGCCAAGCGTTTCCTAAGAGCGATGCAAGACAATGTAGCGCGCTTTGAAGCACAGCATGGTGAAATCAAGGATATAGAGCAACCACAAATTCCTCTAAACTTTGGCGGCCCTACTGGGCAGGCATAAACTTAGCTTAAGCTATAAATTACAAACCCCGATCTCGAAAGAGGTCGGGGTTTTTTTGTGAGTTGATAAGGAAGGTGGCCACTCTCAATTCAACTTTGCAAATGATTTCTCAAGTTATAAAGAGCAGTAAAGTAGACGTATAAATAATGCCGATAAACGAATGTTTTTCTTTTGATAGGTTCAAAATGTGAATGTTTGCCTCGTTTTATAAATCAACTAAAAACAAATACTATGAAGCAAACATTGATTGTTGCCGCAATTTCGGCTGTCGCATTGGTTGGCTGTTCAAAAGAGGAGCAGAAAATCCAAGGAAATACTGATGAGTCAGTTACTTCTTTTAGAGAAATGAACGTGCCTGAAGGATTTGATTTTGCCGGAAGTAAAACTGTAACCTTTACATCTACCGGCAATAGTGGCCTTACTGTGGGGGCTAAAGGTTTGCTAACTGTACAAACCTTGGATGGAATTACACTTCTAAAGCATAATCGAAATCTTGATCAGGATTTTGAGATGCGCATCAATATTCCAGTAGGTACTAAAGAGCTTGTTGTGGTAGATGGGCCTATAATGAAACACGTGAAGATCAATTCACCCTTTGTTAATCTAAACTCTATCTAATCATGAAAAAAATATTTAATTTATTGATAGCAGCGTGTTTGGTGAGTACTGCACAGGCTCAGTTTGCACATACATTTAACAGTAGCTCAAGTTTCCAACCGAGTTTAGACAATAGTGGTGTATTTAATGACCCGGGGTGCTTTCGAAACTATACGGGATATCCTCAGTTATTTTGGGACAATACTGCAGGAGGGGTTAAGGCCATGTCTCACAGCAACCCATTTATAATCTTTTTCCCAGTGATGAATATTCAAAGTGGTTACTCGGTTAAAATTACGTATTCGAGTCAGGTTCCTGTTGTTGTATATTTTAATTTTGGCACTAGCTCCAATACATTTGAGGGAGGGTGGCCCTCGACTAGTTTACCTGCTGCGGCTACTCCTACTGAAGCTACTATTAATGTTCCTTCGGGATATACGGGTTTGTTAAGACCATATATTTACAGTAGTCCGTCAACTAATTTAACCCTTCACGGTGTTGAGGTAACCAACGCCACCTATTCTCCTGGTCCTGGATGTACGGTGACAAATGGAGGCGGTACTGCTTGTACAGATACTGATGCAGACGGTGTATGTGATAATGTAGATGATTACCCGAATGATCCTAATAAAGCTTATAGTTCTATGGTTTTACCTACCACTTTTATGTACGAAGATCTTTTCCCTGCCTATGGCGATTTTGATTTTAATGACTTGGTAGTTTCAGCTAAAAGAGAAGCCATTACAGATGCGGATAATGACCTTCGTTACTTGGTAATAGAGGCCGAAGTAAAAGCTGCTGGTGGATCTATTGCACAAGGTTGGGGCTTAGAGTTAAATGGAATCAACCCATCTGATGTGGTAAGTGTAAATGGTAGTGATGTTTCAGGAAATGTAATGATGCTAGGAGCAAATGGCACCGAAAATGGCCAAACCCATGCAGTAATTCCGGTATTTGACAATGTAAATAAAGTGATAACCTGGGGAGGTGGATCTTTCTTTAATACAGTTGCCGGAGATCCTGTAGGTACAGGCGATATTATTACGGTTACCATTGAATTTGCAAAAAGTAGTAATTTGACAGTAGGGGATCTTGACTACAACTTCTTTAGCTTTAGAACTGGAGATAGAAGTCATGAAATTCATGAAATGGGAATGGCTCCTACAAACTTAGCCAATCAAGCTCTTTTTGGAACTATGGCAGATGCCAGCAACTTGAACAATGGTGAAACCTATGCTTCTATAGATGGACTTCCATGGGCAATATCTACTTCGGGAACTGACTATGCTGTAGAGAAAGCGGATATAGTAGAAGCTTTCCTTAAACTTGCAGGCTGGGCACAAAGTGGTGGTAACTCTTACCAGGACTGGCATACTAATACTACAGAAGGAACTTATAGAAATAGCGCTAAGATTTACTAGACAGTTATTTATTGCTCGAGCATATTTAAACTGCTTTGGCGTAATTAATATATCCCCAATCTCTAAAGAGGTTGGGGTTTTTTTGTGTCTTATTTGGTCGGTAAATTGTTCTTGTATGTACCTGAACTTACCTGTGTTGTTTTAAAATGTAGTCGAAAAAAACATATCGTTAAACGAAGATTTTTCCTACAATTATCTGAAAATTTCAATTTTTGCCTCGTTTTATAAATTCAACTAAAAACAAATACTATGAAGCAAGCATTGATTGTTGCCGCGATTTCAGCTATCGCATTGGTCAGCTGTTCAAAAGAGGAGCAGAAAATTCAAGGGAATTATGATGAGTCAGTTACTTCTTTTCAAGAGTTAAACGTACCCGAAGGTTTTGATTTTTCTGAATTGAAAACAGTAACTCTTAAAGTACCGGCTCATGAAGGATTGCCTTCTCAAGCCATGACATTAATTACTATTCAAAATAAAGACGAAGTAACACTTCTAAAATACAATGTTGATCTTTCCAAGGGTTTGGAAATGCCGTTTGATATAGTTGATGGAACCAAAGAATTGTTTTTGGTAAATGCTAGCGGTACAAGAAAAGCCTTATCAGTATCAGGAAACGTAGTAACTCTAAATTCTATTTAAGATGAAAGCTAAAATGATTTATATAGGCCTATTGGCTCTTGTATTTGGAGGAATCTCTAACGCTCAGTTTAGTCATGATTTTTCAAGTACTTCTAATCTAAACCCGTTTTCGACACCTTACTACACGAGCAATTCAGGTTGTTTTATGGTAGGTAATGGAAGCGTTTATGACGCAAATTTAGATGGTGTTCTTCCAGATCTATCTTACTTGCAGATGATGATGCCTGTAATGCAGTTGAACACAGGGTATGTGATAACAATAGAACTGACTGCTGCTAGCTCAAACTCGGTAGATGCTTATTTGGTTACCCCAGGAGGGTCTTTTAATCATATTCAGACAGTGCATTTTACTGGAAGTTCGCAGCGTCAAACTATTACAGTTCATAGCGGGGCAGCTAGTGGTTTTTACCGCCCACACATTGTTATTCGAAACTTAATTGGTGGTGGAACTTTGGTGTTACACTCTATTAATATAACTAACGCCACATACACAGCTCCTTCTACAGGTTGCAACGTTTCTACAGTTGCGCCATGTGCTGATACCGATTCTGATGGTGTTTGCGATGATGTAGATGATTATCCAAACGATCCTACTAAGGCCTACAGCTCTGTGGTGCCATCTACCACCTTTATGTACGAAGATCTTTTCCCTGCCTATGGCGATTTTGATTTTAACGACTTAGTAGTTTCAGCTAAAAGAGAAGCCATTACAGATGCAGATAATGACCTTCGCTATTTGGTGATAGAGGCACAGGTAAAAGCTGCTGGTGGATCAATTGCACAAGGTTGGGGCTTAGAGTTAAATGGAATCAACCCATCTGATGTGGTAAGTGTAAATGGTAGTGATGTTTCAGGAAATGTAATGATGCTAGGAGCAAATGGTACAGAAAATGGCCAAACCCATGCAGTAATTCCGGTATTTGACAATGTAAATAAAGTGATAACCTGGGGAGGTGGATCTTTCTTTAATACAGTTGCCGGAGATCCTGTAGGTACAGGCGATATTATTACGGTTACTATCGAATTTGCAAAAAACAGTAATCTAGCGTTGGCTGATCTTAACTACAACTTCTTTAGCTTTAGAACAACAGATAGAAGCCATGAAATTCATGAAATCGGTATGGCCCCAACAAGCCTTGCAGATGTATCACTTTTTGGAACTATGGCAGATGCCACCAACTTGAATAGTGGGGATACTTATGTGTCTGTAGATGGTTTTCCATGGGCAATATCTACTTCCGCAACTGATTATGCAGTAGAGAAAACAGATATAGTAGAAGCCTTTTTGAAATTCGCTAGCTGGGCACAAAGTGGTGGAAATTCATACCAAGACTGGCACACCAATACTACTGAAGGAACTTACAGAAATAGTGCAAAGATTTACTAGGTAACTATTTATTGCTCGAATATACTTAAACGGCTTGAGCTTAATTAATACAAACCCCGATCTCGAAAGAGGTCGGGGTTTTTTGGTTTACAATCAAAACTGACCTTTGTCATTTTTTGAGAGGTCAAAACGGACTAGTTTTGTTTCATGTCAGAATTGAAGCGAAAATTTAAAAGCCTAGCTGCCGATAAGCCCTTGATATGGAAAGCCATAAAAAAAGGTCAGGAGCTGAAGTACAATTATCAGTACCAAAGGTATTATGGCAAGTTCAAAACGGAGACCGCTTCAATTACCGAAATCAACCTTGAATTTTGTAGCAATTGCAATCTTAGGTGTAAGTTTTGTGCTTTAGATCACTTGAAGCCCAAAACTTATATGAGTTTGAAGGTACTCGATACATTGTTTGAAAACCTCTTGCACGAAAATCGTTTTGAAAGAGTTAAAACCATCAACCTATATAATGGTGGCGAAACTTTGATGCATCCCAATAAACTCAAGTTGTTTGAGCGCATTAAGTATTACCAAACTCTTTTTAAAGCAATGGACAGGCCTTTTCCTAAAATAGTATTGCTCACCAATGGGATGCTTTTGCGTTCCAAATTGGCGCGAGAAATACTGAGTTTGAAAGTGTTGGATGAAGTAGGCTTTAGTTTGGATGGAGGTTCACCAGAAGCATTTGAGGATGTGCGTGTAAACGCCAAATGGGAGAAATTTTCTAGAAACGTAAAGGATTTTATAAACCTTAAAAAAGACCTTCACCCAGAATGCAAAACATTTGGGATTAGTATTGTAATGGCTCCGCACCCTCTTAATGATACATGGATGCATCCTGAGTTTAGAGAAATTACTCAGATGTTGGATTCTGTGGAATACCGCAGGCTACACGATTGGGGCGGACAGGTGGATATTGGCGAAAAGCAAAAAGTAAATAAAAAGGGCTGCGACCTACTGATGAAGCAAATGGTAATTTTGCCAAATGGTGATGTGAGCGTGTGCTGCAACGATTTGAACAGTGAAGGCGTGGTTGGGAATATTTTGAAAGACACCCTTTATGATGTTTACAAAGGACAGCAGCGCTTGCGCTATGTTCATCTTTTACACGATGGTCGCAAGGATGAGTTGGATCTTTGTAAAAACTGTGTGAGTTTTTAAAATAACCCTGACGAGTTTTTAAACTGGTCAGGGTTTACTATTTCTAATTCTCACTTTTTATACTTCCACGAGAGTCTCCCCGAGCGGAGTCGAGGGGCAGTATCTGTGAGGGTCCTCGACTTTGCTCGGACTGACGAAGCTGGAAGTTTAAACCTGCTAAGATTAAAGCTATATTAATTTCAATTGCTGCGAACCTTCATTAAGTAAAGGAATCACTGTTACATTTCATTTAAGCTTCATGTTGATGGGGATTATAAAAGACATCGCTACCTTTTTTCCTCCTTTATAGGCTGGGGCGGTAAGAGGAATGGAAGCAATGAGTTTACTTATTTCCTCATGAGCCTCGTCCACTGCGGATTTTTGCTCAATATTGTCTTCTTCATACGAAAGCCCTTTGAGTACTTCCACGTCTTCAATGGAAGCATCTTTAGCAATTATAAATTGCACGTACACTTTTCCTTCAATACCTAGCTTGGAGGCTGTTTTAGGATATTCGAAGTTATTTCCAATGTACTTCATAATACCTTGTTGGAAACAGGCTTTTGCTTCATCATTGGATAAATTAGCATCACAGCCTTCAAAAAGTGGCACCTGTTCTACATCTGCAAAAGAAATGGGAGTCGTTTTTTCTTCATGTTGTGCACTTACTGACTTTTCTTCTTTCACTTTATCACAAGAATAAAGCGTCATAGCCGCCAGCATGGGCAGAAGAGCCAAATAAGCCCATTTAAAATGTCTGTTTGTTTTCGATTTGTAAATCATGGTAATACGTGTTTTAATTAAACTTGAATTAAAAAAAGGAGTGGCAGTTCCCGCGGCCAACGGGAAATTGAGTTCATTGCCAAATGCACTGCTCAGAAGGAGGTGTGCATACTCTTCACGTGATGTTTTTTCTACAGCTTCTTCATCAGCCAGGCACTCATGGGTTTGCCTTAGCTCTTTTGCCAGTAGGTGTATAAATGGGTTGAACCAGGCGAGGGCTGTAATAATTTGAAAGTAGAGATTGTCCAGCCCGTGCCATTGGCGAACATGCACCTGCTCGTGTTTTATAATAGTATCAATGTCTTTATGCCCTTTTAGCGAAAGCGGAATAATGATGCTCTTGAAAAAAGTGTAGGCGCTGGAAATATTGGATGAATAATAGATGTTGCCGGTTTTCTCAACCGCCTTTCTTTTTATTTGAAACGCTTTGGCGAGTCCTATTATAAGGAGCAGGGTCATGATTGAGAATCCTGCAAAATAGGAGAGAAGCAGCCAGTTGGTGGAATTTGTAGTTTCTTCTATTGGTGAGGCTGTAGTATTCAGGATAATTTCTTCCAACTGAAAAGTGGCGAGAGCGGGCGCAACGCTATTGGTAAACTGTGGCGCAACTAAAGGAATGACAAACGATATCAAGGGGATAGAAAGTAACAACCAACGGTTTCCTGCAAAAAAGCTAAAGCGCTTAAATACCAAGATATAAAGTAGATAAAGCATCCCTGAAAAGGCTACAAAGCGGATGATGAGGAGGGTATTCATGATTCCTTATTGTTTTCGATTATTTTAAGAATGTCATCAAGTTCTTTGGTGTTGAGCTGTTTCTTCTTTACAAAAAAGGAAACCATGTTGCTGAATGAGCCTTCAAAGTAGCCACTCATCAGATTGTCCATTTTGTATTTGCTGTATTCTTCTTTGGTGATCAGAGGATGGTAGCGGTGCGATTTTCCGTGTGAGGTGTGGTCCACCATTTCTTTTTGTACCAAAATTCTAACAATGGTAGAAACGGTATTGTAGGCAGGTTTCGGCTCAGATATTTCTGCAATGATGTCTTTCACAAAGCCACCATCCAGTTCCCACAGGATTTGCATTATCTCTTCTTCTGCTTTTGTTAGCTCCTTGATTTCCATGCTTTAAATATTTTGCTGGAGCTAATGTAACTAAAATTTTAGTTTAAACTAATTGTTTAGTTTGAAATTTTAATTTAGACATTTAGGAAAGTTTCCCCGAGCGGAGTCGAGAGGGGATAAAAGAAAGTGTCAAGATGGGGCCTCGACTCCGCTCGGACTGACTGGGTGTTGCTTGTCCTCCGCAGAGAGCCTGTGCTGACCCCGAAAGCTTTCGGGGAAGTAGAGGTCCCCGTAGGGCGGAGGTGGATAAAAGAAAAAACCCTGTCAGAGTTTGAAACTCTGACAGGGCTAAATATTTTAAAAGCTTCAATGAAGCTTAGTCTCGACTTCCCATCAATAGCATTACATAGTAAGCCAGCTGAGTGATAGAAGCCAAAGCAGCTACCAAATAAGTATTAGCGGCAGCATTAAGAGCGTCTTTTGCTTGTGCGTGCTCACTTGGGGTGGCGGTGCCAGTGGTTTCTAACCAAACCAGTGCACGATTACTCGCGTCATATTCCACCGGAAGGGTAACTACAGTAAATAATGTAATGGCTCCTTGTAGGAAAATCATCGTCCATAGAACTGTGTCCAATGGAAATAGGTGCACAAAGGCAGAACCTAAAATCATCAATAGGAAAACAATACCCATAGCCTTGGAGCTAAAGCTCACGATAGGTACCATGGCCGAACGGAATTGCAACCAGCTATAAGCGGTAGCATGTTGCACAGCGTGTCCACATTCGTGGGCAGCAACGGCAGCAGCGGCAATGTTTCGTTGTTCGTAAACTGCTTCACTAAGGTTTACAGTTTTGTTTGCAGGATTGTAATGGTCGGTAAGCTGGCCGGGAGTAGAAATCACGCGTACATCGTGAATATTATTATCAGCCAACATTTTTTCGGCAATCTCGCGGCCGCTTAGCCCGTTGGCCAAGCCAACTTCGCTATATTTTTTAAACTTACTCTTTAGGCGCATTTGTACTATAAAGCCAATCGCCATAAAAGCCAAGAGAATAATTATCATCGTTCAGATTGTTTTAAAATTTACTGGTGTAAAAATATCAAATTGCGTGCCCCTTCAATTGCTTTATAAATAATAGTTTTACCCAAAATAACAGATATGGCCGATAAAAAACCACTGATCTTAGTTTGTAACGATGATGGAATCACAGCACCGGGTATTCGCCATTTGGTGGAAACCATGAACGAACTAGGTGAAGTAGTGGTAGTTGCGCCTGATGGACCACAATCCGGGATGGGTCACGCCATTACCATCAATGGTATTTTGCGCTGTGATGAAATAAAAATTGAAGAGGGTCCACAGACAGAATATAGCTGTACAGGTACACCTGTGGATTGTGTCAAGCTGGCAGTAAATGTGGTGCTTGATCGCAAACCAGACTTAGTGGTGTCCGGTATCAATCACGGAAGTAATTCTTCCATCAACGTGATTTATTCAGGAACGATGTCGGCAGCGGTAGAAGGCTCTTTGGAAGGAATTCCGTCTATCGGTTTTTCACTTTCTGACTTTAGCTGGGAAGCGAATTTTAAACCCGCTCAGAAATATATCAAGGAAATAGCCGCCAAAACTCTAAAGGAAGGTTTGCCCTATGGTACTTGCCTCAACGTGAATATTCCCAAGCATACCGGTGAAGAGTACAAAGGTGTAAAAGTGTGCCGTCAGGCAAAAGCCAACTGGGAAGAGGAGTTTGACTCTCGCACCGATCCGCGTGGCCGAAATTACTACTGGCTTACCGGCAAGTTTGTAGATTATGACAAAGGGCAGGACACCGATGAGTGGGCGCTGGCCAATTATTACATTTCGGTGGTTCCCGTAAATAGCGACATCACCGCCCACCATCTTATCAACGAATTAAACGATTGGGATTTGTAGCCCAATATTTGCAATTGCCTTTTCGTTAGTTTAAAAAAATCACACATACATGTTCAAAAATCTTTCGCCACAGTGGCTGCTGGGTTTAGTCATCGGTTTGTTGATGCCACTGCTCGGAATTTTATTAATGATAGAATCTCGTCCAGAGCTGGTGGGCATTCAGCGTTTTGAAGGTGACATTATCAAGCAGGTAAATGTGCAGATTATCACCCTTGGGATGATCATCAATGCAGGTCTGTTTTTCCTCAGTCTAAAGTTTGATAAAGAAGAAATCGGGCGCGGCATTCTCTCCATCAGTGTGGTTTATTTGGTGGTGATTTTTATCTACAGGTTTCTGTTATAATCTTTTTCGCCTTAATGATTTAAGATGCCCCTCAGGGGCTAATTTTATAGTTTCAAAATATACTTGTGAAATACTACATCATAGCCGGAGAAGCCAGTGGCGACCTACACGGTGCCAACCTAATGCGTGAGCTTGCAGCCCAGGATGCTCAGGCCGATTTCCGCTTTTGGGGTGGTGACCGCATGCAGGCTGTGGGCGGTTTGCTGCGCAAGCATTACCGCGATTTAGCTTTTATGGGTTTTGTAGAAGTGGTGCTCAATATCCGCACGATAGTGAGCAACCTTAAGTTTTGCAAAGAAGATATTAAGGCTTACAAGCCTGATGCTCTTATCCTTATTGATTACCCTGGTTTTAATATGCGAATTGCCGAATGGGCCAAGAAAGAAGGCATCAAGGTGATTTATTATATCTCGCCACAAATTTGGGCCTGGAAGCAAAACAGAGTGCACAAGCTAAAGCGAGATGTGGACAGAATGCTTTGTATACTTCCCTTCGAAAAAGACTTTTATGCACGCTTTGATATGGAGGTTGATTTTGTGGGACACCCACTTATTGACGCCATCGAAAGACGTGAAAATCTTAAGCCCGAAGAGCACAAAAAAGAATTGGGCCTTGATCCAAGCAAGCCTGTGATTGCCATTCTTCCCGGAAGCCGAAAGCAGGAAATACAAAGTATGTTGCCTACCATGCTAAAGGCCGGGCGCAAGTTTAAAGACCACCAATTGGTGTTGGCCATGGCGCCATCTCAGGATTTACATTTTTACAAAAAAGTAGCAGACTTAAAAGATGTGGCTACCCTTTCAGGGAAGACTTACGATTTATTTGAAATTGCCGATGCCGCATTGGTAACCTCAGGCACCGCAACTTTAGAAGCAGCACTTTTTGAAGTTCCTGAAGTGGTGTGCTATAAAGGCAATTGGATTTCGTACCACATTGCTCGTCAGTTAATCAAAGTGAATTATATCTCTTTGGTAAATCTTATTGCGGATAAGGAAGTGGTGAAGGAAATGATACAGGCCGATATGAATGTTGCCAAGCTTCAAAAGGAGCTGGAAAAGTGCATTAGCAACAAGGGCTATTTTACCGAAGAGTATAAAAAGCTAAAGGAACTACTCGGTGGACCGGGGGCTTCGCAAAGGGCAGCTAAGATTATTGTGGAAGAAGTTGGAGCGTAGAATAATGAAACTCAAGCTACTCATATTAACCCTTTTCCTCAGCCCATCGCTTTGGGCTTTGGATGTGAAGATTCGTTTGTTCTCTACAGATAATCTGACTTCGGCTACCATCATTCCTGATACGGGAGCGTATTATCTTATTGCTTTGGATGATAAGCTTCGACCGATTGATACGGTGCTTGATGTATTTGAGGAAGAGGAAAACCGTAAACTTTCCATCATCAGATATGGTAAAGATGTGCAAGCCAAAAAGGGTGATAACAATCTTGGAATTTATGATGCAGTGCTCATTCGTAGCAAGGATCCCAAAAAGGAGTTTAGAATTTATGCAGCCGGCAAATGGCGCGTTTATCATGGCGATTTGCAGCTAAGAATTTATGATGGCTATGTGCAGGTGGTAAATATTGTAGATATAGAAGATTATGTGGGGGGCGTAGTAGAAAGTGAAGGTGGGCATGAGTTGAACCCGGAATACTTTAAGGCTCAAGCGGTTTTGGCGCGCACTTTTGTTTTACGAAATTGGAACAAACACATACGCGATGGTTACAACCTGAAAGATGATGTTACATCTCAGGTGTATTTTTCCAAAGCGCATTATCGTTATTCTGCAGCAATTCAAGACGCGGTGGATTGCACTAAAGACACCGTAATTGTAACCTATGATTGCGAGCCTATACTTGGTGTTTTTCATGCCAATAGTGGTGGATACACTGTGGGGTCAGATCATGCTTGGTCAAAAGCTATTGAATATTTAAAGCCACAACGTGATACTTTTAGTCTGAATGTAGGAAGTTACAATTGGGAAAAAACAGTTTCCAAATCAGAATTTTACGGATATGTGGCAAGCAAAATGGGCGTTTCTAATGATGTTCATTTACACAAAGCCTGGCTCAACTTTGACCAAAGAAATGGAAGAGTTGCCTACTTTGAATACAAAGGAAAACGTCTTAAACTGACCAGTCTCCGGACAAAGTTTCGCTTACGCTCCACCTATTTTACTGTTCAGGAATCGGGTAGTAACCTAATCTTAAAAGGTAATGGCTACGGCCATGGAGTGGGCCTTTCACAAGATGGCGCCATGGAAATGGACAAGCGAGGCTACAACTACCGCGAAATTTTAAAGTTCTACTTTTCTGACGTGGAGCTGGAGTGTATTGAGCATCTGGGGGATAGTTGATAAGTTAATTAGTTGACTGGTCAATTGGTTAAAAAGTTAACTGGTCCTCCCCCAGCTTTCAGCCACCCCCTCCAGAGGGGGATAGGGTTTTGTCTCCCGCTGGCGGGAGTGCCCGAAGGGCGAGGGTGGACATTTCAACTAATTCCCCAATCAACCAATTCCACGTTTGGCGGCTAGCCACACCATTGCTTACCTTTGCCATCCTTTAAAAATCACGATATGCAACAAACAGCTCCATATACCCCTAAGAATAAAGTTCGAATTGTTACGGCAGCCTCACTTTTTGATGGCCACGATGCGGCTATCAATATCATGAGACGTATCATTCAATCTACTGGCTGCGAGGTGATTCACCTTGGTCACGACCGTTCTGTAGAGGAAGTGGTGAACACCGCTATTCAAGAAGATGCGCAGGCCATTGCCATGACATCTTACCAAGGTGGGCACATTGAGTATTTTAAATACATGCGCGATTTACTAAAGGAAAAGGGAGCCGGACACATCAAGATTTTTGGTGGTGGCGGTGGAGTTATCCTTCCTGAAGAAATTGAGGAGCTTCATGCTTATGGCATTGATCGTATTTATTCACCTGACGATGGCCGCGAAATGGGCCTTCAGGGAATGATTAACGATATGGTGGAGCAGGCAGATTATCCTACCGGAAATGATATAAACGGTGAGGTGAATCAGCTTGACGAAAAGTTTAAGCCCGCTATTGCCCGTCTTATTTCGGCTGCCGAAAACTACATGGAAGAGAGCAAGGAAATTCTTGACATTATTGATAAAAAAGCGGAAGAAGTAAAAACCCCGGTTTTGGGTATTACAGGTACCGGTGGTGCCGGAAAGTCTTCTTTGGTAGATGAGTTGGTTCGCAGGTTTTTGATGGATTTTGAAGATAAAACCATCGCTATTATTTCTGTAGATCCATCCAAGCGTAAAACGGGTGGAGCTCTTTTGGGTGACCGTATTCGCATGAACGCCATTCGCAATGACCGTGTTTACATGCGCTCATTGGCTACCCGTCAAAGTAATTTGGCGCTAAGCAAGCACGTAAAGGAAGCGGTGAATATTTTGAAGGCTGCCAATTATGATTTAATCATTTTGGAAACTTCGGGTATTGGTCAAAGTGATACCGAAATCATTGAACACAGTGATGTTTCACTATATGTGATGACCCCTGAATATGGTGCTGCTACTCAGTTGGAGAAAATCGACATGCTTGATTTTGCAGACATTATTGCACTTAACAAATTTGACAAACGTGGAGCTTTGGACGCTTTACGCGATGTAAAAAAACAATACCAGCGCAATCATCAGCTTTGGGATAAAGACCCGGAGACGATGCCTGTTTTTGGAAGTATCGCCAGCCAGTTTAATGATCCGGGTACAAACCAATTGTACCGTTCATTGATGGACAAAATTGTAGAGCGCACAGGCGCTGAGCAATTAAAAACCAGCTTTCAAAGTGGCGAGGAGATGAGTGAAAAGATTTTCATCATTCCACCAAATCGTACACGTTACCTCTCTGAAATTTCTGAAGGAAACCGTGCTTATGATAAGAAAGCCAAAGATCAATCTGCTGTAGCACAAAAGCTATATGGCTTGTACCAAGCGGTACTTACTTTTGGTGGCCCGGATTTGTTGAAAGGCTTCGACTCCGCTCAGCCTGACGGAATGGGGAATGTCACCCTGAGTGGGGCTGACGCAGGAAGCTCTGTATCGAAGGGTGAAAACGAAGACATAATTTCTTCTCTTATCACCAAATTCAAGGAAGTAAAAAAAGACCTCGACCCGCACAACTGGGACATCGTGGTGCATTGGGAAGAAAAGGTGAAAAAGTACAAGGATGAGGTGTACACTTTTACCGTAAGGGACAAAAAGATTGAAATAAAAACACACACGGAATCCTTGAGTCACACTCAGGTTCCGAAAGTGTCATTGCCTCGCTACACAGCTTGGGGAGATTTACTTCAATGGAACCTTCAGGAAAATGTACCAGGAGAATTTCCATACACAGCGGGAATCTACCCATTCAAAAGAACGGGTGAAGATCCCACGAGGATGTTTGCCGGAGAAGGTGGCCCAGAGCGTACCAACAGACGTTTTCACTATGTGAGCCAGGATATGCCTGCTGCGCGTTTAAGTACTGCTTTTGACTCGGTTACCCTTTACGGGAATGACCCAGATCACCGACCAGATATTTACGGAAAGATTGGTAACTCAGGGGTGAGCATTTGCTGCCTTGACGATGCCAAAAAACTATATTCAGGTTTTGACCTTTGTGCGCCTACCACTTCTGTGAGTATGACGATTAACGGTCCTGCGCCTATGCTTTTGGCTTTCTTTATGAATGCCGCTATCGATCAGCAGTGCGAAAAGTATATCCGTGAAAACGGGCTGGAAGCTGAGGTGGATAAAAAGTTAAAAGAAATTTATGATGACAACGGTCTTCAACGGCCACAATACCAAGGCGCCATTGCTGCCCGCAGCGAAGAAGCCATGCATGGCGATGATGATGTGTCCCCCGCTGGAGGGGGTACGCGCAGCGGGGGGGAGGATACTACCAAAACCCTTTCTGGAGTTGCTGTAAACGGAGATCTTCCAGCTGGAAACGCTGGCCTTGGTTTGATGCTTCTCGGTATTACCGGAGATCAGGTTTTGGATGCAAAAGTGTACAATGAGATAAAAGCTAAAACGCTGGCTACCGTTCGTGGTACCGTTCAGGCGGATATTTTGAAAGAAGATCAGGCACAAAACACCTGTATTTTCTCTACTGAATTTGCCCTTCGCCTGATGGGTGACGTTCAGGAAAGCTTTATTGACAAAAAGGTTAGAAACTTCTACTCAGTTTCTATTTCGGGATATCACATTGCAGAAGCGGGAGCCAATCCAATTACGCAGTTGGCATTTACTTTGGCCAATGGTTTCACTTACGTGGAATATTACCTGAGCCGCGGAATGGACATCAACGAGTTTGGACCAAACTTGAGTTTCTTCTTCTCTAATGGAATCGACCCGGAATACGCGGTGATTGGACGTGCTGCGCGTAAAATTTGGGCGAAAGCCATGAAGGAAAAGTACGGTGCCAATGCTCGTGCTCAGATGTTGAAATACCACATTCAAACTTCGGGTCGTTCGCTGCATGCTCAAGAAATTCAGTTTAACGATATCCGTACCACGCTTCAAGCTTTGTATGCTATTTATGATAACTGTAACTCGCTACACACCAATGCCTATGATGAGGCGATTACCACCCCAACTGAGGAAAGCGTGAGAAGAGCGATGGCGATTCAGCTGATTATCAATAAGGAATTAGGTCTTGCCAAAAATGAAAACCCAACACAGGGAAGTTTCATTATTGAAGAATTGACCGACTTGGTAGAGGAAGCTGTTTTGGCAGAATTTGACCGCATTACCGAAAGGGGAGGCGTTCTTGGTGCCATGGAAACCATGTATCAGCGTGGAAAGATTCAGGAAGAAAGCCTGTATTACGAAACCCTTAAGCACACAGGTGAATTCCCAATTATAGGTGTGAATACTTTCTTGAGTTCTGAAGGTTCACCAACGGTTCGTCCGGGTGAAGTAATCCGCGCTACGGAAGAAGAAAAACAATACCAGATAGATATGTTGGGTCGCCTTCACAAGCGTGGCGAAGACCTTACCGGTAAATGGCTAAAGCGTCTTCAGGAAGCAGCTATTCATAATGAAAATATGTTTGATGTACTGATGGAAGCAGTGAAGTTCTGTTCACTAGGCCAAATCACCAATGCCTTGTTTGAGGTAGGTGGGCAGTACCGTAGAAATATGTAATACACGAATGTCATCCTGAGTGACCGACCGAAGAGAGGTTGTATCGAAGGATGAGCTTTTGAGATATAAAGGAGGACGAGAGTCCTCCTTTTTTTTTGCCAGCTTGGGCTTACCATTGCTCTACTCTTTCCAAAATATCAAGCAAACCAATTACCTCAATATTCTCTTTGATGTAGTAATTATCAGCTTCAGGAGTGATTACAAAAAGATGCTTTAATTCTAAATCTTCCATAGCAATGTGGGTGCCTTTGGTAAGAGTGGGAGAGTTGGATAGTTTTATCTCGGCAGCAAGCAACCAATTATTATTTCGCCTTACCAAAAAATCGATTTCGGCACCATCCTGAGTACGATAAAAGTAGTATTCATCATCAGGTTTCAAAACGGTAATGAGTTGATTTATCACAAAAGCTTCCCAAGAATGTCCTACTGCGAGATGCCCCATCAGGCTGTTAAAATTTTTTATACCTAACAAATGATGCAACATTCCAGTATCGGTAAAAAATACTTTAGGCGACTTTACAATTCGCTTTTTAAGATTGCTAGACCAGGGCTTTAGGCTATATACTAAGAAGGCATTTTCATAGTAACTGAAATATGTTTTTACAGAAGGCATGCTAACTCCTAAAGATCTTGCTAGCACGGAAAAATTTAGGGTAGAACCCTGGTTAGAGCTCAGCATTTGCAGCAGTCGCAAACTTGTATTTGGGTTTGCGGCTAGACCTAGAGCGGGTAAATCACGCTGTATATAGTTATTGATAAAATTTTGCTGCCAAGTGGAGGCAAAACGGTTTTGAGATTTTAGTAAAGGCTCAGGAAACCCACCCAAAAGCCACGTCTCTTGCCAGGTTTTAGTGGTTTTCACTTCCAGTAAATTAAGAGGGCGCAAGAGTAAGTAAGCAATGCGCCCAGCTAAACTTTCAGAACTTTGCCTGAGCAGGGCAGGTGAAGCGGAGCCTAAAATGATAAACCGAGCAGCCCTGCGATTATCATCAATAAGCGAACGTAGCAAGGGAAAAAGCTCGGGCATAAATTGGATTTCATCTAAAATCACCGTTTTATTTTCATTGGATTGTAAGAACAGTTCGGCATCTGTAAGCTTGGCTCTATCCGAATTTCTTTCCAGATCGAGATATACAAATTTTTGTCTATCGTCAAAGTGACTTTTGGCCAAGGTAGTTTTGCCTACTTGACGTGCTCCTACTATACCTACAGCCGGAAAATGCTGTAGCAAATAGTTAAACTCTTCTGTGATTAAGCGATGTATCATAAGCAATCATCCCTGCAAATTTAAAAATAATTTTTAAATTTGCAGGGATGATTATAGAGATGATTGACTAATCAGAAATTCTGGGGTTTGTTTCTTATATAAATCAACCAGCCACCAATTCCTCCAAAAATACCCGCAGGGATAGCACCCACCACTGCAAAAAATAAGGTTGGAATCCCGATATATTTCAACAGAAGGTCAACAGAAACTTCATAGTCAATGCCGGTGTGGTACTCTATAAAGAAGACTATGCTACCAAGAAAGCTTCCTGTTGTAAGTGCCAGTAGAGCGGTGCCAACACTTGCAAAAATGAACACTGCTTTAGAGGCTATTTTGCGCTGAGCTACACATCCGGCAACAGAGAAGCTTGTGGCTAACATCGTCATGCATCCTACAAGAAAAGAAATTGGGTACTCTACATCTTGATACCAGTATAATCCATTTGGAAACCCAGCTTGCTGCAAAACATAAATAGTTATCCAAAGGAACGGGATCGCCAACCCAATGAGGTTGGCGATTGTGGCGGTTTTTTGCACGTAAGCTTTGTTCTTGGTTTTCATCCCTATTCAGCATTAGGAATCATGCGGGCTCTGCGTTCAGTTGCTTCTCTGTTTTGACGAGCCGCTTTTTTACCTCTAAAAAACATGAACAGATTTACAAAAAGTACGGCACCGAGGTAAATGCTGAAGCCACCAATTTTTTGGCTCAAAGCCTCAATCATTTCCTGGGTGTTTTCCAGCTGATACATTTTGAGGATCCATAAAGCAAAACCAACATTAAGAAGGTAAAAACCCGTTTTGAAAAGTTGATTGGTACTCACCGCAATTTCTTCTCTTCCGTTAAAGATGTCGCGCATATACACAAGTCCGTTTTTGAAAAGATTGCGAGCTACAAACCATGTGAGCACAAGGGCTATGGGGATGTAGATGAAATAGGCGGTAACTGTTAAATCCGTAGTCATGGTAATTGAATTTATAGATTAGTATTTATTGTATTCTCTTTTTTGAGGAGTCTTACCCACAGCATGTTGGCAAAGTGAATAGCTCCGAGGGCAAGACAGATAAAACCGATTTTGCTGGTGAGCAAAGCCAGTAAGTGGGAGTAGGACTGTAGCTGTGGCCAGCTGCTGAGGTTTAGAGCTACATAGCCGAGATTGAACAGATAGTAGCCAATTAGTAAAATGCTGTTTAAGCTGTTGGCAAGGTCAGGTCGGTTAGGATAAAGATCATGCAGATATACTGCGCCAAAGTGGTAAAATAGCCAACCAATTCTGAGAATGATAAAGGCAGTGATGCCGAAGTAAAGACCGTATGCGAGGATATTTAAATTCATAATTACAGAAGTTTCAGTAAAAATTGAAAGTATGTAGGTAAATTTTTTTTGCTTCTATTTTATAAGGCTCATCAATGATTTGTAAAACCAGTTTTTGTCAGACTTGATAAACTTATCCAGAGTGCCATTTACCTTAGAGGTAAAGTCCTGAAGATTGGCCATTGTTTCTTTAAACTGCTTGGCATCTTCACTGTCATCTTCTACGGTTTGTAGATCTGCAACTATTTTAGTTACCGGCTCCAACTCGCGCTTGGCACGTTCTTTAGCAATTTGACGTGCTATTTCCCACACATCTTTTCCCGCAGAAAAATATTCCTTTCTTTCTCCGGCCACCATTTCTCTTTTCACCAAACCCCACTCAATCAAAGCACGAATGTTCATGTTGGCGTTGCCACGCGAAATCTTTAGCGTATCCATTATCTCCTCGGTGGTCATAGCGTCTTTGCTGGCAATAAGCAAAGCGTGGATAGAAGACATGGTGCGGTTTATCCCCCAGCTGCTGCCCAGTGCTCCCCAGGCTTGAATGAATTGATTTTTGGCTTCGTCTAATTGCATGGGGCTAAAGTAATAATATATTTTAAACTTTCAATAAATATTGAAAGTTTATTCTCAATTAACTTGAAGTTTGGCTATTGTTTATCTTCGGGCAAAGCGTTTTTGATATGGCAGATGTACACGAACCTGAGGTGCGCTCATACAATATGAGTAGGATAAAGGGTAAGGATACCAAACCTGAAATGAAGGTGAGGAAGTATCTCCATGCTCAGGGCTTCCGCTATAATCTGCATGGAAAGTATAAAGGACAAATTCTACCCGGTAAGCCTGATTTGGTTTTACCCAAATACAAAACAGTAATTTTTGTGCATGGCTGTTTCTGGCATGTTCATGAAGGTTGCAAATACTTCTCCCTACCTAAAACCCGCACTGAATGGTGGAAGGATAAGCTCTATAAAAACAAAGCCCGTGATGAAAAACACCAACGCGAGCTTGAAGAAATGGGGTGGAAGGTTATTGTGATTTGGGAGTGTGAGGTTAAAGATGGGAGTTACAAAGAAAAGCTCTTCTAAGTTAAATCTAACTTTTTACTAAATGCTATTTATAGAGTGTAGACAACCGACCTGAGGGCTGGTAGATTTGAACTCTATGAATAGCGATTTCGAGTTTTTATTATCATTTGGTAAGTCCTTGCGCGACAGGCGTATTAAGAAAAACCTCTCTCAGGAGAAGCTGGCGGCAGAAGCAGGATTGCACCGAACCTACATTGGTGCATTGGAAAGAGGTGAGAAGAACGTATCACTTCTTAATCTAAAAAGATTGGCTGATACATTCGGTATTGAGCTACATGAACTTCTAAACTTTAATGCTTAATGTCTATTCCGGTTATAGACATATTTGCTGGTCCGGGAGGTCTGGGTGAAGGTTTTTCTTCTTTGGTTGAAAATGATAAAAGGGTCTTTAATATTAAGCTTTCAATTGAAAAAGATGAAAACGCTCATCAAACATTAGAGCTTAGAAGTTTTACACGGCAATTTATAAAAGGAAAACTACCAGAAAAGTATTACGAACTACTGAGAGAAACAAGCCTTGACAAAAGAGAGGAGAAACGAGTTTCATTATTCAACACATATCCCAAACAAACAAAAATTGCAAAAAATGAAGCATGGCTGTGCGAACTCGGAAATCCAAAATTCCCATCGGATTTAATCGACTCTAGAATATCGAAAGCTTTGAACCAATCCAAAAATTGGCTTCTAATTGGAGGACCGCCTTGTCAAGCTTATTCATTAGTTGGTAGATCAAGAGTTGGCGGTATAGATGCAAAAGATCATCGCGTATATTTATACAAAGAGTATCTCCGAATAATCGCGAAACATCATCCCTCAGTTTTTGTGATGGAGAACGTAAAAGGCTTACTCTCAGCCAAGGTTGGAGAAGAAAAAGTTTTCGATTGGATATTAAGGGATTTAACAAAACCTGGTTCTGTTTTCGAAGAACACAATTCGCCTGAATACAAAATATATTCACTTACAAAGAAGCCCGATTCGTTTGATGCAAACGGGAACCCACTTTATGAAAACAACACGGACTATTTAATAAAGTCAGAACAGTATGGTGTGCCTCAAAAAAGACATCGTGTCATCCTACTAGGGATTAGAAAAGATTTGGATATTCAACCAAGTGTTTTGGCTAAGGTCAGTAAGGAAGTGACTTTAGAATCGATAATTGATGATTTACCAATCATAAGAAGTGGAATAAGTAAGAGTCTTATTTCATCAAGTATTGTCAAGGGTAGAAAAAAACATATCTACGAGAAGGTTGAAAACACAGATGAAAACTGGACAAAGCTGACCAAGCAATTCAAGAAGGAAATCGTAAGCTGGAATGGGTTTGCGGAGAATCCTAAGACTTCCAATCAACCATCATCTTTTGGTGCAGAATTCATTAAGTATAATACCCCATCAGAAACAAACCCGCTTAGAGCTTGGTACAAGGATGATAAGCTTGGTGGGGTTTGCAATCACGAATCTCGTTCTCATCTAGTTCAAGATTTAAAGAGGTACTTGTTTGCTGCAATCTATACAGAGCATTATCACCGCTTCCCTAGAATGCAAGACTTTGCAGAGCATCAAAAAGAACTATTGCCAGATCACGCTTCCGCAGAAAGTGGAAAGTTCAATGACAGATTCAGAGTTCAACTCCCCAACACAGCAGCCACTACAGTTACAAGTCATATTTCAAAGGACGGCCATTATTTTATTCATTATGACCCTGCACAGTGCAGAAGCTTTACAGTGCGCGAAGCAGCTCGAGTGCAGACATTTCCTGATAATTACCTGTTTTGCGGTAGTCGTACGGCTCAATTTCATCAGGTAGGGAACGCTGTGCCGCCTTATTTGGCAAAACAAATTGGGAATGTCGTTCATGACATATTTAAACAAATAAAAAGTCTAACCAAAGATTAACTGCCTTGAAAACATATTATTCAGCCTACTATAACCATAAGATCAATATCAGTGTGAGATGAAAGAAATAATTAGCATTCCTAATGCTCCACGGACTTTTCATGCCCTTCGCAGTTTGGGCTACGATCTTTATTCTTCCATTGCCGATGTGGTCGATAATGCTATAACAGAAAAGGTAAGCGCCAATAGGGTGGATATCCGGTTTGAGCCTGATGCAAGCAATGCAATTGTATGTCGCATTCAGGACAATGGTGGCGGCATGACAGCTGACGTACTGGAGGAAGCAATGCGTCTGGGTACCGAAACCACTTACGAAGATCAAGATTTAGGGAAGTTTGGTATGGGGATGAAAACAGCTTCCCTTAGTCACTGTAATGTATTGACAGTTATTAGTAAAAAAAGCAAATCATCTCTTTGTGGTTTTCGCTGGGATATAGACAAGGTGGAAGAAACACAAAAATGGACATTGTTACAGCTTGATGAAAGTGATATTACCGATTTACTTGAGCTTGAAAGTATAGAAATAGGTGAACAAGGAACTCTTGTTTGCTGGGACGATGTTTTTAACATTGATAGGGATTACCATTCATATGAAAATGGAAAGCTGGCGCGCAACTATTTCATTCGTCTACTTAGCAGGCTGCGTTTGCATTTGGGTATGGTATATCACCGTTTTTTGGATGGAACAGTAGCTACTACAGGTACATTTGATATCCGCATTAATGGAGAGCCCATCAGTCCTTGGGATCCATTTCTTCGCGAAGAAGAACATAGTAATAAAGTAGTGCTTAAGCCTAGCCAAGAAGAATTGCATATAGATGGTTATAACAAAGCAATTCAAATTAAAGGTTGGGTGATGCCTAATCAGCAAGCCTTCTCTTCTTCTGAAGCTTGGACAAAAGGCAAGGGTTTGCTCTCTTGGAACGATGCTCAGGGTTATTATATCTACCGAGCTAACCGCATTATTCGCTTTGGGGGCTGGCACTTTACTAAGGCAAAGGATGAGCATGACAAGCTGGCCCGTATTAGCATAGACATAGACCCAGAACTTGATGCACTTTTTCGCATTACAGTAAATAAGAATAGGGTGCAGTTTCCCGAACTCCTAGCTCAGCACCTGAAAACTCAAGTGAATCCTATAGTGGTAAAGCAGGCCAAGACTGCGTACAACAAATCTGGTGATCAGAAAAAGGTCAATAATAACTTTCGTAGAAAGGCGCCCCAAGTGAGCAAAATCTCAAAAGGGCTGATTCAGGAGAATAAGATCACTACACATACTTCTGAAGTGGGGGGCAAAGAAGAAGTGCATGTGAGTAATCCAAGAGGCACATGGCTGGCCAATAAACTACATGAGTTCAGCAAGTATGGTAAAAGCCAAGATTTTGAAATTGTGTCGGACACTCTCGAAAAAGGCAGACTGTGGAAGATTGTATGTCACCCGGGTGAGCGCTTTAAAGTCATTGTCAATTCCAATCACCCTTTTTATGAAAAAGTATACAGGAGTAGCACTAATAAAGCCATAACTGATGCTTTGGATGCTTTTATTTTTTCGCTAGCCTTTGCTGAGTTATATAACAAATCTGATCAAAATGCCCAACTGTTTGACACTTTCAAGTCTGTTTGTGCAAATACGCTGGAACGACTAATAGAAGAAAAAGTCCTTTGAGCCATGGAAGAACAATACATTGAACAAATTGCCAAAAATCTTTATGGTTACTTCAATCATGTAGGGGTCGAGGCTTTTGATATAAATAATGAACTGGAACAAGTTACTCATCCGATAACTCGAGAAAAGCCGGATAAAGAATCCTTACGAGCGATAGAAGAGCGATTTCTACAAAAAACTCAATACAAACGCTCACATGATGGTGCCATTCTTATTCCAGTTTCAGTAGTATCAGACCCTCGGCTGCACGAAGAGTGGTATCCTGAATGGTGGGATATCCATAACAATGACGAAAGCAGCTATTACTGGAAACGATTAGAAGATCACCTCTCCCGCGAATTGACCCGCAAGTACGGTCCGGATTCAGCGGCTAAAGTGGTAAGAAGTATAGATGATGCGACCTATCGTATTATGGATAAGCTAGCCAACCCAGCTCGAAAAGAATTTAGCTACAAGGGTATGGTAGTAGGTTATGTTCAAAGTGGTAAAACAGCCAATTTCACTACTCTAATTGCAAAAGCAGCGGATGCGGGATACAAATTCATAGTTGTTCTAGCAGGTATTCATAATGTATTGCGTAGACAGACCCAGGTAAGATTGGATCAGGAACTTACAGGAATAAGGGATGTAGAAAGTGAGGGAGCGTACATAGCTCAGCCAGGTGCTGCCAAAGCATGGAATAGGCTTACTTCTGCGGATAGTGACTTTTTTCAGGGTACACATGGACTTTTTTCCGGCTATTGTGAGCGAGTAACACCAACACTTGCTGTAGTTAAGAAAAATGTGCGTGTTCTTGAAAGATTAATAGAATATGTATCTGAGGCAAACTCAGAGGCTCGGGCAAACATGCCAATACTGATAATTGATGATGAGGCTGATCAGGCATCTGTGGATGGGAATGCCAATGACCCTGATGCAGATCCTACACGTACTAACGAGCGTATTCGCACATTGCTGAGTTATTTTTCGCGTAAAACTTACGTTGGCTACACAGCGACACCGTTTGCAAATGCGCTTATCGATTTGACTACTGAACATGATGGGCTGGAAGACGATCTTTATCCGAGGAACTTTGTTGTTTCGCTACCCAAACCTGAAGGGTACTTTGGAGCTGCCCGCATTTTTCAGGGCGATCTCTCGGATTACTTTGTCCAACAAATTCCATCCGAGAGGAATCAGTTGTATCGTACAGGCGAAATTACTACAAGCTTGGCTCGATCAATAGATCAGTTTCTTTTGGGCTGTGCGGTCAGAAACCTTCGCTTACAAAAGGAAAAGCCAATGAGTATGCTGGTGCATGTTTCCCATATAATTGATGAAATGGCGGTAGCAAAGCGTATTGTAGAGGGGTACATGGAAGATTTGAAAAGTCGTTATAGAGATGCGGTTCAAAGCGCGGCACTGAAAGATGATATGAGGGAAATGTGGAATGATTACTCGGAAAATGCCGCTGCTATCAATAGGGATTTGAAACTCGAAAACTTTCTGCCTGATTATAATGAGGTTTGGACCGAGCTTGATAGAGTGTTTCAGGTGCTTCAGGTGCTGGAACTTAATAGTCGTTCAGACGATACTCTAGATTATACTACCGGGGAAGAAATAAAAGTGATTGCTGTTGGTGGAAATCAGTTGTCACGTGGGCTAACGCTTGAAGGGCTCATGATTAGCTATTATTTGCGTGAAAGTCGCCAGTACGATACACTCCTACAAATGGCCCGCTGGTTTGGTTACCGTCACGGCTATGAAGATTTGACCCGTATCCATACTACTGCCCGAATCTGGGAATTTTTCGAACACCTTGCTTTGGTAGAGCAGGAACTCCGTAGTGAAATTTACCGCTACGAAGAGGATGGTCTTACTCCAATGCAAATGGCACTTGCTATTCGTGATCATCGCACCCTAAGCGTAACTGCTCCTAATAAAATGGGAGCAGCGATGATGAGGCAAACATCTTTCAGCGAGTCGCTTAACCAAACCATATGGTTTCCTCTTGATCAACCAGAAGTGCTTCGCGAAAACTGGTATTTAGGAAGTCGGTTTATTGAAGCCATTGATAATGATACGGATTTCACCAATGTTAATGACACAGGTGTATTTCTATCTAATGATAAAGTAGATGGTGCAATAGTACTAGAATTTTTAAATGGCTATAGTTTCGCAGGCACTGAAAGTACCGGAGGGCCTGGTCTTCCTGATCAATTGCTGCTAGAATACATTGACCGGAGACTTAATCATGCTAGTCCCGAGCTTACGCAATGGAGTGTAGCTGTGGTCGGTAACGCGAATCCAACATTAGGAGTTAATCCTGTAGATTTTGGAGGACTCCAGATCAATCCTCTTGGTAGGAGCAGAAGGTATAGTGAGAAGGGGTATAACATCGGAGTACTCACCGAGTCCCCTCACTTGCGTATAGACTTGGTAGAGGGAGCTAGTAGTCCATACGATAATAGAGATTCTCAAAATCCTTTGCTGCTATTATATCTAGTTGCCAAAGAAAGCAGGGCGCGAATACAGCCGCAGCTACCCCTTTCAGCAAATGTTAGGGTCAATCTGTATTATGGAGTGAAAACAGCACATGTTGACCTTTTAGGTATTGCTATAGTTTTGCCCGAAAGTCCACAGGAACCTAACAGTTATCTTGGACAGTTGATATGAAGTTCGAAGATTTTACAAGTGAAATATGGTCAACCTTGCCAGCTCCAGATGGCGTTAGCGGTGGCTATCTAACTAGCACTATTACCTTGGATGATGCTGATCCAGTTATTATTCACCTTTTTCGAGATCACTTAGATAATTACCATATGGCTATTGAGGCTCCGGAGGCACAATCAAAGCATCTCAATGATCCGGGTGTCAATGGTCTTGAAATTCAACTTGTCGAATATAGGTTCCACAGTGGCTCTACTAGGCGTTTCATTGATCTTGCATGCAGCATTTCAGATTATCTCGAAGAATTTACCGAAGTAGTACGCGAAATAGTCACTGAGATTCTTCAACGTGGTACGGCACCAGTAATAGCAGTGCAGATGGTTATTCGAAATTGGCTTACTTTCTGGGGTAAAGTGAATAAAGACATTCTTTCGGAAAGCAATCAGATTGGGCTTATTTGTGAATTACTTGTGCTCGAAAAACTATGCGAAATAGATCCTCAAAAAGCTTTGGAAAGCTGGAAAGGTCCGCTTCAGGAAAAACACGATTTTTCCTTTCCAAATTGGAGTCTTGAGGTGAAAGGAACAAGAAATAGTAAACGTATTCACACTATTAATGGAATTGAGCAATTGGTGGCTCCCATAAACAAACAGCTTAGCTTTGTCTCTTTCCAACTGGTCACCGCAATTAGCGAAGTTGGGGTCAATCTAGCAGATCTGGTTAAATTGATTAGAGATGTTCAATTTAAGTCTCGTCCTGATTTAGTTATTAAGTTTAACAAGTTATTGCTATCAGCTAATTACAGCCCTTTGCATGAGGAATACTATCGCCAATCTGGATATGATATACTCTCCGCTTTTGTGTATAGTGTTGAGGGAGATTTTCCTAGATTGATTCCAAAAATGCTTAGCACGTCACTTAGTTCTAGAATTTCAGATGTGAGGTATGATATAGATTTAACTTCAATTCATGGAGATGAATTGAAGTCTGCGGCATGGGAACAATATCTTGACATGACTTAACTAATGCTCGTTATAAGTTTGATCTATCTCTGACTTGTTGGCAAAACACCCTTTAGATAATCCAGCTTTGAGTCTTAACTCTTTGAGTTTAAGTTCAAATTGTTCTTGATTTGTCATCAAGCCAATTTGAAGCTATGTTGAAAACTGAACAACGGAGAATTGTCTACATTTTGCTTTTTTGAATACGTAAGAAATAAAAGCTCCCAACCCTTTCTCCATTCCCCACGTCTATGTAGTTGAAGCCCCAATTTCTTGCTACTCCAATACACCTTCCTATGAAGTCAAAAATTTACTTTCTCGTATGCTTTGCTCTTTTGGCTTTTCAGGGCCAGTCACAGTGGAACCGCATTGACACCATCACCCATGGGAGTATTAATTCTATCCACTTTATAAATGCCGATACGGGTTTTGTGTATGCCCAGCCGGGTGTTATTTGGCGCACGGCCAATGGCGGGCAGACCTGGGATTCTATTCCGCTCAACTTTACTGGATACCTTCATGATATGGCCTTTGCCAATGCCAGCGTAGGTTATGCGGTGGGCGGAGCCTGGTTTCCACATGGCGTGCATTATCCTTATGCTATTTATAAAACTATGGATGCCGGCCTTAGCTGGGATTCTATTCATGTAGGAGGTGCTGGAGGAGTTTTCAATTATGTGGCTACGGTAAGCGATATGGAGTTTTTTGCCACCAGTCAGGAGGGAATGTTACACTCAGATGATGGAGGCCTTACTTACGATACAGCTTCAGTTTCCAATCTCCCGTGGGGAACGGAGCAATACACCCGAATACGTTTTTTAGATGCCAATGAAGGTTATGTGTTGGTTAGGTCCAATTCTTTTGTGGGGCATCTTTTCAAGCTGTTCAAAACTACCGATAGCGGTGGTTCATGGCAAAGCATTCATGAAGACACAGCAAGCAATTTCGCCCTTGATTTTGTGATGACATCTTCAGGAAACGGGCTTATTGTGGGAAATGACAATTATGTACTCCGTACTACCAATGGAGGAAACAGCTGGCAAAAGGTTGCGATTTCTGATAACAGTTTTTTTATTCACCAGATAGAAGAAGTAGATGGACATATTTATGGATTGGGTAGCGATTCCGATGATACCACAAGTGTACTATTTTACTCATCAGACTGGGGCAGTAGCTGGCAAAAACAGTTTTCTACCAAATGGACCACAGGTGGTTTAGTGGATTTTAGTATTTCCTCCAGTACCGCAGGATATTTTGCTACCTGGCGTGAGGTGTATAAAAATGAACAGTTGACATCTATTCCTGAATTGCAGAATAGTGGTTTTGAATTATATCCCAACCCTGCTTCAGATTTTCTTTCCATTAAGCTTAACGAAAATGGGCTAGCTCCTTACAGTATCTGTAACATTCATGGGCAAAGAGTGCTGGAAGGTGTTGTGAGTGATGAAGGGGAGAGCCGGATTCCTGTGGGGGAGTTGAAGAGTGGGGTTTATGTTTTGGAGTTTTTCCAAGGTAAACAGCGTGTGAATAAAAGGTTCGTAAAGAAGTAGTGTTTGTCTGTGTTGCAGATCGTCACCCTGAGTGACTGACCGCAGGGAGGTCGTATCGAAGGGTGAATTGTTTTTATCTTTTCCTTTTTGCTCAAGCCACGGGGCTCTTCCTTTTTCATTGATAAAAAGGAAGCAAAAATCTAGGCTGCATTCCCTCTCCTCAAAAACTACGTCTTCACTTTCATTCGCGATCAGAGCCCACTTCGACTGCGCTCAGTGTGACAATGGCGCTGCGCTTCATTCGCTGATCACTCCTGTGAAAGTTCAGCTTTGTTTTTTACGGAGATGCAATGAAGCCGGTCACATCACGAAAATGTATTTTCATTATACCCGATTTATTACCGCTTTGCTTCTGTACGTCTTTTAATTGTCTTGAGGGGAAACTTGTTTCGATGGATAGGCCTTTCATCTTTTCCGTAAGAAGCCAAATGAAGTGGAGCGTAAAAATTTAGGCTGTTTGAGTTCCGCAGGTATGCGGAATGAGTTTCTAAATTTTAGCGGAAGGGAATGTAGGCTTCAAGGAAAAGCTGAGTAGCCTGGGACTTTTTGCTTACTTTTTTGACTCGAGAAAAAAGTAAGAGATAAACTTTTATTCACCTCTCTTTTATTGTTTAAATAAGACTTCATGAGCTCCCCGATAGCTATTGGGGTCGGTTGTTTAATTTTTTGACTCGAGAAAAAAGTAAGAGACATTTTGGTTCCCTGCCTGCCGGTAAGCAGGGTCTTGGGGGCACCTGACCCCGAAAGCTTTCGGGGGAAAGCATAAGCACTTGGGCGCATAATGGGAAAAAGGACATAAACCATGACTCTTTTGGATAATCCCTCACCTTATCCCTACTTTGCAAATCATTCCAAATCTCAATTCATGTCTCAGGTTTCTACCGACAAACTTCAACTGGCTGCCCAATTTGTAAACTCCACAGCCAGCCACATTTTCCTTACGGGAAAAGCGGGAACCGGTAAAACTACTTTTCTACACAATTTGGCGGAAGCCACGCATAAAAAGTTTGTGGTAGTAGCGCCTACCGGCATTGCTGCGCTTAACGCAAAAGGGGTGACGATTCACTCGCAATTTCTATTGCCTTTCGGAACATATTTACCTGAGCCAGTACAATTCCAGGGAAGCCTGCAAAGTAGTTTTTACACCCGAAAAGAACTGGCAAGCCGCCATTCGCTAAACAGCGCCCGCAAAAAAGTATTGCGAAATATTGACCTTCTGATAATTGATGAAGTGAGCATGCTGCGTGCGGATTTGCTGGATGCTATTGATTATAGAATGCGTGCCGTAAAAGGTGATTACAAAAGACCATTTGGTGGCGTGCAACTTTTGATGATTGGCGATTTGTATCAATTGCCACCTATTGTAAAGGATCACGAGTGGCAGTACATGAAGCAATTTTATCGAAGTCCTCACTTTTTTGAAGCGCTGGCGCTAAAAGAAGGCTTCACCTACATTGAGTTGGATAAGATTTTTCGTCAAAGTGATGACACGTTTATTAATGTGCTGAACAACCTTCGAAATGATGTGTGTACTCCAGCTGATCTGGAATTGCTGAACAGTCATTTCCGTGAAGGAGAAATAGAGGAAGAGGGCGTGATAACTCTTACCACCCATAATAATCGTGCGGACAAAATGAATCGTGAGGCACTGGATAAACTGGATGGTCCTTCACATTATTATGAAGCTGAGGTAGAGAAGGATTTTCCGGAGAAGCTTTTTCCATTGCCGGAAAGTTTGGAGCTGCGAGTTGGCGCTCAGGTTATGTTTGTGAAGAATGATATTTCGGAGAGCAAAGCTTTTTATAATGGAAAAATAGCACAGGTTACTAAGCTGGGTGACGATAGCATTTCTGTAAGCATGGAGGGTGATGACGAATACTGGTTGAGCCGCCATGAGTGGGAAAATAAAAAGTATCAGGTAAATGAATCCACCAAAGATTTGGAGGAGGAGGTGATAGGCACTTTTAGTCAATTCCCCATTAGATTGGCGTGGGCCATTACGGTACACAAAAGCCAGGGTTTAACTTTTGATAAAGCGGTGATAGATGTGGGGCAAGCCTTTGCTCCGGGGCAGGTATATGTGGCGCTTTCACGCCTTCGCTCATTAGATGGTTTAATTCTTCGCACCAAAATTTTATCTTCCGTTATAAGCAGTGATGCGCAGGTAGTAAGCTTTTCGACCGCTCGTGCGGCTGATGATTTAAATACCAGATTACAAGGTGAACGGAAGAGGTATTTGTTTGAAATGCTTGGCAATACTTTTTCGTTTGAACCAATTTTGAAGCAAGTGGAATACACGCAAAGCAAAATGGCGGGTAAGCTTGATTTTGAGGATGAGGAAATGAAAACAGCTCTAAATAATTTGCGTGAAGCTTTTGCCGCGGAAGAAGATAATACACGAAAATTTAGAGGCCAGTTGGCGGGCTTGCTTCATCGGGAAGAGACTGAAAAATTAAAGCAAAGGCTGATAAAAGGCCGGGAGTATTATTTAGGCTTTTTAAAATCCAGAGCCAAGGAGCTATTGATACATATTGGAGAGGTGAGTCAGCTTTCGCGCACCAAAGCTTATGTAAATCTGCTGGAAGAAATCGATCAGTTGATAATGGTTACAATCACAGATTTGCTCAAAGTGAGCCGACTGTGTGAGTGCATGCTAAATGATGAGGAAATTACTCAGTTGGATAAAGTTGAAGCTGAGCGTAAAAATCTCAGAGAAGATTTACAGCAAGCCACGGAAACTCACCTCAAGGATAATCCTAAAAACTTAAGTACCAAGTCAGGGCGAAAAAGCAAAGCCAAAAAGCCAAAAGGCGAGACTTATAAAATAACCTATGAAATGGTAAAGGGCGGACTTACGCCAGATGAAATTGCCGAGAAGCGCGAAATGGCCGTTAGCACCATTGAGGGACATTTGGCTAAAGGTATTACCGAAGGGGAAATAGAGGTACATGAGGTGATTGGTGCTTCTGATTTGAAGGAAATCACAGCTGCTTTTGGGAATAATATTCACCAAAGCCTTAACGCTGTTTTTAAGGAGCAAGAGGGGAAATACACTTTTGGAAAATTGAGGATGGTACAGGCCCACCTTCGTAAAGAAGAAAATTAAAAGTAGAGACAACCCAACCAAGGCAGGGTTTTTAACGAGTATAAGGTAGAGGTCGCACGTATCACACAATACCTTTCCTTATGAAAAACAAATACTTTCTTCTTACCATTTCATGCTTGCTTAGCTTGTCGTCATTTTCACAATGGCAGCTTGTAGATTCCATCAGCAACGGAAGTTTTCAATGTTTGCATTTTGTCAATTCAGATACTGGTTTTGCCTACAATGATTGGGCAACTTTGAGACGAACCACCGATGGTGGAAATAGCTGGGACACCGTGTCTATTGCGTTTGACAGCTACATGTATGATATTGATTTTGCTAATAACAACGTGGGTTACGCAGTGGGAGGAGCATGGTTTCCCTTCAATAAATATTATGCAAATAGCATAATGAAAACTACCGATGGTGGATTGAATTGGGACTCGGTATATGGCAATAGTTCGGGTGGGGTATTTTATGATGTTGAGGTGGTTAGCCCAAATGAATTTTATGCTGTGGGCGATTATATGATGGTTCACTCTACAGATGGAGGAGCTACTTTAGATACATTCTCAATATCTACTCCTTTAGAAAGCTTTAGCAAAATAGAGTTTGTGAGCCCTCAACACGGCTACTTATTGGGCCGCACTTACGTGCAAACTTCTACTTATCTCAACCGACTATATGAAACCACTGATGGAGGCTCCACTTGGCAAGTTGTTCATAGCGATACCTTGGGTTATCAGGGCTTCACAGATTTTGTAATTGACGCTTCAGGCAATGGTATTTTATTTGGAGAAAAGGGGCAGGTAAGAAGCAATCAAGGCAGTGGTTGGAACATTGTTCCACTGGCTGACTCTTCTTTGATATTTACGATGGCAGAGATGGCTGATGGAAGGATATACGCCATTGGTGATGATGGTGGTATCAAGAAGCTTTTTGAAACATCAGACTTTGGAAATACATGGAGCAGTCAATTGATTCCTGTGGACAGTAATAATTATGTTGTGGATATGAGTTTCCCTAATGGAGGTGTAGGCTACTTTATAACCAACCGCCACGTGTATAAAAATAGTGCGCTTATTTCTATAATTGAAGAAAAAGGGCTGTTGCAGCTGGAGGTGTTTCCAAATCCAACAGTAAATACCGTTTCGGTTAGTTTACCAGTAAATGAAGATGTATCAGTACAACTCACTAATATTTCCGGCTCCCGGGTAAAGGAAATGACATTTACAGATGTAAATACCTTTGAAGTGAATTTGGAAATTGAGCCTGCAGGTTTCTATTTGCTTAATGTGAGTGCGGGAGGGCAAAACACAGTGGTAAAGCTTATTAAAAAGTAGACGGTATCAAGTGTGCTTTTGAGTGGTTCAATTTTTTAGTCATACCTTTTTGGCAATAATTTGGTTCCATGAAAAAAACACTACTCTCCCTATTTTTTATTGTATTTCTAAGTATTCCAGGAAAATCAAATGATACTCTAAATCCCTGTGTTCGCGGACAAGCATTCCATTTGGTAATATTAGGATCGTCTACAGCTGCTGGGGCAGGGCCTTCATCATCGGCCAATGCCTGGGTAAATAGATATCGAACATTTTTACAATCCATAAATCCACAAAACCAGGTTACCAACTTGGCACAAGGCGGTACCACCACCTATCATATTATGCCCGATTGGTTTGTGGCTCCATCGGGGCGACCCACCACTAACGCGCTGCGCAATGTTTCTGAGGCTATTCGCTTGCAAGCGGACGGTATTATAGTAAACATGCCTTCCAATGATGCGGCTGGTGGTTTTACAGTAAATGAACAGATGGCCAATTTTATCCTGATAGCTCAGGTGGCGGATAGTGCAGGCATACCTGTATGGGTTTGTACTACTCAGCCTAGAAATTTTTCCACTGCCAAGGTGCAAATTCAGGAAGGTGTGAGGGATAGCATTCTATCATATTTTGGAGCTCACGCAATTGACTTTTGGACAGGATTCGCTGATTCCACGGGACAAATGGGGCCGACCTTTGACTCAGGCGATGGTGTGCACATGAATGATACGGCTCATCAAATATTATTTGAAAGAGTGCGAGACAAGCAAATTTTTTCTCAACTCATAGACACTTTAAGCGTTCCTGAACACTCCATTTATTCTATCGAAAACACAAAAATGAAATGTGGTACCGAGTGGGATACTGTGTTTATCCAATTATCCAATGTTGGGGCACCTAGTACATACAACCTTCCGATAAAGTGGGAGGTGGAGAATTTACTTCAAAGTAGTGTAAGCACAGAGTGGGATACCATTTTTGGAGGAGTGAACACATGTGAGTCATTTACTCAAACATTGGCCATTAATACATCCAATGGTGGCAAATGGATGGTAAGCGCAAGTCTCATAACAACTGGCGATTCCCTTACGGTCAACGATTTTTCAGATACTCTAACTATTATTCGCCAAAGTCTCCCAACCATAGCCACTCAAAACGATACGATTTGTGCGGGAGATAGTGCGAGCTTTTTCGCAAGTGGAGGAGATACCATTGTGTGGTATAATGCAATGGATAGTATTATAGGCTTTGGACCTTTTTTTAATACATCTGCACTTCAGCAGTCTGAGGTATATAGAGCTTCAGCTGTATATGGAGAAATGACTTTTAAAGAATCACTCTTCACTACTGATAATTCTTCGATAAGCTATAATGGAATCATGTTTGACTTAATTGCCAATGATAGTTTGGTGATTGATAGCCTTGCTCTAAAGGCGGCTGTGGCAGGCGTTTCAGGGGTAACTGCTTATTATGTAAATAAATCTCATTTTGGCTTGGAAGATAGCGCTCAGGCGTGGACCATGTGGGGCACAGATACTATTTCAGCTTCTGTAGCCGATCAGTTTTGCAATGTAAACTTTGGTAGTATTTCGCTTCAAGCGGGAGATACTTTAGGCGTTTATTTGATGATGCAAAATGGGACCAACTTGAGATATTTAAGTGCTTCTCAGGTTGCAAATTTTACAAGTAGTAAATTGACTTTGACGAGTGGTACGGGTAAGGCGCATAATTTTGGAGCCTCTTATTTTCCTCGTATTTGGAATGGGGAAGTCTTTTATCATTTTGGGTTTAACCCGGAAGGAGATTGCGCTACAGACACTTTAATTGAAGCAATAGTAAATGCAGGAGATATTTACCTTGGAAATGATACCTCTATCGCATTGAATCAAAGTTTACTACTTAGCCTTGGGGGCGATTATTCTCAGATTATGTGGAGTACGGGCGATACAAGCCGTCAACTTTTGATTGATGGGAATGTGTTGGGAGCTGGGCTATTTACCTATTACGTTCAGGCAATTGACCGTTTTGGATGCTTAGTTCATGATACGATTATCGTGGCAATAGGGCAGCCATTATCGCTTATTGAAAGAAGAAATAATCTCTTACAGTTGTACCCAAATCCTACACAGGGCAAGGTTTCGATAAGTTGTGACTGCAGTTTTAAAAATGGTTATCTGGCGGTGATTTCTTCTGAAGGACAGCGGCTGCGTACAATCCCAATAAAAGAAAGCTTTTTAGATATGGAGCTGGATTTAAGTAATCTCCCGAATGGTACTTACTGGCTTCATTTGTTTGATGAGAAAGGTGTAAATGAATATACACCACTAGTCATTAATCATTAATGCAAAAGGGCTTGGTAAATCCACCTTCCGCATCGACCTTTGCGGCCAAATCAGAAACATGGAAAACAAAATAAAGGCTTTAAAGCAGTTTCATATTATTAGTATTCTAGAGGGGGCGTCCTTTCTATTATTAATGTTTATCGCGATGCCATTAAAGTACATGGCAGATTATCCCTTGCCGGTAAAGTACACGGGTTGGGCACATGGTGTTTTATTTATTGCTTATTTAATAGTAGGTCTTCGAGTTGCCGTTTTATGCAAATGGCCTATCGGCAAAGTGGCTTTAGCTGTATTGGCTTCATTGCTTCCATTTGGCCCTTTCGTATTTGACAAAACGGTAAAGAAGGAAATAGCTGAGCGTGAGGCAGCAGTGGTTGTTTCATAGCTTTTGCGATATTTCGAACTCTAATGGCTCAAGTATATTATGAAACATGTGTTCCGCATTTTACCAGAGCATAAGTTAATAATTGAACTCTGTGGATCTAGCTTTGGTTTGGATGACTATATCGAATTTAAAAAGCGAGAAATTACCCATCCGGATTTTAACCCAGAATATGATATTCTTTCCGACTTGCGATGCTCAAATTTTACTGTTCCCGCAAAGGATGTGCACAAGATGGTTACTTTTTTTAAAGAAAGCATCCGTTTGGATATTGACCGCAAAGGATGTCTTCTTACACTGGAGCCACTTCAAACGGCATACTCCATGTTATTTGAAAAGCACATGACTGATAGTATAGTTACCTGGAAAGTATGTACAACAGAAGTGGAAGCATTATCGTGGCTACATTATCCTCTGAGTTTAACTAAGCTTGAAGAAATTTTAGAAGAGCTTAAGAGTGAGAGTTTAATGTAACTAATATTTTTGCTTTAGTTTTTTACCACTTTGGCTGTCATTAGTTGCCCCTCTCCTTGCAGGATGAAAATATACATTCCGTTTGGTTGTCCAGATAAATCAATTTTGGTTTTATCCGAATCTACCTGCTGTTTAAGAATCAATTTCCCGCTAAGGTCAAATACACTAATGTGAGCCTTGCTTAAGTTTGGTGTACTTACCATAAAGTTTCCATTGCCGGGATTTGGAAACACGTTTAAGGAAGTATTTGACTCATTTCTGAACTCATTGATTCCCACCTCATAAATTTTGCCTTTATAGTAGGTAATACCTCCGTTCATGTTTCCGACTAGCATATCCATAAACCCATCATTATTTAAGTCAGCAATGGCAGGAGCTGTGTACAAACCGCCACTATAATTTTCAGTATTTGCAAATGCTGGTTTCAATACTATTTTAATGTTAGGTCTCAATGTGCTGCTTGCATTATAGGGTTGTTGGCAACCTGACGCATTGCCTGAGGAATCTACGTAGGAACCGAATGCATTGGCATTGAAGCCCACGTCAGTCATTTCTACGTGCACATCTCGGCTTCTTGGTTGGTTGCTAAAACATGTTTCAATAATTATATTAGAAGTCCCATCCCAGAGAAAGTTATTATTAAAGTCAAAACTCTGCCAGCCTTGTTTTGGTTGCATCCTCTCTTCATATGCATCTTCCAAACCTTGGGTTACGAACGAATTGAGTACTGTGTCACTCGTGTTCTTCATTTTAATAATCAGGTTTTCAATATCATTATTGGAGCTGGTTGTAATTTTAAATGAAATACTATAAATATATCCATAGGTGAGTCCCGCATTTCGCAATTCCGAAGCTCTGATCAAAAATTGATTCCTACCATTTTTCTTTCTTGTGCCAAAAGGCGTTTCAAATCTATTGCTACTTACAATGGTGCCAGAGCCTATGTTTGGTTGAAGTAGGGATGGGCTATTCATCACTTTGCCGATACTATCAAATTGATAAATGCCAGAATGAGTGGAGCCGACAAAAAGATTATCTGAACCATTTTTTTTGAAAAGATACGGAATGCTATATCCCGATTGTTTTGGAGGTATACTAAGCCCTCCATAAATGGTGGTTTCTAGCGTGAAATTAGGAGAAGTAGAAGAGTTGTTTGAGTAGTAATAAACCCGTCCGTCTTGGTTGCCAATAAATAAATCTAAAGTTCCATTACTATCAATATCGTATAGAAATGGAGCTGCAAAATCACCGGCATCAATGTTTTGAAAATTTGAAGCTACCAATGTGAAGGATGGGGAGGTTTGCGATGAGTTTTTAAAATAATGTAGTGTTCCATTCAGATTTCCAACCAAAGCATCCATATCGCCATCGCCATCCAGATCGCCAAAGCAGGGAATAGAATTGCTGGATATTCCAGAAGAAGCAATGTTCATAAAGTTAGTGTCTATCAGCGTGAACTCAGGTTGGGTGGGTGTTCCTGTATTTTGATAATAGTAATAGCTGTGACTTATTGTAGTGTCTTTTATGTGGGCGTAGCTATTGCTAACTATTAAATCCAGATTTCCATCACCATTAAGATCTACAAGTCTGGGCACAGATCTTTCACCCACATCAATCATATTTTCTTGAAGAAAGTCTTTTTGCTGAAAAACGAAGTTTGGGGAATTCGCGCTACCTGTATTTTTATAAAAGTGAAGGCTCTTTTTGTTGTTACTCAAATAGTTTGTTTCCAATGTGGGGCTTACCAGTAAATCGGGAAGTCCGTCAAAGTCTACATCTTCATAAAAAGCCGCGGGAGACGATGGAATATTTATAGGATGGGATGCAGGAAAGTGCACCATTTGTGAAGTCATGTGAGCATTATTTGCTGTACCTCCATTATAGAGGGCTGCCAATGATGGGAAGGCATTATTTCCCAAAATCAAATCCATCACCTGATCGTTATCCAAATCAATGGGCAGTATGGTGGTGCTTCCATCCATTGTTTTTTTCTTGTGTGGAATACATGAATTTAAAGTTACACCAGGTGAGGCTCCACCTTCAACAAAGTGCCCCCAGCAAGTTTCTTCTTCTTCAAAATCTAACTCACAAGGTGTTTGCCCTCTATGGTATTGCATTTCGATGCTATAATTCGCATAAGTAAGAATGTCTAAAGCGCCATCATTGTCAATATCGGCTATACCGGGTAGGTTGGCAGAGTTAACGTAAAGCCTCATTCTACCTTGCCGGTAATCTGATTCTATTCTGTTGCCATTATTTGCTTTAGAAAAACTGAGACTAGTACTGGTAGAGGTGTTTTTCCAAACATACACATCGCTGTTTAACCCAAGAAAAATATCTTTTTTTCCATCGCAATTATAATCTCGAAAAAGTGCCCAATGATTTTGAGGATCAAGAGGTGGCATTTTTAGCTCGTACTCTGGTGCATATTCATAGCGCGCGTTGCTACCGCTCCCCACGGTAATATAGGTGTGAAAATTTTTCCCTTCTTTATCAAATAACACTAGGTCATCAAGGCCATCTAGGTTGAGGTCGATTGTATTTACTTGAGCATTATTAATCCCACCAGTCCAAGCTAGTTTTATGTTTTTAGCATCATGAATTACCGGAATATCGTTTGATTTTTCAAAGCCATATAGATTACGCGGGCTTTGAGCGAAGAGAGAAGAACTGAGTGCAGTTAATAATATTAGAGAAGTTAGTTTTTTCAAACTGAGGAGATTTGAAATTAAAAAAGGGCAGAAAATATTTCCACCCTTTTCAACTTATCGTTTTATCACCTTGGCGGTTCGTAACTCTCCGTCTCCTTGAAGAATAAAGAGGTACATTCCGTCTGGTTGACTTTGCAGGTCAATCTTGGTTTCATCCGCTATTACTTGTTTATTCATGAGTAATTTCCCGCTAAGGGTAAACACACTTAGGTTTGCTTTGCTCATATTAGGTGTACTTATCGTAAAGCTCCCATTGCCCGGATTCGGGAATACATTGAGGTTGGCTACTCCAGTGGGCTTATGTTCTTCTATACCTACATCATATATTTTTCCTTCAAAATAATTGAGACCACCATTTATATTACCCATTATCATGTCTACAAACCCATCACCATTGAGATCTGCAAGGGCAGGGGCGGTGTATACGCCACTCATATAATTTTCGGTATTGGCAAAAGCTGGTGTCAAAATTATTTTAACATTAGGTCTTCTAGTGGTTGACGCAATGTAGGGTTGCGCACACCCGTTGCCTTGAAGTGATGGATCTACATAGTCTCCATACGCATTGGCATTGAAGCCTACATCAGTCATTTCTACTTTTATGTCCAGGCTATTTGGTTGTCCTCTAAAGCAAGTTTCAATTACAATGCTAGAAGCTCCATCCCATAAAAATGGGGTTGTAAAAGTAAAGGTACTCCATCCATTACTTGGTTGTTCTCTTATTTCTAGCACTTCAGTCAGCCCCGTTTGAAAATCATTGAGTACCGTATCAGAAGTGTTCTTCATCCTAATGTGAAAGTTTTCGATAATATTATTGGAGGAAGTAGTAACCTTAAATGCAATTGCATTAATGTAGCCAAATACCAACCCAGCTTGACGGAGCTCTGAACTTTTAACCAGGAATTGATTTCTACCATTTTTTCTTTTAATGCCAAATGGGGTTTCATCTGAGCCACTACTTTCCAAAGTGCCAGCCCCAATATTAGGCTGAAGTAGTGATGGCTTATTCATTACCTGACTTAGGCTATCAAACTGAAAAATACCAGCACTAAATGAACCTACTAAAAGATTATCCAGTCCATTTTTCTTAAACATATAAGGGATGCTATAGCCATAGGTATTGGCACCTTTAGTGGTAATTCCACCAAGTCTATTATCCTCAAGGGTAAAGTTTGGGCTGGATGTAGAGTTATTCGAGTAATAATAAATAGTGCCCACCTCGTTTCCTACAAATAAATCATAAGTTCCATTGCTGTCAAGGTCATATAAAAATGGTGCTGCATTATTCCCAACGTCAATACTTCCTATCCCCGCAGTAGCTAGGGTAAAATTTGGTGATGAAGGTGAGCTGTTGGTAAAATAATGAATCTTACCTGTTCGGTCTCCAACAAGTGCGTCCAAATCTCCATCATTATCCAAGTCGGCAAAAGTTGGGATGGTACCTAAGCCAATTCCATAGCTTGAAATATTCATGAAGTTTGTGTCGGTAAGAGAAAAAGCGGGTTGAGTAGCTGTTCCTACGTTTGTATAGAAATAGTACGTATGCACATTTGCTGTGTCTTTTAGCTTATAGCTAGAGTTACTTACAACCAAGTCCTGCAAGCCGTCTCCAGTTAAGTCAGCAAAGCGTGGCACGGTTCGTTCACCCATATCTATCATTTCATTTTGAATGAAATCTTCCTCTTGGAAAACAAAATTAGGAGTGCCTGTGCTACCTGTATTTTTGTAAAGGTAAAGGCTCTTTTTATTGATGCCGTCACTGGTAACAAGTGCTGGACTTGCCAATAAGTCGGGAATGTTGTCAAAGTCTACATCTTCATAAAACGCTCCTGGAAAGAAAGGAATTTGAACTGGGTTTTGAATAGGGTAAACGGTATCCTGAGAAACCATGTGTGCACTGTCCAGAGTTCCGCCATTGTGCACAGCTGTCATAGTTTGGAAAGTGATGTTTCCAAGAATAAGATCTTTTACCTGATCATTATCAAGATCAATAGGGAGGATCGTGCTACCGTCATGTAAAGTTTTCTTTTTACGAGGTGTACAAGCGTTTAAGTTTACTCCTCGCTTATACCCTGTTTCGGTAAAATGACCCCAGCAAGTTTCGGTATTAATAAAACTAAGCCCACATGGGGTTTGGCCTTGGTGAAACTCTACTTCAATGCCACCATTCACGTAAGTAAGCAAGTCGATGGCTCCATCATCATCTATATCTATTATGCCTGGTATGTTAGCGCTATTTACATATAGATTGCTGGTATGACCATTATAACTTGATTGAATGGCTTTTCCTCCATTTGCAGGTGAAAAGCTCAAGCTGCTGCCAGAAGTATTTTCCCACACATAAAAGTAACTTCCGATGCTGAAGAAAATATCTTTTTTTCCATCACAGTTATAATCCCTAAAAAGTGTCCATGAGGCACTAATATCTACTGGAGGAAGAATACTTTCGTACTGAGGAGCGTACTCGTAATGCGCTGAGGCACCTGAGCCAACGGCTAAGTAGGGAAGTAGATTTTTTCCTTGCCTATCAAAAATCACCAAATCAGAAGTACCATCCATGTCCAAATCAATGGTATTTATTTGTGCACTGTTGATACCTCCGGCCCAAGGATCTTTCAAATTAGAGCCGTTTTGAGTTACCGATATGTTATCAGTTTTAATAAAACCATAAAGATTGGGTGAGTTTTGTCCAAAGGCAAAAACACATAGTGCTGAAAACAAGAGTGTTGAGCTTAGTTTTTTCATAGATTTCGTATATAGCATCAAAAGTACACCATTAAATATTTCTGGCAAATGGCGATAAGTTAACGCACATTGTTATTTATTAGCTGAAATTCTATATTTGCCGACCATTTTTGAACCCAAACATACTTCCTAAGACGAATGCAAAATAAAGGAGTTATTAGATTATTCGCCATCGTATTTGCGCTGGCTTGCCTGTATCAACTTTCATTTACCTACATAGCAGGTAGCGTGGAAAAAGATGCTGAAGAGTACGCCAATGGCGACTATGAGAAGGAACAGCGCTATCTTGATTCTATGGGATCTGAGGAGGCTTATGATGTTCTTTTGGAACAGTTCACCTACCAACAAGTAAAGGAGCGTGAGATCAATTTAGGTCTTGACCTTCGTGGTGGAATGAACGTGATTTTAGAGGTTCAGGTAAGAGATATTCTTATCGAATTGGCAAATAATTCCAAAAATTCTCTCTTTAGACAAGCAATTGATAAGGCAACTGCAGCTGCTGTAAATAGCCAGCAAGATTATTTGTCAAACTTTTTTGATGCATTTGAAGAAGTAAAAGCTGAAACTAAAGCAGCTACTAAGCTTAGCGATCCTCAAGTTTTTGGTACAAAAGAGATGAACGATAAGCTTGGTTTTAACGCTGAAGATGAAGCGGTAAAAGAAGAGCTTAGAAGTGAAGTAAATGCGGCTGTAGAAAATGTTTACACTGTACTAAGAGCACGTATCGACCAATTTGGAGTGGTTCAGCCAAACATTCAGCGCCTTGAAAATGGTGGTAGAATATTGGTAGAGCTCCCAGGTGTGAAAGATCCGGATCGTGTAAAGAAATTGCTTCAGTCTACTGCTGAACTTGAATTCTGGAATCTATACGATACTTACGAAATGGCTCCTTTTATCAATGCCGTTATCGAAAAAGTAGGTACCGTAAAGGTGAAAGGTGCAGATAGCACTGATACTGAAACTGCTTCAAATGATATTCTAGATGAAATTCAATCTATTGACGACAGTAGCAATGTAGTTGCTGAAGGAGATAGCGCAACTGGCGAAGATGGTGTTGTAGAAAATGACAGCGCAATCGCTGGTCAAACGTATAGCCCATTTTTACGTGTATTTGCTCCTAACTTGGATGAGCAAAATCGTTTTCAGCCAGGCCCAATTATCGGGTTTGTTGCTGTAAAGGATACTGCTAAAGTAAATGCTTACTTACGTGACCCTAAGATTAAAAGCTTATTGACAGGTGAGCAACGCTATACTAGATTCTTCTACACGGCTAAGTCTACTGATGGAAACTACCTTTATTTACTTGCAGCAAAAGGTAACCGCGAAGGTACACCTGCTCTTGCAGGCGATGTGGTAACTGATGCCCGTCAAGATTTTGACCAAGGAAACTCTGCTGTGGTAAGTATGAGTATGAATGCGGTTGGAGCTCGTGAATGGGCAAAAATTACCAAGGAAGCTTCTTCTCAAGAACCAAAGAAAAGTGTAGCGGTAGTTTTGGATAACTATGTATACTCTTTCCCAACTGTTCAAGGTGAGATTCCAACAGGAAACACACAAATTACTGGTAACTTTACAGTACAAGAAGCACAGGATTTAGCTAACAAGCTAAAAGCTGGTAAACTTCCTGTTGCTGCAAAAATTATTCAAGCAGATATCGTAGGACCATCATTAGGTCAGGAAGCAATTAGCGCAGGACTTTGGTCTTTCGTGGTAGCTTTGGGTATCGTTATGTTGTACATGATTTTCTATTACAGCGGTGCTGGTATTGCTTCAGACCTTGCACTTATCGTAAACATGTTCTTCATCTTCGGAATATTAGCTTCGCTAGGTGCAGTGCTTACACTTCCTGGTATAGCTGGTATTGTACTTACCATTGGTATGGCGGTAGATGCCAACGTACTTATCTACGAAAGAATTCGTGAAGAGCTTGCTCAGGGTAAAGGTTTGAAGTTGGCTATAAAGGATGGTTACGGTAATGCATACAGCTCTATTATTGATGCAAACGTTACTACTTTCCTAACGGGTGTTATTCTTTACCTTTTCGGAACAGGCCCTATTAGAGGATTTGCTACTACTTTGATTATTGGTATTCTTACTTCCCTTTTCTGTGCAATCTTTATCACTCGTTTGATTTTTGAAGCTCGCTTGGATAAGAAGAAGTCGATTGCATTCTCAACAGGAATGACGGCAAACGCTTTCAAGAAGTTCAAAATTGATTTCTTGTCAAAAAGAAAGATTGCTTACGCATTCAGTGCTATCATCATCATCGCTGGTATTGGTTCTTTGGCTACCAGAGGTCTTAACTACGGTGTTGATTTTGTAGGAGGTCGTTCATACCAGGTTCGTTTTGACCAGCCTGTGAGCTCTGTAGATGTTTCGAGTAAATTGGCTACCGTATTTGTTGATGAAGACGGTACGGCAGTAGCTCCTGAAGTAAAAACTATTGGAGGCGACAATCAAGTGGTGATTACTACCAAGTATAAGATTGACGAAACTGGAACAGAGATTAATGACGAGATTAAAGACAAATTGTATGAAGGCTTAAAAGGTTTTTATGCTGAAACTCCAAATAAAGAGTCTTTCTCTAGTGAAGCTACGGGAAGTGGTGATATAGGGATTGTTTCTGAGCGTCAAGTGGGACCCACCATTGCTGATGATATCAAAACTTCAGCTTTCTGGGCAATCTTGTTCTCTCTAGTAGTAATCTTTATTTACATCCTTATCAGATTTAGTAAGTGGCAGTTTAGCCTTGGTGCTGTTTCCGCAGCTTTCCATGATGTACTTATCGTACTGTCAGTATTCTCTATTCTTTATGGATTCTTGCCTTTCTCACTAGAAATTGATCAGGCATTTATTGCGGCAGTACTTACCGTAATTGGTTACTCGCTGAATGATACCGTGGTAGTATTTGACCGTATTCGTGAATACCTGGCCACGCATAGTAAGAAAAAAGATATGAACCTTGTGGTAAATGACGCTTTGAACAGCACGCTTAGTCGTACTATCAATACCTCGTTAACTACCTTCTTCGTATTGCTTGTAATCTTCCTTTTTGGTGGTGAAGCAATCCGCGGATTTATGTTTGCACTATTGATTGGTGTTGTTGTAGGTACTTATTCTTCGCTATTCATTGCTACTCCATTGATGATGGATACTAGCAAGAAACGTTTAGCAGAAGAAGCTGCCAGCAAAAAACGTCCGGTAGAGCAACCTGCTAGCTAGGTAATACAAGCTTTTATAAAATCTATAAACCCTGCCTTTGTGCAGGGTTTTTTTGTTATACTTTTGACGCAGAATTTCAAAATGTAGAGATGAGCGGAGTATTGTTATTTTTCAATATTGGAGGGGGCGAAATCTTCTTTATTCTACTTGTGGTAGTTATGCTTTTTGGGGCAGATAAGATTCCTGAAATCGCCCGAGGACTTGGTAAAGGTATTCGTGATGTGCGCAATGCGGCCAATGACATAAAGCACGAAATAAATAATAGTGCAGGCGCTGCCGATAGCGATCTCAAGAAATTTAAGGATAAGGTAGAGAAGGAGAAAAAGGAGATCGAGGAAATTACCGGATCTGTTAAAAGAACTTTCAAAGGCTAATCTACTTTATGTCATACCTATATTTATTCGGAGGTATTTTACTTTTACTTTTTGGTGGTGATTGGCTGGTGCGTGGAGCAGTAGATTTAGCGCTGAGGCTTAAAATTTCCATTTTAGTAGTCGGAATGACGGTGGTTTCTTTTGCTACTTCCGCTCCTGAGCTTTTGGTGAGCCTTGATGCTGCTATGGAGGGGTATTCAGATTTATCTTTCGGTAATGTAATTGGTAGCAACATTGCCAATATCGCACTTATTTTGGGTCTTACCTCAATGGTTTTTCCAATGACGGTAAAGCAACGCACCTACCGTGTCGACTATTGGATAATGATGTTCGTTACCCTTATTTTATTTCTTTTCCTGTTTTTTGATAATGTGCTCACTACATGGGAGGCTGCAGTGTTGGTGCTTATACTTATTGTATATAATGTATATCAAATCTGGGCTTCAAGGCGAATAAATAAGCAAGATGAATCCGATAGTGAAACTTCAGAAGAGATTTCTGGGAAGCTTAAAAGTCCATGGTGGATGGTTTTTTATCTGGTTATAGGAGTTGCTGCCCTCAAGTTTGGCTCAGAGTTTTTGATTACCGGAGCTATGGATTTAGCACGCCAATGGGGGGTGAGCGAGCGTATTATTGCCGTAACTATAGTTTCTGTTGGTACTAGTTTACCTGAATTGGCAGCCAGTATGGTGGCTTCTTTCAAAGGAGAGCAAGAGCTTTCACTTGGTAATTTAGTTGGCTCCAATATATTTAACATTCTCGCGGTACTTGGTATTACTGGTCTGGTGATTGATTTGCCCGTTAAAAGTGATGCACTCATAACTTTTGATTTTCCTTATCTATTCGGAATTTCACTATTGCTTTATCCCTTCATTCGCATTATTTCCAAAGGAAAGATAGAGCGATGGGAAGGATTTGTAATGCTCCTCGCTTACTGTTTATATATTTATTTAGTTTTTTAGGTAATTTTCTGTTAGACCCCCTGTTTTTATAGGGGGTGGCTAAAATATTTTCGCTCTTTTTCAAAATTAACCCCCTCATTTTGTAGATTTGCGGCTTTAAAATCATAAAAAAGAGATTAGCTATGCCTTTTATCAGATTTGAAGCCCTTAAGACTACAATGCATCGCCAGCCGATTGAAGTAGATCCACCTTACACACGTATCTCCGATATTTTTGGAGAGCATGTTTTTAATAAAAAAGCTATGCAGGAGTTTATGACCCCTGAAGCTTATAAGAGTGTTATGGACGCCATGATTCATGGTAAAAAGATTGACAGAAACATAGCTGATCAAGTAGCTGTGGGAATGAAGTCATGGGCACTTTCAAAAAACGCTACACACTATACCCACTGGTTTCAGCCACTTACTGGTTCTACTGCCGAAAAGCATGATTCCTTTTTTCAGCCAAATGGCGATGGCGGTGGTATCGAAAAATTTACCGGAAACTTATTAGTACAGCAAGAGCCAGATGCATCTAGTTTTCCAAACGGAGGTATCAGAAATACTTTTGAAGCTAGAGGTTATACCGCTTGGGATCCTACTAGCCCGGCATTTATTATGGGGAAAACTTTGTGTATTCCTACAGTATTTGTGGCTTACACCGGTGAGGCATTAGATAATAAAGCTCCATTATTGCGCGCTCTTCAATCTATTGACCAAATAGCTACTGAGGTGTGCCAATATTTTGATAAAAATGTAAAAAAGGTAAATGCAACCCTTGGTTGGGAGCAAGAATACTTCCTTGTAGACAAAGCATTATATAATGCTCGTCCTGATTTGAAGATGACAGGTCGTACATTGTTGGGACATTCTGCGGCCAAAGGTCAGCAGTTGGATGATCACTATTTTGGAGCTATTCCTGATAGAGTTAGGTTTTTTATGCGTGAGCTTGAATATGAAGCACATAGATTAGGAATACCTGCAACTACTCGTCATAACGAGGTGGCACCAATGCAGTACGAGTTGGCACCAATGTTTGAAGAAGCAAACGTTTCTGTAGATCACAACTCATTGTTGATGGATTTGATGGATCGTGTAGCTGCAAGACACAACTTTAAAGTTCTACTTCACGAAAAGCCGTATGCTGGTGTAAACGGAAGTGGAAAACACAATAACTGGTCATTGAGCACTGATACTGGTGTTAACCTTTTAGCTCCAGGCAAAACGCCAAAGAGCAATATTCAGTTCCTTACCTTCTTTGTAAACACTATCAAGGCGGTTCATGATCATGCTGATCTTCTTCGCGCGGCTATTGCTTCTGCTGGAAATGATCACCGTTTGGGAGCAAATGAGGCGCCTCCTGCAATTATTTCTGTATTTATTGGCGAGCAACTTACCCGTACGCTTGATGCTATTGAGCAGCTTGAAAAAGGTAAGCTAAGCCCTGAGCAAAAAACAGATCTTAAGCTGAATGTAGTTGGAAAGATTCCGGATGTATTGCTTGATAATACTGATAGAAACAGAACATCTCCATTTGCCTTTACAGGTAATAAGTTTGAGTTTAGAGCTGTAGGCTCTGCTTCAAACTGTGCCCAGCCAATGACTATTATGAATAGCATTATGGCTACCCAGCTTCGTAAGTTTAAAGCTACTGTTGATGGTCTTATCAAAGGAGGTATGAAGAAAGATGAGGCTATCTTTAATGTATTGAGAGATTACATTTCAGAAAGTAAGTCAATTCGTTTTGAAGGTGATGGTTATGGTGATGCTTGGGTAAAAGAAGCTGAAAAGCGTGGTCTTAATAATGTTAAAACGACTCCCGAAGCTTTAGATTTTTATGTAACCCCAGAAGCTATCAAGCTTTTTGAAGAAAATGGTGTGATGAATAAAGTGGAGGTAGAAGCCCGCCATGAGATCATGCTTGAAGAGTACCAGAAGAAGATTCAAATTGAGTCAAGAGTATTGGGGGATATTGCGGGTAATCACATTGTGCCAACTGCAATCAACTACCAGAATCGTCTATTGAGCAATGTAAAAGGGCTTAAGCAGGTACTTGATGAGAAATCGTTTAACAAAGTAGCTAAGGAGCAATTACATATGATTGAGGAGATTAGTAGTCGTATTTCTGTGATTATTTCTGAAAAAGAAGCTATGATAGAGACGCGTAAAAAATGCAATGCTCTTGAAGGTGCTCGTGAGCGTGCCGTTGCTTATAGAAATGAAGTGTTCCCATTCTTAAACACCATTCGCTATGAATGTGATAAATTAGAGCTATTGATTGACGATGAACTTTGGCCTATGCCTAAATATAGAGAGCTTATCTTTTCATAATTAGCGTTTTATAAGATTTGTATTACAAGCTGCCTGATTTATCAGGCAGCTTTTTTATTTTTGAAACATACCGTTACACTGCGTTGGTGTTCATTTTTCAATATGTGAAAACAGCCTTTTACGTTTGGAATAAATGTTTACTTTAGCGCATTACTGCATTAAAAAAATTATTACTTCCTATGAGAATACCTTACTTAGGTGTATTACTAGTCGTATTTAGTATAAGTGTATTTCCTGCTTTTGGTCAAGAGAATACAGATGATACCGAGCCAAAAGAAAAACTCCATAAAGATGTAGAAAAAGCATACGATGCATATGATGCGCAAGAATATACGCTTGCCATCGAGTTGCTAAAAACTGCGCTTGGAGAAGTAAGAGGTAGAGATGATAAGTCTACGGTACTATTTAAAATAGCTGAGTCTTACAGAAATATCAACGATTATAAGAATGCTGAAAACTATTACCTGAAGGCCGTAAAGCTTGGGTATAAGGATCCTATTGCTCAGCTGCATTATGCAGATATGCTAAAAGCACAAGGGGAGTATGAAGAGGCAATTGTAGCATACCAAGATTTTAAGCAGGAAAATCCTACTGATAGAAGAGCGGAGATAGGAATTGAGTCTACTAAAAAAGCCATAGAATGGATGGATAGCCCAAGCCGCTATCAGGTAGATTTGATGAAAGACTTGAATAGCACTGGGTATGATTTTTCACCATCTTATGCAGGAAAACGTGCTGATGACAATGAGATAATTTTTACTTCCACACGTGAAGAGTCGGTTGGTAAAAAGGAAGACGGCTGGACGGGCGGTAGCTTCATGGATATTTACGTAAGTAGTGCAGAAAGAAAAGAGAAGGGGAGAAGAGGAAGAGGAGCTTCAACTGATGAAGATGAATTGGTGAGCCCTGCTTCTTTAAAATGGTCTACCCCAAAATTACTGGATGAAGAAATTGTAAACACAAAAAGTCACGAAGGATCTGCTGTATTTGATTCACGTAGAAAAGAACTTTACCTAACACGTTGCTTAGTAGAAAAGGATAAAAAGTTTGGTTGTGGAATTTACATTTCAGAAAAGCTTGGTGTTAACTGGAAAGAGCCAGAGCAAGTTATTATTGGAACTGATACTTCGGCTAATGTTGGTCAGCCAGCACTATCTCCTGACGATAGTAGGTTGTATTTTGTTTCGGATGAATTCAACACCAAGGGAGTCCATGATATATTTATGACCACTTTTGATCGTAGAGCAAAAATCTGGAAAACCCCAACCAACTTAGGTTCAAAAGTAAACACCGATCGTGAGGAGTATTATCCTTTTATTAGTGGAGATGGTCAATATTTATACTGGGCTTCTAACGGATTGCCAGGAATGGGTGGTCTGGATATCTTCAGAATTAAATTAGGCGAAGATGGCATGCCGGCACCGAATGCAGAAGCTGAGAATTTGGAGTACCCAATAAACACCAGTTTTGATGATTTCGGCTTAGTATTTCAGGGAACAAAGGATGAAGTTGGTTTCTTAAGCAGTAATCGTAAAGGTTCTAAGAATGACGACATCTATGGTGTGGTAAAAACTCCATTGGTATTTGAGCTGGAAGGGGTTGTTACTAGTTCTAAAACCGGATTACCAATTCCTCAGGCTACTGTAAAATTGGATGGATCTAACGGTACTAGCGTTGTGGTAAATGCTGATAAAGATGGATACTACATTTTTGATAAAGATAAAATTGATGCTGACGTTCAGTATACATTAACTTTTGAAAAAGCTAAGTTCCTTACGAATACAGGGAACACAACAACTATTGGAGTTGATTTATCTGCTTTTGAGTATATCCCATCGGCAAATCAATTTTTACATAAGCTACAAGTAAATAAAGCCTTGGATCCAATCGAAGAGCCAATTGTTTTACCGAATGTATTCTTTGACTTGGCAAAATGGGATCTTCGTCCAGAAGCTCGCGCTGCATTGGATAGCGTGGTACCAATTATGAAGAACAACCCAACAATTGTTATCGAACTTCGTTCGCACACGGATTATCGTGGTGATAATAAGAGTAATGATGTACTTTCTCAGCATCGTGCAGATACCTGCGTTAGCTACCTAGTATCAAAAGGTATAGCAGCTGATAGAATGGTAGCTCGCGGTATGGGAGAAACGGAGCCATTTAATATTCAAGAAGGTTATAAAGGATATGGAGCTGGTCAGCTGGAAGAAGGAAATAGATTGACGGAAGCTTATATCAAAAGGTTGCCACCGGAGAAGCAGGAAGTTGCTAACCAAGTAAACCGTAGAACTGACTTTAAAGTACTTCGCGATGATTACGTACCAGCAGCTGGCCCTGTTGATCAGGATGCTGTTGATCCAAAGGATATTATTGCTGATAAGAATAGTGGTGTAAATAATGCCCTCCTGGTGATATTTACATCATAAAAGGTCGCGAGAGCTTTGGTGTTGTTGCCAAAAAGAATAAGATTAACATTGTGGAACTTAAGAAGCTAAACGGTGGGTTGAGAGGTGTTCGTCCTTTTGAAGGCCTTCAGCTAAAAGTCACCCCTGATGGGAACTACGAAGCTTGGGATGCTAACCACTATCAAGTGGATAGAGCTAATCAGTCTATTAAGGATATTGCCAAAAAACTGGATTTGGATGACAAAGTTTTGGAAGACTTAAATCCAGAGATTGACAAGAAAAATGTTCCTGCAGGATACTATCTTAAAATTAAGTAGATCAATAATATAAAATTGGCGCCCCGTAGAATGCAATTTCTGCGGGGCGCTTTCTATTTTTGCAAAATGAATTCAGGTAACCGATACAGCGGCAGGGGAGTATCTGCCCAAAAGGAAGATGTGCACAAGGCTATCTCCAAGCTCGATAAAGGATTGTTTCCAAAGGCATTCTGCAAAATCATTCCCGATTACCTTACGGGAAGTGAGGAGCACTGTGTGGTGATGCATGCTGATGGGGCTGGGACTAAGTCTTCGCTAGCGTACATGTACTGGAAGGAAACCGGTGACCTGAGCGTGTGGAAAGGCATTGCCCAAGATGCCCTGGTGATGAACCTGGATGACTTACTTTGTGTGGGTACTACCGAAAGCCCGATTCTTCTTTCATCTACTATTGGGAGAAATAAGAACCTGATCCCAGGTGAAGTTATTTCTGCAATCATTAATGGTACACAGGAGTTAATTGATGAAATGGCCAAGTGGGGCATGGACATCGTGCTTACCGGTGGCGAAACTGCCGATGTTGGTGATTTGGTTAGGACCATTATTGTGGATAGCACCGTGACTGCTCGTATGAAGCGCAGTGATGTAATTGATAACGCCAACATTAAGCCTGGAAACGTAATAGTTGGATTGGCTTCTTTTGGACAAGCCACTTACGAAACTGAGTACAATGGAGGGATGGGAAGCAATGGCTTGACTTCTGCTCGTCATGATGTATTTATGAAGGAGTTGGCAACAAAATACCCTGAATCTTACGATGCTTTGGTACCTGAAGAATTAGTGTATTCAGGAAATAAAAAATTAACTGAAGCTGTGGATGGTGTGCCATTAGATGCTGGTAAACTGGTTCTTTCGCCAACACGAACCTACGCTCCGGTTATTAAGAAAATATTAGAATCTCATCGCAGTAAAATTGACGGATTGGTGCATTGCAGTGGTGGTGCTCAAACCAAAGTTTTACATTTTGTAGATGGCGTTCATGTGGTAAAAGACAACATGTTTGAGGTGCCTCCATTGTTTGACTTGATTCAAAAATCATCTGGTGCAGATTGGAAAGAAATGTATCAGGTATTCAATATGGGACACCGTATGGAAGTGTACTGTGATGAATCAGTAGCTCAGGAAATTATTGCGATTTCAGAAAGCTTCAATATACCTGCGCAGATTGTGGGTAGAGTAGAAGCGCATGATGGTAAGAAACTTACCATTACTAGCGATAAGGGCCAATTTATTTACTAAAAGAAGAAAGAAGATGCAGGATAAGCTGGATGCTATACAGCAGCGCTATCATGAGGTGAATGATTTAATCATTCAGCCAGATGTGATTGCCGACCAGAAGCGCTATGTGACGCTTACACGTGAATACAAGGATTTGAAACCTTTGGTAGAAGCACGTGAAAAGTACATGCAGCTTAAGGATAATATTGCCGAAGCTAAAGAAATTCTTCATTCGGACGATACCGAGATGAAGGAAATGGCTAAGATGGAACTTGAATCTGCTGTTCCTGAATTAGAAGAGCTGGAAGCAGAAATTCGTATAATGCTTATTCCTAAAGATCCTGAAGATGCTAAGAATGCTACCTTGGAAATACGAGGTGGAGCAGGAGGTGATGAAGCGGCTATTTTTGCCGGAGACCTTTATGATATGTACACTCGCTATATACAAAGTAAAGGCTGGAAAGCCGAGGTGCTTGACGTGAGTGAAGGAACCATGGGCGGCTACAAGGAAGTGGTGATTGAGGTTACCGGAGAAGATGTTTATGGAACTTTAAAATTTGAATCAGGAGTGCATCGCGTTCAGCGCGTTCCACAAACTGAAACCCAGGGTCGTGTGCATACTTCGGCAGCAACTGTGGCAGTATTGCCTGAGGCAGAAGATGTGGATGTAGAGCTGAATCCTGCTGATGTTGAAATGCAAACTTCGCGCTCGGGTGGTGCTGGTGGACAAAACGTAAACAAGGTAGAAACAAAGGTGCAGCTTACACACAAGCCTTCAGGAATCGTGGTAGTGTGCCAGATAGAGCGCTCTCAGCTTGCCAACCGTGAGCGAGCCATGCAAATGCTTAGAACCAAGCTTTATGAGCAGGAATTAGCAAAGCACAATGCAGCTATTTCCAGCAAAAGAAAGAGTATGGTTTCAACGGGTGACCGTTCTGCTAAAATTAGAACCTATAACTACCCACAGGGTAGGGTGACGGATCACCGTATCAATTATACCGTTTACAATCTTGATGATGTGATGAACGGAAATATTCAAAACTTTATTGACGAATTGCAATTGGCAGAAAATGCTGAGCGCATGAAGGAAGGTTCAGAATCATAAGAAATGAACAGAAAGCAGCTAGTAGAGCAAATTCGAAAGAAAAAGTCAGTGCTATGCGTAGGACTGGATACTGATATTGAAAAAATTCCTTCTTTCCTTTTGGAAAAGGAAGACCCGGTATTTGAATTCAATAAAGCCATAATTGATGCTACTCACAAATATACAGTAGCTTACAAGCCAAATATTGCTTTTTACGAGGCACTTGGCGTAAAAGGATGGCAAAGTTTGGAGAAAACCATCAATTATTTGAATGAAAATTATCCTGAGGTTTTTACCATTGCTGATGCAAAACGCGGTGATATTGGGAATACTTCGGCTCGCTATGCAAAGGCTTTTTTCGAAGAACTTAGTTTTGACTCTATCACTGTAGCTCCGTATATGGGTAGTGATTCTGTAAAGCCTTTTACAGGTTTTAAAAATAAGTGGGTGATTCTTTTAGCCCTAACTTCTAACCCAGGTGCATTCGATTTTCAAACTCAAAACCGAGGAAATAGCGATGAAATGCTTTTTGAAAAAGTATTGGAAGAAAGCAAAAAGTGGGGCGACAAAGAAGATATGATGTATGTAGTAGGTGCTACTAAAGCAGACTACATGCGTAAGGTGAGGAATGTTGTTCCCGAAAACTTTTTGCTTGTGCCCGGTGTTGGCGCTCAAGGTGGCAGCCTTAGTGAGGTTATGGAAAATGGTTTGGGAAAAGAACCTAATTTATTAATCAATTCATCAAGAGGTGTCATTTATGCCTCCAATGAAGAGGATTTTGCTGAAATAGCGGGAAAAAAGGCAAAAGCTCTTCAGCAGGAAATGGCTCCTTACATTAAGTAATAGTTAAATTCTAACCCCTTGGTAAATAGGGGTTTTACGATAATACGCATAAGCGGAGCTCAAAAGGCTCCGCTTTTTTTGTGCTCATTTTTAACATAGATGATTTTTGAATCGTACAGTTTTTCGTGGAGTCCAAGTATTTGTGAATCAATGCATGCCATACTGATAGTTAGTGGATTAAAGTGCCTTTTTTTCACTCTCTCAATCCATACATCTGTAATTTTTTGGCTTATTGTTTTGAACATCAATCACTTATTCTAGCATATTATTTTCCGACTATCATTGTTAAGCAATTTGAGGATAGGCTTAATATTCTTGAAGAGGCAAGTCGCTTGAAACACGATTTTGAAAATAGGTTAACTTGACATGAAAACAACTCTACACTATTATTACTCACTACTCTGTTAGTTAGCACTTTATAATTCCACCCTTAGGGGTGGAATTTTAGTTTAATAGAGGCGGTATTGTATGGATTTACTCAATGTTCAGGTATAACGTAAACGATTAGAAAACATAAAAATTAGTCATATTAAATTTTACTAACGCAATGAAACAGAAATCTACTCAATTAGTTACATTTCTTCTTTTTACTCTTATTGGGGTTAGTTTTTCTACTAATGCTCAAATTACAACACCAGATAGTGTTTGTGCGGGTACACAAGATAAAGTTTACGGAATCTCTTCTGCAAATGCCAATAGCACCTTTACCTGGTATATTGATGCAGCCGCAGGTGGTACAATTGATAATTCAGTGACCACTAGCAACAATGAAATAGAAATCGACTGGGGTATGACGCCAGGGACATACACCGTATACGCGGTAGAAACAACAGAGTTCGGCTGTATAGGAGATTCGGTTCAGTTAACTGTTATCGTTAATGATTTGCCCTCTGCTACTGTGGTGTCCGATTCAGTATGTGAAGGCTTTGATCCAACGCTAACTTTTGCTGTTACCGGTGAATTTCCGGTGACCATTGACTTTACTGATGGCACAAATAATTACAGTACCGTAGCCACAGCTTCACCTCATGTGTATACCATGACGGGGGCCGGTTATACCACAAGTCAAACCTTAGATATTACATCTGTAGTAGATGATAATACATGTAGCGAAGTTACTCCGGTGACTGGTATCAATGTTATTATTCATCCTGCGGCCAATACCGGTCAGATTTACCACTACTAACAAGTTACTCAACATTGAAAATGTTAGGGTTATCCACCCTGACATTTTCTGCTATTTATTCATTTTAATTTTTTGTCATGAAAAAAAAGTTACTCCTACTTACACTTTTTGCGGTTCCCTTACTCAATACTCTAAAAGCACAGGTTACTCAAAATTTTAATCACAATAGCACTGCTACTGCAAATGCCTCCTGCTGGGATTTGTCTAATGGAGTTGCTATTAGAGGATCGGGTAGTGACGCTATCAATACGGGGGTAGATGAACCTTATCTAAGGACAAATAACCTTAACAATCAGACTTATAGTTTAAAAACTCCATTCGTAAAATTCAACGGAACTGGAATAATTGCATTTAATCATAAGCTTCATAATACCAATATGGGTACAGTTCGTGAGCTTCAAGTCAAAATTTTAGATCAATCTGGAAATACGGTTAATACTCCTTTTACTTATGATTATGTAGCTGCGGCCACACCAACCACTACTCAAGCCGAGGCCGTAACGGTTGCTTGGAGTGGAATTTATCAGGTAGAGTTTGAATGGACCGGATCAGGTGGGGCAGCTCGTGGTGTTATTGATGATATTAGCATTCACGGTAGTTATGCTTCTGATTCTAGCTTGAATAATAATGGCGTGTGTCCGGCAATGAGCATTCCTACAGATACCATTTGTAGCAGCTATGCTGACCAAGAGTATAAAATATATAACCCAGTATCTGGTAGCAACTATTCTTGGTTTATTTCTAACCCAGCTGCCGGAACCATTGATAATAGTATTACCGCAGATAACAGTACTATTCAAATAGATTGGTCAGGAACGAGTGGTCTATATACTCTTAATGTGTACGAAACCAGCAGCACTGGTTGTATCGGTGATACGGTACAAATGGACGTTATTGTTGATACACTTCCTACAGTAGATGTTATAATAAATCCGGTATGTGCTGGCAGTGCTCCAACGGCAACATTCACATTTACAGGAACAGCTCCTTGGGTAGTTAGTTATACTGATGGAACCACTACCTATACGGACACTGTAGCGTCAAGCCCTTTTGTGAAAACCTTACCAGCGTACGTAAGCAGTCAAACGCTTACCGTACTTTCATTAGATCAAAATACAGCTTGTAGTGCTGATCCAGCAAGCTTACCATCAGTACCTATTGTAATAAATCCAAAACCATCTACAGGTTTGATTTTTCATCAATAATTAGTACTTGAAAAACGCTGCTAACATATTACTCACCCTGATGCTTTTGGGCTTTACAGGCCTAAGAGCACAGGTAGTAGTTGACACAATATGTACTACAGCAGGGCCATCCAATCTTGCTGTTCCGTTTCAAGCTGGCGTTATTTATAGTTGGCAAATTACAGGTGGAACTATTCTTTCTAAACCTGATTCAAATGATATTCTTGTTGATTGGAACCCTACTCCGGGGTTCTTTCCTATTTCCGTAACGGCAATTCCGCTCAATGGAGACTGTCACGATACCACATTCGCTCAAATTTATATAATAGCTCCGGTCAAAGCTAGTGTGGCTGGTCCGCAAGAGGTTTGTAGAGGAACGGAGGTTATTTTGAGTACTGCACTTACCTCCGGTGTAATATGGCAGGGTGGTAAAAAGGACAAGGAAATAAGGTTTATTGCACATCAGGATACCACAGTTTATTTGGTGGCCGACAATTATCCTTGTGATCCAGATACTACATTTCATTTTATAAAAGTGGTCGATCCCCCACAGACTTCTATCAGCTCACTTGAAGACACCCTGCAAGTAGGCACCATATTGGATTTATACTATACTGGCGCCTCGGGCGTAGGCGTAGATTGGTATTTGGATGAAAATAAACAGGGCTCAGGCACATACGCGCGTTATCAGTTTGATGAAGAAGGCGATCATGTGGTAACTCAAGTAGTGTCCGATGGTACGTGTACAGATACTCTTTACAGGTATGTTTATGTTAAGAAAATCTTCAAATTATTTATTCCTAATGCATTCACGCCTGATGGAGATGGAATTAACGATGTGTTCCTTTTTAAGGGAGTAGGCATCGCTAGATTCCAAGCTAATGTATACAACCGCTGGGGCGAAATGGTATACAGCTGGGATGAGAGTAGTGGATCAGATGGTTGGGACGGCACTCAAAATGGAAAACCTGTTCCTACGGGAGTGTACACCTATAAGATAGTGGTAGAAGATGTAGGCGGTACTCAAGTTGATGAACAAGGGTCATTTAATCTATTGCGATAGGTATGACGAGTTTGCGACTACATATAGTTTTTTTGATAGTGGCGGCTTGTATAGGCTTCAGCTCTTTTGGGCAGTTTTCCGAAAACTTCAACAGTAATACTGTAACTCAGTTGGAAGCTGATTGCTGGGATTTTGACCAATCCTCGATATCTAATTCATCTCACATCAATACAGGAACTGATGCACCGCACGGGCATGCAGACTCCTATGCATTAGTTATTTTTGGTACTGCACCTGCAATTACAACACCTTTCTATTATTTTGATGGATCCACAGATATTACGTTTACACATGAGCATGATGGATATACTTTCTTTGCATCAGGGAGGATGAGAGTCTATTTGGTAGATCCACTTGGAGGCGAGACACAGATTTACTCTCGTAACGGAGAGTTTGGAACAAGAACAGAGAACTTAACTACTACAGAAGTTGGTTATTACCGGATTCGATGGAGATGGTGGGCATCTGGAGTGGCTGCAAGTTTAGATGCCGAACTTGATGATTTTTCAACTACTGCTACCGTAGCACCAGATGTGGTAGAAACAGGTATTGTATGCGAGGGAGAAACGGCAACTCATACTCCCAGTACAGCAGTTACAGACGGTGCTCCCCACAACTTCGAGTATTCTTGGTCTTGGGTAGGAACAGCTGGAGGCACTATTACTCCAGAACTGGATAATAATAGAAGAGCTTCTGTGGAGTGGACTGTAGGTCCAGGTAATTACAGATTACAAGCTCAAGAAACCTACCTGGGTGGTTGCGTAGGAAGGAAAACATTTATAGACGTCACAGTTCTTGAACAACCAGACTTTGCGGTTAGCTTTGATACTGTTTGCAAAGAACAACAATCTACGATGTCTTTTGATGGGCTGGTGGGTACAGCTCCATTTACAATAACATACAACGATGGTGGAGGCTCACAAATATATACCACTACAGGAGATGCAGGTAGCATATTATTATCTGCAGATGCATTGCAAGTAGATATTACTGATGTAGTTGATGATAATGGTTGCCATGCAGATCCTACACTATTGATTGCATACCCAATCTACTATCACCCTAAGCCTTCCACTGGTCTTATTTATCACCAGTAGAAGTGTAGTTGTCCCGTATTTTATCCAAAATAGTACTTAAAGTCTCAGCTTCTTCTTCTGATATACCATTTAGGTGATTATCTAAATCCTGAGAATTTTCATCTAAACGAGATAAAAGGTCAAGACCATTTTCGGTGATGTTGATATCTACCAAACGCTTGTCAGCTTTGCACGTTCCCTTTTTTACCAATTCCTTTTTTACCAATCGGTCTACTATGCGCGAAGTATCGCTCATTTTATCGAGCATACGCTCTCTAATCTGAAGGGTGCTTAGAGGCTCAGGGTGGCTGCCCCTTAAAATGCGAAGAACATTAAATTGCTGAGGGGTAAGGTCATCATTAGATAAAAAAGCTCGCAACTTTTCTGATAGCCAATTGCTCGTATAAAAAAGATTTATAGCTGCCTTTTGGCGCTCACTTGTAAATTTACTCTGTTTTATTTCTTCAGATATTCCCATGCTCATTCAAATCAGTTGTCCAGAATAGTTAGCAAAAATAGTGTTTAATGCTAAGTTAATTTTTCGTTTACACTGAAGCGCTTATAGATAGAATTTAACTAACACAAAAATTAGTAGCTTGTGTTCTAAAAGTGCAAATTCATATCTGATTTACATTTCCTTTGCACAAAATTTAATAGAGCATTTTTATGGAAGGACACTGGCTTCATACCAATGGACGAACACTGATTGCAATTGGAATTATTATAATCACAACTATTGTGATTGCGGTAGTCTTTAGAAAAATTGGCGACAGGCTCATAAAGAGACTTTCACAACGCGAAGATTTTGATCCAACTAATTTCCGCTTCCTTCAGCATATAATCACGGCAGTTTTGGTGATAGTGGGTATAGCCATGGTTATTTTCATGATCCCAAGTATGAAACATGTTGCTAAAACATTACTTACTGGAGCCGGTATTTTGGCAGTGGTAGTCGGTTTTGCTTCTCAGGCAGCATTATCAAATATAATTTCCGGTGTTTTTATTGTCATTTTCAAACCGTACCGCATCAATGATATTGTAACTATTCGTGATACCATGTCAGGCGTAATTGAGGATATTAGTTTACGTCATACAGTAATTCGTAATTACGAAAACAGGAGAATAGTTATTCCTAATTCGGTAATCAGCAACGAGGTGATTGTGAATGCCAATTATGAAGATGATAAGGTGTGTAAATGGATAGAGTGGGGCATTAGCTACACGGCAGATATCGATCATGCAAGAAGGGTGGTGCAAGAAATAGTGGAAGCACACCCTAACTTTTTGGATCATCGTACTCCTGAGGAAATTGCCAATGGAGAACCCAAGGTGCGTGTGAAGGTGCTGCGATTAGGTCAATATTCAATTGATATGCGGGCCTGGGCATGGGCCGAAACTTCAGCAAAAGGGTTTAATCTCAATGCAGATTGCCTGGAGGAAATTAAAAAGCGCTTTGATCGCGAAGGAATTGAGATTCCTTATCCTTATCAAAATTTGATAATCAAAGATTCGAACTCAAAACAGGAAAAATGAAAGGTGTATTCATAGGTGTCTTACTGCTGTTTGTAGCGTTTGCACAAGCCCAGGATTATGTAATTGTGCTCCACGGAGGTGCTGGAAACGGCATTAAAAAAGAAAATATAAATACCGAGGAACAAGAAGCCTATGAATTGAAAATGAGCGAAGCTCTGTTTGCAGGAGCGAAGGTTTTGGATACTGGCGGTGCGGCTCACCTTGCCGTTGTGGAGGTTATTAAAGTTTTAGAAGATTCTCCATTATTTAATGCGGGCAAAGGCGCTGTATTTACCTATGATGAAAGAAATGAAATGGATGCCTCCATTATGGATGGCAATACATTAAATGCAGGAGCAGTTGCTGGAATCGGAACCGTGAAAAACCCTATTACTGCGGCTTTGGCGGTAATGCAGAATTCACCACATGTAATCCTTAGCGGAAAAGGAGCAGAGGATTTTGCTAAGCTTCAAGGCTGTGAAATAGTAAGTGAGGATTACTTTAAAACAGAAAAAAGGCTGAAGAGCCTGGAGCGCTATAAAAAAGCTCATGGGTCAACTTCTACCAATTGGGAAGACAGTAAAATGGGAACGGTAGGCTGTGCTGTTTTAGATAAAAATGGCAATCTCGCAGCAGGCACTTCCACAGGAGGAATGACAGGTAAGCGATATGGACGCATTGGAGATTCACCAATAATAGGTGCCGGAACGCATGCTGATAATAACACTTGCGCACTGAGCTGCACTGGCCATGGTGAATATTTTATTCGTTATGCCGTGGCGCATGATGTGAGTGCTCGTATGGAATATGGCAATGAAAGTTTTCAAAATGCCGCATCAGCTGTAATTCACAAAGTACTAAAGCCAGCAGGTGGTGATGGCGGACTTATTGGTGTAGATAAGGATGGAAATGTGGTGATGGAATTTAACACCAGTGGAATGTTTAGGGCTTACCTTAAAGAAGGTCAGGAGGCGGTGGTGGAAATGTTTTAGTATCGCTTGGCTAAAAATCGTAAGTTTAATAAAAATCAGTTGTGATGAATGTCAAAGAGAAGATAATGGAGAGGGTCAATGCCATTGATAATCCTGAAATATTAACTGAAATATTAGAGTTGATTTCTGCTGAAACAGAAGCGGAGAGCCCTTACAAACTCAACCCTTACGAACAGAAAAGTATAAATGAGGGCATGGCGGATGTGAATGAAGGTAGAACGTATAGTCAACAAGAAGCGGATAACTTGATTTCAAAATGGCTACTCGAGAAGTCAGGTGGACACTAAGGTCAATTAAGGATAAAATGCTCATTTATGAGTATTGGTTGCAGAGGAATCAATCAGATGCTTATCCTCGCAAGCTTGAACGGTTGTTTAATAAATCAATGTCAATAACGGCAAAATTCCCACTTGCAGGTAAACCAACAGAGCTTGAGAATATTAGGTGTCGATTAGTGAAAGACTACAAAATATTCTATCGAATTAATGACAAAACTATTGAGGTGCTCACTGTTTGGGATTCAAGACAAAACCCAAAGGAGCTACGAATTTAAGTGACAAGGACTAACGCAACATGACCGAAGAATTTCTACACTACCTATGGCGCTTTCGCAAGTTTCAGCAGCTTGCGCTGAATACGGAAAACGGTGAGCCGGTATCTATAATCCAAACGGGAATTCACAATCACGATTCGGGACCTGATTTTAGCGAAGCCAAAATTCAAATTGGTGAACAGCTGTGGGCGGGAAATGTGGAAATTCATGTATCCTCTTCTGACTGGAATAAGCACGGCCACACTGGCGATAATGCTTATGACAATGTAATCCTTCATGTGGTGTATGAAGATGATAAACCTGTGCTTGATAAAAACTGGCAGCCTATTCCCACTTTAGTTTTAAAAGGGCTTTTTGACGAACAACTTTATTGGAATTATGAGCGCTTAGTGCAGGGACAGGAGGTGATTCCATGTGCGGCACAGTTTCCTGCTGTAGATGATATGATAAAGGAAAGTATGCTGGAGCGTGCTTTGGTGGAGCGTTTGGAAATGAAGGCAAATGCTATTCAGGATTTATGGGAGCAGAACAATCGCAACTGGAATGAAACATTTTACCAATGGATGGCCCGTGGTTTTGGGCTTAAAGTAAATGCCGAACCGATGTTGATGCTTGCTCGAGCGCTTCCTCAAAGTATTTTGGCAAAGCATAAAGATCACCTTTTTCAGCTTGAAGCTTTGCTATTTGGAACCGCTGGTATGCTTAATGATTCTGAAGAAGATTACGCCAAGGAGCTGAACAAGGAATTTCAGTTTTTGAAATCAAAATATGGTTTAGAAGAGATGGATGTTTCCATTTGGAAGTTTGCTCGGCTTCGTCCACCATCTTTTCCCACGGTTCGAATTGGCCAGTTTGCCGCGCTCATTCACCGTAGTGAAAACTTGTTTTCAAAAGTATTAGGCATTGGGAGCCTAAAGGTTTTAGAACAACTACTCAGTGATTCACCATCTATTTATTGGCGCGAGCATTATCGCTTTGGTAGCGAACACAATCGTACCAAAGCGGGCATGGGGAAAGCCTTTCAGGAGACTTTAGTTATAAATGTTGTGGTTCCCTTTCTATTTATTTATGGCAAAATGAAAGAGGAGAATTTCTACTGCCAGCGCGCAATGGATTTACTTGACCAAATGGGAGGTGAAGACAATAAGATTACGAGAATCTATAAAAACCTTGGTCTGGAAATGGAAACCGCTTTTCGCTCACAAGCGGCCATTCAACTAAATCAGCACTATTGCAGCTTGAAAAAATGTTTAAATTGCAGCATTGGAATACATTTGATTCGCTGATGATAGATATAAATGAAATAAGGGATTACTGCGAGCGTAGAGGTTTTGAAGTATGTTCACGAATGGGGGAGCGTATGGGAATTGCCCCGGGAGTGGTTCGCATGTATTTTATTTACACTTCATTTTTGGCCTTCGGTTCACCACTTATCATCTATTTAATCTTAGCTTTTTGGATTAAACTGAAGGATTATACCCGTGATTCCCGCCATTCTGTTTTAGACCTTTAGCACCTCAGGTCTATGAGTTTATTCTCAAGATTCACCATATTCAGAAATTTATATTTTGCCTTAGCGGCATTGCTTGGTATACTTACCGTGGGTGTGGTGGGTTATCGGCTTATAGAGGATTATACTCTTCTCGAATCTTTTTACATGACGGTAATTACATTGAGTACCGTTGGATTCAAAGAGGTGAGGCCTTTGTCAGAGGAAGGTCAAGTATTTACAGCACTTTTGATTATTAGCAGTTTTGGTATTTTCGCTTATGCCATCAGCACCGTGACACGTTCTATCTTAAGTGGCGAGCTGGGTAGCTATTTCAAAGTATATAAATTGGAAAAGAAAATAGATAAATTAGAACAGCACGTGGTAGTGTGCGGCTTTGGCCGAAATGGGCGTAGGGCTGCTCGCAAGCTTGAGGCCTATGGTCAGGAGTTTGTGGTGATTGAAAACGATGAGCAAATCATCAATCGGTATCTCGTAAATTCCAAGACAATGTATTTGGTGGGGGATGCTACCCAAGAAGATATTTTGATAAAGGCTGGAATTGGCAAAGCAAAGTCTTTATTAAGCACTTTGAGTAAGGATGCTGACAATCTATATGTGGTAATCACGGCACGAGATTTAAACAGGAACATGTCGATTATAAGTAGAGCAGCAACCGAAAGTGCTGATAAAAAGCTAAAAGCCGTAGGGGCCAACTATGTTATAATGCCCGAAGGTGTGGGAGGTGGACACATGGCTACCTTGGTAATGTCGCCCAATATTGTTGAGTTTCTAGAATACCTTTCTATTGATGGAAGCTCGGCCATTAATTTGGAAGAAGTAGAAGTGAGCCAACTCACTGACCGACTGGATAGCATGCAGATAAAGGATTTGGCACTTCGTCAGCAAACGGGCTGTAATATCATTGGGCTAAAAACACCAGAAGGGGAATACATTATAAACCCGGGGGCAACAACTGAAATCACTCCAAATTCACGATTATTTGTGTTGGGTAAACCCGAAGAAATAAAACACCTTTACAAAATCCTTAACTCATGAATGAAAAGAAAATACTTGGCGTATGTGCTTGGCTAAGCGACCGTTTTGATATTGAAGTGAGCATGCTTCGTATCATTTTTGTAATTGCCACTGTTGTGGGAATTGGCTCGCCTATTTTGATTTACTTAATCCTGGCTTTGGTTAAGCCTGCTAACTATTAAACCACTTTTCACAAACTCGAATTTACCGTCATGAAGATACTTACTACTGGTTCCAATGGTCTGTTGGGACAAAAACTCGTTCACAAGCTTTCCAAAGATTCTGAAGTAGAATTGATAGCCACAGCTCGTGGCGAAAATCGTCTTTCAAACAAAGAAGGTTACAAATACCATTCATTGGATATTACCGATGAAAAGGCTGTAGCCGAAACCATTGTCAAGTACAAACCAGATTCTGTAATTCACACCGCAGCTATGACCAACGTGGATGCCTGCGAAGCTGATAAAGAAGGTTGTGATAAACTGAATGTAGATGCTACACAATACATTGTGGATGCCTGCAAGGCAAATAATGCTCACTTGGTGCACCTTTCCACAGATTTCATTTTTGATGGTAAGGACGGTCCTTACGATGAAGAAGCCAAACCAAACCCAATCAGTTATTACGGAGAGTCAAAGCTTAAGGCTGAAGAGATCGTTTTGGAAAGTGGCCAGAATGCTGCCATACTACGCACTGTGTTGGTTTACGGTATTGCCGAAGATATGAGCCGTTCCAATATTGCACTTTGGGCAAAAGGAGCGTTGCAAAAAGGCCAACAAATAAATGTAGTGGATGATCAATTTCGCTCACCAACCTTAGCTGAAGATTTGGCTGATGGTTGCATTTTAGCCGCTAAGCAAAAAGCCAAAGGCATTTATAATATCTCAGGAAAAGATCAATTGAGTGTTTTAGAAATAGTGCAGCAAGTAGCAGATTTCTGGAAGCTGGATAAAGATCTGATTAACCCAGTAAGTTCTACTACCCTAAGCCAACCGGCAAAGCGTCCACCAAAAACAGGTTTTATTTTGGATAAAGCCATTCGTGAGCTAGGCTACAAGCCGCATTCTTTTATGGAAGGTTTGGCGGTGCTTGATGAGCAGATGAAGTAGCGGTTTGTTATGATCTCAACTAATTCTTTAGTTTTCAAACGGTTTACTTCTGAAGAAGAGGCTAAGGAAGTGGCTTCGCTTTTGAAAAGAAATGATATCGAGATTCAACTGACTTTATCTGCACCAAATGTAGATCTCAGCTTTTCAGGAGATACTATTCAAAATCAGTATGAACTAAGAATATCATCTAATGATTTTGATAGAGCGCGTCTTCTGTTAGAAAAGGAGGCGGATGTGAATTTAGAGGGTATAGACGAGAATCACTACCTGTATGAATTTACAAATATTGAACTTCTAGAGATTTTAGAGAAACCTGATGAATGGAGTGAGTTCGATATGGTTTTGGCCAAAAAACTGCTTGTATCCAGAGGTGAAGAAATTAGTGATGATTATATAATAAACTTGAGAAAGAATCGAATTGAAAATTTGGCTAAGCCGGAAAAGGCTAGTACGGTTTGGATTGTGGTGGGTTACATTTCAGCCTTTCTGGGTGGTTTATTAGGAATGACAATTGGTTATTTTTTATGGAACCAAAAGAAAGTGCTACCTAACGGGGCTAAAGTATATACCTATAAAGAAAGCGATAGTAAACATGGAAAGCAGATGTTTTTGATTGGATGTTCGGTTTTGCTCTTGAGTGTGTTCTACTACATATATCAAATAGCTGCTTAAGATTTCAGTGCAGCACAAGCTTAGGTAGTTGCGCGGATTTTAAATCTGTGCCATCTGGTTATAAACCTTCGTTAACCAGTCTACCAACTTCCCATAGCACCACCACCTCCAAAGTCTCCACCCCCAAATCCGCCAAAACCATCGAAGCCAGAGAAGTCTGCGAAGCTCCCTGAGTCCATCGTTGAAAACAGTCCGATAGATGTGAAAAGATTGGAGTTAAACTGGGTGTTGGAAATTTGTAAGAAGGAAACTTGATGTAGAAGTTCGGAATTGGCTTCAAGCTTTTTTAAGTTGTCTTCTTCTAAGTGTAAAATATGACAAGCTAAACCTTCAATCTTTTTATTTAGGCTCTCGTGATCGTTTAGAATTAGATTATCAATTTGACTATTTAATTCGTCAATTTTGGAATCTATTAACTTCCGGTATTTGATCGCCTTTCCACTAGGAATAAGTTTGAAGTAGCAAAGGCCTTTCTTTTTTAAGTCTTTGTTGACCAACTTGTCAAAGGAGGATTTATCTAATTCATTTTTAACATACCGCCTGATAGCAAAAAATCTCAGCTCTTCTTTGTCTTTAAACAACTTGAGAAAGAAGTTTTCGGCATTGCTCGGGTTTTCGTAGTCACTGAATTTTTCCCCGCGGCCAATAAAAATTCGAGGTCTAGGTTTTCCAAGGCGGAGATCAATAACTATTGATCTCCTGGATATATTGAGAATTTGCCTTAAGCAAAGATCTTGGAGTGTAAGTTTCAGCATCTCAGCTTCACTACCTGCAATTAAATTAGAAAGGTAGTAATGCTCTGCAGGAGAAATGGAATGTATTCCAGTTGAAGGCAATAGAGAGTGTTGAGCTTATTATTTCTTCTTATTCTTATCCTGAAAATCAAGAGAACGTACACCAAGGGCTTTCAAAAACTGCTTAGCTTTTATTTTAATGTTTTCCTTGGTAGAGGTCATTACCTTTTTGCTCAGTTTATCATCCGGGCGCGAAAGGAATTTAGAATCACGGTATTTAAAACCTTCACCAATTTCGGTGTAGAAATAGGTGTAAAAAGATTTTCTGGATTCACCATCCGGGCAATTCACTTTAGTAACCCCATGAGGAGAATTGTCATCTGTATAAAAAATGATGGCTCTGTTTAGTTTTGGAGCAATCTTGTGGTGCATGGTTTTCATTTCCTTATCCCACAGCTCCAGGTGCCCGCCCCATTCTTCCTGCCAGTTTTTGTTTAGGTAAATTAATAGGTTTACTCTACGCCATAGTCCGGCCTCAGGGTTCATGTTTACATCTACATGCACATCCACATAGCTGTTGTTTCCACCTTGGTGCACACCACTACCCAAAGAGTCACGGGTGGTGATGAGTCCTTCAATTCCTGTGAGCTCGCGTAGCCATTTGTAAAAATCTTCGCTACCTACTACTTCGCGTAATTCGCTAAAGGAAGAATCCCAGCGTTCAAAGTGGTAATCTTCAGATTTATCTTCGTTCAGGCTTTTACGCTTTACGTTTAGCGAGTCTAAAGAAGGAAAATTGGCATGGAGTTTCTCCGCAAGGTCTTGTGATAAAAAATTATCGAGAACCAAATGCTTACAAGGAGTTCCATTTTCATATTGCTCCTTTAGCTTGGCTCTTCCATCTTCGGAAGTATATTCAGGGTTGATGTATTTTATGTCCATCGTTTTCATTTCGTTACAAGCCTCAAATCTAAGCTTATTTAGAATTAATACGAATAGAAAGAAGCAAGATTTGGGCCGTGATTAATGTTTTTCAAAATAAAACCCTTCGATACTTTTCATTATTGCTCTGACATAATGAAAAACTCAGGGTGACATTTCGGTGATATAATGTCAGGCTGAGTGGCGCGACCCCCGAAGGCTTTCTGGGGAGCGGTGTATCGAAGCCGGGGTTTTGGATGACATTGGCTTTCAAAATCGTCAATCCCAAATCGTCAATCCCAAATAATCCTTACTTCCTCAACATCTTATAAAGCAAGCCAGGCACGAAAGTGTGCAAAGGCACCGCCAATAATTCCTTATTACCTATATAGCTGTGAAACGAATCCTTTGGTAAAACCTTCAGCAGTTTTTTAGCGAAAACATCTGTTGGCATTCCATTTTCTTGAGCAGGGCTATTCTTCTCCATTTTGCTGCCATCGGGTTTTAGGGAATTTATGGTCACATTAGTTTTTATAAAACCAGGACTCACTACTTGTATTTTTATAGGAGTATTGTGAAGTTCCTCTTTTAAGCTTTCGTAATAAAGGTTTACAGCAGCTTTACTGGCAGAGTAGGCCGCAAGGTTGGCTTGCCCAAATTTTCCGGCAATAGAGCTGATAGTAAGAATTTGCCCTTTGTTGGCTTTAAGCATTTTTGGTAAAATAGCCTTGGTGATAGCCACGTGTCCAAAATAATTAGTCTCAAAAACTTTGCGTTCTACCTCGTCACTGGTTTCTATCACCGAGCCAAATTGACCAATGCCTCCATTATTTATAAGGATATCCACTCCGTCAAAAGCTTTCCATGCAGTATCCACCCATTGTTGGGCTTCTTTATTATTTAATAAGTCTAATGGTAAAATTTGAATGGAATCCGGGTTCGAACACTCGCTTTTTACGCGTTCGAGCTCGCTTGCCCTACGCGCTGATAGTATTAATTGACATCCTTTGCTGGAAAGTGCTTTTGCCGTAGCTTCGCCTATTCCGGAGGAAGCTCCTGTAACCCAAATAGTTTTACCTTTGAAGTAAGACATAAAATATCTGTTTTATAGTGTTGTGAATTTTAAATATACTCTTATATTTGCAGCCCGAAAATAGGAAACGCACAGTAAAGATATATTAAGATGAAAAGGACTTATCAACCATCTAACAGAAAGAGAAGAAACAAACACGGTTTCCGTGAAAGAATGTCATCAGCTAGCGGCCGTAAGGTTTTAGCATTGCGCAGAGCTAAAGGTCGCAAGAGACTAACAGTTTCTGATGTAGGTAATCATAAAGCCTAATTTTGTCTTTTGAAAGTATAATACTTCAAGGTGTTGCCGTTGGTAACACCTTTTTTTTGCCTTGTTAATAAATTTTTACAAATCTTGACATTTAAAAGAATCACGATTTATGCCTAAGGATAATTCAATAAAATCAGTTTTAATAATCGGTAGTGGTCCCATCGTAATCGGACAAGCTTGTGAGTTTGATTATGCGGGTTCTCAGGCTTCGCGCTCACTACGCGATGAGGGTATTGAAGTAACTCTTATCAATTCCAATCCAGCTACTATTATGACCGATAAGGTGGTAGCGGATAACGTTTATTTGCTTCCGCTGGAAGTAGAGTCTATTGAAAAAATATTAGCTGAACATCCACAAATTGATGCGGTACTTCCTACCATGGGTGGGCAAACGGCACTAAACTTATGTATTGAGGCTGACAAGTCAGGAGTTTGGGAAGAGAATAATGTGCGCATCATCGGAGTAGATATTGATGCCATTAATATCACCGAAGATCGCGAGGAGTTTAAAGAATTGATGGGGAAAATTGGTGTGCCAATGGCTCCTCAAAAAACAGCTACTTCTTACCTCAAAGGAAAGGAGATTGCTCAAGAGTTTGGTTTCCCACTTTGTATTCGTCCTTCATTTACCTTGGGTGGTTCGGGTGCAACTTTCGTTTTTACTAAAGAAGAATTTGAAACATCACTTTCTCGCGGACTGGAGGCTTCTCCTATCCATGAGGTGATGATAGATAAAGCCCTTTTGGGTTGGAAAGAATATGAGTTGGAATTGCTTCGCGATGCCAATGACAATGTGATTATCATCTGTTCTATTGAAAACATGGATCCGATGGGAATCCACACCGGAGACTCTATTACTGTGGCTCCAGCCATGACACTTTCGGACACTACCTTCCAAAAAATGCGTGATATGGCCATCCACATGATGCGCTCTATCGGAACATTTGCCGGAGGTTGTAACGTTCAATTCGCGGTAAGCGATGATGAAAAAGAAGACATCGTAGCCATTGAGATTAACCCTCGTGTGTCGCGCTCTTCAGCCTTGGCAAGTAAAGCTACCGGATACCCGATTGCAAAGATTGCTGCCAAATTGGCGATAGGATATCACCTGGATGAATTGATGAACCAGATTACTAAAACCACTACGGCTTACTTTGAGCCAACTTTGGATTATGTAATCGTAAAAATTCCACGCTGGAACTTTGACAAATTTGAAGGTGCTGATCGTAGATTGGGACTACAAATGAAGTCGGTAGGAGAGGTAATGGGAATTGGTCGTTCCTTCCAGGAAGCACTTTCTAAAGCTGCACAATCATTAGAGATTAAGCGTAACGGACTTGGTGCTGATGGTAAAGGATATACCGATCAGGATGATGTTTTGGAAATGCTTGAAAAAGCCAGCTGGAACCGCGTATTCGTAATTTACGATGCCATCCAGTTAGGTATTCCACTTAGAAAGATTCAAGAGATTACCCGCATCGATATGTGGTTCCTTAAGCAAATTGAGGAGCTTGTTCGCTTGCAGGAAGAAATTGAAAAATATACACTTGACGATCTTCCTCGTGAGCTATTGATGGATGCAAAAATTAAAGGTTTTGCTGACCGTCAAATTGCTCACATGACACGCAAGCTGGAAAGCGAAGTGCATGATAAGCGTATTGAAATGGGCATCAATCGTGTGTGGAAAATTGTAGATACATGTGCTGCAGAATTCCCAGCGCAAACGCCATATTACTACTCTACATTCGAGAATGAAACACAGGACGAGAATGGCAAGGTTTATACTGAAAACGAAGCGATAGCTTCTGACAAGCCTAAAATTATTGTGTTAGGTTCAGGGCCAAACCGTATCGGTCAGGGTATTGAGTTTGACTACTGCTGTGTGCATGGTGTGCTTGCTGCCAAAGAGTGCGGTTATGAAACTATCATGATAAACTGTAACCCTGAAACTGTGTCAACAGATTTTGACACGGCTGACAGATTGTACTTTGAGCCAGTTTTCTGGGAACATATTTATGACATCATTTTGAACGAAAAACCAGAAGGTGTTATCGTTCAGTTGGGTGGACAAACAGCCTTGAAGTTGGCTGAAAAACTAGATAGATTTGGTATTCCAATTATCGGAACCGACTATCAATCGCTTGACTTAGCGGAAGATAGAGGTCGTTTTTCAGAATTACTGAAAGCAAATGATATTCCTTACCCACGCTTTGGTGTAATCACCAATGCTGATGAAGCACGTACTCTTGCGGAAGAACTTGGCTTCCCAATTTTGGTAAGACCATCATACGTGCTTGGTGGGCAGGGCATGAAGATTGTTATCAACCACGAAGAACTGGAACACCATGTGGTGAATCTATTTAAGAGTATTCCAGGAAACCGCGTTCTTTTAGACCATTATCTTGACGGAGCCATTGAGGCTGAAGCCGATGCGATTTGCGATGGTGAGAATGTGTACATTATTGGGATAATGGAACACATTGAGCCTTGCGGTGTACACTCGGGTGATAGTAATGCCACATTGCCTCCATTTAATCTTGGTGACTTGGTGATGCAGCAAATTGAAGATCATACTGTGAAAATTGCGAAAGCTTTGAAAACGGTTGGTTTGATCAATATTCAGTTTGCAGTAAAAGATGATAAAGTATTCATCATTGAAGCAAACCCAAGAGCATCCCGTACGGTACCATTTATTGCGAAAGCATACGATGAGCCTTATGTGAACTATGCGACCAAGGTTATGTTAGGAAAAAATAAAGTAACTGACTTTGACTTCAACCCAAAGAGAAAAGGTTGGGCTATAAAGCAACCAGTGTTTTCATTCAATAAGTTCCCTAATGTGAATAAGAACTTGGGGCCTGAAATGAAATCAACTGGGGAAGCCATTTACTTTATAGATAGTTTGAGAGATCCGGTATTTAAAAAGATATACTCTGAGCGTAATTTATATTTAAGTAAGTAGTGGGACTAGTAAGATTTGTAATTTTTGCTCTTTTCTTTTACCTAATTTATTTTTTGGTAAAGTTCATTTTTGTGAAACCCTTTAAGCAAGGGTATGCCAATGGTGGTAATAATGGTAAAAAAGGCAACAGCCCTTTCGGAAGAAATGAAGAAGGGAAAGTGACCATATCATTCAATCCTTATAAAAAGAAGAAGGATGACCACCAAATAGGTGAATATGTGGACTACGAAGAGGTAAAGGATTAAGGCAAAATTTCCTTAATAAATATGAAGCAGCCAAATGCTATAGCTTATTGCTATAGTTGTTGGCTGCTTTTTTATTTTTAAATGTTTGAGGTGATGAACTTGTTCAATCTTTCCGATATTCGTGCACTTACAAAAACTCCCTGATTTTATTTAATGAAAATCGTAACCATAGTTGGCGCGCGCCCTCAGTTTATTAAGGCAGCTGCTTTTAGCCGAAAGCTTTCTGAACTTACAGATTGGGAAGAAATTCTTGTGCATACAGGCCAACACTATGATTCCAACATGAGTGAAGTTTTCTTTGAGGAAATGAAAATTCCAAAACCTTCTTATCATTTCGAAATTCATGGTATGGACAGAGGTGAGATGTTGGAGAAGATGCAAGCTGCTATTGATGGAGTCATTCAGAAGGAGCAACCAGATTGGGTGCTAGTTTATGGAGATACCAACTCAACTTTGGCAGGAGCACGTGCCGCAAAAAAGCATGGAATAAAATTGGCCCATGTGGAAGCTGGTTTACGTAGTTATAACCTTGAAATGCCCGAAGAACACAACCGTGTGGAGACTGATCAGTTGAGTGACGTTTTGTTTGTTCCCTCTCAAAATGCTATTGATAACCTGAAAAAGGAAGGACTTGAAAAAGGGAGAGAAATAGTAAACGTGGGGGACATTATGTTTGATGCAGTGAAATTTTATGCTTCAAATAACGCTTACGAGAATGAAAGCCAACCGTATGCTTTGCTTACGCTCCACCGTGCAGAAAACACGGATAATCAAACTGTTCTTAGAAGGCTCCTGAGCACTGTGAATAAAATTAATGAGCAACTTCCTGTTGTTTGGCCAATGCACCCGCGAACTAAAGCAAAGTTGAGGGAGCTTGAAATTCCTGTTGAGGCGAAGGTTATTGACCCGGTCGGATATTTACAAATGTTGCCTTTGATTCAAAATTCGAAGCTCGTGCTCACGGATTCCGGAGGTCTGCAAAAAGAAGCTTTTTACCTAAATAAATTTTGCATTACACTTCGCAAGGAAACTGAGTGGACAGAACTTGTGGATTTGGGTGTAAACCGAATTTGTGGAAGTGATGAGGATAAAGTGTTGGAGGCATTCCAATATTTTACGGAGACTCCATTTACTATAAAGGCAAACCCTTACGGGGAAGGAGATACAGCGGAGAAAATTATCGATTCCCTCCGCCTATATTCCGTTTAGTTTTTTACAATTTTAACTTGTCGCGAAGCCCCGTTAAGGTTTAGATCTAATAAGTATACGCCCTTAGCAAGTGAGCTCAAATCAAGAGTTACTTGCTCTTTATTTTCGGTTACTCCTCTTTCTACAAGTAACTTGCCATTCAGGTCATAAAGCGAGATGATAGTTCCTGACTTTATTTCTGCTGGTAGTTCTATTTGTAAAAAATCATCAGCAGGATTAGGGAAAACCTTGATGCTTTCAAGTAAGCTTAGTTCGCCAATACTAAAGGGCATCATATTAATCTCTTCACAATATTTATCTTCTTTTCCACAAGTGTCGGTAATAGTTAAACAAACATTATATACCCACGCTCTGGAGTATACTATCAGCGGATTTTTCATGGTACTGAGACTTCCATCACCAAAATCCCAAAAATAGGATTGAGAGTCTGTAGATTTATCATGAAACTGAACGGCTAAGCTTTGCCCTACATGTTGGTATGTGTAATCAGCAATACCTTTTACCGGGCAGATAGTAATGTTCTGACACAGGGTATCAGTATAGCAATCATTACTTACAATAAGGCAAACTGTATAGGTTCCATACTGTAAATAGGTATGGGTAGGGTTAGGGTTTGTGCTCAAGTTGCCATCTCCAAAATCCCAAAGAATGGAGTTTGCATTTTGAGCATTTGAAGTGAGCCATATGGTATTTAAAGTGTCGCTGTAGCTAAATTTGGCAATAGCCGTATCCAGGCAAACTCCAATAGTTTTGCAGGTAGTAGTAGAGGTACAGATATCCATCACCGTTTGGCAAACCGTGTAATAGCCAGGTGCAGCATAGGTATGAGTGGGGTTAGCAGCAGTATCAGTGTTACCATCACCGAAGTCCCAAATAATACTTGTTGCATTCACCGAGGAATCGATAAAACTGACATTGAGAGCAGAAGTGGTTTGACCAAAAGCTGCGGTGAGTGTATCGTTACAAACCGTAATGGTTTGACAGAGTGTGTCAATTCGGCAAGAATCGGTAACATAAAGACACACATTGTAATTACCTGCCACAGTGTAAGTGTGATTGGCAATACTTCCATTGCCCGAGTTACCATCTCCAAAATCCCATTGAAAACTATAGCCATTTGAAATGGAAGTATCATTGAAAGTAACTGCTGTTCCCTGCATACTTGTATAAAAACCAAGTTTGGCGGTGTCGGGGCAGATTTCTATAGAATCGGTAATAAAAGTGGACTTACAGAAATTGTCAAATACTTTTAAGGTAACCTCATATTTCCCGGCCTGCGAATAATGATGCACAGGATTAGTTTGAGTACTGGTCTGACCATCTCCAAAATTCCATTCATAGCTGCTTATGGAGCCGTTCGAAAGATTGCTAAAATGAGCTGTCAAAAAGCTGGTGGAATCTGAATAATCTGGAGAAACTAAAGAGTCAAGTGAGCAAGTAAGTTCACCAATATTGTAAAAGGCATTAACTGGTACATTGCTTAGAGTACAAACATTATTGCTAGGCCAAAATATTTTAAGGGTATCAATCACGGTATCTTGCCCAAGCCCAAAGTGGATTTCGAAAGGTTCTTGAGAACGTCTTCCACTACCTGCACCCATATATCGCATTTGCTTCCCGCTGGCCGTAATGATTTCTATCCTAGATCCAATAGCGGCTCTGTTGCTTGCGCTCCCATGAAGGGCAAGCTTTAAGAAGTTGTTTGAATTTCTGTTGTTGAGAAATATAGAAATGGGTGATGATGATCGATTAGAGTTGATAATGTCTAAGAAACCATCATTGTTCAAGTCGGCTACATTACAGCCTTCAGTGCTATATGTTTCTGCATAAACGGGACCAGACGTTACATCACTAAAGGTTTCATTTCCATTATTCATATAAATAATGTTATTGTTTGCTGAAGATCCAGGTATTGATAAGTACATATCCAGATAGCCATCATTATCTAAATCGGCCCATACGCTACCACCAGTTTTAGCGTTGGATGTTACTAACGGACCGGTAGTTATTTTGGTAAAAGTTCCGTCACCATTGTTCTTATATAAAAGGTTAGTTAGTTGATATCTCCCTACAAAAAGGTCAATCCAACCATCATTGTTGAAATCACCCCAAGAAGCTGTATTGCAAGACCCACCCTCTTTTGTGATAATTGAGCTAGTATCATTTTTAAAGACTCCTCCACCATGGTTTTTTAAAAGAAAATTCTTTCCGTTGGTTTCGTTATTTGCCATAAAAATGTCGGGGTCTCCATCATTATCATAGTCAGCGGATATACTTGACCAAATTGCACCAATGCTAGTTGCAATTTCTCCTGTGTCAATTCTTGTAAAGGATAGGTTACCATCATTTCTATAAAGGTAATTTGTATCACCATTCCAGGAGGGCACAAAGAGGTCTATATCTCCATCTTGGTTGTAATCTAGCCAAGAGGCGGTAACAGAATAGATTATAGAGCTAGTGACAACATTGTTCATCTGTGAAAAGCCCGCAGACCCATTATTGAGAAAGAAGGGATTGGTTGCGGGATAGGCATCGGGCCAAAAGACGTCTAAATCACAGTCATTATCAATATCTGCCCAAAAACTTTGTCCCGACACTGTAGATTGAGTTATTACTGCCAAAGAAGAAGAGTCTAGAAAAGTGGAGTCCCCAGAATTATACAATAGTCCATTAGCATTTAATGAACCTCCACCCATAAAGATGTCCAGAGTGAGGTTATTGTCATAATCTATAAGAGCAGTAGATCTCCAGCTACCCGTTTTACCTGTCACGGTTGGGTCGTTTAGCCTAGAGAAATTTTGCCCCCATATAAATCCACAATCAAGTAATCCAATAAATAGAAGTAAAATAACCTTTTGTTGAAGTGTAAATCTAGTTTTCAATATATGGGGACTTTTTGGGTATTGGCAAAAATACGGTTTACAGTGAGACTTCAAGTGGCAATTGATTGTTAGAAAGGATGAATGGAATTTCTCATATTTGTGGCCATGGCCAATCAAGGTGTAATTTTTCTTACCGGAGTAGGGCGCTCGGGCACTACAATGCTCCAGAGTATGCTCCATTCACATTCGGAAATCAACTTTTCTGTGGAAACGCATTTTATCAAACGATATGTGGTTCCTTTTTTATTGACAAAAGAAATAGTGAAAGGTGGTACACTGGCCAGTGATAAATTTATACAACGATTATCACTTAAAAAGCAAGCGGAGCTTTGTTCCAAAGACTTTGCTTCAATTGAAGATTTATACCAGGCATTCTGTGAAATAATGAAGCCGGAAAATGATTCCACAATAACCTTTCTTGGAGATAAAGACACGGAGTATGTCCGTTATTTTTCCCACATAAAGGAGTTTGTTCCAAAAGCCTATATGATTCATATTGTGCGTGATCCTAGAGATGTAGTAGCAAGTAGGCTCAAAACAGAATGGGGCGCCAAAAGGAGCCCGGAATTTCATATGGCGGAATATCAGTATTATCTGAAAAAAGTAAGAAAAGAAGGGCCAGAACTTTTTGGAGATCGCTTTTATGAGTTGAAATATGAAGACTTACTGGAAAATCCTAAACGGGAATTAACAGGCTTACTCTCCGTTTTAAATTTGACCTATGAGCCGGAAATGCTTAATTTTTATAAAAAAGGCAATGACTTGGTTTCTGACGATGAGCGGAAATGGAAGGATAATGTATCCAAACCTTTGGATAAGTCAAACAGCGGAAAGTGGAGGAGTTCGCTAAGTATCAATGATGCAGCCACTTTACAGCATGGCTTGGAAGACTTTTTTGATGAAATGGATTATGACAAGGTCACGGCCAAAGTATCACTTGTACAGAAAATGAAAGTACAAGCTATCAAGCAGCTTTTTGTGGGAAAAACATTTAAAGAAAGGTTGAAGTAATGGCAAAGGCCGGATTGATATTTACCACCGATTATGAAATCTTTGGGAATGGTAGCGGGTGCGTTGAAAAATGCATGATTGAGCCAACCGAACGAATGGCTTCCATTTTAGAAAAGTACGGAGCAACCCTCACTCTCTTTGTAGATGTGTGTGAATATTGGGCTTTTGAGCAAGAGTTTGCTTCAGGGAAATTAAAGAAGGACTGGGCAGGGCAGATCAAAGCTCAGCTACAGGATTTAGCCAAGCGAGGGCATCATATTCAACTGCATTTTCACCCGCAATGGTTAGACTATTCTTTCGATGGAAAAAATTGGACATTGAACTATGATCTATGGCGAATTGGTAAACTGAAATATGAAGATCTGGAATTTCCTGCCAAGGGCTTGAAGAATTTATTTGCCAAAGGCAAGAAAACCCTTGAAGAAATTATTACTCCCGTAAAGGAATCTTACAAATGTCACATATTTAGAGCTGGAGCCTGGAGTATGCAACCTGAGAAAGATGTATTGAAGGCCATGAAAGAAAATGGTTTTGACATAGACAGCACAGTGGCATCGGGCTTGTCATTTCAAGACGAGTTTACATTTTATGATTTTAAGAATAGCCCAAATGACGCCTATTGGAAAATTGATGAGGATTTGAATTCAATTTCAATGAATGGCAAAATCAAAGAGATTCCAATTTTCACCACAGAAATGCCGCTTTCAAAAAAGGTAAAATTCCTTGGACTAAAGAAAAAGAAGGGGATTGCAATGAAGCCTCAAGGCTGTGTGGGTACATCTTTGGCCACAGCTGGAAAAGGAAGGTTAGCCAAGCTTACAGAGGTTTTAAGTGAAAAGAGAAAGATGTTCACCTTTGGTGATGCCACTTCCTTTGAAGAAATGACTTACTTTGCGAAACGTGCAGTAAAGAGGGCAAAATCGTTTGAGAAAGACATTTTTCCAACTGTTGCGATAAGCCATCCAAAAACATTTGCAAACGAGCGGGAGCTCGACAGTTTTTTGGAATGGGTTTCAAGAAATAATAAAGACATAGAGTTTACTAATTACAATAGAATTTAATGACTAATAGGATTTTAGTTACTGGTGGAGCGGGGTACATAGGTTCCGTGCTTGTTCGTATACTTTTAGAGCAAGGTCATCAGGTAAGAGTTATAGATAATTTGATGTACGGTGGTGAGTCCATCATCGATCTTTTAGAACATCCCAATTTTGAATTTGTAAAAGGAGATATCCGTAATCGGGAGGATGTGGAACTTGCTGTACAAGATGTTTATGCAGTGGCACACCTCGCAGCTATAGTGGGTGACCCTGCTTGCGCAAAAAGTCCTGAACTTACCAATGAAACAAATTTGGTAGGAGCAAAAATGCTTTACGAAGTAGCCAATGCAGCCGGAGTGCAGCGATTTATTTTTGCGAGCACTTGTAGTAATTATGGTAAAATGGATGATCCAAGCCAGTTCGTTACTGAAGAATCTACACTGGCTCCAGTTTCGCTTTACGCAGAAACTAAAGTGGCTTTTGAGAAATTCCTTCTAGGTCAGGATCAAGCCAATTCAGCCAAACCTACTTGTTTGAGGTTTTCTACGGTTTATGGTTTGTCGCCACGAGTTCGCTTTGATCTTACCGTAAATGAGTTTACCAAAGAGGTGGCTCTAGATAGAGAGCTAGTGATTTTTGGAGAGCAGTTTTGGCGTCCTTACTGCCATGTAAGAGACCTTGCTCGTTCGGTAAAGATGTGCATTGAAGTCCCGGCTGAAAAAGTTTCATTCAATGTATTTAACGTTGGAAACACCGAAGAAAACTATCAGAAGCAAATGATAGTAGAAGAAATATTAAAGGTGATTCCAGAAGGAAAGGTGAAGTACGTAGAGAAGAACGAAGACCCTAGAGATTACCGTGTGAATTTTGATAAAATCAAAAAAGAGCTTGGGTTTGAAATAACACTTACCGTACCCCAAGGAATTGAAAATCTGTATAAAGCCATAAAAGAAGGATTCGTGTCCAACCCCGATGAGCAGAAATACAAAAACATTTAAGAAGGTAGTAGACTTCGTAAAGGAGTGGTACGATACCGAAGAGTTTCTTCCATTACATGCACCAAGTTTTAACGGTAACGAAAAGAAATACCTGAACGAGTGTATTGATTCTACATTCGTGTCATCGGTAGGGAAATTTGTAACTGAGGCGGAAGAAAAATTTGCGAAAGCAGTAGGTACAAAATATGCTGTGGCCGTGGTAAATGGAACCAGCGCCTTGCATTTGGCACTGAGAGTAGCCGGTGTGCAAAAGAATGAAGAAGTAATTACCCAACCACTGACCTTTGTGGCTACATGCAATGCTATTAGTTATTTAGATGCTATCCCTGTTTTTGTGGATGTGGATAGAGAAACACTAGGACTCTCAGAGGATGCACTAGAGAAATTTCTTGAGGAGAATGCTGAGATGCGGAATGGTGTATGTTATAACAAGACTTCCGGTCGAAGAATAGGAGCGTGTTTACCTATGCATACTTTTGGTCATCCAGTAAAGCTTGATGAAATCAAAAAAGTATGCGATAAATGTAATATCACTTTGGTGGAAGATGCAGCGGAGTCTGTTGGCACCTTCTACAAAGGCAAACATACAGGTAATGTGGGGCTAGTTTCTGCTTTTAGTTTTAATGGAAATAAAACGATAACCTGTGGTGGTGGTGGTATGATTGTAACCAATGATAAGAAATTGGCGCAGCATGCTAAGCACCTTTCTACGGTGGCAAAAACTCCACACCCTTATGAGTTTTTTCATGATGAAATAGGCTACAATTATCGTATGCCTAATATAAATGCCGCTTTGCTTGTAGCTCAATTAGAGCAGTTAGATTCTGTACTTGAAAACAAAAGGGAAACAGCCGAAGCTTACGAAAACTTCTTTCAGAATATTGAAGGTATTAAGTTTATTAGTGAACCTAAGCATGGTAAATCAAACTATTGGTTGAATACAATAGAATTGACTGATAAAGAAACTCGAGATGAGTTTTTGAAGTATACAAACTCCAAAAGTGTAATGACCAGACCTGCGTGGATATTGATGAATGAACTCCCAGGGTTTAAGGATTGCCAAGTGGGAGATATCACCAACAGCCGATATTTAGCGGATAGATTAGTAAATATTCCAAGCAGCGTAAAAAACTAATATGGGCAAGCCTGACTTTATTCTAATTGGTGAGACCAAATGTGGAACTACCTCTATGTATAATTACTTAATCCAGCACCCAAAAGTGTTGGATACGTTTGGTAATGGTGAGGATTATGACAGTTCATACGCTACTAAAGAAATTAGATTTTTAGATAAGTTTTACGATAGAGGTTGGGACTGGTATTTTTCATGTTTTCCTGAAACAGGCCTCGGTGAGGTGACAGGTGAGGCAACTCCCATGTACATGTATCGTACTCAGGTTGCACAGCGATTAAAGAAACATTTGCCTGACGTAAAGTTATTGGTTCTATTGAGAAACCCTGTAGATCGGTTGATTTCAAACTATTACCACAATTACAAATGGGTACCAGGTTGGAAGGAACAATATCCCGATATAAGAACGTATTTTTACGGCTGCCCGGATAGAGATTATTATCAAATAGATAAGAGCATATATTATTTTGCAATGCAGCGCTGGCTGGAGCATTTTCCGCTTGAGCAATTTTGTATTGTGAAAAGTGAAGATATGTATGAGAGGCCCCAAGAAGCATATCTACAAGTGACACGTTTTTTAGGCCTTGAAGATCATCTTCCAAAAGAATTTCCAGTATTTAGAGCCAATGATTATAAACCTATCGACCCCAAATTCAGGGGTGAGTTGGAGGCATTTTACAAGCCGTATAATGACAAACTGGAAGCATTGATTAATCGCAAAATGAACTGGTACTAATGAATAAAGAGGAAGTAATCAATCAGCTAAGTATAGCCAAGGATGCCAGTATACTGGAAGCTATAAAACGCATGGATGAACTGAAGAAGAAACTGCTCATGGTAACTCATGATGGTCGATTTTTTAGTCTTTTAAGTATTGGTGATATTCAAAGAGCTATTTTGAAGAATGTATCTTTTGAGTTGCCTGTAGAGCAAATACTTCGCGAAAACATTAGAGTGGCTCATGAGCGTGATTCATTTGATGAGATAAAAGCGCGAATGTTAAAATTCCGCATGGAAATGCTACCCGTGCTGAATGATAACAAAGATGTAGTACAAGTTTATTTTTGGAATGAAATTTTTGGAGAAGCCTACAAGCGTTTTGTAGGTGATCTTGATGTTCCGGTAGTAATAATGGCTGGAGGTAAGGGTACAAGGCTAAAGCCTATTACTAACATAATACCAAAAGCCCTAGTGCCCATTGAAGAGAAACCGATTGTAGAAGTTATTATTGATAAGTTTCGATTGATGGGCTCAAAAAAATTCTACCTCTCAGTGAATTATAAAGGGGACATGATCAAGCATTATTTTGATCAGGTGGAAAAAGATTATAGCCTGGATTATGTAACGGAAGACAAACCTCTGGGCACGGCTGGAAGCTTACATTTATTAAAGAATCAACTAAAGGAAACTTTCTTTGTGACCAACTGCGATATTATAATCGAGCAGGATTATGAAGAAATATATAAGTACCATAAGCGCGAGAAAAATGACCTTACCGTAGTGGCCGCACTAAAGCATTATGCCATCCCTTATGGAATTTTGGAAACCAAGGAGAAAGGCTTGCTTACATCACTTTCTGAAAAGCCAGAACTGACTTTTCAGGTAAATTCGGGCATGTATATTCTAGAGCCTGAATTGCTGAATGAAGTCCCCGAAAATGAATTTTTTCACATTACTCACCTGATGGAAAAGGTAATGGAAAGAGGTGGTAAAGTGGGTGTTTTCCCTGTGAGCGAGGGCTCATGGATGGACATTGGCGTATGGAGTGAATACAATCGTACTCGACAAATTTTGAAAGAAAATATTTTTGACAATTAGCATGAAGCAATTCATAAAAAACCTGTTTTTAAGTAAAGCAGAAAAGAGACATCGTCTTGTTGGCAATCCTAAATATTGGAAGGTGAAGCAGGAGTTTCAGATTAACTTTTTGAAGCAGCAAAACTTACAACCGGATAGTAAATTGCTGGATATTGGCTGTGGCACTTTGCGAGGAGGGATTCCACTAATCAAATTTCTGGATAATGGAAATTACTATGGGCTTGAGGTACGCAAAGAAGTATTGGACGAGGGAATTGCTGAAGCAAAAGAACGAGGGGTGATGAATAAAAACCCGAATCTCATTCATTTTTCAGATTTTAAGGACTTGAAACTCAATACCTCTTATGATGTGATGTTTGCCTTTTCGGTATTGATTCACATGACTGATGAAATTGTGGATTCATGTATTCAATATGTAGCCGAAAACCTTGCTGCTGACGGTAAGTTTTATGCAAATGTGAATTTGGACAGCAATAAGAAAGGCCAGTGGCAAGGCTTTCCTGTGATGCACAAAGATTTGGAATTTTATAAAGCACTATCCTCAAAATACAATTTGAAGGTTGATATTATTGGCCGATTGGCGGATTTTGGTCATCATACGGGAGACCCCAATCAGGACAATCAATCGATGCTGGCCTTTTCAAAATAATGTAATGCCGCTTTCGCAATCTTGCTGCTTTAGCTAAGCTTTTGATAGCGCTCAATTATTTTCTTGATGTTTCCACTAAAGTTGAAATTATCGTTTACCGCATGATATCGCTTTAATAGATCTTCTTTTGATGTGGTATTTCCATTAATGATACTCTTCATTCCATTGTATACAGCTTCGCTTTCAAGAGGTATCAAAGGAATGTTGAGGTCAAACTTTTCATTATACATTCTATAGGGGAGGATGTCAGTAACTACAATCTCTTTTTGATAAAATTGAGGCTCTAAAAAGGTGGTGGAAAGCTGCTCATTGGCCGCTATCTGAAGACCTGCGTCCATTTTTTTCCAAATCATTTGCATATCGCCAAAGGAGAGGAAACCGTGTTTTTGTAAAATCACGTATTCGCTCAAGCCTGATTTGTTTATTTGTGTGCTGTATTTTTCCAGTAAATCTTCCTCATTGGTGTTACCCAGCCATAGGTAAACAATAAAGTTAGTTAGCCCATCCTTCACAAGTTTTTCGGCAGCTTCTATCACCAAATCGTGTCGGCTGTTTGGGCTTATACTTTTCGGAAAGAAAAACTTCACCTTGTCTTCTGGTAAAGTGGCAATAAACTGGTTTGTTTCTTCGTCATCAGCTACGGTATGGTTGGTGAAATTCTCTTTTTGAAGTCCCCAATAATACACTTGGATGTTATCGTTCCACCCCGTTTCTCTAAGAACATGAGCCGTGCCGTGCCAGTTACAGTGTATGATGTCAGCATGACTTATCCCGTATTGAAACATTTTTCCTTTTATACCACCTTTTTTTGCTTTGTGAATCAACCACTCATTCCATACGTTAAAGATGAATTTTGACTTCTTATTTCGCAAAAGTGAAAAGATGAAAAGTATCAACGCGCTATGGCCGCCATGATACCAGATGAGGTCATACTCAGCACCAATTACTTTTGAAAGCTTAGCAAGCTTGAATGGAGAAAACGAAAACTTATGATACTCTATGTTATCGGGCTTGGGAAAGTAGGTGCGATCATTTGCATAAATAAATGTGAGCTGGTGTTCCGTAGAAGCGTTGAAATACTCAAGAAATGGAAGAATGTTATGACCACCTGCTCTTCCGTGAAACATTAATACTTTCATAGAGTAAAATAGAATGTTCGGTTTATTTTTAGACTTTCAAATATGCGCTTCAAAGCCGACTTTCGCATAATCTTATATTTGCCAAATATAGCATTTTGCACATGCAAGTAATGCTAACGTTTGCTTTTGGAAAGCACGGTATATAAGCCAGCAATAATGACTAAAACAAAGCCTTGGTGAGAATTCATTTTTTTATTCCTGATAACCCAAACCCTCTGAATTTTAGGTATTATCATGCTATAGTGGTACTGGCCGAAGGCTTGAAAAAGGAAAAGATTGAATACTTCGGAAATACTGATTACTGGTATGATCCTATAAATCAAGAATATTTAATTACTAAAGCGCCAGAAAAATATCGGGCGGATGTAAATATATACTTGGGTAAGTGTTTTGAAGAAGCAAAAATCAGGATTGATAAATCCCGAGTTAATATTCTTCTTGACACTAGTGATGGAATGTTTACCTGTAGTTCAGAAAAGAGGTTTATGCAATTTGACCTCATTTTTAAAGCGCATTATAACTCCAATTACAACTATTCAGAAAAAGTAAAGCCGTGGCCGTTTGCTCTCAGTAATAGAATTATTGACACGATTGATGAAACACGAGTTTCAAAACAAGAGGATAAAGTATTGGTGAATTTTAGAGGAGGACACACTCTGCGCAAGCTGGTGATTGCTAATTTTCATCCTTTGTTGGCAGATAAATATCTCATTGATGATTCTACAGAGGTAAAGCTGAAGACTTCAGATTTTGAAAGGATAGAAAATGTGAAGGATATTCACAAAAGCTATTTGTACCAAACGGCCCAGCGGCATAATCCTAAATATTTTGAGCGGCTAAATGGCGCTTTGTTTACTTCGGTTTTTGGTGGTTTTGTAATGTTAAAGCCTATCCGAAAGTACAAAATGAGACCACCGTTCAGGCAGCTTTTTAAGCACCAGGTTTTACTATCAGGGATTAAGATTAATTCCAAAAACTACTTTATGTACCAGTATGACAGCTGGCGTTTTTGGGAATCGCTATATGCGGATACTGTGCCAATCCATTTAGATTTTGAAGAATGGGGTGCCGTACTTCCGGTAATGCCGGTAAACGGTGTGCACTACATTGGTGTGAAGAATTTTGATTTTGAAGCTTGTGCAGAGTACATTAAAAGTCTAAGCCACGAGCAAATAAAACAGATAGCTGAGAATGGCAAAAAGTGGGTAATAGAAAATTATACTCCAGCGAAGGTGACACAGTATGTGGTTGAAGAAATTAACAAGATGAAAAAGTTAAAGTAGATTTCTTTTCTACTTTATAATTCTCCCAAGTACCTGCTTAAATAGAATATTTACATCTTCAGATGTTTTACTAATAAGCAATAGTGCAGCAAAGGTGATTACAGCAACAGCGCTGTTTGTCAAAATATTTAAAACAGAAAAATCAGTTGTAGGTAATACTTTAACCAGCATATAAACCACTGTAATAAACACGGGTACATAGAGTGTTTTTAATGTAAAGGGGATAATGTGGTACTTCAGCTTTATGATGATAGAATTCACCACATTCAATATCAAAATAATAATCACTTGAGTAATAGCAGCGCCCTCAATTCCAAGTTTGGGGATAAGCAAAATATTGAGGCCTATTGTCGCTATCCCCAAAAAGAGCATTAGGTAAAGATTGGTTTTGTAATAAGGAGAGTTCTGAATAATCTCTCTATTTGATCCAGTTGCCATATCTATTATTTTACTAATGCCAATTATGAGCACTACATATTTTCCCGCGGCATAGGTTTCTCCATTCGGTATAATGTCAAACACATAATCAATATTTACCCAAACGCACAGTAGGGTGATGGATCCAATTATTAATTGGTTTAAAGCAGTTTTCTGGTAAAGTGATTTAATTTTTACGGTATCATTTGTAGCTAATGATTCAGCAATAAAAGGAGCTGTTATTTGACTAACGGCTCTTTTGGGAACTTCAATGAGCATGCCTATAAAGAAGGGGATGGAATAAATACCAGCTGATGATAAACTAGCTAGCGAGGTAATCATTATGCTGTCAATATTTTTGGTTATAACTGTGGTACCGGTGGTTACAGCTGATAACAAGCCATAAATGACTACCGGTCGATTTACTTCACTTTTTAGATTTGGTTTTTTAAATACCGAAAACCGTAGTTTCTTATTCTTTAAGCTATAGCTGAGCATCCAGGCAGCTGTGAAAAAGTAAATGCCTACGTACAGAATAGATAGCCCCGTAACGGAAAAGAAACTGTGAGCATAAATCATTACGATACCAGCCGTGAGTATACGTATTAGTATTTCACTTAGAAAATTAGAGAACACATTCCGTTTTTGGCTTAAAGCATAAAACGCACTCATAGTATACATTACACGCGAAAGTGTAAGGGGGACAATAAGGAAAACTACTTTGCTTAATAGAGGAGCTTTTTGGCTGTAATAGTCACGAATAGGGTCATAAAACAGAGCAAATAACATCATGAAAATGACGCAGCCAATTGCGGAAAGTCCTATTACAACCGAGGGAAAAGATTCGTAACCCCTGGTTTTACGTTCAAAATAAGGAAGGTAACGAACTAGTATACGCTGGCCACCTAGTGGTATGAAAGCAGCAAAAAGGTTGGCGGAATCTAAAAGTACGGTAAGTAAACCTAGCTCATCGGTGGTAAGGTACTTGGGGAAAACTACAAGCCGTAAAAAGAAAGCTAGGCCAATACCTGCTGTAAAAAGAAGGGTAGATTGTATACTCTGTCTGCGTATTGTTCCCAAAGAAGTGTATGATTTAGTAGGCTAAATTAAACGAAGACAAATTGGAAGTAGCATATTTGCAATTAAAATTTTTGAAGCTTGAAGCTTTCTGAACTACCAATATACTGGGATTTATTACGATTGCCATTACCCGTGGCCTTTAAGCGTATTCGCCAAAGGTTGGGCGGAGCTAAGCAAGTAGAAATCTCTTATCATACTCCAACCGATCTTAAATGGGCGAAAGTTTCTCCATATCCAATGGTGGGAAAACTAAATGAGCAAAAATGGAATTTTCTACTTGATCATTATTTAAGGGATGAAACCAATCTTTTAGGCTCGGGATGGACAAGCTTGAGGAATGGCTCACAGCCAAGTGGTTTTATGAGGTATCAGTTTGGTAGTTTTCCTCGTCCCGAATTGGAAGAAAATACAATTGATTGGAATCGTGACCAGCGAACGGGTTTTCAATATGAAATTAATGGAAATGCAGGACGGGAGCTAAAAAAAGCTTTTGATACAGGCGGAATAGATGTAAAGTTTTGCTGGGAATTTGCACGTATGCACCATTTGCTACAGCTTGCTCTTGGATATCACCATTTTCCCGATAGAAAAGTAGAGGTGCTCCAAACTTTTGAGAGGCATCTAACTAGCTTTAATGAACAATGTAAGCCAGGTAAAGGAATTCATTGGACTTCACCCATGGAAGTTGCCGTGCGGCTCACCAATATTTTGGTGGGTTTTAATTTACTGAAAAATGAACTCCCTCACTTGAAAGAGGAAGTTTTGGAAATGGCTTACGGACATTACGCATACGTTTCCACACACCTTGAACATAAGGATGGTTTTGGGACAAACCATTATTTGAGTAACCTGATGGGCTTAGTAGTGGCAGGATGTTTTTTGGAAAGTGCAGAGGTAAAAGAAAAAGCAAAATGGGCATGGACTGAATTGGAGAAAGAATTGCAAAAGCAATTTTTCTCTGATGGTTTCAATTTTGAATACTCCACCTACTATCATCGCTTAAGTGCAGAAATTGCTTTGGTGAGTTTGAAGTATGCCTACAAGCAGGGTTTTGATGTGGATGTTAAAATCCTTAAAACCATTGGTCAAGCCCTGTTAAGCATGGAAGTGTTAATGAAAAACAACCATGAGCTTCCTAAATTTGGAGATATAGATAGTGGGCGTATTCTGGACTTAAACCCTGAGGGTGAATTTGAGGGGGGGGATTTTATTCCGCAAGCGGAGTCGTGTAAGTTTGTTTTAGATTTGAAACGCTCGGGAAGTGTTTATCACAGTTTCTATCAAGATGTAATAAAGCTATTTGGGCAAGCTTCTGTCAATTTGCTTTTGGCGAGGTCGGAAGTGAACCGTACTAAAAGAACATTGTCCCATGCACAAGAATGGAAGATTAAATTTCCTGAAATTAGTACTGAAAAAATAGACCACTATTATTGGCCTAAAGCGGGATTAGTACTTTATAAATCGGATGAGTTTTATCTTGCTATTAATTTGATGGCCAATAAAAATGGGCATCGCTACCGTGGACATTTGCACAATGATAAAGGAAGTTTTGAGCTCCGGGTGCATGATAAAGATTACATTCTTGATCCGGGTGTAATGTCCTACACATCCTCCGTAGAAATCCGAAATCAATACCGTAAAACTTCAGCGCATCCAATTCCTTTTACAGGAGTGGAGCAAAATAGATATTTATCAGGTTTTTTAGGTCTGTTTCACGCCAGATTGGATGTTCGGTCTCGTCCAACAAGAATGAGCGATCATAGTATGGAGTGTGAAGTCTTTTATCAGGGAATAAAAGTGTTAAGGCGTTTTGAGATAAAGTCTGATCGAGTGCTGATTTTAGATTGGTGCAACCGGCCCTTTACAGTAAATAAAAATAACGAAATACCGCTTACTGCGGGATATGGCAAGCTTTTATGAGTCTTAAAAAAGTATTATTGATTACTTATCACTGGCCTCCTATGGGAGGTGGTGGTGTGCAGCGCTGGCTAAAGATGAGCAAGTATTTGCGGAGTTATGGATGGGAGCCCATCATTTTTACCGTCTCTGATGCTGAAATATCCATTTATGATGAAAGTTTAATGAAGGAAATTCCGGAAGGAATTGAAACGATAAAGACACCAATTTGGGAGCCATTTGGCGTTTATAAAAAGATTACTGGTAAGAAGAAAGACGAAAAGGTTCAGCCCGGACTGCTAAATGAAGGGGAAGGAAAAGAATGGATTAATAATCTTGCACTTTGGGTTCGTGGCAATGTCTTTATTCCTGATGCAAAGAGGTTTTGGATAAAACCAGCTTCTAAAGCTTTGATAGCATACCTCGGAGAAAACAAAGTTGATGCAATAGTTTCAACAGGCCCACCCCACACCACCCACATGATTGCGTTTAACGCAAAAAGGAAAATCAATATTCCGTGGTTGGCCGATTTCCGCGACCCATGGACTTTTGTGGATTATTATGATAAATTAAAGCTTAGCCCCTATGCAGATAAAATGCACCATAAGCTTGAAAAGAAGGTGTTGAATACAGCAGATAAAACGGTTACCGTGACCTGGAGCTGGGCTGAAGAGTTTAATTCAAGAAATTTTGACAAAAAAGTAGAGGTGATTACTAATGGCTATGATCCTGCTGATTTTGAAAAGTCAGGCCAAATAAAGTTGGATGAAACTTTTACGCTTACTCATATTGGTAGTATGAATGCTGATCGGAACCCTAAAGTGTTATGGCCGGTATTAAAGCAAATGAGTGATGAAAACCCGGATTTTGCCAGAAGGCTAAAGATAAAACTGATTGGCCCGGTGGATAGCAGTATTTTCAAATCCATCGAGGAAAATGGATTAAGTAAAAACTTAGAACATATTAAAAATCTGCCTCATGATGAGGTGATTCCCCACTTGCAAAGCTCGCCAGTACTTTTGCTTCCGCTAAATGATACACCCAATATTTCGGGGGTGGTGCCAGGTAAACTATTCGAATATATGGGGGCACAACGCCCTATTCTTTGTATTGGCAAAACGGATGGTGATGCTGCACGAATAATACAAGGAGCTAATGCCGGAGATGTGATTGACTTCAACGAAAGTGAAAAGCTGAAGAATGTTGTTGAGACAATGTTTGGCAGTTTTGAAAGTGGTAAGCTTGAAGTGGAATCTACTGATTACAGGAAGTACGGTAGAGATAAATTAGCAGGAGAGATTGCTGAAGCTTTGAATAGTATTACGGCCTAGTAGCCTTGTTTAAAAAGTAAAGTCCCAACGGATTATAATCATCAGTTGGGACTTTTTTATTGAATGAGGAAGGAATTTATATTTAAGCGTCAGCTTTATTTTTTCTAAAATACAAAACTAGAGCAGCAATAAATACCAACCCAAGAATAATGGAGGATATCATTGAAATGGTTTCTCCCGCAAAGTAAGCCTTAGGTTTAAATTCAAATCTAATGGTGTGTTTTCCAGCAGGAATATTCATTCCACGTAACACATAGTTTACACGAATATGATCTACAGGCTCATTGTCAATATAAGCTTGCCAATCTTTTTCTTTTCCCCGGTAATAGATTTCTGAAAAAACGGCAAATTGTGCACCATCGCTACTTGTTTCATACACCATCTCGCGTGGTTTATGGCTCGCTAGGGTAATGGTTCCTTGGCCAGAAAAATTAGTTTTACTTACGTAGTCAGCAAAATCTTTGTTTACCACAGCAGTCTTTGCAGTGTTAATCGTTTTAAGACTCTCGATTACCTCTTTTGCAGAAGTTTTCTTTTCTACAGTTTGCACAAACCAAGCCGCACCATCCACATTTGGATTTTGAATGGCTGGAGCCTGCTCATTGTAAATAAGATATTTTCCATTGAGCATATTAAGCACGGGAGTTTGAGCAAAGGCTTGTTCTATATTTTGCCCTTGAGACTTTTGCAAGTGTTGAATAATTGCGTTCTGCTCATTGAAAAGAACATTTTCATAAAGTTCTTGATAGCGCTGCATTTTCGCTCCATGATATCCTCCAATTGAATGGTGATAGTAGGAAGTCAGTGCATCGTTAAATGGGTTTTGCAAATTGAAAACGCGATAATAACCTTGATCCTTCAAAATAGATTTGTCGGCAGTAGATTCATTGAAAGAAGCATTGTAAGTTCTCTCTGTTACAAAATCGTCACTGTTTAGGTGTTGCTTGTCAAACGACCACAAGTCGGCTACTACAATAAGTGAAATTGCACCCAGAAGCATTACCTGCTTTATTGATCCTCTTATAAAAAGGAAAATAGCACCAAACATTAAGCCTGCAAAAGCAAAAGACCTGAAAGCACTGGAGCGTGCTAAAGCTTTTCTGTCTTCAATAAGTAAATCTACCAATTGTGGGTTTTGGCCAAGACGAGCATCATTAGGCCCACTAAATTCGAATAGAGCAGGCCCAATCAAAGCGATTACTAAAAACAACCCTCCAGAAATATAAAAGCTGGTAAGCAAGCTCTTCTGTATAAAATCTTTTTGATCCTTATAATTTCTGATTACATAATCCAATGCAAACATTCCCATTAGAGGCATCAAAACAAATACGATAGTTAATGTCATCGAAGGCACTCGGAACTTATTATAAAGAGGGAGATATTCGAAAAGAATATCATTGAAAAAGCTCAAATTGCTACCCCATGACATGAAAACGGCAATTACAATTGAAGCCACAATCCATGTTCTGCGTTTGTCGCGAATTAGGAAACATCCCAAAACGAATAGGAAGAAAATAGAAGCTCCTAGATAATAACCTCCATTTACCATGGATTGGTCGCCCCAGTAAAATAAGCTTGCGATTTGTCGGTTTGCTTGATCCTCAGCAGTTTTAGCGGGATAGCCTTGCTGGGCCAGATTAGATTTGATATTTCTAAAAAGTTGATCGTGAGTTTGAGTTCCTTCATAATTTTGGGTAGAACCACCTCCCATAATGTCTGGTACCAAAAGGTTCAAAGTTTCGGTAATTCCGTAACTCCAACTCATCGCATAGTCTTTGTCTAGGCCACCATTATTACCTTCATTTTCAGCTTTTAGGCCAGAACCGCCACCACGTATAGTTTCTTTGCTGTATTCATAGGTTGTCCAAAGTTTAGAGACATTGGGCCCAATAGCCAAGACAGCTGCAATAGCAAGAACTCCAATACTCTTAAGATAATCGTTGATAGTTGAGGTTTTGATAGCACTAATCAACTCAACAATGGCAATGATTACCGCGATAATTACTGAATAATAGGTGATCTGGATATGGCTGGCTGAAACAGCAAGTCCAGCAAATAGTGCTGTAAAAGCGAGGCCTAGCAAATACTTTTTTCTGAAAGTGAGGAGTATCCCCATAAGCATGGGAGCAATATATCCAGCAGCGCGAATTTTAGCATTGTGCCCCGCATCAAAGGATATGATAAAGAATGCGGAGAATGCGAAGGCCACCGCACCAATGACGCTTACCCAAGGGTTTATATTATAGGATGATAGCAGGAAGTAGAATCCGAGCATCAGAAAGAGAATAACTCCAATTTGAGCCGGTTGCCAAAGTTTTATAACAGGTTCAATATGCTCAAAAATGTTTCCATTGTGATGAATGTTTAATAGGAATGTAGGCATCCCACTAAACATACTATTGGTCCAAAGAGGTTCTTCACCGGTGGCGTCACGGTAATCACGTATTTCTTTACTTTTGGCCACACCCAGTTTGATGTCATCCTGCTCCAAGGTTTTCCCTGTAAAGGCAGGGTAAAAGTAGATGGCATTTATTATTATCAAAGCCACAATGGCAATGATGTGAGGAACGAGTTTCTTTTGGATATTCATACGATTCTTTAATTCTGAGAATGGTCGCTAAAATATAACTCTTCAAATAACTTAATAAGGCAAAGGCAAGAAATTATGAAACAGGCACAAACTTCACTTTATCCTAATGTAATAATTGGTGGTGCACCGAAGAGCGGCACGAGTTCCCTGTTTTTTTGGTTAGGAGCACATCCAGAAGTTTGTGCGTCAAAAGTGAAGGAGACTTATTTTTTGGGGGACACCGAGAATAAGCACAATGTTTCGGCTAATATTCATAAAGATGGACTCGAGGCATATCAAAAGTTTTTTAGCCATAGCAAGGGAGAAAAAATACGTTTAGAAGCAACTCCAGTGTACATCTATCACAAGCTTCCGCTTAAAGTGTTGCCAACTCTTGAAAAGGTGCCAAAAATGATATTTATCCTTCGCGAGCCCTCTGATCGATTGTATTCGCATTGGCGTTTTAATCGTTACCGGATGAAGAACACTAAAATGACTTTTGAAGATTATTTGGCTTTTAGGAATGTGCCCAGCGGTTGGGCCGACTATTTAGATCATACACATTATATCCGCCACATTCAGCCTTATATCGATACCTTGGGCAAGGAGAATATTTTAGTCTATCAGTTTGAACAAATCAAAGAAGACAAGGTCGCATTTATGAAGCAAGTGGCTACCGACCTTGGCATTTCGTTTGAGTTTTACAATAGTTTTGATTTCTTTCATCGCAACCAAACGGTAGCTGTAAAAAATGGCAAGTTGCACAGAATAGGCCTTAAGCTCGAACCGTTAGTTCCCCAGTGGCTTCAGGAAAAAATCATTCCATTATACCTGAAAATGAACTCTTCGAAACTACCAAAACCGAGTGACGAAGAGTTAAAACTAAAAGAGCAATCTAAATCTCAATTTGAAGAAAGCAACCAAGAATTGGCCGAGAAATTTGATAATGTGGATTTAGCTCTTTGGAAGTAGGATGGTTTGAATTTTAACATATTAAATTCATCATTTTGTGGGTTAACACTTATTTTTGATATACTCAACAAAACTCTCCCCGTGCGCTACTTGGTTGTTTTAATTATTTCCTCTTTTCCACTCTTTTCGCAACCACCCGGTAGTGGCAATACCCTGGACTTTAATGGTACCAATCAGTACGTTTCTTTAAACTCATCATTTGGAACTCTTTCCTTTCCAATGACCCTTACTACTTGGTTCAAAGCAGGTAACAATCAAAATGGTATCGTTCGTTTTTTTAGTTCGCATGATATGACAGGAGCTTACCGTGGGTTGCTATTTCAGTATATAAACGGAACCATAAATGTGCAGTGCGGAAATGGTACCAGTCGTTCTCCAACTGGGCGGTGGGGTTTTGTCGCCAATTATACATTCACTACAGACCAGTGGTGTCATATTGCGGTGGTAATCAGTTCAGCTACTACCGGTCAAATTTATGTAAACGGAAACCCTCTAAGTACTACTTTAGGAAATGGAGGGGGGGTACAAAACTTGGTGACTGATAATAGCAACGGTAGATTAGGTGCAAATACTGCAGGAAATAATATTACCTACCTCAGTGGCCAAATGGATGAGTTTACCTTTTGGGGCAAAGCCCTCACCCGAGTCGAAGTACAGGACATGATGTGTCACAAACTTAGCGGAAATGAGCCCAATCTTTTGGCCTATTACCGTTTTGATAATGGGGTGGGAACTACCTTAAGTAATCTGGTAACAGGTGGCCCAAGTGGCACTCTTATGAATGGCTTATCTTGGGTGGCTTCTTCTGCACCAGTTGGGGATAGGTCTTTTCACAATGGGCATACTAATGCCGTAAGCGCTACAGGCCTTAGCCTTACAGGAGATAATATAACGGTAAGTCCCGTCAATTCAGGCGTGGCCGGTACACATTTATATATAGTAGACAGTCCACCTTCCAACACAGCAGGCATTACTACTTGGCCATCAGTAAATTACTATTTTGGTGTTTTCAACTCAGATTATATTAAGACCTACGATGTGGATGTTACTCTTGGCGCTACTACTGGGACAGCGCCAACTGGAAGGCTGAAAATTGCCAAGCGCCCGCATAATGCATCACCCACTTGGACTCTGACAGCTGCGGGAAATACACCCAATATTTCTTTGCCTGCCCAAACGCCCATTAGTCAGTTTATAATAGCCCAGGAGCCTTGCCCTGTGGTAGATTGGATGCCGGATGACTCCACAGCCTGTGATTCAATGTTTGTAGATATTGGTGGCGGATATTCTAATATTAGTTGGTCCAATGGAGCAACCACTAACTCGAATGCTTTTTTTGTGTCTGGTCAGGTTTGGGTTTCGGCTGTAGATACAGCTTCTGGTTGCACCCTTACTGATACGATGGATGTTACTATTGTCAGCCCTTCCAATATTCCATCCTCATCGCTAGATACTGTTATATGCGGAGCAAGCAGTTTTACTTGTGACATTAGCATGAGTGGAGCCACAAGCTATCAGTGGTTTGATGGAAATACGCAGCCCGTCCGTATATTTACTAATGATGGTAGCTATTGGTTTGAGCGAACCTTTCCTGGAGGGTGCAGCACTAGAGATACGTTGACCTTGAAATTTGCAATTATCACCACAGATCCTGTGGCTGAAAATGAGTTGTACCTGTGTGGTCAAGATACCGTTGATGTCCAACTTCGTTCTAATACGTACCCAGAGGTATTATGGAGCAATGGGGAAACTTCATGGCAAACCGAATATTGGCAAACGGGCATGGAGTGGGTGCAAACAAAAAATGCAGATGGCTGCTGGCAAACTGATTCATTCGAAATTTTGCAATCTTTACCACTTTCGGATCAGGCTATATTTGCGGACACAAGTTTTTGCGCGGGGCAAACATTGCTACTATCAGCTCCTTCAGGATACACAGCTACATGGCCCAATGGACAGACTGGTGATTATTTAGTAGGAGGTACCAAAGATATTCGGGTGGAATTGTCTGATGGGTGTACGGAGAGCGTGGAATACTTTAGTGTAACTAAATATAGTTGCGAGTGCGATGTGCAGTTTGCCAACGCCTTTACGCCCGATGGCGATGGCCTTAATGATTATTTTGGCCCAGTTACCAATTGTGAATTCACAACCTACAATCTTATAATCCTCAATAGGTGGGGGCAGCAGATGTTTGAATCGAGAGATGAAAACTTACGCTTTGATGGGAGATGGAAAAACCGCAAATTACCCATAGGGGTATATGTTTACCGGTTTGTGTATAGCACGCCTTACAAGTCAGGAACTGCTCAAGGGTACTTTACTTTGATGCGATAATTCCAGCCAACAACATTTTTTGGTGTTTTCTTTTCGAAAAAGCAAATTTTAACATTAGCAGCTGATAGGTTTTGTAGGGGTATTCTTATATTTGAGATAGCTTAACGAAATGATTACAATGCGCTACTTGACTCTTTTAATATTAATTTGTCAATCATTGATTGCTCAAAATGTGGGTAGTGGTGGAGCATTGGATTTTGATGGAACCGATGATTATATTGACTTCAACCAAAATTTCACCACTGCAAATTTCCCGTTTTCTTTTACCGTTTGGTTAAAGTTAGATTCATACAATGGCTCCCGTACACTCTTTTGTACAAACCATACTTCCGCTGGCTATTCTGGTTTTTCAGCTAATATTTCGTCTACTGATGTTAATATTGGGTTTGGAGATGGCAACTGTTATGCTTCTTCATGCAGAAGGAGTGCTTCGGCTAACATATCAGGACATGTTGGAAAATGGGTACACATTACTGGAGTATTTCAGGGGCCTAGTAATCTTCATATTTATGTAAACGGCAATCAGCAAGTTGTGTCCACATCGGGTAGTGGTAATTCGCAGGTTCACAATGCATCTGGAAACGGAACTATCGGAACAGGTCGCCCATTAGCAACAGGACGCTATTATGATGGACAAATGGATGAGCTAACCTTTTGGGACAAAGCTCTTACCCAAGGCGAAATAAGAAATATGATGTGTCACAAGCTTAGCGGTAACGAACCCAATTTGCTCGCATATTATCGTTTTGATAATGGTTCAGGAAGTACCCTTAGCAATTTGGTAACCAACGGCCCAGATGGAACTTTAGTAAATGGACCAGCCTGGGTGCTTTCCTCAGCCCCCATAGGAGATAGATCATATCATAATGGCTACAATGGTACTGACGCTGGCGGCTCTAGCCTTTCGGGAGATAGTGTAGTTATTCATCCTACCGCTATCGGTATTCCGGGTACACATCTTTACTTTATTGACAGCAAGCCAACCAATACAACTGGCATTAATCCAGTGGTCGGTATTGATTACTATTTTGGAGTTTTTAATTCAGAATTTCCAAAGGTGTATGATCTGTATGTTATACCATCTGGTACTACGGCCTCTCATCCTAATAACACACTTCAACTGGCAACTAGGCCGCATAACGCATCACCAAGCTGGACTCAAACTAATAGAAAAAACACGCCTAACTATTCACTACCGGGAGAGACTCCCATGAGTCAATATATCATTGCATTTGCTGGTTGCCCACCAATTGATTTATTGCCTGATGACTCTGCAAGCTGTGACTCTTTGTATGTGACACTACCAAGTAATATGAATTACACTTGGTCGGATGGTTCTAGATCAAATGTTAACGCTTTTATCAACTCAGGCAAGGTCTGGGTTTCTGCAGAAGACCCGGTAACAAATTGTGTATACCATGATACCATGAACGTGAATATTATCAATAGCTCCAACTTGCCTTCATTTTCATTAGATACAGCCGTTTGTGGAGGAACTAGCTTTACATATAATATTACAGTGAATGGTGCATTATATTATCGATGGTTTGATGGGAGTGGCCGATCCATTCGCACATTCAGTAATAATGGTAGCTATTGGTTTGAGGTGAGGTTCCCTGGAGGCTGCAGCATAACAGATACTTTAAATGTGAAATTCCCCACCCTTACCACAGACCCGGTGGCCGATGATGAGTTTTTTATATGCGGGCAGGATACTGTAAATGTTTACTTGCGCTCTAATACTTTTCCTGCGGTACTATGGAGTAATGGTGAAACTTCTTGGCAAACGGAATACTGGCAAATAGGCACAGAATGGGTAACAACCAAGAATGCTGACGGCTGTTGGCAAACCGATTCATTTGAAATACTACCAACTCCGCCACTTTCTGATCATCCAGTATTTGCGGATACTAGTGTTTGTGCAGGTCAATCATTGCTGTTATCAGCACCTATGGGCTATACGGCTACTTGGCCTAATGGAACAACAGGTGACTATTTGGTGAGTGGAGATAAAAATATCCGTGTGGAGCTATCGGATGGATGCACTGAAAGTGTAGAATATTTTAGCGTAAGCAAATATAGCTGTGAGTGTGACGTGATGTTTGGTGATGCTTTTACCCCTGATGGTGATGGACTCAATGATTACTTTGGACCTGTCACCAAATGTGAGTTTTTGGAATTTAACCTCTATGTATACAACCGCTGGGGGCAGGAGGTTTTTACTTCACATGATGAAAGTATGCTTTTTGATGGACGCTGGAAAAGCGAGGATTTACCAGTGGGAGTATACATTTATAAGTTTGTATTTCGTACTCCCTACACAAAGGGCACCGAGCATGGACATGTTACCATTATCAGGTAAAAATTATTTCACTCTTGTCCAGGTTGTGCTGCGGCCAATCATGGCGAAGCCGATATATCCTTTTAGAAATAAAGTGTTGGCGTCTTCCAATTTGGCATAAAGACTATAAGTGCTGCCGCTGCGAGGGTCATATATTTCGCCATCATCCCACTCATTATCGTCTTCGTCCCACTCCAAATCTTTCAGGATGTTAATGCCTACAATTGGGCGAGATCTTAGTTTTTCATCCTCATTGTTTACATCAAGTTTTGGTGACTCACCATTTGGCCCAACATTTTGGCTCAGCCAAATAATTTTCCCGAAGTATTTGTCACCTTTTTTATACACCTCAATTTTGGCATCTTTTGGCTCATTAAGCCAGGTGCCGAGTATTTTATCTGCTTGAGCAAATGTGGAAACGGAGGTGATTAGTAATAAGGCAATAAGTAATTTTTTCATGTTTCTAAATCTAATTCAAGTTCTGCTTGAGATTGTTCATTTTTTAAAGAGGCAATGCTAGCATTTAGCTCAAAGCCTAATATAAGTACTATGGCATTAATGTATATCCAAAGTAGGATAATCATTAACGTACCAATACTACCATAAAGTTTATTGTACTGCGCAAAGTTGCTCACATAAAAGCTAAAACCCACAGAAGTAATTACGATAAGAAAAGTAGCTAATAAGCTACCGGGGGATATAAATCGCCACTGCCTTTTTTTGGATGGGCCAAAATTGTACATCAAAGCTATGGCCAGTAATACTACCGAAAGCATAAGCAAGAGTCGTGTAGTTTCAATGATAAATGGTGAAATCACTTCTAAACGGAAAAAGTTGAGCAAACCATTGATTACGCCTGAGCTAAAAATAACAATGGTAAGGCCTACCAAAAACAAAAATGACAAAACAATGGTGAGCACTACCGATACAAGCTGTTGCTTAAAAAAACCACGTGTGTCAATCTGGTGGATGGTATTGTTGAAATTGGAAATAAGCGAGTTGATACCATTTGTGGCAAACACCAGCGCAAACAAGAAACCGAAGGAAAGAAGGTCCGTCCGTTTATTATTCAAAATATCATCAATTGTGGTTCGTGCGGCATCATAAGTATCAGGTGGCAACACGCGTTGGAAAGTGTAAAACACTTCATTCTCCATTCCTTCAATGGGAAAGAAGGGAATTAGGTTGAACAAAAAAATAATTCCTGGAAAGAGGGCTAAAAAAAAGCTAAATGCCACGCTGGCTGCTCTGTCCGTTATTTTGCCCTCTACTATACCTCTTATAAAAAAAGATAAAACTGCGTATAGTGTAAGCCCTTCAAAAAGTGGAAGGCGAATACGCTTGGCTTGGCGCAACACTCTGTACCAAGTTCTAAGTAGTATGGTTTTTAGATTTTTTAGCATGTTTACCTTACGGTGAAAGTAGGGAGGGCTATTCTGCCTTCAAACTCAAATCTAAACTTTTTACGGAGTGTGTAAGGGCGCCTACCGAAATAAAGTCAACACCTGTTTCGGCATAACTTCGAATCGTGGTTTCCGTGATTCCCCCTGAAGATTCAGTTTCAAATTTACCGCCCACCATATTCAGAGCTTTGATGGTATCTTCAATGCTGTAATTGTCAAACATTACACGCTGCACACCGCCCTTGTCTATCACCTGCTGTAGCTCTTCCAGGTTTCGGGTTTCCACTTCTATGCCAATGTCAAGTCCGTTTTCTTTAATGTACTCATGCGCTTTGTCGATGGCGTTGATAATTCCTCCTGCAAAATCTACATGATTATCCTTTAGCATAATCATATCATATAGACCCATTCTATGATTATAGCCGCCACCAACAGTCACTGCATACTTTTCTAAAGCCCTCATGTTGGGCGTGGTTTTTCTAGTATCCAATAGTTTGGTAGGAGTTCCCTCAATCAGTTTTACAATATGATGGGTGCGCGTGGCAATGCCGCTCATGCGCTGCATAATGTTTAGTGCAAGCCTTTCGCTGCGCAGCAAGGCGCGTTCCGGTCCTTGAAGTCTAAAGGCGATGTCTCCCAGTTTTACGGCATCACCATCCCTCATCAAAATTTCCATTTTAATGGCAGGATCTACTTTTTCAAAAACTCTTTTAGCTACATCTATGCCTGCGATTATACCTTCTTCTTTTACCAAAAGGTACATTTTTCCCTCCGCTGTAGCGGGAATGCTGCAGTTGCTGCTATGGTCGCCAGGGCCAATGTCTTCGGCTATTGCATCGTCAATAAACCGGTCGAGATAGTCTTTAGAAATCATACGGCAAATTACTTAACTTTTGCCCCAACAATCAAAGGTTTTGAAGATAGTATTTGTACAAACAGGAAAGACGAAAGGTAAAGAGATACAGAAGCTTGAAGAGGAGTACTATAAGCGCCTAGGGCGCTATGTGAGTTTCCAAAAAGTGGTGGTTCCTGATCTTAAAAATACCAAGACTTTGCGCGAAGAAGAGGTCAAAAAACAGGAAGCTTTGCTCATTCAAAAGGAATTTCAGCCTGGTGATCACATTATTTTACTGGATGAAAACGGCAAGCAGTACCCTTCTTTAAAATTTGCAAACCACTTGCAGCAAATAATGAACAGGGGAGTGAGGCGCATCGTTTTTGTGATTGGCGGCCCTTATGGTTTTGACCAAACGATTTATGATGCCGCACAGGAAAAACTGTCTCTTTCATTAATGACTTTTTCGCATCAAATAATACGGCCCATATTTGCCGAGCAGCTATATCGCGCTTACAGTATTTTGAATAATGACCCTTATCACCATCAATGATGAACGAACTGATATTTGCCACCCATAACGCTAATAAAGCCAAAGAGGTAAAAGTGCTTTTACCACATCTCAAGGTTCAATCCCTTTCAGAAATTGGCTTTTATGATGAAATTCCTGAAACTGGAGAAACGCTACAAGACAATGCCCTGATAAAAGCTAGAACCATTTTTAAGACGACTGGAAAACCTTGCTTTGCTGATGATACTGGTTTGGAGGTGGAAGCTCTTAATGGTGCTCCCGGGGTATATTCTGCACGCTATGCTGGCGAAGGTGCCAACTCAGAAAACAACATGGATAAGCTTTTGACTGAGCTTGATGGGAAGGAAAATCGCAAAGCACAGTTTAGAACAGTGATTGCCTACATTGACAATACAGGAAAGGAGCATTTATTTGAAGGCTCTGTACAAGGTGAAATTCTAAAAGCCAGACAAGGCGGGGAAGGTTTTGGTTATGATCCTATTTTTTTACCGGAAGGCGAAACCGAAAGTTTTGCTGAAATGAGTGCTGTGCGCAAAAATACCATGAGCCACAGGGGAAGAGCAATGCGGAAGCTAACCCAATATTTAACTGGCGTGGAAAAGTAACTGCACTCAGGCAAAGCGCCTAAGTGCAGTTGAAAATAAACTTATACAGCCACTTTTTTGGCTACTTCCATTCTATCCCAATTTCTGTGATTGGCAATAGCGGTTTTAAAATCGGAAGCCTTACCATTTATAAATATGGCCTTGTCATCTTTATGATCCTTAATAAAGGTATTATCTATTAAGTTCTCGCCTTCATTATCAGCTGCAATGGCTTTACAGTGCTTAAATGCCTCATTCAAAAACTTGGAGAACTTAGCTTCCTTAATCAGGGCATCTACCGATTTTTTGCCACCTGGGATATACACAGCATCGTAGAGCACACTTTCTGTAGTGTTAATGGCTGCGTCTACTGGATGGCTTACGTTTTTATCGCAAGTAACTTTTCCCCCGTGCGGTGCGATGATCGCCAGAGTAGCACCTTCCTTTTCTAAAGATTTTGTCATCTTTTCATAATCACTCATGCTAAAGCCATCACTCACCAAAACGGCAATTTTGCGGGTGGCAACACTATCAAATTTTGTGTTAGCCTGACTTAGTGCAGGTGATTCATCCAAATAGATTTTCTTCTTACCGGGTTGATGCTTCTTTACATCGGCATCAGCACCAATAGCTTGATTGATAGGTTTATCAATATTTTTAGGAACAGACATTCCCAGTCCATCAGCTACTTTTTTGGCTAAGTCGGTATCTATTTGGTTTATCACCCAAAGCATTCTTTCTTTAATGTGATCCTGATTGCACTTACCTAATTCAAAGGTATAGGCATCGGCCACATGTTCTTTTTCCCAATTAGCCAAACTCCTGTAAAAGAGAGCGGGTTGAGAAAAGTGATCACTAAAACTCTCGCTTCTGGTTCTGATTTTTTTGGCATCAATCCGCTCTTCGTAGGAATGAAATGCACCCTCAGACATTTTACTAAGATGTGGACATCCACCACTTAACGTGTTTGGAAAATAAGCCGTTTGCCCTTTCGGAATATCCATTTGCATATGTCCATCACGCTGGTTATTGTGATTTTCTACCACGGGCCTGTTGATTGGGATCTGATGGAAATTAGGAGTTCCTAAACGTGAGAGTTGTGTATCTCTGTATGAAAATAATCGGCCCTGTAGAAGTGGATCATTTGTAAAATCTAAGCCTGGAACAATATGTCCAGGTAGAAATGCTACCTGCTCCGTTTCTGCAAAAAAGTTGTCAGGATTTCTATTGAGGGTCATTTTACCAACAATCTTTACCGGCACCATTTCTTCAGGCACAAGCTTGGTAGGATCCAATAAATCAAAATCAAATTTATGCTCGTCTTTTTCGGGGATAAGCTGCAAACCTAATTCCCATTCAGGGTATTGTCCTGCTTCAATCGCATCCCAAAGATCCCTGCGGTGAAAATCTGCATCAGCACCATTTATTTTTACCGCTTCGTCCCAGGTTACGGAATGAACACCAAGAAGTGGTTTCCAATGAAATTTCACAAAATGAGCTTCGCCCTTATCATTGATCATTCTAAAAGTGTGAATTCCGAAACCTTCCATCATTCTATAGCTGCGGGGAATAGCTCTGTCACTCATCGCCCAAATGTGGTTGTGTAAAGTCTCTGTGGCATGAGATACAAAATCGTAAAAAGTATCATGTGCCGAAGCAGCCTGTGGGATTTCCTTGTTTGGCTCAGGTTTTACTGAGTGAACCAAGTCAGGAAATTTCATCGCATCCTGAATGAAGAATATAGGCATATTGTTACCTACTAAATCCCAGGTTCCTTCCTCCGTGTAAAATTTTACGGCAAAGCCTCGTACATCGCGAGCAAGGTCTGGAGATCCTTTAGATCCTGCTACCGTAGAAAATCTCACAAAGACCGGAGTCTTACGTTTTGTATCATTAAACATTCCGGCTTTTGTAAATTCAGGAATAGCTTTATACAATTCAAAAACACCATGTGCTCCGCTACCTCTGGCATGTACAATGCGCTCTGGAATGCGCTCATGATCAAAGTGGGTGATTTTTTCTCTGAGCAGAAAGTCTTCTAAAAGAGTGGAACCACGCTCTCCGCTTTTCAATGAATTATTGGTGTCATTTACCTTGAGCCCTTGATTGGTGGTCATGGGCTTCCCAGAGGGATCCTTCTTGTGCTGTTCTAATTGTTCTTGCTTTTTGGAGGATGCCTTTTCTTGAGATTTTTTGTTTGATTTGGCCATAGTATACTAATTAGTTAAACGTGTATACACTAATCTAAATCGGAGCAAAAAGGTTCAAAATTTCATGTTAAAATTACTTTAACAGACAAGCGGAAGTGTTACTAAACTAGATGCTTACATGGGGGATAATTTCTCCATTGTGGAGGGCCAGGAGAAATGTAGGAAGGGCTTTTAGCTTTGCTGAAAAAAGCGCTGAAGGTAAAAATGCTATGAGCCACAGGGGAAGAGCGATGGGGAATATTTGTTAGCCAGGTAGATGCTAATTATTAAAATTTAATGTTTTGTTTTTTCCAATTATTGATTGAGGATCGAATTTCACTTCTATTTCGGAGAAATAATTCACGTTTATGGTTATTACCTTTAAACGGGTCAGCGATAATTTTGCTCACATGAATATGGCCGTCTATTTCAAACCAGCTATCAGTAGTTTCAAAAGTGATTTTGCCATTCAGATCTATTTGACCTCTAAAAACTTCCGGAACTCGGCCTCCAATAATTTGAAAATCGGTTGAAGCAGCATTAGCCTCAGCTAAACCTAATGGTGTCATTGTACCAATATACTTACTGGGATAAAAATGACTGAGAATTTCAAGAAACTCAATTGCGTTACTTTTTGCTTGGAGGTATAAAAAACCATTTGAATGAATTCTGCCTTCAAATCTTTTAGTCATGTAAGTCCATGGACTTGAACCTTCACTGGTAACCTTGAACTGGATATTTTCGTTGCATAGTAGTTGTTTGTTTTCTTCAACTAGCTTCTTGAAGTTTTCATTATTGGCTGAAATGTGATCTACAAGAGATAAATCCAAAGACCTATTTAAGAGTGTCCTCTTTTTTATCAGCCACTTTTTGATAAAGAATCTAAATGGTGATTTGAGTTTCTTTTCAACTGATTCTAATTCTCGGGTAATTTTTTTCAAACCATTCATTTGCCTGGAGATAAAGGGGCGAAAAGTTTAAAATTTTAAAGCTAACTATTCATCACCAGCTTCCTTCTCATGCTCAAAAAAGCTAAAACTCACATTGCCGTAAGCTCTTACATTACTGAAGTGAGGGAAGGAGCTTAGGTCTTGCATGCTTTGGTGCTCTACTACCAAAAAGCCTTCTTCAGAAAGGAGGTTCTTTTCAAAAATCTTCTCAACTAGCTTTTCATATTGGTCAAAGTCGAAGGGAGGGTCGGCAAAAATGAGGTCGTAGGTTTTGCTGTCTTTTTCTACAAATTGAAATATCTCAGCTCTAAAAGCATGAAGAGTATCCATTTCCAGCTTTTCGGCTGTTTCCTGGATAAACTTTATGCAAGCTTGATTATCATCAATAGCTATAATATCAGGGCAACCACGGCTGGCCAGTTCGTAGGAAATGTTTCCTGTGCCGGAGCAAAGATCAAGTGCTGTTACTTCATCAAAGTAAAAGTGGTTGTTCAGAATGTTGAACAGTGATTCTTTGGCACGGTCGGTAGTTGGGCGAACGGGCAAATTTTTGGGCGCTTGTATTTTGCGTCCACGGTGTTTTCCGCTAATTATTCTAATCATAAACTTGCAATAAGGTGCGCCACCTGCCTAAGCTGGTTGCGGCTAAGTTGTGGGGCAGAAGTTTTGCCAATAGGCACGGGCACTTCTGTTACTTTACCAATATAAGTGCTCAGTAGGTTGTATAGTTCAGAGCCTTTGGTAATGGCGCCTCCTACTTTTAGTTCTACCTCGGGAGCCAAAATTCTATTTTGCTCCAAAGCAAAAAGTAGGTAGTACAATAAATCTTCGTGCACATCAAAAGGAAACTGATTGTAAAAAATCATCTTTCCTTTTTTGGTAATAAAGAGCTCGGCAAAATTATCGCTCACCATGATAAGGCAATTGAAATCATCACCTGTGGTATTCATCGAAAGATTATTTAGCGCAAAGCTACTGTGGGCAATGGTGCTCTTTTCATTTTGGGCAATAGCCCAGTCATGCAGCTTTTGCGAAAGCGCATAGAGGCCCACAATGTCTTTGAGTTTCCAAAAGTCAGAGTATACCGTTTCGTTTTCTTCCAAACGTGAAGTTTGCGAAAGCAGCTCGTGACCTTGACCTTGCTGATGAAAAATATCAGGAATGAGAGAACACTTAGAAACAGAAAACAGCCAGTGTATACCGGCTGCTTTTTGTGGTAAAATATGATGTTGATCAAAAAACTTTTGTGTCTGTTCTATCAGGTAGGCGTCTTCTTTTGAAGCGAGCCATGAAGCTTGAAAAATATCCAAAACTCCTTTTCCTGATGGATCACTTACCACAATTGCTAATCCGTCATAACGGAGGTTGATGGTAAGCTTAAGACCCTTTATGCCCTCGGCAATGTTGTTTCTTGAATATGCTTGAGCAAAATTATTTCCAGTTTCCACTAAGGGTGGGTTCTGTCATTGATCCTACTTTAAGACCGTAGTCTTTGTCAATAAAATCGCTGTACTTGTCCATGATGTCAGCAAATACATCCACATTTGGAGCGCGAGCTTCGAAAACCGGAACGACTACATCACCAACTTTTATCTTATTGGCTTCCATCTCAAACTTAAACTTGTTTTCCGTCATCGGGATATATTGAAGCTTATTTGCATCGAAGTTACTTCCAAATAAACTTTCCTTAACGTTTTTATAACCTAGTACACGCACTATAGTGGTGTCTTTTGATCTTTCCTGTTGGAAAACTTCATCATAATACATGAAAGAAGAGTCCTTACGAACGATGATAGATTGCTTACCTGTATCTACAAATGCGATAAGTGAGTTTAAATCTTTTGCAAACTCGTTGTACTCAGCGCGATAGGTCTTTTGTACATCACGGATTTGCTCCAATCTTTCTTTAATTTTGGTGTAGCGCTGTTCTTTTATTTTCTGAAAGCGTACTGGCTCCTGAATGATTTCGTAAAGGTTATAACCAAGTATAACTACGGCCACAAGAAGAACGAGGTTTACTACTAATGATACCTTCTTATTCATGCTATTTTAGGCAGATTTATTATTGCGTTGCGCACAAAACTACAATTTTTTTCCATTGACAAAATTGTTTTTGTCCCCCCTGTAATCCCCGTACTTTTGGCGAATGGAATTAGATAACAAAAGGAAACTCGAAAAAGACCTCATTACGAACTTTGGCTTTGAGCCTACATTGGGACAGCAAATGGCTTTGCGTCAACTTTCTACCTTTTGCTTATCGCTAAATTCCAACGAGGTTTTTTTGCTAAAGGGATATGCCGGAACGGGGAAAACCACTCTTATTCAAACTTTGGTAAAAACGCTTCCCGCTTATAAGCGAAAAACGGTATTGCTTGCTCCAACCGGCCGTGCAGCTAAGGTGATAAGTCAATATACAGGCAAAGTAGCTTACACAATTCACAAACATATTTTTCGGCCAAAGAGCGATTCCAGAGGTACGCCCACTTTTAATCTGAGGGAAAATAAAGCCACAAATACCATTTACATAGTAGATGAAGCTTCCATGATAAATGATGCCGGTGGCGATAATACTTTGGCTTCGGGCAGTTTGCTGAGCGAGTTGCTGGAGTTTGTAAAAAATGGCGTGAATTGTAAGCTTATGCTGGTAGGTGATACAGCACAGCTTCCGCCTGTGGGCACTGACCAAAGCCCGGCTTTGGATGCCAGTTACCTAGGAGTACATTACCGAAGGGAGCCCATGGAGGTAGAACTTCGCGAGGTGATGCGTCAGGTGCAGGATTCAGGAATTTTGCAAAATGCTACAGCCCTTCGCGCCAAGCAGGAAGAGTATGATTTTAGTACACCATCTTTTAGCACTTCACCTGATGTGGTAAGGTTGGTAGAAGGTTTTGAGGTAGAAGATGCTCTCAATGATTCTTTTAAAGAAGCAGGAAGGGAAGGGACAGCAATTTTGGTGCGATCCAATAAAAGGGCAGGGCTTTACAACAAACAAATTCGCGCGCGTGTCCTTTGGCAGGAAGACGAAATTTCGGCTGGAGATTATTTGATGGTGGTGAAGAATAATTATTTCTGGCTACCGGAAGAATCTAAAGCTGGCTTCATTGCCAATGGAGACATTATCGAACTTTTACAGATTTATGAGCTCAACGAATTGTACGGCTACAGGTATGCTCGTGTAAAAGTGAATATGGTGGATTACCCTGATGAAAAACCTTTTGAAACAGTATTGATGCTCAATACGCTGGACATGCCATCAGCAGCGCTTCCGTGGGAAGATTCACAAAAGTTGTATCAAACTATTTTGGAAGACTATCAGGATATTCCACAGAAGTACAAGCGCATACAGGAGTTGAAGAAAAATCCTTTTTACAATGCCTTGCAGGTGAAGTTTGCCTACGCTATTACTTGCCACAAAGCACAAGGTGGACAGTGGGAAAACGTGTTTGTAGAGCAGCCTTGGTTACCTTCTGGGGAAATAGATTTGGACTACCTGCGTTGGCTCTATACTGCTTTTACAAGAGCACAAAAGAAGGTGTACCTGATTGGTTTTAAGGATGAGTATTTTGAAGAATAGAGAGCCTTTAAAGCTTTACTCTTTTCACTTTTTCAATAGATGCCTCAAGGTCGTTTATTAAATCCCGAGTATGTTCTTTCACCATATCTTTTGAATAAATCTTATTTACACTTCGCTCCACGTGATTGGCCAATCGGTATAAATCATCAAAACCCATTGTCATAAAATGAGGCTTGGCTTTCATTACAATGTTTCCAATACCCTGATAGTTTTCCTGCTCTAGAGCATTTCTTAAGGAGTTTACCCTTCCCGTCATTCCATCGATGTATGAGTCAATGTGAAGCTGCATTTGCTTTTTGTCGCCACCCGTCACTTCTTTGAGTTTATTCAACATATCAGATTATTTAGAAGGTAAAACCTTTAAGATATTTTATAGCTGGCAAAACTAGGATAAAAAGAGCTGGGGTTAATCGAAATACTTCTGTCCCCAAGCCATTTCTTATTTCTGATAATTTGCCTTTAATCTTCTCTGTCCACCATGAGCGGCTATTTAATTCTATACCTTAGTTTTGGCGAAAAACAGACTAGCGTTGAAAAAAGTACTTGCAAAATTCTTTATGTGGATTACAGGTTGGAAGGCACATGTTAATGTTACCCCTGAGCTCAAGCGTTCTGTGATGATTGCTGCTCCTCACACCTCCAACTGGGACTTTCCTTATGCAATTCTCACTTTTTGGATAATGGAGGTGGATGTAAAGTATTTTATAAAAGATAGCTACACCAAAGGCCTGCTTGGCGGATTGTTTAAATGGACAGGTGCCATTGGTGTGGATAGAAGCCAAAAAGGAAATAAGCTTACAGATTATGCCATTGAGCTTCTTCAACAAAATGACCAGCTGGTAATTCTGATACCGGCTGAAGGCACGCGCAAAGCCGTGGACAAATGGCGAACTGGTTTTTATAGAATTGCCACCGAAGCCAAAGTTCCTGTTTCGCTAGGCTACATGGATTACAAAAAGAAAGAGGCGGGAGTGGCGGATGTATTCTGGCTTTCTGGTGATTTTGAAAAAGATATGACCCATATTCAGGAAGTTTATCGTCCTATTCACCCCAAGCATCCTGAGGGGTATAATCCTGAGATATTTTAGGATGAGGTATTGTTGTTAGTTTCGATTAAGCTTTAACCATTTATGAGCCTCTTCCATTGCCCTTGTTTCAAATTGCTCTTTTTGCTTATCTCGAGGTAGGTCATTGTAATAGAGTAGTCGGCTCCCATCATTGAAGTCGCTAAGTTCACGGTACCATGTGTATAAATGGTGCAAACCAAGTTCTTCGCCTATGCAGGTGGAAGGGAGTTCAGGATTCGTGATATTCCACTGGGTTGTTTTGTAAACTTTGTTGTCAAGTTTAATAAGAATTGAATATGTCTCTTGAGGGGCGGAAATCAGTTGCTTGAGATAATATTTAACCAGTTTTCTTGCGGCATCAAGCTTAGTTGGTAGCGTTATTTTTGTTTCTCTTAAAGCATGATCAAAATATTGCTGTAACTCAAACGGGCTATCGCGGTCGGACATTCCTGCTAGAATGATAATTGATTTAGATTCAATTCCTTCATTAAGTGCAGTCAACGCAATATCTGGAGTTTGGCTAATTGTTCGGTTACCCAAAACAAAATCTGATATTTTTTCTTGGAAATTCATTTTCATTAAAATAATCAAAAACTCACCTCATAGTCTATTGGCTGCTTTTTGATAAAATCATAAAGGGTAAGGCTACGAACGGTGTAGTATGAAACCCAATACGCGCGCAAGGCATTGATATGATCAAAGCGTGCACGGTCTTTTTCTTCCTGAGCAATATTGAGATCGGTAATGCTAATCTTCCCGATAAGGTAGCGGGCCTTGGTTACTTCATATCTTTTTTGAGCAATAGTATCGGCTTTGGCAGCAGTTTCCAGTTGGCTGGCTTGTATATTAAATCGCTTTACCTGAAGGAAAATTTCTTGCTCAAAATTGATTTCATCTTGCTGCACATCTACCTCTATCAAATCACGGTTTGCTTTGGCCCTACGAATCATTGATTTGGATTGCCCCCAGTCTACAATAGGAATGGTAACGCCTACGGTGAGGCTTTGCTGTTTAAGCGGATCGCTATATACTTGGTTTAATTCGTCTCCTTGGCGGGAAACTCCCAAGTTGGCTCGTATATTCAAGTTATAATTGGTTTGGCCACGTGCTTCCGCAATGTTCTGTTCGGCTTCTAGTCTACGTCTTCTAAATTCTAAAACCGATGAACGATTGCTACGGGCCATGTCCATAGCTTCGGCTAAAGGAACTTCCACCACGGGCACATTAGTTGGCACAGCAAGCTCTAACGGTTGGTCGGTAGGTATTTGCAAATATCGTTTTAGCGCCTGGGCTGCTACTTCATAGTTTAGATCGCTGGAGCTAAGTTGGTTTTTGGCATTAAGCAAATTGAGCTCCATTTGTAGGAGATCATTTTCGGCAATTTTGCCAAGGTTGTATCGCCCTTTTGAAATCACAAAAAGGGTATCATTATTAGAAACGTTGAGCTCGGCAATGTCTCGGTTTATCTTCGCGGCAAGTGCATCAAAATATAGGTTGGAAGCTTCAATGGCTATGCGCTCCATGTCTTCGTCAAAGGCCTGCTTTGATTCTTTATAAAGTAGCGGCTGAATTTTGTTTTCCCACTTCTGGCGGTTGTACAAAACCATGGGCTGAAAATAGCTGAAACTTACCGGTGTAGAAAAGTAATCCTGACGACTTGAGGGTTGATAAACTGTGGTTTGCTGCAAACCACTGGAAATGGAAAATAGACCTCCTGTAAACGGCACATTTTGATCAAGAGATAACTCACCTGCCAAATACGTTTGTGCCCTTTGCGGAAAGGCATAGGTTCCATCATTTTGCTCTACACGCTCAATGGCGCTGGAATAGTAGGGGAGGGTTCCATTAAAAGTTAGCTGTGGCAAATTACCAGCCCTAAACTGGCGAAAGTTCCAATACCGGTTTTCGGCAGTGTTTTCAGCACGGTAGTAGCTGGGTGAGTTTTCGCGTGCCTTTTGGATGGTTTCGTTCAAACTTAAAACTAGAGGGGCTTCTTGAGCAAAAAGTATATTTCCTACAAAGATGAGGGGTAAAATACCGAGAGATAGTCTTAGGAATTTGGGGTTAAATACAATCATATTTTAGGGATGATTAGGTAGCTAGGACTGGCATTCAGGAAATTAGAATTCTGATTAAAATCTATACTTAGAGAGGACGGGAAGCTCCGAAGAATTGAGGAGATCACCCGCCCGAACTTAGGATAGATGAAAAGCAGGTTGCTAATTTCTTGTAAGCCTTGACTTTTTGGTTCGTTTTGGGTCAAGCCAAAATGAACATGAAAAAATGTTTTTTTCACTATTGATCGCTGTGAGTTGCTCAAACATCTATTCATAACGAAGCGATTCTACGGGGTTTTGCATGGCAGCTTTGCGAGCGGGCGAAATACCGAAAATAAGTCCGGTAGCAGAGGCTACTCCAAACGAAATAAGTATGGCAAAGGGCGAAACGATGGTTTCAATTTCTGAAAACTGAGAAATGGAAAAAGACCCTGCAATTCCCAAAATAATTCCAATAACACCACCACTAAGGCTGATTAATAATGCTTCAAAAAGAAATTGGCTGATAATGTCATTTTTGCGCGCACCGATGGCCATTCGGGTTCCTATTTCACGGGTGCGCTCCAGCACCGAAGCGAGCATAATATTCATGATGCCAATTCCGCCAACAAGCAATGAAATACCAGCAATGGCACTTAATACAAGGTTGAAAATATCTTTGGTTTTTTGCTGTTGCTGAAGCAAATGCTCGGGTATCATTATTTCAAAATCTACCTGGTCGTTGTGTCTGCGCTTCAGCATTCGGCTAATAATTTCTGCACTGGAAGACAGCAGCTCACTTTCTTCTACTTGCACTACCATGCGGTCTACCTGATGGTAATTGAAATTTGTATTGGCGTTTTCATCCTCGTCATCCCAGTTTCCACCCTGGTCGGCAATGAGTTTTCCGCGATCTTCATAGCGCACTAGCATCGTATTGATGGGCGTGTAGATATCCATATTGTAATCACGAATACCAAGGTTTTCCTTGGCCTTTTGAGTCACGGCAATATCTTCGGTAATACCGACAACGGTAAGCCATTGGCTTCCACATTTGAGTTCTTTACCCAAAGCTTCTCCACCAGTAAAAAACTTTTTGGCAATGCCGCTACCGATTATGCACACGGCATCAGCATGTTCCAACTGATAGTTGGTAAACATTCGGCCCTTTCGTAGGCCAATATTTGAAATCTCAAAAAATGAAGGAGTAACCCCAATCAGCTTGGCCGTACGTTGAATTCCATTGTTGATTACGTAGGTATCCAGAATAATTTCGGGACTAATATTACTAACCGATGGAATCACTTTTTGGATACTATTGGCATCTTTTAAATCCAGCCCTTTAGAAAACTTCTTATTGTTTTCCTGGCCTTGCTCCACACCAACTTCTACCTCACTTTGTTCTACAACAGGCTTTATTTCAATGTTATTTACCCCCACCAGCTTTATTTGACTAAGGATTTCTTCCTGAGCACCTTTACCAATGGCCAGCATAGTAATTACCGCAGCAACACCAAAGATGATCCCTAAAGCTGTAAGGATTGATCGCACCTTATTGTCCCACAAAGCATTCATCGCAATGCGGAGGTTGGATAGGGTTCTTTCGCGGTTGATTAAACTCATTGAAAAATTTGTTGTTTGCTGTTAGCGGTTAATTCCGCTTTTCCGACTACCGACTACCGACTAACTTTTCCACTTCCTTCTCCCGCGCGCCTTCCGGTTCGCTTAGGTACACTTCATCATTTTCCGAAAGTCCACTTTCTACAATTACATATTCAGCATTAGCTGAACCTAATTTCACCTCTTGTTTAGAGGTTCCGGTGGTTCCTTTTAGGTACACATAACTCACACCATCCTGAGCATAAACGGCTTCCAAAGGAATTTGAAGAACGCTTTCGATTTTGTTGGTGAGGATGGTATTGCTTGTTGTCATTCCTGGCCGGTAAGTAGAGTCACTTTCGTTTACTTTTATTTCTACCTCAAAAACTTTGGTTTCAGCGCCTTTTCGGGTTTCGCCCACGTTGGCTACCTGTGTGACTTTTCCAGTAAGGGTGGCATCTGGAAAGGCATCCAGGCCGAGAGTTACCTCTTGTCCCACTTTTATCTTTCTAATTTCTACTTCGTTGATGTAAGTTTTGGAAAGCATTTCGCTGAGGTCGGGGAGGGTGGCTACAGCAGGGTCCCATGGCTGAACGGTACTACCAGCCTTTCGCTTTTCGCCACTCCATTCGCGATAATATACCACCATGCCTTGCTTTGGGGCGGTTATTCTAAATTCCTCTTCCAGCTCCTGAAGCTTCTGCAGTTGGTTTCTCGCCTTTTGCAATTCAGCCCCAGCCTCGGCCATTTTGGCTACACCTTGCTTTTTATTGATGATGTAGTTTTCGCGCGTTTGCTCTAAGTTTTGTTCCAACCGTTCTTCGTCAAGCGTAATTTTTTGAATAGTGGCCGGTGGCTCATATTTGCTTTGCTCTAGCTCAATTTTTTTCTGTTTAATCTCGAACTGTAATTTGTCAATTTCATTGCGCTTTTCGCGAAGTGTAAGCGAAGTGTCTAGCTGCGTTTGGGTATATAGACTTTGGGCTTTATCAAGCTCTACCAGCACATCGTTTATTTTGGAGCTGATGTCTGTTTTATCAAGAGCTGCAACATAGTCTCCGCTATCTACATAAGTTCCTTCGGGTACAATGTTAGAAATCTGCACACGATAAATTCCATGACGTTGCATGCTTACAGGGACAGATATTTCTTCAGAATTTTTGGCCATTAGCTCCCCTGTGCTTACCACCAGGTCTTCAAAATCGTCAACAAAAGCCTTGGTGGTAATTTCTTTTTCTTGCTCGGTTTCACCGGCAAAAGCCCAAATCAAAGTGATAATAAAAAGTGCGGAGCCTATAATCAGGGGAATCCTGTATTTTTTCATTGTATCGGTTTTGCTTAGCTGATAGGCTAATATAAATTTTGTGCAGGAGTATTTCCTTACAAAAATTAGCCAACGGTTCAATTTTAACGAAAGTTTAGGAATGTTATTTTTTGAGATATTAAACGAAAAAGCCCTTCTGGCTTTACCAAAAGGGCTTGGATGTTTTGGGTCGTATCAACAGTTTCCGGCCTGTCTAGCTGAATAACGGGGCTCTACGCTATGCTTCGGTCAGAATGATTATCCTAGCTTCATTCCGGCCGAAGAGCCGTAATCTATTCAACCAATTAACCATTAACTAATTTACTTACTCGGTGGCATACTTGGCCTTACCTCAATTTTACTGGGCAAGGTGCGTGCATCCAACTTCATTAAGCTGGCAATCATTTCGCCAATATCTTCCGGTTGAATTTTCCATGCGTCATCTTCATTAGGCGTATGACCATTAAAATGTGTAGCAACAGAACCCGGCATGATGGTAGAAACACGAATTCCATACTGGCGTAAATCCAGCATTATAGCTTGTGAAAACCCAGTCAATCCAAACTTGCTGGCATTGTAAGCCGAACCTTGAGCAAAGAAATTGGTGCCAGCCAAACTGCTCAAAGTGATAATAAAGCCTTTAGATTTTTTTAGAGATTCCAAGCCAGCTTTTACCGAGTAAAACACTCCGGTAAGATTGGTGTCAATCACTTCGCTCCATTGCTCTGGCGTCATGTCTTCTATGGTAGCAAAATGGCCAAGCCCAGCATTGGCAAATAGTAAATCAATTTCCCCGAATTTTTCTATGGCTTTTTGAACAGCGGCTTGTTGCGATTCAAAGTTTCGCACGTCTGATTCTACACCAAAAGCTTCACCTTTTCCACTTTTGTTAAGTTCGGCAGCAGCTTCATCTGCAGCTTTTTGGCTACGGCTGGTGATGGCTACTTTCATGCCTTCCGCCATTAATATTTGAGCTACTCCGTATCCTATCCCTTTAGTACCTCCGGTAATGAAGGCTACTTTGTTTTCTATGTTGGTCATATGTATTTGTTAAAAGTTGATGGTTAAATGTTAAAGGTTTCGAAGTTAGATAATGATAGGTGGCCGAGATTGTTTTCGAGATTGATTATGGTTATGAAGTGTTTGAATTCCCCTTCAATGCTTGAAGGGGAATGTATAGCGCATAAAAAAAGCCATAGAGCTGAACTCCATGGCTTCTATATTATTTGCGGAATCATTGATTGGTAAGGTCACGTCTAACACACCAATTAACCAATCAACGAATTAACTAGCTAACTACCTTCTTCCCACTTTTTTCAAGATTCTTCTCAATTTTATGAGTAGGTCTGGTCCATTTTGGTTTTTCACCAAGGGCAGGGGTCATTTCTTCTTTTGGTTTAGAAACGGGCTGCTTTTTGTCCACAAAAGGAGCTTTAGGCTTAAGGCCAAGAATTTTGAAAAGCTTCATATCCTCATCTACATCCGGGTTGGGAGTGGTAAGCAATTTGTCACCAGCAAAAATGGAGCTGGCACCAGCCATAAAGCAAAATGCCTGACCTTCCTGGCTCATGTTTGTTCTTCCTGCCGAAAGGCGAACCTGAGTTTTTGGAAGTACAATACGCGTGGTTGCAACCATGCGCACCATATCCCAAATTTCAATTGGCTCCTGATCTTCCATCGGAGTACCATCCACAGATACCAAAGCATTGATTGGCACACTCTCAGGTGGTGTTTCCATGTTGGCATATTTTTCCAACATTCCAGCACGGTCGGTGATAGCTTCTCCCATACCAATGATACCACCGGAGCAAACGTTTACGCCAGTTTTGCGAACGTTTTCAATGGTATTTATGCGATCTTCATAATCACGGGTAGAGATCACTTCTTTATAATATTCTTCTGAAGAATCAAGGTTGTGATTGTAGGAGTGAAGACCTGCTTCTTCAAGGCGTTTTGCTTGATTTTCGGTAATCATACCAAGGGTGCAGCACACTTCCAAACCTACTTCATTCACGGTGCGAACCATGTCCAACACTTGGTCAAACTCGGGGCCATCTTTCACGTTTCTCCACGCAGCACCCATGCAAAGTCGCGATGATCCTGAAGCTTTGGCGCGCAAAGCCTGAGCTTTTACGTGAGATACCCGCATTAAATCTTCACCTTCCACACCGGTAGAGTATCGCGCAGATTGCGGACAGTATCCACAGTCCTCGGGGCATCCTCCGGTTTTCACCGAAAGAAGTGTGCTTACTTGCACTTCGTTGGGGTTGTGATTTTCGCGATGAACGCTTGCAGCCTGATACACAAGGTCTAAAAACGGCTGATTGTAAATATCTTCTATCTCTTGACGAGTCCAGTTCTTTTTCATAAAACAGGGTTGTTTTCGACCGCCAAACTTACAGCATTAGCGCCAAAGCCAACGGCATTTATCAATATTCTGTTAATACTTTTTGGTTCAAGGGATTGGCTCCAATCCGGGGCAATCCACTGTTTGTTTTTTATCACTTGTACGGCCATCCAAAGGCTTACCGGGCCCGAGCTTCCAAAGCAATGGCCAGATAAAAACTTGGTGGAGGTGGTAGGAATTTCTCCAAATAACTTTTCAATGGCCGCCATTTCTGAGGCATCGCCCTTTATGGTTCCGGGAGCGTGTGCTACTATGGCATCGGGCTTTTCCCAGCCTGTAGCTTTTAGGGCCATTTTCATCGAATGTTGAAAACACTTTCCATCTGGGGATAAGCCGGTTGCGGAGTTTCCAGTTTCAGTACCAAATCCTACACCTACAATCTTTACAACCGCATTTTTTGGTTCCAGCGAAAGGTCAAATAATACAGAACCTTCGCCCAGCACCATGGTGTTTTTATCCAAATTGGGCATCAGAGCTTTACATGGAAAATCCCCTTCACCACCTAATATTTTCAAGGCCTGCATCTGTGCAATTGTAAAATCGGTGATAGGCGCTTCGGCACCTCCGGCAATCGCTTGATCTACAAATCCGGCATTGAGCCAAGCGCAGGCATCGGCTATGGCACGAAGTCCACTGGCGCAGGTGATGCTCTGATCTATATCTATAAAGTTGCTACTTTGTAAATAGGCACCCACATTACTGGCTAGTTGGCCGGCTGTGGTCAATGGCGAATCCAAGAGTCCTGCATTTCCTGTTTTGGAAAATGAGGAATAGGCTTCTTCCCAGATACCGGTGGCTCCTCGAGAGGAACCAATAGCCACGAGGGTTGAGGTCTCTTTATTCAAGTTTTGTTTGAGCTGATCAGCTGCAAAAAGTGCTAGTTGTGTGCTTCTATCCAGTCTTTTGTAGCCCTTATGTTCAGGGTTGAATTCATCAAAATTAGCATCACTAATTTGAGCGACAGCTTCGCCATTGAATTTTGAAAAACATGATTTTTTGGAAACACAGTTTTCCCAAGCCTCCTGCCCATTTCCGCCAAGGTTAGCCACAAAACCTATGTTGTGAATGTAAACGGGTTTCATGTTTTTTGAATTTTATCCAGGCAGTTGATGATGGTTTGATGCACTTTTTCCAATTCTGCTTTGGTGATAGTGTAGGGTGGAAGCACGTAAATCACATTGCCCAAAGGACGAATGAGGACACCATTTTCAATGAAGTAACCATACAACTCATCGCGCAGTCCGTGGTGATAATTTGAAGTTTCGTCAGAGCGAACATCCAGCGCCAGCAAAGTTCCTTTAACACGAATATTGGTCGCCATCGGGTGGGCGCTTAGCTTTTCAGCGAAAGCTTTTTGCCTTGCCATTAAGCTGCTTCGTTGCTCTTGAATTTCATCACTTTCCCAAAGTTCTAATCCCGCAATAGCGGCCGCACAGCCCACCGGATTTGCAGTAAAAGAATGTCCGTGCATGAGCGCTTTCGATTTATCATCATCGTAAAACCCACGATACACTTCTTCCGTGGCAACGGTAAGCCCCATGGGCAAAACACCAGCTGTGAGCCCTTTGGAAAGGCACATGATGTCTGGCTTTATTTTAGTTTGCTCACTGGCAAACATCGTTTCCAATCGGCCAAAACCCGTCATCACTTCGTCAGCAATGAGGAAGGCACCGGCATCTTTTATCTTTTTCAAAATTGGGTCCAGAGCAGTTGCTTCATAAAATTGCATACCTGCGGCACCTTGTACCAAAGGCTCGTAAATGAACCCGCAAACTTCTTCCAAATCAATTTGGTCAAGAGCTTTTAAGGCTTCATTTTCCTTTCCTTTTTCAGGAATGGGAATGCGAACCACCGTGGGGAGCATATCTGCAAAAGCACTGTTGAATACTCCCAATCCTCCGGTAGCCATAGCTCCAAAAGTGTCGCCATGATAGGCGTTTTCAAAAGCCAGGAGTACCCTGCGCTTCTTGTTTCCCTTATTATAAAAATATTGAAGCGCCATTTTCATAGCTACTTCCACGGAAGTGGAACCGTTGTCACTAAAGAACAGGCGACTGAAATTTCCGGGTAAAAGCGGCAGAAGTTTATCAGCCAATTTTATGGCAGCAGGGTGTGTAAATCCTGCAAAAAGGACGTGGTCTAATTTGCCAATTTGCTTATAAATAGCTTCTTGAATATGAGGATGGCCGTGGCCGTACGTGTTTACCCACCACGATGAAATAGCATCGATAATGGTGTTTCCATTTTCCAAAATCAAGGAAGAGCCTTTGGCTTCAACCACAGGAATGTGGCTGCCAAAATCCTTCATTTGTGTGTAGGGATGCCACTGATGTTTTTGGTCCAATGCCGAAATGCTGCTTTCGTTTTCGGGCAGCACATGGTTGGACAACATTTCGTCAAGGTCAAGATTCTTTAGTCCATCAGCCATTTTTCCAACGCAGTTTTAAGTTTTTGACTTTGCAGAAATACAAAATTGCTATCTACATTTTTAGCTTCATCAATTCGCCCTAGAATTTGGCTTTCGCCAAAATTGGCAATTGCTTCTTCGGTGTCTTTGTTTTCACTTCCGTTAAAAAGGATGCCCGGAACAATGCCCTTCTGATTTAAATAAGCAATAGAAAGTAATGTGTGGTTGATGCTTCCCAAATAATGGCGTGAAACTAAAATCACTTTGTCCTTCGGCTCAATCAAATCCGCGACCCTATTTTTAGCGTTAAGCGGAACCAACAAGCCACCGGCACCTTCTATCAAAAGGCGTTCGGAAGTTGGTCTCTTAATTTTGTCTAAATTGATTTCTACGTCATCAATTTTAGCGGCAGCGTGAGGAGAAAGAGGAGCTTCCAAACGATAAGCTTCGGGGTGAAAAACTGTTGACGTTTCACCGAGCAAATCTTTCACCGTAAGGGTATCCGAATCAGTGTTGGCGCCACTCTGAATAGGTTTCCAATAATCCAAACCCAAGGCGTGGCAAACGATGGCCGAGGCAATGGTTTTTCCAGCATCGGTGTGAATACCTGTTACGAAAACTGTCTTCATGATTCCAGAACCTGATTTAGGGTATTGGCGAGCGAACGTACATCCGCCTCAGTATTGAAAGCGTGCAAAATTATACGAATGCGCTCAGTACCCAAAGGAACGGTGGGGTGAAGTATGGCTTTTACCAAAAATCCTTTTTCAAGGAGTTGCTGCTCAGCTTGTTTGGTAGAATTATTATTTCCAAAAACTACAGATTGAATAGGGGTGGACGATGGCAAAAGTTTGGATTGTGCTTTTGCGGAAAGTTGGGCTTTAAAACTTGCAATATGCTTGTTTAGGGCAATTCTCCTATGTTCACCTTCTTTTTGTAAAAGGAGATAAGCTTGCTTTATTTTAAGAACACTTTCCGGGGGAAGACCAGTGGTGTATATCAAAGACCGGGCGTGGTTTACCAAAAAATTGATTAGATGTTTTGGACCCAGAACAGCCCCTCCATGCAAGCCCATGGCTTTGGAAAAAGTAACAATAGTAGCCAGTACTTTTTGCTGAAGCCCCAGCTGATGCACTAAGCCCAAATCGAAAACGCCCAATGCGTGTGCTTCATCCACAATTAGGCCTATGTTTTCATGGTCACAGAGTTTTGCGATTTCTTGCAGAGGAGCTATATCTCCATCCATGCTAAAGACAGATTCAGTGACAACAAAAACGTGTTTGTGTTTGGAAGAAAACTGCTCTAATTTTTGAGCTAAATCATCCAAATCATTGTGCTTAAACTTATAAGCCGAAGCATTGGACAAACGGATTCCATCGCGGATGGAGGCGTGACAGAGTTCATCAAAAAGAATAACATTACTTCGCTGAGGAAGGCTTGATAAAACACCCAAATTGGCCATAAAGCCTGTGGGGAAAATAAGCGCTGATTCTACCGAATGTTGGTTGGCAATAAAGCTTTCGACTTCTGTGTAAGCTGAATGATTTCCTGAAATCAAGCGACTGCCTCCGGCACCATGAGCTTTTGCTTCTTGAGAGATTTTCAGAGCTTCATCTTTGGCAAAACCTAGATAATCATTGGAGAAAAAGTCGATGCCCTCTGGCCAGTTTTTCAACGAGCGATAGGCATTGCTTTTTTGCTTTAACTCATGAGTTTGTGCTATGTATTTCAGGATATCCTTCACCTCAGATAATTGAGGGGCAAAGAAAGTAAAGAATAAGCTTGGTGCCTCCTAAAGTTTTAAAGTGTATGTGATTAGACATAAAGATTTAGGGACTCATAGAGTTAAGCACTTGAGCTTTGAATGGAGTTTGATGAAATGTTGGGATGATTGCGATTTTAACAGAAATAGTAAATCATGAACCATGTATCCTGTAATATAATACCGAGTAATAAAAGAAAAGCGGCTAATGAGCCGCTTCCTTATATATTTCATTACAGTTTTAAAAGCCGTTTTACGAGCAGCCTGTTGTCAAGTGAAGCTTGAAGAATATAGGTTCCTGCAGGAAATGAACTGATATCGATATGTTCGCCATTTATCGCTTTACCTTCGCATAATGTCTGTCCACTGAGGCTTAGCAACCTATAGTCAAAGGCACCCTCTAGCTCTATGGTAATAACTCCGGAGGAAGGGTTGGGGTAAATGGTAAAGGGGTGACTAAGACTAGTTTCGCTCAAACCAATTAGACTGTTGGCTTTATATTGAAGTTTTCCAAGGGCGCTGAGGTGTTTCCATGAGCGGTTAGCTTCGGGTACAAGATGGGGTGGGAATAAAATATCTTCACCATGAAAACCCAATACATATACGTTGCCCTGATTGTCTACATCAATGTCGCGGAGCTCCAGGCCGGTGTCCCAATTGTCAGTGCCCATAAAGGCATAGCTGCGGTTATCAAGGCTTAGATTACTGCGTACAATCATGTGTGCATCTTCGTAATTAGGCGGCAATATGGTGTCTGTTCCCAAATAGGAAGCATTTGGCAAATTCTCTACTATAGACGTGCTTATTACAGTGGTGTCCTCTATGTAGATTTGGTTTATGGGAAACCTGGTGTCCAGTTTCTTGAGCAAATTCATATTGTCATCAAAATGAAGCAAAGCATATTCGCCTTTAGCAAAGGTGTCCGTTCCCACAATAGTGTAATCTTGCTTTTCGCCCGCACCAAAGTAAAAATCGCCAGAGGCAGGATCAAAGGCCATGGCGGCATCGCTCATATTTTGGAACAGATTATAGTATTGCGATTTAAATAGAAGTGAATCACGCTGTGTGACTGTGCTTGTACTCACATCATACTTGGTTTTTACGAGATAGCGAGGAGAACTAATGGAACTTCCTCCTTCAGCATCCATGTAGGTCAGAATATTTGAATTTAAGTGAAAAGGTGTAGCTACAGGGAGGGTATACTGGGCAAAAAAGAAATGATGGACCACACTGCCATCCGTATTACTAAGCTCTAAAAATATATCTCCTGCACCGCTCAGTGTGGTTACTGTGTTTCCATCAAAAATAAAGGGTCCTGCTCCGGCTGCTATTTGTAACAATATATTACCATTAGCCAAAAACTGCACAGCTTTAGGTTTTTCCTGAGGATGGCTTTTTATCCAAAGGTTATCTCCTGTTTGGCCTGAAAATTTTCCGATAAACATCTGCTTATCAGTTACACCGCTAGTAGTAAGCGTATCTGTGTTAAGTTCAAATACTGAGGCAAAAGATGATACTACTAATAGATCATTATTAGCATCCAGAGCCGTATTACCTTCGCCTTGATTACGTGAGATATACACTTTTTTCCATTTTAAGATACCGGCAGTATCATGGCGGGCCACCGTAAAATTGTAGTTGGTAGCATTACCACCACCGGCCACGATGACCTCTCCATTAGTAGTAATACGTGCGCCAAAATAGGGGTCTACATTATTGATTCTTTTGCCATAGTGCCAGGTTTTGGCTGTTACTGGTTGTGCAAAGCTCGAAATGGTAGCCAGGCCCAGTATGCATGATAAGTAGAATTTTTTAGTCATGGTATAAGTTTTGTTTTAGTCAAAATTATAAGTGTTCTGCAATGGGTGAAATAGGGCAGATGTCGTAAAGTTTGGATGGAGGTGTTCCCACGAAAATCACCCAGAAGGAAAGATTTTTTAACAAAAAAGGCCGCAAGAAACTGCGGCCTGAGCAAGGTTTGGTTAAGGGGTGGTTAGTTACCAGGAGGATACTGTTACCGCATTGAAGCCCCCGTTTTCAAGCTTCATAGTACTGCCGTCTTTAGAATTAGTGAGTGTTCCGCTGAAGGTACCCGTAACTTTTTTGCCATCAATTTTGGAGAGTTTCACTTCACCAGAAGTAGCTTCATAAGCCGTTTGATTATCGGGGTAATAGGCGAAGAAACCCTTATTACGCTCAAAAGTATGCGAGCCAACAGAGTAAGTGCCTTCGGTGTTTCCATTGATATAAATGGAGAGTTGCTTGAGGCCATCTTCATGTTTTACAAAGTAGGTGGTGTCTTCCCAATTGTAGCCACCTCCCGTTCCGGAAATTGTTAAGCCATCTAGGGTATAGGTAATTTCTCCGGCTTTGGCCGATGGTTGGCTGGTTTGATCATCTTCTTTATCATCTTTTGAACATGAAGCAAAAGCAATGGCGCAGGCCAACACAGTGGATTTTAGAATTTTCATAGTTTAATTTTTAGGTAAAACTATGGCTGGAAAGTGTTGGTGTAAATAGGGCAGATGCCGTAAAGTTTGGCTGGGGAGGTTTTCACGCAAAGTCGCCAAGGCGCAAAGAATACAAAGCGAAAAAGCTCCAGAGAGATGACATATTGGTTAATGAAGGTATGGGGCGGTGGATACGAGCGAGACGCTGGCATCAGCCGGTGCAAAGGGTACAAAGAACTTAAGCTTCAGAGGAGCTGTACTTTGGAAGAAAGTAGGATAGGAAAGTTTTCGGGCAGCGTTAAAGTTTTTAAAGTCAAATAATATAAGGCGCTTATAATTTCCTTAGTTGCATCCATATTTTTAGTTCGGATTCAATTAACTTGATTGAGTTATTAATTTCTTTCAATTGAATTGCTTTAGTTTCAAATTCTTTATTTGTTAGGTAAGGTGATGCAATTACTTCAAAAAGCGGAGGATTAAAACATTCAAGTTTAAGGTTCAATTGTTCATCACGTTGGTCAGGCCTTACTAATATTAGTCGGTACTCATTTTCATATTTGAATCCAATGTGCTTCATGAAAAATGATGGCACCTTGCTCATTATTGCTTCATCGTCAAAAACATCATGGAAATTAAAGTACCTAACTCTTCCGATGAAGTTATTGTCCTCAGAGTTAGTTTCAGCTAATGCTTGCGTTACAATTTTTTCAAAATCAATCCTTCGAAATTTTATCGCAAATCCATCGTCACTATAATTATCCCACAATCCAGCAGATTCATGGTTAGAGTTTATCCAGCAACTAATAAAAGTTGTTTTTTGATTTTGTTGGACTTCAAGTTTATATTTATTGAATGACTGCAGAAGGACACGATAGGAGTCCTCCCTCTGCTTAACAGTCAAATTGGGATTATCTGGTTTTAATAAAGGGTGAGATGCTAAAATTTCAACTAATTGGTAAGCAGTAATACCTTCTAGATTATCCTTGAATCGATCTAGTCGTGGTAAATAAAGGTTTTGTGAGGTAATAAAGGAGATGAGTTTTTCCCAACTCAAATATCGAAAAATGAATTCGGGGCTATTTGTTTCTATATTATAAATATTCAAATCTGGAGTGCATAGTTTATTAAATTAAGTCTTTAAGGCTTCACCGGCACCTTCAAATCATACCCAAACCTTTTATTCAAACCTTCAATAAAATGACCAGCCAGAAGTGGAGAAGCTTGCTCCAGGTTTTGGTGAATAAAAAAGTAAATGCCTTTGATGCCTTGCTTAATCCACGGTTCCAGTTTGTCCAACCAATCATCCAGTCGGTCGTAATCGGAATCTACATTGGCGCCAACATAGCGCACAAAAGCATAAGGTGTGGTAAGACGCATGTGGAGCATATCCCTTCGTCCGGCTGTGTCTACAATTATGTTGGTGGCATTGTACGCTTCCAGCATGTTGTAAATTTCTGTGGCAACAGGTTCTTTAAACCATTCTTCATTCCGGACTTCTACAGCAAGGGGTGCTTCCTTCGGAAAGTCCTTCAAAAAGGTTTCCATGCGGGCAATGTCTTTTGGCTTAAAGTCATCCCGTAATTGGAGAAATAGCATACCTAGCTTTTCTTCAAGTGCAAGGGCGTTATCCACCAAAATGCGAGTGATGTCACCTGCTTGGTTCAATCGTTTCCAGTGGCTCACCTCCTGATTTAGCTTTGGGAAAAACTTAAAATCAGCAGGAGTTTTTTCGCCCCAGGTTTTAAATTGATCAGCTCCAAAAGGACGGTAAAAAGTAGCGTTCAACTCAATAGAATTAAACTGGGTAGAATAGTATTCCAACTCGTCTTTTGTACCTCTGGGGTAAAAGCCTTTAAGGTCAGCACGGTTCCACTTAGCGCATCCAACAAATATTTCCGGTTTGGAAGATGTGTCACCTTTTTCCTTCAGTACGCGTGCCGTTTCAGGGTGGTCAGGAGGTAGGGTGAAATCTATTTTTGAGGGGTCGTCTACTTTTCCGAATTTCATTTTTTGAGGTGTTTTTTTACAAATTGGTAAGGGGTTAATACCGGTATTTCGCTTTGAGCGAAACCTTTTTTATCTCTAGTAACTATGTAGTCAATATTTCCTGCTTCTACCGCTGAAAAGTACTGGACAGCGTCTTCAAAGTCTGGAAAACCTGAAGTAAATGCTTTTTGAAATACGCTCTTTGATGCAGGGATGAAGTTTAACTCTTTGGTAGTTTGATCAACCGACTCCAGTACTTTTTTTAGTTTGTACGTGTTTGTCAATGTGTAGACCGTGTTTAGAACTGTGATTGATGAAACAGAGATTTGACACTTTCCATCGTACATGAGTTTAAATATCTCCAAGGCTTCAACATTGTGAGGTTCGCGTTGGCTAAGCAAGTCGATTAAAATGTTGGTATCAATGAATACATTCATCCCAGAGAATTGTACTTTTCGATAAGTCGCTTGGCTTTTTCTTTTTTGTAGTCAAAGTCATCAGGAACCTTAAAAGCTCCAAAAACTCCTTCGAGTTCCTCAGGAACCTCAACTTCTTCAGTTTGTGGTTTTGCCTTTTGAGTCAAGAACTCTTGAACTAATTTAGAAAGGGAAACGCCCTGCTGTTTAGCGTATTCCTTGGCTCGGTCTATTATTTCCTGATCTATTGATAATGTCAACTTCGTTTGCATTACGTAACATTTTATTCAAAGATACGTATAAATTTTACGCATGGTTTTAACTGGGTTTTGGTTCAAGACCTGACAGGTTTACCTGCGCCATGTTTAAAAACCTGTCAGGTCTGGGGGATTTACACCTCATGAAAATCCACGTAAGGAAGCCTCTCCATGTAGGTTACTTCCAGGTTTACGAAATCGAAGTCCTCTAATATTTGGCCTTTTAGCAAATAAACCCCGCGCCCTTGAAACTTATATTTTGCCGCTACCTGCGGGAAATGGACAGAATCGATAAAGTTTCCTTCGATGTCAAAAAAGCAACCAAACTGCATGTGCTGTGGGTTTTTGCTTCGTGTGTTCAGATTGCGCACATGGATCAGGTAGCCGCACATACTCACCTCTTTGCCAATGTAGTTTTCCATGTCTTTGGCCAAAATGGTGCCTTGTGGCAATTGAGGAACTAAGTCAAAAGGTGAGGTGAGCGGGAAGCCGAGAATCTCAATTTCATCCACAGCTTTTTCATGTTGGTTGTATTCCAGTTTGGGGATTTCCAATTTCTTGGGAGTGGTTCTAAAGAGGTCGCTTACGGGAGCTGATTTTTTGGCGCCTCCCAAAATGAAATGAGCTTCCCATAGCAGTTTCTTTTTATCTGGGTTTAAAGTTCGAAAGGCATTGATGCGAATTAAAATTACTAGTTGATCCAGAGAAATTTCTACACGATCCAGAAAGTTTTGAAGGCTTTCAAAGGTTCCGTTTCTGTTGCGCTCCATCATCATTCGACCAATCACCTTTTCCTCTAATTCCTGCATTAGGTTAAAACCTAAAAAGATGTGTGTGCCATCAATTGAGGTTTCTATCGCTGAGCGATTAACACAGGGCGCTTCAATGATTCCTCCGTGCAGTCGGGCTTCATTTACGTAAGTTTCTACGCTATAAAACCCACCGCCATTGTTGATAGTGGCCACCATGTACTCCAAAGGAAAATAAGCCTTCAAGTAAAGACTTTGATAACTTTCTACAGCATAGCTGGCGGAGTGCCCTTTGGCAAAAGCAAAGTTTCCGAAGCTTTCAATTTGTCGCCAAACTTCCTGTGATATGGCGGGGTCGTAGCCAAAGGAGTTACAGTTGGAAAAGAATTTATCTCTTACTTCATTAAAGCGATTTCGCTCTTTGAACTTCCAGCTCATTCCTCGTCTTAGAATATCAGATTCTTCTAAAGTGAGCCCCGCAAAAAAGTGAGCAACCTTCAATACATCTTCCTGATACACCATCACCCCGTAGGTTTCGCTGAGTATTTCTGCCAGTTTTGGGTGCGTATATTTCCTTGTTTCAGGTTGGCGAAATCGCTTTATATACTCAGTCATCATCCCGCTTTTGGCCACACCCGGACGAATAATGGAACTTGCTGCCACAAGAGAACGATACGTGTCGCCACGCAGTTTTTTGAGTAACCCACGCATGGCAGGAGATTCTACATAAAAGCAGGCCATAGTTTTTCCCTCCCTAAGCAAGGCTTTTATTTTTTCATCATGGTAAAATGGACGCGGATGGTGAATATCTATTTCTGAAGCTTCGGGTTGATTTTTCTTCACAATTTCCACTGCATCTTTAATTTTCCCCAGCCCACGTTGGCCCAAAATATCAAACTTGTAAAGACCAACATCTTCTGCTGAGTACATGTCGAAATGCGTAGTAGGGAATCCTTTTGGGGGAAGAAAAGTAGCGCCAAATTGATACACCTCCTGCTGGGGAATAAGAATACCGCTGCTGTGAATGGTCATATTGTGGGGAAAGTTCTCGATGAGCTTTCCATATTTCAGCACCAGCTTTTGCATATCATCCAGATTGTGCGGACGATTGGGGGGGCTGCTCAATTCGTCAATATCGCGGCTGGGAAGGCCGAGTACTTTTCCTAATTCGCGGGTAACCGCCCGATACTTAAATGTAGTGTGCGAACCTAAAAGAGCCGCTTTTGGGTAACGTTCAAAAATGTATCGGGTCACGTCTTGCCGATCTCGCCACGAAAAATCCACATCAAAATCAGGAGGCGATTGACGCCTCATATTCATGAATCGTTCAAAATATAGATCCAGCTCAATGGGGTCTACATCTGTAATTCGAAGTAGGTAAGCTACCAAGCTATTGGCCCCCGAGCCGCGACCTACATAGAAATAGTTGTTTCTGCGGGCATAGTTTACAATGTCCCAATTGATGAGAAAGTAGCTGTAAAAGCCACGTTTTTCTAAAACTTCCAGCTCCTTGTCCACACGGTCCAGAACTTCTTTTGATGGATTATTTCCATATCGATATTGTAAACCTTCTCGGCACAAGCTGTGAATTTTTTCACGATCATCAGCCATAGTGCCATTGGGCGTCCAAATGGATTGATTTTGAGTTTTATGGTAGTTTTTAAATTCAAAATCTATCGAACATTGCTCAAGTACTCTTCGGGTATTTTCTATGATTTTGGGAAACTCTTCAAAGGCACTTTCCAGTTCGGAAGGTGTCGTGTAAGTGTCCTTAAGTGTTGCTTGCTCACTTTCGGGAAGTTTGCTCAGCAGTACATTTTGGTCAATAGCACGAAGTAGGCGATGGGTATTATAATCGCGCTTATTGCGAAAAGTGTTGGTATGTAGAATCACCAGTTTATCCGTCCTGTTTTTCCATTCTGAAAATTTCAGTTTTATAAGTTGAGATGGATGAACACCTACAAATTCATTTTCATGAAGTTTTCGGTTTGGAGCTTTTAGAAAAGGGTAAATCACAAAGCAGTGACTGAATTCCGCTTCAGCGGGAATAGGGTTTCCGTTCATTTGGTGTTTTGAAAGAAACTTGTTCAGCTCTGCATAACCTTCATTATTCATGGCAAGACCAACAAATTGCTGGTCGGTACCATTTCTAAAGTCAATCCCTAAAATGGGGCGGATGTTAGCTTCTTTTGCTAAGCGTACAAATTCAATTCCGGCAGCAGTGCTGTTGATGTCAGTGAGCACAAGTTCATGCAAGCCTGATTCCACAGCCCAGTCCAACATTTCCTTTGGTGAAAGGCAGCCGTAAGTAAAGGAGTATGTGGAATGGTTGTTTAGCACGTGTAGTTAATTAGTGGAATTGTTAATTGGTTGAATTGTCCCCTCCCGGCTTTCAGCCACCCCACTCCAAAGGGGAACAGATTCTGTGTCTCCCGCTGGCGGGAGTACCCGAAGGGGGAGGGTGGACATAAATACTACAAAGTAACAATTCAATAACAATGGAAATGAAGGGAATTAAAGTTTGCGCCAACCTTTTATTCACTTTTTTCGTGTGCATTTGTATCACAGGAATCTTTGATACTTTTAACAAAACTAACAACTCTCAATTATGAAAAGATTACTACTTCTCGTTCTCTTGCTTCCCTTTACCGTTTTTGCTCAGCATGAGTTTGGATATCATGCTACGTGGTATTATGAATATTCGGAGTTTGGCTATAGTGGTTACAAAAAGATCACCCATGCTAGTGACACAAATATGCTAGGTATAGACTGGTTAAAATTTGAAGTGACAGGTGTGAGTGAGATAAAGACGGGGCCCAACCCTAATGATATAATTCAGTCTAAAAATGTGGTGTTTCCTTCTATCTACCTAGCCACTCGAAATGATTCAGTATTTCGTCTTTTAAATGATTCTACTTCTTATTTGTTATATGATTTTAGTGCCACAGTAGGTGATAAATGGCAGTTTTCGCCTAGCGATACAAGTTTTGGTTGTGATTCAATTCCTGTTGCAACAGTTACAACTATAGGGACAGAAATGATTGATGGTAAGAATATGAGATATCTGGATGTTGCTTTTCCAATGGATAGTGTGGATTATGGAGGGACATCCAATTATCAACCAGTGTCTAATGCAATATTAAGTAATAGGGTGTACCCTGATTTTGGAAGTACAGGTTATGTTGTCCCCTTTGTTCCTGCTCCTAATCTTTGTGATGGTAGTGTATTTAGAACTACCCAGCTTAGTAACTATAGTTTGAGGTGTTTTAGTAATGACAGTGTTTCACTGCATTTTGTTTCTTGGCCTTGTGATCATTGGGATTTCATTTCTGTGGAAGAGTACCGGGCTATAAATTTTGAGATATACCCGAATCCTTCAGGCGGTCATTTGAATATTCAGGCCGATGAAGTGATTTCAAAAGTTGAAATCTACTCTTTGGGTGGGCAAAAACTTATTGAAACTCTCGAAACAGAAAACATAGAACTACCGACTTCTTCGGGAATGTATGTTGTAGCTATTCACTTTGAAGATGGACAAAAAGTTGTTACAAAAGTGGTGAGGGAATGAGGTTAATTTTATTGTGTCGTGCCGATAGCACTATATAACAAATCAACTAATGCCCAACTACGCTCTACGATGTGCTAAAATCATGGAAGGTTTTCCATTAAAAGGATTGGCGCCACCCAGGTTTCGGCTTTCCATGGTTTTGGCGCGTTTTATTGAATTTATGCCAAAGCGATTGCGGATATGGTCCATGGCTTGGTACAGACGGATTACCTCTTCGCTATCTTCAAACAAATTGATTTGATGACCGCCTCCCACAAGGTGGCTACATTTTACACCTACCAATCTTACAAGCAATCTTTTGTTATACAGTTTTTCAAAAAGCTCCTTAGTGATGGCAATCAGCGAGTGGTCATTGCTGGTATAAGGAATACGTTTTTGCAATGTATAGGTATTAAAATCTGAATAGCGAATTTTTACCGTAACGCAGGCCGTAAGCTTATTTCCCTGCCTTAGCTGAAAGGCGAGATTTTCAGCCATAGCAATTATAAGGGTGCGCAGCTTATCTACATCAATAGTGTCTTTTTGAAAAGTACGCTCCAGCGAAATAGATTTTCTCTCTTGATACGCCACAATGGGACTGTTGTCAATACCGTTGGCTTTTTTCCAAATCATTACACCGGTTTTTCCCATGGCACGATCCATGAGCTCAATGGGCATTTCCTGCAAAGTATGAATGCGCTTAACGCCCATTTGACTAAGTCGGAGAGTAGTTTTATCGCCTACCATCGGAATCTTTTTTACTGAAAGGGGAGCAAGGAAAGGCTTTTCAGTGCCGCGTGAAACTTCAATTTTATTGTTGGGCTTGGCTTCGCCAGTGGCAATTTTAGCTACAGTTTTGTTGGTAGAAAGACCGAAGGAAATTGGGAGCCCTGTTTCGCGAATAATCTTGTCGCGGATTTCAGAAGCCAGCTTAAAGCAACCAAAAAACTTGTCCATCCCCGTAAGGTCGGTGTAAAACTCATCGATGGAGGTTTTCTCAAAAAGTGGAACTTCTTCCTTTATAATCTCGGTGATGATGTCAGAGTATTTGCTGTAGCGACTGCTGTCACCTTTTATTACCACAGCCTCCGGACAAAGTTGCAAGGCGGTGCGCATGGGCATGGCCGAATGTATTCCAAACCTACGGGCTTCATAACTGCAGGATGCTACCACACCGCGACTGTCGGTGCCGCCTACCAAAACGGGCTTACCTACCAAAGCACTATTCTGCAATCTTTCTACCGATACAAAAAAGGTATCCAGATCCAGATGGGCGATGGTTTTGTTGCGGTTATTTTCTTCTGCGTAAAGCATCCTTTAGTACTGTGTGTTTTGGTAGAAAATAGTTTTTTAAAAACTGATTTTCAGTAGGTTTTGTTGTGTGAGGTAGAAATATAAAGATAGGGAATTGATAGGCGAATAGAGGAGGGGGTAGATCCTGAGTTTTTCATAATGAGCTGCGAGACCGCATTATAAGTTGCATGAGATTGAGGGTCAAAATCATAATTTTTTCACAAAGAGGAAGAGGGCTTTCTAAGGGGGAAAGGAAAACCCGACAGATTTTGAAATTCTCGTTACTTAGGAAAATATTTTTAACAACATGAAAAGAATTATGGAAAATAAAATAGACCCACTGGTTAAGGATCGTGAGTTTAAAGAGGCTGTGGGAGCATTTGTAATAGCATTTTATGAATTAGAGTTTGGGCTAGTATTTTTATGCAGTATGACAGATTTTGATATATATAATCGAGATTATTACTTAAAAAAGTATATCGGAATGTCGCTTGAACAGAAAAGAAATGTGATATCGGACTTTATTAAAGAACAAATGCCGGAGCTCACAGAAGTGTGGAAGAGCATCAATAGTGAAATAGGTCAGTTAAATAAAGATAGACGATATATAGCTCACGGGTTTATGTCGTACCATATTCCAAGTGAAAATATTTCTACCTATATAAGAGAAAAGGGTGTAATCAATGAAAGGTTATTGACGGTTAAAGAGATTTGCACTTTGACAAAAAGACTTTACAAGGTGAATACAGGAGAAAATGGTGTGAATGGTGAATTCCACGTGCTTTTTGCTAAAACAAGAATTAATAAGTGGAATAGGGTAGTAAATGATAAATATAAAATAGTCTAAAGGATAAATGGAGAAGTTTTAACGGATTGGAAGGGTAAAGGTTAGGACCAACCCATCCAAAAAACCTTTAAAAGCTGTTGTTTATAGGCGATAATTTTGATGCTTATAAAAAATTAGAGAGGCACACTTTTCACCAATGAGTCGCAAAGCCGCATATAAAACTACAGGTCTTTGAAGATCAAAAAAATAACTTTTTAGACAATAATGCTAGTCTCTTAAACTTTTTGAGCTGTAGGAAAATTCATGTAAAATTAACCTGCGTTTATTTAGACTGTTTAAAAATAGAGTTTACATTTGCCCCCGATTTAAAAAATCCAACGGACTAAATGACTCGGTTTTATTACTCAGTATTGTTTCTTTTATGTTTTAGCATTGTGGCCTACGGTCAGCAATGTAATATTGGTGGACAAGTGTTGCTGAGTGATGGAACGCCATTAATAGGCGCTCATCTCATTTTGGAAGAAACCAAAAAAGCAGGAGTAACAGATGCTAATGGGGTGTTTAGTATTTCTAATATTCCACATGGCACACACACGTTAGTGGTAAGCTCAATGGAGGCAAAAACCCTAAGGCAAAAAATAAAGCTTCACAAAGACAAGCATACTATAAACTTAACAGCCGAGCCTTCTAATGTGGAGCTTGAGGAAGCCCAGGTGGCTGCTAAAACGGTGGCTTCCGAAATTGAAAGTAGCGGCTTTGCAGTAAATGCATTAGAAACCAAAGATATTCAGTACCAGTCTATTCAGGTGAACGATATGCTGGATCAGAGCACGGGAGTGCGCATCAGGCAAACCGGAGGATTGGGGTCGCAGGTGGTGTATAATATCAATGGTTTGTCTGGCAATAGCGTGCGTATTTTTATAGATGGTATTCCTATTGAAAATTACGGATCATCGTTTTCATTAAGTAGTATTCCTAGTTCAAGTATAGAGCGCGTAGAAGTTTATAAAGGAGTGGTGCCAGCCCACCTTGGCGGTGATGCATTGGGCGGTGCCATCAATGTGATTACCAAAAAATTGGTGGCAAACTCGTTGAATGTATCCTACAGTTTTGGTTCGTTTAATACGCATCAAGCCAGCATAAATGGTAATTATCGCAATCAGAAAAACGGGCTTACGTTTCGTGGTTCAGCTTTTTACAATTACTCAGATAACAATTATGATGTATGGGGCGACAAGGTGTACACCACAGGTGCAGATGGTAAGAAGGAATATATCACCGCTGAGCGTTTTCACGATTCATACCAATCAAGAGGAGGTAAGGCTGAGCTAGGTTTTACGAATGTAAAATGGGCTGATCAAGCTTTTGTTGGCGTATTGCTTAGTGATTTGGATAAAGATATTCAGCATGGAGCTACCATGGAGTTGGTGTATGGAAATAGACGTGCCGAGCAGAGTACTCAGGCTATTAATCTGTTGTACACCAAAAATGATTTCCTGCTAAAAGGATTGGATATTAATATTTCAGGCCTTTATTCTAATCTTAGGAGAAACATTATTGACACCGTACCTTATATGTATGATTGGAGCGGAAATCGTGTTTCCGACTACTGGGATTTATATGATGGCGAATGGTTGGAATATCAAACCGGGGCAGAGGCTGGAGATCCAACTTTGAATGAAGACCGCGAGAAAAAATTAACGGGCCGTGCAAACCTTACTTATCGCATAAATACCAAAAATAAGGTGGTGCTCAATTACCTCGCTACTGATTTTCAGCGCAAGCCTGATGATCCATTATTACCAGACGCAGAGCGTGAACTAATAGATACTCGACATTTCAGGAAAAGTGTAACGGGGGTTTCTTACGAAAACACAGCTTTTGATGGAAGATTGACTACATCCATATTTGGGAAATTTTACTACCAATATGTAAAGCTAAAAGATGCTGTGCGTGGTCGTGATGCCGTAACAGCGTATGAATACGAAGACAGTCGAAACGAAACTGGATATGGTATTGCGGCTGCCTATTATTTATTTCCAAAAGTAGAGCTTACGGCTTCTGCCGAAAATGCTATCCGCATGCCGGGAAGTACAGAAATATTTGGAAATACAGCTGAGAATGTAGATGCCAGTTATGAATTGGAACCTGAGCGTAGCACTAACTTCAACGTGGGTTTTGTGCTGGGAATGTTTGGCAAAAAGAAACACAATGTAGGTTTCAATGCCAATTTCTTTTACCGCAATATTCAGGGAATGATAATGCCCGGAGTGCCTGATCAGCAGGATGAAACGTTTAGCTATGTAAATGTGCACTCAGTATTGAGCACTGGTTTTGATGCTGAGGCAAAATATAGTTTTGATCAAAAGTTAAACTACAGACTGGGGGTATCTCTGGCAAACCCTCGCTTTAATACTCAATATGACGAGTATGGTGATGAATATTTGTATTACAAAGACCGCCTTCGAAACGAACCATTTTTTACAGTAAATAGTAACCTGCGCTATACAATGCGCGATGTTTTGCAGAAAAAATCAAGATTGAGCATGTATTATAATCTAGGTTATGTACATGAGTTTTACCGCAATTGGCCAAGCATTGGTGGAGCAAATAAAGATGTGATTCCTTCACAAATGGTGCATGATGTGGGTGTGGCCTACACATTTCCAAAAGACAAGCTTACACTTAGTGCGGATGCGCGAAACCTATTGAATGAACAAGTATTTGACAATTGGGCTCTGCAGAAACCCGGGAGAGCCTTTTATGTGAAAGCTAGTTATTCAATTTTTTAAACCAATCAATTCTTTAAAAACACAATAATATGAACCGTAAGTTCAACAGATTTTCAAAATTAGCCATGGCAGCGGGTGTTGCTTTTTTGGCAGTAGCCTGTGAAAAGGATGATAATAATGATGACTCTACAACTACCGAAAGAGTATATACCCTGGGTTATGCCGATGGTTCGGGAAACCCTTCAGCCACTTATGTGCAGGGAACTACCGATTTAAGTGAGGGTGATATTACTTTCAAAGGCTATGGTTTTGAAGTACCATCTACACGTACTGCTCGTATTTTTACCTCTAGCGATGGTAAAACCATGTACAGCCTTGATTACGGTGGTGGAAGCATTTATAAGTTTACTGTAAATGGTGGTCAAAACTACACCAAGGTAGATGAAACCAACATCGAGCAAGCTATGGGTACTGCTTACCCTCGCTGGACTAGAATTAATGATGATGTAGCTCTTTTGCATAGCGTTGCCACTGAAAACATGTACGATGCCAATGGCGTTTATACCCACACCGAAACTACGGCTCGCGTAATGTCAGTAGGTTTGGATGGGTTGACCATCAATGAAATTTCTGATTTTACTATTCCAATGTCTGCCGAAATGCAAAATACCGGAGACTATGTTTTTCGTATTGATGCACCTGTGGTGATAGGAGACAAAGTATTTTATGGAATGGGTAAGCGCAAGTATGATCCTGCTACCGATCAAAATATTGACGCTATTTATCCTAATGTAGAAACTTTGGTACTTGATTACCCAAGTCTGGAAAATCCACGTATTATTTCTACCAATGTAAATGGAGCCAGAGGAGCTACCAATGGTTACCGTACTTCTGTTTCTTATCAAGATGAAAGAGGCGATGTGTACCAAATTACCACCGTGCCTGACAATACCTTTCAAACGCACATTTTGAAAATCAGCAATGGCGATTACGATGATAACTACAGTTTGAACCTTTCTTCACTGCTTGGAGAAAACACTATTTCTAATGGTTGGTTTTATGTAGGAAACGGTATTGGCTATGTACCTTATGCAAACTCTGACCAAGGTGGTACAAGTGATGCTGTGTGGAGCGTTGCTCGCGTGGATTTATATAGCAATACAGCTGTAAAGCTTAATTTGCCAGCAGACCTTTGGTTGCAACAATACCAAAATAGCGTAGTTGCAAATGGTGAGTTTAAGATGGCAATTGCTCCAAAAGGTGGAGAAGGTTATATCTACAGTTTTGATGTAAGCTCTACTTCTGCAGATGCGGTAACTCAAGGTGCTAAAATTGAGGCTGGCGCAGATTCTTACTACATCGGTATTTATTAATAACAATTTTTTTCTGCCGCGCATTATTTAGAGTTTTGCGCGGCAGATTTTAAGATTTCAAAAAGCAGTAAAATGGTAACAAGTCGATTGATAAGCAAAGTAGCTCTTATGCTGATGCTGGTGGTTTCATCTTTTGCTCAAGCAAAAAATGGTAATGTATTTCTGGAGAGAAGTTTTTGGAAAGGCGCGCCAGATGTAGAAACGGTAAAGCAAAAAATAGAGGAAGGAAATGATCCTACCGCCAAAAACGGCAATGCCTTTGACGGAGCTACTTATGCCATTTTACAGGATGCACCTTTGGCCACTATTGAGTACATGACTTCACTGGAGGGTAACAGTGTAAATAAGCTTACCCATGACGGACGTACGTACATTTTTTGGGCAGCTTATCGCAGTAATTTACCAGTGGTAAAAATGCTTTTGTCAAAAGGAGCAAAGCTTGATATTGTAGATACACATGGAAATAGCGCACTTACTTTTGCCGCAACCAATGGCGTTACCAACACTGAAATTTACGATGTGCTTATAGAAGGTGGTGCTGATGTGAAATTCACCGATCACCATGGAGCCAATGCGTTGCTTCTTGCTGCGGCTAGCGATAAAGACTTTGCTTTGATGAATTACTTTACTGGTAAAGGATTGGATGTAAAAGCTAAAGACAATGATGGTAATTCAGCTTTTAACTATGCCGCTCGTACAGGCAACATTGACATGATGGAGCAACTTGTGAAAGCTGGTGTGGAGTACAAAGGATTGAATAAAGAAGGCGGAAATGCTATGCTATTTGCTGCACGCGGAACCAGAAATGCGAGTAATGGTATAGAAGTGTATAAGTACCTGGAGAAAAAAGGCGTGAAGCCAAACGTGGTTACCAATGAAGGAACTACGCCTCTTCACCTTTTAGCTGGAAGAAGCGAGGATATGGAAGTATTGAAGTATTTCATCAAAAAAGGTGTAAACCCAAATCAAGTGGATGCTGATGGCAACAATGCGTTGATGATTTCTGCTTCGCGTAATAAGTTGATGGTGGTGGAGCTTTTTGCCAAAGAAACCAAAGACATTAATGCAGTAAATAAAAAAGGCGAAACAGCGCTAAACAATGCTGTGGCTGGAAATACCAGCGAAGTAGTAAACTTTTTACTTTCAGAAGGAGCAAAAACAAATGACTTGACAGGCAAGGCGCTTATTGATTCTTACCGTAAAGGAGAGGGTAAGGAGTTGCAGGCCAAATTGGCAAGCATTTATTCAGAAGATTTTAATCCTTCTGGTGTGCATGCCGATGGAAATACTTTGCTTCATTATGCAGCCGAGAAGGATGATTTGGAATTGACAAAAATGGCTCTCAACTGGGAGATGGACATCAATGCCAAAAATGATGAAGGCAACACAGCTTTGCTTATAGCAGCCATGAAAGCTTCAAATACCGAAGTGCTACAGTTTCTTATGGACAATGGCGCTGATGCAAGCATTAAAACAGATTTTGAGGAAAGTGCTTACGATTTGGCCAGCGAAAATGAGCTGCTAACTGAAGCCAATGCGGACATTAGTTTTTTGAAATAGGAAGATGAAGAAACTTAGGATTTTACTTTTTGCTTTAGCAGGTCTATTGTTATTGGGCGCTTTTAAAGCTGGTAACACTACAAGTAAAAAGTTTAAGTGTATGATTCAAATGGTGAATTATACAGGAGAGGGCGCATATATTATTATCTCATTAATTGACCCAAAAGGAGCGTACGAGGAAACGCTTTTTATACATGGCGAAGATGATGAGTGGTACCATGAGATTGATGAATGGTGGAAATTTTGGGGTGCCAAAAAACGCAGCGTTGATGGCATTACAGGCGAAACCTTAGCTGGTGGAGAGCGTCTGATTAGCGTGCTTAATATTGATGAATCTAAAATAAATGCAGGTTACAAATTACGTTTTGAAACCTCTGTAGAGGATGAAGGTTATCACGTAAAAGATGTAGAAATTCCATTGACCACTGAAGCTTTGAAAGCTAAGGCTGAGGGTACTGGTTTTATCCGTTATGTGCGTTTGATGCCGCAATAAAAAAGAACTTACATGATTCTTTCATTTTGGAGATACAGTCATCTTGCTTTGGCTGTATCTTCTTTTATTTTTATTCTAATCGCTTCCCTTACCGGGATAATTTTGGCCGTGGAGCCCGTTTCCAATCAGCTGGAAGTAGGGCTTGCCTCTGAGGCAACAAGTGAGGTAAGCTTGGCGCAAACACTTGCAGCATTGAGCAATCGCTATGATGAGGTGCTGAGTGTAGCTGTAGATGAAAATGATTTGGTGAAAGCCACCGTGATTGATGAAAACGGAGACTTTAGTGAGTTTTATATCAATCCCCTTACGGGCGAAAAAACAGCGGATCTGATAGAATCTGCGCCCATTTATCAATTTGCTACCAACCTGCATCGCTCGCTTTTTCTCAAAAGCATCGGACGCTTTTTTGTAGGATTGGCCTCCTTACTTTTATTCTTTATTTCCGTTTCCGGAATTGCCCTTATCATCAGAAGGCAGCAAGGCATAAAACGATTTTTTGCTAGAGTACTTAGAGATAATTTCTTTCAGTACTACCATGTTTACTTAGGGCGATTGAGTCTTATTCCAATCGTGATTATCACCCTGACTGGGGTTTACCTTTCACTTCTTCGCTTTGAAGTTATTCCTGCCACATCGCTTTCTCATGATGTAGATTATGAAAATATTCAGGCTGAACCAAAATTGGCCACAGCCGACTTTCCAATTTTTAATGATATAAAACTGGATGAGCTTCGCACTTTGGAGTTTCCTTTTTCAGATGATGTGGAGGATTATTATTTGGTAAGTCTTCAGTCCAAAGAAGTTTTGGTAAATCAATTCACTGGGGAGGTTTTGAGTGAACTCAAATATCCTTTTGTAGATATTGCTTCGCGCTGGAGCATAGATCTGCACACGGGCCGTGGTAGTATTTTTTGGTCTGTGATTTTGGGCTTGGCGTCCATCAGTACTTTGTTTTTTATCTACTCCGGTTTTGCCATGACTTTGCGAAGAAGGGCTTCCCGAATAAAAAACAAATACAAGAAAAATCAGGCTAAGTATATAATCCTGGTTGGATCAGAGTCGGGGAGTACCATTCGTTTTGCCACCATTTTGCATCAGCAATTATTGGCTGCCGGCCAAAAGTCTTATTTGGCCGAAATGAACCGCTACTCCGAGTTTAAGAAGATGGAGCATTTGATAGTATTTGCGGCAACCTATGGTGTGGGCGAACCTCCGGCTAATGCTAAAAAGTTTGAAAAGCGCTTCACTAAATTCAGCTCCAAAAATCCATACAGTTTTTCGGTGGTCGGCTTTGGTTCATTGGCTTATTCCAATTTTTGCCAATATGCTTTTGATGTAGATAAACTGTTGCAAACCGACAGCAAAGCTCATCGAATGCTGGAACCTTATACTATCAATAATCGCTCTTGGGAAGCTTTTAACCAATGGGTAAATCAGTGGGGCGAACATGTAGGTTTGGATATTTCTGTACCACAGGAAAACCCTATTACACAGAAGCGGAAGAAGAAACAGAGCTTTGAGGTAATTGAAAAAACGGAGGCTTGTGATAGCCCTGATGACACTTTTACGGTTACCTTAAAAACCGACAGCTTTAAGTTTCAATCAGGAGATTTATTGGCGGTGTACCCAAATGATGAAACGCACGAGCGTCTGTATTCTATTGGTTTAAATAACCGTGGTGAAATATTGTTGAGCATCAAGCGACATTCTCAGGGGCTGTGTTCTAATTATATCAATGACTTGAAGGTTGGCGAAAAGCTGCAAGCCAGCATTGTAAAGAATCGCGATTTTCACTTTCCTAAAAGAGCAAGAAAGGTGTTGATGATAAGTACAGGTACTGGTATAGCTCCGTTTTTGGGAATGATGAATCACAATCATAAAAAGATAGAAACAGAGCTTATGTGGGGCGGAAGGAATGAGGCTTCATTTGAGTTGTACAAAGAAGTTATTGAAGGAAATCTTAGTCGCGGGTATTTAAGTAAATACGCACCGGCCTATTCGCGAGCACAAGCGGAGAAGTTATACGTGCAGCATTTGGTAAAAAGGGATGCGGAGCAAATAGCTGCCTTACTTAAAGCCAAAGGCGTTATTATGATCTGCGGCAGCATTGCCATGCAAAAGGAAGTAACCGCAACCTTGGATATCATTTGCCGAAAGGCTAACAAAAAGCCATTGAGCTATTACCAAAATAAGGGACAGTTGAAGATGGATTGCTATTAAATGAAAAAGCCGCTCCGAAATCATTCGGAGCGGCTTTTTTACATTTGTCTCGTCCTGAAATACATCAGAACTTTCTTTCATAATGGGTGGAAGATGGGGCTCCCTTCGGCTTCGCTTTGCTGCGCTCAGGATAAACTTCTCGCCCCACTGTATTCTTCTGTAAATGAAAAAGAGAGTCCTGAAATACATCAGAACTCTCTTTTATAATGGGTGGAAGATGGGGCTCGAACCCACGACCCTCGGTACCACAAACCGATGCTCTAACCAACTGAGCTACAACCACCATTTTAATAATCGTTCGAGGAATCCCTCAAACGGGGCGCAAATATATAAATTATTGTTACTTCCAAAATAATTTATTTGCCTTTTTCATGGCCTCGATCAGAAATTTGTCTCATCAATTTTCTTTGGAACTCTCTTTCAGCATCATACAATAAAGCCACTTTTTTTATTGGTAGTATTTCAGTGAATTTCTTGAAGTATTTTTCACGATGCTCCACCAAAAGCTTCTGTTTTTCCATTTCATTGGTGAGCATTTCGCGGACTTCTTTGTCACTCATTTTATTTAGCTCTTCATCACTCAAGTGGTGCGGAGGTTTGCCATTGGGTTCAACACGGTGAATTATTTTTTCAAATTCTTCACGGTACTGATTGTAAACCGGCCAAAAGACTTGAGCTTCCTCAGGAGTGAGGTTTATTTTTTCCGTTATATAAGCAATGCGCATAGATTCAATTTTTTCGCGCATTTCTTCACTGGGCTTTTCACGTTGTGCCATCAGGCTGCCACTAAAAAGCAAGAGTGCGAGGGTGATTCTAATAATATTCATAATGTAGTGTTTGATCAAAATTGTTATCTAAAAATTCTTCCATGGCTTGGTCTGTAAATTGCCAACCGTCTTCTACCGCAAGTTCTTCCCCTTCCAGCTCATACAGTAATGCCTCTTCAGTAAATCCATAATTGTACTCGCTCATCACATAGTCTTCCACATATTCAGGAGTAAGCTCAGTAGGCTTTCCTTCTGGGAAAAGAAAAATAGCAAGTATTAATGCAGCAGCTACAGCGGCAGAGATCCAGGACAGTTGACGAACGGAGGAGGTTCGCTTAATTTTCTCATCAGCTATAGCAAACAGATCATTTTGCTTTTGAGCAAAATATCCCTCTGGCACCTTGTAAGAGCTGTCCTTTTTGGAATATGGGTGATTAAATTCGCTCATTGTTATTATTCGTTATTTTCTAAATAGTATTTCACTTTTTGTACCGCATGATGATACGAAGCTTTTAATGCTCCCACTGAGGTTTCAAGCACCTCTGACATTTCTTCGTATTTCATTTCTTCAAAGTACTTTAAATTAAAAACTGCACGTTGCTTATCAGGCAAACCTTGGATAGCCAGATGAAGTTTAGCTTCAGCCGCTTCTCCGTCAAAATAGGCATCCCCGCTAAGGGAGGCTTGGTTCTCAGCATCTACATCATCGCCTACTTTATATAGTCGTTTTTGCTGGCGAATATGGTTCAATGCTTCATTGGTAGCAATTCTATAAAGCCAGGTATAAAGCTTGGAGTCACCACGGTAGGAAGCAATATTGCGCCACACCTTTATGTAGGTATTTTGCAGCACATCATCAGCGTCATCATGGCTGTGCACCATGCGCCTGATATGCCAGTATAATCGCTCGCTATATGCCTTTACTATTTTGTCAAAAGCCTGGTGATGCTTGGCTTTGTCCTGGAGCAAAAGCTGGATTTCGTCTTCCAATGCCGCTTTTTGTGTTTCAGTGTAAATGTAAGATACCTGAAAAAGAAAAAGGTTTAAAGCGAACCTTAAACCTTTTTAATTATTCAAATATGTATGCTGAGTTTATTTTCTGCTCATAGCTTTTTTAGCAGCTTCTACAATATTTTGTGTGCTAAGACCATATTTTATCATAAGGTCTTCAGGTTTTCCACTTTCACCAAATGAATCATTCACAGCAACGTATTCCTGAGGAGTTGGCATCTCACGAGCTAAAAGATTACTCACGCTATCTCCTAAACCACCATTCATTTGATGTTCTTCAGCCGTTACTACACAACCTGTTTTAGCTACAGACTTTAAAATAGCCTCATCATCCAAAGGCTTAATAGTATGAATGTTAATGATCTCAGCGCTGATGTTTTGTTCTGCCAAAGCTTCACCAGCCTCGATAGCTTTCCATACCAAATGACCGGTGGCGATGATAGTTACATCAGTACCTTCATTAAGCATTACAGCTTTACCGATTTCAAATTTTTGATCTTCTGGAGTGAAATTTGCCACCTTAGGACGGCCAAAGCGTAAGTACACAGGGCCGTGGTGTTCAGCAATAGCAATGGTTGCAGCCTTTGTTTGATTATAATCGCAAGGGTTGATTACGGTCATGCCCGGAAGCATTTTCATCAAACCGATGTCTTCCAAAATTTGGTGAGTTGCACCATCTTCACCCAAAGTAAGGCCTGCGTGAGAAGCACATATTTTTACGTTCTTATCAGAGTAAGCAATAGATTGGCGAATTTGATCGTAAACACGTCCTGTAGAAAAGTTTGCGAAAGTTCCTGTAAAAGGAATTTTTCCACCTACAGTCATACCTGCTGCAATACCCATCATATTGGCTTCGGCAATACCTACTTGAAAAAAGCGGTCAGGATGTGCTTTTTTGAAGTCACCCATTTTTAATGAACCCGTAAGGTCGGCACATAGGGCCACTACATTTTCATTAGTTTTTCCCAGTTCTGAAAGTCCTGCTCCAAATCCTGAACGTGTGTCTTTTGATCCTTGATCGGTGTATTTTTTCATGGCTAATTAAGTTTTACTATTGTGGTGCTTCCCGAGCTTATTGTAAATGTACGTGTAACTGAATATTCGCTTTTGCGTGATGATTTTGAACGAAATACCACCTTATAATTTCCAGGCTGCAAATTTAAGCTTTGTCTTGCGGTATTTTCATCTAAATCGGTCACCCATTCCATTGTATTTCCATTTTCTACCAAAATAGAACCGTAGCCGGGAGCAGAGCTGCTAAAGTTTACTTTTCCAGGAGGGGGAATGGCAATGGTTGTCGTTTTTCCGGCTTCTATTTTTTGATTAGGCATTACATACCTTGGTAGGGTAAGTAGTTCCAAGTCATAATAACCGGTAATGTATCGTTGAGTTGTATTAAAGTCTTGAACGTGAAGTATTGCCTTAGAGTTATGTTCGCGGACAATACATTTTAAGTCACCAGAACTTCTACTGGTAACTTTTAACTCTAACCCTCCTCGAGGCATTTTTAGTCCAATTTGGTTATGCTTACCAGGGGCAATATTGATGTGTTCTTCTGTTTGTTCAGGAATGCTGTGTACCACCATTTTATAACGAACCAAGGGATCTAAATGTATGGTATCGGGGTTTCCTTTAAAGTTGAGTGTGTGTACCAACTGCTTTTTTATTTGACCACTTACTTCGTCATAAAAGGTAATGGCAACATCAGTTTCTGAGGGTAAATCATATTGATCTAAAAGGTTGATTTGGGCAGAAGTATTATCCAAAGCTTGAGAGATTACAACACCCAATACATTTTTGAAAGTCTCTTCATCAGCCGCATCATAGTAATTTCCTACACAATCAAAAGTTTGCTTAAACTCTTTGTCCAGCCCAATACCAATAACAAAAGGTTTAAGAATGATCCCTTTTTTCTGCAATGCCAACGAAGCTGCACAAGGGTCTTCATCGCAAGCTTCTACGCCATCGGTAATAAGAATAATTATGTTTCTGCAATTATCACAGGGAGGAAAGTCAGACGCTGAACGTAATAAAGAACGTGCGATTGGAGTGGTCCCTTTTGGCGAAAGCCCTCTTAACACACGTTTTATACTAGCAAAGTTATTGTACTTAAACGGTACTTCAAGCCGAGTGTCATTGCAATCTTGTGGAGGTACAGGTTTTTGATGACCGTATACGCGCAAGGCGAGCTGAAAGCTTTCGCTTTGCAGACTTTGCAGGCTGTCCAGCATTTGATTCATCAATCTTTGAGCAATGTCTATTTTGGTGCCACTTTGCCAGCGGGCATACATACTCTGCGAACCGTCAAATACAAACAAAATGCGTGTTACTTCTTGCTCTTGCTTTTGGGTTTGACCCGAAACAAGTGTGCTGAAGCAAAGGCTTATAAATAAAGCTATGTGGAAATATCTACGCAAAGAAATGTCTTAGTAGTCTCCTAGGGTTTCTTCAAGCTGACCCAAGGCTGCTGCCAACTGATCATCACTTGGAGCAATACCGTGCCACTCATGAGTTCCTTGCATAAAATCTACTCCGTAACCCATTTCGGTGTGCATTACCACACATACAGGTTTTCCTTTTCCGGTAAGGGATTTGGCGTGCTTCAATCCGTCCACTACAGACGTCATATCATTACCTTTTTCAATGGTCATTACTTCCCATCCAAAAGCTTTGAATTTGTCAGCAATGCTACCCATAGATAATACGTCATCCGTGCTGCCGTCAATCTGCTGACCGTTAGCATCAATAGTGCAGATAAGGTTATCAACTTTGTTGGCTGGTGCATAAAGTGCAGCTTCCCAAATTTGTCCTTCCTGCAATTCACCATCCCCGTGAAGGGTATATACGGTAGTGTCTTCACCGTTCATCTTTTTGGTAAGGGCAGCTCCTATGGCTACTGACATTCCTTGGCCTAATGAACCAGAGGCGATACGAACACCTTCCAAACCTTCGTGGGTAGTAGGGTGACCTTGTAGACGGCTGTTTATTTTACGGAAAGTATTAAGCTCATCAACATCAAAATATCCGCTGCGGCTCAATACGCTATAAAACACAGGGCTAATGTGGCCATTAGAAAGGAAGAATACATCTTCTCCTTTAGCATCCATGTCAAAAGACTTGGCGTTGTGCTTTAGAATATCAAAATAAAGGGCGGTAAGAAATTCGGTACAACCTAAAGACCCACCTGGGTGGCCTGATTGTACAGCGTGTACCATTCTTACAATGTCTCTTCTTACTTGTGAAGCGATTTTTTCTAATTCCTGAATATCAGCCATCGTTATTGTTTTGAGTTTGCAAAAGTAGGCTATCTAAAAAGTGTGGAAAAATGAATGTTGATAAAAATTAAAAAGGAAGTGCGGGCAGGGAGTTTGGGGCAGGGAGTTTGAAAAAATAAGCCATTTTTGTGGCCTGCAAAATTTTGATTGCTTTCGTATGAGAAAGATTGTTTTTCTATCGGTTATTATTTTAGTTCAAGGTGCTTGTCAGCAGAGTGCAACCTCGCTGGTAGCTGTAAGTAGCAATCTGGATAGTTACGCTAACACAAGATTACATTGGGGAGACCCGGTATCTATTGAAATGGAAACTACTAATCACGATTCTATTCAGCTACAGCTAAATGGAAAAAAGGTAGCTGCAAGCAATGTGACACTTGGCAAAGAGAATAGTGTTCTAGGAAAAAACACGCTTAAGCTTACTGTTTTTACAGGGGCGGAAAATACTGTGCGAGAAGTGTCACTATTGATCGTGTCAAGCCAAAAACCACAACGCAAGAGCTATTCTATTATTAACACCTATAAGCATGATGCCAGTTATTTTACAGAAGGCTTTTACTATGAGGATGGGATGTTATATGAAGGAACTGGCTTGAATGGCAAAAGTAAATTGGTTACCTATAATTTGGCTTCGGCCAAAATTGAAAACTCCATGGATTTGGATGCTCAGTTTTTTGGTGAGGGCATAGCCGTGGTGGGTGATAGTATTTTTCAGCTGACGTATAAAGCTCAGAAAGCATTTATATATAATAGAACCACTTTTGAAAAAGTGGGTGAGTTTAATGTTCCATTTTCGGCTGAAGGTTGGGGCCTTTGTTATGACGGTAAAAGCCTGATTATGTCCAATGGTTCGCACTTCGTATACTATATCAATCCAAAAGATTTTACTTATACAGGTAGCCTGCAGGTGGTAGATGACAAAGGTATACACGGTAAGCTAAATGAACTAGAATATCACAATGGAAAGATATATGCCAATGTTTGGTATGAAAAGGAAATCGTGGTAATCAACTCTCAGACTGGTGCGGTAGAAGAAGTGATTTCATTGGACAATATTCCTTCAAAAAATTTCCAGCAGGGTGTAGCCAATGGCATTGCCATAATAGATGGAAACCTTTTGATTACTGGAAAAAACTGGACGGAGACCTATGAGTTGCAAGTCAACGATTTGTAGGATTAAAGCTGTCAATTGGTAATTGGGCCTTCGCAGAGTTTAGGTTTTGTTTGTTAAATGTTTTAACTGATCGCTGTATAATTTTCTCTACCAACCATGGAGAAATTCTATTTACTAATTGCTGGATTTTACCCAAATTGGAAAGGGTGGTAATGAACTTTCTCTTTCTTATACTTTCAAGTATTGTTTTAGCCACGCGTTCCTGAGTTTGTGTTTTAATGTTTTCACGACTGCCCAGTGGTATTAAATGCCCATTTGAATTGATAGTTCTTTTAGCTTTATCATTTTGGGTAAACCCAACATAAATGCAGCCCACATGAATTGTTGGTCAAGTACAGTATTACATTGATTCGGGTTTATTCGAATTCCAGGAGTCTGCGCTTATGATTTGTGACGATCTGGATCGTCTTTTGAACAAGCTGGAAAAGGAGACCTTTGTAGCCAAAAAAACGCACACTATTGGTGGTGAACACTACAGCAGTAGTTTTGAAATGTATCAAAGCGATATTTGCTTGAGCAACAATTCTATACAGGCTTTTGGTGGGGGAGAGGTGTATACTTATGTGAGTTTCAATTCTTTTAATTCACTGATGTCATACGCTCCACCATTTTCAAAAGAATGTAGCCTGTGGATAGAGCAAATACGGGTAAAATCTATTTACTTAGTGATGTTTCGGAAAAGTGGCGTTATCAGTTTTTTCAAAGCTTAAGAGCTAAGATTGAATCTTTGCGAAAAGTTACTTTGGTCGATTAGGCTCTAGAAATAAGCGTGGACTTACTAGAGAGTTGTTTGATGTTTTTTACTCTCTCAATAAACTGTTGAAGTAAGTGATTTACATCTTTTTTATTATTCGAATTTAAGTGTGTTTGGTTTTTATATCTTTCATTGCTAATAATTTAAGTTGTATTGTTTAATAGAGCTAATTTTGAAGTTTAAAAGTAGGTAGCTGTTTGAGTGGCTGAAATTTTATTGTTTTAAGGGAGAACTTAAAATAAAGTGACAAAATGAATCAAGGCAACAGCCAACATAAATTAGATGTGAGTGAAAAGCTACTTATCCTATTGGTGGATGATAATGATGCCTTAAATTTTCTTCATAAGAAATTGTGTGCGATAAACTTACCTGATGCCGAGGTGATTAGTTTTGAAAATGGACGTTTGGCTCTCGATTATTTAAACCGAAATTCAAAGTTTTTAGAAAAGCAAGAAGTACTTATTCTGCTAGATATAAGGATGCCTGTGATGGATGGCTGGAGCTTTCTGAAAGAAATAGAGGGTGGCGGGCTAAGTGCACAACACAGTATAGTAATGCTAACCTCATCAACCAGTAAGTTGGATAGGGAAAAAGCCATGAGTTACCCTTTTGTAATGGGATATTTGGAGAAACCTTTAAGGGGATTTCAGCTTCAGGAGTTGGCTGATGCGTTTAACAAAGTACACCGCAATTAAGAATCACGGGTTTTAATTTCTCTCATTGTAATTCATGAAAAAAATAATTGTAACCACCATATTACTGACCTCTAGTTTGGTTTATGGCTTTCAGTCCATTGAGGAATTAAAAGTGAATATGGGGGCAGCCAAAACTCCAGATGAAAAAGGACAATTGGCCACAAGTATTTCATATTCATACTCTAAAGTGATGCCGGATAGTGGTATTGTGTATGGTGAAAGAGCTCTTCTGTGGGCGGAAGAGACACAGAATACATTCGAAGCAGCCAGAGCTAATTCGGCTATCGGAATCAATTATATGTCGAAGGCAGTTTACCCTTTAGCTTTGGAGTTTCAAACTAAAGCTTTGAAGCAATTTATGGACATGGATAGTCTAAAGCACGCTGCCGGTACAGAGTCTAATATTAGTTTGATTTTTATGAAAAAAGCAAACTATAAACTCGCCATGAAGCATGCAATCAATGCATTAAAAGGGTATGAGAAATTAGGTATTAAGCATAGGCAAGGAGTAGTTTTAGAGAATATTGGAACTTTGTTTTTCAGACAAGGCGAGTTTGAAAAAACTAAAGAGTATTACGATCGCGCGCTAAAACTTTATATTCAGGAAAGTGATTTAGCAGGGATAGCTCGTAACCGTGGAAATATAGGAATGATGCTTTCCAAAATGGGGCAATATGCTGAGTCATCTGAGGCTCAATTTGAGGCCTTGTCTATCAATAGGCGAATGAGAAATCAACAATCGGTAGCCATAAATTTGGCCAATATCGGCATGGTCGAATCAAGAAGAGGTAATTATGAGAAAGCCCTTGTATATTATGATAGTGCTCAGGCAATGAATATAGCTCTCGGTGCCGAGTTCAATGTTATCACCACCCAAGGAAATATTGGAGGTATTTATATGGAAATGTCAAAACGGCCTGATGGTAAATTTGATGCCGTTACTTTGAATAAAGGTATTTCAGCATTGGAGAAAAGTATAGAAAAGTGCCTGGCGCTATCTATAGGTGATCCTGCAATTAATTTCTATAAAGATTTGGGTGAAGCTTATGCTTTAAAAGGAGATTACGAGAAGGCTTTGGAAATATTCAAAGCCCGTGAGATATTAAAAGACTCTATTCATTCAGCAAGTAACAAAATTAGCTTGGAAAGCATGGCTGCAGCTCATGACCTAACTATGATTAATCGTGATTTACAACTAAAAGAACGAGAGCTGAAGATTAAAGATTTGGAACTAAATGAGAGTCAGCAGAGAGTAGTTCTATTTGTTATGGGCTTCATTATTTTGGTGCTTATGGGTTTGGTGTCAATATTTTTATTACGAAAGGCAAGGTTGCGAAATAAGAAACTCAAAGAAATTAATGAACTCTACGCTGGTAGAATTGAGGAACAGCTTGCAAGCTTGAAAAAACATGCCACGGTACTTGACGAAATAACTTATATGCAAGCACATCACGTGCGTGAGCCAGTGGCAACCATTCTAGGAATGGTAGAGCATTTTAATCTAAAAGATCCTCACGACCCAATGAATATTTTTATAATAGAAAACCTGAGTAAGGTTGCTGGAAAATTGGATGTAGCGGTTAGAGAAGTGATCAATAAGAAGGAAGAGGTTTGATGAAAACTTAAATGGCCGATTGTTGAACAGTTCAACAATCGGCCATTTAAGTTTTACTGAACCATTAGTTTCTGTGTAAAGGTTTGCTTTTGCTCATCTTCAATAATCAAGATATACATACCGGGAGCTATTCCACTGAGTTCAATATTATTGTTTCGAACTTCTGGCAGACTAATCTTTTTACCTTGCAGGCTAATTAGATAGGCATTGGAAACTAAGCAACCACTTACGGTACAATAGTGATAGGCCGGATTGGGGTATAATGAAACCGAGGTGTTTCTATTTTCGGCTAAATTTACTCCTGAAGCTGGTTGGCCGTTCGCAGAAATGGTGTCTGTACTGTAATTAATATCACTGAAGTAGCGGATCACATTTGGTCCTGAGCCACCCATCATGATACCAGTTGCGGTATCAGCAAAGTCCATGTCATGAGGTGTTACCATATACTGGCCGCTGGTAAAGTGACTCCAGGTCAATCCTCCATCCAGAGTTTGGAGTATATATCGTCCACCATTTGCAGTGCGGTCACCAGCATAGCCAATCATATTATCTTTAAACTCCATAAATTCAAAATCGTAAAACCTTAGGTCAACAGGTGTTTGTGGAAGTGTTGGTTTAAGGTCAGTCCAGTTTTGACCACCGTCTGTGGTTCTGTATAGTCTTCCATTATATCCAAATATGACTATCTCAGAAGCACTTTTTACTACCATGCCAGCCGTACCATTATTGGCGCTGGTTCCTAAGCTAATTCCATTTGTTACATCTAGCCAAGTTTTACCAGTATCCGTGCTTTTTAATATTTGATTAGACTGCAAAGCATATATATTACTAAAGTCTGTAAACTGAATATCCTTGTTGTCATTAGTGTTTAAGGCCGAATACATACTTTGCCAACTTGCCCCACGGTCACTGCTATAGTACACATAACTGGAGGTAAATGCTAGAAGCCTATTTCCGCTTTTTACCATCTTGGCAATACCGCTTCCAAATCCGGTTTTGGAATATACTGTCCGGCCACTTCCAGTACCGTTTTTCACAAATCGTCTTATCGCGTTTCCATAGGTGTACATCACGGTGTCTTTTGAAATTACCTGCATGTTTGCGAATGTGTTTTCCAAAAGGGTGCCTGTACTATCTTTCATATTATACCAATTCATCCCACCGTCATTTGATAGCATAGCTTGTCTTTTAGCATAAGTTCCGGTTCCCGTGATGGTATAGGCATATAGGTTTTGATTGTCTACAACCTCAATATTTTGATGTGAAAAGGTTCCCACTGGATTAAAATCATCGCTGTTGTCAGTAAAGGTTAGTCCACCATCTGTGCTTATTACGCTATGGAAATAGCGCTGACCCAATATGGTGTTGTTTCCAAGATTAAGAAATGGCGGTTTTAATTGAGTAGCGTAACCTGATGCACTGTAAAGTGGTGTCCAGGTATGTCCTGCATCCGTAGTGCTGAAAAATCCAAACCCTGCAGAACTGATTTTACCTGCAATTGTACCGGTGGTGGCACTGCTAAAGTTCACATAGTTTGGGTGAAAATTATTAGCGGGGTCGGTAAGCATTGTGAAGGTAAGTCCACCATCTGTAGTTTTAAATACGCCATCGGGATTAAGGTCATTGGACGATAGGAAAAAGACCTTAGAGGAAATTATAGAGGCTTCTTTATAGCCATTGTAGTAAAAATTGTTGCTACCCAAAGCAGGGTTGCTTTTCACCAAAGTCCACGACTGGCCAAGGTCCGTGCTTAGAGATATTCCGAATGAGAAACCATTTTGACCGAAAGCAAGAAGGGTGTCACCCTCTACGTGTATGGCCGTTCCGGGAACATGTAGTTCTGTGAAGCTGGCTCCTTTATCAGTACTGATAAAAGCGCGTTTACCTGAGTTAAAAGTGCCATTTATAATTAATGTGTTGGCGTCAATGATTTCCACTGAATGGAATCTTTCAGTCACCGGATTGTTGGCGCTGTCAAGCATAATATTTTGCTTCCAAGTTTGACCAGCATCAGTTGTGGTCAAAAATAATCCTTGATCTGCACAGGTTGCAAAACCGTTATTGGCATCAATAAATTTTACATCATAAATCGAAGATGCATCTCCACGATATACAATCTCCCAATCTTGTCCGCTGTTGGTAGATTTTTTAATAAAACCGGCAGCATCTCCAGTGAATATATGGGTAGAGTTCCCCGGAACTTGCTCGTAAACATTCGCCTGTGCATTGATATGGCGCCAATGGTAAGTTTGGGCTCCAAGTGCAAAACCAATAAAGGTGAAAAGAAGAAATAACCGTGTTTTCATAGCAATAGATTTTGCTGCTAAGGACGTGTGAATATGGAGGGACAACAATACGCTGGATGGCGTATTCGTGATGTCCAAAAAAATAAAACCCCTTTCCGTTTTAGACAAGGGGTTTGAGAATATTGAGGAATGAAAAGGAAAACGCCTGACCTGATGTAATAAGACAATTATAGCTTAAAAGGAACAGAGCTTTCCTTCTTTATCTAAGCTTAAAGAGGAGAGTTGTCAGCTTGTAAAGCATTATATCCCTCCAAGCATAGTGTCAAATATCAACTTTGCAGTAGCAGGATTGGTAGCAAGAGGAACGTTGTGTACATCACAAATTCGCATCAGCATCAAAATGTCTGGCTCGTGTGGATGTTTATCCAAAGGATCACGAAAAAAGAAAACGGCATTTACCTTTTTTTCTGCCACCATGGCTGCAATTTGAGCATCACCACCCAAAGGGCCACTTAGCATTTTTGTGACTTTAAGGCCGGCATTTTCCACATGATTCCCTGTAGTTCCGGTGGCTACGAGTTCCACTTCATCGCGATGAAAGCTGTTGATGTGGTCGCGCATAAAAGTTACCATTTCAGCTTTTTTACCATCATGTGCAATCAGTGCTATTTTCATTTTCAAAGTATTTAATAGTATATGAATTCAAACATTTCAAATACGCTGATAAAGTAGATTAAATTATTAGAGCGTACCATTTTTGAACGTTATTATTTTAAGATATAATGAATGATAGTATAGGTTATGATTTAAAGTTGAACTGTTCAATCACTTTTAATGGAGAAGTTTCATGAAGACCTTTGTAAACCACACTTGCCGCAGTCAAGGTTTTGCGGGCTCCAATACCCACACTCTTGAACCCTCCGTCAATGGCGGCTTTAATTCCTGCATTGGAATCTTCAAACACAACTATCGAGGAAGGGCTGAGGTTTAATTTCTTTCCGCCAAGCTCAAAAACCTGAGGATCGGGCTTCGACTTAGTAGTTTGTGTGCCGTCAATTATTACATCAAAGTAATTTGTCATTTTTACCTGATCCAGAATTTTTCGAGCATTTTGACTTGCAGAGCCTAGGCCTATTTTTAGCTTAAGGTCTTTGGCGGCTTTTAAAAATTCATGAGCACCAGGAAGTGCATCATCACTAATCATGGTAGCTGTCATTTCAAGATACCACTCGTTTTTTTGAACCATTAGATCATTAAACTTCTGAGGTGATAGTTGGGAGTTTCCCCAGTCTAAAATTTGAATAAGAGATGTTTTTCTATTCAGCCCCTTCAGCTCTTCGTATTGTGATTCATTAAGGTCAAAACCTAAAGAATGGGCCACTTTGCGCCAAGCAGCAAAATGAAGCTTTGGTGTATCTACAAGAACTCCATCCAGATCAAATATGAACCCTTTTATCATGCATTGCTTTTATGGCTGTCTATGTGATATTCTAGAAAATACTGAACAAGTCCATCAATGGGCTTTTGTATAACGTTGCCCATGTTGAGCTTTAAATCCTGAACTACTTCTTTTAAAGTTTCATTAAAATGAAAAGCCACCGACCCAATAAAGTGAATAGGTGATTGTGGAGCCTGATCAAAATAAAGTACCTGTGTTTTTAGGAAAGATTCAAAACCCTCATATACCAAATCATGAAAAAAAGGTGACTCCAAATGCTTGCTGGCAAAGGTGGCGAAGCTTGCAATAAAAACATTGGCAAAAGGTTTTTCATAAACCTGCTTCAGGATTTCGCTTCTCGATAGTCCATAGGATTTGTCAAAATCAGCTCTAAATTCCTCAGGCATGGTTTTATACAAAAAGGAGGAGAGAACTTTTTTTCCAATGTAGCTGGCTGAGCCTTCATCACCCAAAATGTAGCCGGTACCAGCAATGCCTTTTGTAATTTGATTTCCATCAAAATAAACAGCGTTGGAGCCAGTTCCCAGAATACAAGTAACTGCAGGTTTACCAGAATAAGAAGCATAGGCAGACGCCATCAAGTCATGATCTACCTGAATAATGGCATTTGGAAAAACGGGGCTGAGTCCATCTTTCACTTTTTGGTTTAACTCAGGAGTGGAGCATCCCGAACCAAAAAAGTATGCTTTAGTTACTTGGGAGCTCAAACTTTTAAGTTCCGCAACATTGCCCAGCTCAGCACTGATAAAAGCGGCATCACAGAACTGAGGATTGAAACCTTTGGTTTTAAACCTAATCAGTTCTGCTCCGTCTTCTTTTAAAATGACGTGATCGCATTTGGTAGAACCACTATCCGCAATGTAAATCATTGTTAAGTATGGTTTTAGGACTCACCCATTCGTACGGCCATATCAGCCAATCGCGATGAGTAGCCTGATTCATTATCATACCAACCTACAATTTTCACCAGCTTTCCATTTACGTTGGTAAGGTCGCTATCTAAAATACAGCTATGCTGATTTCCTACAATGTCAGCCGAAACCAAGGGGGCATCAGAAAATTCTAGGATTCCTTTTAATGAGCCGTTGGCAGCTTCTTTCATCAAGCGATTGATATCTTCAACAGTAGCATTTTTTTCAAGCTCTACAGTAAGATCAGTTACTGAACCCGTAGGCGTGGGCACACGCATGGCAAAGCCATCAAGCTTCCCCTCCAGCTCTGGAATTACCAGAGAGATAGCCTTAGCGGCACCAGTAGAAGTAGGTATAATGCTTAGTGCAGCAGCTCTGGCTCTTCGCAAGTCCGAATGTGGTCCATCCTGTAAATTTTGATCAGCTGTATAAGCATGCGTAGTGGTCATAAATCCTCTTACAATTCCAAAATTGTCATTGAGAACTTTGGACATCGGAGCCAGGCAGTTTGTGGTGCAACTTGCGTTAGAAATTAATAAATCATCAGGACTTAAATTGTCATCATTCACGCCCATTACGATGGTTTTAATGTCATCAGAAGCAGGTGCACTCAAAAGTACTTTTCGAGCACCAGCTTGAAGATGATAGCTCATTTTTTCTTTATTTCTAAAGATACCCGTACACTCCAAAACCACATCTATGTTTAAATCTCCCCAAGGCAATTTTGTTGGATCTTTTTCCGAAAACACTTTTATTTCGTGTGCGCCAACTTTTATGCTATTGGTAGTATGAGTCACATCCTCATTTAGTTTGCCATGTACTGAGTCATATTTCAAAAGGTGTGAAAGAGTTCTGGTGTCTGTAAGGTCGTTTATAGCGACCACTTTTACATTTTCTTTCTTTAGAAGTTGACGAAAGGTTAAGCGTCCAATTCGGCCAAAGCCGTTAATTGCAATTTTAATCATGTATTGTATTATTTAAATAGATAAGATTTTGCTGATGCGAATGAGTTCTTTATTTATTGGAACTTTTCCGTTTATGGCTTCTTCAAAAGAAGTGAAAACAATTTTATTATCAATTAGGCCAGCCATTATTTTGGACTTTCCTGCTAATAATCCTTCAATAGCAGCTACGCCTAATTGGCTAGCCAAAACTCTGTCTAAGCAGGATGGAGACCCTCCTCGCTGAAGATGACCAAGTATGGTGACTTTTGATTCTAAATGCGGAAATTTGTTTTTAACCTGCTCTGCAATTTTAAAAGTATCGCCAAGTTCATTGCCTTCAGCTACTACCACAAGCTTATTGGTTTTTTGATTAGCCTCACTTTTTTCCAGTTCATTGAATAAATCTTCCATAGGGGCATTTTCTTCTGGCAGCACCACATCCAAGGCGCCAGATGCCAGGGCAGACCGTAGGGCAATGAATCCAGAATCTCGACCCATTACTTCTACAAAAAATAATCTATTATGTGATTCGGCTGTATCTCTTATTTTGTCAATGCACTCAACAACAACATTGGTGGCTGTGTCAAAACCAATCGTGTAGTCCGTGCCATAAAGGTCATTGTCAATGGTGCCAGGAATACCAATAATCGGGAGGTCAAATTCTTGGGAAAAAATATGCCCACCAGTAAAGGTGCCATCACCTCCAATTATTACCAAGGCGTCAATGTTTTGTTCTTTTAGGTTTTGGTGTGCTTTTTTACGGCCTTCTTCTGTCCTAAATTCTTCGCTTCGTGATGATTTTAAAACTGTACCTCCACGGTTTAGAATATTTTTTACCGTTCGGGCAGTAAGTTCATGAATATTATTTTCGATAAGACCTTGGTAACCTTCGTAAATTCCAAAGGTCTTGAGCTTGTAAAATGCTCCAGCTCTTACCACAGCACGTATGGCTGCATTCATACCTGGAGAATCGCCACCTGAGGTGAGTACTCCAATGGAGCGTATAGTTTTATTCATAAATAAATGTATTTGCAAATGCGCAAGATAAAACTACTGCGATTGCAAAAAAGAATATAATGGATAGCTATGGTAAGGTATGTTTCACGCTAATGTTCCATCAAAAGCCAAATCAAAGTGAAAAATAAGGGGAGTGATTAACAGTTTTTAAAATATAAAATCCTTTAGTTGACTGATGCACAATTGATTTTTTACTTACTTTTAAAAACCAACCAAACCTTACCATCTTGAAGTTTATTCTATCTATATTCTATAGACTCGTTTCAGCTCATTGTTTGACGTTGTATCTTTTTTTGTTCAGCTTGTGCTCCTTTGGAGGGTTTGTGGTAGAAAATGATCATCAAGATTCTATTGGTTTTATAAAAAAGATCGAAGAAAAGCTAGTTCACAATGATTCCTTGAAGCGTGCTCAGCATTTTGTCCATGAAGAGCATAAGCAAACAAAGGGTGATAAAAATTATCTCTACACCGTAAAGGAGAGCGACTCCCTAACTCTAGCAAAACCCGTTAAGTTGCACACAAGCATGCATTTAGCCTATGAGGTATTAGGTTGGTACCCCTATTGGGAGAAAAACTTTTATGAAAATATGAGTTTTTCAATGCTAAGTACAGCTGCCTATTTTGCATACGAGCTCAATCCCAAAACGGGCGCTGCAATTTCTTTACACGACTGGAAAACCACGGCCATGATAGATTCGGCCAAACATTCTGGAAACAGTGTTTTGTTAACGGTTACTAATTTTGGAAAAAAGAATAACAAGGATTTTCTTTCAAATAGTAGAGCGCAGGCTGAGCTGATTTCTAATGTATTGGAACTATTAAAACTGAGAGGAGCTAATGGCATATGTATAGATTTTGAAGGTATAGCTAAGTCAGAGAAAGATGCTTATTCGAGCTTTATAACAAAACTTAGCACCAAGCTAAAATCTGCAAATAAGGAGTATCAGGTTTATATTACCATGCCTTGTGTAGATTGGGCAAAGAGTTTGGACTTTTCAGCCCTCAATTCAGTAGTTGATCGCTTCATTATGATGGGGTATTCATATTATGGGAGTTTTAGCAAAGTAGCAGGGCCCGTGGCTCCCAATGAAAGCGGTGAAATTTGGGAACCTTACAATCTGTCAAATTCTATTGATACCTATATTAAAGATGGCGTGCCTGCAAACAAACTTATTCTGGCTTTGGGATATTTTGGAGCTGTTTGGGAAACTTCTTCGGATGAGAAAGCTGCGAAAGCAAAATCTTTTGTGGGACACCGAACGTATGACTACATAAGAACTAAAATAAAGTCGCCATCAAAATATGATGAAGTGAGCCAAACGGTGTGGCAGAGCTATGTGACTGCTGATGGTAAATCAGACGTATACCGGCAGTGTTGGTATGACAATGATTCTACCCTTGGGTTGAAAATTGATTTGATAAAAAAGAAGGGACTTGCTGGAATGGGGATCTGGGCCTTAGGTTATGATAAGGGATATTCAGAGATGTGGAACATGATTGCTGATAGGATGACGGCTGAAGGTAGTGCTCCAAAGGATTCTTTAGAGACAGGGCAAGTAGAAAAAAGCGATTCGGAGAGCGAAAAGGAATTAAGCATTTGGGACAAACTTGGTCAAGTCGAAGCTTCTTTTGCGGGTTTGGTAAAGTATAAAGTTACCCTTGCTGTACTATTGTTTTTTGTGATTTTATTTGGTGGAAGTGGAGTGATCATCGCCATGTTTGCGCCATCGAATCGTGATTTTTTTTTCGGAAGTACAGGACGGATCTTATTGTTTTCAGCTGTCTTTTTATTTGTGTCTTTAGTTCTCTTAAGGCTTATTGGCTTTTTGGCGGATGTGCAAGTAGCGGTGGTAGTGGGGTTTATTTCTGGGGTTATTGCATTGATTTTGTTTAATAAAATATTCGTGAGAGTTAATGAAAGTAAACCGTAATCGAATATGAAGAATAGCAAACAAGATGAAAGTCCGTCTAAGGCAGGTGTCGCCAAAGCAGCAGGTGTCATTGTAAAGTTTGTGGCCAAAGAATTTTTGTGGGTTTTAGTTATCCTTTTAGTTGGGATACCACTGGCATTTGTGTTTGTATATGTGATTGAAGCATACTCCAGTCATGGCATAAAAGCAGAATTGAATGGTTTATCGGATAAGCTGCCGCTAATTTTTATTGCCTATGTATACAGTGTTCTGGGGGTGTATTTTACGAGAATGGTTGTTTCAGCTATTAATACAATGATAAAGGGATAACTCAAAAAAATATGATACACTCAGCAATTCAATTTATTGTAAATTTTCTAAACAAAGAAATTCAGTTTGCTCACGATGTGGGTAGTGAAATAGTGGTTGCAGGAGGCGTTATGAATACTGATGGCTCTGTTTCTGTAGGTTTTGATAATAAGATGGTTTTGACACTTGTGAATCTAGAACAGGAAAAAGTAATGAAAAACACTGGTGATCTCAATGCCGTGGGAAAGGGTTTTGGAAAGTCATCGCCTCCAATTTACTTGAACATGTATTTGTTGGTTTCGGCAAATTTTGATTCTGCAAACTATATGGAAGCTTTAAAAATGCTTTCTACAGTAATTAGTGTTTTTCAGGTTAACAGCTTTTTTTCTAATCGAACTCACCCCGATTTGGATGCAAAGTTAGGGAAGTTGACTTTTGAAATAGTGAACCTTTCTACTAGTGAGCTGAGTCATGTTTGGAGTGGAATGGGAGCTAAATACTTGCCTTCTATTTTATATAAAGTTAGGATGATAACTTTTAATTCAGATCAGGTTGATAAAGAGATTCCAAAAATTAGTGGATTGGGTGGTGATGTGAGTTAAGGTATTTTACTATGAATGTGGTATTTAATAAATGGATAGAAATTGATGTTAATCATTCTTATTTTGGGGATGATGGATTTGGCTCGTTTGAAATTCACCAACTAGGGAATACTTATACCAAGATGAAAAACTATAAGTTGGTTGGTAGAAAATTGAAAAACACCTTTTGTATATACAATGAAGATGATGCATCACAAACTTATAGTGAAGGTGGGGCGAAAGGTATTGGGAGTTTAGCTTTTTCACTGAATATTTTAGATCGCGCATTTTTCAATTACACAGACGTGCCGTTCCCCAATGACTCTGAATTAATCTTATTTTATAATGAGGCTTCATCCATGCAAAACCAGGGAAACTCAATAGCACTGGTCAGTGCATTGATATCAAAGTATTCTCAGATTTTACCAGTAAAGCTTCCCTCAGGAGAGGTTACAGTTGAAATCAAACCTTTTGGTGAATTGCAAGGCAAAGTGATGAAAGTGCCAAAAGATGCTGACAGATATTTTGAGTTTCCATTACAAGGGTTTGAGTCAGGTGTTGCAGAGCTTTTAATAAATGGAAAGCAAATTGAATGTTTTTATATTTCAGATGAAAGAAATATAAATGGTATTAAAGTACTTATTCATTTAAATATTGAAAATGTTTGTAAAAAATTTTGTAAGTTTAATCTAAACTTCGATGTAAAAAAAATTCACCTAGAGTATAAAATAGTTAATAGAAAACTACAAAATATGGAAGTCATAGAAGCCAATATTATTGGTTCTAATGATGATAACTATATGGATGAAGGTTTGCAGGCAATACTTAATGATGTAAAAGCTCAAGTATTTGTCTCTAAAGTCCCTGTTGATTTAAGGTTGAAAATGGAACAAAAACCGAAGCTTAAACTCACGTATTTAAATGGTTTTTCCAAAAGTGTAAAGACAATGGAAATGACGCTGCCAGATCCGGATGTAGATAATATTGTGAAATACAAGAATGGACCAAAAAACTCATGGCTCGCTTCGACAATCGTTTATGTTTAATTTAAAACCAAATCAATATGCCAACAGCAATGAAAACCCCAGGGGTGTATATCCGAGAACAGGATGCCTTTGGAAATTCTGTGGTGCCCGTTCCAACAGCCATCCCGGCTTTTATAGGGTACACAGCGCAAACATCATTTAACGGAAAGAGCCTTATCGGCAAGGCCGTAAAAATCACTTCATTATCGGAGTATCTCGCCATTTTTGGAGATACAGCTCCACCTTTTAAATTTTCTGTAACAGCCGTAGCTGAGGATAAAACAGCTGGAGGTGATAAAGGTGCTGACCCCGCGCCAGCAGCTCCGCAGCCAGATATAATTTTAAATGATAATGATGGCTATAATGTAGCCATGGAAAGTGTAAACTTTAGGCTATATGCAGCTATGAAGTTTTTTTACCAAAATGGCGGTGCAGATTGCTACGTGATGACCATTGGCAGCTATATGGCAGATGAAGCGAGTTTGGTATCTGATGATTTTACCAAGGCCATTGAATACCTCAAAAAAGAGATGGAGCCAACCATGCTGGTGATACCTGATGCGGTGGGACTAGATGCAGGGGTGGAAACGGAAGATATAGGACAACGATTTGCAGGAGCGTATTCCTTGCAAGAAGCTATGATTACCCATTGTGGTGAAATGACAAATCGAGTGGCCATTCTTGATATTCCAGGCGGCTATTCGGAACCAGAAACTGATCCAATACAAAGTGTAGAAGCCTTTAGAGATAATGTGAGTGCCGGGATACCTAAGCACAATAGCTATGCTGCTGCCTATTACCCTTGGTTGCACACTACTGTGTATCAACCCACGGAGGTTTCTATAGATAATGTGGATGATGCATCAAAAAGTGTTATTCAAACTATTATTAACAAGGAGTTTGGTTTAGCTGATACAGCTACCAAAGCAGGGAAAGATGATCCCAAAGGGGAAGGAGGAAAGCCTAATCCCAAATCAAAAGCAGAGGATAAATTAAAGTCCATTATTTCAAACTTGGTGGCAACAGGTACTGGCGATGGCACTGCAACAGCAGAAACAGATGCCGCAGATACCACGGAAGCAGATAAAGTAGCTGCAGATCTTACTCTTAAGAACTTGAGTAAGTCCTATAAAATGATAATGGATCATATTCGTGAGAGCCTGAACCTAATACCGCCAAGTGCCGCTATTGCGGGAATTTACACAGCAGTGGATAATAATGAAGGGGTATGGGTGGCTCCGGCTAATGTAGGGGTGCAAGGAGTGATTGCTCCTTCCATAAATATTGACCACCATGGTCAGGAAGATTTGAACATGCCATTAGATGGAAAATCAGTCTGTGCTATCCGGGCATTTACCGGAAGGGGTGTGCTAGTGTGGGGTGCCCGCACGTTGGATGGAAACTCAAATGACTGGAGATACGTGAATGTGCGTAGAACTTTAATTTACCTAGAGCAGTCGGTAAAAGAGGCGGCTAAAGCTTATGTATTTGCACCAAATGATGGCAGTACCTGGGTGAATGTAAAGAGCATGATCAGCAATTTCCTCATTAATTTTTGGAAACAAGGCGGTCTTGTAGGGCCTACTCCGGCAGATGCATTTTCTGTAAATGTGGGACTGGGTAGTACCATGACAGGTGACGATGTATTGAATGGAATCATGAGAGTATCAGTAAAAGTGGCAGTTTCAAGGCCAGCTGAATTTATTGAAATCACTTTCCAACAGGAAATGCAAAAAGCATAATCAACCAAATTTTAATACTATAAAAAGAATATAATTATGGCAGATGACGGATCAGCACAAGGCGCCACATGGCCGCTTCCCAAGTTTTACTTTAAAGTGAGCTTAGGGTCGCAGGATAATACGGTTTCATTTCAAGAAGTATCTGGCTTGGATACTGAAGCCCAACCAATAGAGTACAGGCATGGTGATAGTACTGTGTTTAGTACCATAAAAATGCCAGGTATTGTAAAAAGCGGAAACGTAACCCTTAAGAAAGGGGTGTTTGTAAAAGACAACAATTTCTTTAAATGGTACGAGGGCATTAAAATGAATATCATAAAAAGGGAAACGGTGACCATACAGCTATTGGACGAAGGAGCAAACCCTACCATGACGTGGACACTTGCCAATGCTTGGCCTACCAAAATTACAGGTGCCGATATGAAATCGGATGCCAATGAGGTAGCGGTGGAAACACTGGAGCTTGCCCATGAAGGACTCACCATAGCAAATGGCTAAGCCCAAGGAATATTACCCTCCGGTATCTTTTTATTTTAAGCTAAGTTTTCAAGGAATCTCTGGTCAAGCAGAGGCTTCCTTTAAAGAGGTATCGGGCATTTCTATGGAAATGGGGGTAGAGGAAATTGCAGAAGGTGGCGTAAACGATTTTAAACATCGGGTGCCCACCACTGCAAAGTTCTCCAATTTGGTGCTTAAACGAGGTTTGGTGACTAAAAAGTCAGAGTTGTTTCAATGGTGCCAAGACTCCATTGGCGGTGGATTGGAGCAGCCCATAAAGCCTAAAATAATTATGGTAATGCTGCTTAGCGAGAAGCGGGCTCCGATTAAGTCATGGAGTTTTGCTAATGCTTGGCCTGTAAAATGGTCTATCTCTGAATTTGACTCTATGAAAAATGAGGTAGCCATTGAAAGCTTAGAGTTTGCCTATAACTACTTTACCGTACTATAGCTATGCCCATAGAAATAAGAGAACTACTGATAAAAGTTCGGGTAGATGATGTGACAGCACCCAAAGTGAATGCTTTAGATATTGAGAAAATCAAAAAAGAGATTTTGAGGGATTGTAATCGTGAAATAAAAAAGCAGCTCAACCACCGACTAGATCGATAAAATGCCAGGAAAAAAATTAACCATAAAAGCCTATAAAACCGAAAAATACTCTAGCGAAGTAGGAAGTTGTACCGTAAAAATAAACCCATCATCCTACAAAAGTAACTATGGCATAGAGTACAATAAAGAAGGGGGCACGGGAATGGCTGGTAAAACGCTGGACTTTAAAGGGATTGCTCCAGAGACTGTTTCTTTTGATATTCATTTTGACTCTACTGGAGTGATAAATGGCAGTAGTGAACCGATTACCGATCAACTGGATAAATTTAAAAAAGTATGCCTGTTATATAACGGTGCCATTCATCAACCTAATTTTTTGATAGTATCATGGAGCAGCCTGCAATTTAGGTGCAAGCTCACCTCTATGAGTGTTAATTATAATTTGTTTAAAAGTGATGGCACACCTCTACGGGCAGTGGCTTCAGTGCAATTTGAAGAAGCTTTGGACAGTGAGGAAATTGCCAGGTTACAAGGCAATCAATCGCCAGATCTTACCCACGCGGTGCTAATAAAAGCAGGTGACAAGCTTCCTCTTATTTGTAAAGAAATTTATGGTGATGCGAGCTATTATATGGAGGTGGCAAGCTTCAATAAGCTAGTAAACTTTAGGCACCTGGAACCGGGAACAATTATTCATATACCACCCATAAAATAAAACCAATGGCTAACTCACCTCTAGCTGATGATATCAGTCTTACCTCTTTTATAATTACTTCAGATGGCCAAGAAATACCTGATGCCTATCAGGTGAGCGAAATCAATATTCGCCAAAAGGTGAACAGAATTGCTGAAGCTGAAATAGAGCTTTTTGATGGAAATCCGGCTGAGCAAAATTTTGAAATAGCCGAATCTAAAACCTTTGTTCCTGGTGCTGAAATAGAAATAAAATTAGGCTATGACAGCAAAAATGATTCGGTATATAAAGGAGTGGTAGTAAAACAAACTTTGCGTGTAAGCAGCAGTGGATCGGTGCTGGTGGTGAGTTGTAGAGACAAAGCTCAAAAACTTACTCTTGTGAGGAAAAACATGGTATATGTTAAGCAAAAGGATAGCGATATAATTGCTAAAATAATTGGCGATGCCGGCCTGAGCAGCGATGTAGAATCTACCATGTTAGAGCAAAAGGAAGTGGTACAATACAACTGCACAGAATGGGATTTTATAGTATCGAGAGCTGAGGCCAATGGGCTTTTGGTAAACACAAATAACAATAAACTAGAAGTGAATTCTCCGGATCTAAGTGGATTACCAACTTTGTCCGTCACTTATGGATATGACATTATTGAGTTTGATGGCGAATTGGATGCAACGTTTCAATATTCGGACATAACTGCTGGCTCTTGGGATATGAGTACCCAAGCAATGGTAAGTGGCGACTCGAGTGAACCTGGTGTAAATGATCAGGGAAATCTAAGCGGAAAGAAAATGGCGGATGTATTATCCGTAGGGTCAGCAGGTTTGCTTACCGCTGCCGGAATTGCTCAAGATGGCTTGAAAGTGTGGTCTAATGCAGCATTGTTAAAATCGCGTTTGTCACGATTCAGAGGCACCTTACGTTTTCAGGGCTCACCAAAGGCCAAAGTCAATTCGCTTATAAAGCTCAATGGCCTAAGTGACCGTTTCAACGGAAATGCATTTGTAAGTGGAGTAAACCACCATGTACAGGATGGGCGGTGGCTTACAGAAGTTGAGATGGGGCTTGCGCCAAATTGGTTTTCAGAAACACATAATATTTCCGCACTTGGTGCAGCTGGACTTACGCCAGATGTGAAAGGATTGCAAACCGGTGTAGTAAAAAAGATTGATGAAGATCCGGATAATGAATTTCGGGTACAGGTAACCGTGCCAATTCTAGGAGGTGAAGCAGAAGCAGTTTGGGCCAGGCTTTCTAGCTTTTATGCGGGTAATACATTTGGAGCCCAGTTTATGCCCGAAATAGGAGACGAAGTAGTGCTTGGGTTTATGGCTCAGGATCCGAGTTATCCAATAATATTAGGGAGTCTTTTCAGTAGCAAAAATGTAGCGCCCAATACACCAGATGATAAAAATACCCTCAAAACTATTACCACAAAAAACCAGCTGAAATTCACTTTTGATGATGATAAAAAGGTTATCACCATTGAAACACCTGCCAAGAATAATGTGGTAATAAGTGATGATGCAAAGGAAATTACAATTACTGATCAAAGTGAGAACAGTATAAGCATGAGTGAAAGTGGCATTACCATAGAAAGCAAAAGCAGTCTTTCAATAAAAGCGGCAGAGGATATTACAATAAATGGCGCTACGATATCCGCAAAAGGTGACAGTTCTGTGGAGATAAAGTCAACCTCGGTAGAGGTAAAAGGTGACGTGGATGTAAAAGTGAGTGGAGAGGCACAGTGCGAAGTGAGTAGCAGTGGTCAAATGACGGTAAAAGGAGCAATGGTTTCAATAAATTGACATGGGAGAAAAAGATTCTTTTTTAGGAAAAGGGTGGGCATTTCCGCCAACATTTCATCTCAATAATCCTGATGGTGTATTGATGACAGAAGGTGTTCAGGATATTGAGCAATCATTAGAAATATTGCTCACCACGGCTATTGGCGAAAGGCTGATGATACCCGAATACGGTTGCGATGTGATGGCTTTTGTGTTTCGCGATGGTTCCAGTTCAAACCATCATTTTTTAAAACAAAGAATAAAGAGTGCCATTTTGCGATTTGAGCCGCGCATTGATGAGCTGGAAATAATGGTGGATTACACGGCTTATCTGGATGGAGTAGTTAGCGTGCATATTGATTATAGGGTCATTAGTACCAACTCCAGATTCAATCTGGTTTTTCCTTTTTACAAAGTAGAAGGAACAGATATTCCGCACCTTTTCAGGAGTGAATAGTGGGTAAATAAGCATTCTGCAATTATGGAAAATAGAATTGGCACAGTTAGAAAATACAGGGATGCCGCCAGTGCTGTACACAATCGGCTATTGGTGGACGACCGTTCTCTTTCTGACATCGTGGCCTATATCTGTAATTACTTGGAGTATGTGCAATACTATGATTTGGAAAATAAGCCAAAAGGTAGTTTTCAGCAATTTGTAGCCAACGATCCCCTTTTCTTTTTGGTAACTGTACTCAACGAACCCCTTGGTGATATTGCTTTGTGGATAAAGGAAACTGACGTAACAATAGATGCGCAGCGAAAGGAGATTAAAGAAAGGATGCAGAGGCTTGATGCAAAAATTGAGACTTGGATTGCGACCCTCAAAGCCCAAGGTTTTGACGAGGTATTTCAAAAGATTGGCTACGGTAAGGAAGATTTTTTGGATCCCATAAGAAGTTTAATAGATGGGATAGATGATGAGAAAATTGTAAAAACCGATCAGGTGTTGCATGTATGCAACGCTTATTATCAAGTAGTGCTAAATATACAGCAGCTTATAAAAGAGCAACTTAAAAAGGTGCTGCTTCATACCAATATTCATAGGCCACATGCCGCTATGTATATTGCTTTTGCCGTTCTACTAGAAAAATTACAAAATCAAATAAATGGCATAACTGAACGTCACCTAAAGTTTTATTATGATAAAGTACTAAAGCAAATAAACACATCCGGCAAGCCCGTAAGAACTTCGGTTTGTTTGGAAATGCTACCTACTGCCAAACCTTTTGTGTTGGAAGAGGGAACACTTTTTTCTGCGGGGAAAATTCTGGGTAGTCCAGCGGATGTTATTTTTAAAACCACCCATCAGGTAGAGTTGAATGACCTCAAGTTGGTGGAGCTTAAGAGTTTGCTTTTTGCTAAAAATCCGCACTTAAATTGTGGAACAAGTGAAGAATTAATCTCATCCGCGACCATTCAAAAAATGATGAGCGGAGGAAAACCTATTCATCCAGAAAGAAACTGGTACTCATTTGGGGCTAATAAAGAAACCTATCGAAGAGCCACAGTGAAAAATGAAGAGGTGGCTACACTGGGTTTTATCATTCATTCTCCTGTGCTTCACTTAGAGGAAGGCGATCGCAACATTTGTGTTACTTTTTATTTGCATGGTAATGGTCAAGATAAGGCAGCACAGCTACTTCAGGAGATTTCAAATAAAAAGGGAGAGTCGATAAGCTCAGTTTTTACCAATCTACTGGTCAATGGTTTTAAAATACAATACTCTAATGCTGAGGGCTGGATAGATATAGAAAACTATACAGCACGAAATCCAGAAATGAATGTGTTTTCTATTGGCATACGTCTCAATAAAATGAAACCTGCCCTACAAGCACAGAAGGGTAGTTTTGCACCAGCTCTTAGATTTGAGCTCAATGAGAATGCGCCTATCTTTTTGTATTCATTTTTACACCAAGTAGAACTGACAAAAATAAATGTAAAAGCGGAAGTATCAGGGCTAAAGAACTTAGCTATTTATAATAATATAGGCAAAATGACACCAGGGAAACCCTTTGACCTGTTTGGCCCGATAGCCGCAAAGGGGAGTTACCTTATGATAGGCAAACCTGAGCTCAGCATGAAAAATATACAAGAGCTTACAGTTCAATTAGATTGGGCAAATATTCCAAAGGAATATGGTGGATTAGAAACTTATTATGATGGTTATCCTGATGGAATCATGAATGATTCATTTCAAATAAATACAGAGGTTCTAAAAGATAAGAGTTGGATTCCTTTAAATTATAAGCAATCCCTTTTTGAAACCGAAAATGTGCGCACGCCTGAAGGTTATCCTTCGGTAAAGTTAAAGCCACAGTCCAAAATAAATTTTACTGGAGTACCTGAGTTTCGCTATCCTCAAACAGAGGAAAAGATGGGCGGTGAAATAAATTACACTATCAATAGTAAGGCGGGTTTTTATCGCTTTGAATTAACCCATCCTGAAAATGGCTTTGGCCATAATTCATACAACCGTATTGTGCTGGACAATGCAACTGAAAATGCGGGAAAAACCAATGCTTGGTACAGCGTAAATAAGCCTTTCATTCCTCAGGTGGCTAACGTAAGTGTGAGCTATACTAGCGAAGATGATATTGTTTTTGACACTAGCCTGTTTAACAAAAGAGGGCGAAACAATGCAGGGACTTTTATTCACATCACACCCTTTGGTACCCGTATGGTAGCAAAGGGAAAAGAAATTCGCAATCAACGGGTGCTGGCCAATTATAAGGCAGAAGGCTATCTTTTTATTGGGATTGCTGGAGTGAAACGACCACTTTCGGTTCCAATATATTTTTATCTGCTACATTCTATTTCCGCTTCGCTACTAAAAACCGAAGACCTGCAATGGGAGTACTTTTATAAAGATGAATGGATACCCTTTACCAGAGATGAAATACGGGTAGATGAAACCAAAGGCTTTCTAAGGTCTGGTATAGTGGAGCTAAAAATAAACCATGTAGAGCGCGATGCATCGGTGTATTGGATTAGGGCTAGTGTATTACATAATGTGGAGCATTATCCGATTGTAAAAGGAGTGTTTTTAAACTCGGTGATGCTGGAGGAGGTAAGCCAAGATCCAAGGTTGATGGGTAAAGAGGTACCTGCCGGAAGCATTGTAAAAGTACTGGGAAACTATCCACAGATAAAAAAAGTAAAACAGCCAGCCAGCACTTTTGGAGGTGGAGAAGTGAGTAGCGAAGACGAGTTTTATTCTCGCGTAAGCGAAAGGATACGCACTAAAAACAGGGTGGTGTCGGTGAAAGATTTTGAAGATATAGCTCTCAATAATTTTGATGAGGTTATAGCCGTGCGGTGTGTACGACCTATTGCGATAGGTAAGAAAAAGGGTGGTGAGGTAATAATGGTGGTCATTAGGAAAGGATGGAACCTTGAGGAAAGAATGTACTTTACGGTCGGTATGCTTCGCTACATGGAGAATTTTTTGAATTCGCATGCAAGCCCTTTGCTCAAGGTAAAGGTGGTAAACCCCAAAGTGGAAAGATTACTAGTAAACTGTATTGTTGATTTTGAGCCAAACGGAAAGGCAGGTTATAATTACAGACGATTCAATAAAGCCATTTCTGATTACCTGTTTTCCTTCTCAGATATAGAGCATGGTGTGGGGGGAATTGGTGGAAAAATCGACCCGCTGATATTGGGCTCCTATCTCTCAAAACTTGATTATGTAGAGTATATCAAGGAGCTGTCTATAGAGCGAATTGCGGTAGATGATGAAGGAAAGTTTACGGTAGTGGTAGCTAAAGATAAGCCCATAGGAACCTCGGTGCCTTGGGCCATATTGCTTCCGGTAAAATACCACCGTATAGTAATTGAAACCACAGATAAAGCCCGAACAGACAGGAAAATAGATGTAGGATTGAGTGAACTGTGGGTAGGGCAAGATATGGTGCTGGGTGCGATTACTGAGCAACAATCCGAGGAGGAGACCAGTCAGGAAAAGGAAGATGAACACTCAAACACCAGTAGTGGCAACACGGTAATAGTAATAAAAGATATATGAGGTATGAGCGGTAAACTTTTAAATAGAGAGAGCCTGAAAGGTTTTTTTAAAAATGGCAGCCAACCCAACGAAGATAACTTTTCGAGCATGATAGACTCTATGCTCAACAAGGTGGATGATCGTATTGCAAAAAATGTAACGGATGGTCTTATACTTTGCCCGGATGGTATTGAATCTAATAGGGTAATTAGCTTTTACAAAGAAATAACGGATGATGGTCCGGTTTGGAGTTTTGAGTTGCTCAAAGATACGGGCGATATTTGCATTTCAGAAGTTACAGAGGGTAAGCCGGGGCAGGCTAGGCTTATAATAAAGAAAGGAGGAAACGTAGGGATAAATACCTCTGCACCACGCACCAACCTTGAGGTAGATGGAGTGCTTGGTAGTACCTCTAAAATAGGTACTCATAAAATAGCGACTGTACCTGCCGATGGTAATTGGCATGATATAATAACTGACCTTAACGGATATTCGGCCTTTGAAATAGTAGCCCAAGTGGGCAAGGCAAAATCAGGAAAGCACTCCTTACTCCATGCACATGCCATTAGCACTTTTGGTAGATCCAGGAGTAAAATAAAATGTACCCAAGCGTATTATGGCTGGTGGTGGAATAAAATAGCACTAAGATGGAGAGGTAGCACATTTGACTACAAGCTTCAGATGAAAACACGCTCTGACTACGGTTCTGATCAAAAAATAAGATTTCATATTGGTAAATTATGGGATGACGATATCATGACAATTTTTGACAAAATGTGAGTATCGATGGAACAGCACCAAGCCAAAGGATATATTACCAAAAAGAGCAAAAACTCTGGTCTCTTTCAAGATTTCTTTAAGGAAGGAATTGATCTATTGCAAGGCCTGTCAGGTGCAAATTGGACAGATTATAATGAACATGACCCAGGGGTAACCATTCTAGAGAACCTCGCTTATGCACTCACTGAACTTTATTACAAAACTTCGCTACCAATAGAGCAGATTTTGGCCGATGCCAAGGGAGGGGATTTGGTATCTGGGGACAGTGGTTTTTTTGCACCTAGAGACATTTTTACCACGGCACCCATCACGGCAGAAGATTATGCAAAAGTGATAATTGACCAGATAGATAAGGTGAAGAATGCGTGGGTTGATGTTGTAGAAATTTCTGTGGCGATGGAAATGGAAAATGGCACAATAACAACGGAAAAGGTGCTATATGATATTAAAATTGAAAAGTATAGAGGCATTGATGATACTTCGATAAAAGAGGAGGTAAAGCGCGTATTTCATGCTTGTCGCAATTTGGGTGAGGATCTACTTAGCGTTTCTCTTTTGAATGAGGTTGAGCTTGAACTTCATTTGGAGGTCACTCTTTCATCTAATTCAATAGCCGAAAAAGTGTTGGCCGAAATTTATTATCGTGTAAATGATTATCTATCAGGCGCCCCCCGATTTTACTCTAAAGGGGAAATGGAGCTCGAAGACTTATCGGTTGAAAAAATATATGATGGCCCTGATATGGGTGGTCGGTTTATAAAGGAAGGAGATTTATGTCCCCGGATTACCAAAGTGGAGTTTGAAGAAATGAAGCGCATTATTACCAATATTGATGAGGTGATTAGCGTGGATCTCTTTGATGTACATATACATGGGGAGGAAATCTTAACGGAAGGTTACTATCAGCTTGAGGAGAATGAAATAGCCAAAATAGAGATTCCAAAAACTGATGAACTGGTAGGCTATACGATGGAAAAGATAAGGTATAAGCCTAATATTAAAGAATTAATGCGCTATTGGTATAATCTGCGAGCCGAAAATTATTCGAACGTAAGAAAAATGGAAGCAAAAAACGAGAAGGAAGTAATTGCTCCACATGTACCGCTGCACATTGGCAAATACTATAGTATAAGGGAACAATTTCCTTTGAATTACGGAATTGGAACCTATGGCGTTTCTCAAGATGCTACTCCAAAAAGAAAAGCTCAGGCCATGCAGCTCAAAGCATTTTTATTACCCTTTGAGCAGCTCATGGTCAATTACCTGGAGCAGCTGGAAGGTGTTTACTCGCTTTTTGATCCACAGAGTACAAAAGATAGCTCGTACAATTATGGAGAAGTAAGGTACAGTTATGAGGAAATGGGACAGGCTGGAAAAAACAGTCATTCAAAAAAAATAAACGAAGAACTCGATGCCCTTTTGTGTAAAGACAAAGGAGAAACATCTTGGGAAGATGTGTTGCAGAAGCTCAATGCTAAGGTAGACGTAAATGCTATGGGGCGCTTGCACAAAGCAATGGATAATATGCTTTCCAGATATGCGGAGCATTTTCCAAATGACATTTTGAGAAAGCTTAATATGGAGGTTTTTGGAAGTGATTCCAGTACAACTTTTGAGCGCAAGCTGTTGTCTTATAAAAGGAAGTTTATAAGCAGTTATGCAGAGTTGGGCGCTCACAGGCTTCAATCTTTTGATTATACTCAAAAGGACAATATTCTTTCACATTCAACCTTGGTGCAAAAAATGGCTCTATTGCTAGCAGTGCAGCAAAATAGTGAAAACGGAGTGCAGCCACTTAGGGAGGTCGTTGCTCAATCAGGACTCAGGGTAGTAAACCTGGGTGAATCTAAATCTGACGAAGAAAATGATTATGAAATAGGTTTTGCGGAAAAGAGGTTAGAAGGTTTATTTGGCGTGTTGGAGGACGAAGGAGAACAGCCTTTTGTGCTTACCGGTAAGTCGAAAAATGTACTTGATGAGGTGCTCAGATTCGGAGTGCAATCTGGTAACTTTACTTTGAAGAGCTCTAGTTCGGGTAAGGATAGACAGTACTTTGTAGACTTTAGAAATAAGGAAATAGTATACACATCTAAGTCTAAGAAGAAAGCTGCTGAAGGTATGAATAGGCTTATTGGCAGGTTACAGAGCTTTAATGAAAACAGTGAACGAATTTATTTAGTAGAGCACAAGCTTTTGTACCCTGATTATAATCAAAGTGTATTCAGCTTTACGCTGGATATAGAACTGAGGGATGGTGGCGTGCTTACGCTTTATGATGCACAGAAACTATCATTTGAACAAAGAAATACTGAGGTTAAGCACCTGTTAAGCGACCTACGGACCTTGGCAAATGAAGAAGAAAAAGAGTCGGGAAGAAGCGAGCACGAGAGCAAGTTTATTGTAGAACAAGGTTTAGGAAAACTGGTGGTGCAGTGGAGCGGAGGCGCAAGTGGAGAACTGGATTTAGAAGGAAAGTCATTGAACCAGAGCCATCCCCACTTGGATAGCATGGCCTTATTTAAAGTCTTACTTTCAACAGCTGACATCAAAGTACACAATAAAGTGTTTTACGGTGGTGCCTGCGTAGACGAAGATGAGCTGAATGGGCAAATGACCTTTGTTTTGCCTGCATGGCCGGTACGGTTTCAACATAAAATTTTTCGTGATCTTTTTGAGCAATTAGTGTTTGAACATGCTCCAGCCTATATGCTTACTCATATAAAGTGGTTGGGTATATATGAAATGTTGGAATTTGAAAACCGACATACAGCTTGGCGAAAGGCTCTTTCTCAGCGATCAGACAGTAAGTATTTTGCAGGACATGCTTATGCAATGTATCAAGCTTTAATGGATGATTGATGGAAGACGCAAGCCGCCAGCATATTATTGGGTCTCAAAACTATTCCATAAGTATTGATGACGAAAAAGATGCCCATAACATTCAATCTTCGGTAAGCATATTACAGGACACGGCTATTAGAAGTATAATTGAGCGGATGCTTGATAAATATGATGACCCGGATGTGGTCAATCAATTTGCGCAGGTGGAGCTAAATCTTGGCAGTATACCCAAAAGCAACTTTGAAGATGAGCTTGTAAAAAGAATAGAGGAGCAACTTTTGTTGTTTTTTGCAAATAGAACGGATGACCGTGGGCGATTGCGAGGAGGTACTCGAAAAACATTACAGCATAGTTTGCTAAATAAGCTTGAATATTTTTTAGTAAATGGACATCACCGTTGGGATGGTGTGAAAAATTTAAGTCCGCAGCAAATATTGCAACAACTGACTGCCCGTAAGTCCAAGGCTTTGACTGAGCTTTTAAAGCAAATTGGAAAAAAAGAACAGGTAAGAAAACGCTTGGTTTATCAGTTTCACGATGAAGCACTTGAGGCTTTGGTTCATTTGGTGAAACCGCAGGAAGCCGATGTGATTGTTGGCGCTGCACGGAATGTTATTAAAGCTCCAGCTGATAGGACTTTACCAAGGCTGGTACGCGGTAATTTGCGAAATGCGGTTTGGGAGGTAATCATGGCTTATCTTTTTGTGTCTGGCAAAAGCTTTACCGATAAAAGGAGCTTTCTGAAATACCTTATAGCAAATGTGGCCATCCGCTTCAAAATTACGTATGACTCTTTGCTTGGCGCAATCACCAAAAGTTTGGAGTACGACAAAAGTGCTATGACCACAGAGTTTAAGTCGATTTTGCGGGCGCTGGAGGACGATCATAAAAAGTCAGAATCAATAAGTGTTGGACAAACTCCAGAGGCTACCAATATTGATAAGAAACAGTTTCTGCAAGCTTTGGAGATATTCATGCATACCGGTGTGTTAAAGTTTCCGGCTATATATACGTTTTCCCGGGAAGGTATCCGGGAAGAGTTGAAGCGGTTGTTGCGAGCTGACGATTCTTATGTGTTAAACCGCGTGGAGGGCTGGCTTTTTGAGCCTTCAATCAAAGCAAGACTTCCGGAACTTATAGACTTTCGAATGCTGGTGTTGTTTTTTAAAAAAAGGAAAAACGCATCGTTTAGTTGGGCACTTAAATTTTTGGAGCATATAGAGGATTTGAAAGATCGGCAAACTCATTCAGTAGCCGATTTAGTGGAGAAAAATAAGGTAGAAATCTTATTGTCTGTAGTACGAAAAGGAAGTGTTTCCAAAGGTGAAGTTTATCATGATGTATTGATTTATTTACAAAGAGAATTGGTTGGGAGTAAGGCTCTATTCAAGGATTGGATGGACGCTTTTGAAGAAGAGTACTCTAATCAAAAGAACTGGAGCGAAATACACTCGTCTGTAAAACGATTCAGAACTCACCTTGAGAAAAACCAAGTTGCTACATTTTATTGGGAGCGCAAATTTGCTGCATCTATTGCTCAAGAAATTTTGACGGCTTCTGAAAGTGGAAGAATTGAAAGTAGAGAACTCTTGTTTATACAATCACTCCAAAGGCTAGAAGCAAAAACTGATTTTAGTCGCGTTGAGCTTTTACAAGTTCTAATTGAAAATAGGGACTTAAAAAAATCAAAGTTTTTTAGGGATTTATTGTCGGCTTTAGAAACTGAAAGGAAGCAAGAGGCGTACTTCCGATCTATTATTGAAAAGGAACTAGTTCCTTATTTGAATAAAAATGAAAAGGAGCTGTGGGGTTTTTGGGTTGCTCAATATTTACCCGAGTGGATTACTCGATCAGGGTTGACCAAGATAGATTTTATAAGACGATTAAAACGTAGAGCCATAGTTTCTACAAAATATCCTGAGTTGATGCGGGTATTGGAAAATATTGCTGGTGCATCAAGCGAGGAGATTTCCATAGATGACATAGTGTGGGAAGATCAAAAGATGAGTACTTACCTTTTGAAGAGCATCCTTGCTGATTTTAGTAAGATAAAAAAGGCATCTAGAAGCGAAACGGTAAAAGCGCAGGCTCTATATCTTTTTGAAATTAGTGAAGCCTTACGCATCAGTTTTGAGGAAGTATTATCTATTCTCGTGAAGTTCACTTTTAGCCAAAGTGAATATTTTGAAACTTTTAAAGTGTTGGCGCTAATGCGCGATAGTCAAGAGTTTGAAACCTTTCAGCGGTTGATTTTAAAAAGAAAAACCATTGCTTATAAGCAAGAGCTTGTTTTGCAAATACTGCGCACAGGAGAGGCACCTTGGTGGGTAAAAAGTTATTCAATACAGGAATTCAACGTTGATTTTAGAAAACTGATTGATGCCAAAGAAACAAGGGATAAAATACTTAGAACGCTAAGCAATAATGATAAAACCAAAGTTGGAATTAAATACTTGGATAGTAATAGTATAGTCTGGCTGATCCACGAATCATTAAGTGCAAATAAGGTTGAAAATGGGAGTTTAGCCGCAGAAGCTTCGAAGCTTGCGGATGATTTACGAAACTTGGGTTTTCTGCAGAGTGCATCCGTCCAGCAATTGAAAAATGAGTTAAAGAAAGGAGTTGGGAAATCTGGTAAAAAATGGTTTGCCAAAGTTCTAAGGACATGGTTGCATAACTTATCCAGTGCGGCAAGTATTAAGTTTCTGGAATTATTTGCTGAGAAAATAAATGGATCAGCTGTGGCCAAGTTTGATGATGAAATCAAAGATTTATTTCAACACTATAATATAGAACAGACGGACGTAGATCTGGATGTAAGGTTGGAAGGAAAAGGCCAGAATGAAAGCTTGGCTTTAGAGGCTTTACAGCTTGCTGACGATCTGCAAAACTTGGGGTTCCTTCCCAAGGTATCCTTTCAACAATTGAAAGGCGAGCTTGCGAAAGGTGTATGGAAGTCTGGGAAAGTATGGTTTATGGAAACCTTGAAAACTTGGTTGCAAACTTTGCCCACTGAAGTAAAGGGGCAATTTCTTTCATTCTTTAAAAAGAGGATTACAGCACTAGCAGTGATAAATTGGAATGACGAAATCAAGGCTTTATTTCAAGCCAATGAGGAAGAGAAAAGCATTGAGAACCTTGATACAGCTGAGGAGACAAAACTTCAGAATATTATTTATCGCGAGCCATTTGACATGACTGAAATGGAAGTTGTTCTTGGTGTAGGCTTAGGTATTTCTCAGCAAATTCTTTTAAAGGAAACTTTTGAGGTATTAAAGTCTGTCTCAAGTTTTTTAACCCAACAAGAAAAAAAGTTTTTAGAATCTGGTTGGGTGAATTTTTTAATTGTAGCGAGAGAAAGTGGAAAGCTCAAAGTTTGGGAAACAGACAAGTGGTCAGCAGTTTTCTATGAATATCTTTTGCAAAAGCTAGGTAAAGGGAAAGCGATAAATGTATTGTATCTATCTAATGAGAAAACTGGAATAAGAAAGGGCCCTACAAATACTGTATGGTCTGGTATAGATAAATATTTGGAGACTGAATCATTTAAACAACCCTTGTCTAAGACGGACGAAATACCATCTGAAATTACAGAAAAGGAGGAACTGGATCAGGATTATAAAAAACTGGGTGAAGAGAAACCTAAAATTATGGAAGAAGCGATTTATATGAGAAATGCGGGGTTGGTGATTTTGACCCCATACTTAAAAACACTTTTTGAAAGATGTGAACTCACGGAGGGCGGCAAGTTTATTAATGAAGAGTCTATTTTTAGAGCTGCCCACATTTTGCAATATGCGGCTATTGGAGAAATAGACCATGGCGAGGAGGATATGATAATGGCAAAAGTACTTTGTGGCTTGGGTTTACAATCGCCTATTGATAGAATGTTAACTTTAAAGGAAGACGAAAAGGAAATCGTAAATGGAATGTTGGCGGCTGTAACTCAACAATGGAAAGCTTTAAACAACACGTCTGTTGAGGGGCTTCAATATTCTTTTTTGCAAAGAGAAGCTAAGCTGATGGAGGAGGAAGAGCAATATTATATGAGGGTGGAGCAAAAATCGTTTGATATGCTGCTCGATCAATTGCCCTGGAGTATAGGGCGGGTAAAAATGAGTTGGATGCAAAAAACATTGGTAACCGAATGGAGGTAGATATCAGCAGAGCGGCAAAATTTTTACAGCAGGAAATTAACTGGCTGGAGCAAGTAGTGGACACACGGCTTAGCTTGTACTTTAATGATGAAGCTAAAGGAAAGGATGTTCAAAAACATAAATTGCCAGCTTGCAAGGGTAACTCACCTTATGAAAATCTGGTGAAGGAATATAAGTTAAGTTTTGACGAACGTCTCGTGTTGATACTTTCACTCGCGAGGCATATTAGGCCACAGAGCCTGGATATTTTCCTAATAAAAAATAAAACTATTGATAGCGATTACGTGGAGTTTGGAGGTGGCAAAGACACCAATGAAAAAGGTTTTCTTCCAACCTTAGAAACGGCTTGTTTTATATTAAATGGTTCTGATATTTTAGGGAGGCTAAAGTTTTTGGAGCATTTTGATCAAACACATATTTTTTTCAAAAAGGGCATTTTGAATGTAGATCATGAGCAGGCATTAGACTTGCAACAAAAACTCTCCATCACACAAGAGTATTTGGGATTACTATGTCAAGGGAAAAAGTATTTACCACATTTTAGTTCAAAGTTTCCTGCTAAAGAAATAAGCACCCCACTTGACTGGGAAGACCTTATAGTAAATGAAAGTGTAGAGGAAAGTTTGGAAGAATTGAAAGACTGGTTGCTGCACAGTGATACCATTTTACGAAAGTGGAAACTTGACAATCATTTTAAACCTGGCTATAGGGCGCTTTTTTACGGTGCTCCAGGAACAGGGAAAACTTTGGCTGCAACTCTGCTAGGCAAAGCTACTTCAAGGCCTGTTTTTAGAGTAGATCTTTCTTTGGTGGTTTCAAAATATATTGGCGAGACAGAGAAAAACCTGAGTCGGTTATTTGATGAGGCAGAAAATAAGGATTGGATTTTATTCTTTGATGAAGCTGATGCCCTTTTCGGAAAACGAACTGCCACCAAAGATTCGCATGATAGATACGCTAATCAAGAAGTATCCTACCTATTGCAACGAATAGAGGATTTTCCGGGGCTAGTAATATTGGCTACCAATATGCACTCTAATGTAGATGAGGCTTTTGCCCGTAGGTTTCAAAGTATGATTCATTTTTCAAAACCTGATAAAAAGGAAAGGCTACGACTTTGGGAGGGTTTGTTAAGTTCTTCTTTTAAGCTAGAGCCAAAAGTGAACCTGGAGCAAGTTGCTGAAGATTTCACTTTGACTGGTGGGGAAATGGTAAACGCCTTTAGATATTGTGCTTTGCAGGCTGCCAAGAGAGGAGAAAGGATAATCGAGTATCAAGATTTAATTCAAGGAATACGCAGAGAATATTCAAAATCAAACAAAACACTATAAATATGCCACAGCAAGTATGTATGGGAGCTATGATGACCTGCTCATTTGGGGTTGCTCCATCTTCATTAGTAGTGTTGCCCGTAAACCGTGTAACAACCAACTATATGCCTGATGCTAACATTATGGACAATAAACCATTGGTAAATATTTTGCCTTTTGGGATGTGCTCCTCACCTGCAAACCCGGCCGTGGCTGCGGCCACCGCTGCAGCACTAGGTGTGCTTACGCCAATGCCTTGCACCCCTGCTACAGTGGCTCCATGGGCGCCTGGCTCACCAACTGTTATGATTGCTAATATGCCAGCTTTAAATAATACGTGTACACTGAATTGTATGTGGGGAGGGGTTATTACGTTTACGCAGGCTGGGCAAGTGACGGTGGAGGTGGGATAAACGATGTTTATAATTTTAATGGGTCTATCTTTTACTCATGAATCATTTAAATTTCAAAGCTAGTATGATGATTAAAATAAGGTAACACCACTATTTTCAATGATTCCTTTTGTTTGAGAATTCACCTTTTCAATACTATCTCCAGTTGGTATTGTTATGATTGGAGAGTTACTACCTGAATACATTTTTGCGGGTTCTGAAACTGAGCCTTTTACTAGATCTCCTGAGGAAGAAAGAGACCATTGATCTTTATTAAAATCCTCCCAGGATTCGACTTCGTACTCACAAGTTATGGTTATTATGGGAGGTGCTCCAATAACTTGAATCTTCCATTCGGAGGTTATAGTGAAGCCAAGGCTGGGATCCTCAAAATCATAATTTTCCGTAAATACATTGGCAATCCCTTGTAAATAATTTTTCCTTAAATTATTGGTTGTTTTTGAAGCATAGTCATCGGTTGGATCAGTCATAACACTATGTACTTTTTGTCCAATCTGCTTTGCGGGCTTACTCAAATTTGAAACCAAAGCATTTTTAATAAGGTTGTGAAGTTTGTTAAGACGACTCCCCTCATCTTTTTGAAACCTAGAAGCTGTAGGGATAGCCCGTGGTCCTCTTAGCCTATCCTCAAGAGCCTCATCTGAAATGGCATAATGTCTGCCTAAACCATGGGCTCCATCACCTCCTAAATCTTCATCTCGATCTCTCGCAAAACTAGCTTCCATTTTTTCATGTAGTGATTTTAAAGATTTAATCTTTAAAGTGGTGCCTCTAATAGCCTCGTGAATTGCCGGTTCTTGATAGGTAAATCCTGATTTGATTAAATTTTTGAAAAGTTGTTTAATTATGCTTTTTACATTCTCTTTTTCATCATTGTATGGTTTTAAGTATTTAGTTAGTTTCTTCGAAGGGTTAATTTTTCGTTGTACGTATGTGCTGGAATTTTTATCCATTTGAAATCTAATTGTTTGTCTCTCCTGATTACTATTTATAATCCCTTTCAGCTTCATTTGGGCAAGAGTTTCAGGTCGTTTACCAACAAATTGCAAAGCTTTTTCCCCCATAACATCAGCCTCCTTCTCCAACCCTGCATCATCATTCATATTCACACCACTCTTCATTTGCAAAGTTGGTTTTACCCTTCTTTGTTTCTGCTGCACCACGTGCCAGGCTTCATGCGGTAAGTGTTTTTCTTGTCCTGTTGCTAAATGGATATTCGTGCCTTGAGCATATGCATGAGCTTGCAAAGCAGCCGGCTTAGCTGAGTTGTAATGCACTTTCACATCATCCATGGAGTGGCCAGAGAGGTTTTCAATTCCAGCTTTTAGGTTGTCAGGCAATCCCGTTTTGTTTGGTTTTTTCTGGACTGGATGTTCCTGTTTTGAAGAATGGCTTTCAGCAAGGTTTTGCAGCTGGGTTATTCGTTGGGTTTGTGGGCGATGATCAGTTAAGTGAGAGTTTGTTTTAGAATTGCTTTGCTTTGGAGTGGGGGTAGCCTGTGTGTTATGGCTTTTAGTTTGGCTGGTTTGACCTGCGTAGATATGCATAGCGCTTGGGTTTTGGTTAAGAGGTGGTTAACTCTTTAAAGTTAATCTTTTTTACATAAGTAGGAGCCATCAGAGATAACCAAAGACCAAGACGGCATCATGGGGGTTTGAAAATGGAAAAATCCATTTGAACTAGAAGAATGAAGACTTTGATGATTTGGCTGAAAACAAAAAATACCCACCTTTTTCAAGATGGGGGGCAATTTTGTGTAGATCATAAACCTGAGGAAACAGTGGATGAGTGGCATGGAAATGCTTAGTATTTATCATCTATTAGGACTGGAGTAATATATCTTGCTTTTTGCTACATTCAAGATTGAAATATGGATAAGGAACAAAGATTCAGATAAATCATAGATATGAAAATAGTAAAGGTTAAACCTTTAGAAATCATAAGGGTGGCTGAAGGAGCACATGATTCGCTTGACATGAATTCACAGTCTGAAAAGGATCCCGAAAAGCTTATGAAACATGCTATAAACAACATAAAAAGGACGGGGAATAGTAGTTATTTAGCAATTATACCTGAGACTAATGAGGCTTTTACCTTTATTCCTGTAGTGGAGGATAATCGTTTTTATGTAACGAAGTTTCCGAATCCGGTTCAGTTATACTTTTCTCTTGCCTTTGCTAATTATCAGTTCTCGGTAAAAGCGCGAAATAATATAGTATCCCAGAAGGAGGAGGGTGTGTATTTACACTTCGTAAATGAGTATTTGTATAACTGGAATCTTCAGTATAGGATTAGTACGATCATATTTCTTCATTCAACTGTAGAAGCCTTTGTTAATTATCAAATGCCAGATGAGTATGTGTACAAACAGGTGGTTGAAGGAAAGGAGAAGGGACAATTTATAAAGGTCGTTAAGGAATATAGCAAAGAGCAAACAGAGAGGTACATTGATTTTAAAGAAAAGGTTAGTAAGGTGATACCTGAGGTCAGTCAGGTAGATTTTTATAAAGATCACAAACCTATTTATGACAGAATTATGAACCTTAATAAACTTCGTAATGATATCATTCACCTCAGATCCGCAAAGTCAGGTAATCAGAGTCAGTTTAATAAGGCGTTTAGTAATGTGATGAATGCGAATTTGGAAGATTATGTGGAAGCGGTAAAAAGCTTTATTAATATAATTGAGCCTGATTTTATAGAATTCGATGAGGTTTCAGGTGATAATAAACGTACTCTAACTATAAAGCTTCCGCATTACAAGTCATGTGGATTAAGCATTGATATGTTCATAAAGATGTTAGAGACTCCTGCAGAAAAGGTGATTTATAATTTGCCTAAAAGTGAGGACAAGGATTTTTACAGTTTTAAGACTTGGTTCTTGCAGAGTCTTAATTCAATGGCGAAGTCTCAATTAATATACCTCCCAGATATAAAGGATATGGGGGAGGAAATACATGTGGAGGTGGTTAAGACTGAGAAAGGAATGAGAGTAAGTCAGCCGGTTTAGATTTTTGCAGTTTGCCACTTTTGTGACACTACTAATAACCGAAACGAAAAGTAGAATAAAAAAATCCCCACCTTTTTCAAGATGGGGATTTGCAATTTTTGTGACCTCGGAAGGATTCAAACCTTCAACCTCCTGAGCCGTAATCAGGTGCGCTATTCAGTTGCGCCACGAGGCCTGTTTGTTTTTGCGGGTGCAAATATAATCACATATTTTAAACGGTCAAGAAATTTCTGCACTTAATCCTCTTTCGAGCAAATTTGTGCATTTTGGCTCCAGCTCTTTATAGGTTCCAGTCTTTACTCCGCACTTGCCTTTATAGTGTACTATGATGCTACATTGTTCCGCCTGCTCTGGCGAATGCTCGCATACATCCATCAAACTTTCTATTACCCAATCAAAGGTGTTTACTTCATCATTGTAAAGTACAATTTCATGAAGCCCCTCCATTTTTATGGATTCTTTAGGCTTTACGAGAGTTTCTGTCTTCTCAAATCTCATCTTTCGTTATTGTTTTTTCTGAGTTTGATTCTGCTTTCCTCACCATTTAGTAAGCGCTCAATATTTTTTTGGTGAGTAACCAAAACTAAAAATACTAGTGCAAAACTGAAGAGCACCAAAACGGATGAATTTTCGTGGTAGCGGAATATAAGCCAAATAGGAAATGACAAGGCTGCAAGAATGGAGCTTAAAGACACTATTCTAAATGAAATGAAGAAAAGCATAAAGGTAGCCATGGCCATAAGTGCCGCACCGGCATGAACCGCTATTATCATTCCTAATAATGTTGCAATTCCTTTTCCTCCTTTAAAATTGGCAAACACAGGAATGATGTGACCGATTACAGCACAAACTCCTAGCAGTACCATGGTTTCAACATCTCCAGCTGTACGCGGAAAAAGGAAAACTAACTTTACGGCAGCAAAGCCTTTTAGTGCATCAATCAGCAAAACTGCGATTCCGGGTTTTACACCTAATACGCGCATTGTGTTTGTGGCACCGGCATTTCCGCTGCCATATTCTCTTACATCTGTATTAAAAAACCATTTACCTATCCATACCGAAGATGGGATGGAGCCAAGTAAATAGGCAAGAATAACTAACAGTAACTTCATTTGGCAAATATAAGACTTAACATTAGTTTGATAATATAGGCTTAACAATAGCCCTGCCGGAGTGTTTATTTTCTTTCTGAATTTTGTACTACCACCACACTACAAATGCGCGCTGATAGCTACGATCAGCTTGCTTTATCCATATCAGTGGAGATTTTTTCCTGGCATGCATTTCATCAATGAAAAGTATAGCCTGATTTGCATTCAACCATTCGATGTCATCGTGTGGCGCAAGTAGCCAATTATCTTTTGGAGGAAGGTGAAACAGGTAGTCTTTAAAAGCAGCACTCCTTAATTCATCCGGCTTTAGCCAAAATCCTTTTACGGCATCAGGGTTTACATTTTCCGGAATATCCGTTTTGCCATAGGGCAAATAAAGGTTGGCAGGCAAGTGTACTTGCTGAATGATGTCTTTAGAATTGTATCCGCCTATTATTGAATCAAGCAGTTTTTTGCATTCGGGATGATGGAGAAGCGGGAGCTGTTTACCTTTTAGCTTCTCAATTTTTCTATCCAGAAAATCATTTTGATTTGGGCCCACCCAAGGGCTGAATTCGTTCTCTACTTTCCTGTTTGGATCGAATAAGTAAAACTTACACGCCAATTCTACATGGATGATTTGGCCGTTTTCTTTGTCTTTTACCAAAAAGTCTAATTCCCCAAGAGTGATTTTATCCGAAATGATCTGAAGGTTTTCTGCCAGTATTTCATAGTCCTTGGATTGAGAAATGGCCTGGCTAAAAAAGCTTTCCATTTTTCTTCCGAAAACAACATTTTCAGGGATGGTAATTTCTTGGTCTTCCAAAACACATTCCCGCCAAGGGAAAGGAAACAAAGAAAAAGGTGCTGAAGCTGGAAGCCACAATGAAGGGCAATTGACAAAAGCCTGATATTGTTTGAGAGTTGCGATTTCGGACATTTATTAGCTTTAGCTAAAGCTGAATTTCCACATTTTGGCCATCTAGTTTATCAAGATGCTTTGCGTGGTCAAAGGTTTCTTTATCAAAAGTGGTGTGGTAAGATTTCCTTTGCTCATTGCGAATGGTGCTCTCCAAAAACCTGCGAACATCCGTGTTGGTTTTCATGATTAAGCCCGGCACATCTTTGGAAACAGAACCGTCTTTAGATTTTGCAACCATGGTAAAAAAAGAAGAGTTACAATGTTTTACTTCTCCCGTTTGTATGTTTTCAGAATCTACGCGAATGCCTACCACCATTGAGCTGCGGCCAACATAATTTATAGAAGCTTTCATAGTTACTAATTCTCCAATTTCTATGGGATTTAGAAAATCAACTGAGCCAATAGAAGCGGTTACACAATAATGCCCCGAGTGTTTAGAAGCACATGCAAAGGCAATTTGATCCATCAGGTTGAGAATATAGCCTCCATGTATTTTCCCACCAAAATTGGAGTGGGAGGGGAGCATAAGCTCAGAAAATGTTACGTGTGATTCGGAGTTGTGTTTATAGCGTTTCATGAATAAGGAATCTTGCTTTTATCAAAATGAAAACGATAAAAGTAAGGGTAATTACCGAGGCTGTGCAAGAATCAGTTCAAGACATATTTTACGCCAAGGGTGATAAGAAAGGCTTGATTTTGTATAGAAAGGCCACCGTTTTGAGGCGAAGGTTTCGTGTTATATAAATAGGTGAAATCAGGCTGATGCTGAGCCTCCAATGTAATTATGACATCTGAGAAAGTGTAGTCTAAACCGATACCGTAGCTGGCGCCAAAAGTCACAGGAGGTACATCATCCAGTTCAATTCCGAACTCGTCATTTGTTGAGAATCCGACATAAAAGTCTGTTCGCGGTCCAGCAAATAAATAAGGCTCAATATGTTTTGCAGGCAGCCTAAATTTGGCCACAGGTTGAAAACTGATAAAATCATATCTGTTGTCAATTGTTTTCATTTCCCCGGTGCCGTCAGGGTTAGATTCCGAAGTAAGTTCAACGTCAAACTGCATTCCTTTTTGAATATATCCTAAATCTGCTATTAGGCTGAAGTATTTTGCCTTTAGTATTTCAGTAGTAATGCCAATGTACAACCCTGTACGAAATTCACTTTCGAGTCCCTTAAAATTCGATTTATAGTTCCAATCTTGATTAGCAACGGAGACACCGGATTTTACGCCAACAGTATTGAAGATTTGAGCTTGACTATAAATTGTGGTAAAAACTAGGAGGGAGGCAATGATGAGTCTTTTTTTCATAGTTGAGAGTAATTAGCTAAAGTTATTCTAAGGTAAAGTTATAGAATAACATTTCTCCGATTTATGGAAGACCTAATTTTAACACTTTACCTATCCCTGTAAGCCATGCTTTGTCTATAGCTTTTGGCAAGTTCTTCTTTTTCCTTTTCTGTAAGGGCTTTTCCAGCCAATTGAAACACCTCTTGCTCTTCTTCATCCAGGTGATGATTTACTTTTTCTTCAAGCTTTTTGGCAACAGCCACCCAGTGTGGAGAGCTCATATCTGTTTTCTCTAGCTCCTCAATAAGCTCATCCATTTCATGATGCTCGGCAATACTGTGGCGGGCTTTTTCTTGAGTGAGCTCTTCCTTCATTAAAGGAACATAAAAGTAGCGCTCCTCAGCAGTAGCATGAATTTGCAGCTCATGCTTCAGCTTTTCAAAAATCTCTTGGCGGCCTTCACTATCGCCATGAGTTTTCGCTAGAATTTTTACAAGAGTTCTTTGCTTTTGGTGATCGGCTCTCAATTCTTCAAAAATGTTCATTGGATTATATGTTGGTTTGTGATATAACCGAATTTCAGGAGGAATTGTTTGTGGTGTGGCAGGAAGAGGTTAGGTGCTGCTACATTCGACCTCCCTGAGGTCGTGTTCATAGTGGTGCTTGTATTTTCTATTGATATGTGACCTCTCTGAGGTCATCTGCCTATTGAGATTTTACCTGGACTTACGTTAATCAGTTGACTAAAATTGCTATTTATTTATGAGTCATTACACGACTCCAAAGGAGTCGGATGACAATAGAAATATTACCATCAAACAAAAAAAACTCCCCCACCTTTTCAGATGAGGGAGTTCGTCTAAATTCGAAATAAGAAACTCTAAAGTCTATCTTCTCAAGTCTATTTCTTATTGTCTTCTTTAATTTTATTCAAAGCGCTACCAGCACGGAACCATGCAATCTGACCTTCATTATAAGTGTGATTACACTTAATAGTATCGGTGCTTCCATCAGCATGTGTGATTTTGATGTGGATAGGCTTGTCTTCTGCAAACTGATCTAAATCCACTGTATCAAAAGTATCGTCTTCCTGAATCAAATCGTAATCTTCTTCTTTGGCAAAAGTCAAACCTAGCATACCTTGTTTCTTAAGGTTAGTTTCATGGATACGTGCAAATGATTTTACCAATACCACAGCCATACCCAAGTGACGGGGCTGCATAGCGGCATGCTCGCGAGAAGAACCTTCACCATAGTTGTGATCTCCCACTACTATAGTTTTGATGCCTTCTGCTTTGTAAGCACGCTGTACTTTTGGCACAGGGCCATACTCGCCAGTAAGCTGGTTTTTTACGCTATCTGTTTTATCATTAAAAGCATTTACAGCACCAGTAAGGGTGTTGTTGGAAATGTTGTCCAAATGTCCGCGGAAGCGCAACCATGGACCAGCCATAGAAATATGGTCAGTGGTACATTTTCCTTTTGCTTTGATGATTAGTTTCATGCCGGTATAATTCTTACCATCCCAAGGTTCGAAAGGGGTAAGGAGCTCTAGTCTTTCAGAACCTTCAGCTACTTTTACTTCTACCTTGCTACCATCCTCTGCTGGCTCTTGATATCCGGAATCTTCTACCGCAAAACCTTTTTCTGGTAATTCAATACCATGCGGTTCTTCCAAAAGTATTTCCTCTCCATTTTCATTTGTAAGGGTATCTTTCAGTGGGTTGAAGTCCAAACGTCCACTTATGGCAATTGCTGCTACCATTTCTGGTGAAGCCACAAAGGCGTGGGTATTTGGGTTGCCATCAGCACGCTTCGCAAAGTTTCTGTTGAAACTATGGATGATGGTATTTTTCTCTTGCTTGTCAGCTCCAGTACGCGCCCACTGACCAATACATGGTCCACAAGCGTTGGTAAAGATTGTTGCATCAAGGTCTTCAAAAGTCTTTAATATGCCATCACGGTCAGCGGTATAGCGCACTTGCTCTGACCCTGGGTTTATACCAAAATCTGATTTGGTTTTTAACTTTTTGTCTACTGCTTGCTGTGCTACAGACTGAGCACGGGTAAGGTCTTCGTAAGAAGAGTTGGTGCAAGAACCAATCAATCCCCACTCTACATCCATTGGCCAGCCGTTTTCTTTGGCTACTTCTCCCATTTTAGAAATAGGAGTTGCCAAGTCTGGCGTAAAAGGACCGTTGATGTGTGGCTCTAATTCGCTAAGGTTGATTTCAATCACTTGGTCAAAATGTTCCTCAGGATTGGCGTATACCTCGTTATCACCGGTAAGGTGCTCACGGATACCATTAGCCGCGTCTGCAACTTCAGCACGACCGGTAGCGCGCAAGTAACGCTCCATAGCATCATCATAACCAAAGGTAGAAGTGGTAGCGCCAATTTCAGCACCCATATTACAGATGGTTCCTTTTCCGGTGCCAGAAAGCGATTTTGCACCTTCTCCAAAATATTCAACTATAGCACCGGTTCCACCTTTTACGGTAAGTATACCGGCTACTTTAAGAATTACGTCTTTTGAGGCTGTCCAGCCATTCATTTTACCGGTAAGTTTTACACCGATAAGTTTCGGGAATTTAAGCTCCCAAGGCATTCCGGCCATTACATCTACCGCATCAGCACCACCTACTCCGATGGCTACCATTCCTAGTCCACCAGCATTTACAGTGTGCGAATCGGTACCAATCATCATCCCTCCGGGAAAAGCATAGTTTTCTAAAACTACCTGGTGAATAATACCTGCTCCTGGTTTCCAGAAACCGATACCATATTTATCAGAAACTGAAGAAAGGAAATTGAACACTTCACTACTCTTATTTATAGCTTCCTGAAGATCTTTATCGGCACCAATTTTAGCCTGAATAAGGTGGTCGCAGTGCACTGTAGAAGGCACAGCTGCCTGCTTTCTACCAGATTGCATAAACTGCAAAAGGGCCATCTGAGCGGTGGCATCTTGCATAGCAACACGGTCCGGAGCAAAGTCTACATAAGACTTGCCTCGGGTGTAGGCTTTATCGGTTTGCCCATCCCAAAGGTGAGCGTAAAGAATTTTTTCTGCGAGGGTAAGTGGTTTGCCGGTTACCTTTCGAGCAGCTTCAACGCGCTCTGGGAATTTGGCATACACTTCTTTAATCATGTCTATATCAAAAATCATATCTGGCTAACGATTAATGTTAAAAATTGTTCTTGAAATTTTGAGTCTAATAATGAGTCTTCAGATTAAATAATCAGGTTATTCATTTCAGTTTAGTCTAAGTCAGAAATATACGAATTCATAATGAGTAGGATTTTAAAAATTAATATTTGCCTACGGCAAAAAAAAAGCCTCGAATCAATTCCGAGGCTTTATATCAGTACTAGTTTGCTAGTAATTTATGTGAAGGTTTAAACTTAGTTAAGTCAATGCCTTCAACAGCTTTTTCATACTCTTCTAAGTTTGGCGTTCTTCCCAGCACTGTAGACAACACAACCACTGGAGTAGAAGAAAGCAGGGATTCACCTTTTTTCTCGCCAGAATCTTTTACAACTCTACCTTGGAATAAACGAGTAGAGGTTGCCATCACCGTATCTCCCGGCTCAGCTTTCTCTTGATTGCCCATACAAAGGTTACATCCCGGGCGCTCTAGGTAAAGCATGTTTTCATACTTGGTACGAGCTGCAGCTTTTGGATTGTTATCATCAAACTCAAAGCCTGAGTACTTCTGTAAAACTTCCCAGTCGCCTTCAGCTTTCAATTCATCTACAATATTATAAGTAGGAGGAGCAACTACAAGGGGAGCATTAAATTCCACTTTGCCTTGCTGCGCTTCTATATTCTTTAACATTTGAGCAAGAATCTTCATGTCTCCTTTGTGAACCATGCAAGATCCTACGAACCCAAGGTCTACTTTTTTAGTACCACCATAGTAAGAAAGCGGTCTGATGGTATCGTGTGTATATCGCTTAGAAACATCTTCGTTATTCACATCCGGGTCAGCAATCATTGGCTCAGCAATCACATCCAGGTCTACTACCACTTCTGCGTAATATTTTGCATTTTCATCTGCCTTAAGTGCAGGTTTTTCACCAGATCTGATTTCAGCAATTCGCTTATCAGCTTTAGCAATAAGGCCAGCAAGAACTTGCTTTTCATTGTCCATGCCTTTGTCAATCATAATCTGAATTCTGCCCTTAGCCATTTCCAAAGATTCGATCAACGTCTCATCTTCTGAAATACAGATAGAAGCTTTCGCTTTCATCTCAGCAGTCCAGTCGGTGAATGTAAATGCCTGGTCAGCGTTAAGAGTTCCGATATGAACTTCAATCACTCTACCTTGGAAAACATTTTCTCCACCAAATTGCTTCAGCATTTGCTGCTGTGTAGCATGCACTACATCACGGAAATCCATGTAGCTTTTCATTTCACCTGTAAAGGTAACTTTCACAGATTCTGGAATTGGCATAGAAGCCTCACCAGTGGCAAGGGCAAGGGCCACAGTACCAGAGTCGGCTCCAAAAGCTACACCTTTTGACATACGCGTGTGGGAATCACCGCCAATAATGATGTCCCAATCACTTACAGTAATGTCATTCAATACTTTGTGAATTACATCCGTCATGGCGTGATATTTACCCTTAGGGTCACGAGCTGTAATCAAACCAAAGTCGTTCATAAACGACATCAACTTAGGAATGTTGGCCTGTGCTTTCTTATCCCAAACAGAAGCTGTGTGGCATCCAGACTGGTATGCTCCATCTACAATTGGAGAAATGGTAGTAGCAGCCATGGCTTCTAATTCCTGAGAAGTCATAAGCCCCGTAGTATCCTGAGATCCTACAATATTCACTTCTACACGAACGTCAGATCCTGCGTGCAAAGTTTTGCCTGGCGTAGTTCCAACGGCATTCTTGTTGAATATTTTTTCAACAGCAGTAAGACCTTGACCTTCTTTCGAGATTTCTTTAGAAGCGGCATATACCTGAGGAGCCTCGATTCCCAAAGTTTTAGCAGCGAATGTTTGTAGTTTTTTACCAAATACCACGGCATAAGATCCGCCAGCTTTGATAAACTCTACTTTTTGTGGCGTTAATGAAGGCGAAATATTCATCAACTCCTTATCGCCATTGTATAGTTTTTTCTCTTTTGTGTTGATGGTCAAAACGGTTCCTGTTTCCACAGAATACGTTTGTTCCAATACAGGCTCGCCATCAGCGTTTACCACTGTATTACCATCAGCATCTTTTTGCTTTACCCAGTTTTTAAGGTCAATTCCGATACCTCCTGTTACACCAACGGTGGTTAGGAATATTGGTGAAATTCCATTAGTACCTGCAATGATCGGGGCCATATTGATAAACGGAACATAAGGGCTGGATTGGATTCCTGTCCATAATGCTACGTTATTTACACCAGACATTCTTGAAGAACCAACTCCCATGGTTCCCTTTTCAGCGATAAGCATAACGCGCTTATCAGGGTGAGCAGCTTTCAATTCAGAAAGTTGTTTCTGCATCTCTTTGTTGTGTTCAAAAATACACTGGCCGTGTAATTCACGATCTGATCTTGAGTGAGCATCTCCACCAGGGGAAAGTAAATCTGTAGAAATATCACCTACACCTGCAATGAAGGTTACTATGTCAATTTCTTCATCTACTTCAGGAAGCTTGGTAAAGAACTCTGCTTTAGCATAGCTTTCCAAAAGATCTTTTGCAACGGCATTTCCAGCATTGTAAGCTTCTTCCAGACGAGCCATATCAGCATCGTAAAGGAAAACCTGAGTCTTAAGAACTTTTGCTGCTTCGCTTGCAATGTTGGTATCATTACCAAGAGCAAGGTCAAGAAGTACTTTAATAGAAGGACCACCTTTCATGTGAGATAACAACTCAAATGCAAAGGCAGGCGTGATTTCTTCAACAACGGATTCACCAAGAATAATTTCCTTTAAGAATTTGGCTTTAGCTCCTGCAGCAGGAGTGGTTCCAGGTAGGGTGTTGTAAATAAAGAATTGAAGAGAATCCTTTCTGTGCGCATTGCTAGTATCTTTAATTTGAGCGATAATTTCGCTAAGCAATTCAGCACTATCAATAGGTTTTGGGTGTAATCCCTCACCTTTTCTTTCTTCAATCTCCTTGATGTAATCGTTGTAAGTCATTTGAAATCTTTTATTTTTTTAATGGGAGATTTGAGTTCCGTCAGTTAAAGTAAATAATGGCCGTAAGGCCGCTATAGTAGTTTATATCCTAAAAATTTAGGAGGTGCGAAAGTACAAAACCGACTATTCTTTTGAAAGGTGTGATATAGCCTAACTTTCAATTGATAACCTTTCTAAATAATGTGGCAGGTAGCGGGTGAAATATTCGAATTTTCAAATCATTCCGGACGGAGGAACGAAGACCCAGAATCTATTGAAATAGATCGGAAAAGGATTCCAGCTCCTTGGCTGGAATGATTCTTTTCAAGAATCACATCCCAATATGGAAAAGTGCATCACCTTTGTGAATCAGTGGGAAGTTATTGTGGCCAATGATGTAACCGTCATAAGGACTTTTTACTTTGACCGAGTAATCATTAGTAGGGCTTGAGATATAGCCAATGGTTTGCCCTTCTTTTACCTTTTTGCCTGACTCCTTTTTGTGACGAAATAGGCCAGAAGCTTCAGCACGCACCCAGTGAGACTCAGTAAACACACGAGTTTTTCCCGCTGCAGGAGATTTGTCAAGCATTTCAAAATGATGAAGCACACGCTTTATTCCCTGAAGACCATTATCTACAGTTTTGGGGTCAATGCGCAGTGTCTCGCCACCTTCAAATACGATTACGGATTTCCCTAAATCTTTGGCGGTTTCCCTAAAGGAACCTTTGATAAGAGGTGAGTTTAACGTGAAAGGAGCTGAAAAAGCAGTGGCTACATCTTCGGCTAATTTATCGCCAAATTCATAACGTATTTGCGGGAAGTTGGTCCGGCTAGCTCCACCCGTATGAAAATCAATACCAAAGTCAATTTCAGGAAGAATGTTGTGTGTCATCACTCGAGCTACCATACTCGCTAGTGAACCATCTTCTTTACCAGGGAAACTGCGGTTTACATCTTTGCCATCAGGCACATCACGAGAAAAGTTGATGAAGCCATACACATTGATTATTGGCATGGCTACTATGCTTCCTTTCAAGAGTTTTCCTGCAATATTTTTATTGAGAAATCTCCTTACGATTTCGATACCATTGACTTCATCACCATGCATACCGCCACTTAGCAAAATAATAGGGCCAGGTTCGTTGCTCCTTATCACATGTACAGGCATGGTGATTTGAGTACCCGAAGGCAAGCGTGCTACGTTTAGCTCCACATAGCAGCTTTGCCCCGGCTCAACATTTATTCCATCAATTGTAATGGTGCGCATTACAGTCCTGTATAGTTTTGAGGAGTAAGTGCTCTCAATTCTGTTTTCACCGCATCACTTACTTCAAGAGTGTCTATAAAAGCGCCAATACTTTGCTTATTGATTTTCTCATTAGTACGAGTCAATCCCTTTAAAGCTTCGTAAGGGTTTTCAAAACCTTCTCTTCTTAATATATTCTGAATACCTTCAGCTACTACAGCCCAGTTATCTTCCAAATCCTGATTTAGCTTTTCCTCATTAAGCAATAGCTTGCTCAAACCACGAAGGGTAGAAGAAATCGCAATGTGCGTGTGACCTAGTGGCACGCCTACATTTCTCAAAACAGTACTGTCAGTAAGGTCGCGCTGAAGGCGGCTTACAGGAAGTTTTGCCGAAAGGTGCTCAAAAAGTGCGTTGGCAATCCCTAAGTTACCTTCGCTATTTTCAAAGTCGATTGGGTTTACTTTGTGTGGCATAGCTGATGATCCAACTTCGCCTTCCTTAATTTTTTGCTTGAAGTAATCCATGGAAACATAGGTCCAGATATCACGATCAAGATCAAGGATGATATTATTGATGCGCTTCATGCAATCAAAAAGAGCAGCCATATTATCATAATGCTCAATTTGTGTGGTAGGCCACGATTGCTGAAGTCCTAAAGTTTCGTTTACAAAGCTTTCGCCAAATGCTTTCCAGTCAATTTCTGGGTATGCTGCATTATGAGCATTGAAGTTTCCGGTAGCACCACCAAACTTTGCCGAGAACGGAATGTGGCGAAGCTGACGCAATTGCTGGTCAATGCGCTCTACAAATACCATAATCTCTTTTCCTAAACGGGTAGGAGAGGCAGGCTGGCCGTGTGTACGGGCAAGCATTGGGATGTCTTCCCATTGGCTAGCAAGCTCACCAAGGGTTACCTCCAGCTCACCAAGCATTGGGATGTATTCATTTTCTACATACTCCTTTATACTAAGAGGAACAGCGGTATTATTAATGTCTTGTGAAGTAAGACCGAAGTGTACAAACTCACGAAATTTACCAAGTCCCAGCTCATCAAGGTTTTTCTTAATAAAGTACTCCACGGCTTTTACATCGTGGTTGGTAATTTTTTCGGTGTCCTTAATTTCTTGAGCCTCCTTGGTTGTAAAATCAAGATACATATCTCTAAGCTCAATAAACTTAGCACGGTCAAAACCTTGAAGTTGAGGCAGCGGTAACTCGCAAAGGGCGATGTAGTATTCTATCTCAACCTGAATTCTATATTGAATAAGGGCAAACTCTGAAAAGTAATTTTTCAGGTTGTCCGTGGTTCTTCTGTATCGGCCATCTATTGGTGAAATGGCAAGCAATTGATTTTCCATTATCCTGTGTTTAGGGGCGCAAAAATAATTATTTAAATCAGGCGTAAGGGTATGGTTAACCGAAATAACAGTCTTAGGGTAATGTTTTGAAACAACACCCTTGCGATGAGGGTTATTATTCGATGACTGGGAGTGAGAGAAAGAAGGAAAGAATTGAACTAATTCAAAATGGTCGTTTGTAAAGTTAGGCTTACAAATTAAGCCGAGGCTCATTAAATTCGATAAACATAATTTCTAAGTAGATGATTCAACTAAAATTTTCATAAGATAAATTGTGTGAAATAGGGAAATAGGAAAGAGAAGTTGGGCTAATCTACACCAACTTCTTTTTTTTGAATTTTAAGAAATAGGTTAGTGAGAGTTAAAATAAAATGTTAAATTATTGTAAAATATTTCTTACAAACAAAAAGGCTTTTTATCTTTGCCCCATATTTAACAATTAGTTTTTAAGACTTTCATTACCGAAAGCATTAGCATATAGGTAGTAGTCTTTTCATAACGAAGGTTAGGTTATTAGAAAAATGGAAAAGAAGGTATCCCGTTTGTTTACGGGATGCCTTTTTTTGTGCCTCTATGAGATGTGCAGGATGAATCCCTTCAGATACTCACCTTCAGGGTGGTAGATGTTTATAGGATGATCAACAGGTTGCGTAAGCCTGTCCATTATTTTAATATTTCTGCCAGACTCTATAGCTGCTGCTCTTAGAGTGTCTTCAAAAAGCTGTGCTCCTACATGTTGTGAGCAGGAGAAGGTAAAAATGATTCCACCTTCCTTAATTTTTTTCATGGCCGCCAGGTTTAGTCTTTTATAACCTTGCACAGCATTGTGCACCGAGCGGTGATTTTTTGCGAAAGCCGGAGGGTCAAGAATAATCACATCATATTGATCACCATCATTTTTAAGGTGTTCAAATACATCCGAGGCGATTCCTTTGTGTCTATCTGCTACATTATTTAGTTCCGCATTTTCATTAGCCAACTGCACGGCAGCTTCCGAAATATCTACAGAAACGGCTAATTCAGCACCAGCTTTCAGGGCATAGATTGAAAAACCTCCACTATAGGAAAAGGTATTTAGCACTTTTTTTCCTTTGCTGAAATCTGTCAGGCGCTTCCGGTTTTCCCTTTGATCAATAAAGAAACCTGTCTTTTGTCCACCTTCCCAATCAATATTGAATTTGAGCCCATGCTCTAATGCTACAGTTTTTGAACTTTCCCCAGCAAGGGTTCCTATCATATTATGCGGAACAGAAATTTTATCAGCGGGTTTGCTGAAAACATGATTGATGTGACCTTCCTTCATCAGGGTGTCAGCAATCAGCTGCAAATAAGGTATCCATCCTTCAAGGTGAATTTGGATAACGGCCGTATCAGCGTATTTGTCGATAATGAGGCCCGGAAGATTATCACCTTCTCCAAATACCAGGCGGCAGCAATCGGTGTAGTTATTTTTTAACACTTCAGTTTGATAGCGGTAGTCCAGTGCCTTTTTTATTTTTTGAATAATAAGGTCTTCCACATTTTCTACAGGCTCAAAAGAAAGAATGTTTACAGCAATGCTTTTGCGATGGAAGAACCCCAGCGCTTGGAAGTTTCCTTTAAAATCTAAAACTTCTACAATTGAGCCTTCTTCAAAGTCTTGAGGTAACTCCTTAAACGCACCTGAAAATATCCAAGGGTGCTTGCGGTGCAGAAATTTCTCCTTGCCTTTCTTTAGGCTGATGGTATTATAATTCATCAAACGTGGGTATGTCTTTTAAAAATGTGTACTCGCCAATTTCATAATCCACCTTAGCCGAAAAATGAGTGAGACCATTGGTGATAAGTATATAAGGCGTTTTGTAGTGTAAGTTGTATCGTGCGGCCTGGTCAAAAGTAGTTTGCGAAATAGGCACTTGGGGGGCTTTACACTCTACCAAAAGTATGGGTTGCGAGTTTTTATAAATCAATATGTCCGTGCGCTGTAGTTTTTGATTTAGGTGAAAACCACCTTCAAGGGCAATGCTACTTTTTGGGAAACCATGACTGCTTATAAGTAGATGCACAAAATGCTGGCGTACCCATTCCTCAGGATTAAGGTGTAGATATTTTTTTCTAATGTCATCCCACACCATCAGCTTGTCGGCTTTTTTGGCCAGCTTCAGTTGTGCCTCAGGAAGATTTAGGGGAACTAGGTTTTTGAACATGGGGACAAAGGTAAGGTGAGTGTCCTTAACTTTTCCAAAGTTCTAAACTTTGGAAAAGCTTTACAGGACGGAACGTAGCCCTGTCAGAGTTTCAAACTCTAACAGGGCTTATTTATTAAGGGTGTAGATTTCTATTCATAATAAGCTACAATCAAACCGCAGTAATTTCGTTTTTTTGCAGCGCTTATGACTTACCATGACATTGTAAAGGAGATTAAAGGAGGCACTTTTCGTCCCATCTATTTTTTGATGGGAGACGAGCCTTACTTTATTGATAGCATTACGCACCTCATAGAAAAAACGGCATTGCCTGAAGATCAGCAGAGTTTTAACCAAACGGTGCTGTATGGTAATGATACCAATATGCAAACCATAATAGGGGAGGCTAAGCGCTATCCTATGATGGCGGACAGGGTGGTAATCATAGTGAAGGAGGCGCAGCATTTGATTAGAACTATTGATCAGCTGGAAAGCTATGTGCAGAATGTGCAGCCCAGTACGGTGCTGGTATTTGCCTATAAATATAAAACCCTTGATAAGCGCAAAAAACTTTACAAACTAATAAGCAACGGTAATGTATTGCTGGAGTCAAAGAAGTTGTATGATAATCAAATTCCGGATTGGATTGCGCAGCATTTAAACCAAAAGGGCTATAAAGCATCTATGAAAGCATGTGTGCTTTTGGCGGAAAGCTTGGGTACCGACTTGAGTAGAATTGACAATGAGCTGAAGAAGCTGGAACTGGTGGTGCCTAAAGGAGGAACCATCGATGAGGTGGCGGTAGAGGAAAATATTGGCATCAGTAAGGACTACAACAATTTTGAGTTGATAAAAGCACTAGGAGAAAAGAACTTTACAAAAGCAATGACTATACAGCGACATTTTGCGTCAAATCCAAAGGATAACCCCTTGGTGGTGACCATTGGCTTGCTGTTTGGTTTTTTTGTAAAGCTAATGCTGGTGCATCAAGCGAAGGATAAAAGTCCTAAAGGTTTAGCATCATTACTTAAGGTGAATCCTTTTTTTGTAAAAGATTACCAAACCGGAGCATTAAATTATAATTTGAAAAAACTGTCTCGCATAATTGGCTATTTACGTGAGTGTGACAAGCGATCCAAGGGCGTTGGAAACGCAACAACTCCGGATGGTGAATTGCTTCGTGAGTTGATTTTTAAAATCATATATACCTGATTTGTAATAATAATAAGATATTTGGCATCCCTATAAAAATCCCTATGAAAATAAAATATACTCTTTCATTAGTTATTTGCTTGTTTTTTAGCGCTTTGGCTTTTGCTCAAACTGGCAAGGTAAGAGGCTTTGTAATTGATAAAGAAAGTGACGCTCCCATTCCCTTTGCCAATGTAGTGGTGCAAGGTTTAAGTATTGGAGCTGTAGCCAATGATGAAGGTTACTTTATTCTATCCAATGTTCCATTAGGCAAACAAACCATAGAGATAAGTTTTGTAGGATACGAAACTATAACTGAAGAGGTAGTGGTTTCTGAGGTTAGAATCGCTTCTGTAAAGATATATATGGGTGCTTCATCAGAGCTTTTGCAGGATGTAGAGGTGAGTGCTGACAGGCAGGAAAGAGAAACCAAAGTATTGACTGGAGTAGTGAGTCTTGATCCAAAAGAAATTCAACAGTTTTCGGTTGGTGGTGATGCGGATATTATCAAAGCTATTCAGGTTTTACCTGGTGTGGTAACCACTGGAGACCAAGGAGGGCAGCTGTACATTCGTGGTGGCGCCCCAATTCAAAACCTTATTACGCTTGATGGGATGATTGTATATAATCCATTTCACTCTATTGGTTTTTTCTCAGTATTTGATGCAGATATAATTCAATCCGCAGATGTTTATTCCGGTGGTTTTAATGCTGAATATGGTAGCAGAAACAGTGCGGTGATGGATGTTCGCACACGGGTGGCTAATCGTAAAGAGATGAGCGGAAAAGTTTTTGCCAGTACTTATTCTTCTAAGTTACTCTTGGAAACTCCAATGGGAAAGAAGAACGAGAGAGGAATGGCCCCGGTCTCATTAATGGTTTCAGCCAAAACTTCATATTTGGAACAAAGTAGCCAAATATTTTACCCTTATGTGGAAACAGAATATGATGGACTTCCATTTAACTTTACTGATGTATATGCTAAGCTGAGCAGCCAGTCTGATAACGGAAGTAAGTTTAACGTATTCGGTTTTTCATTTGATGACGGAGTAAGATTTGCGTCAGATAATAGCATTGACTGGAATTCACTTGGTGCAGGATTTAATTTTACTGCGGTACCGGCAAGCTCTTCTGTATTGATTGATGGAGGTGCCAGTTATTCTAACTATGAAATAGTTTCTATAGAAGGCGCAGGAGAATCACCCAAGGAAAGTTCAATAAGTGGCTTTAATGGAGGTTTGGACTTTACCTATTTCCTGCGCGAAAATGAGCAGTTTAAATATGGACTGGAGGCCATTACTTACCGAACTGCATTGAAGCTTCCAGCTGGAGACTTTTTGCCAAAAAGTGAAGAAATACAGAATACTACAGAGCTTGGAGCATATGCTCAATATAAGTTTACCGCAAAAAGATTAATAATTGAACCAGGTTTTAGGGTTCATTATTATGGCTCTCAAGATGAAGTTTCTTTGGAGCCTAGATTAGGTTTAAAATATACTATTAATGACTGGCTTAGACTTAAGGCTTCAGGAGGTTTGTATTCTCAAAACTTAGTTGCCTCCAACTCAGACAGGGATGTGGTGAACCTATTTTACGGATTTTTAAGTGGTCCGGACGATGTGCCAAGTACATTTAGAGGTGAAACCATTCCTACTGCTTTACAAAAGGCAAAGCATGTGGTAGCAGGGTTAGAAATTGAAGTATCAAAAGAAATCACATTGAACATTGAAGGGTACATAAAAGACTTTGATCAAATCACTAATGTTAACAGAAATCAGATTTACGCGTCAGACAATAATGATCCTGACATTGCAGAGATCTACAAGACTAAATATATTGTAGAGCAGGGTTTAGCTCAGGGTATTGATTTACTCGCCACCTATCGTACTAAAAAGCTATACTTGTGGGCGGCCTATTCGCTTAGTAAAGTTACCCGTGATGATGGTCTTCAGGAATACTATCCTTACTTTGATAGACGCCATAATTTAAACTTGGTGGGTAACTACACTTTTGGTGAAGAGGGTACTTGGGAATTTAGCCTGAGATATAATTTTGGTACAGGTTTTCCATTTACACCAACTCAAGGCTACTATAGTCAGTTGACATTTATTGATAATACAGGAAATGCGCAGCCATCTCAAGACCTTACGACCACCAATGGAAATCCTGCGGTTATTTATGGTGACTTGAACGATAAAAGGCTTCCAAACTATCACCGTGTGGATTTGTCAATCAAGAAAACAATTACACTTAAAAATGAAAACGTACTTGAGCTTTCAGCTGGAGCAACTAATATTTTGAACTACGAAAACATTTTTTATTGGGATAGAGAGGAGAATAAGCGTGTGAACCAATTGCCAATCATGCCAACTGTATCTCTTATGTACAGCTTTTAATGATTGAGTTTAAAGAATAAAAAAAAGCGACCAATGGTCGCTTTTTTTGTTTTGTATTTGTTGTCACGTCCTGAAATAGCGTTACACAAATTTGTAACCTTATGAAAGACAATGGCTACGTAAAGCGTACACAAAAAGATTACAGCTTAAACTTCAAGCTGCAAGTTGTCCAAGAAATAGAACGGGGCGAGTTAAGTCAGCATGGAGCAGTCCGAAAATATGGCATTCAGGCTCGCAGTACTGTGCTGAGTTGGTTAAGAAAGTATGGTAACTTTGATTGGGAAAATCAAACTCCAATACAAATGCCCAAAACTCCAGAACAAAAACTGATGGAACTAGAGCAAAAAGTTCGGCTATTAGAAAAGCAGAAAAAGCAGCTGGAACATCAAATAGAACGAGCCGACAAAAAGGCGATCATCTTTGATATGATGATAGATATAGCCGAGAAAGAGTACAATATTCCAATCAGAAAAAACTCCTTACCCGAACAGTCAACCAATACAAAGAACACTACCAAGAAAGCCTAACGGCTACCTGTAGATTGTTCGGGTATAGCCGTCAAGTTTATTATCGCGCCATTAAAGCCGAAGAAGCCAAAAAGCAACGTGCGCAAAAAGTAGTATCACTCGTGCAGGAAAAGCGCATGTCCATGCCTCGGCTAGGCACACGTAAACTTTACCACTTGCTACAGCCAGAGCTGCAAGCACTGGGCGTGGGTCGCGATAAATTGTTCCACATTCTAAAAGCAAATCACATGTTAATACAACCCAAGAAATCATACCATATTACCACCAACTCACACCATAGGTTCCGCAAACACAAAAACGTGATTGCAGACTTACCCATTACCCGGCCAGAGCAGCTTTGGGTGGCCGATATAACTTATGTGGGTACCCGAGAAAACCCCATGTACCTGGCTCTAGTTACCGATGCCTACTCAAAAAAGATAGTAGGCTACAATGTATCAAACAGTTTGAGTGTGGATGGTGCGCTATCTGCCTTAAAGCAAGCTATCAAAAATCGAAAATACCCTAGCCAACCTCTGATCCATCACTCAGACAGAGGCCTACAATATTGTAGCACCGATTACCAAAAACAACTGGCTAAAGCCAAAATAACCTGTAGCATGACAGAGTCTTATGACCCATATGCCAACGCCATAGCGGAACGTATAAACGGTATTTTAAAGCAAGAATTTATTGAAGTAGTAAAGGCCGATAAACTAGACATCATGAAGCCTTTGGTGGAAGACAGTGTAAGCATTTATAATAAACAAAGGCCACACCTCTCCTGCCAAATGAACACTCCAGAACAAATGCATAAACAAGATCAGGTCAAAATAAAATCCTATAAAAAACAAAACCTTGGTGAAGCTAGCTTCACCAAGGTTTAATTACTATGTTTAATCTATATAAAAACCTGTATCGGTTATTTAGGACGGGACATGTCGCTTATTTCTATTGAAACAGATTGTATTTTAAAATGGAGTAGATGGCTCTGAATCCGTCTTTCCAACCAATGTGTTTTCCTTCTTCAAAGGTTCTTCCGTAGTAGCTTATTCCTACTTCATATATCCTGATTTTAGGAATACGCGCAATTTTTGCAGTTACCTCTGGTTCAAAACCAAAACGTTGCTCTTTTAAGTTGAGACTTTGAAGAGTTTTGGTGTTAAACATTTTATAGCATGTTTCCATATCTGTAAGGTTGAGATTTGTAAACATGTTTGATAAAAAGGTGAGGAACTTATTTCCAATAGAGTGCCAAAAGAAAAGGATACGGTGAGGATTTCCGCCCATAAATCTAGAGCCATATACTACATCTGCAAAACCATTTACAATAGGCTTTAGCAAAATGTTAAACTCTTCAGGATCATACTCCAAATCTGCATCCTGGATAACGGTGAAATCACCGGTCGCTTTTTCAATTCCAGTGTGCAAAGCAGCACCCTTACCTTTGTTTTTTTCGTGCTTGTAATACTGAATGTTCAATTCAGGGTTAGCATCTTTATATCGTAAGATAGCCTCTTCAGTATCATCTGTAGAGTAATCATTTACCAAGATTACTTCCTTGGTAATGTTATTAATCAGCTGAACAGCTTTTACTTTATCCAGTATTTCATGGATGGTTTTACCTTCGTTGTAGGCAGGTATTACAATAGAAAGCTTAGATATGGGCATACTATAAATTTGAGCCGGCAAATATAAGCTTTAGGGATAAAGCAAGTAGAGCCGATAGAAAACTATCGGCTCAAACAGGTATTTATACTTTTTGGAATTTATAACTCACACCATTACAGCTTATAATGTAAATACCAGTGTTTAGCTTTGAAACATCAACAATGCCTTTTTGGCCTATGAATCCGTTCCATACTTTTTTGCCAGTAAGGTTGTAGATGCTGACTTCCTCATTTTGTAATCCCACTTTATCACTAAGTATAACTGTGAGGTTTTCACGGCAAGGGTTAGGGAAAAAGGATAACGAGTTGACGCCCTCAATGGTTTCTGATTGACTTAAAACCCTGGGAGGTGGTGGCGGTGCCAGCGGGTTTTCAGTTAGCACATTTTCATCTTGTCCAAAAGATACTTGACTCCCAAGGAGCATCAGGCCTGCAATAATTGCAGTGCTTAGTTTGTTTACATTTTTCATAATTCATGTTTTTGTTTTTCGTATTGTAAATCTACTTAGTTGACATAGTGATTGTTGTTAAGGGTTGCACAACGATTGTTAAAGAGTAGTTAAAGTTCTGGTAGGCCTTAGCGGGAAGCTTAAATTTGTAGAGATATGAGAATGAAACTTACCAAAAGCAGGAAGCGGATAAATTGGCTAATAGCTTTAATGACTATTTCACTACTAGGTATTACAGGTATTCAGGCCTATTGGCTTACCAATTCTTACCAGTTGGAAGAAGAGAAGTTTGATCAAGATGTAGCGGAGGCGTTGACAGGGGTTTCTAGAAGACTGGAAACCTTGGAAACAATTAATTTTTTATACGAGAACTTTAAGCTCGATCCTTTCTTCAGCCCTCAGTTTAGCAGCTTTTATAATGAAAAGTATATACAGGATAGTTCATTGCTCATTGAGGGCACCAGTGGTCATTTTAGCATTGCTGTAAAGATGAATGATGATTCGATTTTGGTGCATGAAAATCGGACTGAAAATACTCCAGGTATTCGTTATTCCAATAGGGATACATCTTACCGTGTAACACTTACCGAAAGGGAGAAAATAGCGATGCGTTTAAAAAAGATGGACGCGGTGTTTGATCAGTTGATACGGAGTTCCATAAATCGAAAAATGGGGGTGAAAAGCCAGGTTACTGAGGAGCATCTCGATTCCATTCTTTCTTTTGAATTGCACAGTAGGGGCATTACCATTCCTTATGAATACTCGGTTGCAGAAGGGAATAAAGTAGTGCTTACGAGTCAGAATTGGGATGAAACTCCACAAGCACACATGGCTACCCTGTTTCCAAATGACTTTTATGGGCGAAGTCATTTGCTGGTGAATTTCCCCGGAAAAACAAGTTACTTAATAAGCTCTATGTGGTTTACGCTGCTTATAAGCTTACTTTTTACAATGGCCATAATTTTCACTTTTGCAAGAACCCTGTCCTATTCGCTACAGCAAAAACGTATTAGTGAAATAAAGACTGATTTTATCAATAACATGACCCATGAGTTTAAAACACCAATAGCCACAATAAACCTTGCTATTGATGCTTTAAAGAATCCTAAAGTGATACATGATCCTGCTAAAATTGAGCATTATAGCCAAGTGATAAGACAAGAGAATAGCCGTATGAATATGCAGGTAGAAAGCGTATTGAGAATGGCTTTGATGGATAAAAAAGAGTTGGAGTTAAGCTTTGAACCTATACTTATTACGGATATAATAGATGAGTGCTTACAGCATTTGCAGCTTGCATTAGAAAGTAAAGGAGGAAAAGTCACACACCGATACAACGATAATGGGGTTCGTTTGTCTATTGATAAAAACCACCTTTCCAACACAATTATTAATGTGCTGGACAATGCGGTAAAATACTCTGTAAATGCCCCGGAAATTACAGTGGTAACTGAGCGCACACAGGAGTATTTTATTTTGATAATTGGGGATAGAGGCCTGGGCATGACACGCGAAGAGCAGAAACATATTTTTGATCGCTTTTACCGCGTTACTTCAGGAAATGTTCACAATATAAAAGGACATGGACTAGGCCTTAGCTATGCACACGGGATAGTGCAGGCACATGGTGGAAAAATAGAAGTGGAAAGTGAAAAGGGCAAAGGGAGTACGTTTTACATCTATTTGCCGTTATATCCAGAGAACGAAAACTAAACTAAGAAGTGGAAAAAGCAACACAAATACTTTTGGTAGAAGACGACCCAAACTTTGGGGCAGTATTAAGAGATTACCTCGAATTACATGATTTTGATGTAGTGTTGGCCAAAGATGGAGTACAAGGTTTGCAGGCCTTTAAAGGTTTAGAGCCCGACTTATGTATTCTGGATGTAATGATGCCCCACAAGGATGGATTTACTCTTGGAGGAGAAATAAAAGAAATCGCACCTCAGATGCCCTTAATATTTCTTACCGCCAAATCGTTAAAGGAAGATATGCTCAAAGGTTATCAGGTAGGAGCTGATGATTATATCGTAAAGCCCTTCGATTCTGAAGTATTGCTTTATAAAATTAAAGCCGTGCTTAGCAGAAAAAGTGGCGGGGAAGCTGAAGATGAAAATGTAGAGTTTGAAATAGGAACTTATAGCTACAATTCGGAAACACGTGTGCTGACTCATCCCGAAGTCCAAAATACTTTAAGTCCAAAGGAAGGAGCCTTGCTAAGCTTGCTTTTGCGAAACAAAAATCATGTGGTTAGTCGATCTGAGGCTTTAAAAAAGATATGGAAAGACGAAAATTACTTTACGGGAAGGAGCATGGATGTATATGTGGCCAAGCTTAGAAAACATTTGAAACACGATGAATCTGTAGCATTAGTAAATGTGCACAGCGAAGGGTTTCGTTTAGTAGATCAGGTAAGCAGTTAATCATTTAAATGTAAATCAAGCCTTCTTCTCTATGTCCATATGTTTTGGGCTTTTTAAATAATGAGTTTATAGCCGAAATGAGAGCGAGAAGCGCATCCAGGTGATGCCACGTCTTAATGTCTGCTTTGTCTATCTTTATACTAGCGGGGAGAATATTAATTACTTCCTGAGCACAACTGGATAAATTTTGCAGGCTGCCCTTGTAATCACAATCTCTGAGTTTTAGTTGATTGGCCATCACAATTGGATAGGTTTCAAATACTTTGAGTCCCAAAGACTTTAATCGGCTCTTTAATTCTATGGCCCTTGCCGCTAATCCCCCTAAAAACATAGGAGACATAGCATTTAATTCTAGGTCAGCTTTGCGAAAATGATAATTGTTAAAGCCGGGTAAATTGCGATACACACCCGGCAGCGAGAGGGGGGCGTCAATAAATATTTTGGACGGCATAAAATGCTCGGCTGCATTTAAAATGAAGGAGTCGGCATCTACGCCTTGTGACATGTCTAAAAAGAAAACATCACCATCATTAAAAACACTTATCACTGTATTTCCGGTGAGTTTGCTTCCGTAATCTATACCAAATACTACTTGGGACATATCTAAATTTCTAAGTCTACAATTATCTCCATGCTTTTCTATTTACCTTTTACTCTTGCTGTCACAAAAACGGTGATACTACCTAAATACTCTACAACAAAGCAGGGGAGATTGTTTTGTAGAGTTGCAATTTTTTGTGTTGCAACATTAACAGGTTTTTGAAACTTTTGCAAATCGAATTATTAGTGCGGCATTTAGCTAACTTAAGCTCCCTAAAATACATTGTATGAGATTTTTTTTGATTTGGATAATCAGTGGACTAACCAGTACCACTTGTTTAGCACAACTTAGTGAGCTGTATCTTGATGGAATAAGTTTGACCTATGATCAGGTTATTTCTTCTTATCAGGAACTAGCACTTGAAAATGAAAATGCCTCTTTAGTAGAAATTGGTCCCACGGATAGCGGGAGGAAACTGCATTTATTCTTGATTGGGTCAAACCCTATGAAGGATGATGCCACATTGCAGGATATAGCCAATGATAAAGCGGTGGTTTTGATCAACAACGGAATTCATCCTGGAGAAAGCTGTGGCATTGATGCCTCAATAATTTTTGCTAGAGAAATTTTGCAGAAGAAGATTTTAGATGATGTGTTGATTGCCATTGTTCCTGTCTACAATATTGGAGGTGCCCTTAACCGAGGTTCGTTTTCCAGAGCCAATCAAGACGGGCCGGAGGAGCATGGGTTTAGGGGCAATTCTCGAAACTTAGATTTGAATAGAGATTTTGTAAAAGCAGATGCACTCAATACAATTTCTTTTTACACAATATTTCAAGCTTTGCAACCCCACATTTTTGTTGATACACATACTTCCAATGGTGCCGATTATCAATATACCATGACTTTGATAAGCACGCAAAAAGATAAGCTGAATCCAGTTTTAGCGGAAACACTTACTAAAGATTTAGAACCCTTTTTGTACAAACAAATGAACAAGAAGGGCTGGCCAATGACACCTTATGTAAATGTTTTTGGCAACACACCTGACAAAGGTTTTGCAGCTTTTTTAGAAACTCCTCGCTATGCCAGCGGCTATACTACACTTTTTAATACCATTGGCTTTATCACAGAAACTCATATGTTGAAACCATACAAGGATAGAGTTGCAAGTACTTTGGCTTTTTTGCACGTTATGAATAAGTATGTCGCTGATAATTCCAGTGATTTAAAAGAAGCCAAGAAGAAAGCATTTGAGTTTGATCAACAGCAAAATCAGTTTGCCATAAACTGGACATTAGATTCTTCTAAATATGAGCTTAGAAAATTCAAAGGTTATGAATACAGTTACCCCGAGAGCATGATTTCTGGCTCAAAACGACTAAAGTATGATGGGAGCAAGCCCAAAACATTTGATATCAAATACTACAACACCTGGAAGACAGCGGACAGTGCAATGTTGCCAGCGTATTATGTAGTCCCTCGGGCTTGGCGCGAAGTTGCTTATCGCTTGCAGCTAAATGGGGTTATAATGGAGCCTTTGAAAAGTGACACCATCATCAACGTGAACTCGTATTACATTCAGAACCCTAAGTTTTCAAACTATCCTTATGAAGGGCATTTCCCGCTAAGGGATATGGAAGTGGAAATAAAGTATCAACAACGGGCTTTCTTAGCAGGGGATTACCTTGTGCCAACAAAGCAGAAAAATATCCGATTTATTGTTTCAATGCTAGAGCCCAAAGCTGTGGACAGTTACTTACGCTGGAATTTTTATGATGAGATATTTCAGCAAAAGGAACATTTTTCACCTTACGTATTTGAAGAAACAGCTGAGCAACTTTTAAAAGATAATGAAGACTTAAAGACTGCTTTTGAAGAATGGAAAGAGAAAAATCCGGAGTTACTAAGCAATAGCTATCCGGCTTTAAAATTTATCTACGAGAACAGTGTTTACTACGAAAAAGAGCACCTACGTTATCCTGTTGCCAGAATAGAGTAAGTGCTCTATTAATATTTTGCGTGAAGCAAGTACTACATGTTTTCCCACATAGCGGCCCATTTCACCTCACTAGGGGTGATGGACATCACAGGAATTTCTGAGTGATAAATCATTGCTTGTACATCGGTGCCAATAAAGAAATCGGTGAAGTCACGCTCTTTGCTGTCTTCTGTGATGATCATTAGGTCACCTTCATTTTCGTAAGCATATTTAAGGGTGTTGCGTACAATTCCTTTTTGTTGCTTGCTTGGCTTAATAATCTCCGAAGTACATTCAATACCGTGATCCTTAATAAAGGTTTCCACTTGCTTAAGGTGAGCCTTAAGAACCTTCTCTTTGTCTTCTTCAATAAGTACAGAAACCACTTTGATTTTTGCACCAAAAAGACGAGCATAGTGAAGGGCGGGGCCAACTTTTTCCTTCGATCTTCTATCTAATACCAAAGGGAAAATAATGGTTTTGATAGAGCTAATATTTCTTATCCCTTTAATAGTAATTACGGGAGGATCAACTAAAGTTACAGTTCTAAAGGCATTGCTACCAATAAAGCGCTTTCTAAGGTTTTGAGGCTTTCCGTTGGTACCCATTATCACTAGGTCCACATCTTTCTCTTTGCTTACGCGATCAATTTCTTCATACACTACACCTTCGGTAAGCATAGCTTCTATAGCTACACCAGATGAGGCACTGTGTTCTGCTGCAATAGAGTTTAACTTTGCTTCCAGCTTATCATGTATATCCTCCTTGCGGTCTTTTACACCAAATATTTCTCTAAGGTGAATATCATTGTTATTTATAGCAAGTAAAAGTATAGATGCTTTCATCGCTTTTGCGAAAACTAATGCTTGGTCCAGAGCTTGAATAGATTGCTCTGAAAAGCCCATTGGTACAAGAATTACAGGAGTTTTGTCAGCCATTTTGATTTAATTTGTTCACAAATGTATAATAATATGCAAATTAAGAGATAAAGGCGTGAATAGTTCAGAATTGATTCTAAATAATGATGGTAGTGTGTATCATTTATCACTAAAACTTGGTGATGTGAGTGATACAATTATTACCGTAGGTGACCCAGATCGGGTTTCTAAAGTTTCTGCACTTTTTGATAGTGTAGACTTTAGAACGCAGAAGCGTGAATTTGTAACGCACACCGGTACCCTTTCGGGGAAACGGCTCACGGTAATTTCTACAGGAATCGGTACTGACAATATTGATGTTGTGATTAATGAGCTTCATTCGCTAAAAGTGTTGGCCAATGATTTGAGCACACCTTATAAGTTTATCCGATTAGGCACAAGTGGTGCTGTTCGCCCTGATGTGAAAGTTGATTCTATTCTTATCTCTTCCGCAGCCATTGGTTTGGATGGCCTCATGCACTTTTACGATTGGAATGAAAGTCAGGAAGAAATAGACGAGCTAATAGCTCAAAGCGAAAAGTGGAAACTTTTGCCACGCCCTTATGCAGCTATGGCAAATAGCGAATTGGTAAATAGTTTTTCGCCTATTGCCGATAAATTAGGGGTTACATTGACGGCACCCGGTTTTTATGCTCCGCAGGGTAGAAGTGTAAATGCACAAGCTCGTATTTCTGACTTTGTAGACCTCTTGGGCAGTAGCACATTTGCTGGTGTACCCATTACCAATCTTGAAATGGAAACCGCAGGTATTTATGGGTTAGCTTCTTTACTGGGGCATGAGGCGGTTAGTATTTCGGCAATATTGGCCAATCGTGCTACAGGCCAATTTTCTGAAAAAGGGGATGAGGTTGTTGAAAGGATGATTAAAAAGGCGCTGGAGGTTTTGGTGGGATAGGAAGAGACACTTCGTTTATTCATTCAGCCTGAATGGCGCATTGTCTTTTTTTGTACCAGTATTTGTTTTTTCAAATTCAATCCTCTGTCTTTTTCATTCTCCAAGATCCACTGGAGGGGTACGTTAATTTGATTAGGCCAAAGAATAATGTCTTCGCAGGCATTTTCCACGTCCCGTAAAACTCCCCTGTGTTTTGATCCAAAGTTCCGTTGTAAAGTATTTTTGGTCCTTTTAAAAATCTATTTGATGAAGTCTGCTTTTCAGCATAATGGAAAGACTGATATTGTTTGATAAAAGATATTCTATCATTTACAAGAGAGCCTTTGACTAAAGCTGGCGATTCATTTACCCCAAAGCCTGAAATGTCTCTAGAAACTCCTGAAAATTCAGAATTACTTCTTTCCAACTCTAGTTCAAACAGAACCTCCTGGCCTACATCTTCACCATACTCATCTCCATACATAAGGCTTCCTGTGAAATGTTCTGTCATTTAATTGTAAATCAAGAGTTATCAAAGTATAAATAATGACACGTCCTAAAATAGGTTGACGGTTTTTAAATAGATTTTTAATGAACCCTAGAAGCTATAGCTTCTAGGGTTTTTTCATGTATAAAGTTAGGTGTTTTATAGTTGAGACTTAGGTGTGGACGCAAGTTGTTGTAGGTTTCAATGGACTGTTTTATCAGCAACTGTAGCTCGCTAGCTGTGTTGCAGGTTTCTATCAGGAACTCATTTTTGAGGATTCCATTAACTCTTTCAGCCAAGGCATTCTGGTAGCAGTCATATCCATCCGTCATGGAAGGGGTGACCTGATGTTTTTGAAGTTCATTTTGGTAAACGGCTGCGCAATATTGAAGTCCTCGATCTGAGTGATGGATCATCGGAGCTTGACTACGCCTATGTTTCATAGCCATTTTCAAAGCTTTGACCACCTGCTCTGCGGCCATGTCTTCGCTTAGGTGGTACCCCATGATTTTTCGGCTACAGGCATCGGTTACCAAAGAAAGGTAATGGGTGCGTTCCCTGGTTTTTACGTAGGTAATATCACTGACAAGAACCTCTTCCGGACGGGTTACCTTATGCTCCTTAAGTAGGTTGGGATGCTTGTGCAACCAGTGTTTGCTATTGGTGGTTTTGGTGTAGGTTTTCTTTGGCCGGATCAGCAGGTGTTCTGATCGCAAGTAGTCAAAGAAAGCATCCCTACCTATTTTGATTCCCATTTTCTTCAGATCCGACTGAAGCAAATAGTAGAGTTTTCGTGTGCCCAGCCGGGGCATACGCATCCTAATGGCCAGTACCATAGGCTTGAGTTGTGCTAATTCATCAGCTCGATTTAAAGCTCTTGCACGAGCCTGATAGATGGCCTGACGGCTAATCCCAAACAAACGACAACTGTGGGTAAGGCTTACTTGCTTTTGTTGCCGGATGCGCCAGATTGTTTGGGTAATACCTTTTTTCGGATAGAAATTCCATGCTCTTTATCCGCCATATCAATCGTTATGTTAAGGATTTCATTCTTCAAACGTTCATCAGATAGCTCGCGCTCTAAGCGTTTGATGGTTTGGGCCGGGGTTTCTTTTCGTCTGGGATTGCTCATGGAGTGTAGGTAAGGTTTGCTCCAGTCTAAGCTACCATGTTTTCTGAGCCAAACCAAAACCGTACTTCTACCTTGGATACCATAGGCTTTCTGAGCTTGTTTATACGTCATTTCGCCTTTTTCTACCTGGCTGATCACCGCCAGTTTAAAGCCCATGTTGTAATCACGCTGACTGCGCCTTTTACTTGATCCTGAATTTCTTGACATAATAAGTCCAATTTGTGTCAACTTATTTCAGGACGAGACATAAAACAAAAAAAAGCCGAAACACTCTCGCATTCCGGCTTTTCAGTTTTTCTTCAAATAGGTTCGAAATGGTGAGGCTCCCTACTCCCAATTTCCGACTCCCTATTATTTACCTCGCTACGTTTACCGCTCGGGTTTCGCGTATTACGGTAATCTTTACCTGACCAGGGTAGGTCATTTCATTTTGTATTTTTTGGCTGATGTCAAAGGATATTTTGGCCGCTTCAGCATCACTTACTTTATCACAATCTACCATTACTCTTAGCTCTCTACCCGCTTGTATCGCGTAAGCTTTGCTTACACCATTTTGAGAGATAGCCAGGTTTTCAAGGTCTTTCAATCGCTGGATGTAAGACTCGGCAATTTGACGTCTTGCACCAGGGCGAGCACCAGAAATACCATCACACACCTGAACGATAGGAGAGATGAGGTTGGTCATTTCAATTTCATCGTGGTGAGCACCAATGGCGTTACAAACGTCTGGTTTTTCACCATACTTCTCAGCCCACTTCATACCTAGGATAGCGTGTGGTAATTCACTTTCTTCACTTGGCACTTTACCAATATCGTGAAGCAGTCCTGCACGTTTTGCAATCTTGGCATTGAGTCCCAGCTCTGCAGCCATTATTCCGCAAAGGTTGGCTACCTCACGGCTGTGCTGTAATAGGTTTTGTCCGTAGCTGCTGCGGTATTTCATTCTACCTACAGTTTTCACAAGTTCTGGGTGAAGCCCATGAATACCAAGGTCGATGGCGGTACGCTTACCTACTTCAAAAATTTCTTCGTCAATCTGCTTGGTGGTTTTGGCAACCACTTCTTCGATACGTGCCGGGTGAATACGACCATCCGTTACCAATTTGTGCAAAGCCAATCGGGCAATCTCCCTTCTAACGGGGTCAAAGCACGAAAGGATGATAGCTTCAGGTGTATCGTCTACAATAATTTCTACACCAGTAGCAGCTTCTAAGGCACGGATATTTCTACCCTCACGGCCAATGATTCTTCCTTTTACATCATCATTTTCAATATTGAAAACGGATACGCTGTTTTCCACGGCTTGCTCAGTAGCTACACGCTGAATGCTTTGGATTACCACCTTACGGGCTTCATTCCCGGCAGTGATTTTTGCCTCTTCCATAGTATCCTGAATGAAGGATGCGGCCTCAGTTTTAGCTTCATCTTTCAAAGCTTCCAACAGCTGGTTTTTAGCTTCTTCAGGCGTTAGGCCAGAAATCACTTCAAGTTGCTCCACTTGTCTGCGGTGCATCTTTTCAAGATCTTCTGTCTTACGTTCGTTTATTTCAATTTTGCGCTCCAGGTCTTTGCTAAGGTTGTTTAGCTCACGATCCTTACGCTTATTTTCCTCAAATCGCTGGTTGTTTTTAGCCTCGCGATCTTTTACACGGTTTTGAAGCTCATTTAGTTTCTGCTCACGTTTGTTTATTACTTTCTCATGCTCAGCTTTCAATTCCAAAAATTTCTCTTTGGCCTGTAGTATCTTGTCTTTTTTGATATTGTCTGCTTCCTTCTCAGCTTCCACTATTATTGATGAAGCTTTCTTCTTCTGCATATTTTGAGCTACTAAAAAGCTCACTACACCTCCTATCAAGAAGGCGGCAACGGCTACTATTATTGTAGTTATTTCCATTTGTACACTTGTTGTTAAAAAATAAAAAACCCGCACCCATTCAAAGCTTTGTCTAAACCCCAGTTAGACAAGATCGGAGTTTACCAAACAATTTCGGTCTTCCACTCAAAGGAGGCCTGACCTAGAAAGTCTGAGCCAAACTCCTATTATATTAATGTTGAGTTTAGCAAATTCTAAGAATCGATGCGGGAAAAAAAGTTTATGTTAATGAACGTCTTTTCTATCTGGTTGCTGCTTCCAGTAATTGTTGCAAGTGATGTAGTTTTCCATCCACATCATTAGCATCAATAAGCTCTTTGCCCTTATTGCGCTCTAGCCGCGAAGCTAGTTGTAAAGCGCACATGGCTAGTAGGTCTTGTTTATCTCTAACGGCATATCCGTCTCCATATTTCTTCAGGATGCCTTCGATTGTTTTGGCGGCTGACCTAATGTGCTCTTCCTCCTCCGGTTTTATCGTAAGAGGGTACACACGATCAGCAATGGATACTTTTATTTTTAAATAATCCTTCAACCTTTTTTATATATCATCTACTCATTGAGCAAAGCAATGCAGCGATCAATTTCCCGCACTAAGGTGCTGATTCGGGCTTTTGCCAGTTCGGTATCTTCACTTCCTGAAGCAACTCCCCGAGCAATTTTAGCCGCCCTCAATTCACCTTCCAGTTCTTGTATTTTTTGACTTTTCTCCGCCAGTTCATCATTAAGCAACTTATACTTTTGCTCCAATGATTCTAAGTCATTGTTAGCTTTTTCGTGCTGATCAATCAATGCGTGCATTAATTTCTCAATATGGCCAAGCCGCTGATGAACATCTGTCATAAAACCACATTTACTGTTTCACAAAGGTAAGAACCGAAATGAGTTTATCAAGGAATTATATTTACCTCATTAATAATATCATCATCCTAATGTTATACAGGCATTTGCAAGTTATTATCTTTGACCAAAATCTGGAACTTTCCTCATAAAGACTATATGAAGCAACGCAGCCCACTGGCATTTTTTGCATTATTTCTGTTTTCATTTCTGGCAAATGCTCAGGATTATCCACAAGATGAATTCATCTCACCACTAGAAATGCCTCTTTTTTTGTCAGGCACTTTTGGTGAATTGCGTACCAATCACTTTCATGCGGGTATTGATATAAAAACTGGTGGACGTGAGGGGCAGCGGGTGCTAGCGGTAGCTGATGGTTTTGTATCTCGCATCAAAGTATCTCCTTACGGCTACGGAAATGCCTTGTATATAGTTCACCCCAATGGATACACTTCGGTGTATGGGCACCTACAGCGATTTAATGATACCATTCAGGCTTTTATCCGCGAGGAGCAAAAAAGACAAAAATCTTTTGAAGTTGAACTTTTTCCTCTGGCCAAAGTGTTTCCCGTAAAGCAGGGTGATTTAGTAGCCCTTTCGGGGAATAGTGGTGGCAGTGGTGGCCCACATTTACATTTTGAAATAAGAGATACACGAACTGAAAAAATCATCAATCCCTTACTTTTTGGTTTTGATGTAAAAGATGGCCGTAGTCCTGATATTTATAATCTGGAGGTGTATGAGTTTGATAAAGAAGAACTCGTTTCATCCTACACGCGCAGCCTTTTGCGCCAAGGCGATGGGGTGTATAGCCTTACAGGAAATAGCCTTATAGAGGTTTCTAACCCAGCATCATTTGGGATAACCACCACCGACAGATTGGATGGGGTTCCCAATAAAAATGGTGTGTATAGCATAAGAATGATAATTGGCGAGGAGGTCTATTATCATTTTGTGGCGGAGACTTTTGCTTTCGCGGAAACGCGTTACATCAATAGCCATATAGATTTTGCTCAAAAAGCTTGCTGTCGCAGGACCATTAACAAAATGTATTTGGAGCCAAATAATCAATTTTCGGCTTACCGTGTAAAGGAGCGCATGAAGCTTACAGATTTGGTGGCGGATTCTATTTACCCTGTAAATATAGAAGTGAGTGATAGAGCAGGGAATGTGAGCACACTCAACTTTGAACTAAAGTACAGCCCACCAGAGGTAGAGTTGGCAGAAGCTCCAGAACCGGATTTGCCCAAGTTTAACTATGCTCAAACTAACTTTTTTAAGAAAGATAACTTTCAGGTAGTGTTACCTGAAGGTGCATTGTATTCAGATATTTATGTTCAGTATGAAAAGAAAGCAGCCTGCAGTGAGTGCCTGTCTTTTATTCATGAAATAGCAACTCGTGAGGTGCCTGTGCAGAAGTATTATACTTTAAAAATAAAGCCTGATGCGGAATATCATGGTGATAAGAGCAAGCTATTCATTGCTAGTTTTAAAGATGGAAAGTTAGATGACTACGAAGGTGGCCGCTGGGAAAATGGCTTTGTAGTAGCACGTACGCGCCAGTTTGGTGAGTTTGCGGTAATGGTGGACACTGTTCCACCAAGCGTTAGCCCTGTGAATTTTAGAGATGGCTCCAATGTACACGGTGCATCACGACTTTCTTTTATCATTTCTGACAAGCTTAGCGGCATTGATGATTACTCAGTTACCATAGACGGGGAGTGGGTTCTTTTTGAATATGATGCCAAGAACAGACTTATTTATACCGATGTTCGCGCCTTGAACCTTGAGGACGGGGAACGTGTTTTACGTATTAGCGTAAGTGATGATAAGGGGAATGTGACGGAGAAGACTTATCATCTTATCTTTTAGAAACTTCGAAACAGTTTCTAGATTAGTATGCTATTTTTGCCATCTTCCCGTTATGCTCTTCGGAGAGGGATACATAGAAGACTTATATGAGATTTAAAATTATACTTGGAATTTTTGCTTTGTGCGTGGCTACATATGATGTGTGTGCACAGCAGCCCAAAGATCCTGTACAGATGTCGGGTATTGTGCTTTCGGGAGATGCCGAGCCACAATTTATGCCTTACGTGAATATTGTAGTTAAAAAACGCAAGCGCGGAGCAGCAACCAATTCAGAAGGTTTCTTCTCTTTTGCAGTACTGCCTGGCGATACTTTACTTTTTTCAAGCATCGGTTTTAGAACCGAAACGTTGGTAATTCCAGATACTTTGGATGAAAAAGAATATTTGTCTCGGGTGATAATGAACCGCGACACCACCTTGCTGCAAGAGGTGACTTTATATCCTTGGCCTACGCCAGAACAGTTTAAGGAAGAATTTTTGGCTACTCGTGTGCCAACTACAGAAGAAGATATTGCCATGCGAAATCTCGCCATTCAAGAATTAAAAGCACGTGCTGCCAAAATGGGCTACAGTGCGGCCGAAATTCAAGATTATGTGATAGCAGCAAAGAATGCTGAGATTTATAATTACGGCAGATATAATAATTACTCAGGTGGTGGTACGGCCATCCTTGGTTCATTAAGTAACCCATTTGCTTGGGCACAATTCTTTGAAGCTCTCAAAAGAGGAGATTTCGATTCAGACTCCTCAAGATAACGACTTACGCCAATGCTTATTCGCTTTTACCGATTGCTAGCCACATTGTCTCTATTTCTATTGGGGATGATGATGCATGCACAGGAAAATCAAAAACGAGGAACCTTTATTAGAGGAACTGTAACCGATGAGCAAGGAAAGCCATTGGACGGTGCTAAAGTGACTCTCGGAACTTTTTACGCGCTGACCATAGAAGATGGTAGCTATGAAATTGAAATCCCGCATGGGGATAACCAGATTGTATATTTTACCAGCTTTGGGTACAATCCTGACACAACAGTTTTTAGTATTAAAAAAGGGGAAAGCCTAACACTGAATAAGTCAATCACCTTGATGCCAAACGTTTTGAACAACGTTGAAATCGTAGATAAGCGCTCACGTTTTGACAATCAGGTATCGGTACGAAAAAAAGAAATTGATGCCTATGTGGGGGCAGGGTCGAGCGTAGAGGGAATCATTAAAACATTGCCTGGGGTAAGCAGCTATAGTGAGTTGAGTTCACAATACTCTGTGCGTGGTGGTAACTTTGATGAAAACCTTGTTTATGTAAATGGCATTGAAATTTACCGCCCATTCTTGGTGAGCAATGGCCAACAAGAGGGATTGAGTTTTGTGAATGGTGCTATGGTAGAAAATGTGGATTTTTCTGCCGGTGGTTTTGAAGCTCGTTATGGCGATAAGATGGCCTCAGTACTGGATATTACTTATCGTCAACCCAAGGAGTTTGCCATGCGTGCCGAAGGAAGTCTTTTGGGAGGCGGCCTTACCTATGAAAATCTTCATTTCAAAAAACGTCTTTCTGTATTAGTTGGCGCACGTTATCGTACCAACCAACTTCTTTTAGGGTCTTTAGATACCGAAGGCGATTTTAAACCTAGCTACACCGATATTCAGGCTTACCTTACCTATTACCTTACGGATGAGTGGGAGCTAAGTTTTTTAGGAAACTATAGCCGAAACCAGTATAAAGTTGTGCCTACCAGCAGAACTACCGACTTTGGTACTTTTCAGGAGGCGCTTCGCTTGAATGTGTTTTTTGATGGAAAAGAAGATTATGATTTTGTAACGCGATTTGGGGCCTTAACGGCAGTAAATCGCCCATCTAAAAAAGTGGAATTGAAGTACACGGCTTCAGTGTTTCAAACCACTGAGCAGGAGTATTTTGATGTGATTGCTGCTTATAGTTTGGGTGAGCTAAACAACAATTTAGGTTCAGATGATTTTGGTGAGATTTCTTTCATACGTGGAGTTGGAGGTTTTCAGAACTATGCTCGAAATAACTTGGATGCAATTGTAGCGAATGTAGCTCATGATGGATTTTGGGATAAAGGTGAAGTAAGCTGGCGCTGGGGATTAAAGTTTCAGGGAGAAGATATTATTGACCGCTACAAAGAGTGGGAAATGATTGACTCGGCAGGCTATAATGTGCCTCATAATTCAAGTGTAAACGGAGTGCTGGGCTATGTTAATGATACAATCCCAGTGGCGATTTACACTGTGGATTCTGTGCAAAAAAACTTAGAGCTATTCGAAAGCTATGATAGCCGTGCAAACTTGACTTCCTACCGTGTGATGGCTTATGTAGAGCGTTCACAACTTTTTGAAAGATGGGGAGACGACTTCTTTTTGAATATTGGTCTCCGTTCCAATTATTGGACTTTCAACAAGCAAAATGTAATAAGCCCACGTGCTAGTTTTAGCTGGAAACCAGATTGGGAGAAGGATATGGTTTTCCGATTGGCCTCCGGGTTTTATTATCAGCCACCTTTTTATCGTGAGATGCGTGACATTGCCGGGGGATTGAATGAGGATATCAAAGCACAGCGCTCCATCCATTTGGTACTGGGGAATGATTATCAGCTAAAACTATGGAACCGTCCATTTAAAATGGTGACTGAGGTTTATTATAAGAACTTCGACAACCTTATACCTTATGATATGGACAATGTGCGAATTCGCTACACTGCAGAAAATAGCTCAAAGGGTTACGCAGCGGGTATCGATTATCGCCTTAATGGTGAATTTGTGCAGGGAGTGGAAAGTTGGGCTAGTATTTCACTTATGACCATTCAGGAAGATATAGAAGGTGATGGCGTGGGTTACTTACCACGTCCTACCGACCAGCGGTTAAACTTTAAGATTTTCTTCCAGGATTATTTGCCACGCGACCCTACATTCCGAGTAAGCGGTACAGTTACTTTTGGAACGGGTCTGCCATTTGGTCCGCCACAGGCCACAGCAGAAGAACGGGAATACAGATTACCTCCTTATCGTAGAGTGGATCTTGGTTTTACCAAAGACATTATTTTGGAAAGTCGCACTTACGAATCTAAGTTTTGGGGCGCTTTCAAAAGTATGTATGTAACCCTGGAAGTATTCAACCTTTTTGGAACCAACAACACCATTAGCTACCTGTGGGTAAAGGATATTTCTACCGCCCGAGATTATGCTGTGCCTAATTATCTTACGGGAAGATTGCTGAACTTGAGATTGGTGTGTAAGTTTTAGAACGCGATTTATTTCACGCAAAGCCGCCAAGGAGCAAAGAAGACAAGAAGAATTGGCTTATAATATAATCCGTGAAATTAGTGCAATCCGTGACAATCCGCTTTATCCGCTTCATCCGTGTTCCATTCAATCCCAAATCAAAAATCCCACATCGTAAATATTCAAATCAATCAATCTAATCCTCTCCGATAACTTACCTTTGCCCGAAATTTTTTGAATAGCACATGTTAAATAAGATCATTAGGCTTGCTCTTACAGCCTTGTTTTTCGGATTGGCCATTTGGCAATTTGTAGAAGGAAACATCGGAAACGGTATTATGTTGGTATTGCTTGCTGGCTTGGTATTGCTCACCTATTTCCGCAACGAAAATATGCTTTTGGCATTTTGGTACTTGCGTAAAAACGATATGGCCAAAGCTGAAAAATCACTCAATAGAATTAAAAATCCTGAGCAATCTTTACTTCAAGGTCAGTTGGCTTACTGGTATATGTTGCAGGGAATGATTCAATCTCAAACCGGAATTGGTAAAGCTGAATCGCTGATGCGCAAGGCGCTTTCTACAGGTCTTCGCCAAAAGCACGACCAAGCTATGGCTAAGCTTCAGCTTGCTGGTATCGCTGTAGCTAAAAGGAGAAAAAGAGAAGCTACTGTGCTTCTTACCGAAGTAAAAAAGCTTGACGATAGAGGCATGTTGAAAGATCAAATCAAGATGTTGAAAGATCAAATGAAGCGCATCTGATCAATTTTGCACTTTTTGGGTTACTCTCGCTAACATACAGATTATGAACAAACGTTTTCTGAAGAGAATTCTAATAACCCTTGCCAGCCTTTTTGTATTAGGAGTGCTGGCCATTGTACTTTTCTTTTATGCTGTAAAGTGGCAAATATTTGGGCCTCTTCCGTCAGAAGATGATTTGCAGAAAATTCGCAATGCTACGGCTACCGTGGTATATTCTGCCGATGATAAGGTGCTGGGAAAAATATTTACGGAAAACCGCACCAATGCCAAAGTAGATGACCTTCCACAGCATTTGCTGGATGCACTCGTTGCCACCGAAGATGCACGCTTTTATGAGCATGAAGGTGTAGACGAACGAAGCATGGTTCGGGTGCTTGTAAAAAGTATTTTACTACAAGACGAAAGTGCTGGTGGAGGAAGTACGCTTACACAACAGCTAGCCAAAAACCTGTACGGCCGCAAGAATCATGGCGTTCTGAGTATGCCCGTAAATAAGTTCAAAGAAATCATTTTGGCTACTCGTCTGGAAGGGATGTATTCCAAAAGACAAATTCTGGAACTCTATCTCAACACCGTTCCATTTTCTGACAATACCTACGGAATAGAAGCGGCCAGCAATCGCTTTTTTCGCAAAAAACCAAAAGACCTAACGGTAGAAGAATCGGCCGTGCTAATTGGAATGCTCAAAGCCAGCACTTACTATAATCCTCGTTTGCACCCGGATCATTCTATGGGCAGACGAAATGTGGTGATGCACCAAATGTACCGCTACGACTATCTTTCGCAAGAAGAGTACGACTCTTTAAAGGTACTTCCGCTGCAGCTGGAATATAATAATGTAGCCGATGACTCGAAGGCTCCTTACTTTTTGGTTCATGTAAAAAAGCAAGCCAAAGAGCTGATTGAAAACCTGAAAGATGCCAATGGTGAACCGTATAGCTTGGAGGCTGATGGTTTAAAAATTTACACCACCCTTAATGCCGACATGCAGCTTTATGCTGAAAAAGCTGTGAAGTCTCACATGAGTAAACTTCAAAATTTATTTGATAGACATTGGGGAAATCGAAAACCTTGGGGTAGCCAGGTTGGTGTTTTTGACAATGAGTTGAAGCGAAGCAGGTCTTATAAAAATCTGATGAAGCGCAAGCTCTCCGATGATTCTTTAAATTATTATCTCAATGAAAAACATCCTGTTCAATTGTACGCCCCGCAGGGAGACACGGTGAGAGAGATGAACATTCGCGATTCTGTGGAGTATTACGTTCGATTGCTGAACAGCGGCTTTTTTGCCATGCAACCACAAACCGGAGAAGTGCTGACATGGGTAGGGGGTATTGACCATCGCTTTTTGCCTTACGATCACGTTTTAGCCGAAAGGCAGGCTGCCTCTACTTTTAAACCTGTAGTGTACGCCACAGCTTTGAGCCAAGGTGCTTCGCCTTGCGATTATATTGAAAATACGCAGCGTGTTTATGAAAACTACGAAGGTTGGACTCCACGAAATTATGATGATAATTATGGAGGCTTTTATAGCATGAAGGCGGCTTTGGCCAAATCGGTGAACGTGGCGGCTGTGCAAACCATTTTTGAGGCGGGAATAGGAAACGTGATTTCCATGGCGCATCAGATGGGCATTAGTGGAAACATTCCAAACGACCCATCTATAAGTTTGGGAACTGCAAGCATCAGTTTATATGATATGGTGCGCGCTTATGGTGTGTTTGCCAATGGAGGCAAGAGGGTAGAGCCTTACATGATTAGTAAGATTGAAACAGCCGATGGTGAAGTTTTATATGAGAAGCGTGGTGTGTCCAGAACAATTTATGTGTTTGACGAGGAGGTTGCCACCCAAATGAATTATATGCTTCAGGCTGTGGTAAATGAGGGAACCGGAACAAAACTTCGTAATGTGTATGGCTTACGGAATGACCTTGCCGGGAAAACCGGAACTGCACAAAACTATACTGATGGTTGGTTTATTGGTTATAACCCAAAATTGGTGGCAGGAGCGTGGGTTGGTGCTTCAAGTCCGGCAGTGCATTTCAAAACAGGAACTTATGGTAGTGGTTCTGCTATGGCTTTACCAATTTTTGGCAAGTTTATGCAAAGTGTAAACCGCAATCCAAATTTAAAAACATACAGTTGGGCCAGCTTTGAGCCATTATCTTCCAAGCAAATGTCAGATTTTGACTGCCCTGATTTTCGGGAGGAAAATGTAATGGACAAGTTTTTTGACCTCTTCAGTAAAGAAGAAGGAAAGGAGATTAAGCAACCAAAAGACTCTGAAAAGAACAATGGCGAACAAAAGGAGAAAAAAGGGCTGTTTAAGCGAATTTTTGGTAAGAAGGATTAATACTTAAAAGTTACCATCATTGTAGCCAAACACCCTTTGAAGTATTTCGCTCACTCTGGCTTGAGGGTTTTCTCGTATGGAAGCTTCTTCCTGCGCTATTACTACAAATAATCCTTCCAAGGTTTCATCCAGCACATATTCATCTAGGTCGGGGTTTACCTTGGTTACAAAAGGTATTTTGTTATAATTATCTACCAGTGGGCTCCAGTATTTTGTCATCTGTACTTTATCCAGAGATTGCTTTATAACGGGACGAAACTCGGAGCGTAACCTGTCAGAGGTGGTACGTATTAAATATTGAGTGGCGGCATCATTGTCACCTCTCCATATATCGTAAACATCTTGTAAGGTCATTTGCTTTATAGAACTGATAAAAATATCGGTAGCCTTGGCACTTGCTTGTTCTGCACCATGATTCATCGTTTCAATAAACTGGTCTACCTGTGCGTCTAAACCTAAATCGCGGGCGGCTTTTTCTACTTTTTGAGCTTCAGCTGGAAAAGGAATTTTTATGAGCGAATTATTTAGAAAGCCATTTTTCTTTGAAGTTTCATTAATGGCATTTTTTGCTCCAACAATTAAAGCTTCTCTAATTCCATTTGAGATTTCAGATTCAGTGGGTGGAAGAGTACTTCCAGCATTTTCTACAAGTGTATTTAGTTGATCGCATGACAATAAGCAAAAGGCAAGCAGGGTAGAAAGTACAAGTCGCATGAAAAATAATTTTTGATGAATAGAACTTTGAATCGGAAATGTAGCAATTTGTTTTACACCTTACGAGATAAACGTATTATTGATATTACAACTTATAATCGGTTGGAGTGTCTACTTTGAAATGCATGCCTTATTTTTGTTAGCAAATTCGATAAATAGTGCAAGCTGAAATAATTGCTATTGGCGATGAAATTCTCATCGGCCAAACCATAGATACCAACTCTTCTTTTATTGCGACTCAACTTAATCTTAATGGGATTTCTGTGCGTCAGAAGCGCGTAATAGCAGATGATGCTGACGCCATCAAAGATGCTTTAGATAGTATAGCTTCAGGCACTAAGTTGGTGTTTATGACTGGTGGGCTGGGGCCAACTAAAGACGACATTACCAAGAAAACATTGTTGGAATACTTTGGTGGAGAAATGGTTTTTCATGAAAGTATATATGAACACATCGAGCAGCTTTTTGCTTCTTTTGGACGCAAACCTTCTCCGGTAAATAAAGGACAGGCTATGCTGCCAAGTAGCTGTTGGCCAGTAATAAATAAAATGGGTACCGCTCCGGGTATGCGTTTTGAAAAAGATGGGGTATTCTATTTTTCTACCCCAGGTGTACCTTATGAAACGGAGCATTTGGTAGAAATGGAAATCATACCGTGGATTAACTCTAATCTTAAAAAAGGAACGGTAGTACATAAAACTATTTTAACGCAGGGAGTTCCGGAGAGCGAACTAGCGGATAAGCTGGAAGCTTTTGAGGATAATTTGCCTGAAGGCGTAAAGTTGGCATACCTACCTTCTGCGGGTATGGTAAAGTTGCGTCTGACCTCTTATCATGGCACCGAAGCTGAAGCCCGAGTAGTAGTTGATGAGCAAATTGAGGAGATTAAAACAATTCTGGGTGCTGTGGTATTTGGCGCTGAAGCGCAAACTTTGCAAGAAGTAATAGGTATCGGCTTACGCGAAAGTGGAGCTACACTAAGTACTGCTGAAAGTTGTACAGGTGGCTATATTGCATCCTTGATTACCTCCATTCCCGGTTCTTCTGATTATTTTATGGGGAGTGTTGTGTCATATTCAAATAAGGTGAAGCAAGATTTGCTGGATGTAGAAGTAGAGACTTTAAAGAAGCATGGAGCTGTTTCAAAAGAGGTGGTAATGCAAATGGCGCTAGGTGCACAAAAGAAATTCGGAACCACATTTTCGATTGCAACCAGTGGTGTAGCGGGGCCTGGCGGAGGTTCTGATGAAAAGCCTGTAGGCACAGTGTGGATTGCCACAGCTACACCTGACGGGGTAAAAGCGAAGAAATTTAGTTTTGGAAACAACCGCAAACGCAATATCAGAAAGGCCGCACTGATGGCTTTGGACTTACTGAGAAGAGAAATACAAAAAATTGAAGTCTAGTATTGCGGAGTCATAAAAGTTTACTTAATTTTGCAAACCAATTTTTAATGAGCAGAAAACATGTCACGAGTTTGTGAATTAACAGGAAAAAAGGCAATCACTGGAAACAATGTGTCTTTTTCAAATAAGAAGAATAAGAGAAAGTTTAACGTAAATCTTACTAAGAAGCGTTTTTACATTCCTGAAGAAGATAAGTGGGTTACCTTAAAAGTGTCAACCTCTGCTTTAAAAACCATTAACAAAAAAGGAATTTCTGCGGTGCTTAAAGAAGCTCGTGCGAATGGATTCCTTACCAAATAATAAATTGCCATGGCCAAGAAAGGAAACAGAGTACAGGTAATTATGGAGTGCACTGAGCACAAGGAGTCAGGTCAACCTGGTACTTCTAGATACATTACCACTAAGAACAAGAAGAATACTCCTGATAGACTTGAGTTGAAAAAATTCAACCCTATCTTGAAGCGTATGACCGTTCACAAAGAAATTAAGTAATCTATTAAAGGTATTTGAACGATGGCAAAGAAAGTAGTAGCAACGTTAAAGAAAGGTGATTCTGCACAATTTACCAAAGTGGTGAAAATGGTGAAGAGTGAAAAAACCGGAGCTTATGCTTTTGAAGAAAAAGTGGTTAACAAAGAGTTGGCTAACGAATTCTTCAAATAAGAAAACATTTACTGTTTTAGTAGATCCCCGTTATCTTAGGATATCGGGGATTTTTTTTGATATATACTTCCCACGAAGCAAGTCGTTTGTCTCAAAATTGGAATAATGGGAAGTATTGAGAATGTCAGGTGTTTGGTAACCAGTTCGTTAGCCCTGGTGGCACAAACTTTTCTTAGAGTTAAGCAAGCACACTTTTCTAAACCTAACCTAACCAGTTGTAGGAAGCCTTGATCACTTTGTTTTCAAGGCTTTTTATTTTTACTCATATCTCAAAGATTCGATAGGATCTAGCTTTGATGCTTTATGCGCAGGGTAGAAACCTGAAACCAATCCTGTAAGCAAACAAAGAACAGCCGCTACTAGCATCCACAACCAGGGAACAATAAAGCTACCACCAATAATTGTGGAGGTGATATTTCCAATTATGATTCCAAGTAGGACTCCTGCCGCCCCCCCTAAAAAACAGATAAGGACAGCTTCCGTGAGAAACTGACTTCGTATTGTTTCTGATTTCGCACCAACGGCTTTTCGAATACCAATCTCGCGGGTGCGTTCCGTAACAGAAACAAGCATAATATTCATTAGCGCAATTGCCGCACCAAGCATAGTAATGGCAGCAATGAGGATGGCCGCCATCGTAACATACTTCATGTTTTCAATTAGCGTTTGCGAAAGGTTGTCACTTTTGGTAATACTGAAGTTGTCCTCTTCTTTGGGAGATAACCGCCTCACGACCCGCATGGTAATCATGGCTTCCGAACTTATTTGGTCTAGGATGTCACCTTGCAATGCCATTACGTTTACAGCATAGCTCTGGTTGGGAGAACTCATACTAGCTCTGGCTTTGGAAATAGGGATAAAAACAGACTTGTCACCACCAAAGCCAAAGGAGTTTCCTTTTTCCTTTAGCATTCCAATTATCTTATAGCGGTTGTTTCGTATTTCAATCACTTTGCCCAGCGGGTCAGTGTTGGGGAAGAGTTTGTTTCGTAACTCCTGACCAATAATGGCTACGGGAGCTGCATTTTCAACTTCAGTTGCGGTGATGTTTCTACCAATTTCTATTTCATAACCTCCGGTGTGCAAGTAGTTTTCGTCAGCAGCCCAAATAGTGATGTTGGGGTCAGTAGCAATGTTTTTATGTTTTACTTCTGCTACTGGTGTAGCTAAATAAGAAAGACTGGTGATGGCTGGCTGGTCGACAAACTTTTCTTTAAAATCCAATGCCTGCTGGTAGGTGATGCTTGGGAAGACTTTTGGCTTTTTGCCTCCTCGGCCAATCTGAATGTTTGGTCCTCTATTTTGAATGGTGAATGTATTTGCGCCAAGCAAAGCAAACTGACCTGTGAGAGAAGATTTGATAGCATCGATAGCTGTGAGAATACCAACCAAGGCCATAATGCCAATGGCAATAATGAGTGCGGTAAGTATGGTGCGCAGCAACTGGCCTCGAATAGAGCCATAAGCGATTTTTAGGTTTTCAGAAAATTCTCCGGATTTCATGTTTCAATTTAGACCTTAAAAATATGTATTAATACCCAAGTGATAGGCTTTACATTTGCCAAATGAAGAATAGTGGGTACGAAATGGGGAAGAAACCAAAGTTACTTTTGATAGGCTGGGATGCTGCGGATTGGAAAGTGATAGATCCTTTACTGAAAGCTGGAAAAATGCCAGCACTTCAAAGGTTGCTAAATAATGGTGTTCGAGGAAATATTGCTACGCTCAACCCTGTGCTTAGCCCAATGCTTTGGACGAGCATTGCCACCGGCAAACGAGCCTATGATCACGGAATTCACGGTTTTGTAGAGGCAGATAAAGCTACCGGTGAGATTTCTCCTGTAAGGGCAACCACCCGAAAAGTGAAGCCTATGTGGAGTATTCTGAATGAAGCGGGGTACAAAACAAATGTGGTAAACTGGTGGCCTTCGCACCCAGCTGAAAAAGTTAATGGGGTATGTGTGAGCAATCATTTTCATAAATCGGCCCCAGCTTTTGGACAAGATTGGCCATTGGATGAAGCTTCTGTTTTTCCAGCTGACTATTATAAGGAATTGAAGGAACTTCGGTTACATCCGGCTGAACTTACTCTGGCTCACGTTTTACCCTTCATTCCCGCTGCAGCGGAATTAGATCCTGAGAATGATGAGGTGCTGAAACCATTTTTGAGAGTGTTGGCGCATTGCTGTTCGGTTCACAATGCAGCTACCTATTTGATGGAAGAAACGGAGTGGGACTTTATGGGCGTGTACTTTGAAGCGATTGATCATTTTTCGCATTTAGCGATGAAGTATCATCCGCCCAAGCTTAACGATATCAATGACGAGGATTTTGAAAAATATAAAGGAATAGTTGAGGGATCATACATATTTCATGATATGATGCTGGACAGAATGCTTGATTTGGCAGGTGAAGATTGCAATGTGATGATTGTGTCCGACCATGGTTTTGAATCTGGGAATTTGCGCCAGGTAGAATTACCCGATGTGGAAGCAGCTCCTGCCTTAGAGCATCGACAGTTTGGTGTGTTTATAGCTGCCGGACCTGATATTAAGCAAAGGGAAATTTATGGAGCCTCACTTTTGGATGTGGCGCCAACGGTTCTTCATCATTTTGGTTTGCCTGTAGGCGAAGATATGGAGGGGCAAGTTCTGCAAAGTATATTCAGAAATACTGAACCGGTTGGAGAAATTCCTAGTTGGGAAGATACAGCCTCCAGACCTGAATTTGTGGAAGAGGGCAGTGTAAGCAGCGAAGAAATGCTGTCGCAGCTTCAGGATTTGGGATATATAAATTTGGACCAAAGTGATAAACTGAAATATGTAGATAGCGAGCTCACCTATAATTTATGCGTAAGCTACTTAGATGGAAATAAGCCTAAAAAAGCCAAAGAGGTTTTGGAACCGTATTTTTTGAAAAATGGAGAGCTTAGGTATGGAATGCTTTTGGCCCAAGCTTATTTGAAGCTTGGTGACTTCACTTCTTTGTCATCCCATTTGGATAAAATGGAGCAAAATTTTGTTGGGCAAGGCGGTGTTCATTTTTTGCGAGGGATGCTGTATTTACAGCAAAGTGAGCATGAAAAAGCGCTTCAGCACTTTTTTGATATGGAAAGTCGCGGCTTAAAATCATCTCAATTGTACAATGAAATTGCTCGTACCTTTTTAATTACACAAAATTATAGAGCCGCAAAAGAATATTTCAACAGGAGTGTGGGCTTGGATGGTGAAAACGCTGTAGCACTAAGCGGAAAAGCTCAATGTGCTTTAGAAGAAGCCAATCCGGAAGAAGCCATTCTTTTGGCAGAACAAAGTTTAGCTCTACAATTTTTCCAGCCCAACACGCATTATATTTTGGCGCAAGCCGCACTAACTTTGAAGGAAGAAGATGTGGCCAAAAAAGCCGTTCGTCTTTGTTTGAGCCAAGCGCCAAAACATGGGCCGGCATTACAGCTTTTCAATAAATTAGAAAACAGGCAAGCTGTGGAGCATAAGGATGAAGTAATTGTGGTGAGTGGTTTTCCACGAAGTGGCACAAGTATGCTGATGAATATGTTGGATAAGGGAGGCGTTCCTTTATTTGTAGACAATGAAAGAGTGGAGGACGAGAGCAATCCGGAAGGGTATTTTGAGCATGAGCTCGTAAAAAACCTTGGAAGAAAAAATGATTGGATGCCCAAAGCTCGTGGAAAAGCCATAAAAGTGGTGAGTCTACTTTTGAGGTATTTACCATCTTCTGAAGCCTATAAAGTGATTTGGGTAAAACGTCCTTTAACGGAAGTTTTGCTTTCGCAGGAAGTGATGCTGGGACGGAAGAAGGAAGAAGTGATGCAGAATTTCCCTTTTCAAAAGGCCGTGGACATGCAAAAGGAGGAAGAAAGGGTGAAAAGCTGGCTCGAAATGCAGCCCAATATTAGAGTTCTTCAGGTGGAATATTATGATTGCATCTCGGATACTGATTTGGTTATTAATGAGATAGAAGATTTTGTCGGGCATAGCATAGACAAGCAAAATGCATTGTCAGCAATAAATAAAAAGCTGCATCGCAATAAGTTGGGTAACTATTAAGTTTTTAAGATTTTTGCCATAACATTACAAACAGATGAAAAAAGATAAACTCGAAAAAGCACTGATTAATTATTCTGGAGTAGCCACCGCGCTTTTGGGTGCCACCGCAGCTCAAGGTCAGGTGATTATTAATGATATTCCCGATACTACTTTAAGTACCAATGGGGCTGTTTATGCTTTTGACATCAATCAAGATATCGATACCTCTAATTACATTGATTTTCGTATCCGTCTGTTTGTAGATAGCGGTTTGTATAGATATACAGGCGTAACTATTGAAACGAATAATGTTGCCGGAAATCAGGTTTTGGGGATGGATTATGCCAATTACAACTATCCTTTCAAACTTGGTTTTAATGATACTGTGGGTACTGCCGGGCCTTGGAAAGGGCTTGGTTCATCTAATGTTGCCGGAAAGCTTTTGGGCTATATGGCACTTTCTATCAATGATACTACTTACCCAAACAGTCAGTTTGTTGGTGGTGTGACTGATGGTTTTTTGGGACTAAAGTTTCAAGGTGATTTTAATGATACCATTCGTACCTATTACGGTTGGATTCGTTTGGATGTAGCGGCTGATTTGAAATCTGTAACTATAAAGGAGCATGCTTTTAACTCAGATTATGGCCAGCCAGTATATGCAGGAAACCTTTGGGTAGGAGCTGAAGAACTTGCTGCTCGTACTCCAGAATTGGTGCAGAGAGGTAAGTATTTGGATGTAACTTTTCCGGATGAATTACAGTCTGCAGCGACTCTACAGTTTTTTGACCTTGGCGGTAAATTGATTCGCGAAGAAGAATTAACTGCTGCTAACAGTCGCATTGAACTAGAAAACCTGCCTAAAGGAATGGTGGTTGCCGCTGTTAACAACGGACAAGTTTCTGCCAGTAAAAAAGTAGTTATCTACTAATAATTTTCCAATTCAGCTTTTTGAGTTTCAATCATAGCCAGAATATCATCGGCTATGGATAAACATGCCGTAGCAGCAGGTGATGGTGCATTTATTACATGAATAGATGCCGGGCCATGAACGATTTTGAAATCATCAACCAAGGCGCCATCCTTTGTTAAAGCTTGTGCTCGCACTCCAGACCTGGCGGCTACAATATCACCCATAGTTAATGAAGGAATCATCTTTTGAAGCTCTTTCAAAAAGCGTTGCTTCGAGAAAGCCCGTTTGTACTCGTCCATTCCTTTTTTCACATGTTTCTTAAAAAGCTTTAAAGTTCCAGGGAAAGCCAAAGCATCTTTGGTGTCGGTAAAGTCAAAAGCAGTTCTGGAATAACCTTCGCGCTTAAAGCTAAAAACCGCGTTAGGCCCGCACTCGATACTGCCATCTGTCATTCTAGTAAAGTGTACACCAAGGAATGGAAAAGCAGGATCGGGAACAGGGTAGATGAGATGCTTTACTTTATGCTTGCCCGTTTCGGTGAGTTCGTAATAGTCTCCTCGAAAGCCAACAATGGCAACGTCTAGGTTCAAACCTTCCATCTTGGCCATGCGGTCAGCTTGTAAACCAGCACAAAATACTTTTTGGCTTATGCTAAAATTACCTTTATCAGTTATGATTTCATGCTGATTCCCGTTACTCGTTGAGCCAATAACTTTAGTATTTAGAAAAATTTTGCTGTTAGGATTGATTTCTTGAATGAGTTGAACGAATTTCTCACAAAGACCTTTGAAGTCAATAATGCCAGTGCAAGGAACTTTGATAGCTTCTACACCAACTACGGAAGGTTCTATTTCATTAATCTCTTTTGGGTCGATAAGTTCAATGCTTTCAATTTTGTTTTCCTGACCACGTCTATAAATTTTCAATAGTGCATCGCGCTCCGTATCATTTACCGCAAGTATTATTTTGCCACACACGTCATGATCCACATTGTTTTCTTTGGCAAAAGCCACCAATTGCTTTCGGCCATCCAGGCAGTTTAGTGCCTTGTGCGAACCAGGTTTGTAATAAATTCCACTGTGGATTACACCGGAATTTCTACCCGTTTGGTGAGCAGCTACTTTGCTTTCTTTTTCAAAAATGGCAATAGTAGCATCAGGGTATTTCTTTTGAAATTTATAGGCGGTGGCAAGTCCTACCACGCCTCCACCGATAATGGCGAGGTCAAAATGTTGAGTCATGGCTTAAATTATAGCCGTCAAATTTAACCTTCCTGCGGAAGTTTAGGCTTTACGATAGTGAAAACTCTGGAAATATTAAACCCGATGTGGATATCACCATTTTCCCAGCTGCCGGGAGTTTGGGCAATGGTAAATGGGTCAGCAACACCACGAGAATTGGTTAAGAAAATTTGAAAAACGTGTCCACCTGTTTCAATATCTACTCCGACCGAAAGAGCATTGTAGTTTTTTTGGTCTTCTATATCTGGTCCAAGTCTGGTAATATTTGTGCTCAGAGGATTTATTTGAGCTATATATTCTGCCGAAAGGCTTAGCTGTTTGGTGATTTTAAAACGTGCTGCAGTCCCAACTGAAAAGATGTCATTGCTTTCACTCTCACGGCTCACAATGTTAAAATGAACATGGGTAGGTACAATTTCAAGTGAAAATCTTTGGGTGAATTTTCGAGCCAAAATCAACTGGTTGGTAAAGCTAAAGCGGTCAGATTCGTTGAACTGAACATCTGGATATCGCTCATTATTAAAAGTCATGGCCGAATACCCCACTACCGAAAAAGGCATGTTTTTGGCGCCCTTACTTTGGCGAAAAATGCGATACTTTAAAAACCCGGTGTAAGTACGCGGATAAGCAGTTCCAGAAAATACTCCGGCATTTAGCCAATCGGTAAAACCGTAATCCAGCTGTAGCGCAACTTCGGCAGTGTTCATTCCTAGATTATTATAAAAGAAATCATCACTAAAAGAACCGAAGCGGTGCATAAAAATGTATTGTAAAACACCTTTTGAGGGCAATTCAGACGACTGAAGGTTTATCGCTCGGGTACCCTTAAAAGTAGCAAAAGCGTATTCGGTAGTTTCGCCTTGCTCTTCTTCAAGCATATTGAGGAGGTCATCCTGACCTTGCGCCTGCCCTACAGCAAAAAAAAACACACCCATTATTAGGATGCGTTTAAATATTTTATTTTTTCTCATAATCCATTTTCACGGTAACTTCCACTATTTCAGAAATATTATCTCTTTTGCCAGCAGGTATTTTTATTCCATAATCCTCTGGTCGAAGGTTAAACTTGGCGTTCAAACTGGCTTTTCCACCTTTTATAGTAATTGTGGCTTTCTCTGTAAGCTCTTTTTCTACACCGTGAATATTCATAGTACCCGTAAAAGTAGCTTGGTATTCGCCATCTTTTTCAAAGTTTATACTACCAATGTCTTTGATTTTACCTTGAAAAGAGCCTTTGGGATACTTTCCACTTTCCATGTAGTTTTCATTAAAGTGCTCTTGCATCAAAGCTTTTTCAAAAACAAAACCTTTGATAGGAACTAGGAAAGCGAAGCTGCCATCACCGATTTCAATTACGCTGGAAACTTGCTTGTTTACCGCTTCTATGTTTTCTATTGGAGCTTCAGAGTAGAACTTTACATATCCCGTTCTGGTGAAAATTTTTTGAGCTGAAAGGCTTGCTGTTAGAAGCAAGGCAATGCTTAATAGGTGAATTCTCGTTTTCATAGTATTTTCTTTTTTATTAATTATTTGGAGCACCATCGTTCACCCATGTTTCAATTTGAGTGATTTGACATTCGGGTAAAGCTGGTCCGCCTTGAGGCATAAGAGCACCGCGCCCATTTATTCTATTTACTAAAGCACCGTTGCTTGCTGATGTTTCTAAATCAGCATAGGAGGTATAATCCAAATTTGCAGAGGGATTAGTTCCCGAGTGGCAGCCAGAAATTGCACAATTAGCAGTTACAATAGCTTTTATGGTGGCTGAGTAAGTCACATTACTGGTGTCGCAGTCATTATTTGCATTCTGATAAATTTCTTCCTTATTATCATTATAACATGCACTGGCGATGAACAGGAGTGTTCCACAAGTGAGTGATATTTTTCCTTTTCTATTCATTATTGAGGCATTCCGTTGTTGTACCAGGCTTCTATTTTGTCTATGTTACATTGAGGCATTTTTCCGCCTTGTGGCATAGTTGGGTTACTATTGTCCCCACCATTTATACGTATTAAGAGGTCAAGCGGACTTACCAGAGCATCTTTTACTTCTTGATAGGTAGTAAGACTAAGGCCTGCACTTGCAAATGCACCTTTGTGACAGATTGCACAATTATTGTCAAAAATAGCCTTGATACCATTAGCGTAGGTAAGGTTCGTGGTTTCACAATCATCACACTTCAAATTCAATGCGCCTTGATTTATCCATTTTGCGATAAGCGTTATTTGGCTTGGGCTTAGAGCATTTCGAGGTGGGGGAGGCATACGGTCATCCGGGTCATTATCAGTTATTACCTCATATAAGTCACTTCCGCTCAAATTACCAGGGCGTACATCAGCGGTATTCATCACCGAATTGTAATCTGTCAGTTGAACACCATCTTCTCTTGTGACGGCATCATGGCAACCACTAAATGCACAGCTGGCAGTAAGTATGGGCTGAATATCCCTTTCGTAATACACCGTATCAGGGTGGCATGGCTTTCCTGGTTTTGATGTATCAATAGGATTTTGAATAGTATCATTTCCAGCCCCATTTGGTTTGGCAGGAAAAGGATCGTGTGTACAGGAAACTGCAATTATGACAAGCCCCAAAAGTAGGCGTAATGAATTTTTAAGCATATTTGTGTGAAATAGGTCAGTCTAAAATAAAGTAAATTACCATACACTAAAGTTTAAACTATGAAAAAAGGAATACTTGTAATTGTCGTACTAGTACTATTAGGAGGGGTGGGAGCATATTTCTATGTTTTTAATAAGCCACACAGAGATCCTTCAAGTGAAACTGCGAGTTATCAAATCTCGGCAGAGGAGATCGTAAGCGATTTTAGAAACAATCAGGAAGCGGCAAATGAAAAGTATGTGGATAAAGTGGTAGAGGTAAGTGGTACTGCTATGGAAATAACCGATTCTTACATTATTATGGATAATATATTAAACTGTACAATTCTCACTGGTCACGATGTTAGTGGTATCCAGGCCGGTGATGAGATTACGATAAAAGGCCGCGTAATAGCTTTTGACGATTTACTAGAAGAGGTGAAAATGGATAATTGTATAAAACTCTAATGCACATGGCGTGATTTGCCTACCCTCAACAATAGAAAATACCCAATTATAAAAAATGCCATCAAGGCGAGAACGCTCATTTTCATGCTGCCGGTAGCCTGAATAAGCCAGCCATAAGCTAGAGTGCCCAACACAATAGCTACCTTTTCACTAACATCATAAAAGCTAAAAAAACTTGCGTGAGATTTTGTTTCAGGCAGGAGCTTAGAATAAGTACTGCGGCTTATGGCTTGTATACCCCCTAATACCATGCCTACCATTGCGGCTATGGCGTAAAATTTATATTCAGCTGTAGGGTCGCTTTTACTCAGTGTGAATGCCCCCAAACACACAAATATCCAAACGATGATGCAGATTTTTATAGCTTGAATATTTCCATACTTTCTGGAAATAAAGGCAAACAAATAGGAACCGGCAATGGCCACAAATTGAATAATAAGAATGGTGAGAATCAGTTTGGACGAATCCATTCCCAATTCCTGATCGCCAAAGGCACTGGCCAATAGTATTACGGTTTGCACGCCCATGCTGTAAAAAAAGAAGCTGTACAAAAATCTTCGTAAGGCCATTTCACCTTTTAACTGATGAATAACCTTTCCCAATTCCCTATATCCAAGCAAAATGTACCTTTCCTTTGGTTTCCGTTTGTAAACATTGTCTGGTAGTCTTTTGAAGGTAACTTGAGCAAAGCCAGCCCACCAGATTCCTACTAATAGAAAACTTACACGGCTAGCTTGGCCAGAATCTGAAAAGCCGAAAAGCTCAGGTTTCATTACCATCACCAAATTGAGAATAAGTAATAATGCTGCGCCTATGTACCCCATTGAGAATCCTTTGGCGCTAAGCGCATCCTGCTCTTCAGGCGGAGCAATCTCAGGAAGGAAAGCATTGTAAAAAACCAAACTTCCCCAAAATCCAATGCTGGCCAATACGCTCATACCTAATCCAAAATAGATATTTGAGCCATCAAAAAAGAAAAGCGAGGCGCAACTAACTGAACCCAAGTAGCAGAAAAATTGAAGGAAGCGCTTTTTCTTACCTGTATAATCAGCAATTCCTGAAAGTACAGGAGAAATAATGGCTACAATAAAAAATGAAAATGAGAGCGAGTAGCTATAAATGGCCATATTTTCATAGGGTATTCCCAGAAAGTCAACCATGCTGGAATCATCGGTAGAAGTTACACTGTGAAAGTATATTGGGAAAATAGCAGTGCTAATCACCAATGAATAAACTGAGTTTGCCCAGTCGTAAAAGGCCCAGCCGTTTTTAGTTTTCTTGTCCATAGGGCCCCAAAGATATATTTAAAACGATATGTAGGTATTTTGGCTAAAAGCAAAATGTAAAACATGACGCTACCTTGGGAAGAAATATATCTTTGCGATAATGAAGATAGATGAATCGATAGTGCAAGGGGCGCAGAGCCTCCTTGCTGATGCTCAAAATATTGTAATTACAAACCATGTAGGCCCCGATGGTGATGCCATGGGAAGTGCCTTGGGTTTAAAAGAAATTTTGCGCCAGCAGGGCAAAAAGGTAACGGTAATCGTTCCTAATATTTATCCAAAGTTTTTGAAGTGGATGAAGGGTGATGATGAGGTTATCATTTTTGAAGATAATCATGAAGTTGCTTCTGAAGTATTGAAGAATACAGACCTTATAATATATCTGGATTATAATTCACTCTCCAGGAGTGGAGATATGCGCGATGTACTTGCCTCGGCTGCAGCCAAAAGATTGGTGATAGACCATCATCAGCAACCAGATGATTTTGCCACCGTTTTGTATTCAGATACCAATATGTCCAGCACCTGTGAAATGGTTTTTCATTTAGCGCAAGCTTTGGGCTGGGACGAGTATATAAATAAGGAGTCGGCTGATTGCTTGTACACAGGAATAATGACGGACACCGGTAACTTTCGGTTTAGCAGCACCACGCCAACTACTCACCGAGCTGTGGCTAGATTGATGGAAAAAGGTGTTCTTCCGCAAGAAATTGCATCATCTATATATGATACTAATTCTAGAAATAGATTGAAACTGCTGAGCCGATGTCTGGAAAGGATGGAGGTATTTCCACAATATCAATCGGCTATCATGAGTTTATCTGCTTCTGATTTGGATGAATTTGATTACCAAAAGGGCGATACTGAAGGTTTTGTGAACTATGGTCTTACCATGGAAGGCACCATTATGAGTGTTTTCCTTTCGGAAAAAGATAATCGTATTAAAATGTCATTTCGCTCTAAAGGCGATTTTAATGTAAACCAATTGGCACGCGATCACTTTAATGGAGGCGGGCATATAAATGCAGCAGGTGGGATTAGTGAAGTAAGTATGGAAGAAACAATTGAAAAATTGAAGGCACTTTTGCCACAGTATGAGGAGCTTGCTAAAAAATAAAACTTTGAGAATTTCAATATACCTGTTTATTGTGGGCTTTGCGGCTATTAGTTGCCAATGTTCAAGTAAGCAAAGCAAGGGCGAAGACCACGAGCACCGCCCGATGACCGAAGACGAACAAGTGGAAGTGCAGCGTGATTTTTTACGCAAAGAGCGCGAATCCATTGATGCATATATTAAGGATAGAAATCTAAAGGTAGAGCGTACAGGTTTGGGTATGTATTATACCATATTAGAGGATAGTTCTGCTATAGAAATGGTGGAAACAGAAGACATTGTGGAATATGAGTATGATATTTCCATGCTCAATGGTAGTCTGCTTTTCACGTCAAGACAATTAGGCAATGGCCATATCAAAATAGATAAGCAAGATGCGGAGATTGGGCTGCATGAAAGCCTCAAAAAACTGGGCCTTGGGGATAAGGGGCTGTTTATATTACCTTCGCACCTCGCCTTTGGCGTGGCGGGTGATCAAGATCGTGTTCCTCCCAAGACGGCACTGGTGTATGAACTAAAAGTTGTAAAAATCCAAAAATCGAAATCATAACAATTATGAGAAACCTTTTAATGACCGCACTTCTATTTGCGGGTATCATGAGTAGCTGCAATTCGCAAAACAGCGTAATGGTAAATGGCGAAAAAGTAGAGCTTGAAGATGGCATGTATGCTAAAATGAACACCTCACAAGGTGATATCCTTTTGAAACTGTATTATGATAAGACGCCAATGACTGTGGCTAACTTCGTAGGTCTTGCAGAAGGAACTATTGAAAATAATACAAAGGAAGCAGGCCAGCCATTTTATGATGGTTTGAAATTTCACCGTGTTATCAAAGATTTTATGATTCAAGGAGGTGACCCTCAGGGTACTGGTGCTGGTGGCCCGGGATATAATTTCCCTGATGAGTTTGATGAATCATTGAAACATGAGGGTCCTGGTGTTCTTTCTATGGCCAATTCTGGTCCTGGAACCAACGGAAGCCAATTCTTCATTACACACAAAGCTACTCCATGGCTAGATGGTAAGCATTCCATTTTTGGTAAAGTAGAAATGGGGCAGGACGTAGTTGATGCTATTAAGCAGGATGACATCCTTAATAATGTAACCATCATTCGTAAAGGAAAAGCTGCTGAGAAGTTTGATGCTCCAAAAGTATTTGAATCTGCACAAGAAGATGCTAAAAAGGCTGCTGCTAAAAAAGCAGAAGAGCAAGCAAAAAAGGATGCTGAAGGAATGAAAGAGTTGGAAAAGCTTAAAGCTGAAGCTCAATCCACTGAAAGCGGTCTTTATTATATTGTAACAGAAGAAGGAGATGGTGCTAAGCCAACAGAAGGTCAAACTGTGCAAATGCATTATGCTGGTTACTTGGTAAATGGTACTTTATTTGACACAAGTATTAAAGAGCTTGCTCAAAAAGAAGGTGTTTACAATGCACAAAGAGAACCTTACGCTCCTTTTGATGTGCAGTACGGTCCACAAGCTAGAGTTATTGAAGGTTGGAAAGAAGGTATGAGCCTAATGAATGTTGGCGATAAGTACAAATTGATTATCCCTCCAAATTTAGGTTATGGCGCTCGTGGAGCCGGTGGTGTAATTCCTCCAAATGCTTGGTTGATTTTTGATGTTGAGATGGTAGGTATTAAATAAGAAGATGAAAGACGGAATGTACGCGAGGTTTGAAACCTCCAAAGGATTGATTAGAGTGGAGCTTCATTTTGATAAAACTCCAATGACGGTGGCCAACTTTGTGGGTCTTGCCGAAGGAGATATCGAAAATGACGCTCGCGATAAGGGACAACCTTATTATGATGGTTTGAAGTTCCATCGCGTTATTGATAACTTCATGATTCAGGGTGGAGATCCTCAGGGTACCGGTGCCGGTGGTCCGGGATATAATTTCCCTGATGAGTTTGATAACTCATTAACACATGACGGTCCTGGAGTTTTGTCCATGGCAAATGCAGGACCAGGTACCAATGGTAGTCAATTTTTTATCACTCATGTGGAAACAGCATGGTTGGATAATAAGCATACCGTGTTTGGTAAAGTAATAGAAGGTCAGGGTGTCGTTGATGCTATTAAGCAAGGAGATTTAATTGAATCTTTAACTATTGATAGAATAGGAGAGACGGCTCAAGCTTTTGATGCTGTAGCTACTTTTAATGAGTACATCAATAAGCAGGATGAAATGAAGCAAAAAGCAAAAGATGCCGCCATGGCAAAAATTGATGCTTTATCTGAAGGTTTTGATAAGACAAAATCCGGACTTCGTTACAAGATTACCACCAAAGGTGAAGGGAAGAAACCTGTAAAAGGTAAAAATGTGTCAGTACATTATAAAGGTATGTTGGAGAATGGCGATGTTTTCGATGATTCAGCAATGCGTGGCCAGCCTATTACTTTCCCTGTAGGAGTGGGCCAGGTTATCAATGGTTGGGACGAAGGCATTATGCTTCTTAATGAAGGAGATGAGGCCAGATTAGTAATTCCTCCAGCTTTAGGCTACGGTGCTCGTGGTGCTGGTGGCGTTATTCCTCCTAATGCATGGTTGATATTTGATGTGAAGTTGGTTAAAGCCGGCTAACATTATAATCCATATTCGGTATTAAGCCCTGCCTTTTGGTGGGGCTTTTTCTTTACAGCAAATTAATTTATCCTTAACCCAAAATTAAACTCCCTCAAAACCAGATAATAAGTAAAGAGGAGGAAGAAAAAGGGTTAGTGGTACTTGCGGGAGTCAAAAACTGGAGTACATTTGCCGCCCCGTTAGAGACATAGTCACAACGGAAAGTTCATCGACAGATTGCGGAGACATCAGGTAGAGAGTAGGAGGGAGAGAGATTAGCTTAGGTTAATCTCAGGAAAGAAAAAGCTCGCCTGACGGATGAAAAAAAAATCTTCAAAAAAAGCTTGTGTAATTAAAAAAGCGCATTACTTTTGCCGCCCCATTCAGAGCGCTGGATGGAAGCAAAGAGATTAAAAATAAAATGAAAGAAAAAGCTTTATAGTTTAGAAAGTCGTTTTATATTTGCCGTCCGAAATTTAGAGAGCTGAAAGGCTTTTTAAAAAATGTTTTCAAAAAGGTTGTGAGAGTAGAAAATGTTCTTACATTTGCAGCCCGAAAAAATCGGAAGATACAAAAGAGAGTTCTTTACAATATTGAGAAGAAAAAGAAGGTAAGAAATGTAACCTCGTCAAAAGAGTTCAGAATCAAACAAACTTACAATGGAGAGTTTGATCCTGGCTCAGGATGAACGCTAGCGGCAGGCTTAACACATGCAAGTCGAACGGTAACAGGTCCTTCGGGATGCTGACGAGTGGCGCACGGGTGCGTAACGCGTATGCAATCTACCCCTATCAGGAGGATAGCCCAGAGAAATTTGGATTAATACTCCATAATATTATGAGATCACATGTTCTTATAATTAAAGCTTCGGTGGATAGGGATGAGCATGCGTCCTATTAGCTAGTTGGTAGTGTAACGGACTACCAAGGCAACGATAGGTAGGGGGCCTGAGAGGGTGATCCCCCACACTGGTACTGAGACACGGACCAGACTCCTACGGGAGGCAGCAGTGAGGAATATTGGTCAATGGACGAAAGTCTGAACCAGCCATGCCGCGTGCAGGATGACGGCCCTATGGGTTGTAAACTGCTTTTATATGGGAATAAACCCTCGGACGTGTCCGAGGCTGAAGGTACCATAAGAATAAGGACCGGCTAACTCCGTGCCAGCAGCCGCGGTAATACGGAGGGTCCAAGCGTTATCCGGATTTATTGGGTTTAAAGGGTCCGTAGGCGGGATATTAAGTCAGTGGTGAAAGCCTGCAGCTTAACTGTAGCACTGCCATTGATACTGGTATTCTTGAGTATAGTTGAAGTGGGCGGAATATGTCATGTAGCGGTGAAATGCATAGATATGACATAGAACACCTATTGCGAAGGCAGCTCACTAAGCTATCACTGACGCTAAGGGACGAAAGCGTGGGTAGCAAACAGGATTAGATACCCTGGTAGTCCACGCCGTAAACGATGATCACTCGCTGTTGGCGATATACAGTCAGCGGCCAAGCGAAAGCATTAAGTGATCCACCTGGGGAGTACGCGTCGCAAGAGTGAAACTCAAAGGAATTGACGGGGGCCCGCACAAGCGGTGGAGCATGTGGTTTAATTCGATGATACGCGAGGAACCTTACCTGGGCTTAAATGTAGATTGACAGGCTGAGAAATCAGTTTTTCTTCGGACAATTTACAAGGTGCTGCATGGTTGTCGTCAGCTCGTGCCGTGAGGTGTCGGGTTAAGTCCCATAACGAGCGCAACCCCTATTCTTAGTTGCCAGCGAGTAATGTCGGGGACTCTAGGAAAACTGCCCGCGCAAGCGGTGAGGAAGGTGGGGATGACGTCAAATCATCACGGCCCTTACGTCCAGGGCCACACACGTGCTACAATGGTAGTGACAAAGGGCAGCTACACAGCGATGTGATGCTAATCTCTAAACACTATCTCAGTTCGGATCGCAGTCTGCAACTCGACTGCGTGAAGCTGGAATCGCTAGTAATCGCGCATCAGCCATGGCGCGGTGAATACGTTCCCGGGCCTTGTACACACCGCCCGTCAAGCCATGGAAGCTGGGGGTGCCTGAAGTCGGTCACCGAAAGGAGCTGCCTAGGGTAAAACTAGTGACTGGGGCTAAGTCGTAACAAGGTAGCCGTACCGGAAGGTGCGGCTGGAACACCTCCTTTTAGAGAATAGAACTTCTTTTGAGGTTATATTTCCCTTCTTTTTCTTTTCTTTTTTTCCTTTTCTGAAGTCTTACATCAGTTTTGAAACGGGGATCATTTCTTCAGGAAATAAAGTCCCGTAGCTCAGCTGGTTAGAGCGCTACACTGATAATGTAGAGGTCCGCAGTTCAAGTCTGCGCGGGACTACAATTTAGAAAAGGGGGATTAGCTCAGCTGGCTAGAGCGCCTGCCTTGCACGCAGGAGGTCATCGGTTCGACTCCGATATTCTCCACATAGGGAAAATAGAGTACAAAGTATGCAGTAGAAAGTACTAAGACTTACCGTCAAATACTAACCACTCAGTACTTAATACTTTTTCCAAAAGTTCTTTGACATATTGAGAGTGAATACATAAAATTTGTAAATCATTAAGAAAGTAATTAAGGGCGTACGGTGGATGCCTTGGCTTTTAGAGGCGATGAAGGACGTGACAAGCTGCGATAAGCTACGGGGAGATGCACATAATCTTTGATCCGTAGATTTCCGAATGGGGCAACCCAGCATACTGAAGGTATGTTACCCGCAAGGGGGCAAACCCGGGGAACTGAAACATCTAAGTACCCGGAGGAAGAGAAAACAATAGTGATTCCCTGAGTAGTGGCGAACGAAACGGGAACAGCCCAAACCAATCATGTTTCGGCATGATTGGGGTTGTAGGACCACGCTGTGGAATGTTCAACGAAGTAGAAGATACTGGAAAGTGTCTCCATAGAGGGTGATAGACCCGTATACGTAAGTTCGAATAATTCCTAGTGGTATCCTGAGTAGCGCGGGACATGTGAAATCCTGTGTGAATCTGCCGGAACCATCCGGTAAGGCTAAATACTCCTAAAAGACCGATAGCGAACTAGTACCGTGAGGGAAAGGTGAAAAGTACCCTGAATAAGGGAGTGAAATAGTACCTGAAACCGTACGCTTACAAGCGGTTGGAGCAGATTTATTCTGTGACAGCGTGCCTTTTGCATAATGAGCCTACGAGTTACTCCTCACTAGCGAGGTTAAGGATTGAAAATCCGCAGCCGAAGCGAAAGCAAGTCTGAATAGGGCGACATAGTTAGTGGGGGTAGACGCGAAACCCGGTGATCTACCCATGGCCAGGTTGAAGCTCTGGTAACACAGAGTGGAGGACCGAACCCGTTGACGTTGAAAAGTCTTGGGATGAGCTGTGGGTAGGGGTGAAAGGCTAATCAAACTGGGAAATAGCTCGTACTCCCCGAAATGCATTTAGGTGCAGCGTTGATATTGAGTCTACTAGAGGTAGAGCGACTGGTTGGATGCGGGGGCTTCACCGCCTACCAAATCCTGTCAAACTCCGAATGCTAGTAGATATGATCAGCAGTGAGGGCATGGGTGCTAAGGTCCATGTCCGAGAGGGAAACAACCCAGACCATCTGCTAAGGCCCCCAAATGTATGCTAAGTTGATCAAACGTGGTCCGATTGCTTTGACAGCTAGGATGTTGGCTTGGAAGCAGCCATTCATTTAAAGAGTGCGTAACAGCTCACTAGTCGAGCGATCGGGCGTGGATAATAATCGGGCATTAAGCATACTGCCGAAGCAATGGACTCGAAAGAGTGGTAGGGGAGCATTCTAAGGGCGTAGAAGGTGTACTGTGAGGTATGCTGGAGCGCTTAGAAAAGAAAATGTAGGCATAAGTAACGATAAAGCGGGCGAGAAACCCGCTCACCGATAGACTAAGGTTTCCTGAACAACGCTAATCGGTTCAGGGTTAGTCGGGACCTAACGCGAACCCGAATGGGGTAGTGGATGGACAATTGGTTAATATTCCAATACTTGTATTTACTGCGATGGGGTGACGGAGTAGTGAAAGTCCTGCGCACTGACGGAATAGTGCGTTAAAACCTGTAGATATAAGCTTTGTAGGCAAATCCGCAAAGCTTGTCGAAGGTGATAGTACTCAGAATCTTCGGATGACGAGATATGGACCTAATCAGACTTCCAAGAAAAACCTCTAAGCTTCAGGTAAATACAACCCGTACCGTAAACCGACACAGGTAGTCAAGGAGAGAATCCTAAGGTGCTCGAGTGATTCATGGCTAAGGAACTAGGCAAAATGGCCTCGTAACTTCGGGAGAAGAGGCGCCACACTTCGGTGTGGCCGCAGTGAAAAGGCCCAGGCGACTGTTTATCAAAAACATAGGACTCTGCTAAATCGAAAGATGATGTATAGGGTCTGACACCTGCCCGGTGCTGGAAGGTTAAGAGGAGATGTTAGCTTTGCGAAGCATTGAATTGAAGCCCCAGTAAACGGCGGCCGTAACTATAACGGTCCTAAGGTAGCGAAATTCCTTGTCGGGTAAGTTCCGACCTGCACGAATGGTGTAACGATCTGGGCACTGTCTCGGCCATGAGCTCGGTGAAATTGTAGTAACGGTGAAGATGCCGTTTACCCGCAGTGGGACGAAAAGACCCCGTGCACCTTCACTACAGCTTAGTATTGACTTCGGATAAACAATGTGTAGGATAGGTGGGAGACTTTGAAGCGGCATCGCTAGGTGTTGTGGAGTCAACCTTGAAATACCACCCTTTGTTTATTTGGAGCCTAACCCCGCAAGGGGGACATTGCTTGGTGGGTAGTTTGACTGGGGTGGTCGCCTCCAAAAGAGTAACGGAGGCTTCTAAAGGTGCCCTCAGCACGCTTGGTAACCGTGCGTAGAGTGTAATGGCACAAGGGCGCTTGACTGTGAGACCTACAAGTCGAGCAGGTACGAAAGTAGAGCATAGTGATCCGGTGGTTCCGCATGGAAGGGCCATCGCTCAAAGGATAAAAGGTACGCCGGGGATAACAGGCTGATCTCCCCCAAGAGCTCACATCGACGGGGGGGTTTGGCACCTCGATGTCGGCTCGTCACATCCTGGGGCTGGAGAAGGTCCCAAGGGTTGGGCTGTTCGCCCATTAAAGTGGCACGCGAGCTGGGTTCAGAACGTCGCGAGACAGTTCGGTCTCTATCTACTGCGGGCGTTAGAAATTTGAGGGGGGCTGACTTTAGTACGAGAGGACCGAGTTGGACAGACCTCTAGTGCACCTGTTGTGGCGCCAGCTGCATCGCAGGGTAGCTATGTCTGGAAGAGATAAGCACTGAAAGCATATAAGTGCGAAACTCGCCTCAAGATGAGATTTCTTTTAAGGGTCGTTATAGATGATGACGTTGATAGGCTATAGGTGTAAAGGCAGTAATGTCATAGCCGAGTAGTACTAATTACCCGTTAGCTTTCTAATGACAGGTTTTATGTATTCATTTTCTCGATATGTTATTTTAAAATATTAGTAGTTGGATCCACAATACAGGAACCCAATAAATCTACTTAAAGATTTATGGTGACTATAGCGGTGGGGATCACCTCTTCCCATTCCGAACAGAGCAGTTAAGCCCACCAGCGCAGATGGTACTGGAGTAATATCCGGGAGAGTATGTCGTTGCCACTTTTTAAAGCCTCGCTTTCTTCATTGATCGCGAGGCTTTTTTAGTTTATGCCAAAACCAAAAAATTAGCCGAAAGGCATGAGATGGTATGGTATAGAATAAAATGGAGGTTTGCTACAAGAGCGAAATTCGATTGAGTAATTCTGCTTTAGAGCTCTTGGCCACAGGGATACACTTATTATTAATCAATAAGTGGTCTTCATTAATTACTTCGATAGCATTAAGATTTACCAAGAAACTCCTGTGAATTCTCAGGAATAGATTTCCTTCAAGTTTTTGAGAAATAGCTTTGAGGGTATGAGGAAGTAAATACTTCTTTTCATGAGTGTGGATGAAGCAATAATTATCAAAAGCTTCAGCGTACAGGATTTCGGAAGTGCTGACTTTGATGAGTGATCCATCCTGTTTGAGGAAAAAAGAATCATTGAGATTACTTTCTACACTTGCCAGTTCCTTACTTTCCTCTTTAAATTTATCAATCGCTAGCTCTATATTGGTAATAAGCTCCTTATCGTCAAAAGGCTTGACGATAAAACCAAAAGGCTTCAATTTTTTTACCTCATTAAGTGTTTTCTCATCTGTAAAGGAAGTAAGGAAGATAAAGGGAACATTAAAGTCATTATTAATGATTTTAGCTAACATGAGCCCATCAATGTGGCCATCAATATTGATATCCAACAAAGCTAAACTGGGTGACGAATTTTTAAGAATTTTGATAGCAGCATCTGCACTGTGTGCGATGCCGGCTATACCGTAACCAGCGTCTTGTAGAGTGTCAGATATATCTTCCGCGATAAGCGGTTCGTCTTCTACGATAAGTATGTTGTCCAGTTGATTTGTCATATATTCCTGACGGCTAATATAACACCAACTTTTTGCTTCTCTTGTAAGATTATTTAGGCAATAGGAGTTTTTTTGAAGTGAATGGACGTGCATGTTCCGTTAATGCCTGAAATATCCAATTTGCCTTTTAACTTAACGGTCATTGAATTTATAATTTTATAGCCAAGGCTTGGATTTTGGCTAATATCAAAATCTTCAGGAAGGCCTTTGCCGTCATCATAAATTTTAAGAATAATGTTGTCCGTTTCTTCTTCTTTTAGCTGTAGTATAATGGAACCTTTTTTTTCCGCGAAAGCGTACTTAAAACTGTTGGTAAGCACTTCATTAATAATGAGGCCAATTGAAATAGATTGATCGGTGGAAAGTAAAATAGGATCTACATCTGTGCTTAACTGAATATCCTGATTAGAACTCATAACACTGCCCTGAATAGCTTCTGTGAGTTGCGAAACAAACTCTTGCATTTGTATTTGCTTAAAGGTTTGACTACCCTGAAGTTTTTGGTGAAGTACAGCAATTGTTTTTACCCTATTGAAAGCCTCCAGTAGGTTTGCTTTGGTTTCTTCTGACTTTGCGTTTTTGCTTTGCATTTTAAGAAGACTACTTACAACCTGGAGGTTATTCTTAATACGGTGATGACTTTCCCTGATTAAGTCTTCAATCTCTTTGTGTGATTGTTGAATGATTTTGTTTTGCTCTGCCAATCGTTTAGACTTCTTTCTATTTTGAATTAAAAAGTAGATAACGATAATGAGAATAACACCTATAGCGATAGCAACTGTTAGTGAGAGTTGATTTTTGGCTTTTTGCAGTTTGCTCTGGGTTTCTAAAGCTTGAATGCGCTTTTCCTTTTTTGCCGTTTCATATTGCGTTTCCAACTGATTGGTATATTTGCGGGTTTCCAAATCTGCAATGCTATCCGAAATATTGTAATGTAACTTTTGGTAGTAGAAGGCACTGTCCATGATGCCCATCTCTAGATATAGATCTTCTTTAGCCTTGTAGAACCGTTGGACATTGGATAAGTCACTATTCATCATTAGAACTTTTCCAGCTTGGTTTAGAAGCTCCAAGGCTTCGTCAAACTCTCCCCTTTCCTGTAGTATAAAACTTTTCTGCGCTAATGCCACGTTTTTTAGATGAACCATTGAATCTGGCGTATGAGAATATGCGATGTTGTTATACTTTTCAGCTGAGTCTAGGTAATGGGAAATAGTGTAATTTTCACCATCGCGAGGAAGAGCGTAAATTTCTCGGTAATTATCTGAAAGACTTAACAGAGCATTAAACTCAAAACTGAGTAAGCTATCGTAATTACTTCCGCGTAATGCTTTTCTGCTTTCTTTTATCGCCTCACTTCTTAAGCTATAATTTTTTAAATCATCTTTTATATGGTTTGCCATGGAGGTTAGGATGGATGCAATAAGGGTATAGCAATACCTCACATCAACTGAATTACCCATAATTTTGGCTTGCTCCAGGGATTTACGAGCATAAAACAATGCTTTGTTGTCTAATTCGGCTCTTTCGTATGTATCCGCTAAATTATAGTAAGCATTTACCAATTTGGGGGCTAGAGAATCTACGCTTTCAAAAATCTTGATGGCTTGAAGCTGGTAATAAATGGAAGAATCCGTATTACCTATTGAGGAAAAATATAAACCTTTATATCCATAAATGGTGGAAAATAGCTCAGGTAAACCTTCACTTTTGGCGATTGAATCAGCGCTTATTACAAAATGATCAAAAGGGAGGTGCGCAACATAGTTATTCCATGCAGAATCTAAATAAGTATTAACAAGGTTTTTGGATTGTTTTCTCTTATTGCCTGATTGCGCTTTGAGTGAAAGCGAAGTAGCAAGATAAAATATTATAATAAGAAAAACTGAGCGGATGGTGGAAGGGAAGTTCAAGAAGCTATTTTTTTAGATGTTTCAAAAATATTGGATTTCGCCTACATTCGTCCACACTAAAAAAACAATATTATTAAAGTCATGAATAATTATACTCTAAGCGTAAACAAAGTAAGTTTTGCAAAGGATAACGGAGATGTAAGTCTTGCGATCACCTTAAAGGGTAGTTTTCCTCAACCAGTAAATAGTATAGGTAATTTAGTAAATGATACTATACAGTTTGACTTAACAAGTGAGAGCGGAGCTACTGTGGATGAAGCGGTCTTTACTTTTCAGATGGGTGAAGGATATCCTGGAGATTTTGAATTTATCAATTATCCTCAAGGTTATGGTGATGCACCTATTAACGGGGATGTAAATGCTGATAATAATGAGGAATGTGACTTTGAGCTTGGGGATTGCGTATGGGGAGTAAACCCGACAGGTGGGCTAGGTTCCGGGGAAGGCAAAAGTTTACAAGTATCTGTTAAGAAAAAACCGGGAGTAACATCTTATGAAATTAGTTCATTCTTGCTTACTGAGGTAGAAATAAGCGGAGCAATGCAATTGTCTGCGGTAATGACTTTGCATGAAAATGCAGAAGACCAATTGGAAGCTACTTGTGAAGAATTGGTGAATTTTACCGAAATAGGACATGCATTACCAATCGTAACCATTAACGAAAGCGGTGACTCAACTCCCCGCAGTATTGGGGTTATTTATGTGAATTGCTAATGCGCTCAAACGCCTCTATTACAACACTGAAATCCAAAGTCAGCATTGACTTTGGATTTTTTTTTTACCAAGACTTAAGAAAACTCTTTTTTCATACGATCCTCCATCATTCCAAGTTCATCACGAAGACGGGCTGCTTCAATAAAGTCAAGGGCTTTAGCGGCATTCTCCATTTTCTTACGAATCTTCTCAATGTCCTTTTGCATATCTTGCTTACTATGATATACCTCCTTTATATCAGCTGCCATAGGTGTACCGCCTACTTGAACATAAGGGTTCATAATAGTGGCTTTTGCACCTGGGAGCAAAGCATCGGTAGACTTATCAAGAGCAGTTGGGGTGATGCCATGTTTCTCGTTGTACTCTTGCTGAATGCTACGCCTACGATTGGTTTCATCAATAGTACGCTGCATGCTGTTGGTCATTTTATCAGCATACATTATGGCTTTTCCGTTAAGATTACGAGCGGCACGTCCAACAGTTTGCACCAAAGAGCGCTCAGCACGAAGGAAGCCTTCTTTGTCAGCATCCAAAATGGCAACGAGCGAAACTTCAGGTAAGTCCAAGCCTTCACGGAGAAGGTTTACACCTATCAATACATCAAAAACACCAAGACGTAAATCGCGCATAATTTCAACACGCTCTAGGGTGTCCACATCGGAGTGAATATAGCGGCAACGAATGCCGTAGCGAGTAAGGTATTTGGTCAACTCTTCAGCCATCCTTTTAGTAAGGGTTGTCACCAAAACTCGCTCGTCCACATCAGTACGTTTGTTTATTTCTTCCATCAAGTCGTCCACCTGATTTTCCACTGGGCGAACCTCAATGATAGGATCGAGTAGTCCCGTAGGGCGGATAAGCTGCTCTACTACAACACCGTCACTTTTCTCTAACTCGTAATCGGCAGGTGTTGCACTGATGTAAATCACTTGGTTTTGAAGCATTTCAAATTCTTCAAACTTCAATGGACGATTGTCCATGGCAGCAGGAAGTCTAAATCCATATTCCACCAGGTTTTCCTTACGGGAACGGTCACCTCCATACATGGCGCGGACTTGCGAAATAGTAACGTGACTTTCGTCAATGAGCATCAAATAGTCATCGGGAAAATAATCCAACAGGCAGAAAGGTCTTGTGCCTGGTAGGCGGCCATCCAAGTAACGTGAGTAGTTTTCTATTCCTGAACAGTAGCCTAATTCACGAATCATTTCGAGGTCAAACTCGGTGCGCTCCTGTAGGCGTTTTGCTTCAAGCGGACGCTGATTCATCTTAAAGAAATCTACCTGCTTTACCATGTCATCCTGAATTTGATGAATGGCAGAATTCAATTGATTTTTTCCGGTTACAAATATGTTGGCAGGGAAAATTCGAACGGTATCAAATTTCTCCAAAACATCCCGTGAAGAAGGATCGAAGCGCTCAATGGCCTCAATTTCATCTCCCCAAAAGTGAATGCGAAATGCGGTGTCGGAATATCCAGGAAATACATCTACCGTATCACCTTTTACGCGAAAGCTACCACGGTTAAACTCAGCAGTAGTGCGACTATAAAGTGCACTTACTAAAAGGTGCAAAAAGGCGTTTCGACCGATTACTTGCCCAACTTTTAACTCAATCACCTGATTGGCAAATTCCTGAGGATTACCAATTCCGTAAAGGCATGAAACAGACGCCACCACAAGCACATCGCTTCGCCCCGAAAGGAGGGAAGAAGTGGTGCTCAGTCGCAGTTTTTCTATTTCATCATTTATCGAAAGATCCTTCTCAATGTAGGTTCCGCTGGATGGGATGTAAGCTTCTGGCTGATAATAATCGTAGTATGAAACAAAGTATTCGACAGCATTATCAGGAAAGTAATTTTTGAATTCGCTGTAAAGCTGTGCCGCCAAAGTCTTATTATGGCTAAGTACAAGAGTTGGTTTGTTGATTTGCTCTACCACATTGGCAGCGGTAAAAGTTTTACCAGAACCCGTTACCCCCAGCAGGTTTTGATAGCGGTCGCCACGTTTTATACCCTCTACTAATTCTTTGATAGCCTGCGGTTGATCCCCTGTAGGAGAATACTTGGAAGTAATCTTAAAGTTTTGTGCCATTTTGCAAAAATAGGCAGCCTTTTTCGTTTAAAGACTGGCAGATAGAAAAGGATGATTAAATGATGAAAAATTATTTGTTTATGGTAACCTTCTCTATAACCGAGTGGAGGAATCCTTTGTTCTTTCCTTCAACAAAATCATGAGTTAGCACGGAAAAAAGCAGGCTGAGATGAAATAGAATAAGAATCCCACCGTTGTAGCTACCCGATAAGGCGTAAAGAATCATCGGCCTACTTAGTTGCACAGCCCTCTTATTCGAGTAACTTAGCCGAAACATGTTAAGAAAGTGAAAACACGGGATTTTAGCCCGGTTTACACAATAGTCTTATCAAATAAAAAAATTAGGTGTCCCTCCGTTTCATTTGACCACTGACCTCATTCAGCTGTTTATCTTTCTCGGATTACATTAAAAGAGTGATAATACAGTATGGATAGGAAGGTTTTTAGGTTTCAAGCTGAGCAAGCAGGTTTTGATAAAACGGTAAAGAAAAGAATCAGAGCGTATTTTGAAGAAAATGATATTTCACGTTTTGCGAACACCAACATGGTTCTCAAAACTATTTTCATTGTCCTTCTCTACATAGTTCCCTACATTTTGTTTATCACAGGTTTGGTTACCAATCCATGGCTCATATTTGGGCTATGGGGAGTTATGGGAATTGCAACCGCCTTTGCAGGGGTGAATATTATGCACGATGCCAACCACGGGTGCTACTCTCGTTACTCATGGGTCAACACTTTTATCGGTCATGCCTCAAATCTAATAGGGATATTTCCGGCCATGTGGAAATTGCAGCATAATGTGTTACATCATACTTACACCAATATTGAAGGCGCAGATGATGATATTGATGCTCCGCCCATTTTAAGATTGTCACCACATGATCCGCTAAAAAAAATACACAAGGGACAGTATATATATGCTTGGTTCTTGTATATGCTGTTGAGCATTATGCGTACCACCGTCAAAGAATTCAAGCAAATCTTTAGTTATTCAAAAAAAGGACTGATCAAGTCGAAAAAGAAAACCAGAGGCTATCTGGCGGAATTGATAATGTGGAAGGTGATTTACTTCGGGTACCTCATTATATTACCAAGTATCCTTTTGCCACAGTCCGTTTTTTTCTTTATTGGATGCTGGGCTTTCATGCATCTTTTTACAGGTTTTATTCTCAGTATTATTTTTCAATTGGCGCACGTAATGCCTGATTGCGCCTACCCATTACCAAATGAAGCAGGAAGATTGGAAGATACATGGGCCGTACATCAAATGTACACCACTACCAATTTTGCTACCGGAAATAAGTTCATTACCTGGTGGTTTGGCGGGCTTAACTTTCAGGTAGAACACCACTTGCTAAGCAACATTTGCCATGTTCACTACCCCAATTTGGCACCTATTGTAGAAAAGACCGCCAAGGAATTTGGAGTGCCTTACTATTCTCAATCTACTTTTGGAAGTGCCTTGGTTAGCCACGGCCGTATGCTCTACAAGTTGGGTAGAGTAGAGGTTGCGTAAGTTCTAATCACCGAGTGTTATTTGGCCTGGTACTTAATTCTACCAACTCCCGTGGAGTTAATTTAAAGGAACTTTGATTCAGTGAAGACAAGCGGCTAAGCCTAAAAGTCTCTCCTCACGCACTTTCTTGGTGTATTCTGTTAAGTTATTTGATTATCAAAACATTAGTTGTGTGTTTGTGTTAGCTTTTGAAAACATACACAATGAGTAATTCAGAAGCGGATAGTAAAATCATCAGCACCACCAATCCTGCAAACGGAAAGAAAATAAAGGATTATAAACTAATGAGTGATGGCGAGGTAAACCAAGCCATCGAAGCGTGCCATGAGGCTTTTCTAAGCTGGAAGTTTGTTTCTCACAAAGAAAGGGCTGAGAAGATTAGGTCAATCGGGAATGCACTGCAGGAAAACAAGGAAGATCTTGTAAAAATCATAGTGCAGGAGATGGGTAAATTGAAGAGACAGGCAGAGTCGGAAATTGACCTTTGTTCTGCTCTATGTGAATATACTGCTAAGAATGGTCCATCACAGCTTGCCGATGAGGAACGCGAATTACCCGAGGGTGGTCGTGGCCTAGTCACTTATTCCCCTATTGGTGTGGTGTACGGCATTCAGCCCTGGAATTTTCCCGTGTATCAAGTAATTCGATATACAATAGCTAGCCTAATGGCTGGTAATGGTGTGCTTTTAAAACACGCAAGTTCGGTTACGGGCTCAGGGCTTAAGCTTCAGGAGATTATCAAAAAGTCCGGTTTACCCCAAAACTTATTTACAGTGTTGGTGATTGACCACGATCAGTCAGATGACGTAATTGGTAATGATTTGGTACGCGGAGTAACCCTTACTGGTAGCCCCGATGCGGGCAAGCACATAGGAAAACTAGCGGGTAATAAACTAAAGAAAGCCGTATTGGAACTAGGTTCTAATGATGCCTATATTGTGCTGGAGGACGCTGATCTGGAAGTGGCCATAAAGCACTGCGTAAGAGGTAGGGTATTCAATAATGGAGAAACCTGTGTGGCCGCAAAACGTTTTATAGTAGTAGATAAACTCTATGATAAATTTAAGGAAGGATTTGTGACAAAAATGGCTAGCCTGAAATATGGCGATCCCAATAATAGTGACAATAAGCTGGGCCCCATAGCTCGAGAAGATTTACGTAAAGAACTTCATGAGCAAGTTGAAAAGAGTGTTGAAAACGGAGCTGAAATTTTGTGCGGGGGTGAAATTCCTGAAGGTGATGGGTTTTATTATCCTGCCACAGTGTTGGGTAATGTAAAGCCCGGTCAGCCTGCTTATGATGATGAATTGTTTGGGCCAGTGGCCTCACTCATTTATGCTAAAGATGATGAAGACGCTATGCGTATTGCAAACGATAGTCGCTTTGGCCTTGGGGGGGGTATCTTTTCTAAAGATGAGGACAAAGCCTTTCAGCTAGCTAAGGAGCATTTTGATACGGGCATGATATTTATCAATTCATTTGGCTTAGCCCAACCCAATATGCCTTTTGGTGGAGTAAAAAACTCAGGATATGGACGCGAGCACGGAGGTTTTGGAGTAAAAGAATTTGTAAACGTAAAAGCCATCATGAGGCTTTGAAAATTTAATTTAAAGAAAAAATAACCGATATGAATTTAAAAGACAAAGTAGTAATCATCACAGGGGCAAGTAGCGGAATAGGTAGAGCCACTGCACTGAAATTAGCCCAGGATGGAGCTAAAGTTGTGATATCCGCAAGGCGCAAAGAAAAGCTTGAAGAGCTTAAAAAAGAGATTAGTGATAAAGGTGGCACTGCGCTGGTGGTGGAAGCTGATGTAACCAAGCGCGATGATATCAAAAACCTAGTAAAGCAGACAAAAGACACTTTTGGAGTGTGTGATGTTTTGGTAAATAACGCTGGTATTATGCCCCTTAGCTACATGAAAAATATGCATGTGGATGAATGGCTGAAAATGGTTGATGTGAATATAAACGGGGTGCTGTATTGCCTGGCAGAAGTACTGCCGGATATGGTGGAGCGTAAAAGTGGCCATATCATAAACATCAGCAGTGTAGCTGGACGTGAGGTGATGCCTGGAAGCGCTGTATACTCGGCAACAAAATTTGCGGTACGAGCTTTAAGCGATGGGCTGCGCAAAGAACTTTCGCCTGGTCATAATATCAGAATTACTTGTATAGAACCAGGAGCAGTGGAGACTGAGCTTACTGAAAGCATTACGGATGAAGAATTGATGGACGATTTTAAGAACAAAATGGGAGATCTTGATTTTCTGGATAGCGATGATATTGCCAAAGCTATTTACTATGCCGTTACTCAAGGAGACAACGTGCATGTAAATGAATTGCAGATAAGACCAGTTTCTCAAGGCTAAGATTGTATTATGAGAAATTTCAAGAGAATCATTTTGAGTGTAGTGCTGGGCTTAGTAGCAAATGTTGCGTTTTCTTCATGTTCAGAAAATAGAAGTGATGAACTGGCGGACAATAAACCAACAAGCCCTACGGATAGTATCCTTCCTCCGGTAGAAACCAATCCTCCTAATACCGATTATGAACCAGCGTTTGAAGGGCAAACCCGGGTGCTTGGTATAAAAACCAAGACAGACTATACGGTTACAGAATTTGCCAATGGCTTATCCAGCCCTTGGGGAATGTGCAACTTACCGGATGGTAGAATTTTGGTTACTGAGAAAAATGGAACGATGCGCATTGTTTCGCAGTCGGGGAGTGTAGGGGGCGAAATTACAGGCTTACCTCCGGTAAACAGTTCCGGGCAGGGAGGCTTGCTGGATGTAGCTGTTGACCCCAATTTTGCATCTAATCGAATAGTGTATTGGTCATTTTCAAAAAATGGAAATAATGGTACCGCCACTGCCGTGGGAAAAGGAAAGCTTTCGAATGACGAAACCGAAATTGAAAATGCGCAGGTGATTTACGTGGCATTTCCTGAGTTTAACAGTACGCTGCATTATGGTTCACGTTTGGTTTGGGATGCAGACGGAAATTTGTTCGTAAGCACAGGGGAGCGTTCCAACAAACAATCTCGCCCGGAGGCGCAAAACCTGGATGCTGCTTTGGGTAAAATTGTGCGAATTACAACGGATGGCAGTCCTGCCCCGGGAAATCCTTTTATAGGGCAAACAGACGTATTGCCGGAAATATATTCCTACGGACATCGCAATGTACAAGGCCTGGCCAGGCATCCTGTTACAGGAGATTTGTGGGAAGCAGAATTTGGCCCCAAAGGTGGCGATGAAGTGAATTTGATAAAGCCCGGCAATGATTATGGCTGGCCCGCCATTTCTTACGGAGTAGAATATTCCGGTGGACCGATTGGGCAGGGAATTACCCAAAAGGAAGGTATGGAGCAACCGGTTTACTATTGGGATCCGGTGGTTTCCCCCAGTGGAATTACTTTTTACTCAGGAAGCATGATTAGCGAGTGGACGAACAACTTGTTTTTAGCATGCCTGAGTGGGCAGCACATTGCACGATTAGTGATTGAAGGAAACAGAGTGGTGAGAGAAGAGCGTCTTTTGGAAGATGAAAACGAACGTTTCCGTGATGTACTGGAAGGAACCGATGGAGCGCTGTACGCTATTACCGATAGTGGGAAGATGTATAAAATTTATTTGTAAAGCCTTGGAAGATTACTCTATATTGAAAGTTTTGAAGGAGTTAGGGTTTTCTTAAATTCTTGAATTTCCTGGTACTCCTGAATTTCTAAGTACTCAATCAATCTTAAAAAGTGAATTTTATTTTCAAAGTAGTACTCTAATAGCAGTTCACGCATTTTTAGGAATTCACCCTCATACATAAGTTGGAAATTCACTCGTATGTTCTCTCCATTTACCAGTTTTAATTCGCAAAGATTTGAAGTTCCGTTTGATCTACATGGATTCAAATCTCCTCTAATGGAGTACTCAAATCGGTCAAAATAATCTGTAACAGAGAATTCAATTTTTTTAATCTCTTTTAAATCAATCTTTTGGCTATCGATAATGATTTCCGATGGGCAGAAAATTAATCTTTTACTTAAATCACCGTTCAGCGGTTTTCTGGTGGATAACTTAGCTATGTTAAAATAAATCATTAGAATACATCCTATAATTCCACCAGTTGTTCCAATGCTTTCAAGAACATTTTGATTTAAGTACTTATCAGCTAAATATGCAATTCCTAACGAACCAAGCAGTAGTGGATAGACAACCCTGTTCACAGTAAATATGAGGCCTTTTTTCCTAGTGAATATTTTGAAATCTACTTGGTTATTCATTTTTTCATTGCCATTAATGGAGGACAGATACCCTTATAAACGAGCCGGGGCATAAAATATAAAAGCAAATCCCGCTTTGGAAAACGCGCGGGAACGGGATGAGCTACAAGTTTCTTTGACAAAGAGAAGTAGATCAATTGATTTGTCTGTCTTTATTTGCGATTAACACTAGCTGTATAAGTTATTAATACTTGATCTTCTATCATTATATGTAGGTCTGAGTAACCACTCTTATTAAAGGAATGCTGCAATATTAAAATTCCATTGTCTTGAGTAATAATTTCGGGGACAGCAGTTATCTTGTGAGAACCGCTTATTAGTCTAAAATATATTTTATTGGCGTCTATTTGTTCATCGGTATGGAACGAAAATGTAATGCTGTCATTTTTGGTCAGTTTTAATTGCATTGATTTGGGTGAAGTAGGATAGAGTCCATACCTAAAAGCAGAATTGTAAACAATTGGTCCATTTAGAAAATCGGCTACACTAAATTGCCCGGTAAGAGTCCAAGCTGTATCCAAAGGGAAATGATTTTTAATGAAAAAACTGGGATCACAAAGGAAGTAGCCGTCATTATATTGGTGTACAAATTTACTAACCTCTCCAAAGGGGTAAATATTTCCGCTAGACCAAGTGGGATCGCAGAGGTACCATTTTTCATTTAATTGAACCGCGTTCCAAGAATGATTAGGAATTCCCAGTGTCTTTACATTAGAACTAGGTGTACGTGCATAACCATCTATAATTTTACACTTAATGCCCGCTTGATTTGCTAGCTCCATTACAAGATAGGCGTAACCAGTACATATTGTTTGTCGATCTTCTAAAAGTTTTGTGAAGACTCTTTTTTGAAATGATTTATTCCAATCATTTAGCTTAATACTGTCCTTTTGAAAAAACTCACGGTGTCTTTTATTCTCGAGGTAAAAGCCGTAATCATTCTCTATATTCTTACACACCCAAGTATGTAATGATCGGAATTTCTCCACCGGAGTAGTTAAGTCATTGGTTAATTTAAAAGACAAAAGAGGCAGATTGGTTAAACTTTCACCATGATAAAAATCGGCAATGCTATCTGCCTTTTGAAGGTTTATATTTTGAAAATCGGAAACTTGACTTGATGCAAATATTGAAAATATGAGCAGCAAAGTAAATAAGCAGTTTTTCAAATGAAGAATGATTTTAGTTTTTGCCACAGGGTTCTTTCCGATTTATATACTTGTTCAATGGAAACTTCACCCATAAATACTACCTCAGATTCTCTCAAATCGATCTCCAATTTCACATCAAGGTTAGTTTCATTAGTTATAGTGTACTCTTGTGTTTGATAACCAGTAAAGCTAATAACGAGAACATCTCCTATCGTTAAAGGAACTGGAAATTTAAATCGACCATCAAAGTCAGTTGAAGCCCCATTTCTTGATCCTTTCAACCACACATTAGCAAAAGGAATAGTTTCTCCAGTTTTTGCATCAGTTACGACACCTGACAGTAAATTGTCAATCTGATCAATTTTGTTGGGTACATCTACTTTACTTCCTTCTCCATTTTCAATTTGTAAAGTAGTTGACACATCTGGTTGTTGAGCTTGAGTACTGGAAAAAGGTAGAATAGAGAGTATGGAAACACCTACTAACCCAGCTCCATGTGCTAGAAAATTTGATTCTGATTTAAGTATAGGAATATGAGAATATTCTTCCTTCAGCTGGTTTTGCGTAAGACGACCACACGTTTCTTTTTTTGGATTTTTGAAATATCCTATAATATCAGGTTTACTCATTTTACTGAAGTCGATAACTTCCTTCTGGCATGAGTTACAAAAACCTCCTGCATTGGTTGGTTTGAAGCCATCGAAATTTTGATGACATGGGTTATTTATTGAAAGTTTGAATTGATCGCCCATAGTCTATTGTGTTATGGTTATTTATTAAATAGACGTAAAGATTACCTCCGGGTTGCTTATGACTAGAATAATAATCCCAATAATTATCAGAATAGCCAATAGTTGAAGAACAAAACCAATTCTTCTGTTTTTGGAGGCATTCTTTTCTGAATATATTTCATTGAAAGTGCGATCCCGTCTTTTGAAAGTATATGTCCAAAGAGCTCCAAACCACTCTACGGCATGTCGGGAAGAATCTGCACTAGACATATCAATTTCTAATATTTAGGTTTTGGAGAGTATTAAAAAAAAGGAGACCAATTGGTCTCCTTCATAATTCTATTTTATTTCGGATTATTCTTCTCCACCTTCACTTTTCTCTTCAGCTGGAGCTTCCTCCTCATCAGCTTTCTGTACTTCGCGAATCTTCACATTTAGAATCTTCACTTTTTCGTCCAGCATTTCTATTTGGTCTTGCTGATGTTTTATGCGTTTGTTAGCATCCTTCAGTAAGGGGCTATTAGGGTCGCTACTGCTAAAAAAGCTAAGGTTGGTCTCAAGCTGAGTTAGTTCCTTTTGAGCTTCTTCAATCTGCTTGCGCACTGCTTGGCGCTCTCTTCGCAGCTGGCGATCATCATTACCATCGGTAAGTGAGTCCAGCTTATTTTCAAAACGTATGCGCTGCGACTCCTTGCGGTCCATATCTATAGCCTTAAACTTGTCATCCAGCGTTTTATTAAAGTCAGATTCTATCTGATTCTTGTCACGAGGAACACGGCCAATTTGTTTCCACTCATTGATGATTTCTTTTAGTGCATTCACACTTTTGGCCTGATCATCTTTGTTTGGCTCATAAGCACTCAGCTTGTCAAGCACAGCTTTTTTGGCAGTAAAGTTTCCTTCAAACTGCTTATCTCTGTCCTTATTTTGTTGCGTTAGGCGGTCAAAGAAATGATTACATGCTGCTCGGAATTCCTTCCAAATCTTATCTGATTCAGATTTTGGCACATGACCAATTTGCTTCCACTGCGCCTGAATGCGCTTCATCTCATTGGTAGTTTCCTTCCAATCATCACTATCTTTTAGCTTGTGAGCTATGTCTACCAAGGCACGCTTTTTCTCCAGATTTACGTGATGCGCCTTTTTCAGGTCTTTATAATATTGATTTTTCTGGTGGTTAAAGTCCTTAAGTATTTCTCTAAACTCATCCCAGATTTTGTCATTGTCAGGGTGATTTATTCTTCCCATTTTGCGGAAGGCCTCACGAATAGATTCTACCTTTTTGATGGATTCCTGCCACTTGTGATGCGAATTGATATGGCTATAGTCAATGTCCTTCAGTTGCTCCACTAGCTTCTTTTTCTCCTCAAGAAGCTCTGCCGATTTCTCGCGCATAGAGGCATAATGCTCCTCACGTTTATCATGTAGTTTTTTGGTGATGTCACTAAAACGATCCCACATGGCATCACGATTTTCACGCTCTACCGGGCCCACGATTTTCCACTTTTTATGCAACTGCTGCAAAGCTTTAAAAGCTTCCGGCACATTGTCTTTTTCAAGTAATGCCTCACCCTCTACAATCAGCTTTTCCTTGGCTTCACGATTTTTCTTAAAGTCAAGATCACGAAGCTCTTTGTTGATTTTTATAAACTCATAAAAATTCTCAACATGATGATGATAGGTACGCCACAAATCACCAGATTCACTGCGAGGCACAGGGCCGGTATTTCGCCATTCCTGCTGAATATTATTAAATTCTTTGAAGGTGTCACCAATAGATTCATCCTTGGTCACAATCTCTTTTATCTGCTCTATTAGGTCAAGTTTTATTTTTAAGTTGTTGTTCAACTTATCCTCTAAATCCTTGTAATAGGCTTGTCTCTTGCTACGGTACTCTCCAAATATATTTCTGAATTTTTCGCGCTGTGGCTGAATGTATTCGAAGTCCATTTCTACGCCACCACCTTCAAGAAACTGCTCAAGCTTGTGCTGTCTCTCTTCATTTAATTGCTTCAGCAGGTTTCTGCGGATAGCATCAAAATGATCTTTTATTTTTTGGATGGGCTCATTTTTCAAAAGCTTATCAGCAGCGGCAATAAGTGCTTCTGGAGTAAATTCACCATAGTCGGGCATTTCCAATTCATGGTGCGCGTGCTCATCATGCTCATCCTCATCAGAATGAACTTCTTCAGTATCATCCTCTTTTTCTAGTTCTTCGTCAGAAACAATAACTTCTGCTTCTTTCTTTTGCGATTCAGCAACCAGGGCATCACCATCTAAATCACCAGCATCTTTGCTTTCTGATTTCTCAGTAGAAGATGCTTCAGGCTTAAATTCAGGCTCACCAGATTGAGGGATATCCTCATCGGTACTCACCTCTGCCGTGCTTTCTTCTTTTTGGCTTTCAGCTAACATTGACTGTTCATCCAGTGATTCTTCATTGGTGTTTTCAATGTTCTTGTCGATGTCGTTCTCTTTCTTGTTTCCGTCTGCATTGTGCAGGTTGTCCTGTGATTCCATAGCTGATGTGCTTTACGCAATTGTTAATCATTCCAAATCTGCCAGGCTTTTTCGGCCTGTAAGATTAGCATTTCGTGTCCATTTTTGATTTGTGCTCCATGACCTTCTGCTGCTACTAACAAAGCAGACTTCATAGGGTTGTAAATCAAGTCATAAAATAAGTGATTTTCTGAAACTTTATCTAATGCCAAAGGCGGGATTTCCTCAGTATTAGGATAGGTGCCTAAGGGTGTGGAGTTTACAACTAAAAGATGGGTTTCGAGTAATGTCGCTGCTTGCTTATATGAGCACTGATTTTTGGAGGGCGATCGGCTTACTTTTATATTTTCAATACCCAGCTTATTGAGGGTGTAACTAATTGCTTTTGAAGCTCCTCCGGTTCCAAGGATAAGTGCTTTTGTATGACTTAAATTAAGCATAGGAACGAGGCTGTGTTCAAAACCATAGGTGTCAGTGTTATAACCTATTAGCTTGCGGTTTTTTATCAAAATGGTATTTACCGCGCCAATTTTTTCCGCTTCAGGTGAAATTTCATCCAAATAGTGTAGCACTTCCTCCTTATAAGGAATGGTCACATTTAGTCCGTGAAGCTGTGGATTTTTCTTCAGTAATGCAGGAAAATCCTCAATCGAAGGAATCTCAAAATTTTGATAACTGTGATTGGCCAAATTGAGCTCAGCAAACTTTTCCTTA